>NZ_JBIUZS010000001.1:1070842-1122831 GCF_044745165.1 Kluyvera sp. NPDC087067 | reverse complement strand
AACCCGGCGGAGGCCCGACGTACGGCACAGGGTGGTCCGGGGATACTGAACAGCCAGGGGACACCGTTCCAGGGGATGAACGGTGGCCAGACGACCGGGACTCCGGCGTCTACCAGTACTTCGCGCTCGTCGCAGGGTGTCGGAATCAATACGGCTCCGGGTGGGACATCGCGCAGTACGGGGTCACAAAACCCTGATCGCACATTGTCTCAGGGCTCCGATAGCGGACAGGCCCGCGGTGTGACAGGGGAGGCTGCACCTTCTGCCTCTACAGCTTCATCGTATATTGGCGGTCCGGGCTCTTCGGGCGCCCGCGCGAACCCGGCTGAGGCCCGACGTACGGCACAGAAGGGTACTGGGGCACTGAACAGCCAGGGGACACCGTTCCAGGGGATGAACGGTGGCCAGACGACTGGGACTCCCGCGTTTACCAGTGCTTCGCGCTCGTCACAGGGCATCGCAATCAATACGACTCCGGGTTCGTCACAGAGCGGCGGTAGCAATACGGTCGCAGGCGGGACATCGCGCGCTACGGGCACCGAAGGCCCATCTCAGGGCTCCGTTGGCGGACAGGCTCGCGGGGTGACAGGGAGCGCTATGCGTTCCGCCACTCCAGCCTCGTCTTATATTGGTGGACCTGGCTCTTCGGGGGCACGCGCAAATCCGGCTGAGGCCCAACGCATGTCGCAGCGGAGTCCGGGGGCACTGAACAGCCAGGGAACGCTGTTCCAGGGGATGAACGGTGGTCGGCCAAGTGGTACTCCGGTGTCAGCGGGTACATCTGGTGCGTCGCAGAGAGTCGGAACACACACGGCTCCGGTTGGAAAAACGACGCAAAACCGTGAGAACGCATCGTCACGTGGAACTGATAGCAAACAGGCCCGTGGCGTGTCCGCGCGCGCTGCACCTTCCGTATCTTCGGGATCGCCATTTATTGGCGGGCCAGGATCCTCTGGCGCACGTGCTAACCCGGCACAGGCCCGACGTACGACACAGAGTGGCCCGGGAGCGCTGAACAGCCTGGGGACACCATTCCAGGGGATGAACGGTGGACGGATAGCTGGGGCCGCGTTGCGGGGTAACAGCATGCAGACAGCCGCTACCAAATCGCCTCGCACGGCTCCAGATGGTTCAGAAACAATGAACGATCTGAGTTTGCAGCGGGGCATAGCTGGTGAGCAAACTCGCGGTGTGACGACTAATTCTGCACCATCGGCGACTACACGCTCTTCGTCTATCGGTGGGGCTGGATCCTCGATTGATCCCGCGAATCCGACGGAAGTTCGCCGTTCAAATCAGGATGTACCAGGCCAGCTGAATCGTCAGGGTACGTACTGGCAGGGTCTGGATGGAAAACAGGCTAGCAAAATGACTCCTGAGAAGATGAACAATTCGTCATCGTTTATAGGGAGTCGCGGTTCCTCGCAGGCGATGCCAAATTTCAACGGGGTTTCAAAAACCACGGTGAAAAAATAGTTCACTTCGCGCCATTTTGAAAGAGACAACTATGAAAATTGAACAAGACGTTGTAGGTACTGTCAATAATATTATTGCGCAAGCATTATGTTGCGATATTGATCAGGTGACTAAAGATAAAGATATGTATTATGACCTTTTGGCCGACTCATTATCAATGCTTGATATCTTTGTTGCAATTGAACAGACCTATTCCATTGCGTATACAGAAGAAGACATTAGCAAAGTAGAACGCGTGGAAGATATATATCGTTTTGTGAGTGCTAACGTTTAAATAGGGGGGAGGATGAATATCAATGCAGTCACCTCTGCCGATTATCGCTATCACAGCTCAGTGAATGTTTTTTCGTATTCGTGTCGGTATTTTTTGACGCAATTAGAAAGCGTAAAAGGAGGGATTCCTACTAATATGTTCAGGAAGAACGTATGTGATTATCAGAATCTGGTTAATTATAAGATAGATGATGATGAACTTATCGATGAGCATGCGCTTCCGCCATTACGCAAAGAAAAGCTACTGCACGTGATACCTGTCATTCGGTCGGTTTCCGGAGTTGAAAGCCATTTATTGACGTATTATTTACCTTTCCAGTACGGTAGACGAGCTTTACTTAAAGGACGTCATCGTGGTTACACTGTCAGAAGGCGAAAAAATATCTAAGACAGCTTTGTAATTATATTTTATCGCGTAATCAAAAGGCACTATGGCAGTTCTGCATAGTGCCTTTTTTTATGAAAAAATGATCGTATTTATCGTTATTTGATTATGTTTCCATCACAATTGAATCATGATGTTTATGGGTTCTCACAGTACTATCGTGACATGATTGATGGGTTAGTTGCCTGTCATTTTTCACAGGGTCATAAAAACTTATTATGCTGGAAAAAAAACAAAACGATATTTCTGCGCGAAAAGTTGTAGTTCGTTTGATTAATGGTTCTCTACGTGGCTGTGAGTTCACACTCACGACGGGGAGAACTATATTCATCGTCTGTCCTGCAGATGATATTAAGCAGCAACATCAGGGAACCATTACCCCCGACAACACGATTTATATCCCGTGTAGTGTGCCATCGCCAAATTTTGAGATCTTTGTACCAGAGGATAAAGATAAGCCCTTAATTTTACATACATTAGAGGCTGAAGGTACGACTGAAAAAGAAATTTCTGCGAATAAACTGATTGTTATCGGTGAGCAAAAGGTATGCTGGAGAGATGAAAAGGATATTTTTGCCGACGAGCTGTTAACAGATTATACGCACCAACAGTCTCACGATGATGATGATACCCAAAAAGATGATGTCAAAATAACCAACGGCAAAAGCCCTTGGTGGAAACTGGCTGCGGCTTTAGTCATTATTGGCTGCGTCTCTGCTGCCGGATATTCTTATCTTAACGAAACTCAGCGTCAAATTACTTCCGTCGCTGAATTTTTAGATAATAAGATAGGTGACTATCATATTATTTATGGCAAGGACAATATCATCTATATCCTCTCTGAAAGCGAAAGTGCCGCACAATGGGCCATTCAGAGTATGATTCGAACACCTTCGCCGTATCGCACTAAGATTCTGACTACTGATAATGAAGCACAACGTATCGGTAAATGGATAGAAAGCAACTGGCCACAGGTCAAGATCCATCGTGTCAGACTTGATAATCCCGAACATCCTATTGTAGAGGTGAGCGCGGAGCGAACGAAACTGTCGCCAGCAGAAATGAAAAGGTTTACTGATTCAATTGCCAAAAATATTAATTATGCTACTGGTGTTTCAGTTAATAGTATTTCAGATCAAAGCATTCGCCGCCTCGCCATCGATGGTCTGGAAAAATTATCGCTCTCCTTTACGGAAGTTAAAAATAGCAATAGTGTGACGCTGGTTATTCGTGGAGCGCTCGACGATGGCGAATTTGAAAGATTAAAAATATTTATCACCCACTACTCTCAAATATGGAAAGGGGAGTATGTACAGTTTGCTATGGAGCTTAAAGATGACTGGCTTAAAGGCAAGTCATACAAATATGGAGATCGCGGCTATGTTAAGTTATCTCCAGGGCATTGGTATTTTCCACGTAATATAAAAAAGGAACTATGAAATGAGTGATGTAAATCCGGTTACCAACTGGGATGGCTTTTTATCCGACATGTCAGGGACGTTTGATACCGGCGTAATTAATCTGAATACTGAACTGGACGAAGCGCTTAAAAACCTGACTGGCGATCCGTCAAACCCTGAACTGTTGGCGAAATATCAGTCACGCTTGTCAGAGTATACACTTTATCGTAATGCTCAGTCCAACGTGGTTAAAGTATATAAAGATGTCGCTTCAGCAATTATTACTAACTTCCGTTAATAAGAGATTAATGTTATGAGCATCACTGTTAATCCTATCGAGGCTTTCGCTGGACAATCAAAAGATATTTCTATGTCGGATCCGACATCTGTGACATTGGAAGCTCGGATGATTCAAGCCTATGCAAAAACGTCAACGACATTTGAAAATGAACAAAATGATGTGATTAACCAACTACAGCAATCGAAAGTGACATCAGATCCTGCAGAGTTATTCAGGCTACAGCAGCGGACATCAGATTATAACCTGCAGGTTTCTATGATCAGCACCTTAACTCGCAAAGGCGTTAGCGCGGTTGAGACTCTACTGCGTTCTTGATAATGAAAAAATCATATTTGTTTTTGCCATTAACAGTCTTGCTTCTTACAGGTTGTAAGGATGAGCAATTACTCAAAGGCCTTGAGCAGAATCAGGCTAATGAGGTTATTGCTCTATTACAGCGTAATAATATTATGGCGGATAAAATCAGCACGGCCAAAGAGGGGTTTACCGTTTCTGTAAATGCTCGGGATTTCGCAGCGGCAGTTGATCTTATGGCAATGTATGGTCTGCCCAGACAACCGGAGATCGAAATTGCACAGATGTTCCCTGCTGATTCTCTTGTGTCGTCTCCGCGAGCGGAAAAGGTCAGACTGTATTCTGGGATTGAGCAACGTCTGGCCCAGTCGCTGTTAGCCATTAGAGGAGTGGTTTCAGCCCGGGTCCACGTTAGCTATGATATCGACGCAGGGGAGGGAAATAGCAGGAAAAAACCTATCCATTTATCGTCTTTGCTCAATTACGATGATCAGATCACGGATACCTCGCTTTTAGTTGGGGATGTGAAACGTTTTTTGAAGAACAGCTTCGAAGATGTGGAATACGATAATATTTCGGTCATTTTATCTAAGGTCGATAGCGTTCAACGGATAGCGCCGGGCATTGCGCCCGATCGCTCGCCATCATTGATATCCTGGTTATTTATCGTGGCCATGCTGGCAGTGAGTTTTGTATTAATTGCTGCGTTGATGTTCAAAAGGAAAGGTCATACGTTGGCCTCGGCTTTAGGCAAGCATTCTATGCTCAATGGGAATAGAGGCGAGCATCAGGAAACTGGTGGAAAGCAGGCTAAAGTAAACCCCGAAGCTCAGAGCGCTGTAGCGGTTTCAGAACAAACGTCTTCAAGGGCTGAAGGGAAGGAAAATGTACGCTGAAGCACAGCGGATACTTTATGACCCTGTATCCTGGATTAATCCCCATCGATTTCCGGCAATAGAGAATTTTTCGTCGGTGAGATGTCAATCTGTATTGAATGACATACTTTTAAAGGAGTTTAAGTTATCGACGGGTTGTGTCGATCTTAATAATAGCCGTGAACGTTTTATTATTTCGCACTGGGCGTTGTTGCCCGGTGCGGCATTAATGGCTGCCTGCCATCGTCATCGGGCAAAGCTGGCGCGTAGTGGTTTGATTGCAAAACTGGATAAGGTGACTCAGCAATTTGCGTTGTCTTGCCTTACCGAGTCAGAAAGTCATGGTCATGAGAGATTAACTGGTGAGGAGTTAGCCCAATTGGCCTGCCAGGAAGCAATGAAATTCAGTTGTTCATTATCGTTATCAATACGTGAAAGGATCCCATTGCTTTTTTCTTCCTCACCGTCGACTTCAGATTATGAAATTTATAACGAAAGTGATGAACTGCTATTAAGGATGGCTATTCAGCATGCAAAACGAGCCGCATGATATTATTTTTCGAGATGTTGCTGAAGGAGTGTTATTGCCTGCAGCTAAATTATCCTTGATCAAACGGTCACGTGACATTATTGCGCAGGCAAAAAATAATGCCAGCAGGATAATTAAAGAGGCTGAAGCGGAATGCGAACGGATTCGCCGTGAATCATACATGGCGGGCTTCGAACAGGGGCTCGTGATGTCTCTTGGTTCGGTTTGTCAATACATTGATAACAGTGAACAAAATGCTCATGAAATGGAGATTAAGTTACGAAATGATTTAAGAACACTTTTATCTGACATCATCAGTGAAGATGACTTTAATATTAAAGTGGTTGAGCATTGGGCCGAAGGGATTGATAAAAGTGATCAATCTTTACCATTGCATATACTTATGCCTTACGCCAATCGAAGACTAAAGGAGAGGTTTGCACAGGCGATTAAAAAACAGTACTCCGGGGCCGTGATTTTTGAATTTCACGAAGAACCTCGGTTTGTATTTAAATATAATAACAGACTGGCAGAGTTTTATCCTGAAGAGTTTGTTAATGACACTATTGAGACGCTGACATCAAAATATACACTTGCTGAGCGAACACGTGAAATATCTAATGAAGCCGTCAGGTATCTCCATGAGCAGTTGAGTTTATTATATCCATCGTTACCCGAAGAAGATTTGGAGGAATTATCAGATGAACAATATTAATGGAATTAGTAGTAACAACAAAGGAGTGGAGTTGCAAAGCTACGCCGAGCAAATTAAAAGCCTCGATGAAACGATGGGTGAGTCGAAGACTGACATGAATCTCGGCTTCCTGATGATGTATGAAGAGTGGAAACAAAGCATTCTCTTATCCGATGGAATTAATGAAGATGAAAATGCCGAATGGTAAATTGTGGTGTATAAGACTCAGTATTGCTGCTAGTGTTATTTTGTTGGGCGGCTGTCAATCACTCTCACACAATAGAACGCTAACAGATAAGCATCAGAAAAAAATTGTTGTCCCGGTATATCGTTGCGTCAGCAGTGAAGGGGAAATTAATAGCGTATTGCCGGCGGCCCTGTATGAGAATATGAATACTTGCATTGCCAGGGAATCATGGAGTGATGCGATATATCTATACGCTCGGGCAGGGAGTTCAACATGGTATGATGCTGTTCAGGTTGAAACGCAGTATGCGCGTTCTATGCACAGCCGATTGCTCAAAGAAAGTATTGATGCACTTGATAATAACCAACGAAATAATTTCTGGCGGCACCTTCAGGCTACTATGTCAGATGCTGCTAAAAAGAAAAAATTATGTGAGGTTCTCATTGCCTCTGGTGCTCCAACCTATCGGCCAGATTATATGCTGCTTTCTGCTTCTAAGGATGCAGAGAGAGGCTTTCCAATAGCGAAGAACTGGGAAAAAGCCGTTTATTCATATGTTGGCTGCGGGAGCGAGAAATCGCCTGATATCTATACTCCATAATTACACGGAATTCTTAAATATTGACTCAAGTTTTATCATTTAATGTGTTTCTTCCCTTTCTTTTATTATATGGGTATGTTAAAAAACAACACACATGACGAATTGAGCTGTCCTTTTATCTGTTATAAAACGCTTGTAATAACGAGAGTTATTGTTTCAATCAAATCTTTTTAGATTAACTTTAGACTATATTGGGATTTTTATCTTCACAGTAAAAGGAATTTTTATGGATTCTGTATGTTACAAATTTGAAGGGTTTAAGTTTCGATATGGACGTCTTATCAACAATGAAATGAATGAGATTACCCTGGCCCCAAAGGAGAGTGCGGTGCTAAGGCTAATGCTGGAACGTGCGAATGATATTGTCACTAAGGAGGATTTCGTTCAGCTGGTATGGAAAGGGGGGATTGTTTCTGATGAGTCACTGACACGCTGTATTTATGTTCTGCGACGCATTTTAGGGCACTCTGATAGCAAACGTTTTATTGAGACAGTCTATGGCAAAGGATATCGTTTTGTCGCTGATGTGCAGGTAGTTGATGATGATGCCTGCTACGATGACGCACCTGCGCCAGTGCCAAGAGCTGATAATTCAGGTAACCCCAGTATTGCGTTATTTCCATTTGAAATGGAGAATAATAAATTATCTATATCGCTTCATGATATGCTGGTAGAAAGATTACAACGAATAAAAATGGACAGTTCTGCATCAATGCATGTGATTTCATCATTCGTTACACGAGCTTATCGGGACTATAGTGATTTTTTATTAGCTATTGAAAAATCAAATGCCGATTTTTACATCACAGGTGCAGAAGTCTATTCTGATGATAACTGTATTATCAGACTGGAACTCGTCAGAGCTCACGATCATTCTGTGTTGGGTCGTGAGGGCGTCACGCTGACAGGGGATCATCATCTTAATTTTCACGCTATCTTTAAGATGATCACCATTCTGCTCTCCGAGATTGGTATAGTAATAAAAGATGACAATATCCCAACTCCTGCATCTGACATCGGCAGTGAAATAATAGCAGGAGAAATGCAGCAGCAATACTCCACTCATCTGTTGAGAAAACATCTGGATATTATCTGTCAGGATGATGGGCATCGAAAGCAATATGTAAATAATTTTCATGAGGCCATTGCAATTTACTTCTCAATTGCTAATCTTGGAATTATAAAATATTCGTATTTACGTGATGAGATAAACTATATTTTTAAGGAGATGGCATCCCGGGAGCCAAATAAAGCTATTGCTTTAGCATTGCAGGGAGTGCTTGACGATAGGGATACGGCTGCGGAAAAATTCAAACTCGCGCTGCTACTATACCCGGGGATGGCGGAGGTCTATTACTATTACGCCTGTTATCTTGCCATCAATGGTGATTATTATAATGCATTGCGCATGAATAATATCTGTATTGACCTAAACAAGACGTCCTCTTCTGCGAAGATATTATCACTTATTATTTATTATCTGATGGGTGACTATTCTAATGTTTTTGAAATTGGTGATAGACTATTGTTGACACGTTCTTGCTTTACATCAATTGTGAAGGGCGTACTCGCTTTAATTTATGTCAGCAGAGGGGAGCTAAAAAAAGCTCAGAATTTTACTCATACCTTTGAAAAAATGAAGGGGGAGTGTGATTTTATTGCTTACTGCTATGATGAGGTTCAGTCAACATTGAATGATAATCGCCCAGTACATATACCTAATGCAGTGGAGAGAAAACCTCAGGAAATTAAATTCATTGCTTGTAACCTATAATGATTATTAATTTCTCAATGTTATTATGATGGTATCGTGATGATGTGAATTTATAATTATGAATGATGATGCTTGTCCCTCTATATAATTAACATTCAACTTCATGTTGGTTGTCGTTAAGCTTGACATATTATAAAGCAGACTGCCATTATATTGGTTGAGTTAGAGGTTATTCATAATAATATTAGATGTATTTATAGTTGGCACTGTAAAAGAGAGAACTAAAAATTTCGATTAATTCTATTTACAATGTATAAATGATACTATGTTATTTATGGGGTCTCAATAATTTTGAGGCCTCATAAACACATAAAGATACTTAGATATTAAACCATTAGTTCTCCTTCTGACGGCTGTTGTCAAAAGGAATTGGTTAAAACGGCTCCTCTTTTACTTACGCATGCCAGAAGACAGCGGAAGCGCTGAAAAAAGGTTACAAAACCAAAGTATACCGACTGTGCTTTAGCACAATGTATTCTCTTGCCCTCCTTTCTTTAAAACAATTCCAGTATTATCTTCTCGACGTTTATCAAGATTGTCATCCCAATTGTTGTATGGTGAGCCATATTAGTATGGCGTTATTGCAGTTTGTCTCTTGTTATCACCTGGCCAGGCCCTGAATTATAAAATGAAAAATCCTGGGTATCTCTTGTAAAAAACGATTTTTACCAAGTGAAGATATATTATTGGTATCGTTTTTTGAAAGTTGTGGTTTTAAAAATTAAGTAGATTAAGCCCACATAATTCTATATGGGTCACTAATGCTATGCGGACGAGGCAAGTATTAGTGATATCTATTTACTTTTGCTGGAATGAACAAAGATGCAATTAACCAAATGGGCTTTAGCTGTTGGCCTTACGACCACAGTGCTTGCCGGTCATGTACAAGCGGGAGACCAGGGGCATGGCAACATCACATTTACCGGAGCAATTATTGATGCCCCGTGTTCAATTACCCCTGAGACCATAGAGCAAACAGTTGAGCTTGGCGAAATTTCTAATAAGGCACTGATGAATGGCGGGAAGTCTCGTCCACGAACCTTTGATATCAAACTGGAAAGCTGCGATCTCTCTGGCCTCACAGATAAAACGGTCACGATCACCTTCACCGGACCAGAGTCCACCGCCCAGCCGGGATACCTGGCGCTGATTGGTACAGCTAAAGGTGCGGCAATCGCTATTACCAATGATGAAGGTACCAATATTCCGCTTGGGACACCGAGTTCCGCCACGAAAACACAGCAGGGTGATAACACTCTGACCTATGCCGCCTATTTGCAAGGAAACGGCGCTTCCGCCTCCGTAGTGCCGGGCGACTTTAGCTCGGTGGCTAACTTTACCCTGGCCTACCAGTAAGCCGAGTCTGGCCTTACGCATTTTCGGTACGATTTTACACGCGGGATATCTATGAATCGTAGTGCTTCATTTGTCACGCCTTTGCGGCTGTTGTGGCTGACGCTGTCTTTTTTCTCCGTAAGCACACTGGCGGCCGATGTTGGCGATCAGGGGCATGGAAAGGTCAGCATGCAGGGGGCAATTATTGATACGCCCTGTGCCATTAAGGTCGATAGCCGCGATCAAGTTATTGATCTTATCACGCTGCCGCTGGATCAAATTATCAGTACCGGCGTTGGGCCATCCAAAACGTTCAGCATTCATCTCGAGAACTGCGCGCTGGAGCCGATGTTGCCAAACCATCCTGACTGGTCACATTTTCGCGTCACATTCGATGGGGCTATCACCGATGGTTCGTTGTTCGCGCTACGCGGAGAAGCTCGGGGTATTGGCCTGGAAATTATGGATGCAGCGGGCAACCGCATACAACCGGGTATCGCCTCTTCTGAGGGACTGATACAGCCGGGCACCATGCGTCTTGATTACAGTCTACGTCTGGTGGGCAACCATCAAAAGCTGCGGGCTGGAGCCTATCAGACGACGGTGCGCTTCAAACTGGATTATTTTTGATGAGGCAAGTTTTTAACTATTCGGGCATTGCGATGCTGGTCGCGCTTGCTGTACAGGGCGTGTCTGGCACAGCAAGCGCAGCTGAAGCTATCCAGTTCAATACCGACGTACTGGATGTGGGCGATCGGGCGAAAATCGATCTGAGTCAGTTTTCTCGCGCGGGTTTTATTATGCCGGGAAAGTACCAGATGGTCGTGCGCCTGAATAAAACAGAGTTGCCGGAACAGCCGTTGACCTTTCTGGCCCCTGATGATGACCCAAAGGGCAGTGAAATTTGCCTGACTCCTGAACTGGTTTTGCAGTTTGGACTTAAATCATCCGTGCAGAACTCGCTGACGTGGTGGCACCAGGATACCTGTCTAATATTGGCCAGTCTGCCTGGAGCGAGTGCGCGCGCGGATCTTGGCAGTAACACGCTTTACTTGAGTATTCCCCAGGCGTATCTCGAGTACACCGCCGAGAACTGGGATCCACCGGGGAGTTGGGATGAGGGCATCGGTGGGGCGATTTTCGATTATAACCTCAACGGACAATCCTCTCGTTATGCGACGGGAAATCGTCGTGAGATGAAGTCGCTGACCGGAAATGGAACGACCGGCTTCAACCTCGGTGGCTGGCGGGTACGTGCCGACTGGCAGGGACGCTATAGCCATAGCGATGGAACCTATAAGGAGGAGCAGCGAGAGTGGGCGTGGAGTCGATATTACGCCTGGCGCGCGCTGCCTGCGCTGAAGGCGAAACTGATGCTTGGCGAAAACTATCTCAGCTCCGGTCTGTTTGACAGTTTTCGCTATACGGGAGGCAGCCTGGAATCGGATGACACCATGCTGCCGCCCAACCTCCGCGGCTATGCGCCGGAGGTGGTGGGTGTCGCCAGAACCAACGCCAAAGTCACTATCAGCCAGCAGGGACGGATCCTTCATGAAACCACCGTCGCGGCAGGGCCGTTTCGTATTCAGGATCTGAATACGGCGGTCTCAGGGACGCTGGATGTCGCCATTGAGGAACAAGATGGCACCGTTCGCCGTTTCCAGGTGGATACCGCCAATATTCCCTATTTAACCCGACCGGGAATGGTGCGTTACAAGCTGGCAATGGGTAAACCGTCTGACTACCGCCACAACAGCCTTGGACCGGGATTTGTGACGGGTGAATTTTCATGGGGCGTGAATAACGGCTGGTCACTGTACGGCGGCAGCCTGTTGGCAGATGAATATAATGCGCTGTCTGCAGGGATCGGGCGCGATCTGCTGGCGCTCGGCGCGGTCTCATTTGATTTGACGGAATCGCGCGCCGTGCTGCCACGCGATGGTAGTAAAACCGGCGGCTCATGGCGTCTTAGCTACTCCAAACGCTTTGATGAATATGACAGCCAGGTCACCTTTGCGGGTTATCGCTTTTCGCAGCGTAATTTTATGAATATGTCTGAGTTTCTCAACGCGCGTTATCACGGTATTGCAGGTAATAACAATAAGGAGCTGTACACCATTGCCTTCAATAAACAGTTTCGTCAGCTCGGGCTAAGTGCCTACATGAACTATAGCCATCAGACCTACTGGGACCGACCGGATAACGAAACCTACAACTTTTCGGTATCCCGCTTTTTTGATGTGGGACGATTGAAAAATCTCGGCCTGAATTTATCGGCCTATCGCACCTTCTATAACCATACTCGTGACGATGGCGCTTATCTTAGCCTCACGGTGCCGTGGGGGAATAGCGGAACATTTAGCGTCGATGGTCAGGCGGGAAGTTCTGGTAATGGCGCAACGGTCGGTTATTTCGACAGCATCGATCTGAACAACAGTTATCGACTTAAAGCCGGTGTAGCCCCGCAGGGACGGGGAACCAGTAGCGGGTACTTTACCCATAAAGGTGACGTCGCGGAACTCACAGTCAATACCACCTATGAACAGGGGCGCTACCGTTCATTGGGGGGCGCTATCCAGGGAGGGCTCACGGCGACGGCAGAAGGTGTGGCGATGCATCGGGTCAGCAGTATGGGCGGGACGCGCATGATGGTCGATACCGGCGGCATAGCCGGGGTACCCATCCGCGGATATGGCGCGGGCACCCAGACCAACCGTTTCGGTAAGGCGGTAGTGGCGGACATCAGCAATGGCTATCGCAGCAGCGTCAGCGTAGATGTTAACGATCTTGCTGATGACGTTGAAGCCACCCGTTCGGTTGTGCAGGGAACGCTCACGGAAGGGGCTATCGGATTCCGCCGTTTTGGCATGATCGCCGGACAAAAGGCGATGGTGCGATTGCGTCTACCGGATGGCAGCGCAGTGCCATTTGGCGCGGCTGTGGTCAGCCGCCACGATAGTCAGGCGGGGATCGTTGACGACGATGGACTGGTATGGCTAACGGGGATGGTGGCCGGAGACAGCATGAAGGTGATATGGGATGGGCAAACGCAGTGCGCAATCGTGCTGCCAAAACCTTTACCAACAGGTAACCGTATTATGCCGTTAACCTGCGCGCCGCAAATATAACACCTCAACTCTCCGCAACCGTGGAGACAACAAGTGGCCCGGCGTATTTTCGGCGGGCCAATAATAGTGAGTATCTCTGTATGAAATATCATTTATTGCCCAAAATGGCAGGCGCGGCCCTGAGCTGCGCACTGGTAAGCCACGGTTCTCAAGCTGCCGTTACGCTCGATCGCACGCGTGCGGTTTTTGACGGCGGGAACAAATCGATGAGTCTGAACATCACCAACCAAAACAAAGCGTTGCCTTATCTGGCGCAGGCATGGATTGAAGATGAATCAGGTAACAAAATCAACGGGCCGATCGCGGCGTTACCGCCATTACAGCGGGTGGAATCCTTGGCTAAAGGCCAGGTAAAACTGCAGCTTACCGATGATGCAAAGTCCTTGCCGCAGGATAGAGAGTCAATTTTTTATTTTAACTTAAGGGAAATTCCACCTAAGAGCAGCAAAGCCAATACCCTTCAGATAGCGCTGCAAACGCGAATTAAACTTTTCTATCGTCCTGCCGCGCTCCAGCTCAGTCGCGGTAACGCCCAGGATCTATGGCAGAAAAAACTGCTTTTAACCCGCAAGAGTGATGGTTATCGCGTCAGTAATCCCAGTCCCTATTATGTGACGCTGGCCGCCGCTTACACCCAACTCGGCGGTAAACCGGTGACCGGATTCGATCCGGTGATGATTGCGCCGTTCAGCGAATCACCGCTCAGCGTGAAGGCAGGAACGCTCGGTGATAAGCCGGTTTTGACCTGGATTAACGATTATGGCGGCCGGCCAAAGTTGATATTTAGCTGCCAGCAGAGCGTGTGCCGTGTTGCGGACAGTAAGGCCGGATAAGCGCGATGACGATGATCGAAACGATTAATGGTAAAGGACACCGGAGGGTGAGGCCGGGAAAAGGGATTGCGGCGCTGCTTATCACCTGCGCCATGGGGCTGCCCTCAGTGGCCTGTGCTGACCCGGACAACTGGAATGTGGAAGGGGAGCATGGCGAGCTGTACGTATACGGCGAGTTCGTAGAGGGGGCGTGCCGCCTTGATATGGCTTCGCAAAATCAGGAAGTCACGCTTGGGCGGGTCCCGACACAGGTTCTTAGCAAGGTTGGTTCACGAGGTGAGGCAAAAACCTTCGTCCTGCGTCTGCGTGATTGCGTTCATATCGGTGGCGATATGCTCGATCAACGCACGGGCAATCACCTCTGGGACCGTTATCAACCCATGGTCAGTGTGACGTTTATCGCCCCCGCAGATGCGGATACGCCTGAGCTGATTAAGGTGGAGGGCATCACCGGGATGGGGCTGCGTATCAGCGACAGTTCTGGCCGCGATATTCGTCTCGGGCAGCGCGGTGCGCCGCAATTCGCTGTCCCGGGTAACGATGCGTTGATCTACCGCGTGCAGCCGGAACGCACGGCGCAAGCATTAACCTCGGGCGAATGGCGCGCAACGGTGGGGTTCGAACTTAATTATGACTAAGGAACGGTTTATGAAGTCCCTTTCCCACAGCACGGCCATGTTGATGCTGCTGGCGGCCACAAACGCGGTTGCCGGGCCGGGGGCCAGCAATGTCACTATTAGCCTGACCGGTGAGGTCATCGCCACAGCGTCCTGCACTTTCTCAAACGGCGATCCTATTAAGGTCGAATTTGGCGATGTTTACATCAATGAGATCGTCGGGACGGCCTATCGCCAGATGATCCCTTATCAGGTGAGCTGTAAGGGCGACCCGGATGGAAAAACCATACAGATGCAGATGGCTGGTACCGCAGCGAGCGGAGATAACAGCAAGCTTATAACGGATGTCAGCGGACTGACCATACAATTGCAAAATGGCAGTGCGCCCCTGCAGCTTAACCAGTGGTTTGATTTTAATAATGCGAGTCCGCCTTCGTTGTATGCGGTACTGGTTAAACAAAACGGCGCCCGGTTTCAGGATGGTCAAGAGTTTAACGCGACTGCAACCCTGAAAGTGGCCTATAACTGAGGCGAACAGATGAACAACACCATCATCAATCGACGGTCTCTGCGCGGTGCACTTTTTGTATTGGCCCTGAGCAGCGCGGGGCCAGCGCTTGCCGTGGCCACGGGAGACAGCAGCGACATCGCATTTCATGGCACCTTGAAAATCCACCCCTGTCATATCAATAACGACCGTGATCTGAGTATTCATTTCGATAATGTTGGCGTCCATAAGGTCGATGGGCAGCGTTATAAACAGACCATTAGCTATCAGCTGGTCTGCGATGATATCGACCCGACCTGGCGGTTAACCATGATCGTGAAAGGCAATGCCGCCTCGTTTGATACCAGCGCGCTCAGTACCAACGCCACGGGACTGGCTATCCAGATTCTCCAGAATGGCCAACCGTTTGAGATTAACAAAGCGCTGGATATCACCTATCAAAATCCACCCACGCTTGAAGCGGTGCCGGTGAAAGATCCCAATGTCAGCGAGCTGGGGGAAGGTGCGTTCAGCGCCACCGCGACGTTGCTGGCGGAATATCTATAAGGAGAGCGGCATGAATACCATCAGCAAGCGACGCGTTGCGTTGGGCCTATTACTGCTTATGGCGGCGCAAGCGACCCAAGCGGTGGGAGGTACAGTAAAAGAGGTTAGCAATAATCTGCACTTTGACGGGCAACTGGTTGCCGATCCTTGCGAACTCGACCCCACCTCAAGTGCGATAACCCTCGATTTTGGCACGGTGATAGACACCTATCTTTATTTGCATACCCGTACCCATGCACAGCCCTTTGTTATCAAACTCAAAGAGTGCGACCTCACGCTGGGTTCCCAGGTGGAAGTGACGTTTAAGGGGGCCGAAAGCACGGAGCTTACCGGCCTGTTAGCCGTGACTTCTCCTGCCAACAGCGGGCTGGCTATTGGCATGTCGCTGCCGGACGGCACGCCTTTGCCTTTTAATAAGACGGTGCCCGCGTTCTCATTGCAAAGCGGCGATAGCGTCCTGGAACTTAATGGCTACGTGATGGGGGAACCGAGTGCGTTAGCAAACCATACCTTACGTCGCGGAACTTTTAGTGCGCTGGCGACTTTCGAGCTTAATTATCCTTAGGAAATCACATGAAGATGAAATGGCCGTGGCTGACGATTCTGCTGCTGCAAAGCATGACCGCGTCGGCCTATGAATGTGCGTCTATTGACTGGCAAGGTGGAAATGCCGATATCAACGTTAATATTAGCTCAGATGTCAGCACTGGGAAAAATAGAATTGTCGATCTGGCTCCGCAAATTACCTGTAAAAATACGGCGGGGCAGGGAGGATGGATAGATACCATGTGGCTGGCGAACGATGGGGTAAAGCTGAATAGCAGTATTTTTAAAAACCTTAAATATGGCGTGACGATTTCGGGCACTGATCATCTTGCTCCGGTATCTGAGACAAAGATTTTTGATTTAGACGACGGTGAATCACGGCAATTACCGGTGGTGCTTTACTTTGAATTGACCTCATTAGGGGAGGAAATTCATATCAAAGCGGGTGATAATCTTGGCAGCATACGATTTGTACAAACGAATAACCACGGTGATCGACGCGACTATACGTGGACGTTCTTTGCGGCAAATGACGCGGATATTAATACCTCGACTTGTAGTGTTTTATCAGGCTCAACCTTCAATGTGAATTTGGGGCAGATAGAGCGCGGGGATATTGTCTCCGGTGGCACATCATCGCAAACGATAGTTAAGGATTTCAATATTATTTGCGATGCTGCACATGCGGTGGATTTTGATGTCAAAATGAGTCTGGTATCGCCCTCATGGAATAATAAGGCGATTAAAACCAGCAATGATAATCTGGGCGTAGAAATGCTCTGGAATGGCCAGGCGGTCAGCAACGGCGCCAGCCAGAGGCTGAGTGTGACCAACGGTAGCGCTACCGTACCATTAAGTTTTACTCCCGTTAAACCGGCCTCATTAAGTTTTGAGGATGTTTCAACGGGGGCATTTACTGCCTCAGCTACTTTAATTTTGACACAGTACTAATAGAGTGAGTGGCGTTTTTTGATAGAGAGTGTTCATTGCTCTATGCTAAATTCTGAGCAAAGATTGCGTAGGAAGATTGATAACTTTTGTTATCAAATTACCTCCAGAAAGTGGTAATCACTCATGTAGCGTGGGAAATTGCTTTTGAACGGACAAGGATGTCGACTTTTTGTATTCAAAAATGGATGGGTGTGTGAAGATTATTTCTAAGGATAATTACTTTATCTCTGCGATGGAATCCCTTACTAAGCAGATATCTATTATTAATGCTGATGATCTTATCGTTTTTGATGCTGGGCAGCATTATGTTTATATCTTTTACGCCAGTGAATTACAAAAGTACAGGATATCAGATCCCTATCGTGCCATGTTGTACTGTTGTGATTATCGTATTGCGCGTGATGCATCCATAAATGAATATATTAAATGCCTGTCAACCCAACGTATCAATAAAACATTAAGCCTGCGTTTAAGCCCCAAAGATGAATGGGTAATTAAGATAATGTTTGGCGAACCTAATGAAGACGAATTGAAAGTGCTGATGTGTATTAACAGAAAAACGTTCAGTGCGCATAAGGTTAATGCTTTACGTAAGCTTGGGGCCAGGAATATTAATTTACTTCATTCGCTGATACAGGCATGGAAAGAGTACTGGCCTTGCATTCGTCCAGAGCTAAAGCCTGAGGCTAAATATACATATTCTCAAACCAGACGCAGAGACTCTGTTTCGCGGTTATCGGGGGTATAAAAAAATCCACGCATTAGCGTGGATTTTTTGTTTTCATGAGATTGCGTGAAATCTCATGAGAGAACGGATATTTAGACGTTGAACAAGAAGTTCATAATATCGCCATCTTTAACGACATAATCTTTCCCTTCCGCACGCATTTTGCCGGCTTCTTTCGCGCCTTGCTCACCTTTATAAGTAATAAAGTCTTCAAACGCGATGGTCTGAGCACGGATAAAGCCTTTTTCGAAATCAGTGTGGATTTTACCGGCTGCCTGTGGTGCGGTAGCGCCAACAGGAATAGTCCATGCACGGACTTCTTTCACGCCAGCGGTGAAGTAAGTTTGCAGGTTCAGCAGCTCATAACCGGCGCGGATAACGCGGTTCAGGCCCGGTTCTTCAAGACCCAGCTCAGCCATAAATTCGTCACGGTCGGCATCGTCGAGTTCGGCGATATCAGATTCCACGGCGGCGCAAACGGCTACCACTACGGAACCTTCTTTAGCTGCGATTTCACGCACTTTGTCGAGATACGGGTTATTTTCGAAACCGTCTTCGTTGACGTTGGCGATATACATGGTCGGCTTCAGCGTCAGGAAGCTCAGGTATTTGATGGCGGCTTTGTCTTCATCGGTCAACGTAGTTAAAGAACGCAGCATCCCGGCGTTTTCCAGGTGTGGCAGGCATTTTTCCAGCGCGGTCAGCTCAGCTTTAGCGTCTTTGTCACCGCCTTTGGCTTTCTTCTGTACGCGGTGGATAGCACGTTCGCAGGTATCAAGGTCGGACAGCGCCAGCTCGGTATTGATAACCTCGATATCGTCAGCCGGATCCACTTTGTTATTTACGTGGATGATGTTGTCGTTTTCAAAGCAACGAACAACGTGGCCGATCGCTTCGGTCTCACGGATGTTGGTCAGGAACTGGTTACCCAGACCTTCACCTTTCGATGCACCTTTAACCAGGCCCGCGATATCAACGAATTCCATGGTGGTTGGCAGGATACGCTGTGGTTTGACGATTTCAGCCAGCTGATCCAGACGCGGATCGGGCATCGGGACAACACCCGTGTTCGGCTCGATAGTACAGAACGGGAAGTTTGCCGCTTCAATACCCGCTTTGGTGAGCGCGTTGAACAGGGTGGATTTGCCTACGTTTGGCAAACCAACGATACCGCATTTGAATCCCATGTTTAAATCACCTTAATCTTTTGATTTTCAACCTGTTATATAAAACAGATTGTAGAAAAGTAAATAACTTTGCCTATTATACACGTGATACGGAAAAATTACCGTATGCACGTCATCCTTCCCGCTGAAACAGGGTAGGCTAACGGATACCTGAGCACTTATTGTGCTTTAAAGGCGTGTAAACGGTTGGTCGCTTTGGTTAGGCCGTCTTTTAGCCAGACCTCGGTACAGCGCGCCGCTTCGTCTACCGCATCATCAATGAGCTTCTGCTCGGCCGACTGGGGCTTACCTAATACAAAACCGACAACCTTGCTTTTATCGCCCGGATGACCGATTCCGATACGTAAGCGATGAAAATTAGGGTTATTGCCCAATTTACTAATGATATCTTTTAACCCGTTGTGGCCACCATGACCGCCGCCGAGTTTAAATTTAGCTACCCCTGGCGGCAGGTCGAGCTCATCGTGAGCCACCAGAATTTCATCTGGATTAATACGATAGAAGGTTGCCAGCGCCGCAACGGCTTTACCGCTGAGGTTCATAAAGGTGGTTGGCACCAGTAGACGAATGTCTTCTCCTGCAAGATTGATGCGGGAGGTGTAGCCAAAAAATTTGCTCTCTTCACGCAAAGGCGCGCGAAAACGTTCTGCCAGCAAATCGACATACCAGGCGCCAGCGTTATGGCGCGTTCCCGCATACTCTGCGCCGGGATTCGCCAGGCCGACAATCAGTTTAATCGTCACGTATTTATTCCTGAGTGGTCAATCTTAACGGCGGCTAGTTTACGTCGTGATGACGCTGTTGACAAAAATAAGCGCCGAAAGCGGTGAAAACCGAATAGTTCAACAGCGATATAATGTGGATTTAATGTATTTCAGTAACTTAAATGTAAAGTTTTGTTCACCATAAGTGTCCATTTGTGATCGCTCACGCAATTATACCTGGCGGTGTTGTCTATACTTTACACATAAGGAATAGGGATATACTCAACGTGTTTCTCGTTGCAGATACATTGGCCGTATTCGTTCACTGCCTTCCTGCAACGCGCAATCCAGAGAGTCGATAACCCGAAACCCAAGCCAATCTACGGAGGTGACACTATGAAACGCAAAAACGCTTCGTTACTCGGTAATGTGCTCATGGGATTAGGTCTGGCCGTTATGGTCGTCGGCGTTGGTTACTCAATTTTAAACCAGTTGCCGCAGCTTAATCTGCCGCAGTTCTTTGCTCATGGTGCCATTCTCAGCATTTTTGTCGGTGCTGTTCTCTGGTTAACCGGCGCGCGCGTAGGCGGACGTGAGCAGGTTTGTGACAGATACTGGTGGGTTCGCCATTATGACAAACGCTGCCGTCGCAACGGTAATCACAATCATAGTTAAGCCGCACCGCGTTTTCATCGTGGTTCACAAAGAATAAAGCCCTGGCCAATAAGACCAGGGCTTTGTTTTTCTATTACTGCGCCATTTATTCGAATAAACGGCGATGTAATGCGCTAACCGCGCTGTCTGCGACGTCGCCTGGCAGCAGGAAACAAAGATTATTGTTAGAGGCACCGTGACAGATCATGCGTACCGCCTGTTCTTCGAGACGGCTGAACACATCCTGACAAACACCGGCCGCGTGAGTGAGCTGGTTACCCACTAACGTTATCAGCGCCAGCCCGGTTTCCGCTTCTACGCGGCAATGTGATGAGAGTGCGGTAAATAACGCGCTGGTCAGCGCTCCCTCATCACCAGAGGTGGCATGCGTGGAGTCGAGCGCCAGCGCAACGCTGTTTTCTGAGGTGGTTATCAGATCAACGGCAACCGCATGCTGCGCCAGAATGGCAAATATCTGCGCCAGAAAACGGTGGGTTGGCTGGGCGTCCAGGCTGTGCAAACGCAGCAGCGTCTGCTTACGACGCACCGCAACTGCACGGTAACGCGGAGGGTTTTCCGTTGTGCAGCACACAAGCGTTCCTCCGGCGGCGGTATCTTTGCTGGAGCCGACAAAAACCGGAATATTTTTGCGCATGGCAGGCAGCAGGGTCGCTGGGTGGAGAACTTTTGCCCCGTAGGCGGCCATATCGCTGGCTTCAGAGAATGAGATGCTGTCGATGCGTTTGGCGGTAGGGGTGATGCGTGGATCGGTCGTGTAGATCCCCGCAACATCGGTCCAGATATCCACACGCGCCGCGTGAAGCGCTTCACCCAGCAATGAGGCGGTGTAATCGCTGCCGCCGCGTCCAAGCGTTGTGGTATGACCGGCATTATCCCGACCAATAAAGCCCTGGGTTACCATGACCGCTTGTTCAATCCGTGGACGAAGATGCAGCTCCGCTAACTCCGCCAGCGCGTTGACATCGGGTTCTGCGCAGCCGTAATTCGCATCGGTTCGCATCACGCTTCGTGCATCAAACCAACTGGCCTCAACCTGACGCTCACGCAAAACCTCGGTGAACAGCAGGCTGGACATTAATTCTCCATGACTCACCAATTCATCGCTTAACGCGGTGGAGGGAGATGTCATTGCGCTTTTAGCCAGTTGACCAATATTATCGAGAAGATTATCTATCTCCGCGCGAATAACGGATGGCTGCTTTAAACGAGAAATAATGTTGTACTGGATGGTGCGTAAAGTCTCAAGCTTGTCTAATTGTTGAGGACTTTCCAGACCTTCTGAAAGTTCAACCAGCAAGTTTGTAACGCCTGCAGATGCAGACAAAACGACTAAACGAACGTTGGGATCAGCAAGAACAATGCTGGCGCTACGGTTCATCGCATCAAAATCAGCGACGCTTGTGCCGCCAAATTTGGCAACGATGAATTGTGGATAAATGCGAGTCATAACAATCTCATATCAGGGCGCCATCACATGATGGCTAGAAAATTTTCATTCTCGGCATAAGGGAAGAGTCTTCGCCTTACGAAACATCCGCCCGCGGACATTTCTGATGACAACCCAGGAATCAATCCTGTTGTCGATAACGTGTTTTGCCTGCCAATCGTTACCGGTAATGCACTTGCGCTCTTTATTTACAGCCGGTGTAAATAAGCGCGCCATACTAAGTGATTTATTCTTATGAATCGACTGTTTTATTTTATTTATCGGCAAACAGTGAATGATCGTCCTTTAAACGAAAGTACGCCGTGTTATTAACGGTAAAAACGTGTAAATAAATAATAAAACCCTGAAAATCTGATGGACTTCATTGCATTGTTGTTCATGTATCTAAGTGTGGATTTTAGCGATAAAAGGTAACAAAAGCGAAGTGGTCGGCTCAGTTTGTGGTGTTGTTAGTGGTTGATATTAAAAGGGTTGATGTGTTTTTTTAATTGGCTAAAAATAAATGATTGAGCCCTTCGCTAAAACAACATATATTAGCCGCGCTTTTTTATAGGTAATCCTTAAACCCTTTATTCAATCAGGCGTTAAACTACACCTGGTTGTAGGAGTGATATGATGACGGATAAAGTCCGTATTGATACTTTACGTGCTAATTCATTAACACAAACCAATGATACCTTTTTAGCAAGACAAGCCGAGTTTGAATCTAACGTCAGGAGCTATCCGCGTAAACTGCCATTGGCTATCGCCAAAGCGCAGGGCGTCTGGATAACTGATGTAGAAAATAATCAATATCTTGATTGTCTGGCAGGTGCTGGAACCCTGGCGCTTGGTCATAATCATCCCGATGTGCTTCAAAGTATTCAAAGTGTCATCACCAGCGGCTTACCGTTACATACGCTCGATTTGACTACCCCATTAAAAGATGAATTTTCATCTTATTTGCTCTCCCTGTTACCGGGCGAAGGCAAAGAGTATTGCCTGCAATTCACCGGCCCATCCGGCGCCGATGCGGTGGAAGCTGCGCTGAAGCTGGCGAAAAAAGTGACCGGCCGTTCCAGCGTGATAAGTTTCTCCGGCGGCTATCATGGGATGACCCACGGTGCCTTGTCCGTCACCGGTAACCTGTCGCCAAAAGAAGCCGTCAGCAACATGATGGCCGAAGTGCAGTTTATGCCGTATCCGCACCAGTACCGCTGCCCACTGGGTATCGGCGGCGAAGCGGGCGTGAAGGCGTTGTCCTACTACTTCGAAAACCTGATTAACGACGTTGAAAGTGGCGTGCGTAAACCTGCGGCGGTGATCCTTGAAGCCGTTCAGGGCGAAGGCGGCGTTAACCCGGCTCCGGTTGAGTGGTTGCAGCGTATTCGTAAAGTCACCCAGGAACACGGTATTCTGCTTATCATTGATGAAGTACAGGCTGGTTTCGCCCGTACCGGTAAGCTGTTTGCCTTCGAACACGCGGGTATCGAGCCGGACATCATCGTGATGTCCAAAGCTGTCGGTGGCGGTCTGCCGCTGGCCGTGCTGGGTATCAAAAAGCAGTTCGACGCATGGTCTCCAGGCCACCACACCGGGACTTTCCGCGGCAACCAGTTGGCGATGGCCACCGGTCTGACGACGCTGAAAATCCTCAAAGACGATAAGATTGCCGATAAAGTTGCCGCCCAGGGCGAGTGGCTGAAAGGGAAGCTGGCTGACCTGCAAAAACGTTATCCGGTGATTGGCCAGGTGCGTGGTTTAGGTCTGATGATCGGTCTTGAAATTGTGAAGCCAAATGAAGCTCAGGATCACATGGGCTGCTACCCGGCCGATGGCGCGCTTTCTGCATTGCTGCAGAAAAAATGCTTCGAAAATGGGCTGATTCTGGAGCGCGGCGGTCGCGACGGTTGCGTACTGCGCTTACTGCCATCGCTGCTTATCACCAACGCTGAGTTGGAAATCTTCCTCGATAAATTCGAAAACGCCTTGCTGGGCGCTGGCGTGAAGCCGGTTTAACGGAGTGGATCGAATGTCTGATGTAAACCCGATTCTGTCCGGTTCGCCGCAAAGCATTGCTGCCTATCAGGACGCTATCGAGCAGAGTACTCAAGCCGTTGTCGAATGGTTAAAGCAGCCTGAGATGTATCAGGGCAAAACCGTTGAACAGCTGCGTTCTCGTATCAGCCTGAATTTCACCTCCGGGGGCCTGGGCAACCAGGCCGCTATTGAGCGTGCGGTTGAGTATTTCTTAAAAGACAGCTTGTCTGTTCACCATGCCCAGTGCGTGGCGCATTTGCATTGCCCAAGTCTGGTGATTAGCCAGGCGGCGGAAGTGCTGATTAACGCCACGAACCAGAGTATGGACTCGTGGGATCAGAGTCCTTCTGCCACCATCATTGAGATTAAGCTCATTGAATGGCTGCGCGAGCAGGTGGGTTACGGGGCTGGCGACGCGGGCGTCTTCACCAGTGGCGGTACCCAGAGCAATTTGATGGGGCTGATGCTGGCGCGTGATGCGTATTTCGCGCGTCTTGGGCACTCTATCCAGCAGGATGGTCTAACCGGTGATCTGAGTAAGATCAAAGTGTTCTGCTCTGAAAATGCTCACTTCTCTGTGCAAAAAAATATGGCACTGATGGGGTTGGGCTACCGTTCTGTGACGCTTGTGAAAACTGACGCTTTCTCTCGTATGGATCTTAACGATCTGCAAGAGAAGCTGGCGCAGGCGCAAGCCAACGGTGAGCAGGTCATGGCGATTGTGGCAACCGCCGGTACAACCGATGCGGGCGCTATCGATCCGCTGACGGAAATCGCCGCACTGGCCGCAGAGCATCAGATCTGGATGCACGTCGATGCGGCATGGGGCGGGGCGTTACTGCTGTCTGAGAAGTATCGTCATTTCCTTAACGGACTTGAGCTGGCTGATTCCGTCACGCTGGACTTCCATAAGCAGTTCTTCCAGACCATCAGCTGTGGCGCGTTCTTGCTAAAAGACGCTCGCCATTATGAACTGATGCGTTACCAGGCCGCTTATCTGAACTCTGACTTTGATGAAGAGCACGGCGTGCCGAACCTGGTGTCGAAGTCTCTGCAAACGACCCGTCGTTTTGATGCGTTGAAATTGTGGATGGGCCTCGAAGCGCTGGGTAAAAAGCAGTATGCCGAAATCATTGATAACGGCGTTACGCTGGCGCGCGAAGTGGCGCAATACGTTGAATCTCAGCCGTCTCTTGAGCTGGTGATGCAACCGCAGCTGGCGAGCGTGCTGTTCCGCTTCCGTCCAGATAGCACCGATATGGCCTTTGTTGCGCTGTTGAACCAGCGTATTGGCGACGTGCTTCTGGCATCCGGCAGTGCGAACGTGGGCGTAACGGAAGCCGATGGCGTAACCTGCCTGAAACTGACGCTGCTGAACCCAACGGTATGCCTGGACGATGTGAAAACTCTGCTGGCAAGCGTGAAAGCGACCGCTGAACAGTTGTTGAAAGCGTAAGCATTTGCCCGTGATAAAAATGGCTCCTTCGGGAGCCATTTTTTTGTCTGTAGTCTGTAGCCCGGCCAAGCGAAGCGCCGCCGGGAAAAGCTCCGTAACCTCCCCGGCGGCGCTTCGCTTGGCCGGGTTACGGGGATACGGTTTAAATGATATCGGCTAATGCGGCATCTTTATTCGGGAAGAATGCCAGACGGCCAGGGATTGGCTGAATACCGGCGCGCGCCATGGTGCGCAGCGGCTGGAATTCGAGATTAGAAACGCGCAGTTCGCAGCCTTCTGGCAGTTTCTTCACGAAGCGCTGGAAGGCATCCAGACCACCGGCATCCAGCACCGGCACCGCATCCCACTTCAGCACTACAATCCGTTTGCCTTCAATACGCGTTTCCAGATCGGTAAATAATCCTTCGGCGGCGGCAAAGAACAGCGGGCCTATTACGCGCAGCACAAGCACATCATCCGGCACGCTAACGTTTACCGCGGACAGGCGCGTCATGCGGGCGATACGGCGCATAAACAGTAACGACGCAAGCACGATACCCACGCTAATGGCGATAACCATATCGAACAAGACGGTCAGCGACATACAGATCAGCATCACGATGATGTCGTCTTTTGGCGCTTTACGCAGCAGGTACACCACTTTGTGTGCTTCGCTCATGTTCCATGCCACCATCAGCAGCAGGGCGGCCATCGCCGACAGCGGTAACCAGGAGAGTACCGGTGCCAGAATCAGCAGCGCCAGAATCACCAGAATGGCGTGGATCACGGCGGAAACCGGGGAGGTTGCGCCCGCGCGTACGTTCGCGGCGGAACGGGCAATCGCAGCGGTGGCGGTAATGCCGCCAAAGAACGGCGCAACGATATTGCCAAGCCCCTGACCAATCAGTTCGCTGTTGGCTTTATGTTTGGTGCCGGTCATGCCGTCAAGTACCACCGCGCACAGCAGTGATTCAATTGCTCCGAGCATCGCCATCGAGAAGGCGGCGGGCAGCAGGGCGTGCAGCGATGCCCAGCTGAGCGTGAACGTCGAACCGGGTAAGTCCCACGGCAGAACAAACTGCGGTAACAGTTGTGGGATCCCGTTGCCCTGTGAGCCGTCGGCCAGAATGTAATGGAACTGCGAGCCGATGGTCGCAACGTGGGCCCCGAGCAGATTAACAATCACCATCACCAGGCAACCGGCAATGAGTGCCGGCAGGTGGCCCGGCAGGCGCAGACCAAGGCGCGGCCAGAGGATCAGCGTGGCGAGTGTGGCAATACCGATGGCAGCATCGCCAAAATTAATGGTTGGCAGCGCCATCACCAGTGCGCCAACTTTCTGTAAATAGTGTTCCGGGACGTGCGTTAATTGCAGGCCAAGAAAGTCTTTAATCTGCATGGTCCCGATGGTGATGCCGATCCCTGAGGTGAAACCGAGGGTGACCGACAGCGGAATGTATTCAATCAGGCGACCAAAACGGGCAAGGCCAAAGAGGATCAAAAACAGGCCGGACATCAGCGTGGCGACCAGTAAACCGGCGAGGCCAAATTGTTGCGAGACCGGATACAAGATCACCACAAAAGCGGCAGTCGGCCCGGAGACGCTAAAACGGGAGCCACCGCTCAGGGCAATAATAATCCCAGCGACGGCAGAGGTGTACAGACCATACTGTGGCGCGACGCCGCTGCCAATGGCCAGCGCCATCGCCAGTGGAATGGCAATGATACCGACGGTTATCCCGGCAATCAGGTCACGCATAAAGCGAGTGGTGGAATATTTCTCTTTCCAGCAGGCGTCAATCAGTGCGCGGAAAGGCATCACATCAGGGGAGAATAATTTATTCACAATACTGTTTCATCCATGAGCGCATCATCTGTCAGGTGAATGGCAGTGAAGTTGGCATAAATCATACAAATAAACACTATAGACAAAAAAACCCGCCGCAGCGGGTTTTTTAACCAAATCCGATTAATGCTCGAACATGGCAGAGATAGATTCTTCGTTGCTGATACGACGAATCGCTTCTGCCAGCATCCCGGACAGCGTCAGGGTACGGACGTTTGGCAGCGCTTTGATCTCATCACTTAATGGGATGGTATCGCATACGATAACTTCATCAATGACGGAGTTACGCAGGTTATTCACCGCATTACCAGAGAAGATCGGGTGGGTGGCGTAGGCGAATACGCGTTTCGCACCACGTTCTTTTAATGCTTCAGCCGCTTTACACAGCGTGCCGCCGGTATCGATCATGTCATCGACCAGAATGCAGTCACGACCGGCAACATCACCGATGATATGCATAACCTGGGAAACGTTCGCACGCGGGCGACGTTTGTCGATGATAGCCATGTCGGTATCGTTCAGCAGTTTAGCAATAGCACGTGCGCGAACTACGCCGCCGATGTCTGGAGAAACCACGATTGGGTTTTCCAGGTTCAGCTGCAGCATATCTTCGAGCAGAATCGGGCTACCAAACACGTTATCAACCGGAACATCGAAGAAGCCCTGAATCTGCTCAGCGTGCAGATCAACGGTCAGTACACGGTCAACGCCAACGCTTGACAGGAAGTCAGCGACAACTTTAGCGGTGATAGGTACACGCGCAGAACGTACGCGACGATCCTGACGGGCATAGCCGAAGTAAGGGATAACGGCAGTGATACGGCCTGCGGAAGCACGACGCAGGGCATCTACCATAACAACCAATTCCATCAGGTTGTCGTTAGTAGGGGCACAAGTGGACTGGATGATGAAAATATCACCACCGCGTACGTTTTCGTTGATTTGTACGCTGACTTCGCCGTCGCTAAAGCGACCTACAGCGGCGTCGCCGAGAGAAGTGTACAGGCGGTTGGCAATACGTTGTGCTAGTTCCGGGGTGGCGTTACCAGCAAAAAGCTTCATATCAGGCACGAGAAGAACCTCAGGCATGCGTCCAGTGGTGGATGAAACGGGCCAAAAACTGTGCGGGCCAGGCGCGATTTCATCCAGGCGGTGTATTAAAGAGCACGATGCAACGTCTGGAACGGGGTGACGTTGTCACCGGAGCTCAGTTTGCCCGGCAGGGTTTACGCATTCACATTCTTCGTTCGTCAGCAAAACTGGCGGAAATCCGAATGATTCAGAGTAGGGCTTGCTTCAATGGCGAACGGTTGACACCTTTCGCCACAAAGCCTTGCAACCATTCCGGGGCTTGCTCAAGCACCTGGCGGGCAGCGAGTTCTGTGTCGAATTCAGCAAAGACACAGGCTCCTGTTCCAGTCAGGCGCGACGGCGCGTATTCTAACAGCCAGGAAAGCACATCATCAACCTCGCGAAAACGTTTTCTTGCGATAACCTCGCAATCATTAGCGAATTCACCATTTAATAACGTCTCTATTGACCTGACAGGGGTATTTCGCGGCAGTTCGGGATCGCCAAAAATGATCGGCGTGGGGATACTGACACCGGGATGGGCAACCAGATACCATTTTTCCGCCACATCAACCGGCGTCAGTATCTCACCTACGCCTTCAGCAAAGGCCGCGTGACCGCGCACGAATACCGGCACATCCGCCCCGAGGGTTAAACCGATCGCTGCCAGTTCATCTTCGGACAGTTGACATTGCCAAAGATGATTGAGTGCAACCAGTATGGTGGCGGCGTTCGACGAACCGCCGCCCAGACCTCCACCCATCGGTAAACGCTTGTCGATACTGATATCGGCACCGCTGCCTTCAGGTAGCCGATGGCTTTCGGCAGCCGATTTCATGAGTAGCCGCGCCGCGCGCACGATCAGATTATCTTCATCGGGCACACCGGCAACCGGCGTCAGCAAACGTAATTGCCCGTCACGGCGGGGAACAATCGTAATCGTGTCGCCGTAGTCGAGAAACTGAAACAGCGTCTGTAAAGTGTGGTAACCATCCGGGCGCTGGCCGGTGATGTACAAGAACAGGTTCAGCTTTGCGGGAGAAGGCCAGCGGGTCATCATTTCACGATCCAGTTGTCCATTTTCAGCTTAATGCGCTGAGAATCCTGCGTCAGTTCCATATTAGAAGGCAGGGCAGGCTGCGTTTTAGTGTCGTAGCCGCTGTAGACGACTTTCCAGGTTTTCCCGTTCTGGGTGTAATTGAGTTCGCTCAGACGATATTGATCGTCAAGCTTATAATCCGTCGCATCGCCCGGCAGACCGAGGATCCACTGACGCAGGCTGTTAAGCGGAATCGGCATACCGGTCAGTTTGCCTATCATCTCTTCACCATCGGCGGCGGTATAGTGCTGGCCTTTATTATCCGTCAGCTGCGCGGAGCCCGGCTTGCCAATCAGCTCAAGCTCGGTGCTGCCCAGTGGATTGGTCAGCAGCAGGCGGTAATTATCCTGACCGGTCTGTTGCCAGAAGAAGCGGGCGTAAACTTTCTGCTGGTCGGAAAGATACGCGAATGCGCCGCGCGTCTGGTATTGGCTTAGCTTACGCACGTCCTGCTGGTGCTGCTGCCATTGAGGTGAGGTTGGGCTTTTACCGGGGCCTTGTGGAGCGGTAAGGGTACAGCCGGTAAGCACCAGGGCTGCCAGCGGCAGTAAACGAAACGTGCGGAAATCAGACAGGGTCATAATGATGACAATCCTTGAAATGCGTTGCAGTTATTACGCTTAATGCTAGCGTTGCCGGGGGGCAGCGTCTACGCTCAAGTTGTCTTAAATCATAAAATTAACCGAGCTCGGCTATTACTCCAAAAGGGGAGCCTCCCTTTTATTGATCTCGCGCATCCTGTATGATGCGCTCAGACTAACCTTATCAACGCTGGTACTATTCCCGCACAATGACCCTTTTAGCTCTTGGCATTAACCACAAAACAGCCCCGGTAGCGCTGCGAGAACGAGTGACGTTTTCGCCGGATTCGCTTGACCAGGCGCTGGAGAGCCTGCTGGCTCAGCCAATGGTCCAGGGAGGCGTGGTCCTGTCGACCTGTAACCGCACTGAACTTTACCTAAGCGTAGAAGAGCAGGATAACCTCCACGAGGCTATCGTCCGCTGGCTGTGTGATTATCACGGGTTGAATGAAGAAGAACTGCGCCAGAGCCTGTACTGGCACCAGGACAACGATGCCGTCAGCCATCTGATGCGCGTTGCCAGTGGGCTGGATTCGCTGGTATTGGGTGAACCGCAAATCTTAGGTCAGGTCAAAAAAGCCTTTGCCGATTCCAGCCGTGGGCATCTTAATGCCAGCTCGCTGGAACGCATGTTCCAGAAATCGTTCTCTGTTGCAAAACGTGTGCGTACCGAAACGGATATCGGCGCCAGTGCGGTGTCGGTGGCGTTTGCCGCCTGTACGCTTGCGCGACAGATTTTTGAATCTCTCTCAACGGTCACCGTGCTGCTGGTTGGCGCAGGGGAGACCATTGAGCTGGTGGCGCGCCATCTGCGCGAGCACCATGTACAAAAAATGCTGATTGCCAACCGCACGCGTGAACGCGCGCAGGTGCTGGCAGATGAAGTCGGGGCAGAAGTCATCGCCCTGAGCGACGTCGACGAACGGCTGAAAGAAGCCGACATTATTATCAGTTCTACCGCCAGCCCGCTGCCGATTATTGGTAAAGGGATGGTCGAGCGCGCGCTCAAAGCACGACGTAACCAGCCGATGCTGCTGGTGGATATTGCCGTACCGCGCGACGTTGAGCCGGAAGTGGGCAAGCTTGCTAACGCCTACCTCTACAGCGTCGATGACCTGCAAAATATCATCCAGCACAACCTCGCGCAGCGTAAAGCCGCCGCGGTGCAGGCTGAAACCATTGTGGAGCAGGAAGCGAGCGAATTCATGGCCTGGCTGCGCGCGCAAAGCGCCAGTGATACCATTCGTGAATATCGCGCTCAGGCTGAAAGCGTGCGTGAAGAACTTACCGCAAAAGCGATGTCTGCGCTGGAAAACGGCGGCGATCCACAGGCTATCATGCAGGATCTGGCGCGTAAGTTAACCAACCGCTTAATCCACACGCCAACCAAATCTCTTCAGCAGGCCGCCCGTGACGGGGATGATGAACGCCTGCATATTCTGCGCAACAGCCTCGGGCTGGAGTAGCACAACTCTTTTTATTACAAGGTGCATTTACGCCAATGAAGCCTTCTATTGTTGCTAAACTGGAAGCTCTCTACGAGCGCCATGAAGAAGTTCAGGCGCTGCTTGGAGATGCGGCGACTATCGCCGATCAAGACCGTTTCCGGGCGCTGTCGCGTGAGTACGCGCAGTTGGGCGACGTTTCTCGTTGTTATACCGACTGGCGCCAGGTTCAGGAAGATATTGAAACCGCGCAGATGATGCTCGACGATCCTGAAATGCGCGAAATGGCGCAGGAAGAATTACAGGAAGCCAAAGCTCGCGAAGAGCAGCTTGAACAACAGTTACAGGTACTGCTGCTGCCGCGTGACCCGGACGACGAACGCAATGCGTTTGTCGAAGTCCGTGCCGGTACCGGCGGGGATGAAGCGGCCCTGTTTGCTGGCGATCTGTTCCGTATGTACACCCGCTATGCGGAATCCCGCCGCTGGCGTGTTGAAATCATGAGCGCTAACGAAGGCGAGCATGGTGGCTTTAAAGAAGTAATTGCCAAAATCAGCGGCGAAGGTGTTTACGGTCGACTGAAGTTTGAATCCGGCGGCCATCGCGTGCAGCGCGTGCCGGCAACCGAATCGCAGGGCCGTATCCACACCTCTGCCTGTACCGTCGCGGTACTGCCAGAAGTCCCGGAAGCGGAACTGCCGGATATCAACCCGGCAGACCTGCGTATTGATACTTTCCGTTCCTCCGGTGCTGGTGGTCAGCACGTTAACACCACCGACTCGGCAATCCGTATTACCCACTTGCCAACCGGTATTGTGGTGGAGTGCCAGGACGAACGTTCACAGCATAAAAACAAAGCGAAAGCGATGTCGGTGCTGGGTTCGCGTATCCGTGCGGCTGAAATTGCGCGTCGCCAACAGGCTGAAGCCTCTGAACGCCGTAACCTGCTGGGTAGCGGCGATCGTAGCGATCGCAATCGTACCTACAACTTCCCGCAGGGGCGCGTTACCGATCACCGCATCAACGTGACGTTGTATCGCCTGGATGAAGTGATGGAAGGTAAGCTGGATATGCTGATTGAGCCTATCGTTCAGGAATATCAGGCCGATCAATTGGCGGCGTTGTCCGACACGGAATGATGACTTTTCGACAGTGGTTACAGCAGGCTGTATCAGCGCTGGCATCGAGCGAAAGCCCGAAACGTGACGCCGAAATCCTGCTGGAACATGTGACCGGTAAGGCGCGCACCTATATTCTGGCCTTTGATGAGACACCGCTGAATGCCTCGCAGCTGGAGACGCTGGCGGGGCTATTAGCTCGTCGAGTCAACGGTGAGCCGGTGGCGCACCTGGTGGGGACGCGTGAATTCTGGTCACTGCCGCTGTTTGTCTCTCCTGTGACGCTTATTCCACGCCCGGATACCGAATGTCTGGTTGAACAAGCGCTGGCACATCTGCCGTCAAGCGCCTGTCAGATCCTCGATTTAGGCACCGGCACTGGCGCGGTGGCGCTTGCGTTGGCCAGTGAACGGCCTGATTGCCAGCTGACCGCGGTTGATTTTATTGCCGATGCGGTGGCGCTGGCTAAGCGTAATGCGGCTAATCTTGGCATCACGAATATTACGATTTTGCAAAGCGACTGGTTCAGCGCGCTGGACGGACAGCGTTTTGCGATGATTGTGAGTAATCCGCCGTATATTGACGAACAAGATGAACATCTCGCTCAGGGCGACGTGCGTTTTGAACCGAAAACCGCACTGGTGGCGGCCGACAACGGTTTGGCCGATCTTGCGCATATCATCAATATGGGGCGCCATTATCTGGAGTCAGGCGGATTTATGCTGCTGGAACACGGCTGGAAGCAGGGCGCGGCGGTGCGTGAACTGTTCAGCGCCGCGGGATATCAGCATGCACAAACCTGCCGTGACTACGGCGATAACGATCGCCTGACGCTGGCGCAATGGTTGGATAAGCCAGAGGTTTGCAGATGAGTTTGTTTTTGTGGGTGCTCTATTTACATATTGGGTCAGCCATTTTTTCCGTCACCTTTTTTGCGTTACGCTTTTGGTGGAAACATCACCAGAATGCCTTGCTTGATGCGCGCTGGGTGCGTGTATTACCGCACGCCGTTGACAGCATTCTGCTGCTAAGCGGCGTCGCGCTGATGGTAATGACGCGCTATTTTCCCTTCACCGAAGAGGGGACATGGCTGACGGAAAAACTGTTTGGCGTTATCATTTACATCTTTTTGGGGTTTGTCGCGTTGGGACGTCGTCGTCCGCGCAGTCAGCAGAGCGGATTTATCGCCTTTCTGCTGGCGCTGGTGGTGTTGTGCATCATCGTTAAACTCGCCATCACTAAAGTTCCGCTGTTGGGGTAGGGTATGAAGTCACTGGCTGATTTTGAATTTAATAAAGCGCCGTTATGCGATGGCATGATCCTTATTTCTGAAATGATTCGTGATGATTTCCCTTCGCAGAAGGTGCGCGAGCAGCTTGAGTGCCTGGTGGCACTGGCGCGCGAAGAGATAAGCCCTTCCTGGACGCTGACGCGCCAGATGGAGCGTCTGATTGAGCTGTTTTATCATGAATGGAATTTCGGCGACTCCTCCGGCGTTTACCGTTTATCGGACGCCCTGTGGCTGGATCAGGTCTTGAAAAATCGTCAGGGCAGCGCGGTGGCGCTGGGCGCTGTGGTGCTGTGTATTGCCAGCCAGCTTGATATTCCCGTTGTGCCGGTGATTTTCCCGACCCAACTGCTGTTGCGAGCCGATGTGGATGACGAGGAGCTGTGGCTTATTAATCCCTTTAACGGCGACACGCTCGACGAGCATACGCTGGAAGTCTGGCTTAAAGGCAACGTCAGCCCGATGGCCGAGCTGTTTAATGAAGACCTTGATGAGGCGGATAACGCCGAGGTTATTCGTAAACTGCTCGATACATTGAAGTCGGCGCTGATGGAAGAACGTCAGATGGAGCTGGCGTTGGGTGCCAGCCAGACGTTGTTGCAGTTTAACCCGGAAGATCCGTATGAAATTCGCGATCGCGGGCTTATCTATGCACAGCTTGAATGTGAGCACATTGCCCTGAACGATTTAAATTATTTCGTAGAGCAATGTCCCGAAGATCCGATAAGCGAAATGATCCGTGCGCAGATTAACACTATCTCGCACAAGCAAATTACGCTTCACTAATTGGTCATTATTGCGGTTATAATCGCGGAAATACCTTAACAAGGCGCTCTTATGAAAGAAAAAGTGGTTAGCATTGGTGACATCAAAGTAGCAAACGATCTGCCGTTTGTTTTGTTTGGCGGCATGAACGTGCTGGAGTCTCGCGACCTGGCGATGCGTATTTGCGAGCACTACGTGACCGTGACCCAGAAGCTGGGTATCCCTTACGTATTCAAAGCCTCATTTGATAAAGCCAACCGTTCCTCTATCCACTCTTACCGTGGCCCAGGCCTGGAAGAGGGGATGAAAATTTTCCAGGAACTGAAGCAGACCTTCGGCGTGAAAATCATCACCGACGTTCATGAAGCCAGCCAGGCGCAGCCGGTTGCCGACGTGGTTGACGTTATCCAGCTGCCTGCGTTCCTGGCTCGCCAGACTGACCTGGTTGAAGCAATGGCGAAAACCGGCGCGGTCATTAACGTTAAGAAACCACAGTTCGTAAGCCCAGGCCAAATGGGGAATATCGTCGACAAGTTTATTGAAGGCGGTAACGACCAGGTGATTCTGTGCGATCGTGGCGCAAACTTTGGTTATGACAACCTGGTTGTTGATATGCTGGGCTTTGGCGTGATGAAAAAAGCGTCCAACAACTCCCCGGTTATCTTCGACGTGACCCACGCATTACAGTGCCGTGACCCGTTTGGTGCTGCGAGCGGCGGTCGTCGTGCGCAGGTTGCTGAGCTGGCCCGTGCGGGTATGGCGGTCGGTATTGCCGGTCTGTTTATTGAAGCGCATCCTGACCCGGACCACGCGCGTTGCGACGGCCCGTCTGCGCTGCCGCTGGATAAACTCGAACCATTCCTGAAGCAAATGAAAGCCATCGATGACCTGGTCAAAGGCTTTGATGAGCTCGACACCAGCAAATAAGTTTTGCTGATGCATGAAAAAGCCGACCCTTGGGTCGGCTTTTTTTATGGGCTAAGCCGGATGGCGGCGTTGCCTTATCCGGCCTACAGATGCTCACGTAGGCCGGATAAGACGCAAAGCGTCGCCATCCGGCAGTCACTCTTACTCAGGCAAATATCGTCATCAGATAGGCCGCAAACAGCGCCAGATGCGCAGCACCGTTCAGCACGTTGGTACGGCCGGTAGAGAAGGAGATGTGGCACAGCACCAGTGAGGCGACCATCACAATCATTTCCGGCATCCCCAGACCAAACATCAAATCATTACCCGTCATAAAGGCAATCAGCGTCACCACCGGAACGGTCAGGGAGATAGTTGCCAGCACTGAACCAAAGAACAGGTTCATCGCGCGCTGTACCTGGTTATTCAGCACGGCTTTGAGTGCGCCAAGCCCTTCCGGGGACAGAATCAGTAAGGCGACCAGGAAGCCGGTAAAGGCGACAGGCGCGTTCATACTGGTGAGCAACGTCTCTAATGGATTGGCGTTCATTTTGGTTACGGCGATTACCGCAACAAGATGCACAATCAGCCACGCCGCGTGCCAGACGCTGCTGTGAGCGGACGGTTTGCCATGATGCGGGTCATCATCGTCGCCGTCGTCTTCATGCTCGTAGATAAATAAACTCTGGTGTGTTTTTGTCTGAATCAGCAAAAATACGCCGTACATGGCGGCGGAAATAAGGGCGACCAGCAACGACTGGCCAATGGTAAAGTTTGCGCCCGGCAAAGCGGTCGGGAACACCAGCACAATGATAGCCAGCGGAAAAAGCGCTATTAAATACTGTTTAATACCGAACAGATTCATATATTGCGTAGCGAATTTACGACCGCCGAGCAATAACGAGAAACCGACTAAACCGCCGGTGACGATCATAATAATGGAGTAGAGCGTATCGCGCATTAGGGTTGGCGCAGCGTCACCTGTCGCCATTAATGCAGATATCAGGCTAACCTCAAGGATAACCACGGAAAGGCTTAAAATCAGAGAACCGTAAGGTTCACCCAGGCGGTGTGCTAATACATCCGCGTGTCGTACAACGCTAAAGGCACTGCTGAGAATACCGACAAGCGCCATTGCGTTAATCGCAATAACCACTGGCAATGACGCGCTGTTCCCCCAGAAGAACAGGATTGCCAGGGCCGCTATCGGGAAAATAAGCGACGACTCCTTATGGCGAGTTTTCACCGCCTCATGTGCGTGGGTCATGTTTGTCTCCATCAATGCAGGTATTTATAATTATAGAAAAAAATAAGCAGTATAAATTAACAAATTTTTCGACGCAGGATATGAATGTTTACTAAAATTTACCCATAGCTTCTTTTTCGGGTTTAGATGTCTATAATATTAAATATCATCTAAATTAATTATAAATAACAGCGCATTGTTGCTTGTGATTTTCCTATTTTTCTCGAAATACTACAGGGTAAATATCGATGCTGGCGATGCAGACAAATTGCATCTTACGATATAAAACTGGATAATATTTCATCAATGACAGCTCCGGAGGTCGCCATTCGTTCCCCTAAGAACGCATGTGTTGCAGGGAAGAGAAGTGGTGGTGGAGGTTAAGAGTGTTAACACGTGATTTCTTAATGCGGGCGGATTGTACAACGGCATTTGGTGCCATTGAGGAGTCGTTGCTCTGGTCTGCTGAACAACGCGCGGCGTCGCAGGCCGCCATGCTCGCCTGTCGGCCTGATAATGGCCCGGTGTGGATTTTTGGCTACGGATCGCTGATGTGGAATCCGGCGCTGAATTATTGCGAATCGGTGACCGGCACGCTGGTGGGCTGGCACAGAGCATTTTGTTTACGCTTAACGGCTGGACGCGGCAGCGCCTGTCAGCCAGGGCGAATGCTAGCCCTTAAAGAGGGCGGACGCACCACGGGCGTTGCCTATCGTCTGCCGGATGATGAAGTTGAAAGTGAACTGTCGCTGCTGTGGAAGCGCGAAATGATAACCGGCTGCTATTTGCCAACCTGGTGTCAGCTCGATCTTGACGATGGACGGACGGTGACGGCGCTGGTGTTTATTATGGATCCGCGACATCCCCTTTATGAGTCCGATACCAGCGTGCAGGCGATCGCGCCGCTTATCGCGCGCGCCAGCGGGCCGCTTGGTACTAATGCGCAATATCTGTTTTCGCTAGAACAAGAGTTGCAAAAGCTGGGCATGCCGGATGAAGGGCTGAATGAACTGATTGGGAAAGTCCGTCATCTGGTGGGCGGCGCATAAGCGCGAATAGAACCCCGGAAGTGCGTGCTTCCGGGGAGGGCATTATGCGGCAACGTAGCTGATAGAATGTTCCAGCGACTGACTGTGACTATCAATCAGTACGTTCCACGTTCCGCTGTAGGGAACCGTTAAATAGGCTTTTTCTTCGTTCTGCACGCTCAAAATATCGGTATTATGGCGCCCGGCATTCTTCTGTGTGCTCATCAAATGAATATGGCAACGCTCAGAGCAGCGTACCACCACCGTATCCCCGCCAAATAATGTCAAACTTGCCTTAACCATCCCCATCTACCCCGCTGCCTATGAGTCAACCCGCTTCCTGCGATCGAATCCTGACTTCTGCCTGTGATGTTGTTCACAAATCACTCATGGCATAACACCAAACCCGATGAACATGGATGCTGATTTTGATCAAAAAAAGTCGCAACACTTCAACAAAAATGACAAAATCCCTGAATCCATTCAGCGTGCGTGAGATTCGTAGTGATATTCACGTAGGGGTGAAATAATATTCTTAAAATGGCGATGGTTTTAGTTTGCTTAACTAATACGGGGCCAATCAGAAGGTCAGGACTTTATCTGCTGCCAACGTCCATTGCGCCAGCTCAACCAGCGTGCCAATTTCCACCCCGTCAATCAGCGGCAGTGCGCTAATGCCGCGCCCGTCGGTGCAGGTCTTGCACAGCTTCACCGGCACGCCCTGGGCAGTGAGTATCTCCAGCATCTGCTGAATGTTGTAGCCTTCGGCCGGTTTCTGCCCGCGCAGGCCAGCGGTGACCGCGTCAGACATCAAAAAAAGCTGTAGCTGCAGGTCGTCTTGCTGCTCACGCAAGGCAATTGCTAAACGCAGACTGTTAAACAGAGATTCGCTGCCGTAAGCAGCCCCGCTGGCGATAATAACGATACGTTGCATTTGAACTCCTTTGGATAGCCTGTTAAGCCAGGTCGTGCATATGTTACCGCGTGAGCCGAGGGCATCCAACATCAGGTTAGGCACATGGGAAAATTGTTTGCAGCTGTTACAGCGCGGGTGAAAAAAGCAGCATTGCAGCGAGTAAAAAATGCGCTTGCGTTTGTGCCGCTGCGTCAGGTGCACGGCTGAAATGCGGCACCGCGTGCGGCTTAAGCCAGCCTTAACCGAAATTGATGCGCAGTTGCGGTTAACGCAAGACGATGATTTTATGACCTATCAGTCTATTCCTGAAATCAGTCTCCCGGGCTGAAGCCTGTGCCTAAAGACGTTAGACTAGTTATTCAGGGGCGGCAATTCAGCTCCTCTTGTTTAGCTTGCTATGAGGTCGTGGGTGGTGTCTTCGCGTTTTTACGGGTTTTATGTATTGTTGATGATTCTGGCCGGTGGCAGCGCACGCGCGCAGTCGTCGTTTGTCGAAGAGGCCGCGCATCCTTTCGATAATTTACCGGATCTCGATATTGCACCGGAAAACCATGACGCCGAAAAACACCTTGCCGAGATGGCAAAATCATTCGGTGAAGCCAGCATGACCGATAACGGCCTCGATACCGGTGAGCAAGCGAGACTGTTTGCCCTGACGCAGCTTCAGGACAGGCTCAACGGTCAAATGAACCGACAGCTCGATAGCTGGTTCTCCCCCTGGGGCAATGCCAATATCAAGTTTCTGGTCGATGGCGACGGTAAATTTACCGGCAGCCACGGTAGCTGGTTTATCCCGCTTGATGACAACACGGATTATCTCACATGGAGTCAGTTGGGCGTTACCCAGCAAGAAGAAGGGCTGGTGGGCAATGTGGGCGTGGGGCAACGCTGGGTCGCCGGGCATTGGCTGTTGGGATATAACACTTTTTATGACAGCCTGCTGTCCGATAATCTCAATCGTGGTGGCCTGGGTGCCGAAGCCTGGGGCGAAAACCTACGCTTTTCCGCAAACTACTATCAGCCGCTTAGCGACTGGAAAAACACCGGCACCACCCTCCAGCAGCGAATGGCGCGCGGTTATGATATTACCGCACAGGCGTGGATCCCCGCTTATAACCATATTAATACCAGTCTGAGCGTTGAGCAGTATTTCGGCGAAAGTGTCGACCTGTTCCGTAGTGGTACCGGCTACCATAATCCGGTGGCGGTATCGCTGGGGCTGAATTATACCCCGGTGCCTTTGCTTACGTTTAGCGCTCAGCATAAGCAGGGCGAGAGCGGGGTGAACCAGAACAATCTTGGGATGAAGGTTAACTATCGGTTTGGCGTACCGCTTAAAAAACAGCTCGCCGCCGATGAGGTCGCCCAGACGCGGACGTTGCGCGGAAGTCGTTACGATGCGCCAGAGCGCAATAATCTGCCGGTGATGGAGATGCGGCAGCGTAAAAGCCTGAGCGTTTATCTGGCGACGCCACCGTGGGATCTGACCAGTAATGAAACGGTTGAGTTAAAGCTCCAGGTGCGCGATGAGTATGGCGTGAAATCGATTAACTGGCAGGGCGATACCACCGCATTGAGTTTGACGCCGCCGTCCTCTGACAACATGACCGAAGGCTGGACCATTATTATGCCGGCATGGGACTACAGTGAAGGGGCCAGCAACATGTGGCATCTGTCGGTGATTGTTGAAGATAAGAAAGGGCAGCGCGTCACCTCGAATGAAATCACGCTGGCGTTAACCGAACCGGTCGTCAGCTTTGCGCCAAATCAGTATGGGTGGTCTGAACTTACGCCTTAATTGTGCGCGACGGCCCTGTCACGACAATTAAGTTTGGTGTATCAGAAAATACGATCCTGATGTACCCATACCGCCGCTTCAACGCGGGATTTGAGCTTCATTTTCTTCAGCATATGTTTAACGTGGACTTTTACCGTGCTTTCTGTGATGTCCAGACGACGGGCGATCATTTTGTTCGGCAGGCCTTGTGCGATAAGTTTCAGAATATCGCGCTCGCGCGGCGTGAGCTGATTGATATCACGGTCAGAGGTCGCCCGGTTGGCGCGCAGACTGGCGGCTAAAACCGGCGTTAGCGCTTCGCTCAGTACCATTTCACCGGCGGCGGCTTGTTGTAGCGCCTTCAGCAGATCTTCTGGCTCCATATCTTTTAGCAGATAGCCGTCAGCGCCGCGCTTAAGCGCCGTGACCACATCTTCTTCATGATTAGACACGCTAAAGACCACCACGCGCCCGGAGAGGGATTTTTCGCGCAGTTTATCCAGCGTTTCCAGACCGTTCATGCCGGGCATATTAAGGTCAAGCAGGATCAGATCGGGATCGAGCGCTTCCGCAAGCTCAATACCTTGCTCACCGTTGCTGGCTTCGCCCACAACCTGAATATCCGATGCCATGCTAACCAGCTGTTTGACGCCAGTGCGCAGCATTGGATGATCGTCAATTAGCAGGATAGTAGCCCGTTCCTGATTACTCATGGATTTCTCCTTGGGGAGTTGAAAGCGATTGTTCGGGGACAAACGTAACCACGACTTCTGTACCGCCGGTTTCACGGCGTCGAACCTGGCAATCGCCACGCAGGCTCTGCGCGCGGTCACGCATAATAATAAGACCATAATGGTTGCTGCGTTCAGCATGCTGCGGTACGCCACAGCCGTTATCTGCGACCACCATTTTTACCTGGTTACCCTGTTGGGTAACGCTTACCTTCACTTCGCTTGCCTGAGAATGTTTTAAGGCGTTACTTAACGCTTCACGCGCAATTTGCAGCACATGAATTGCCTGATGTGACGGCACGTAGCGTGGAGGCAGCTGATAATCTAATTCAATCGGGAAACCAAAGTGGTTGCTGTATTCCTGACAGCTGGACTCCAGCGCCGGACGCAGCCCGGATTCGGTCAGACGTAGGCGGAAAGTGGTGAGAAGCTCACGCAGCTGGGCCCACGAATTGTTTAACTCATTGCGTACCTGGCCCAATAGTTCGCGGCTTTCCGCAGAGGAGTGCTCGTTTTGCATCATCTGCAGGCAACTGACCTGCATTTTCATGCAGGATAAAGACTGGGCGATGGAGTCGTGAAGCTCGCGGGCAATGGTGGCGCGCTCTTCCATGACGATAAGCTGCTGCTGACGCTCCAGCTGTTTATCCAGCGCTAGCGTGGAGGTCAGCTGTTCGAGCAGGGTATCCACCAGTTGTTGCTGGTCATGGCTTAACTCGCGGCCATGCGGCAACGTCGCGAGCAAAATACCATATTGGTTATGCGGGTCGGTCAGCCGCCATTTCAGCGTCACCCCGTCGGGGGCGCTCATATCAACATCGCGTGGGCAAAGATAGCAGCCCTTATCATCGCACTCCCAACCCGAATGGCAGCTAAACTCCTGATGATTTTCTTCATCTTCAATATCGTAAACCCGCACTTCAATCTCACGTAGCGGGGTGAGTTCTTGCAGGCCGTTTAGCACCGGAGAGATTCGTTCGCACAGCGGAGCGCTGGCGTGCAGTCGGCGGTTGGCTTGCCACAAGAAGGAGAGGATGGCATTTTTTTGCTCTAAACCGGCGGTTTTCTCCTGCACCCGGCGCTCAAGGGAGGAATAGCTTTCCGCCAGTTCGGCGGACATGTCGTTGAGCGCCATGCCCAGCGTCGCCATTTCATTACGCCCGCTGATTTGTGCGCGGTAGGTGAAGTCGCGATGGCTAATGGCTTCCGCCATTCTTAGCAGTTGTCGCCATGGGTGCAGCAGACGGGTGCGGAGCCAGAAGACGGTGAAGATAAACAGCAGTGCCATGAATACTGCCATCAACCTGTGCATCCACACTACATGAGAAATACGTTCTTCCGTGGTGTGATCAAACACCGTCACCAGTTGATTAATGCGGCTAACAAAACCGGTAAGATCGCTTGCGACGGCGCTTTGGCTCTGCGCTTGACGAATGTCGGGCGCCAGATGCGTGAGCCAGTACTGTTGCAGGGAGGCAAGCTGCTTAACCTGTCCGTCGCGTTCGGCGGCGAGGACAAGCTCAGGGCTAAAGACGGTTTTTTGCATTTCATCAAACAGCGGCTGGTCGCTGTCTTTCACCGGAATGGCCGCCAGCAGTCGGTAGCTCTGCATACGCAGTGAACCGGCCTGGTTAATGGCGTGCGCGCTGCCCTGGACGCCGTTTATCAGGCGTGCGGAAATCATCATACTTGCCACCCCGATGAGGGTGGAGAGAAGTACGATCAGCGCAAGTTGATTCACGAGCGTCAGTGGTGTAAAAAAACGTCTAAACATTATTCGATGTGGCTCCTGGCGGAAGGCTCTCCGGCGAGTGGCGTTATTTTCGGCTATCGTCTGGAGTATACCCATACCCCTAAAGAGGTACTCCTTTATTTCCATAATAGTAAAGAGGTAGGGAGTAGAGGAGTAGCAGCGTAACAGCCACGTGAAAAAACAGGTTTTTTTATCAATAAAACCCTACCCATAAAGAGTCATGATGTTTTTTTAAGCAAGATATAGCCGACTTTTCCTTTGATTTATATCAACTTACTGCGCTGAGTAAACCCTACTGTGGCAGGGTTAATATTAATAATCAGAGGTGTCTATGAGTCACTCCACTGCCCCCGAAAGGGCAACCGGCGCTGTCATTACCGACTGGCGTCCGGAAGATCCGGCCTTCTGGCAGGAGCGCGGCCATCGCGTTGCAAGCCGGAACCTGTGGATTTCCGTACCGTGTTTGCTACTGGCGTTCTGCGTATGGATGCTGTTCAGTGCCGTAGCGGTCAATTTACCCAAAGTGGGCTTCCAGTTTACGACAGACCAGCTCTTTATGCTGACCGCGCTGCCGTCGGTGTCCGGGGCATTATTACGCGTACCGTATTCCTTTATGGTTCCTATGTTTGGTGGACGTCGCTGGACTGCGTTCAGCACCGGGATCCTTATCATTCCGTGCGTATGGCTGGGCTTTGCCGTTCAGGATACTTCCACGCCGTTTAGCACCTTCATCATCATTTCACTGTTGTGCGGCTTTGCCGGTGCGAACTTTGCCTCGAGCATGGCGAACATCAGCTTCTTCTTCCCGAAACAGAAGCAGGGCGGCGCGCTGGGCTTAAACGGTGGCCTGGGCAACATGGGCGTGAGCGTGATGCAGCTGGTAGCACCACTGGCCGTGTCGCTGTCTATTTTTGCAGCCTTCGGCAGCCAGGGTGTGACTCAGCCAGATGGTACTGAGCTGTATCTGGCCAATGCCGCGTGGATTTGGGTGCCGTTCCTGGCTATCTTCACCATCGCTGCCTGGTTTGGCATGAATGAGCTGGCTACCTCCAAAGCGTCATTAAAAGAGCAGTTGCCAGTGCTTAAACGCGGTCACCTGTGGATCATGAGCCTGCTGTATCTGGCAACGTTCGGCTCGTTCATCGGCTTCTCTGCCGGTTTTGCGATGCTCTCAAAAACCCAGTTCCCGGATATTCAAATCCTGCATTATGCGTTCTTCGGGCCGTTTATCGGCGCACTGGCACGCTCTGCGGGCGGCGCGATCTCTGACCGTCTGGGCGGTACTCGCGTGACGCTGGTGAACTTTATCCTGATGGCGCTGTTCAGCGCACTGCTGTTCATGACCTTGCCAGCCAACGGCGAGGGCGGCAACTTTATCGCTTTCTACGTGGTATTCCTGGCGCTGTTTATGACGGCCGGTCTGGGTAGCGGTTCAACCTTCCAGATGATTTCGGTGATTTTCCGTAAGCTGACGATGGACCGCGTGAAAGCAGAAGGTGGTTCTGAAGAGAAAGCAATGCGTGAAGCCGCAACCGATACAGCGGCGGCGCTGGGCTTTATTTCAGCAATTGGCGCTATTGGCGGTTTCTTCATTCCGAAAGCGTTCGGCACCTCCCTTGAGTTAACCGGTTCTCCGGCTGGCGCAATGAAAGTGTTCCTCGTGTTCTATATTGTCTGCGTGGTGGTAACGTGGGCGGTATACGGACGTAAAGCGAAAAAATAACGCGAGACGTTATTTCTGAATAAAGGCGCGAGGGTTCGCGCCTTTATTTTACGATCTACTTAGTTACAACATACTCTAAGCGCAGAATACACCATCGGCATCGTGCGCGTAGAGGCTTAGTAGTAGAAGAAAAGGCTCTACCCCTTAATACCGACATCCGCGTTTTTTACAGTTTGTAATATCTAAATTTAAACAAAAAGCTTTATTTTACAATAAGTTAAAAAATAAAAATTAATACCTCTAAGGTGGTAGATTGCTTTTTGAGAAGGATTTTTAAGACCGACCATCTTGATCGTTATCAATTCCCCCCATGTTTCAGCGCGTTACCTTCTGTGCAAATTCAGCAATGTCGATTTATCAGAGAGCCGCCAGGCTCCAAACAGGAGAGACCCGATGAGTAAATTCCTGGACCGGTTTCGCTACTTTAAACAAAAGGGTGAAACATTTGCCGATGGGCACGGACAGATTCTAGATACCAACCGGGATTGGGAAGATGGATACCGCCAACGCTGGCAGCACGATAAAGTCGTGCGCTCTACGCACGGCGTTAACTGCACCGGTTCTTGTAGCTGGAAGATTTATGTCAAAAATGGCCTGGTCACCTGGGAAACCCAGCAGACCGACTATCCGCGCACCCGCCCGGATCTGCCAAACCACGAACCACGCGGCTGCCCGCGCGGGGCGAGTTATTCCTGGTACCTCTATAGCGCCAACCGTTTGAAATATCCGCTGATGCGCAAACGCCTGATGAAAATGTGGCGTGAAGCGAAAAAACTGCACAGCGATCCGGTTGATGCCTGGGCTTCTATTATTGAAGACGCAGACAAAGCCAAGAGCTTTAAACAAGCGCGTGGTCGCGGTGGCTTCGTGCGTTCTTCCTGGCAGGAAGTGAATGAACTGATTGCCGCCTCTAACGTCTATACCGTCAAAACCTACGGCCCTGACCGTGTCGCTGGCTTCTCGCCAATTCCGGCAATGTCGATGGTTTCTTACGCTTCCGGCGCACGTTATCTTTCGCTTATCGGCGGCACCTGCCTGAGCTTCTACGACTGGTACTGTGACTTACCGCCAGCTTCTCCGCAAACCTGGGGTGAGCAGACCGACGTTCCAGAATCTGCCGACTGGTACAACTCCAGCTATATCATCGCCTGGGGCTCTAACGTTCCACAGACCCGTACGCCAGATGCGCACTTCTTTACGGAAGTTCGCTACAAAGGCACCAAAACCGTTGCAATTACCCCGGACTACGCTGAAATCGCTAAGCTGTGCGATCTGTGGCTGGCTCCGAAACAGGGTACCGATGCGGCAATGGCGCTGGCGATGGGCCACGTGATGTTGCGTGAATTCCACCTCGACAAACCAAGCCAGTACTTCACCGACTACGTACGTCGCTATACCGACTTCCCGATGCTGGTGATGCTCGAGGAGCGTGACGGTTATTATGCTGCGGGCCGTATGCTGCGCGCTGCTGACCTGGTTGACTCACTGGGGCAGGAAAATAACCCTGAATGGAAAACCGTCGCGGTGAATACCGATGGCGAGATGGTGGCACCGAACGGTTCTATCGGTTTCCGTTGGGGCGAAAAAGGTAAATGGAACCTTGAGCAACGCGACGGCAAATCCGGTGATGAAACCGAATTGCAGCTAAGCCTGCTGGGTAATCACGACGATATCGCGCAGGTAGGCTTCCCGTACTTTGGCGGCGACGGCACCGAGCACTTCACCAGCGTCGAGCTGGAAAATATCCTGCTGCACAAACTGCCGGTGAAACGTCTGCAACTGGCCGACGGCACCACCGCGCTGGTGACCACCGTTTATGACCTGAACATGGCTAACTACGGCCTGGATCGCGGTCTGAATGATGAAAACTGCGCAACCAGCTACGATGATATCAAAGCGTATACGCCTGCCTGGGCTGAGAAAATTACCGGTGTCCCACGCGCGCAGATTATTCGTATTGCTCGTGAATTTGCCGATAACGCCGATAAAACGCACGGTCGTTCAATGATCATCGTCGGTGCTGGCCTGAACCACTGGTATCACCTCGATATGAACTATCGTGGTCTTATCAATATGCTGGTGTTCTGCGGCTGTATCGGTCAGAGCGGCGGCGGTTGGGCCCACTATGTTGGTCAGGAAAAACTGCGTCCGCAGACCGGCTGGCAGCCACTGGCGTTTGGCCTTGACTGGCAGCGTCCAGCGCGTCACATGAACAGTACGTCCTACTTCTATAACCACTCCAGCCAATGGCGTTATGAGTCGGTTACCGCGCAGGAACTGCTGTCACCGATGGCGGACAAATCCCGCTATACCGGCCATTTATTGGACTTCAACGTCCGTGCTGAACGTATGGGCTGGCTGCCGTCTGCACCGCAGTTAGGCACTAACCCGCTGCGCATTGCCGATGATGCGAAGAAAGCCGGCATGACTCCGGTTGACTATACCATTAAGGCGCTGAAAGAAGGCACCATCCGTTTCGCGGCTGAACAGCCGGAAAACGGTAAAAACCACCCACGCAACCTGTTCATCTGGCGTTCTAACCTGCTGGGTTCTTCCGGTAAAGGTCACGAATACATGCTGAAATATCTGCTGGGTACCGAGCACGGTATTCAGGGGATGGATCTCGGCAAGCAGGGCGGTCTGAAGCCTGAAGAAGTGGAATGGCAGGATAACGGTCTCGACGGCAAACTGGATCTGGTTGTAACGCTGGACTTCCGTCTGTCGAGCACCTGCCTGTATTCCGATATCGTGCTGCCAACGGCAACCTGGTACGAAAAAGACGACATGAATACCTCGGATATGCATCCGTTTATTCACCCGCTGTCTGCCGCTGTCGACCCAGCATGGGAATCGAAAAGCGACTGGGAAATCTACAAAGGCATCGCGAAGAAATTCTCTGAAGTCTGCGTGGGACACCTCGGTCAGGAAACGGACATTGTTACGCTGCCAATCCAGCATGACTCGGCGGCCGAACTGGCGCAGCCGTTAGACGTGAAGGACTGGAAAAAAGGCGAATGTGACCTGATCCCAGGTAAAACCGCACCGCATATTATTCCGGTTGAGCGTGATTACCCGGCAACCTACGAGCGCTTTACCTCCATCGGGCCATTGATGGAAAAAATCGGTAACGGCGGTAAAGGCATTGCCTGGAACACCCAGAGCGAAATGGATCTGCTGCGTAAGCTTAACTACACCAAAGCGGAAGGCCCGGCAAAAGGCCAGCCGATGCTGGATACCGCGATTGATGCGGCAGAAATGATCCTCACCCTGGCGCCGGAGACCAACGGTCAGGTGGCGGTGAAAGCCTGGGCGGCGCTGAGCGAGTTTACCGGTCGCGATCACACGCATCTGGCGCTCAATAAAGAAGACGAGAAAATTCGCTTCCGTGATATTCAGGCGCAGCCGCGCAAGATTATCTCGAGCCCGACCTGGTCAGGTCTGGAAGATGAACACGTCTCCTACAACGCGGGTTATACCAACGTTCATGAGCTGATCCCATGGCGTACGCTGTCTGGTCGTCAGTCCTTGTATCAGGACCACCAGTGGATGCGTGACTTCGGTGAAAGCCTGCTGGTTTACCGCCCACCTATCGACACCCGTTCGGTGAAAGAGGTGATGGGCAAGAAATCAAACGGCAACCCAGAGAAGGCGCTGAACTTCCTGACGCCGCACCAGAAATGGGGCATTCACTCAACCTATAGCGATAACCTGCTGATGCTGACCTTAGGTCGCGGTGGCCCGGTCGTGTGGATGAGCGAAGAAGACGCCAAAGAGATCGGCATTGAAGACAACGACTGGATTGAAGTCTTCAACAACAACGGTGCACTGACCGCGCGTGCGGTAGTAAGCCAGCGTGTACCGGCCGGGATGACCATGATGTACCACGCGCAGGAACGTATCGTTAACCTGCCGGGTTCAGAAATTACCGGTCAACGCGGCGGTATCCATAACTCGGTGACCCGCATTACGCCTAAACCGACTCACATGATCGGCGGCTATGCGCACCTGGCCTACAGCTTTAACTACTACGGTACCGTAGGGTCGAACCGTGATGAGTTTGTGGTGGTACGTAAGATGAAGAACATTGACTGGTTGGACGGCGAAGGCAATGACCAGGTACAGGAGAGCGTAAAATGAAAATTCGTTCACAAGTCGGCATGGTGCTGAATCTCGATAAATGCATCGGTTGCCACACCTGCTCGGTCACCTGTAAAAACGTCTGGACCAGCCGTGAAGGGACCGAGTACGCATGGTTCAACAACGTTGAAACCAAACCGGGTACCGGTTTCCCGACCGACTGGGAAGACCAGGAGAAATACAAAGGCGGTTGGATCCGTAAGATCAACGGTAAACTGGTGCCGCGCATGGGTAACAAAGCGCTGCTGCTGGGTAAAATCTTCGCTAACCCGCATCTGCCGGGTCTGGATGATTACTACGAGCCGTTTGATTTTGACTATCAGACGCTGCACAACGCACCGGCTGATAGCAAAGCACAGCCGATTGCCCGTCCACGCTCGCTGATTACCGGCAAGCGTATGGACAAGATCACCAAAGGCCCGAACTGGGAAGACGATCTGGGTGGCGAGTTTGAGAAGCTGTCGAAAGACAAAAACTTCGAAAACATGCAGAAGGCGATGTACGGCCAGTTCGAAAACACCTTCATGATGTATCTGCCACGCCTGTGCGAGCACTGTCTGAACCCGGCGTGTGTGGCGACTTGCCCGAGCGGCGCCATCTACAAACGTGAAGAAGACGGCATTGTGCTGATCGATCAGGATAAATGTCGTGGCTGGCGTATGTGCATCACCGGCTGCCCGTACAAAAAAATCTACTTCAACTGGAAGAGCGGCAAGTCTGAAAAATGCATCTTCTGCTATCCGCGTATCGAAGCGGGTCAGCCGACCGTGTGTTCAGAAACCTGCGTAGGTCGTATTCGTTACCTCGGCGTGCTGCTGTACGACGCGGATGCGATTGAAACTGCAGCTAGCACCGAGAACGAGAAAGACCTGTATCAGCGTCAGCTCGACGTGTTCCTCGATCCAAACGATCCGAAAGTGATTGAGCAGGCGCAGAAAGACGGTATTCCACTGAGCGTGATTGACGCAGCCCAAAAATCGCCGGTCTACAAAATGGCGATGGACTGGAAGCTGGCGCTGCCGCTGCACCCGGAATACCGCACGCTGCCAATGGTCTGGTATGTGCCGCCGCTGTCTCCGATTCAGTCCGCAGCCGATGCGGGCGAGCTGGGCAGCAACGGTATCCTGCCGGACGTTGAAAGTCTGCGTATCCCGGTTCAGTACCTGGCGAACCTGCTGACCGCAGGCGACACGCAGCCGGTGGTACTGGCGCTCAAACGTATGCTGGCGATGCGTCATTTCAAACGTACCGAAACCGTCGATGGCGTTATCGATACCCGTGCGCTGGAAGAGGTCGGTCTGACCGAAGCACAGGCGCAGGAAATGTACCGCTATCTGGCGATTGCTAACTACGAAGACCGTTTCGTGGTGCCAAGCAGTCACCGCGAGCAGGCGCGCGATGCGTTCCCGGAGAAAAACGGTTGTGGTTTTAGCTTCGGTGATGGCTGCCACGGTTCGGATACTAAGTTTAATCTGTTCAACAGCCGCCGTATTGATTCTGTGGATGTGAGCAGCAAAACGGAGCCGCACGCATGATTGAACTCGTGATTGTGTCACGTTTGCTTGAGTACCCTGATGCTGCCTTGTGGGAGCATCAGGACGAACTCTTCGACGTTCTGGCCTCATCAGAGAAACTGGATAAAGGGGATGCCCAGATGCTGGGCATGTTCCTGCGCGAATTAATCGCGCAGGATCCGCTGGATGCACAGGCCGCCTACAGCGAACTGTTTGACCGTGGCCGTGCAACCTCACTGCTGCTGTTCGAACACGTTCACGGCGAGTCTCGTGACCGCGGTCAGGCGATGGTCGATCTGCTGAACCAGTATGAGCAGCACGGTCTGGTGCTCGACAGCCGCGAGCTGCCGGATCACCTGCCGCTGTATCTGGAATATCTGGCGCAGCTGCCGGAGAGCGAAGCGATTGGCGGTTTGCAGGATATCGCGCCGATTCTGGCGTTGCTCTGTGCCCGTCTGCAACAGCGTGAGAGCCGTTATGCGGTGCTGTTTGAGCAGTTGCTGAAGCTTGCCAATAGCGCGGTTGATGAAGCGAAGGTGGCGGAAAAAATTGCGGATGAAGCCCGTGATGATACGCCACAGGCGCTCGATGCGGTCTGGGAAGAAGAGCAGGTCAAATTCTTTGCTGACCAGGGCTGCGGTGAGTCGGAAATTTCGAATCACCAGCGTCGTTTTGCCGGAGCCGTTGCCCCGCAATATTTGAATATCTCTAACGGAGGACAGCAATAATGCACTTCCTGAATATGTTCTTCTTCGACATCTATCCGTACATTGCGGGTGCTGTCTTCCTGATTGGCAGCTGGCTGCGCTACGACTACGGTCAGTACACCTGGCGCGCGGCATCCAGCCAGATGCTGGATCGTAAGGGGATGAACCTGGCGTCTAACCTGTTCCATATTGGGATCCTGGGGGTGTTCGCCGGTCACTTCCTGGGTATGTTAACCCCGCACTGGATGTATGAAGCGTGGTTGCCGCTGGAAGTAAAACAGAAGATGGCGATGTTTGGCGGTGGCGCGGCTGGCTTGATGTGTCTGGTCGGCGGTGTGCTGCTTTTAAAACGCCGTCTATTCAGCCCTCGCGTGCGTGCCACGACGACGGGTGCTGATATTCTGGTGCTGTCTATTCTGGTTATCCAGTGTGCGCTGGGTCTGCTGACGATTCCATTTTCTGCTCAGCATATGGACGGTAGCGAGATGATGAAACTGGTGGGTTGGGCGCAGTCCGTGGTGACCTTCCACGGTGGCGCTTCCGCACACCTGGACGGTGTGGCGTTTATCTACCGTATGCACCTGGTGCTGGGGATGACGCTGTTCCTGCTGTTCCCGTTCTCGCGTCTGGTTCACATCTGGAGCGTGCCGGTCGAGTATCTGACCCGCAAGTATCAGATTGTTCGCGCGCGTCACTGATAACGTCCTATAACGCTCTAAACCCCGCTTCGGCGGGGTTTTTTTATATCTGAGCATTGGGGCTTTCCCGGCGGGGGGGGGGGGGGGGGGGGGGGGCGCGTCAAAAAAAGCAAAAAATTAGTGGCCAAAACACCCCCCCCCCCCCCCCGGACGCATATGGAAAAAAAAAAAAAAAAAAAAAAAAAAAAAAAAA
>NZ_JBIUZS010000001.1:44287-1070833 GCF_044745165.1 Kluyvera sp. NPDC087067 | reverse complement strand
GGTGGGGGGGGGCGGGGGGGGCCCCCCCCCCCCCCCACCCCCCCCCCCCCCCCCGCCCCCCCCCCCCCCCCCCCCCCCCCCGCCGGGATATATATGGCAGAGAGACAAAATAGAATGAGAAAACTCAAAGAGATAATTAAGGCAGATTTGGATATTTAGTTAGAGGAGTGACTACCGAGAGAAGATGGTGGTGGGGGAAGGATTCGAACCTTCGAAGTCGATGACGGCAGATTTACAGTCTGCTCCCTTTGGCCGCTCGGGAACCCCACCAGGGGTAATTCATATTGTAGAGATAAAGCTTTGAGATGGTGGTGGGGGAAGGATTCGAACCTTCGAAGTCGATGACGGCAGATTTACAGTCTGCTCCCTTTGGCCGCTCGGGAACCCCACCACGGGGTAATGCTTGGTTTTACTGGCCTGCTTCCTTCTCGGGAAGCGGGGCGCATCATATCAAATGACGCGCCGCTGTAAAGCATTCCTTTGTCGAAAATGAACTGTTTGCGTACTTTTCATCCGTAACGGATTAAAGCTAATCAATTCATTTCGCTAACGATTAAAGAATAATCGTCCGATTGCCGTAAACAAACACACGCTGCGCCAGTACCTGGTACAGCGCACGACTCAGAACGTTTTTCTCAACGTCACGCCCGGCACGCATCATATCTTCTGCCGTATAGGTGTGGTCGACGTGAATGACGTCCTGCATGATGATTGGGCCTTCATCCAGATTATCGTTAACATAGTGCGCCGTTGCGCCGACAATCTTCACGCCGCGTTCATAAGCCTGATGGTAGGGACGTGCACCGATAAACGCCGGCAGGAACGAGTGGTGAATATTGATAATTTTATTTGGGAAACGACTCACAAACTCAGGCGTTAATACGCGCATGTACTTGGCCAGTACGACGTAGTCTGGCTGCAGGGCTTCAATGGCATCGGCCATCTGCTTATCATGCTCTTCGCGCGCCAGGCCTTCATGGCTGACGAGCTGGAACGGGATGTCGAAGCGCTCAACCAGAGAACGTAGTGTTTCATGGTTACCAATAACGGCTGCAATCTCAACGTCCAGCCCGCCATAGTTGGCTTTCATCAGCAGATCGCCCAGACAGTGGGCCTCTTTCGTCACCAGAATCACAATTCGACGACGTCCAGCCGGGTTTAGTTCGCGCACGGAACCTTCTGGTAACGCGCTGTCTAAATCCGCAAGTAGCGTGGTGTCGTTAAAGATCCCCTCAAGCTCGGTGCGCATAAAGAAACGACCGGTGCGGTGATCGACAAACTCATTGTTCTGCACAATATTGAGTTCATGTTTGTAGCAGATGTTGGTGATGCGCGCGATAAGGCCCTTTTGGTCAGGACAGATTGTACGTAAAACTTTTCGTTGAATGGAATGCATTGCCGGGTGGATCCTGTTGATAATGTTTGCGAAGCTTCCGGGTCTATTGCCCGCAGCATTTTTTAAATTTCTTACCTGAGCCGCATGGGCAAAGATCATTTCTGCCAATTACTGGCCGTGTACCGTCGATATAATACCACTGTCCGTTTTCTTTTAAGAATCGTGAACGCTCAATGATGGCGCCATTCTTGTTACCTTCATTAAAGCGGGCAACAAAACTGACAAAGCCTTCATCTGGATTGCGACCCTCTTCGGTGGCAAAGACGGTGAGTCCTAGCCATTGAGTATCGGCAAATCCGCTGCGGATATTGTCACGGAATGTGTCAGCCTGGCAGGAGGGATGCCAGGTTTTCACCAAATAATCAGCATCCTTCTTCACGAAGGCACAGTAGCGTGAACGCATAAGATGTGACGGGTCTGGAGCGCATTCGTTGCCTGACAGATAACGCTGGCAACATAGGCTATACTCCAGAGCGCTGCCACAAGGGCAAAGTTCGGACAAAGATGTCTCCCTGAATTGACATATTTATGGTGGCGTAGCGCCTGATGGCACTATGGTAACCGAGCGGTGGCAATGATGCCACGCCCGAAGCAAGAGGATATCGAGCGGTAACAATGAGAAAAGTTAAAATCGGCCTGGCGTTAGGTTCAGGGGCTGCGCGAGGTTGGTCGCATATAGGCGTAATTAAAGCGCTTCAGAAAATGGGAATAGAAGTCGATATCGTTGCGGGATGCTCCATCGGCTCGCTGGTCGGCGCCGCTTATGCCAGTAACCGTCTTCCCGAACTGGAAAAGTGGGTGTGCTCATTTAGCTACTGGGATGTTCTGCGCTTGATGGACCTCTCATGGCGTCGTGGGGGCTTGCTGCGTGGCGAACGGGTGTTTAACCAGTACCGACAGATTATGCCGGTGGAAAAGATTGAGCACTGTGAACGCCGTTTCGCGACCGTCGCGACGAATCTGAGCACCGGGCGGGAGCTGTGGTTTACTGACGGCGATTTGCACATGGCTGTGCGCGCATCCTGTAGCATTCCGGGCCTGATGGCGCCCGTATTGCACAATGGTTATTGGTTAGTTGATGGTGCCGTCGTCAATCCGGTGCCGGTTTCACTCACACGAGCGCTGGGTGCCGACATTGTTATTGCTGTCGATTTGCAACATGACGCACATCTCATGCAGCAGGATCTCCTGTCCGTCAATATTCACAGTGATGAAGAGATAAATGCATCGGCAGATGCATTATCATGGCGTGAACGCCTGCGAACGCGTCTGGGTCGCGTGGCGAGTCGTCGTTCGGTGGTGGCGCCGACGGCGATGGAAATTATGACCACCTCGATACAAGTTCTGGAAAACCGGCTTAAACGTAACCGTATGGCAGGCGATCCACCGGACATTTTATTACAGCCGTTTTGTCCCCAGATTTCGACTCTGGATTTTCATCGGGCTTCATCTGCAATAGCCGCCGGTCAACAAGCGGTAGAAAAAAAGACAGATGAGCTTCTGCCTTTGGTGCAAAGTTCGCTTTAAGGCATTTTTTTTCGACTACTTCAGCAAAATCTGAAAGGCGATTACCACAATAGCATGCCACTATTTACTTATCGTCGGGCAGGGGAGAGAACATGACGCAGCCATTGGCGGGAAAACAAATATTGATTGTCGAAGACGAGCCTGTTTTCCGCTCACTCATCGATTCATGGCTTTCGTCACTCGGTGCGAAGACTCTGCTGGCTCAGGATGGGGTGGAAGCGCTGACGCAAATGGCGAACGAATCTCCAGACCTGATGATCTGCGATCTCGCTATGCCACGCATGAATGGCTTAGAGTTGGTCGAACGTGTGCGTAATGCAGGCCATTCATTGCCCATTCTTGTCATCTCAGCCACCGAGAATATGGCTGATATCGCTAAAGCGCTTCGGCTTGGCGTTCAGGATGTATTATTAAAACCGGTTAAAGACCTCAACCGTCTGCGGGAAACCGTGCTGGCTTGCCTCTATCCCAATATGTTTAATTCGCGGGTCGAGGAAGAAGAACGTTTATTCGAAGATTGGGATGCGCTGGTAAACAATCCTGCGGCGGCCGCTAAGCTGCTACAAGAGTTACAGCCGCCGGTGCAGCAACATATCTCACATTGCCGGATAAATTATCGCCAGCTCATGGCGGTAGACGCGCCGGGGCTGGTTTTAGATATTGCGCCTTTATCCGAGCACGATCTGGCTTTTTATTGTCTTGATGTCACAAGGGCAGGGGATAATGGCGTACTCGCTGCGTTGTTATTGCGCGTGCTATTTAACGGTCTGCTGCAAGAACAGCTTTCCCATCAGGGGCAGCGCCTCCCTGAATTAGGCGCGCTGTTAAAGCAGGTCAATCAGCTACTGCGCCAGGCTAATCTGCCCGGACAATTTCCATTACTGGTCGGATATTATCACAGCGGGTTAAACAACCTTATCCTGGTATCCGCAGGTTTGAACGGGACTTTAAATACCGGTGAACACCAGATTCAAATAAGTAATGGCGTACCGCTAGGGACGTTGGGTAGCGCGTATCTCAATCAAATAAGCCAGCGCTGTACTTCATGGCAATGTCAGATTTGGGGAAATGGCGGCCGATTACGCTTAATGTTGTCTGCGGAATGAGCAAACGCATTTTTTTACAGGGATAGTTTTAACGGCTTATCTTTCGCAGTGATACTATCTGCAAATTGATATGGATATACTCGTCGGGTACTCCGGGCTGACCTATTATCTTTAGTCGTCGTGTCCAGCGTCAGGCATGCGTATCTGGCATGTTCATTATCATCAGTACCATGTCTTACGGTATTAATCTTAATTCAAGGTCAGCGCGTCCTTTTCAGAGCAGCCTTATGAGCCTGTGATGATATACTCAACGCGTAATTAATTAACGAGCAAGTTCAAAGTTTGAACAGTTCAGGAGATTTGAATGGCTGCCCTAAATTCGAAAGTAACAAAGGCTGTGATCCCGGTTGCGGGATTAGGTACAAGGATGTTGCCAGCAACGAAAGCAATTCCTAAAGAGATGCTGCCGCTGGTGGATAAGCCTTTAATTCAGTATGTTGTGAACGAGTGTATTGCAGCTGGTATCACTGAAATTGTACTGGTTACCCATTCTTCCAAGAATTCCATCGAAAACCACTTTGATACCAGCTTTGAGCTTGAAGCCATGCTGGAGAAGCGCGTAAAACGTCAGCTTCTTGAAGAAGTGCAGTCTATTTGCCCACCACACGTCACTATTATGCAGGTACGTCAGGGTCTGGCTAAAGGCCTGGGACACGCTGTATTGTGCGCGCATCCTGTGGTTGGTGATGAGCCGGTTGCCGTTATTCTGCCGGACGTGATTCTGGATGAGTATGAATCCGATCTGAGCCGCGATAACCTGGCTGAAATGATTACTCGTTTTGATGAGACGGGCGCAAGCCAGATTATGGTTGAGCCAGTCGCTGATGTTACCGCTTATGGCGTTGTAGACTGCAAAGGTGCAACTCTGAACCCTGGTGACAGCGTACCGATGGTTGGTGTCGTTGAGAAACCAAAAGCCAATGTCGCGCCGTCTAACCTCGCTGTGGTAGGTCGTTATGTCCTGAGTGCGGAAATCTGGCCACTGCTGGCGAAAACGCCTCCAGGAGCGGGTGACGAGATTCAGTTAACTGACGCTATCGACATGCTTATTGAAAAAGAGACGGTTGAAGCGTACCACATGAAAGGCAAGAGCCATGACTGCGGTAATAAACTGGGTTATATGCAGGCGTTTGTAGAATACGGCGTCCGTCACAATACGCTGGGTGAAGATTTTAAAACCTGGCTGAAAGAGACTCTGGACATCGCTAAGTAATTTGGCAATGACTGTTAAAAACCGGGGAAACCCGGTTTTTTTATATCCAGATAACACGAATGGATAAAAAAAAGCGAATATTGGCGGTAGATAACATAAGAAATTCAGACGCTGGATATAAAAAATCCCGCCGTAGCGGGATTTTCACAAAGCGTAAGGATTAACCTTTGATCAGGAAATCGTCCAGAGATTTACCCTGCTCATCCATTGCTTTTTTGATTACTGCTGGAGTACGGCCCTGGCCAGTCCAGGTTTTGGTTTCGCCGTTTTCGTCAACGTAGCTGTATTTGGCCGGACGTGCAGCACGTTTAGCTTTGGTGCCAGTTTTAGCAGCAGCCATGCTATTCAGCAGTTCGTTAGGATCAATACCATCAGCAATCAGCATTTCACGATATTGTTGCAGTTTACGAGTGCGTTCTTCGATTTCTGCAGCTGCAGCGTTATCTTCTTCACGGCGTTCGTTAACAACAACTTCTAATTTTTCCAGCATTTCTTCAAGCGTTTCAAGGGTGCATTCTCTTGCCTGCGCACGAAGAGTACGGATGTTGTTCAAAATTTTAAGTGCTTCGCTCATTGTAGTAATCTCAAACTTATATTGTGGGGTGGTTTGTTGAAGTAATAATAGAGCGATAAATTCAGTTGTGCAATAGGTAAGAATGTAAGGAATTCAAAATAACGTGTTATTTGGTGCTGTCTTTAATATTTATAAGTTAAATTGCCAGGGGGCATGTACACGGTAACCGTACTTATTGTCCGGCCGCCTGACGGGATTACACGCGGGGTGCAGGCGGTTTTTACCGTGAAATATACTCCGTGTGGATAAATATCAACCTTATGTATTACCCGGCATGCATCAATTTTGTGCATTATTTTTTTAGTTGTAAAAAGGACTGCTTCGCTTAACCAGTGCTTGTCTTACCAGTGTTCATGCCTTGCTTATCACGTCAGCTATAAGACTATTAGCCAGCCAGGCGTGTTGCGGCATTGTTTTCCTATGATAAAAGCGTTCAATGTTTGGTGATGGCAATAGTGGACTTAAAATGCGGCAGCGCATGCAACAAGCCCTTAGTTATGGCGATGTTATTTCAACGAAGACCGCGTTAATTCCCGGATAACCGTGGACTGTCTTTCAGCATACAAATTGCGGGGAGTCACATTTTTGGTGCGGACTCATTAATAGTATCAACTATTAACCCTGCTACCTATTTCCATATTAGATGCCTGAAGGTAGCGCTTCGTAGCCAGACGGCGCGTAAAATATCGTAGTATTATGATGATGTTACCCATGTAAGCGTGATGAATATAACTGTTTGGATGATGTTAGCAAATATTATCATTAACTTGCGGTTAACAGAGTTTCGTCCCGGCTGGTTATCTTTGTGTGCGCTGATACAAATTGGCAGGATGACGCGGGAAGCCGAAAGGCAAAATATGTTACACTGCGGCCCGTTTAAAAAACGCATCGATTAGGATCTTTTGGCCCATGGCACAACTTTATTTCTACTACTCAGCGATGAATGCGGGGAAGTCGACGGCGCTGTTACAGTCGTCCTACAATTACCAGGAACGCGGTATGCGTACCGTCGTTTATACCGCTGAAATAGACGACCGTTATGGCGCCGGTAAGGTGAGCTCGCGTATTGGTCTCTCTTCCCCGGCAAAGCTGTTTAATCAAAGCAGTAATTTATTCGCTGAAATTAGCGCTGAGAACGCACGAGAGCCTGTTAACTGCGTGCTGGTTGATGAATGCCAGTTCCTGACGCGTGAGCAGGTCTACGCGTTGTCTGACGTGGTTGATAATCTGGATATCCCGGTTTTGTGCTACGGGCTGAGAACGGATTTCCGGGGTGAGTTATTTGGCGGTAGCCAGTATTTATTGGCGCTGTCAGACAAGCTGGTGGAATTAAAAACGATTTGTTTCTGTGGGCGTAAAGCCAGCATGGTACTCCGTCTCGATCAGGAAGGACGGCCGTACAATGAAGGTGAGCAGGTCGTTATCGGTGGCAATGAACGCTACGTTTCCGTATGCCGTAAACATTATAAAGAAGCGCTGGAAAAGGGCTCTCTGGCTGTTATCCAGGATAGACACATCCATAGCCGTCAGCCTGGCTAATCCTCTCAGAATGCGTCTCCTGCTCTCACAGGGGCAGGGGAACCGTAAGGGGTTGTCATCTTTTTATCAGTAACAAAAAAAACCCCATCATTGATGGGGCTTTGCTTTTCAGTCGGAGTTAAAACGAATTATTTCTTCGCTTTTTTCTCAGCTTTAGCATGCACAACTTCTTGCTTCACTTCAGATGCGCCTTCAACGTAGTTACGACCGTAGAAGGTATCCATCAGGATCTGTTTCAGTTCAGCAATCAGCGGATAACGTGGGTTAGCACCAGTACACTGGTCGTCAAACGCATCTTCAGACAGTTTGTCAACGTGTGCCAGGAAGTCAGATTCCTGAACGCCAGCTTCACGGATAGACTTAGGAATACCCAGATCCGCTTTGATTTCGTCCAACCAGCCCAGCAGTTTCTCGATTTTCGCTGCGGTACGGTCGCCCGGTGCAGACAGACCCAGGTGATCTGCGATTTCAGCGTAGCGACGACGAGCCTGTGGACGGTCGTACTGGCTGAATGCAGTCTGTTTAGTTGGGTTGTCGTTCGCGTTATAACGAATAACGTTGCTGATCAGCAGGGCGTTCGCCAGACCGTGAGGAATGTGGAACTGAGAGCCCAGCTTGTGCGCCATGGAGTGACATACACCCAGGAAGGCGTTCGCAAACGCGATACCCGCGATGGTGGCTGCACTGTGAACGCGTTCACGAGCTACCGGGTTCTTAGAACCTTCATGGTAGGACGCTGGCAGGTTTTCTTTCAGCAGTTTCAGCGCTTGCAGAGCCTGACCGTCAGAGAACTCAGACGCCAGTACAGAAACGTAAGCTTCCAGAGCGTGAGTAACGGCATCCAGACCACCGAATGCACACAGTGACTTCGGCATATCCATAACCAGGTTAGCATCAACGATAGCCATATCTGGAGTCAGCGCGTAGTCAGCCAGTGGGTATTTCTGGCCAGTCGCATCGTCGGTTACAACCGCAAACGGTGTGACTTCAGAACCGGTACCGGAAGTGGTAGTGATCGCAACCATTTTTGCTTTCACGCCCATTTTCGGGAACTTGTAGATACGTTTACGGATGTCCATAAAGCGCAGCGCCAGTTCTTCGAAGTGCGTTTCTGGGTGCTCGTACATAACCCACATGATTTTAGCAGCATCCATTGGGGAGCCGCCGCCCAGCGCGATAATAACGTCTGGTTTGAAGGAGTTTGCCAGCTCTGCACCTTTACGAACGATGGTCAGGGTTGGGTCAGCTTCAACTTCAAAGAACACGTCAGTTTCAACGCCAGCTGCTTTCAGTACGGAAGTGATCTGATCGGCATAACCGTTGTTGAACAGGAAGCGGTCAGTCACGATCAGCGCACGTTTGTGGCCATCGGTAATCAGCTCATCTAACGCGATTGGCAGAGAGCCACGACGGAAGTAGATAGATTTCGGAAGTTTGTGCCACAACATGTTTTCAGCTCGCTTAGCAACGGTTTTCTTGTTGATCAGGTGCTTAGGACCAACGTTTTCAGAGATGGAGTTACCACCCCATGAACCACAACCCAGAGTCAGGGAAGGTGCGAGTTTGAAGTTATACAGGTCACCGATACCACCCTGAGAAGCAGGGGTGTTAATCAGGATACGCGCGGTTTTCATCAGCTGACCGAAGTAAGCGACGCGTTCTGGCTGGTTGTCCTGGTCGGTGTACAGACAAGAGGTATGACCGATACCGCCCATTGCCACCAATTTTTCAGCTTTATCAACAGCGTCTTCGAAATCTTTTGCACGGTACATTGCCAGAGTTGGAGACAGTTTTTCGTGTGCAAATGGCTCGCTTTCGTCAACAACGGTGACTTCGCCAATCAGGATCTTGGTGCTTGCTGGTACGGTGAAACCTGCCAGTTCAGCGATTTTATGCGCTGGCTGACCAACGATAGCTGCGTTCAGACCGCCATTCTTCAGGATGATGTCCTGAACGGCTTTCAGTTCTTTGCCTTGCAGCAAGTAACCGCCGTGGCTTGCAAAACGCTCGCGAACTGCGTCGTATACAGAGTCAACAACGACAACAGACTGTTCAGAAGCACAGATTACGCCGTTATCGAAGGTTTTAGACATCAGTACAGAAGCAACGGCACGTTTGATATCAGCCGTTTCGTCGATAACAACTGGAGTGTTACCTGCGCCAACGCCGATGGCTGGTTTACCGGAGCTATATGCTGCTTTAACCATGCCTGGACCACCGGTCGCAAGGATCAGGTTGATATCCGGGTGATGCATCAGCGCGTTAGACAGCTCAACGGAAGGTTGGTCAATCCAGCCAATCAGATCTTTAGGTGCGCCAGCGGCAATAGCAGCCTGCAGAACGATATCTGCTGCTTTATTGGTTGCATCTTTCGCACGTGGGTGCGGAGAGAAGATGATGGCGTTACGCGTCTTCAGGCTGATCAGCGATTTGAAGATTGCGGTAGAAGTTGGGTTAGTGGTTGGAACGATACCGCAGATGATGCCGATAGGTTCAGCAATGGTGATCGTACCAAAAGTGTGGTCTTCATCGAGGACACCACAGGTCTTTTCATCTTTATAGGCGTTGTAGATATATTCAGACGCGAAGTGGTTTTTAATCACTTTGTCTTCAACAATACCCATGCCTGATTCGGCAACGGCCATTTTTGCGAGAGGGATTCGAGCATCTGCAGCGGCCAGGGCGGCGGCGCGGAAGATTTTGTCAACTTGCTCTTGAGTGAAACTGGCATATTCACGCTGGGCTTTTTTTACGCGCTCTACAAGTGCGTTAAGTTCAGCGACATTAGTAACAGCCATAATGCTCTCCTGATAATGTTAAACTTTTTTAGTGAATCATCTGCTCGACAAGTCATTATAGACAAATCACCTGCAGCTGGTGAAAAAGCAAATAAAACAATAAGTTACTCACGTGCTGATTCACTGATTTACTAAAAGAGCTTCGATTTAGCCAAGGAGCTTACCGTCTGAAGTACGCCTTTTTTATTAAGCTACTTCACTTCCGGTGTAGGCAGATTACCCACTTCTGAGTACGATTTACGTGATCTAAATCAAGTTTAGTCGAAGCTGACACCTTTCAGCAGGGTGCCTTTAGTAAAACAGAGAAACTGTTAATCAATCGTGAGTGGTGATGATGGAGACATTAGCATAATTTATACAAATACTTAACACCCTGTTTTATCCCTTCTTTTATGGATAATTCTAATGAAGGCGGCTAATAAAAAGGGTATTGTCAGCGCATTTCACGGTTTTATGTTCGTCAACTACAACTTTTCATGGTCCACTGGGGTGAATGTGACTCAAGCGCTGTTTGATTTTCCAATCTTCTTTAAGTTTTTTATCGGACTCTTTGCGTTAGTCAATCCGGTGGGATTGATCCCCGTTTTTATCAGTCTCACCAGCTATCAAACGGCGGTAGTACGCAATAAAACCAACATGACCGCCAGTCTGTCGGTGGCGATTATTTTGCTGACCTCACTGTTCCTCGGTGATTTGATTCTGCAACTGTTCGGCATTTCCATTGATTCTTTCCGTATCGCCGGGGGGATTCTGGTTGTCACCATTGCGATGTCGATGATCAGCGGAAAGCTGGGAGAAGATAAGCAGAATAAACAGGAAAAGTCAGAAACTGCTGTACGTGAAAGTCTTGGCGTGGTGCCGTTAGCTCTGCCGCTGATGGCGGGGCCGGGGGCGATAAGTTCTACTATTGTCTGGGGGACGCGTTATCACTCTCTGACTTATCTATTAGGTTTTTCGCTCTCTATTGCGCTGTTTGCCGCATGCTGTTGGGGAATTTTCCGTCTTGCTCCCTGGCTTGTTCGTATGCTTGGGCAAACGGGCATTAACGTTGTGACGCGAATCATGGGGCTTTTATTGATGGCGTTGGGTATCGAATTTATTGTCACCGGTATCAAATCGATTTTCCCCGGTCTGGTTGGATAATTGTCTGGCGGTAGCAGGGGGGAACAATCTCCTTGCTGCCGCCGTGAATATCAGAAAAAACTATCTTAGCTGCACGTTCATCCTCCAGCGATAAACAATTCCGATGGATATAAAAATCCATTAAAATCATTCAGATGGACTCTTCCCCCATCGCATTCCTCGTTATCTCAAATGTTATTTTCTTCACACAATACTCTGGTGCTTGCTGTTAGATAATCGAAATGATATTAGTAATTTCAGTTTGCTCACAGAGTTATGTGCTAAGAAATGAACAACTGTTAATTTTTTGTGCAAAAAACAAGCGCTAATGAGCCGAGACGTAAGCTGGACAGCTTTTTCCTCATATCTAATTGATAAATATTTATTTTATTCGTTCTCTTATTGTGATTAATCTGTCGCCAAAGGGGCGAGTTATTGATCAAAAGAGAATTGCTTAACAAATTTGCAAATTATATTGGCGGCAGTGTCGGGCATTTGGTACTTTCCGGCCTAAGTTATTTTGCAAGATTTAGAGCCGTAGAGGGTAACCGTTTCAAGTTGTAAACGGTTGTGAACAGAATATTCAAAAAGGCTCCCGACAGGGGGGAGCTTTTACAAGAATCGACGTCAGGTTGCCATAGAGCGGCCGTAATAAAAAAGTCGGTGATAGCAGGCAGTAAATGACCTGGCAGACGCAAAAATCTCCTGCGCTGCACAGGAACCCGCAAGGGGACTAAACAGCTGACATCAGTCAGTAATAATAATGAACGGAGTATCAACACAATGTCCATCATCACAAAAAAAAGCCTGGTTGCGGCTGGGATCCTTACCGCACTGATTGCAGGGAATGCGATGGCTGCAGATGTTCCTGCAGGTACTGAGTTGGCGAGCAAACAAACGCTGGTACGTAACAGCGGCGCAGAACCACAATCCCTCGATCCCAATAAAATTGAAGGGGTTCCCGAGGCGAATATTAGTCGTGACCTGTTTGAAGGTCTGCTAAATACCTCACCAAAAGACGGTCACCCGGTCCCGGGCGTTGCGGAGAGCTGGGATAATAAAGACTTTAAGGTCTGGACATTCCATCTGCGTAAAGATGCTAAATGGTCAAACGGTGAACCGGTTACCGCACAAGATTTCGTTTATAGCTGGCAGCGTCTGGTGGATCCGAAAACCGCCTCCCCCTATGCCAGTTATCCTCAATACGGCCACATTGTTAACGTTGATGAGATTATCGACGGTAAAAAGGCCCCAAGCGAGCTAGGCGTGAAAGCGCTGGATGACCACACTCTGGAAGTTACGCTCAGCGAGCCAGTACCGTATTTCTACAAACTGCTGGTTAACCCAGCAATGTCTCCTGTCTACAAACAGGCGATTGATAAGTTTGGAGAGAAGTGGACTCAGCCGGGTAACATTGTCACCAACGGCGCTTACACCCTGAAAGATTGGGTGGTAAACGAACGTATTGTGATGACGCGCAACCCGCAGTACTGGGATAACAAGAAAACGGTTGTTGATGAAGTGACCTGGCTGCCAACCTCTTCAGAAGTGACCTATGTTAACCGTTATCGCAGCGGCGAGCTGGATATGACCTATAACCAGCTGCCGATTGAACTGTTCCAGAAACTCAAAAAAGAGATCCCGAACGAAGTTCACGTTGATCCGTATCTATGTACCTATTACTACGAAATTAACAACCAGAAAGCACCGTTTACCGATGCCCGTGTGCGTACCGCGCTGAAGTTAGGTCTGGATCGCGATATCATCGCGAATAAAGTAAAAGGTCAGGGCGATTTGCCAGCCTACGGCTACACCCCACCTTATACCGATGGTGCTAAGTTGACCGAGCCAGAATGGTTCAAATGGTCACAAGATAAGCGTAACGAAGAAGGTAAAAAACTGCTGGCGGAAGCGGGCTATACCGCCGATAAGCCACTGACCTTCAACCTCCTGTATAACACTTCCGATCTGCACAAGAAACTTGCTATCGCGGCGGCATCACTGTGGCGTAAAAACCTCGGCGTTGAAGTGAAGCTGGTGAACCAGGAGTGGAAAACCTTCCTCGATACTCGTCACCAGGGAACCTACGACGTTGCGCGTGCTGGCTGGTGTGCGGACTACAACGAACCGACCTCTTTCCTGAATACCATGCTGTCAGGCAGCTCAATGAACACCGCACACTATAAGAGTGAAGCGTTTGACAAAATCATGGCTGAGTCGGTGAAAGCGTCAAGTGATGCGGATCGTACCGCTGCCTATGCGAAGGCTGAACAACAGCTGGATAAAGATACGGCAATTGTACCGGTTTATTACTACGTTAACGCCCGTCTGGTGAAACCATGGGTTGGCGGATATACCGGTAAAGACCCGATGGATAACGTTTATACTAAAGACCTTTACGTTATCAAGCATTAATGGCAATACGTGGGGCGAACGCTGATTCGCCCCATCGTGTCTTATTTTTAAGAGCAGTGCAAAGGCACATGCCAGAAGGTACGGGCAATGTTAAAATTTATACTACGTCGCTGTCTGGAAGCGATTCCGACGCTATTTATTCTTATTACTATTTCATTCTTTATGATGCGCCTTGCGCCGGGAAGTCCGTTTACCAGTGAACGCGCGCTGCCGCCGGAAGTCATGGCGAATATCGAAGCGAAATACCATTTAAACGATCCTATTCTGCTTCAGTACGGTAATTACCTTAAGCAATTAGCCCACGGTGATTTCGGCCCTTCATTTAAATATAAAGACTATACGGTTAACGATCTGGTCGCCGTCAGTTTCCCGGTATCGGCCAAACTCGGCGCTGCAGCTTTCTTCCTCGCGGTGATACTGGGCGTAACGGCCGGGGTTATTGCGGCATTAAAACAAAACACCAGGTGGGATTATGCGGTTATGGGGGTGGCAATGACCGGCGTCGTCATACCCAGCTTCGTTGTTGCGCCGCTATTGGTGATGATTTTTGCCATTACGCTGCATTGGCTGCCCGGTGGCGGCTGGAACGGCGGGGCGCTTAAATTTATGATCCTGCCGATGGTCGCGCTCTCTCTGGCTTATATCGCCAGCATTGCGCGTATTACGCGTGGCTCAATGATTGAAGTTTTACACTCCAACTTTATTCGCACCGCTCGCGCTAAAGGTTTGCCGATGCGCCGGATAATTTTCCGCCACGCATTAAAACCCGCACTTCTGCCTGTGCTTTCTTATATGGGGCCTGCCTTCGTCGGTATCATTACCGGTTCGATGGTCATTGAGACGATCTACGGTTTGCCGGGGATTGGACAGCTGTTCGTCAACGGGGCGCTTAACCGCGATTATTCCCTGGTGCTGAGCCTGACGATTCTGGTTGGCGCGTTGACGATCCTGTTTAACGCGGTAGTAGACGTTCTCTATGCCGTGATTGACCCGAAAATTCGCTACTAAGGCTGGAGTTCGCCATGATGTTAAGTAAGAAAAACAGCGAGGCGCTGGAAAACTTCAGCGAGAAGCTAGAAGTCGAAGGACGTAGCCTCTGGCAGGATGCGCGTCGACGCTTTATGCATAACCGTGCGGCGGTAACCAGTCTCATTGTTCTGGTGCTGATTGCTCTGTTTGTAACCCTGGCGCCGATGGTGTCGCAATTCTCCTACTTCGATACCGACTGGGGCATGATGTCAAACCCACCGGATATGGAGTCCGGTCACTATTTTGGTACCGATTCATCAGGACGTGACCTGCTGGTACGTGTTGCGATTGGTGGACGAATCTCCTTGATGGTAGGGATTGCAGCGGCGCTGGTGGCCGTGGTGGTCGGGACGCTTTATGGGTCTCTGTCAGGATATCTGGGCGGCAAAGTCGATTCAGTGATGATGCGTATTCTGGAAATCCTCAACTCCTTCCCATTTATGTTCTTCGTTATTTTGCTGGTGACCTTCTTTGGGCAAAATATCCTGCTGATTTTCGTGGCGATTGGGATGGTATCCTGGCTGGATATGGCGCGTATTGTGCGCGGCCAGACGTTGAGCTTAAAACGTAAAGAGTTCATTGAAGCCGCGCAGGTAGGCGGTGTCTCTACCTTTAACATTGTGGTTCGCCATATTGTGCCTAACGTTTTAGGCGTGGTGGTGGTTTACGCCTCGCTGCTCGTGCCAAGCATGATTCTGTTCGAATCCTTCCTGAGCTTCCTGGGGCTGGGTACGCAAGAGCCGCTCAGTAGCTGGGGTGCGCTGTTGAGCGATGGCGCGAACTCGATGGAAGTGTCGGCGTGGCTGCTGCTGTTCCCGGCCGGTTTCCTGGTCGTGACGCTGTTTTGTTTCAACTTTATCGGCGATGGCCTGCGTGATGCCCTCGACCCGAAAGACCGTTAAGGAGTGTTGCCATGAGCATAATTGAAACGGCAACAGCATCGCAGCGACTGTTGGATGTAAAAGATCTGCGCGTAACCTTCAAAACGCCAGACGGCGACGTGACTGCCGTAAATGATCTCAACTTTAGCCTGCGCGCGGGCGAAACCTTGGGAATTGTTGGTGAGTCGGGTTCTGGTAAGTCGCAGACCGCATTTGCGCTGATGGGGCTTCTGGCCAGCAATGGGCGGATCGGTGGTTCGGCGCTGTTTAACGGTAAGCAGATCCTGAACCTTCCTGAGCGTGAGCTGAACACCTTGCGCGCTGAACAAATTTCGATGATTTTCCAGGACCCGATGACTTCGCTTAACCCCTATATGCGGGTTGGCGAACAGCTGATGGAAGTTCTGATGCTGCACAAAGGCATGGGGAAGGCTGAGGCGTTTGAAGAGTCGGTCAGAATGCTGGATGCGGTCAAAATGCCGGAAGCGCGCAAACGCATGAAGATGTACCCGCATGAGTTCTCCGGCGGTATGCGTCAGCGCGTGATGATCGCAATGGCGCTGCTGTGTCGTCCAAAACTGTTGATTGCCGATGAGCCGACGACCGCGCTCGATGTGACGGTTCAGGCACAGATCATGACGCTGTTGAACGAGCTTAAACGTGAGTTTAACACCGCCATTATCATGATCACCCACGACCTGGGAGTGGTTGCCGGTATCTGCGATAAAGTGCTGGTGATGTACGCGGGGCGGACAATGGAATACGGGAATGCACGGGATGTTTTCTATCAACCGGCGCATCCTTACTCTATCGGCCTGCTCAATGCCGTACCGCGTCTTGATGCTGAAGGTGAATCTTTGCTGACGATCCCCGGGAATCCACCCAATCTCCTGCGACTGCCTGCGGGTTGCCCATTCCAGCCTCGTTGTCCGCATGCGATGGACGTCTGCAATACCGCGCCGCCGCTGGAAGAGTTTGCGCCAGGCCGTTTGCGTGCCTGCTTTAGAACCGTGGGGGAGCTGGTATGAGCGCTGTGATCGACGAAAGAAAAATTCTGCTTGAGATTGCGGATTTAAAAGTCCACTTCGAGATTAAAGATGGCAAGCAGTGGTTCTGGCAGCCGCCGAAATCGCTGAAAGCGGTCGATGGCGTCACCCTGCGTTTATATGAGGGGGAAACCCTGGGCGTGGTGGGCGAGTCTGGCTGCGGCAAGTCGACGTTTGCCCGGGCGATTATTGGGCTGGTCAAAGCGACGGACGGTAAAGTAGCGTGGCTGGGTAAAGATTTACTGGGGATGAAGCCAAACGAATGGCGTGAAGTGCGCAGCGATATTCAGATGATTTTTCAGGATCCGCTGGCGTCACTTAACCCACGTATGACCATCGGCGAAATTATTGCCGAACCCCTGCGGACCTATTACCCAAAAATGTCACGTCAGGAAGTCCGTGACAAAGTGAAGACCATGATGATGAAGGTGGGGTTGCTGCCCAACCTCGTTAACCGCTATCCGCATGAGTTTTCCGGCGGCCAGTGTCAACGTATCGGTATTGCCCGAGCGCTTATTCTTGAACCTAAGCTGATTATCTGCGATGAACCTGTTTCCGCGCTGGATGTGTCAATTCAGGCTCAGGTGGTCAACTTACTCCAGCAGTTACAGCGTGAGATGGGCTTATCGCTTATCTTTATCGCCCACGACCTAGCGGTGGTGAAGCATATTTCTGACCGTGTACTGGTGATGTATCTTGGGCATGCGGTCGAGCTTGGCACTTATGATGAGGTGTACAACAACCCATTGCACCCTTATACCAAAGCGCTGATGTCCGCCGTCCCGGTTCCCGACCCGGATCGGGAGAAAAACAAAACCATTCAGTTGCTCGAAGGTGAGCTGCCTTCGCCTATTAACCCGCCGTCAGGCTGCGTATTCCGTACACGCTGTCCGCTGGCCGGGCCAGAATGTGCGCAAACGCGTCCTCTTTTGGAAGGAAGTTTCCGACACGCGGTTTCCTGTCTCAAGGTTGACCCGTTATAATCGTCAGGGCTGGCAAGTTGCCAGCCCTTTTTTTGACGAGGAGAAAACGTGGCGGCTATTAGCGCTTTGCGCCATCGTCTTTATTATTTCTTATTCGATCAACGTACACGTACTGGCCGGCGGTTTGAAGCGTTATGCGGACTGTTTGCGCTTTTAAGCGTTATCGTTATTTTTATCGAATCAGGGATTGGCACAACCTACCATCTGACTTTCGACGAATGGCATGCGTTCGTGATACTGGAAGCCGGCTTTACCCTGATGTTTACGCTGGAGTATTTATTGCGGGTATTTTGCTGGCCGAAACCTGCGAACTATGTATTCAGCTTCTGGGGATTTATCGATCTCGCGACCATTCTGCCGCTGTACGTTATTTTACTGTGGCCAGAAATTGGCGTGGAATATTTGTTCGCCTGGCGAGCAATGCGCGTAATCCGCGTATTCCGTATTCTTAAACTGCTGCGCCTGATGCCTGCGCTGAACAGTCTCTGGCGCGCTATCGTTAATTCCCGACATCAGCTTATTCTGTTCTATGCCTTTATCGGGATTGTGATGGTTGTCGCGGGTGCATTGATGTATGGCATAGAAGGGCCGGTCAATGGATTTACCACGCTGAGCACGTCGGTGTATTGGGCGATTGTGACGGTGACGACGGTGGGCTATGGCGACATTACGCCGCATACCGCACCGGGCAGAGCGGTGGCGTCGATACTTATCTTAATCGGTTACTCGGTGATTGCCATCCCGACCGGAATTATCACCGCCCAGATGACCAATGAGTTTGAAAAACGCCGCCATGAACGCGTGTGTCCGCACTGTAAACAGCGCGATCACGATCTTAAGGCACACTATTGCAACACTTGCGGTACCGCGCTTCCTCACGAATAAAGGCGGCGCGTTGACATAAAAAAGGGCCGCTTAACGCGGCCCTTTTAGCACTCTCTAACTTATTCACGCCACAAGATGTGGCAGAGTTTGTGATCTTTTTCACGGCACAGCAGCACGCGCGCGAAGATATCGTTCAGCTCACCGCCGTCGGTGTCCGCAAGACCAATCACCACTTCTGCGAAGAAGTCAGGGTTCAGGTCGAAATCGACGTGTTCCTGCCAGTCTTCTGCTGGGTCGAAAAGCTCGGCGCCGCCGCGCTCCTCAAACTGCAGGTTGAACAGAATGATATCAGCAGGGTCGAGATTGTCGCCCGCCAGCTCAAGAAAAATGTCATAAGCCTGCTCGAGTGTTTCGTCTTCGGTCAGGCGATTATTTAAATCCATATCCATGATGACTACCTGTTAAATACTGTTGGGCACGTTTTACAGCAACGGACTGAAGAAGTAAAACAGTCGCTCTGCAAGACGGTGCCAGAAGGGACGTTTTACCCACAACCGCGCGTCGAGTAAGCGAGAACGGGAGATATAATCGTCCTGTACAGCGGCGAGATCGGCACCAAATCCGGCATCGTCGATAACCAGGGTAATTTCAAAGTTAAGCCACAAACTGCGCATATCGAGATTAACGGTGCCAACAAGACTCAGTTCGCCGTCAACCAATACGCTCTTGGTGTGTAACAGGCCGCCTTCAAACTGGTAAATTTTGACCCCCGCCTCGAGCAGCTCAGTAAAGAACGCCCGACTTGCCCAGCCCACCAGAACGGAGTCATTTTTACGCGGCATAATAATACTCACATCGACGCCGCGCTGGGCTGCGGTGCAGATGGCATGCAGTAAATCATCACTCGGCACAAAGTAAGGCGTGGTCATAATCAGGTATTCGCGCGCGGAATAGGCGGCGGTCAGCAACGCCTGATGAATCAAATCTTCCGGGAAGCCGGGGCCTGAGGCAATTGTCTGAATCGTGTGCCCGCTTGCTTCTTCAAACGGCATAATATTGAGATCCGGCGTCGGCGGTAAAATACGTTTGCCGGTCTCAATTTCCCAATCACAGGAATACACGATACCCATACCGGTGGCGATAGGGCCTTCCATACGCGCCATCAGGTCAATCCACTGGCCGACACCGGAATCTTGTTTAAAGAAGCGTGGGTCGACCATATTCATACTGCCGGTGTAGGCAATATAATTATCCACCATGATCATTTTACGGTGCTGACGTAAATCCATGCGGCGTAAAAACACACGCATTAAATTAACTTTAAGCGCCTCGACAACCTCAACGCCCGCATTGCGCATCATCGCCGCCCAGGGGCTGCGGAAAAAGGCAACGCTACCGGCTGAGTCCAGCATCAAGCGGCAATGGACACCTCGACGTGCAGCGGCCATCAGCGATTCCGCCACCTGATCGGCCATACCGCCGGGTTGCCAGATATAGAAGACCATCTCAATATTGTGCCGCGCCAGCTGGATATCGCGAATGATAGCCTGCATGACATCGTCAGTTTCGGTGAGCAACTGCAGTTGATTGCCTTTCAGCCCGGCAATGCCCTGGCGACGCTCACAGAGTTTAAAGAGCGAGGAGGCTACCTGGCTGTTATCCTCGGCGAAAATATGTTCGCAGGACTTAAGGTCGTTAAGCCATTTTGCGGTCGAAGGCCACATAGCACGCGCACGCTCGGCGCGGCGCTTTCCTAAATGGAGCTCACCTAAAGAGAGATAGGCGATGATGCCGACTAACGGCAGAATGTAAATAATAAGCAACCAGGCCATGGCAGAAGGAACCGCACGGCGTTTCATCAAGATGCGTAATGTTACCCCGGCGATTAACAACCAATACCCCAGAATAGCCATCCAACTTACAACGGTGTAGACGGTTGTCATATTTCGAAAATCCTTTTGAAAGCCAGTTGTTAAGAGTTTACGCATCAGGCGGCATCTGGCAAATAAAAACGCATTGAGAAAGCACTGGTCAGCCTAAAGCAAGGGGCTATAATGAGGCGTCTTTTTTTAGAAAGAGCATTAGAAATGAAGCGTAGTAGACCCGAAGTGGGGCGCTGGCGGATGCTGAGACAGGCAAACCGCCGTAAATCGCGTTGGCTGGAGTCCCAGTCTCGCCGAAATATGCGCATCCATTCTATCAGAAAGTATCTTGGCAGCCGGCAGCGAAATTGCCTGCTTTATGCAATTTACGATCTCTGATAATGAAAAAGGGCACCGTCAATGGTGCCCTCAGTTTTTCTGCCAGGCCTGAAGCCTTCAGTGCCGATTAGAATACTTTTTTAAACGGTTTCACCCAAACCTGCTGGTAAACCCCTGCCGCGACATACGGATCGTCCTGTGCCCAGGACTGAGCCGCTTCCAGAGATGCAAATTCAGCAATCACGGTCGATCCACTAAACCCTGCGGCACCCGGCTCGTTGCTGTCTACGGCAGGCATCGGGCCTGCGGTTAGCAGTCGGCCTTCATCATGCAACAATTGCAGACGTGCCAGATGAGCGGGGCGTACGGAAAGACGTTTTTCAAGAGAGTCGGCGATATCCTGGGCATAAATGACGTAAAGCACGGGCGGAACTCCTGTTTAAATAATTTGCGGATCACGGTAAGGCAAAGCGTCTTTGACTGCAATGCAAAGTTTTCCATGGCCTTAAAGTCGCGAACTTGCGCGTTTTTTTTGGTCAACTGCGGGAGAAAGTTGACCGTGGATAAGATGTCTTATTGAATATGATTGCTATTTGCATTTAAAATCGAGTTCTCATTTTTCAACTGTAACGACTATGACTGCAATGACCCTTGATTTACCTCGCCGCTTCCCGTGGCCGACGTTACTCTCTGTTGGTATCCACGTTGCCGTTGTGGCCGGTCTACTTTATACCTCGGTACATCAGGTTATTGAGCTGCCCGCACCTGCTCAACCAATCACTATCACGATGGTTGCACCTGAAGACTTAGAACCGCCTCAGGCCGTAGCACAGCCGCAACCTGTCGTTGAGCCGGAACCAGAACCTGAGCCGGAGCCTATTCCAGAGGTACCGAAGGCGCCGGTTGTTATCCACAAACCGAAACCAAAGCCTAAGCCAAAACCGAAGCCGGTGAAAAAGGTTGAACAGCCGAAGCCAGAAGTGAAGCCGGTTGAACAACGTCCTTTATCGACGGTTAACCGTGATGCTCCGCCAGCACGCTCTGTGGCAAACAATCAGCCAGGGGCCAGCGCGCCGTCGGTTAATGCTCCTACCGGGCCACGTGCGTTGACTCGCCAGCAGCCGGGCTATCCGACCCGCGCGCAGGCGTTGCGCATAGAAGGGAAAGTGCGGGTGAAATTTGATGTGACTGCCGATGGTCGTGTTGATAACGTCCAGATTCTGTCTGCCCAGCCATCTAACATGTTTGAACGTGACGTCAAAACCGCGATGCGCAAATGGCGCTATGAAGCGGGTAAACCGGGCACCGGCCTTATCATGAATATTGAATTCCGCCTGAAAGGCGTGCAGATGAACTAAAAAAAGCCCCGGAAGGGGCTTTTTTTTACGCCGCTAACATCTTATCCAGCGCTTTTTGAGCCTGAACCAAATGTTGCCCACCGAACAAAATAGCGCGGTTAATCAATGTATAAAGTTGATAGACCGGCTGGCGCTCGAGAAAATCAGCGGGGAGGGGCGAAACGGATTGATAGCCATCGTATATCTGCGGTGGCTGATCGGGATGAAGCGGTAGCATTGCCAGGTCGCATTCACGATCTCCCCAGTAGCAGGCAGGATCAAAAATGTATGGCCCGTCTGGCCCCAGAGCACAGTTGTTCGACCACAGGTCGCCGTGCAGTAACGACGGCTGAGGTTGATGCGAGCTCAGACGCTGTTGGACGTGTTCGACAATCGAGTCTATCTCACCAAACTTCATGCCTTTTTCAGCCGCAAGCTCAAGCTGCCAGCCGATACGCTGCTCCGCAAAAAAATTCGACCAGCGGCGTTGCCAGGCGTTCGGTTGTGGGGTCGTTGAGAGATCGTTATCAAAGTCGAGGCCAAACTGTGGCTGGTCGCTCCATTGATGGAGATGCGCCAGCTGTTGCCCCAATAAAAAGGCGTTATGTGCATCTAGCGGACGCGGCGGCAGGTATTCCATGACCAGGAAACTGGAGTCGCGGTCTGCTCCGACGACGAAAACCTCCGGGACGGTCACGGTACGGCTGCGGGAGAGCAATTCGAGCTGGTCGGCCTCCGCAGTAAAGATAGGCAGTAGTTCTCGTTCATCGCATTTAACGAAAAAGTCTCGACCCGCGAACTTCAGGTGCCATGCGGCATGTATCTCTCCGCCAGGCAACTCCGTGCGCTGTTCGATTTCGCCACGTCCAAGTTGTTCGCTTAACAGGCTACCGATCGTTTGCCACATGATATCTCTCCCCATGTTTTCCGCCATATCATAAGGTTAGCGCACAAATACTGGGTAAAAATACGAGCTACACCGCACATCGGATAAAAAGAGTATACAAAACAGAGGTAAAGGCGCTGGCTCTCTAAGATAGCTATATGGTCGTTCATCCATAACGATGATGAGTCTATGACCATTTCGCACCCCATTGTTAACAATGGACTTTTGTTAGCATAGTCGATCACGCTAATTTCGCGACTCATGGACGAGCCATGAGCCGGATATCGTGAGCAATTAGTGCTGTTGCAAATAATCGAATATTTTCTGCGTGTTTTCGCTCGAACACAGGCGCGTTCCTTGATTAATGGTCGCCGCGCTCCCGGCGGCAACGCCATAGCGTACCAGTGTCTCAAGGCTGGCATTTTCAGCCAGTTTTAATGTCATCGCCCCGACCATACTATCGCCAGCACCGACAGTGCTCTGACTTTTGATAGGCGGCGGGACAACCTGCACACAGCTGTTTGCATCAACGGCCAGCGCCCCCTGCGCGCCTAACGACACCACAACACGGAGCGCTTTGCCGCTGCGCACAATTTCCTGAGCCGCCTTACGCACATCGTCAGGCTGGATAAGTTCACGGGCAACCAGCGCGCTGAGTTCTTTCTGATTCGGCTTCACCAGTTCAATCTCACCAATCTCCAGGGCCGCCGCCAGCGCATCGCCTGAACTATCAATAATACAACGTACACCTTTCGCTTGAGCGGCCTTAATCAGGGAAACAAACGCACTGAGTGCGACACCCGGCGGCAAGCTACCGCTGATAACCAGCAGCGATCCGGCTTCAATCTCGAGTACTTTTTCCTGCAAGCGTTGCAGCTCATCTGCGTGAAGCGTCGCCCCCGGCATCACGAAGCGATACTGCTCGCCGCTGGCCTCTACGTGAACATGGAGGTTCTGACGCGTCCACTCGCGGGTCTCAATATTTTCAACCGGAACATTTTCCGCTTGAAGTAGGGCGACCAGATGTTCACCGGTGGCACCACCGGAGGGAAATATTGCGCTGGCCGTGCCGCCCAGAAATGTTATGGCGCGGGCCACGTTAATACCGCCGCCGCCGGGTTCGAACACAGGGGCGCTACAGCGGAGTTTACCTTCGGGATATATTTGCGGCGTTTGAGTCGCACTGTCGAGAGAAGGAGCAAGCGTAAGTGTGTATATTTTAACCATACTGATAACCTCCTTTTATGAACAGATTGACTGTTCGAAAAAACATCGCTTTCAGTCTGGCACTTGTGGCGAAATAATGAAAGAAGCAACAACATGATTTTTATAGGAAAATGTAAACGAGTCTCTGTTTTTATATTCAAATCAGCGGCCAGGCTACGCGCAATAAGGTGTGCTGATTTAGATTAAGGCTTGCTGAGGCCAATGTAACACCCTGTAAAGGCATTACAGGTCGTAAGGTTGTGTGAAATATTTCTTCGTTCGCCCCTCAACATCTATTGAAGTTTTCAACTTCTGAGAGTCTAATCGCACACTGCAAAACACCACGTTAAACCAAGTATCTTTTAGAGAAACGAAATGAAGCTTTTGAAGACAGTACCGGTAGCGGTTGTGCTGCTGGGGGGCGCCTTTGCGTCTACGTATGCTTCCGCCAGTGATACCGTTTTTACTGTCATGGATGACCCAACCACCGCGACGAAGCCTTTTGAAGGTAGTGTTAATGCGGGCTACCTGTCGCAATCAGGTAATACCAAAAGTACCTCAGCGACCGCTGATTCCACGCTCACCTGGTACGGTGATTCCACCGCCTGGTCTTTGTGGGGCGCAGCCAGTAATACCTCAGCAAATGATGATCGTTCCTCTGAGAAATATTCGGTCGGCGGGCGTAGCCGCTACAATATGACCAGCATCGACTATCTGTTTGGCCAGGCTAGCTGGTTAACCGACCGTTACAATGGTTATCATGAGCGTGACGTTTTCACCGCAGGTTACGGCTACCAATTCCTGACCGGGCCTATCCATACCCTCCGGTTTGAATTTGGTCCAGGCGTTCGTTATGACGAGTTCACCGACGGTAATACCGAAACGCAAGCGCTCGGCTATGCTTCAGGTGCTTATGCCTGGCAGATGACTGATACCGCTAAATTCACGCAAGGTGTATCGGTTCTCGGCGCTGACGACACAACCGTTAACTCCGAAACCGCATTGAATGTGGCAATTAATGCCCACTTCGGTCTGAAGGTTGCTTATAACGTGACCTGGAACTCAGAGCCACCGGCTTCGGCGCCCAATCATACCGACCGTCGTACTTCGTTGACGTTAGGCTATACCATGTAATCATTTTTCAGGCCGGGAAATACCCGGCCTGTGTTCTGATATTTATCGTTTTGTGTTATTATTTAATCCAACCGTTGTTTTATTTAATTAAAAATACAGGTTCTCCATAATATCTCCATATTTGCCTCTTCAGACATATATTCAATAAATTTGACACGAATGGCTAAATATTTTGACTAGCCAAAAGTGTGATCTGGATCTACACTGTGTTCATGGGCAATATGATGCCTCAGCGTTTCAAAGTCTTAATCAAGTAAGAGAATAAACATTATGAAAAATATCAAAATCGCATCTGCAGCTATTTTGCTGTCTGCACTTTCTTTTGGCGTATTTGCCGCTGAACCTGCAACACAGCCAGCCAGTTCCACTACCGTAACCACTGCTCAGCACGTTGGTATCTCCAGCGCATATGACGTTGAAGCAGGCTCCAACATCGCCCCAGGCTCTCAGTCTACCGGTCAGTCCATGGATGACGCGTTTAACGTGCATACCCTGGTTGCAGGCGGCTGGTCCTAATATTTCTGTGCTGTAATAATTTGATTTTTTATTGATTATTAATTCCGGCAGAGAAAACCGGGTAGAGTGGTACCGGTTTTTCTTGCTGCTGTTTTCAGCAAATTAGGAATTGTCATTTTTGTATTTGATTTGTCAGTATCAATTGTATTAATTCGCATTTATTGTCAAATAATATTCGTGAAGCGCATTTTTTGTATATAATTTAATTCCCTGGCCACGCTGTAGAAAATGTATAACTCATGACGACCTCTGCAACGTGAATCACACCTTAATCCCCCCAAATCATCGCAGCCCACCGGAGCAAAAGCATCGCCCCGCAGATGGCTATTAGCACCAGTACCATTTTCCAGTGTTTTTTTGCAAATCGGTCGCCTGGCATCGCCACGTCCTTTTCTTATATCAACTTTGAGTCAGTGTATCAGAATCGCTGTTAAAAATAGCAATGCATACAGGGAAGGGTAATTGCGCCTTTTATCCCGTACAGATGATGTGTAAACTAACCCACGGTATTATCAACAAGTGGATGTAGGTGGTTCTGGGTGCTGTGTACTCATTGCTCATTTTTCGCAGAGTGAAGCGGAAATCAGTCCTTAACGTGTTGATAAATTTAATCATATAGTTTTGTATGTGCTCTTTCGTGTGGGGCACCACTGCAAATAAGGACATTAAATGCCTGTAATTACTCTTCCTGATGGCAGCCAACGCCATTACGACAACGCCGTTAGCCCTATGGATGTCGCACTGGACATCGGCCCCGGTCTGGCAAAAGCCACCATCGCTGGGCGCGTTAACGGTGAACTGGTTGATGCTTCCGATTTGATCGAAAACGACGCCACACTTTCGCTCATCACTGCAAAAGATGAAGAAGGTCTGGAGATCATTCGTCACTCGTGTGCACACCTACTTGGTCATGCTATCAAACAGCTTTGGCCAAACACTAAAATGGCCATCGGCCCGGTTATCGACAACGGCTTCTATTATGACGTTGATCTAGACCATACGCTGACCCAGGAAGACATCGACGCGCTCGAAAAACGTATGCATGAGCTCGCCGAGAAAAACTATGATGTCATCAAGAAGAAAGTTAGCTGGCATGAAGCTCGCGAAACCTTCGTGAAACGTGGTGAAAACTACAAAGTCGCCATTCTTGATGAGAATATTTCGCACGATGACAAGCCTGGCTTGTATCATCACGAAGAATACGTCGACATGTGCCGTGGTCCGCACGTGCCGAACATGCGTTTCTGTCACTACTTCAAGTTGATGAAAACCGCTGGCGCTTACTGGCGCGGCGATAGCGACAACAAGATGCTGCAACGTATTTATGGTACCGCATGGACGGACAAAAAAGCCCTCAATGCCTACCTGTTGCGTCTTGAAGAAGCGGCGAAGCGCGATCACCGTAAAATTGGTAAGCAGCTTGACCTGTATCACATGCAGGAAGAAGCGCCGGGTATGGTATTCTGGCATAACGATGGCTGGACAATCTTCCGTGAACTGGAAACTTTCGTGCGCTCTAAGCTCAAAGAATACCAGTATCAGGAAGTGAAAGGCCCGTTCATGATGGACCGTGTGCTGTGGGAAAAAACCGGCCACTGGGACAACTATAAAGATGCGATGTTCACCACCTCTTCTGAGAACCGTGAATACTGCATCAAGCCGATGAACTGCCCGGGGCACGTGCAGATCTTTAACCAGGGTCTGAAATCTTACCGCGATCTGCCGCTGCGTATGGCGGAGTTCGGTAGCTGCCACCGTAACGAACCATCAGGTGCTCTGCATGGACTGATGCGTGTACGCGGCTTTACTCAGGATGACGCCCACATCTTCTGTACTGAAGAACAGGTGCGTGATGAAGTTAACGCGTGCATTCGTTTAGTCTATGATATGTACAGCACTTTCGGCTTCGAGAAAATCGTCGTCAAACTTTCAACGCGCCCTGAGAAACGTATCGGTAGCGATGAAACGTGGGATCGTGCGGAAGCGGATCTGGCCGTAGCGCTGGAAGAAAACAACATCCCGTTTGAGTATCAACTGGGTGAGGGCGCATTCTACGGTCCAAAAATTGAATTTACCCTTTATGACTGCCTCGATCGTGCATGGCAGTGCGGTACTGTACAGTTAGACTTCTCTCTGCCGTCTCGTCTAAGCGCCTCTTATATTGGCGAAAGCAACGAGCGTCAGGTACCGGTGATGATTCACCGTGCAATTCTCGGTTCACTGGAGCGCTTCATTGGCATCCTGACCGAAGAGTTCGCCGGTTTCTTCCCAACCTGGATTGCACCAGTGCAGGTTGTGGTCATGAATATCACTGATTCTCAAGCTGAATATGTCAACGAATTGACCCGTAAATTGCAAAATGCAGGCATTCGTGTAAAAGCAGACTTGAGAAATGAGAAGATTGGCTTTAAAATCCGCGAGCACACTTTACGTCGTGTCCCTTACATGTTGGTCTGTGGCGACAAAGAGGTAGAAGCAGGCAAAGTTGCCGTGCGTACCCGTCGTGGCAAAGACTTGGGCAGCCTGGACGTAAATGAAGTTATCGAGAAGCTGCAACAAGAGATTCGCAGCCGCAGTCTAAAACAACTGGAGGAATAAGGTATTAAAGGCGGAAAACGAGTTCAAACGGCACGTCCGAATCGTATCAATGGCGAGATTCGCGCCCTGGAAGTTCGCTTAACAGGTCTTGAAGGCGAAGCTTTGGGTATTGTGAGTCTGAGAGAAGCTATCGAAAAAGCTGAAGAAGCTGGAGTAGATTTAGTTGAAATCAGCCCTAACGCCGAACCGCCAGTTTGTCGTATCATGGACTACGGCAAGTTCCTTTATGAAAAAAGTAAGTCTTCTAAGGAACAGAAGAAGAAACAAAAAGTTATCCAGGTTAAGGAAATCAAATTCCGTCCTGGTACCGATGATGGCGACTACCAGGTAAAACTCCGCAGCCTGGTTCGCTTTCTCGAAGAGGGTGATAAAGCTAAAATCACGCTGCGTTTCCGCGGTCGTGAAATGGCTCACCAGCAGATTGGTATGGAAGTGCTTACGCGCGTCCGTGACGATCTGAGTGAACTGGCAGTGGTCGAATCCTTCCCTACGAAGATCGAAGGCCGCCAGATGATCATGGTGCTTGCCCCTAAGAAGAAACAGTAAGGCCTTCAAGTAACAACGTTCGTGAAGCCTTTGGGCTTCACGAGTATTGTTCGCCTACGTTTCGTTTATTAACAATGCGAAGTGGAAGTTATTAAAATGCCAAAAATTAAGACCGTACGCGGTGCTGCTAAGCGCTTCAAAAAAACCGGTAAAGGTGGTTTTAAGCACAAACGCGCAAACCTGCGTCACATTCTGACCAAAAAAGCTACCAAGCGTAAACGTCACCTGCGTCCAAAAGCCATGGTTTCTAAAGGCGATCTGGGCCTGGTAATCGCGTGCCTGCCGTACGCATAAGTCGTTAACCCTTTTAACTTTTTAATTAGAATAGATACAGGAGAGCACATATGGCTCGCGTAAAACGTGGTGTAGTTGCCCGTGCACGTCACAAGAAAATTTTGAAACAAGCTAAAGGCTACTACGGTGCGCGTTCTCGCGTATACCGCGTTGCCTTCCAGGCTGTTATCAAAGCAGGTCAGTACGCTTATCGTGACCGTCGTCAGAAAAAGCGTCAGTTCCGTCAACTGTGGATTGCGCGTATCAACGCAGCAGCACGTCAGAACGGTATTTCTTACAGCAAATTCATCAACGGCCTGAAAAAAGCCTCTGTTGAAATCGACCGTAAGATCCTGGCTGACATCGCAGTATTCGACAAAATCGCGTTCACCGCGTTAGTTGAAAAAGCGAAAGCAGCACTGGCGTAAGCCAGTTGGAAGAGGGAGCTTGTCTCCCTCTTTTCATTTTAACTGCTTCAGCGCATTGACATTTATTCCTGTAGCCCTTTCAATAAAGGCTCTACATTTTCTACCACACAAGGTAACGCAAGCATGAATGCTGCTATTTTCCGCTTCTTCTTTTACTTTAGCACCTGAATACAGGGGGCTCGCGCGTGAAAGAAGAAACGGAAAACAGCGCCAGAAAGCCTCCTGATGGAGGCTTTTTTTTTGTTTATACACATAATTTTCAAGTTGCATCACAACACGCTTTCGCGGGCTTTGTAAGGCAGCTTGAAAGATAAAATGTATATGTCGCTTATGAATATCGCCACATAACGAGGAAAACCATGTCACATCTCGCAGAGCTGGTTGCCAGTGCAACAGCCGCCATTAACCAGGCTTCAGATGTTGCCGCGTTAGACAATGTCCGCGTCGAATATTTGGGCAAGAAAGGGCATCTGACCCTTCAAATGACTACCCTGCGTGAGCTGCCGCCGGAAGAGCGTCCAGCAGCGGGTGCGGTGATTAACGAAGCCAAAGAGCAGGTACAGCAGGTGCTGAATGCGCGCAAAGCTGACCTGGAAAGCGCTGCGTTAAATGCTCGCCTGGCCGCAGAGACTATCGATATCTCTCTGCCGGGACGCCGCATTGAAAATGGTGGTCTGCACCCGGTGACACGAACCATCGACCGTATTGAAAGTTTCTTCGGTGAGCTCGGTTTTACCGTTGCAACGGGCCCAGAAATTGAAGACGACTACCACAACTTCGATGCGCTGAATATCCCAACGCACCACCCAGCACGCGCTGACCACGACACTTTCTGGTTTGATGCGACTCGTCTGCTGCGTACTCAGACGTCCGGCGTACAGATCCGTACCATGAAGGATCAACAGCCGCCAATCCGTATTATCGCGCCGGGCCGCGTATATCGTAACGACTACGACCAGACGCACACCCCGATGTTCCATCAGATGGAAGGTCTGATTGTTGATAAAAACATTAGTTTCACCAACCTGAAAGGGACGCTGCACGACTTCCTGCGCAACTTCTTTGAGGAAGATTTGCAGATTCGTTTCCGTCCGTCCTATTTCCCGTTCACTGAGCCATCCGCTGAAGTTGATGTTATGGGCAAGAATGGCAAATGGCTGGAAGTACTGGGTTGCGGTATGGTGCACCCGAACGTGCTGCGTAATGTCGGTATTGATCCAGAGGTTTACTCCGGCTTCGCATTTGGCATGGGTATGGAGCGTTTAACCATGCTGCGTTACGGTGTCACCGATTTGCGTGCGTTCTTCGAAAACGATCTGCGTTTCCTCAAACAGTTTAAATAAGGGCAGGATAAAACAATGAAATTCAGTGAACTGTGGTTACGCGAATGGGTTAACCCGGCTATTGATAGCGAAGCGCTGTCAGGGCAGATCACCATGGCAGGCCTGGAAGTTGACGGCGTTGACGCTGTTGCCGGTAGCTTCCATGGTGTTGTCGTGGGTGAAGTCGTGGAATGCGCTCAGCATCCAAACGCTGACAAGCTGCGCGTCACAAAAGTGAACGTGGGTGGTGAACGTCTGCTGGACATCGTCTGCGGCGCACCAAACTGCCGTCAGGGGCTCAAAGTTGCCGTGGCGACTATCGGTGCCGTCCTGCCGGGCGATTTTAAAATTAAAGCCGCCAAACTGCGCGGTGAACCTTCAGAAGGGATGCTGTGCTCCTTCTCTGAACTGGGTATTTCCGACGATCACACCGGTATTATTGAACTACCTGCCGATGCGCCGCTGGGAACGGATATCCGTGAATATCTGAAACTTGATGACAACACCATCGAAATCAGCGTCACGCCGAACCGTGCAGACTGCTTAGGCATTATTGGCGTTGCTCGCGACGTGGCGGTACTCAACAAGCTGCCGTTGAATGCGCCAGAAATCGCGCCTGTCGCGGCGACTATCTCCGATGTGTTGCCTATTGATGTGGAAGCCGCCGACGCTTGCCCACGTTACCTGGGCCGTGTGGTGAAAGGGATTAACGTCAAAGCACCGACCCCGCTGTGGATGAAAGAGAAACTGCGTCGTTGCGGCATCCGTTCTATTGATGCCGTTGTAGATGTGACCAACTATGTTCTGCTGGAACTGGGTCAGCCGATGCACGCGTTCGATAAAGATCGTATCGAAGGCGGGATTAAAGTTCGCATGGCAAAAGAGGGCGAAACGCTGGTTCTGCTTGACGGTAACGAAGCGAAGCTTAGCGCCGACACGCTGGTGATTGCTGACCACAACAAAGCGCTAGCGATGGCGGGTATCTTTGGCGGTGAGCACTCTGGTGTTAACGATGAAACCCAAAATGTCCTGCTGGAATCGGCATTCTTTAGCCCACTGTCCATCACCGGACGGGCTCGCCGCCATGGTCTGCACACTGATGCATCCCATCGCTATGAGCGTGGTGTTGATCCGGCCCTGCAATACAAAGCAATGGAACGTGCGACCGGTCTGCTGATTGAACTGTGCGGCGGTGAAGCGGGCCCAATCATTGATGTGACCCACGAAGCAGCACTGCCGAAACGTGCGACCATCACCCTGCGCCGTAGCAAACTGGATCGCCTCATCGGCCACCATATTGCTGATGAGCAAGTGACCGATATTCTGACTCGCCTGGGTTGTGAAGTGACCGTCGGTAATGACCAATGGCAGGCCGTTGCGCCAACCTGGCGTTTCGATATGGAGATCGAAGAGGATCTGGTCGAAGAAGTGGCACGTGTTTACGGCTACAACAGTATTCCGAACGAACCGGTTCAAGCTGGCCTGATTATGGGAAGCCATAAAGAAGCTAACTTGTCGCTTAAGCGTGTGAAAACCATGCTGAATGACAAAGGCTATCAGGAAGTCATTACCTATAGTTTCGTGGATCCGAAAATCCAGCAATGGGTACATCCTGGCGATGAAGCGCTGATTCTGCCAAGCCCAATTTCCAGCGAAATGTCGGCGATGCGTCTGTCGCTGCTGACCGGCCTGCTGTCAACGGTAGTGTATAACCAAAATCGTCAGCAGAACCGCGTGCGCATTTTTGAAACCGGCTTACGTTTTGTGCCAGACACGCAAGCGCCGCTGGGTATCCGTCAGGATGTGATGCTGGGTGGCGTGATTTGTGGCAACCGCTATGAAGAGCACTGGAATCTGGCAAAAGAGTCCGTTGATTTCTATGATTTGAAGGGTGATTTGGAGTCCGTTCTTGAACTGACCGGTAAATTATCTGAAATTCAGTTCAAAGCAGAAGCGAATCCAGCGCTGCATCCGGGGCAGTCTGCGGCGATTTATCTGAAAGATGAACGCATTGGTTTCATTGGTGTTATTCATCCTGAACTTGAGCGTAAACTGGATCTGAATGGTCGCACGCTGGCCTTCGAACTGGAGTGGAACAAGCTTGCAGACCGCGTCGTTCCAGAGGCGCAGGACGTTTCACGCTTCCCGGCTAACCGCCGTGATATCGCCGTTGTGGTTGCTGAAAATGTACCCGCGGCTGATATTTTAAACGAATGTAAGAAAGTTGGCGTAAATCAGATAGTTGGCGTAAACTTGTTTGACGTGTACCGTGGTAAGGGTGTTGCGGAGGGCTTCAAGAGCCTTGCTATCAGCCTGATTTTACAAGATACCAGCCGTACACTCGAAGAAGAGGAGATTGCCGCTACCGTCGCCAAATGTGTAGAGGCATTAAAAGAGCGATTCCAGGCATCACTGAGGGATTGAACCTATGGCGCTTACAAAAGCTGAAATGTCAGAATATCTGTTTGATAAGCTTGGGCTTAGCAAACGGGATGCCAAAGAGCTGGTAGAGCTATTTTTCGAAGAGATCCGTCGTGCTCTGGAAAATGGCGAGCAGGTCAAGCTTTCCGGTTTTGGGAACTTTGATCTGCGTGATAAAAATCAACGCCCGGGACGTAACCCAAAAACGGGTGAAGATATTCCCATTACAGCCCGGCGTGTGGTGACCTTCAGACCAGGACAGAAGTTAAAAAGTCGGGTCGAGAATGCAACACCCAAAGAAGAGTAATCTGAACTAACTAAAAAGGCCGCTTATGCGGCCTTTTTCTTTTCTTAACAGGCTCTTCCACCGTAAAATTAAATGCTTCTTAGCAAGCTCCTGGAGCATTATGCAGGTCTATGTACATCAACAGCAGCGGCGAAACCGTTGCTGGCTTACCGCGCTTACGCTGGTACTGGTTGTCATGCTGGTTATTGGCCTGTGTGCGGGTGACCAATGGATTTCCCCGATGGAGTGGTTCACTGCAAAAGGGCAGCTCTTTATCTGGCAAATTCGCCTTCCGCGCACGCTGGCGGTGCTACTGGTTGGCGCAGCGCTAGCGCTTTCCGGTGCGGTGATGCAGGCATTGTTTGAAAATCCGCTGGCTGAACCTGGGCTTCTGGGCGTTTCTAATGGCGCAGGCGTCGGGCTTATCGCCGTGATTATGCTCGGACAAGGGGCCTTACCCGGTTGGGCTCCGGGGCTGGCTGCTATAGCTGGCGCACTGTTTATTACCGCCATCCTGATGCGTTTTGCGCGTCGACATTTGTCCACCAGCCGACTGCTATTGGCAGGCGTGGCGCTTGGTATCATCTGTAGCGCGTTGATGACCTGGGCGGTCTATTTCTCAACCTCTTTCGACCTGCGTCAGTTAATGTACTGGATGATGGGCGGATTTGGTGGCGTAGACTGGCAGCAACTGTGGCTTATGATTGCGCTTTTGCCGGTGATTTTCTGGGTCTGCCTGCAATCGCAACCGCTCAATTTGTTAGCCTTAGGCGATACCTCCGCGCGCCAGCTCGGTGTGCCTATTGCGCTGTGGCGAAAACTGCTGGTCATGGCGACAGGCTGGCTGGTGGGCGTGAGCGTGGCACTCGCCGGTGCGATTGGTTTTGTTGGGCTGGTCGTACCGCATATGCTGCGGCTGTGTGGTTTAACAGATCATCGCGTGCTGCTTCCTGCCAGCGCTTTGGCGGGCGCGAGTGTATTGCTATTTGCTGATATTGTGGCGCGGCTGGCGCTGTCAGCGGCTGAATTGCCGATAGGCGTTGTCACGGCAACGCTAGGCGCGCCGGTATTTATCTGGTTACTATTAAAGTCCGGGCGTTAGACCCGGCTTAACCTGAAAAGAGGATGCTATGCAAACCACCATTCTGAACACGCCGGTCACGACCATTGACGGTGAAAATACCACCCTGGAAGAATATCAGGGCAAGGTGCTGCTGATTGTTAATGTCGCGTCTAAATGCGGGCTTACGCCACAGTACGAACAGCTGGAAGCGTTACAGGAATCTTTACAGGACCAAGGATTCACCGTTCTTGGATTCCCTTGTAACCAGTTTCTGGGGCAAGAGCCGGGCAGTGCTGATGAAATCAAAACGTTTTGCAGCATGACCTATGGTGTGACGTTCCCGCTGTTTAGCAAAATTGAGGTGAATGGTGAAAACAGCCATCCTCTCTATGCGCAATTAAAGCGCATTGCACCGAAAGCTCTCGCACCGGAAGGGAGTGGATTCTATGAGCGGATGGCGAGCAAAGGGCGCGCACCTGCGCATCCCGGCGATATTCTGTGGAACTTTGAGAAATTCTTAATTGGCCGTCATGGTGAGGTGATCAATCGATTTTCACCGGATATGACGCCAGACGATCCGCAGCTGGTCGCGGCGATTAAACAGGCTCTCGCTCAGTCATGATGCCGTTGATGCAGCTTCGGGATCTGAGTGAAAACACTCGGCTTCAGGGAATAAGCGCTGATGTTGGTCACGGCGAGATAATCCATCTGGTTGGCCCCAACGGCGCCGGAAAAAGTACGTTATTGGCAAGAATGGCAGGGCTCAGTCAGGGGAAGGGCATTGTGACATTAAACGACCAGCCGTTAGCGTCGTGGTCGTCATCTGCACTTGCTCGTCATCGGGCCTATCTTTCCCAACACCAATCGCCGCCTTTTGCCATGCCGGTCTGGCAGTTCCTGATGCTGCATCAACAAACTCCTCATTCTTCAGCCCTGGCGGTGCATGTGACGCATGCGCTGGGTTTGGACAACAAGCTGGGGCGCAATGTTAGTCAGCTATCGGGGGGAGAATGGCAACGCGTGCGGCTGGCCGCGGTGATTTTGCAGATTCATCCTGAGGATAATCCGCAGGGGCAGCTGTTGTTGCTTGATGAACCCATGAATAGCCTTGACGTTGCTCAGCAGGCCGCGTTGGATAAACTGCTTGGCGAGCTTAGCACGGCCGGCGTGACAATAGTGATGAGCAGTCATGATCTCAACTATACTTTGCGCCACGCGGGCCAGGTCTGGTTATTATGTGGCGGCAAACTGATTGCCAGCGGTAGCACCGAGGCTGTGCTGCAACCGGAACATTTAGCCACCGCGTATAATATGACTTTCCAGAAGTTAGAAATAGCCGGTCATCAAATGCTCATTTACGATGAAAGGTGATAAAAATAATCCATATTCGGTCTTGCTGAGGGTGCATGGCTTGCCAGCCAATTGCTTATCGATATAATTTGTTAGCAGATTAAAAAACAGAGGATGCGCGGGATATGCGTTTCTGGGCTATTTTTCTTTTAGCATTCATTTTGGCTGGCTGTAGCAGCCATCGTCCGCCACCGCCGAATCCTCGGCTTGCGGATTCAATTACCGTGATCGCCAATTTAAACGACCAGCTGCACCATTGGCATGGTACGCCTTATCGCTATGGCGGAATGAGCCGTCGGGGTGTAGATTGCTCAGCGTTTGTTCTGATGACATTCCGCGATAAGTTCGAAATGCAGTTACCCAGAGAAACGCGCCAGCAGGCTAAACTTGGCACGGAAATAGATAAAGAAGATCTGCTGCCCGGCGATTTGGTGTTCTTCAAAACCGGCTCCGGTGAAAGTGGTCTGCACGTTGGAATCTATGACACCGATAATAAATTTATCCACGCCTCCACAAGCCAGGGCGTCACTCGCTCATCGTTGAACAATGTATACTGGCGAAAAAATTTCTGGCAGGCCCGGAGAATTTAAAAAAATAGGGTAAGGGAGGCGCAATGCCTCCTTTTTTATCGTATTGATAAAAATTAAATAAAACCATAATCGGAATACGCATTTAGTCGGGCGAGATCATGGAACTTAAGGTTGATTGTGCTAATCCATTAGTTTCGATTACAATCATTACGATCCAGTGACGGACCAATGAATTAAAAAGGAACCGATGAACGGAATAAGCATGGCACCCATTACCGTAGGTTTTCGCTTTGTGACGTCAGGAACCCGGACATGACTTTTAGTGAAGGGCAGTCGCAATGATTATATCGCTGGATAATACATATTGTTCTCAGTTGTTTTTTCTCCCCGCCAGAAATAGTGAGGAGCAACTGGTTGGTTTGAAAGTGGTCAGTCATTTCAGCGACCTTAATAATCACGTGCGCATCCCAACCAGTTTGGTGTTGCCGCGTTTAACACCACAAGAAGAAATAACGTTATTTCAGGAAAAACTCGCTCTCCTGATGACCTATCAGTTTTTTTTCTTACAGCATGGGCTTAAAGCGTGGATCGCCATTCCTCCTGGCGTTGTTGATGCCTTACTCACCCAGGATGACCTTGCGGCGGAAGCCCTACGTTTTCCTTTCCTTGAATTAGCCGTTAGCGAAAGTTTCCCTGGGCTTGATGAGATAAATGAACAGCATCCACTAGCCCAATTATCTCAACGTTTCCCGCTGGTACTCAGTGATTTTGGTTCCGGGGAAGCCTCGACAAAAGCCGTATTCGCTGGGCTTTTTAGCCGCGTGGTGCTGGATAGAAATTTTGTCCAACGCCAGCTCAAGTCAGCCTCTTTTGAGCCGTTTATGCGGGCGATTGTGAGCCAGATCCAGCCTTGTTGTCAGGCAATTATGATCTCTGGTGTGGATGATGAATCCACCCGGCAGCGCGTAGAACCGTTTGGCTTTAGTGGCATGTTAGGGAGTTTGTGGCCGGTCGTGTCCGAATCATCGCTAATAACATTAGTGCAACAATAACCCTGCACTTACCCGGGTGTTTAACCTACAGTAACCCAATACACTACGGACAGGAGGAACCATGAACCTGTCATTTAACACCCGCTGGCGCGATGAGTTGCCAGAGTTTTACACGGCACTTCGGCCGACGCCTTTACACAATGCCCGTCTTGTCTGGCATAACGAGCCGCTAGCGCAGGAATTAGCTATTCCCGAAGCGCTCTTTACTCCTGAGCATGGCGCAGGCGTCTGGGGCGGTGAAGCCCTGCTTCCGGGCATGTCACCCCTGGCACAGGTTTACAGCGGCCATCAGTTTGGCAATTGGGCCGGAAAGCTTGGCGATGGGCGTGGAATTTTACTCGGCGAGCAGCAATTACCCAATGGTAAGAGCGTCGACTGGCACCTGAAAGGGGCCGGACTCACGCCGTATTCGCGGATGGGAGATGGCCGCGCGGTTCTGCGTTCAACATTGCGAGAAAGCCTGGCATCAGAGGCGATGCATTATCTGGGGATCCCCGGCACCCGTGCGCTGTCAATCGTTGCTAGCGATACGCCAATTCAGCGCGAAACCGTCGAGACGGGGGCGATGCTGATGCGTATTGCCGAAAGCCATATCCGCTTTGGTCATTTCGAACATTTTTATTACCGTCGAGATATCGACAATGTGCGTAAGCTGGCGGATTACACTATCCGTCACCACTGGCCGCATCTAGTCGACGACGCTAACCGGTATGTGCTGTGGTTTCAGGATGTCGTCACCCGAACGGCACAGATGATAGCCCGCTGGCAAACGGTCGGTTTCGCTCATGGCGTGATGAATACGGACAATATGTCGATTCTTGGCCTGACGATGGATTATGGTCCGTTCGGGTTCCTTGACGATTATAAACCGCAGTATATCTGCAACCATTCTGACTATCAGGGGCGCTACCGGTTTGATAATCAACCGGCGGTAGGTTTGTGGAACTTACAGTGTCTGGCACAGACGCTGTCGCCGCTGATGACCACCGATGCGCTCAATGCCGCGCTGGATAGCTATCAGTCAATTCTCTTCCGTGAATATGGTCAGCGGATGCGTAAAAAGCTGGGCTTGTTTAGTGATGAGACTGGCGATAATGACCTGCTTAACGGTCTTTATGCGCTGATGGAGCGTGAGAAGAGCGATTACACTCTGACGTTTCGCTTATTAAGCCAGACCGAGCAAAAAAGTTCGGCGTCGCCGCTGCGCGATGAGTTTATCGACCGCGCGGCGTTTGATGACTGGTTTACGCAATATCGCACACGCTTACAGCATGAACAGGTTGAGGACTCGGCGCGTCAACAGGCGATGAAGCTCGCGAATCCGGCGGTGGTATTGCGTAACTGGCTGGCACAACGGGCAATCGAGCAAGCAGAAAAGGGTGATTATCACGAGTTACACCGTCTGCATGAAGCGCTTCGCGACCCCTGGTCTGAACGTCATGATGATTACGCTCGCCGTCCACCGGACTGGGGTAAACATCTGGAAGTGAGCTGCTCGAGCTAATGTCTTCGTGATTGCGTCGCCGACTGGCGGCGCAATTACTTCGTTAAAATGAGTTTGCCAGCCTGGGTTTGACGCAGCAGGTATTGCTGTTCCCCGTGTTCAATAATCACTCGACCTTCCTGACCCAGCAGCGTCTGGCTGTCAATCCGCCGATCGCTTGGGAGGGGGCGAGGGGTATTATCCTTGGGATGTTCCAGTTCTGCGCAGGTATCCATTAGCGTCTTTCATAATGAAAATCAATTTAACAATGATAACCATTATCAGTAATGCGCTGATTAACCGCAAGTATTTTTTATATTTTGTGGGGGCGAAAATCGCCCGCCTTGAAAGGCGGGCGGGGAGATTACAGGCGGGTTGCGACGGCGGCGGCGAGTTTTTCCAACAGGATCTCGGTGTCTTCCCAGCTCAGGCAAGGGTCAGTAATGGACTGGCCGTAGGTGAGCGGTTGACCGGCGACGATTTTCTGCGTGCCCTCGCGCAGGAAGCTTTCCGCCATGATGCCGGCAATGGCGGAAGAACCGTTGCGGATCTGCTGGCAGATATCGTCACACACTTCCAGCTGACGGCGATGCTGTTTCTGACAGTTACCGTGGCTGAAATCGACAACCAAATGTTCAGGTAAGTCGAACTCATGCAGCGTATCGCAAGCGACGGCAATATCATCCGCATGATAGTTCGGTTTTTTACCGCCACGCATAATGATGTGACCATACGGGTTGCCGCTGGTCTGGTAGATGGTCATCTGACCGCTCTTATCCGGCGACAGGAACATGTGGCTGGCGCGGGCGGCACGAATCGCATCAACCGCAATGCGCGTATTCCCATCCGTTCCGTTTTTAAAACCGACCGGGCAGGAGAGCGCGGAGGCCATTTCGCGGTGGATTTGGCTTTCGGTGGTACGTGCACCAATGGCGCCCCAGCTAATGAGATCGGCGATAAACTGACCGGTCACCATATCGAGAAACTCGGTAGCGGTAGGAACACCCAATGTATTGACTTGCAGTAATAATTTACGCGCCTGCTCAATACCGTGATTCACCCGATAGCTGCCGTTAAGATCGGGGTCAGAAATTAATCCTTTCCAGCCGACCACGGTGCGTGGTTTTTCAAAGTAGGTGCGCATAACGATTTCCAGCTCGCCCTGGTGTTTTTCGCGCAGCACCTGTAAACGGCGGGCGTAGTCCATGGCGGCATCAAGATCGTGAATCGAGCAGGGGCCTACAATCGCCAGCAATCGGCGATCTTCACCGTTGAGAATTTTCTCGATACGGTGGCGGGAAGCGGTAACATGCGCCGCAACGTCCGGTGATACCGGGTGACGTTCGGCAAGTTCAGCAGGCGTAATCAGGCTCTCAATTCTGGCCGTACGCAATTCATCGGTCTTATTCATGGGGGTCTCAGAAATTTGTTGCTTCGCCAGTCAATATGCTGGGAAGTGATGCACATCACGATAAACCAATCTCCGCTGATTTCAAGCACGGAGCGTAATGTGCGCTCAATCACACTGCTATGATAAACAAATTCGCTGTATCGTACTAGTGTATTAGTACATTCTGCGGCTTAATCCCATGATGTCCATGATTTTAGTAGCAATTTCCTCAACGGAATAATTGGTGCTGTTGATCCACGGGATCTGATTCCTCCGGTATAACGCTTCAACCTCGGCAACTTCCATACGACACTGCCGCAGGGAGGCATAACGGCTATTCTCACGCCTTTCCTCGCGGATGGCGGCCAGACGTTCCGGGTTAATGGTCAAGCCAAACAGCTTGTGTTGCAGCGGTTTTAACGAGGCCGGCAAGATCAGGTTATCCATATCGTCGGCAATAAACGGGTAGTTGGCGGCACGAATGCCAAACTGCATGGCGAGATAGAGGCTAGTAGGGGTTTTTCCACAGCGTGAAACCCCCAGTAAAATGACCTGCGCCTGATCGAGATTGCGCAGTGAGATGCCATCATCATGCGCCAGGGTGTAATCGATAGCGGCGATTCGCGCATCATATTTGGTGAGATTGCCGGGGGTTAAGCCGTGAGTTCGATGTGCAATCGGGGTCGGATCGAGTTTGAGTTCTTCTTGTAACGGAGCAACCAGCGCTTGCACGATATCCTGACAAAATCCTTCACATTGCAAAATAATGTCGCGAATTTCGGGAATAACAATGGAGTAGAAAACCAGTGGACGCACGCCGGTTTGCTGATAAATAGCATCGATCTGTTCCTTCACCGCCTTCGCCCGGCTTTCACTTTCAATAAACGGTAGCGTAATGCTGTTTATCGCCACCGGAAACTGAGACATCACCGCATGGCCAAGCACTTCTGCTGTAATCGCGGTGCCATCGGAAATATAAAACACCTGACGATCGACTGCGTTTTCCATAATCTATTTCCCCGTTAATTGCCTGAAAGCGTAAATTAAATTTAAACACAACCCCGCAGCCTTTGTCTTAAAAATAAAAATGAAACGCTATTTTTATTTTTAATGAACTACCCATTTCATTTTTCGAAGACCGGAAATAGACCGTATGTAATTGTGCCTTTTTAGCCTAATCAGTAGTTTATGAATAAGAGGGGATCAATCCTAAAAAGTAAAAAAATAATTTGCTTACTCGATTCACCGTTTTTTTCAGCCGTTTAAATATGCGAGGATATTTTAAGTAGTCAGTCGTTACTTATCACTGCTTCTTTAATCAAAAAAGGATTGTCTCGATGTCCAACAATGGCTCGTCACCGCTGGTGCTTTGGTATAACCAACTCGGCATGAATGATGTAGACAGAGTTGGAGGCAAAAATGCCTCCTTGGGTGAAATGATTACGAATCTCTCCGGCATGGGCGTTAGCGTCCCTAACGGATTTGCCACTACCGCCGATGCGTTTAATCAGTTCCTCGACCAGAGCGGCGTGAACCAGCAGATTTATCAACTGTTGGATGACACCGATATTGACGATGTTACCGCCCTGGCGAAAGCCGGCGCGCAGATTCGTCAGTGGATTATCGACACTCCTTTCCAGAGCGAACTGGAACAGGCTATTCACGAAGCGTATGACCAGTTGGCTGCAGATAACGCCAATGCATCTTTTGCCGTGCGTTCATCCGCAACCGCAGAAGATATGCCGGACGCGTCTTTCGCCGGGCAGCAGGAGACCTTCCTCAACGTCCACGGCTTTGACGCCGTACTGGTGGCGGTGAAGCACGTGTTTGCCTCACTGTTCAACGATCGCGCTATCTCCTATCGTGTTCACCAGGGTTACGACCATCGTGGCGTCGCGCTTTCCGCAGGCGTACAGCTGATGGTGCGCTCAGATCTGGCCTCCTCAGGCGTACTGTTCTCCATTGATACCGAATCCGGTTTCGACCAGGTGGTGTTTATCACCTCTGCCTGGGGTCTGGGTGAGATGGTGGTGCAAGGCGCGGTGAACCCTGATGAGTTCTACGTGCACAAACCGACGCTGGCAGCCGGTCGTCCGTCTATCGTGCGCCGCACGATGGGATCGAAAAAGATCCGTATGGTCTACGCGCCGACGCAGGAGCATGGGAAGCAGGTTCGTATCGAAGACGTGCCGCAAGCACAGCGCGATATCTTCTCGTTGACCGACGATGAAGTGCAGGAGCTGGCCAAACAGGCCGTGCAGATTGAAAAACACTACGGTCGCCCGATGGACATCGAGTGGGCAAAAGACGGCCACACGGGCAAACTGTATATCGTTCAGGCGCGCCCGGAAACCGTGCGTTCCCGTGGGCAGGTCATGGAGCGTTACACGCTGCATTCCCAGGGACGAATTGTTTCTGAAGGCCGCGCCATCGGCCACCGCATCGGTGCCGGTAGCGTGAAGGTGATTCACGATATCAGTGAAATGAATCGTATTGAGCCGGGTGACGTTCTGGTCACCGATATGACCGACCCGGACTGGGAACCGATCATGAAAAAAGCGGCGGCGATTGTCACCAACCGTGGCGGTCGTACCTGCCATGCGGCGATTATCGCGCGTGAGCTGGGCATCCCGGCCGTCGTGGGCTGTGGTGATGCCACCGAACGCATGAAAGATAACGAAAAAGTCACCGTTTCCTGTGCCGAAGGCGACACCGGCTACGTCTACGCCGACCTGCTGGACTTCAGCGTCAACAGCTCTACCGTGGATACCATGCCGGATCTGCCGCTGAAAATCATGATGAACGTCGGTAACCCTGACCGTGCATTTGACTTCGCCTGCCTGCCAAACGAAGGCGTTGGTCTGGCGCGTCTTGAATTCATCATCAACCGTATGATCGGCGTTCACCCGCGGGCGTTGCTGGAATTTGATGACCAGGAACCGAAGCTGCAAAACGAAATCCGCGAAATGATGAAAGGTTTTGACTCGCCAAAAGAGTTTTACGTTGGCCGTCTGACCGAAGGGATCGCAACGTTGGGTGCTGCATTCTATCCGAAACGCGTGATTGTCCGTCTGTCTGACTTTAAATCTAACGAGTACGCCAACCTGGTGGGCGGTACGCGCTACGAGCCGGAAGAAGAGAACCCAATGCTGGGCTTCCGCGGTGCGGGGCGTTACGTTGCCGACAGCTTCCGCGATTGCTTTGCGCTGGAGTGCGATGCGGTAAAACGTGTTCGCAACGACATGGGGCTGACCAACGTTGAGATTATGGTGCCGTTTGTCCGCACCGTTGAGCAGGCGAAAGCGGTAGTGGATGAATTGGCGCGTCAGGGACTTAAGCGCGGCGAGAACGGGCTGAAGATCATCATGATGTGTGAAATTCCGTCCAATGCCTTGTTGGCAGAACAGTTCCTTGAACATTTCGACGGTTTCTCTATCGGTTCGAACGACATGACGCAGCTGGCGCTGGGCCTTGACCGTGACTCCGGTGTCGTTTCGGCACTGTTTGACGAGCGTAACGAGGCGGTGAAAGCGCTGCTGTCGATGGCGATTCGCGCGGCAAAGAAACAGGGGAAATACGTGGGGATTTGTGGTCAGGGTCCATCTGACCATGAAGATTTCGCGGCCTGGTTGATGGAAGAAGGGATCGACAGTCTGTCTCTGAACCCGGATACCGTGGTGCAAACCTGGCTTAGCCTGGCTGAACTGAATAAATAATTTGTTCTCTTGTTAAAATCCCGGGCGCGTGTCCGGGATTTTTTTTGCCCATCTTGTGTTGCGGTCGATCACACTTCCGCAAAGAAACCAAAAATCATAAATCTGCTAGCAATTTCTACAATTGTTCCCCGCCCGTCACTTTTGAATACTGATTCGCAATTGCCACTACCCGTCTTCATAAACGAATGATTTCGGGGAGCTAACAGCGACTCAGGAGAATGGCTATGACCCCGATTTATAAAGATCCCCAACGCCCGATTCACGAACGCGTAAGCGACTTATTGGCGCGGATGACGCCGGAAGAGAAATATGCCCAGATGCACGCCTGGTGGCTGGTGTTATCGGAAGATGGTCAGCATCGCGAACGCACGGACATGAGCGATGAATTTGCCGGCGTTAGCGAGCAGGCTGCGCTGAGTGAGCGGCTGAAACTGGGCGTGGGGCAGATTACCCGCCCGCTGGGAACGCATATTGTTGAGGCAAAAACCGGCGTGCGAGCGGCTAACCGTCTGCAAAAAATGATGATGGAAGAGACGCGGCTGGGCATTCCGGCGCTGTTCCATGAGGAATGTCTGGTGGGGTTATTGTGCAAAGATGCGACGCTGCTTCCTTCGTCGCTGAACTACGGCTCCACCTGGGATCCTGAATTGGTGAAACGTGCGGCGCAGCAAATTGGTGAAGAGGCTCGTTCCACCGGCTGCAAGCAGGGGCTGGCTCCTGTACTGGATGTCTCTCGCGATGTGCGCTGGGGGCGTACCGAGGAGACGTTTGGCGAAGACCCGTGGCTGGTGGGGGTGATGGCTTGCGCGTATGTCGAAGGTTTGCAGGGGGAGAAGCGCGATGTGCTGGCGACTCTTAAACATTACGTCGGACATTCCTTCAGCGAAGGTGCGCGCAACCATGCTCCGGTACATCTGGGTTTCCGGGAGCTGAATGATACTTTTCTGCTGCCGTTTGAAATGGCGGTAAAACAGGCAAATGCGGGTTCGGTCATGCCCGCCTACCACGACATTGATAATCAACCCGGACACAGCGACAGCTTCTTATTGACCACGGTACTGCGTGAACGTTGGGGCTTTGATGGCATTGTGGTTGCAGACTACGGCGGCGTCAGCCTGTTGCATCAGCATCATGGCGTTGCCCAGGATGCGGCGCAATCAGCGGCGCTGGCCTTTAACGCGGGTCTGGATGTGGAATTGCCTAAGGATGACTGTGCTCGCCATCTTGCAGAAGCGGTTGAACGCGGCCTGATCACTACAGCGAAAATTGATGAAATTGTCGGACGCACGTTGACGGAGAAATTCCGCCTTGGGCTGTTTGAACATCCTTATACCGATGAAAATTCGATTTCCCTGCAATCCGATGCCACGCGTCAGGTTGCACGACAAGTGGCGACTCAATCGATAACGCTGCTGGAGAATCGCGGTGCGCTGCCGCTCACCGGTAAACCCCGCGTGGCGCTGGTGGGGCCAACGGCCGACGATCCGCTGGCACTGTTAAGCGGCTACAGTTTCCCGGTGCATCTGATCATCAGCGATATGTTGGAAAAGACCACCCAGGTGACGACACCGCTTGCGGCCTTGCGTCATTTTCTCGGCGATAGCCAGGTTCGCTATGCTAAAGGTTGTCATATTATCGAACAGCGTATGGCAGGCGCGCCGGTGTTCCCGGGAGACAGCTCCGGTAAACCGATGCAGTGTTCACCGGTCTCCTGCGATCTCAGCCTGATTCCAGACGCCGTTCGTGCCGCACAGGACAGCGACGTGGTTGTGGCCTGCGTGGGCGATCTTGCGGGTTTATTCCAGAGCGGCACCGTGGGGGAAGGCTCTGATACCGACAGCCTCAATCTGCCGGGCGTTCAGCAGCAGCTATTACAGGCGCTGGTGGAGACGGGGAAACCGGTGGTGGTCGTGATGACCGGCGGGCGTCCGTATAATTTACAAGGGCTTGAGTCTAAAGTCGCGGCGTTAATGCTGGCCTGGGCACCCGGTCAGGAAGGCGGTTGGGCGATTGCCGACGTATTAACCGGCCGTGCTGAACCTCAGGGCAGGCTGGTCGTCAGCGTACCGAAGAGTGCAGGGGCGATGCCGTTTTACTACAACCATAAGCTGAAAAGCGGCGGTACGCCGTTCGCTTTCCATTTCGGCGCGCTGTATCCGTTTGGCTACGGCATAGGTTGGGGCGATTTTCGCTTTGATGCACCGCAGCTTGCGCAGACTCAGGTGGCTATCGACGGGGAAATTGGCGTGAGCGTAACGGTAACTAATGTCGGTGAGCGTAGTGGCAGTGAAGTTGTGCAGGTCTATGTCCGCGATAACGTTGCCTCTATGGTGCGTCCGTTGCAGGAGCTAAAAGCCTTTAAACGCGTGACGTTGTCACCTGGCGAGCGGAAAACGCTAACCTTCACCCTGCCAGTCGATATGCTGAATTTCACCAGTTATGAGGGGCAGCGCATCGTTGAGCCTGGAGAGTTTGAACTCCAGATAGGCCGTTCATCGGCGGATATTTGCGGTCGTGTTACCGTACTGGTGAGTGGGGAAACTCGTACGTTGCCATCAGACTGGCGAATGATGAGTCACTGCGAAGTGAGTTAACGGGAGAAAACTTCCGGTGATGATCGCTCGTACCCGTTCCCAAAGAGGAGCGTGCGATAGACAAAAAAAAGCCCATCGTGGGAGATGGGCAAAGACTACACACAGCAATTCGGTGTTTCTCTCAGGGGATATATAAATCAAGGGGTTGATTTACTACCTTGTGACTAATAGTAGGCATGTGAGTTTTTTGCGTCGATCGGATTCATCCCAATAGTTAAATAAATGTGAATAATTTCCGAGGCATGACGTGATTTGAGAGCGGGATCGTGGGTGTGCCGTAAGGGAATGAACAGTTTTTCTTAACTAAAAGGCGGGGTAACCCGCCTTTCGTTATCTTACTGTTTCGGGTAGTTATTCTGCTCTAGCTCCGCGAGTTCTTCCAGAACCTGGTCCGGGTCGGTGGACGGCGGTGGAACCTCATGCAGCCAGGCATCAAACAGACGCCAGGAGACGGCCAGCAAAACCGGGCCGATAAACAGACCAATCATGCCGAATGCCACCAGTCCCCCGATAACGCCGGAGAGGATCAGGATCATCGGCAAGTCGGCGCCCATACGAATTAACATTGGTCGAATCACGTTATCCATCGTACCGACAACCACGCTCCACACCAACAGCACCGTGCCCCAGGTGGTGTCTCCCGTCCAGTAGAGCCAGATAATGCAGGGAACCAATACGATAAGCGGCCCCAACTGCACCAGACAGGAGAAGATCATCACCACGGTCAACAGCGTTGCATAAGGTACGCCTGAAATCCCCAGACCAATTCCGCCAAGCACGGCCTGCACAAGCGCCGTCACCACCACGCCCAGCGCCACGGCGCGAATCGCCTGGCCTGCTAATAGCACTGCGGCATCACCGCGTTTCGCTGCCAGACGGGTGGCGAAATAACGCATACCAAAAGCGACTTTCTCACCTTGCCAGTACAACAAGGCGCTAAAGAGCAGCATCAAGCCGCTGTGCAGCAGGAAACGCCCAACGTGTGCGGCCTGACCGACAAACCAGGTGGTGGTGGTGCCGAGGTAAGGACGAACTTTTGCCATTAATGCGCTGCCACCCATGTCGAGCAGGCTGTGCCAGCCGCTATACAGCTTCGCGCCAACAAACGGAATTCCGTTCAGCCAACCAAAATCGGGCAGCGTGAGTGTTCCACTGGTGATAGCGTGAATCAGCGGCGCGCTACCGTCCACCAGGCTATTGACCAGCAGGGCGATAGGAATGACGAACAGCAAAAAAAGCAGCAGCGTCATGACCAGCACGGCGAGAGAGCGGCGGCCAAAAAGAAGGCGCTGAAGTTTAATCAAAACCGGCCAGGTGGCAATAACGATTGTAGAGGCCCAGGCGAAGCCCAGAATAAACGGCTGAACAATCCATAAACAAGCGATGATCATCAGTGTAATAAACACCACTGATAGCAGTATTTGCGGAATATCCCGTGGCTTAAGAACCGTGTTCATAAATAAGCGTTACCTTCTGTTGCGCGCCAGAGCGTTGACGTCGCGAAAATCCGTTCATTGATAATAATATCAATAAATTCCCGCTGCTGATTCTGCGGCAAAATCTACCGGGCGCATAAGAAAAAAATGTGATAAAACGATAATGGCACGACGCAAACGATTAATCATTTATACACACTATCTTTGCCGTTTGTCGTATTCATACGAGTCGGGAAGATTTTGTGCGTACAACACAACATTCAAGAAAGGGTCAAACCTAATGATCCCACTGATTTCCCAGGCACCCGGCGAAATACCGCTGGTATTGAATTATTTAAAAGCACTGGAGCAACAAGGCTTTACCGGCGATACCGCGACGCGCTACGCCGACAGGCTGACGATGGCGACGGATAACAGTATCTACCAGCTTCTTCCCGATGCAGTTGTTTTCCCGCGCTCCACGGCCGATGTGGCGTTGCTGGCACGTATTGCGGCCGAAGAACGTTTTCAATCCTTGATTTTTACGCCGCGCGGCGGCGGGACTGGCACCAATGGCCAGGCGTTAAATCAGGGCATTATTATTGATATGTCGCGCTATATGAACCGCATCATCGAAATTAACCCGGAAGAGGGTTGGGTGCGCGTAGAAGCGGGCGTTATCAAAGATCAGCTTAACCAGTATTTAAAACCCTACGGCTATTTTTTTGCCCCTGAACTGTCGACCAGTAACCGTGCGACGCTGGGGGGGATGATCAATACCGATGCCTCCGGGCAAGGTTCGCTGGTGTATGGTAAAACCTCAGACCACGTCCTGGGCGTACGCGCCGTCCTGATGGGGGGCGATATCCTCGATACCCAGCCTGTGCCTGTGACGCTGGCTGAAATGCTGGCCAAAGAGCAGTCGGCGGCGGGGCGAATTTACCGCACCGTTTTTGAACGCTGTCGTGATAATCGCCAGTTAATCATCGATAAATTCCCAAAACTTAACCGTTTCCTGACCGGCTATGACCTTCGCCATGTCTTTAACGACGAAATGACCGAGTTTGACCTCACGCGGATTCTGACCGGCTCCGAAGGGACGCTGGCCTTTATTACCGAGGCGCGCCTGGATATCACGCGGCTCCCGAAGGTACGTCGGTTGGTCAACATCAAATATGACTCCTTTGATTCCGCACTACGCAATGCGCCGTTTATGGTTGAAGCCCGGGCCATGTCGGTTGAAACCGTGGATTCGAAGGTGCTGAATCTGGCGCGGGAAGATATTGTCTGGCATTCGGTCAGCGAATTGATTACCGATGTTGCCGATAAAGAGATGCTCGGGCTCAATATCGTCGAATTTGCCGGGGACGACGAGGCGCTGATTGAAAGTCAGGTTGCCGCGCTGTGCCAACGTCTTGATGAACGGATAGCCCAGCAAGAAGGCGGGGTCATCGGCTGGCAGCGCTGCGATGCATTAGAGGGTATCGAACGTATTTACGCGATGCGGAAAAAAGCGGTGGGCCTGCTGGGCAATGCAAAAGGCGCGGCGAAACCGATTCCTTTTGCCGAAGATACCTGCGTGCCGCCGGAGCATCTGGCGGATTACATCGTGGAGTTCCGCGCGCTGCTTGATAGCCACGGTCTAAGCTACGGGATGTTTGGTCACGTTGACGCAGGCGTGCTGCACGTTCGTCCTGCGTTGGATATGTGCGACCCGCAGCAGGAGATCCTGATGAAAAAGATCTCCGACGATGTGGTGGCGCTGACCGCCAAATACGGCGGCCTGCTGTGGGGAGAACACGGCAAAGGTTTCCGCGCCGAGTATAGCCCGGCCTTCTTTGGCGAGCAGTTGTACAGTGAACTGCGCAAAGTCAAAGCGGCATTCGATCCGCACAATCGCCTTAATCCGGGGAAAATCTGTCCACCGGAAGGGATTGATGCACCGATGATGAAGGTTGATGCGGTGAAGCGCGGCACTTACGACCGGCAGATTCCGATTGCGGTACGCGCATCCTGGCGCGGCGCGATGGAGTGCAATGGCAACGGTTTGTGCTTTAACTTCGATGTAAACAGCCCGATGTGCCCATCGATGAAGATCACCAATAACCGTATGCACTCCCCGAAAGGGCGCGCGACGCTGGTGCGTGAGTGGTTACGTTTGCTGGCCGACCGCGGCGTTTCACCTGAACAGCTGGAAAAAGAGCTGTCGGAAAAACGTCTTAGCCTGCGCGCGCTGGTCGAGCGCACGCGCAATAGCTGGCATGCCCGCAGAGGCGAATATGATTTCTCGCATGAAGTGAAAGAGGCGATGTCCGGCTGCCTGGCTTGCAAAGCCTGCTCTACTCAATGTCCGATTAAAATCGATGTGCCGGAATTCCGTTCTCGCTTCTTACAGCTGTATCACACTCGCTATTTGCGGCCAGTGCGCGACCATCTGGTGGCAACGGTCGAGAGCTATGCGCCATTGATGGCGCGAGCGCCGAAGACCTTTAACTTCTTCATGAGCCAACCGTGGATGCGCAGGCTGTCAGAAAAGCATATTGGCATGGTCGATTTACCGATGCTGTCCGCGCCGTCGTTGCAAAAACAGATGGTGGCGCACCGCTCGGCGAACCTCACGCTTGAACAACTGGAAACGCTGACGCCTGAGCAGAAGGCGCAGACCGTGCTGGTGGTACAAGATCCGTTTACCAGCTATTACGATGCGCAGGTAGTGGCAGATTTTGTCCGCTTGATCGATAAACTGGGTTATCAGCCGGTGTTGTTACCGTTCTCACCGAATGGTAAGGCGCAGCATATCAAAGGCTTCGTCAATCGTTTTATGAAAACAGCGCAAAAAACGTCAGATTATTTGAATCGGGTGGCTGCGTTGGGAATGCCGATGGTGGGCGTCGATCCGGCGCTGGTGCTGTGTTATCGCGATGAATATAAACAGGTTCTGGGCGATAAACGCGGCGATTTCAACGTGATGCTGGTTCATGAATGGTTGCCACAGGTACTGGAAAGCTCGGCGTCTTCACAAGCTGCGGGCGAGCCGTGGTATCTGTTTGGTCACTGTACGGAAGTGACGGCACTGCCGACGGCGACAAAACAGTGGGCCGCTATCTTTGCGAGCTTCGGGGCGACGCTTGAAAACGTCAGCGTAGGCTGCTGCGGCATGGCGGGTACCTACGGTCACGAAGTGAAAAACCATGCGCATTCGCTCGGCATCTATGAGCTTTCCTGGCATCAGGCGATGCAGAGGCTGCCGCGTAACCGCTGTCTGGCGACGGGCTACTCTTGCCGTAGTCAGGTGAAGCGGATTGAGGGTAACGGCGTTCGCCATCCATTGCAGGCTTTACTGGAGATAATGGGATGATCTGGAAACGACAAACGACGCTGGCTGCCCTCAACGCGATGGGGGAAGGCAATATGGTTGGCTTACTGGATATTCAGTTCGAACGTATTGCTGAGGATTCACTCGAGGCGACCATGCCGGTCGATAGCCGAACGCATCAACCCTTTGGCCTGCTGCACGGTGGCGCATCGGTGGTACTGGCGGAGACTCTGGGATCGGTTGCCGGATATTTGTGTACCGAAGGTGAAGAGCGGGTGGTGGGGCTTGAGGTGAACGCTAACCATATTCGCTCTGCACGCAGCGGGCGAGTGCGCGGCGTTTGCAAGGCTTTGCACGTTGGACGTCGGCATCAGGTCTGGCAGATTGAGATCTTCGATGAGCAGGAACGCTTATGCTGCTCATCGCGTCTGACGACCGCCGTGGTGAGTTAGGATAGATTGCCGGATGGCGGCTACGCCTTATCCGGCCTACAGCAATAAGTAGCCCGGCCAAGCGTCAGCGCCGCCGGGAACCGCTCCGGCACCACCGTTATTACAACCCATCCAGCACAATATCCAAATTCATCAGCCCGTAGCCCGGCCAAGCGTCAGCGCCGCCGGGAACCGCTCCGGCACCACCATTATTGCAACCCATCTGGCACAACATTCAAATTCATCAGCCCGTAGCCCGGCCAAGCGCAGCGCCGCCGGGAACCGCACCGGCACCACCATTATTGCAACCCATCTGGCACAACATTCAAATTCATCAGCCCGTAGCCCGGCCAAGCGCAGCGCCGCCGGGACCGCACCGGCACCACCGTTATTGCAACGCATCCGGCGCAATATTCATATTTTTCAACACCGGCCCCATGATGTTGCCGAATATCGGTGCCGCAACCGAACCGCCAAAGTGCGTGCCTGCCGTCGGATTATTGACTACCACCACCAACGCCACTTCCGGGTGGCTGACCGGGGCAACGCCTGCGGTATAGTTCACGTAACCACCATCATATTTTCCGCTATCGCCAAGCTTTTCTGCCGTACCGGTTTTGGTGGCCAACCGGTATCCCGGCACCGCCGCGCGCACGCCGCTCCCTCCGGGGAGAACGTCGCTCTCCATCATTCTCACGACCGTTTTTACAATTTCCGGGTCGGCAATCTGCTGCCCCAGCACGGGCGGCGTCACTTTGGTTATCGACAACGGACGATAAATACCATACGACCCCATGGTGGCGTATTCTCGGGCAATCTGTAGCGGCGTCACGCGCAGACCGTAGCCGAAAGAGAAGGTGGCGCGTTCGATGTCGGCCCACTGCTGGCGATGAAGCGGGAAATAGCCCACGCTTTCACCGCTTAGCCCAAGCTCAGTAGGCTTACCGAGACCAAATGCCTGATAGGTATCCACAAGCGCCTGTGCAGGCATGGCGAGCGCAATATGGGAAACACCAATATCGCTCGATTTTTGCAAAATACCGGTCGGCGTCAGTTGAGGCCAATGACCCACATCGCGGATCAGGTGCCCATTGACGCGATACGGAGTGGTATTTAGCAACGTATTAGGCTGGATGATATTTCGCTCCAGCCCTTCAATGATCACCAGCGGTTTGACCGTTGATCCGGGCTCGAAGCTATCGTTAATTGCCACATCGCGCATCTGGGTCTGGGTGGCATTATCAAAGTTGTTCGGGTTATAAGATGGGTAAGAGGCCATCGCGAGGATCTCGCCGGTATCAATCTTTACCAGCACCGCCGCACCAGAATCCGCTTTATTCAATAACACGCCGTCACGCAGTTTGCTGTACAACGTGTACTGGTCGAATTTATCGATACTCAGCTGTACGGTCGGTGCCTGTTTTGGTGCATCATAATTTAATACACTGATAATACCGCCGGAGCCATCCTTACGATAAATCTCTTTTCCCGGTTCCCCTTGCAGAATATTGTCGTAGCCTTTTTCGACGCCATTCAGCCCGATATTATCAGCACCCACGATGCCAATTAACGGTGCGGCGGATTCCCCCATCGGGTAATAGCGGCTGTCATCATAAACTTCGCTAATTCCTTTCATATGCAGATTCGCAATATCTTTAGCGATACCGAGTTCGATTTTGCGCCCAAGAAATAGAAAATGGCGATGTCCATTTTCATAAATTTTGTTGGCGATTTGATCGGCGGTGGTATTGAGCGCGGAGGCAAGATACTGCCATTTGGGATCGTGGAAGTTAGGGCTGGCTGCCACAATTTTCATCGGATCGGCCACGATATCCCGCGATGGCACGCTCATGGCGAGCGCTTCGCCGTTACGGTCGACCAGCGTGCCACGGTTTGTTGGCAGCACTACCGTTCGTAACGAACGCTGATCGGCCTCACGCGCCAGCATGGGGTGGTTCAAAAACTGCAAATCGGCCACCCGAACTAATAAAACAGCAAGACAAAATAGAATACCCACACAGAGTATTATGTAACGAGATGTAATAAATGAGTCTTTATTTTTCTTTTCTGTTGAGTTTCTTTTCATTTGTAACATTAAACCACGTGAGTATTATTTTTTATTATCAGATTCCAGTCCATCACGATAATGGCGATCGTAATGATACCGTAGAAATATCAATTTTCAGGTGAACTGGAGAAACAGTTTACAGATAATGTCATTGATAACAAGTCATTAAGTTGACAGGTTATTTCAAAACCGCTTGACGATAAATGGAAGGTAATTTGTAACTTTCGATTAAAGAAAGGGGAGCCTAAACAGCACAAGGGGTTTTTACTTACGTCATGTTTTGATGATTTAAATACGTATCCGCAGCATTATCAGATTTATCTGCGCTAAGTGATGGATGTTTAATCACAGCCACTGTTACCGTGAAAACAATTAACACTGGTAATTATTTCGTGAGTCATTATTGCGGGTAGTTTTCACGAGTAACGCGGTGTCACTGGCAATATTTTTTATCGCTGATAACCCCTTAAAACAGGTCGATTTTGTTGCGGTATCTTCGTTTCCCGCTTCTGTGGGCGCTTGATAGCTACGCATTATATGTATACTGTATATAAATACAGTATCTTGGTTTGGCGGTTATCATGCGTTTTTTTACTTTTTCTGAACTGCGCGAAGTCGTTGCGCTGCCGTTGTTTTCAACCTCTGTTTCGTGCGGTTTTCCCAGCCCCGCGCAGGACTATGTTGAACAGCGAATCGACCTCAATGAGTTGCTTGTCCAGCATCCTTCGGCCACCTATTTTGTTAAGGCCTCCGGTGACAGCATGATTGACGGTGGGATTAGCACCGGCGACCTGCTGGTGGTCGACAGCGCCGTGACGGCAAAGCACGGTGATATTGTGATTGCGGCGGTGGACGGAGAGTTTACCGTTAAGCAGCTACAGCTGCGGCCTGTTATTCAACTTAATCCAATGAACGATGCCTATAGCCCGATTATTATCGGCAGCGACGGTATCCTCGATATTTTTGGGGTAGTGACGGGTATTATAAAAATGAGACGTTAGTGCGATAGCCTAAGATTTATTATTGAATAAGTGGAGCAGCACAGTGCACTATCATTTTAATTTTGATGGAAAAGCGCGTTGTATGGTGTTATTGCCACTGTTGCAAAATGTAAAAAAATAAGTTGTTGTTTGCCGAGCACTGCCTACTCTTTATATGTACCTGAATGCTAAACACAGACCGGAGCTTTTAAACGGTCCAGATAAATAAAGAGGGGCATAATGAAACGAAAGCTTATCGTCAAAAGCCTGGCGTTAGCCGGGCTGATGTCGACAATTATCCTTCCGGCTTATGCGGAGGTGTCACCAAAAGAAGCCACTGACACCACTCAAAAAGCCAACGATGCGCTCTACAATCAATTACCTTTCTCTGACAATACCGATTTCACTAATGCCCACAAAGGTTTCATCGCGGCACTGCCTACCGATGTGATTAAAGGTGAGCAGGGGAATGTTATCTGGAACCCGCAGCAATATGCCTTTATAAAAGAGGGTGAAAAATCGCCAGCGACGGTCAATCCAAGCCTCTGGCGCCAGTCTCAGTTGATCAATATCAGCGGCCTGTTTGAAGTTACCGACGGGGTCTACCAAATCCGTAATCTCGACCTCTCCAACATGACTATCATCGAAGGTAAAGAAGGGGTGACCGTCGTAGATCCGTTGGTCTCCGCCGAGACCGCAAAGGTTGGGATGGATCTCTATTTCCAGAATAGGGGTAAAAAACCGGTGGTTGCCGTCATCTACACGCACAGCCACGTTGACCACTATGGTGGCGTGCGCGGCGTTGTCGATGAAGCCGATGTAAAAGCCGGAAAAGTGAAAATTTACGCGCCTGCCGGTTTTATGGAAGCCGCCGTCGCTGAAAATATTATGGCCGGTAACGTAATGAGCCGCCGTGCCAGCTATATGTATGGCAACTTGTTGAAACCTGATGCGAAAGGTCAGGTTGGCGCGGGTCTTGGTACGACAACGTCAGCGGGAACCGTGACCTTGATTGCCCCAACCAATATCATTGAGAAAGACGGTCAGAAAGAGGTGATTGATGGTCTGACCTATGACTTTATGCTGGCGCCGGGTTCAGAAGCGCCGTCTGAAATGCTGTGGTACATCGAAGAGAAAAAACTGATTGAGTCCGCAGAAGATGTGACTCATACCCTGCATAACACCTATTCGCTGCGTGGCGCGAAGATCCGTGAACCGCTGCCGTGGTCGAAGTATATCAACGAAGCGATCGTGCGTTGGGGGGATAAAGCTGAAATCATCATGGCTCAGCACCACTGGCCGACCTGGGGTAATGACAATGTCGTTAACTTGTTGAAAACCCAACGCGACCTCTATCGTTATATTAACGACCAGACGCTGCGTATGGCCAACGAAGGTCTGACGCGCGACGAGATCGCCGCTAACTTTAAGTTACCTGACAGCCTTGCCCATACCTGGGCTAACCGTGGTTACTATGGTTCCGTCAGCCATGACGTGAAGGCCACTTATGTGCTGTACCTTGGCTGGTTCGATGGTAACCCGGCAACCCTCGACGAGCTGCCACCAGAAGAAGCGGCGAAGAAATTCGTGGAATATATGGGCGGTGCCGATGCCATTATGACGAAGGCAAAAGAAGATTTCGCACAGGGGAATTACCGCTGGGTGGCGCAAGTTGTCAGCAAGATTGTCTTTGCCGATCCTCAAAATCAGGATGCACGTAATCTGGAAGCCGATGCTCTGGAACAGTTGGGTTATCAAGCCGAATCTGGGCCATGGCGTAACTTCTACCTGACGGGCGCACAGGAACTGCGTAATGGTGTAGTGAAAGGGCCAACGCCAAATACCGCCAGCCCGGATACGGTAAAAGCGATGACGCCGGAAATGTTCTTTGACTATCTGGCCGTGCATATTAACGGTGAAAAAGCGGGTACAGCGAAAGCGGTATTTAACATTGATCTAGGCAACGATGGCGGTAAGTACAAGCTGGAACTGGAAAATGGCGTCCTGAACCATACCGCAAATGCGGAGGCGAAGGACGCAGATGCCACGCTGACGCTCGATCGCGCAACCCTGAATAAGATCATCTTGAAAGAGGAAACCCTCAAACAAGCTGAAGATAAGGGTGAGGTGAAAATTAGCGGTAACGGTGCGAAGCTCGATGAGATGCTCGGTTATATGGATAAATTCGAGTTCTGGTTCAATATTGTTACACCGTAATATTCTGTGCCAAAAAAACTGCCTACGGGCAGTTTTTTTATTTATCGTATTTCTACGTGAGCGGACCACGTGACTGATATCAATAACTCCGCCTCAGCGAACAATCATTACTATCGAGATTTTACAAGGTTAACTATGCAAATCTTACCACCGGTGCGTCCCGAACTCAGTATACAGCGATTAACCGAAGTTCTGACGCCAATAGCCGAGAAAGTTAAAGTTGTACCGAGAAAACGGATGCTGTGGACCTATAAAAATCAGCCGCAATTGTATCTGTTTCTCGAAGGTGAACTCTCTATTCTCAGGGCCTCTGATGGATTACTGATTGTTACCGTATATGAGCCGCATCTGTTTGGTATTGCAGAGATGATTCAGCCAGTAAGAGGGCATTTATTACGAGCTGAAACAGAGTCGACAATACTGCGAGTCGATGCGCAAACGGCGATGGACGTTTTTCGTCAGCAAGGGCTGTGGGAAGATGTCGCGTCCTTATTGTCATACCACACGGCTTATCTGTTCTATCGTGATGCGCTTGTCGTGCAGCAAAAAACCTATTCCGTTATCCGTAATCACCTGGTCGAGATGAATTTACTGCCGGAAGAGTCGAGAATGCGAGTGTCGATTCTTGATTATATTCAGGAGCGCACGCACCTGTCCCGCAGTAGCGTCTTGAATGTGATATCGGCATTGAAAAAAGGTGACTACATTGATTATCAGCGGGGTGGTTATCTTACTACAGTAAAAAATCTCCCGGAGCGATTCTAGAACTGTCCAGAAATAAATAAACAATCGGTTATCAGCGCCAGCGAAAAAATTTATTGTAGCGCCACTTAGTAGCATGTAACGACTAATGGCAAGTCTATAATAGGAAAATCATGAAGAAGACGCTTATTACACTGATTATTGCGAACGCATTAACCGCCACTACCGCATTTGCCGCCGCCGATGCCGGTACCTGGTATACCGGGGGGAAATTTGGCTGGTCACATTATTTCGATACCAGCGCGTCCCAGCAGTCCAATACTGAGGGGCAAAAGTATGGGGATGTCAGATTTGATAGCGATAATGTGGGCGGCGGCGTATTTACGGGCTACCAGATTACTCCCTGGCTGGCAGTGGAAGGCGGCTACGATTATTTAGGTAATATGCAGTTCAATGGTAAGAACGGGGCTTCGGGTTCGCAAATGAAGAGTCAGGGCCTGCAACTGTCGCTGAAAGCCAGCTATGGTCTGACGGATAGCTGGGATCTTTATGGGCGTGCTGGAGCGATGGGATATCGCGCAGAGTCCGATATTAAAGGGCATAACCGCTTTGATACCGGTGTCCGCCCGGTTGTTGCAGTGGGTACGGAATATGCCTTTAACAAAAACTGGGCCGGGCGCGTTGAATATCAGTGGGTGAGCAATGTGGGCAATGAAAACCAGATTGGCGTCTCAAGCGATGTCAGTTCCGTGACGGCCGGTCTTTCTTATCGCTTTGGTCAACATGATGACAGCCCGGTTGCTTCGGCCCCAGTCACTGCCCCAGTGCCAGCCCCCGCGCCACAGCGTTTTAATTTAAAATCTGATGTCATGTTTAGCTATGATTCAGCGACATTGACCCCGGAAGGTAAAGCCGCAATTGCGCAGCTTTACCAAAACCCGGGCTTGCAGCCTGCGAAAGATAAAACGACGGTAGTGATTGGTTACAGTGACCGAATTGGTGCCGCCGAGTACAATCAGCAACTCTCCGCACAACGTGCGCAAGCCGTGGCCGATGAATTAGTGATGCTGGGGATGCCGGCTGAAAATATCTCGACCGATGGGCGCGGGGCGACTGACTCCGTGACGGGTTCTCAATGTGATGGGCAATCCGGCAGCCAGTTGATTCAGTGTCTTGCACCAGACCGTCATGTCGTGGTTGAGATTTCAGACAAGCACTAACATTCTCGCCAATTCTATCCCCCTTATTAGCCAATGAGGGGGATTTTTATTTGGCAATTAGCATATTGTGCAAGGCAAGGGCATGCCATTTTTGTTTATAAAAAAATAAGGCTTCTCAAAATCCAGAATTAAACTTTTTAGCCTTATTTTTTTAAATAAGCGAGTGGTATGATTTTTCCATCAGTTACTCTTTGCACAACCCTCGGTAATAGACCATGAACGCAATGGGAGGGCTGCGGCATTAAATCATAAAGTGAGAATCTATGAAGCTTAATAAAATAGTGAGTGGTATGGCGGTCGTGGGCATTTTTTCCACTATATTTCTTTCTTTGCCTGCGATGGCGCAGGAGATGAATAATGACGCCACCGCACATACCAAAGAGGCCAATGAAGCGCTATATAAAAAGCTTCCCTTCTCTGACCAAACTGATTTCATGAATGCACACAAAGGTCTTATTGCCGCGCTACCACCAGAGCTTATTAAAGGTGCACAGGGTAATATCGTCTGGAATCCACGGCAATATGACTTTATTAAAGAAGGCGAAAAGGCACCGGATACGGTAAACCCGAGCCTGTGGCGCCAGTCGCAGTTAATCAATATTGGTGGTCTGTTCCAGGTTACCGATGGAGTGTATCAGATTCGTAATCTGGATCTTTCAAACATGACTATTATGGAAGGGAAAGAAGGGATTACGGTTATTGATCCTCTGGTTTCGGCTGAAACGGCTAAAGTGGGGATGGATCTCTATTATAAAAATCGTGGTAAAAAACCGGTCGTCGCGGTGATTTATACCCATAGCCATGTTGACCACTACGGTGGTGTCCGTGGGGTGGTGGATGAAGCCGATGTAAAATCCGGGAAGGTGAAAGTCTATGCACCAGCCGGTTTTATGAAAGAAGCGGTCTCTGAAAATATTATGGCCGGGAATGCGATGAGCCGTCGTGCCAGCTATATGTACGGCAACTTACTTAAACCTGATGCTAAAGGTCAGGTGGGTGCAGGTCTGGGCACGACCACATCGGCGGGCACCGTAACGCTCATCGAACCTACCGATTATATTACGCATACCGGTCAGAAAGAGGTCATTGATGGCCTGACCTATGATTTTATGATGGCCCCGGGTTCGGAAGCACCTTCCGAAATGCTGTGGTATGTCGAAGAAAAAGGAATGATTGAAGCGGCTGAGGATGTCACTCATACCCTGCATAATACCTATTCGCTTCGTGGCGCGAAAATTCGCGACCCTCTGGCATGGTCAAAATATGTTAATGACGTAATCGATCGTTGGGGTGGCAAAGCACAGATCATCATCGCGCAACACCACTGGCCAACCTGGGGCAATGAGAATGTAGTGAAGCTGATGAAAAGCCAGCGCGATATGTACCGTTATATTAACGATCAGACTTTGCGTATGGCTAACCACGGCCTGACGCGCGATGAAATTGCTGCCAACTTCACGCTGCCACCAGGTCTGGCAAGCTCCTGGGCTAGCCGAGGTTACTACGGTTCGGTTAGCCATGATGTGAAAGCAACCTACGTATTTTACCTCGGGTGGTTTAACGGCAATCCAGCCACGTTGGACGAATTACCACCGGTCGATGCGGCGAAGAAGTATGTCGATTATATGGGCGGCGCCGATGCCATTATGCAAAAGGCCAAAATGGACTATGCCCAAGGGAATTATCGTTGGGTGGCCCAGGTAACCAATAAAATTGTGTTTGCCGATCCCGCGAATAAGGCGGCACGAGACCTGGAAGCCGATGCGCTAGAGCAGTTAGGCTATCAGGCAGAGTCTGGCCCATGGCGTAACTTCTACCTGACTGGCGCGCAGGAACTGCGTAATGGCGTAGTGAAAGGGCCAACGCCAAATACCGCCAGCCCGGATACGGTCAAAGCGATGTCGCCGGAAATGTTCTTTGACTATCTGGCCGTGCATATTAATGGTGAAAAAGCCGCAAATGCCAAAGCGGTATTCAACGTTGATTTAGGCAGCGATGGCGGCAAGTATAAGCTGGAGCTGGAAAATGGCGTGCTCAATCACAGTGCCAACGTTCAGGCCAGCGATGCGGATGCCTCTATCATATTAAACCGTGAAACCCTGAACAAAATTATCCTCAAAGAAGAAACATTGCAGCAGGCTGAACAACAAGGGGATGTTCGCATCACCGGTAATCACGCCAAACTTGATGAATTGCTCAGCTATATGGATAAATTTGAGTTCTGGTTTAACATGGTTACGCCTTAATCAGGAACGTCCTAGATGTCGCCTTTGGGCGACGTCTATCTTACTGAGTCTGCCAAATACTAACGTCCTCAAAAGTCTTTTGCACACGCTATGCCTTTACGATCGGCAAATCGGTATAGCGTGTGGTGTAGCGCGGCGAGAGCATTTCCCGCTTCATCTGCCAGTGTTGTTGAATACCTTGTCCGGCAAAATAGAGTGTGCCGCGCCCCTCCTTTGCGTTGAGTGTATCCAGTACCGCCATTAACTTCTGGCTATCCCTTCGTGGGGTATTTTCATCGAACAGATCGAGCTGAGCGACACCCCGGCTATAAAAATCGCCGAGCATGACACCGGCTTTTTGATAGCGATAACCCTCTTTCCAGATAGCCTCCAGGCAGCGCATGGTCGCCGCGATGATATCTCTGCTGTCCTGCGTGGGGGTGATTAACTTCACGGAGGCACTATTCGCGTAATATGGGGCGCTCGGGGTAAACGGTGAGGTTTTCACAAACGCGGAAATAAAACGGCAGTATTGATGTTCCTGTCGCAGTTTTTCCGCCGCCCGGGCCGCATAGCTGCAGATGGCTTGCCGCATGGCATCATACTCTGTGATGCGTTCACCAAAGGAGCGTGAGCAGATAATCTCTTGTTTGAGCGGGGCAAATTCTTCGAGTTCAAGGCATGGTTCACCGCGCAGTTCGCGAACGGTTCTTTCCAGCACCACGCTGAAATGCTTTCTGATAAACCGGATATCGGTCTCTGCCAGTTGTAACACGGTCTTGATTCCCATCGACTCCAGCGTCTTCGCAATGCGTCGACCAATTCCCCACACTTCTTCAACCGGCAGGGCCGCCATCAGCTTTCTTTGTCTTTCGAGGTTGGACAAATCAACCACGCCTTGGGTCTGCTGTGGCCAGTGCTTCGCCGCATAGTTTGCAAGCTTGGCCAGGGTTTTCGTTTGCGCGATGCCGACCCCGACGGTCAGATGCGTACGCATGCGTACCTTATCTTTGATTTCACGACCAAATTCGGTCAAATCGCGATACCGGCAGATGCCGCTAATATCGCCAAACACTTCATCAATGGAGTAGATTTCGCAACGCGGTAATATTTCCTCGAGCGTGGTCATGACCCGGTTGGACATATCTGCATAGAGCTCATAATTGCTGCTAAAGCAGACGACGCCGTGCTGCCTGAAGAGATCTTTTTGCTGAAAATAGGGCGCGCCCATTTTCACGAAAGGCTTCGCCTGAGCGTTACGTGAAATGACGCAGCCGTCGTTATTAGACAGCACGACGACCGGCCGTCCTGCGAGATCCGGGCGAAAGACCGTTTCGCAGGACGCGTAGAAGGTGTTCACATCGCAGAGGACAAACATAGGCGGCTCGCAGGCGCGAGACATACCGCGCTGAATGTGAGATTTCCGTTGCAGTGACGCAGCAGTGTGGAAAGATAAAACAACATGGTTGCCGCCCTAAAATATACTGTATGTAAATACAGTATTCTATGGGCTTCAGCAGATCAAGCGAAAATTGTGGGAATAATGAGATGAGCGTTTATCGCAGTCGAATAAGCCAGTTAAGGCCACCGCCGTGGCCTTAACTATTTTCACAATCAATTAAAACCGAGGCGAATCAGCTCCAGCGGGCAGTACACGCCATCACAACCGTAAATTTCAACACAGTCAGAGCGCCGAAGTTGCTCTGCCGTTTTACCTTCGCCGCGGATAGCGCGAATCACGCCCGAGGCGCCATTGCTGGCAATCATGACATGGCTACCAATTGTGATAGCGTTACGGTTACGATCGTAGGTTTTCATCGTTTCCTCCTTTCACTTAGGCTGGATTTTCACGGATAACTAAAATCGTGACAAAAGGGTGTATTGCCCCCCTGACAAACAGACGATTTTTAAATAGGGGTCATTACCGGAATTTCAAGGGAGAAAATGGCTGTCGCTGTGCGTTGAAAATGTTCGATGTACTGAGGATTGACGCTAAAGGGGAGATTAGGATTTACGATAGGTGATACACCAGAGTATGAACCCTAGCCCCGCGCCCAAACCGGCCATCGTCAGAAAGAAGGGGGCGTGAGAGAGAAGATACCCTGTGATGGATAAACGGCCACTCCAGACATCCTCAGTGGAATCTCCGATAGCAAGGTCGATAAATACCAGAAGAAAGAAGACCATCAGCGCGTAGGAGAGCGTCATGTAGCAAAAAGAGTAAAACTTGAAACGACGATGGCTTTTCACGGAGACTCCGCTATGCGATGGGCAACTAAGATAGCTTACTGTGCAGAAGATGACTAATGAAAAAACGTTGATGCCAGTAGCGGAACTGGCATCAAAAAACATCGTGAGGGGCCTTGTGGGCGGATAACAAGCGGCCAAAAATGGGCTGCTAACAGAGGAAAACGTTAGTTCATTTGCGACGGGGTCTGCATCAACCAGGTCTTGAAAACATCTTTTCTGAGCGTATGCAGGAAATCAATCACCCCTGAACAACCAAGCTTATTGATCAGGTTTTTACGAATAAGATAAATTGTTTTGAAATGGAGCTGCATCAGTTCCGCAATTTCGTTAATTTTCTTACCTTCGCAGAAGTAATTTAACAAGGTTTTATCTCGCTCACTAAGAACGATACCCTGGAACTCGGCTTTTGCCGCTTTGCCGCGACGCTGAGTTGCGTTCTCTATAATTTTCTCCATCTCGGTAAAAGATGATTTTTTTTGCATCCGATAAATGCCTGCATCATCGAGAAAATTATACATATGCCCTTCAGTGAGCAGAATAAGCCGGTGCTCAGTTGAACTGTAACGTTGTTTTTTTACCATGTTGTATTGGTCAATGGTAAAAAAAACCAAACGAATATCTGGATCGACTGCGCGTGATTTATGGATGGTTCTTTCGAGTCCTAATTGAAGGAAACTATCATCAATCCAGAAATCAATATTTCCAGTGCGTACTGGTAGCATAACAGTTTACCTTCTTTAAGACTTATGAGTACACTCGGGGCGGGTGGCTAAGATGCTAATAGCACCGTGAGTTTCCCGGTCTTTTAATACCCTGACAAGGGCAGGGTGTGTGCATGTGTAGCTGCGTGATTAAATATCGTCAACGGTATGGTTGACAACAATTTCAAGGGTGTTACGGACGACATGCGCCATACCAATATCATCAGTACACTCTAAAGTATGAATTAAGTTTGAAATGATACTTTTATTATTAATATGTTGTCCGTCACTGATCATTGATTTGATCGCCAGATCCAATACCTGTGATTCTTCTTCGAGTCGGTCACCCGCCGATTGAAAATATGCATTTAATGATTTATCGGCAAGAAAAGAATTAAAGTTGGATTGCTGTGGCATTTTAAACCTCGATGGAAAACATTTGTTAGTGAAATTATATTGCCGGTGTTAGCGGCCCCAAAGGAACAACAAGACTTGTAGGGTCTATATGTTCAGAATCATCTGTAAGCAAAAATAGAATCTAAAACTTTCAGTCAAACAGCATGCTGATGAGCTGGTTATAGTGATGCTCTTCTTCTTTATCAGAAGCGCGCTCTAGTCGTTTGAGCAATTTGGTACACAGGGCCTTACGATTAAGATTTCTGCCATCCATGAGGATCTCTTTAACAATTTCCCCCAGCGTCTCCTGCTGTGTCGGCTGTTCAACTTTTGCAAAGTAACGAGTAATGGCATTTGCGGAATCTGGTACTGAAATATTCTGCTGCATGATCGCTCCGGTGTCTCAGTTAACTGTAAAATTGAAGTTAACTAAAACTAGCAAACTTGTACGCAAAACGTGTACAAAAATGCCTTTTATTTTTTAGCAAAAAATGCTAACTCTTTAAAATCAGTTAGTTGGAGTTGTACATGCTTTCTGTAACATGTACATAGTTGGGATGTGAATTCCGGGAGGTAAGAGCAAATCTGTGAAGTGATAAATATTTGTTAAAATAGTAACTTATCATGCGAAGTAATAAATGTTTTCTGTTACTGTAGGCGCTCAACAACCTGCTTTGGATTAAAAATGCTCACAACCATCATCTACCGTAGTCGTCTGTGTAACAGTGTTGCATTCAAGGAAATTGAAAGCATGGTTGCTAAAGCGAATAAAAACAATGAACTAAAAAATGTAACCGGCATTCTATTGTTCAACGGTATTCATTTTTTTCAGTTACTTGAAGGCCCTGAAAAGATTGTTAAAGAAATTTATAGCGCTATCTGTGAGGATGAGCGTCATTACAATGTCGTTGAACTCCTTTGTGATTACGCCCCTGCGCGACACTTTGGCAAAACGGGTATGGAATTGTTCGATCTGCGGGAATATTCAGAAGAGAAAGTCCTGCAAGCCGTTCTGAATCAAGGTACAACCAGATATCAGCTGACTTATAACGACCGAGCGCTTCAGTTCTTTCGTTCATTCGTGATGGGCACCTATAACGCCAACTATTTCGAAATTCCGCCGGCAGAATCCTGGCTTTTTGTTAAAGATGAGTCTTCGGTCTCGCTTTCTCAGCCGCATGGCGAGTGTACTTTTGCGTTTCAACCGATTATTGATCCTCTGGCAGGAGAGGTCATCGCGTATGAGGCATTGGTGAGAACCCTGAGTGGGCGCTCTCCTGAAGAATTTTTCAGTGCCTTTGAAGGCGATTGTGTATATAAGGCCGATTTGGAGAGTAAGCGAACCGCTTTTGAAATGGCACGCATGTTGCCGTTGAAAAATAAGCTTTTATCGATAAATTTGATGCCAATGACGCTGGTTAAAATTCCTGGCGCGGTTGATATTTTATTGAAAGACCTTGCCGCAAACCAGATTGTCCCTGAACAGGTGATCGTAGAATTTACTGAAAATGCCGTCATATCGAATTTTGATGAATTTTCTGCGGCCGTTAAAGCATTAAAGTATGCCGGAATTAACGTCGCGATCGACCATTTTGGTGCTGGCGGCGGCGGACTCCTGTTACTGTCTCGATTCCAGCCAGATAGAATTAAGATTAATCGCGATCTGATTGAAAATATTCATAAAAGTGGCCCGCAACAATCCATTCTACTGTCCATTATTCAGTGCTGCCGACTGCTGGAAATTCAGATTTCGGTTGTTGGGGTAGAAAAAATAGAGGAGTGGATGTGGCTAGAATCCGCGGGTATCGAATATTTCCAGGGTAATCTTTTTGCCCCAGCCTCTCTAAATGGGTTACCTGCGATTGCCTGGCCGGAGAAAAAAACTCCCTTCTAAACAACGCATTGGTAATTTATTTATGAATAATATGATCTAAGTGACAACCTATGCTGGCGTAATTTCTCCTATTTTTGTTAGTATCAATATTTACCTTGTATAATTATGATTGAGTTGTACAGCCATCGAGGCTGGATCAATCTGCAAGAGAAGTATGGCTACAGAAGGAGTAAATATGGCTTTTTACAGCATAGGAGATGTTGCAGAACGTTGCGGTATAAACCCAGTTACCCTTCGTGCGTGGCAGAGACGGTACGGCTTACTGAAGCCTCAACGCAGTGAGGGCGGTCATCGACAGTTTGATGAAGAAGACATACTGCGTATTGAGGAAATTAAAAACTGGATTAAGCAAGGCACGCCCGTTAGCAAGGTTAAAGCGCTGCTGGAAACACCGACCATTGCGCAAACCAATGAAAAAGGGAGATGGCTCGTCTGGCAGGAAGAGCTACTTCTGGTGCTCAGACAGGTTTCTCCTTCAAAATTGCGGGCAAAAGTACAATCCCTGACCAGAGAATGTACCGTCGATGAACTGATCGATCACATATTGTTCCCGGTGCGCCAGCGATTAAAGCTAGATCAAAACACCTCTAATATTATGTGCAGTTTTCTGGACGGTGTGCTGATTGAGCATGTCTCAATGTGCTTGTATGAATCGCGGCGCAAACCGGGCAGAGATGCGTTACTCATTGCCTGGGAGGTTGAGGATAGGGCGCGTCTATGGCTAGAAGCTTGGCGCCTGTCGCAAGCATCCTGGCATATCACGGTCTTGCCAGAACCGGTGGCCTCGCCTCGCCCAGAGTTTTTCCCAGGACAAATCTTGTTTGTCTGGACAGGCAGCGTGTTAACGAGAAGACAGCAGGAACTATTACAGCACTGGCGTGAACAGGGCTATTCGGTAAACGCGCATCAGCCTCTGGATGAGTTAACCGAATTTATGAAAGAATAAATCCTGGCCATCGATTTGTGATGGCCAGAATAAAAAGCTGCCAGGCATTTTCCCGCAGTAAGAGACGGCGTGTGCCCGCTACAGAGATGTCTTTTACCTTTTCATAATGCCTTGACGGGCTAAATCAACAGAAAGCACCAAAACCAATCAAATAAATAGGCATTATCTATACATCTTTTGCGCTACCGCGCTCATCACCTATCAATCAAAGCAAATCCATTATTTTTCAAAGCATTGCATAAATAGATCTATATCAATCACCCCAGACAGCAGGGTCTATGCTTATAAAAAGACCCCGTGGCAAAGATAAGCGCGGAATACCCCCACCCGGCAGGGGTTGAAGTGATAATCATTATCACTAACATGGTGTTAACGCTTATGTAGCTTCATTGATGAGGTAGACCTATGGAATTGCATTCTGGAACCTTTGACCCTAATGACGCAGCCTGGCACGGCGTCACGCTGACGCCTTCCGCAGCGGCGCATATCCGGGCGCTGGTAAAACAGCAGCCGGGGATTCAAGGCGTAAGGCTTGGCGTAAAACAAACCGGCTGTGCAGGGTTTGGTTACGTGCTGGACGCGGTCAGCGAGCCGGATAAAGACGATCTGTTGTTTGAATCCGACGGCGCGAAGCTGTGGGTGCCTTTACGCGCGATGCCGTTTATCGACGGTACCGAAGTGGACTACGTGCGCGAAGGCTTGAACCAGCTGTTCAAATATCATAACCCGAAGGCGCAGAACGAATGTGGCTGCGGCGAAAGTTTCGGGATATAGGCGGTACATAATGACGCGCAATACTGAAGCAACTGACGATGTCCAGACGTGGGCGGGCGGCCCGCTCAATTATAAAGAAGGGTTCTTTACCCAACTTAAAACAGATGAACTGGCGCAAGGCATCAACGAAGAGGTGGTGCGGGCAATCTCTGCTCGTCGTAACGAGCCCGAATGGATGCTGGAATTCCGCCTCAAGGCTTATCGTGCCTGGATTTTAATGGAAGAACCGCACTGGTTAAAAGCGCACTATGAGGGGCTTAACTACCAGGATTACAGCTATTACTCCGCGCCATCGTGCGGTAACTGTGATGATAGCTGTGCCTCTGAGCCCGGCGCACAGCAGCAAACCGGCACGGCCAGTTTTTTAACCGACGAAGTTGAAGCGGCGTTTAACCAGCTTGGCGTACCGGTGCGTGAAGGCCGGGAAGTGGCGGTTGACGCTATTTTTGACTCCGTTTCAGTCGCTACCACCTACCGGGAAAAATTGGCGGAACAGGGCATTATTTTCTGCTCCTTTGGTGAAGCCATTCATGACCATGCTGAACTGGTAAAACGCTATCTCGGCACGGTTGTGCCGGAAAACGATAACTTCTTTGCCGCGTTAAACGCCGCAGTGGCATCGGACGGAACCTTTATCTATATCCCGAAAGGTGTGCGTTGTCCGATGGAGCTGTCGACCTATTTTCGTATCAATGCGGAAAAAACCGGCCAGTTTGAACGCACAATCCTGATAGCGGATGAAGGCAGCTATGTCAGCTATATCGAAGGCTGCTCGGCGCCGGTACGCGACAGCTATCAACTGCATGCGGCGGTCGTCGAGGTGATCATCCATAAGGATGCGGAGGTGAAATATTCCACCGTGCAGAACTGGTTCCCCGGCGACAACAACAGCGGCGGGATCCTGAATTTCGTCACTAAACGCGCGCTGTGCGAAGGTGAAAACAGCAAAATGTCGTGGACGCAATCGGAAACCGGTTCAGCCATCACCTGGAAATACCCAAGCTGTATCCTGCGCGGCGATAACTCCGTAGGTGAGTTCTTCTCGGTGGCGCTGACTAGCGGTCATCAGCAGGCGGATACCGGCACCAAGATGATCCACATCGGTAAGAACACCCGATCAACCATTATCTCGAAGGGGATCTCTGCCGGTCACAGCCAGAACAGCTATCGCGGATTAGTCAAAATCATGCCAACGGCGACCAATGCGCGCAACTTTACCCAGTGTGACTCCATGCTGATTGGGCCGGACTGTGGAGCCCACACGTTCCCCTACGTCGAATGCCGGAACAATAGCGCCCAGCTGGAACATGAAGCGACAACCTCACGCATTGGCGAGGATCAGCTGTTTTACTGCCTGCAACGGGGCATCAGCGAAGACGATGCCATCTCGATGATCGTCAACGGATTTTGTAAGGACGTTTTCTCTGAGTTGCCGCTGGAGTTCGCCGTGGAAGCGCAAAAACTGCTGGCTATTAGCCTTGAACACAGCGTCGGTTAAGAGCCTATCCCATCAGGCTATTTTATTCGCCTGTTGGGACAGGCTCTAAAGATTAAGGGATAAGTTATGTTGAGTATCAAAGATTTGCAGGTCTCGGTTGATGATAAAGCGATTCTGCGGGGCGTCAGCCTTGAGGTGCGCCCTGGCGAAGTTCACGCCATCATGGGCCCAAACGGTTCGGGGAAAAGTACGCTCTCAGCCACGCTTGCCGGACGTGAAGACTATACCGTGACCGGCGGCGAAGTTCGCTTTAACAATAATGATCTGTTGGCCATGTCACCGGAAGAACGCGCCGGTGAAGGCATTTTTATGGCGTTTCAGTATCCGGTTGAGATCCCGGGCGTCAGCAATCAGTTCTTCCTGCAAACCGCGCTGAATGCGGTGCGCGGGCATCGTGGACAGGAGCCGCTGGATCGTTTTGATTTTCAGGATCTGATGGAAGAGAAAATCGATCTGTTGAAAATGCCCGCCGATCTGCTTACCCGCTCGGTGAACGTCGGTTTCTCTGGCGGGGAGAAAAAGCGCAACGATATTCTACAGATGGCGGTGCTTGAGCCATCACTGTGCATTCTGGACGAAACGGATTCCGGGCTGGATATCGATGCTCTCAAAGTGGTTTCCGACGGTGTTAACTCCCTGCGTGACGGTAAGCGTGCATTTATTATCGTCACCCACTATCAACGTATTCTCGACTATATCAAACCGGATGTGGTGCACGTGCTTTATCAGGGGCGCATCGTGAAATCGGGTGACTTTACGTTGGTGAAGCAACTGGAGGAGCAGGGCTATGGCTGGCTTAGCGAACAACAGTAGCGCATTACAACAGTGGCATGCGCTGTTCCAGGCGCGCGGCGGACAGACTTCGCCACAGGCACAGCAGCACCTGCAGCAGGTGCAACGGTTGGGGCTGCCGTCGCGTAAAGATGAGGACTGGAAATACACCTCGCTCGATAAACTGCTGGCGAGCACTTTCGTGGCGCCTGCTTTACCGGCATTAACGGCGGCGGAACGCGACGCCCATGCGCTCGCGCTGGATGCCTGGCGGCTGGTGTTCGTTGACGGACATTTTGAGCCCGGCTTAAGCGACTCTCTCACGGGCAGCGGTTTTGAGGTGACGGTAGATAACCAGCGGCAATCGCTGCCGGAAGCGGTTCACGGTGAGGTATTTTTGCATCTGACGGAAAGCCTGGCGACTAACGTCACGCGCATTCAGGTTCGACGTAACCAACATCCGGCAAAACCCTTGCTGCTGTTACACATTACCCGGGGGCTGGAAAGCGATGAAATGAACACCGCGCACTATCGCCACCATCTGCATATGGAAGAAGGGGCGCAGGCAACGGTGATTGAGCAGTATGTCAGCCTTAATGAATCACGCCACTTCACCGGCGCGCGGTTGACGGCGGAGCTTGCGGATAACGCCCAGCTTCATCACCTCAAGCTGGGGTTTGAAAATGCGCACAGCTATCACTTTGCCCATAACGACCTCAGACTGGGGCGCGATGCTGCGGCGTTCAGCCACAGCTTCTTGCTGGGCGCAGCGGTGACGCGTCATCACACCAGCACACAGTTAAATGGTGAAAACAGCACCTTAAGGGTTAACAGCCTGTCGATGCCGATTAACACGGAAGTGTGCGACACCCGCACCTGGCTTGAGCACAACCAAGGCTACTGCAATAGTCGTCAACTGCATAAAACGATCGTCAGTGACAAAGGGCGCGCGGTATTTAACGGCGTGATTACCGTCGCGCCGAATGCCGTTAAAACCGATGGGCAGATGACCAACAATAATCTGCTGCTGGGCCGCCTGGCGGAAGTGGACACGAAACCGCAGCTGGAAATTTATGCGGATGACGTGAAATGCAGCCACGGAGCCACGGTCGGTCGGATTGACGATGAACAACTCTTTTATCTGCGCTCACGCGGTATCGCATCAGATGAGGCCAGAAAGATCATTCTGTATGCCTTCGCCGCTGGGCTTACGGATGCAATTACCCTGGAACCGCTCAAGCAACACGTTCTGGCGCGCATTGGGCAACGTCTGGTGGGAGGTAAGCAATGACCTTTTCCGTGCAACAGGTACGTAGTGATTTTCCGGTGCTCGCTCGCGAAGTCAATGGTCAGCCGCTGGCCTATCTTGACTCCGCCGCCAGCGCGCAGAAACCCGAGCAGGTGATCCACGCTGAAGCCGACTTTTATCGTCATGGCTATGCCGCCGTGCACCGGGGTATTCACACGTTAAGCGCCGAAGCCACGCAGCGAATGGAAGAGGTTCGGCAGAAGGTTGCCCATTTCCTTCACGCCGCGAGCGCTGAAGAGATCGTTTTTGTGCGCGGCACGACGGAGGCCATCAATCTGGTGGCCAATAGCTGGGGCAGCAGCAACGTCAAGGCGGGCGATAATATCGTCATTACCGCCATGGAGCATCATGCCAATATTGTTCCCTGGCAGATGCTCTGCGCTAGAAGCGGCGCACAACTGCGCGTTATCCCCCTCAATGCGGACGGGACGTTGCAGATGGCCGCTGCACCTTCATTGTTTGATGAACGGACTCGCCTGCTGGCGGTGACGCAGGTATCAAACGTATTGGGCACCGAAAATCCGCTGAGTGAATTGATAGCCCTGGCGCATCAGCACGGCGCAAAAACGCTGGTGGATGGCGCGCAGGCGGTGATGCACCACGCGGTGGATGTAAAGGCGCTGGATTGTGATTTCTACGCTTTTTCCGGCCATAAACTCTATGGGCCAACCGGAATTGGCGCGCTGTATGTCAAAGCCGGGCTCCTAAAAGATATGCCGCCGTGGGAAGGGGGCGGTTCAATGATTGCGACCGTCAGTCTGACGCAGGGCAACACCTGGGCAAACGCGCCGTGGCGATTTGAGGCCGGAACGCCGAATACCGGCGGCATTATCGGGCTGGGGGCGGCGCTGGATTACGTCAGCGAGCTGGGGCTTGCGCAAATCGGAGAATATGAGCAAACGCTGATGCGTTATGCACTTGATTCGTTATCCCAGGTTCCTGATCTACATCTGTATGGCCCCGCCGACCGTCTGGGCGTTATCGCGTTTAACCTCGGCAAACACCACGCCTACGATGTGGGCAGCTTCCTCGATAACTACGGTATTGCCGTTCGCACCGGGCATCACTGTGCCATGCCGCTGATGGAATTTTATCAGGTGCCGGCCATGTGCCGGGCGTCACTGGCGATGTATAACACGGTGGAAGAGGTGGATCGTCTGGTGGCCGGTCTACAGCGTATTCAACGTTTACTGGGATAACAGGGAGCCAACGATGGCGGCTTTACCGGATAAAGACAAGCTATTGCGCAACTTCAATCGCTGCGCCAACTGGGAAGAGAAATATCTCTATATCATCGAACTGGGTCAACGGCTGCCGCCGCTAACCCCGGAAGAGCACAGCGCGCAGAACAGCATTCAGGGCTGTCAAAGCCAGGTATGGATAGTCATGGGTACCGATGAGCAAGGGCGCATGACTTTACGGGGCGATAGCGATGCGGCAATCGTTAAAGGGTTGATTGCCGTGGTGTTTATCCTCTACGATGAAATGACCGCCGCGGACGTTGAAACCTTTGACGTTCGCCCCTGGTTTGAGCGGATGGCGCTGGCACAGCACCTGACGCCGTCACGAACTCAGGGACTGGAAGCAATGATCCGTGCAATTCGCGCGCGTGCGGCGGCGAGGTCCCACTAATTTAGCTACTATAGAAAAGACAGCTTCCAATCTGTTAAGAAGCAAGGCGGGCTGTATGTCCGCCTCACTGGTGGTTCAGCTTTCTGGCATGTTGTCAGTGAATATGAATAAGGAATCCAGATATGAAGCGCGCGTCTCTTATCACACTCAGCATTTTAAGCGCCCTCAGCGCGTTTTCCAGCGCCTGGGCCGTCGACTACCCGTTACCCCCTGCCAATAGCCGTTTAATCGGTCACAATCAAATCTACACCGTTCAGGAGGGGGATAAGAACCTACAGGCCATTGCCCGACGTTATGATACGGCGGCGATGCTGATTCTCGAGGCCAATAATACTATCGCCTCCTCACCCATGCCGGGAACGGTGGTCACCATTCCTTCGCAAATGCTATTACCGGACGTGCCGCGTGACGGGATCGTCGTAAACCTTGCTGAGCTGCGGCTGTACTATTTTCCTCCGGGCGAGCAGATAGTGCAGGTGTTCCCGATTGGCATCGGTCAACAGGGGCTTGAGACGCCTGAGATGACCACGCGGGTTGGACAGAAGATCCCAAATCCAACGTGGACACCGACGGCGGGCATTCGCGCCCGTTCGCTCGAACGCGGGGTGACTTTACCTGCCGTGATTCCTGCGGGCCCAGGTAATCCGCTGGGGCTGTTTGCGCTGCGTCTGGCTTACGGTAACGGCGAATATCTTATTCACGGCACTAACGCGCCGGATAGCGTCGGGCTTCGTGTCAGTTCCGGTTGTATTCGTATGAATGCGCCGGATATCAAAGCGCTGTTTGCCCAGGTTCGCAGCGGGACGACGGTCAGAGTGATTAACGAACCGGTAAAATATTCCGTGGAGCCGAATGGCGCACACTATCTGGAAGTTCACCGTCCGCTGTCGCCGAACGAAGCGCAGGATACACAAACTATGAAGATTACACTGTCGCCGGAATTTAAGCAGTTTGCTGAGCAGAAGGGTGTGAGCGAGGCGCTGGTGAAGAAAAGCCTGACGCGTCGTGCCGGATACCCGATGATGGTTTCAGATTCAACGGCCGCAGCAACGTCGTCGGTACTCTCCGCACAAAACGCAGAGTCATCGTCAAATCAAATGACGCAGTAAGCTTGTCGGATTGCAGGCAAAAAAAATGGCGCACAATGTGCGCCATTATTATATCTGATTCGAATTATTTACGAATGTGGGTCACGCGGTTATCCAGACGCTGGTTAGCGCGTGCGGCGTCATCTTTAGCAGCCTGAACGTCAGCGCGGATGGCGTTAACATCATTGCTCAGCTGGTCAACTTTTGCGCTCAGGGTCTGAACGTCAGAAGAGAGCTGATCGATTTTCGCGTTGCTGGAGCAACCTGCCAGCAGGGTAGAACCCAGAATGATGGCGCCTAATACCAGTTTGTTAGTACGATTCATGAGAATATCCTTATAAAAAGTGTGGTTATATGTGCAAAAAAAATGGCGCATGAAATGCGCCATTTTCATTACACAGATACTATTACTTACGGTATTTAGTAGCTGCGTTATCCAGACGCTGGTTAGCGCGTGCTGCGTCGTCTTTAGCAGCCTGAACGTCGGAACGCACTGCGTTCACGTCGTTGCTCAGCTGGTCAACTTTAGCGTTCAGAGTCTGAACGTCAGAAGACAGCTGATCGATTTTAGCATTGCTGGAGCAACCTGCCAGCAGAGTAGAACCCAGGATTACCGCGCCCAGTACCAGTTTAGTACGATTCATTATAAATACCCTCTAGATTGAGTTAATCTCCATGTAGCGTTACAAGTATTACACAAACTTTTTTATATTGAGAAGATATTTTTATTCGTTTTCCCTTATTTTTGATCGTTCGCTCAAAGAAGCATCGACTCGCGGCTTTTTTAGCGAAAAAGTCTGTGAAAACAGGTAACTTCCATCGGATTCCTCTTAGATAATCGCGTTTTAAATAGTGCCAGCCTATTTGATTTTTATTCAGCAATGTTATCTGTATGTATAAAAAAAGCGCCCAGCGGGCGCTTTTTTAAGCAAACTATAATAAGTATGTGAATTATTACAGTACGTGCACAGATGCAGTGTTGGTTGTTCCGCTCGGTACCAGGGCACCGGAAACCATAACGACCACGTCACCTTTCTGAGCCAGACCGCTTTCTACTGCAACTTCTTTACCCAGACGGTAGAAATCATCGGTAGAGCTGATTTCTTTAACGACCTGTGCAACAACGCCTTTGCTCAGCACCAGCTGACGCGCGGTAGTTTCGTTGGTGGTCAGGGCCAGGATGGTGGCATCCGGGAAGTATTTACGGATAGCGCGAGCAGATTTACCGCCCTGAGTCGCAACCACGATCAGCGGAGCGTCCAGTTTTTCTGCAGTTTCAACCGCGCCACGGCAAACGGCTTCGGTGATGCGCAGTTTACGGCTGTCGTTGTTGAAGTCCAGACGGCTGGTCATCACGCGGTCAGTACGTTCGCAGATGGTTGCCATGATGGTCACAGCTTCCAGCGGGTATTTACCTTTAGCGGATTCACCGGACAGCATAACGGCATCGGTACCATCAAGGATGGCGTTAGCAACGTCGCCAGCTTCTGCACGGGTAGGGCGTGGGTTTTTAATCATGGAGTCCAGCATCTGGGTCGCAGTGATAACCACTTTGCGCGCACGGATACATTTTTCGATGATCATTTTCTGAGCGAAGATAACTTCTTCAACTGGGATTTCAACGCCCATATCGCCACGAGCAACCATGATACCGTCAGATGCTTCGAGGATTTCGTCGAAGTTGTTCAGGCCTTCCTGGTTTTCGATCTTGGAGATGATCTGGATGTTTTCGCCGCCGTGCGCTTTCAGGTGCTCGCGGATTTCAACAACGTCAGAACGTTTACGGATAAAGGATGCAGCAACGAAGTCAACGCCTTGCTCGCAACCAAAGATCAGATCCTGTTTGTCTTTCTCAGCCAGTGCTGGCAGAGCGATAGAAACGCCTGGCAGGTTAACGCCTTTGTTTTCGCCCAGATCACCGTTGTTCAGCACTTTACAGATAACTTTGTTACCTTCGATAGCGGTAACTTCCATGCCGATCAGACCATCGTCAACCAGTACGGTGTTGCCTACGGTCAGGTCGGTGGTGAAGCCTTCGTAAGTTACAGCAACGATTTCGCTGTTACCCACAACAGATTTGTCGGTGGTGAAAGTGAAGGTCTGGCCAGCTTTCAGGGAAACGTCGTTACCGCCTTCCAGCTTAATGGTACGAATTTCTGGGCCTTTGGTATCCAGCAGGATAGCGGCTTTCTTACCGGTTTTGCTCATCACGTTGCGCAGGTTCTTGATGCGCTGGCCGTGTTCTGCGTAATCACCGTGGGAGAAGTTCAGACGCATTACGTTCATGCCAGCGTCAAGCATTTTGCCTAACATCTCTTCGGATTCAGTTTTTGGTCCGATGGTGCAAACAATTTTGGTCTTTTTCATGACAGTCTTAGTCTTTTAGGTTGAGATTGAGAAGGATTGGGATTTTGAATTTTCGCTCCATGTCCACATGGCCACAGAGCTAAAGCTGTATTACGAAAGTTGCTATGCCACGCCATAAGGATAGGTGACATAAAAAAAGCGTGCAGAGGAAAGTGTGCTAGAGGTTCAGCATAGTGAAATAGGCGATGTTTTAATCGTTTATTAATGCAGTCCAATGAGCTGAAACCATTCAAGAAAGAAACGCGGCAGATTATACGATGTAATACGCAAAAAAGAAAATAAAAACGCCGTTTCAAAATCAAAAGTCACTTATTAACAAAATAAAAACGAATATCTTGTTAAAAAGTAACAGTTGCAATGCGCAACGTGCAAGCTCAGAGGAGCCTGCGTTGCGCGCTGATTTGCTTTATCGATAGAAGAAAACAATAATGAACTGATTATTAATGGAAAATAGCGAGTGCGAACATATGGGTAATCAAGCAAAAGACGATGTTTTATACCAGGAGATGTGTCGCGTTGTGGGTAAGGTTGTCCTGGAAATGCGGGATTTAGGCCAGGAGCCAAAGCATATGGTGATTGCGGGTGTGGTGCGAACGGCGCTGGCGAATAGCAAGATCCAGCGCTCAGAGTTGACGCGCGATGCGATGCAAAAGGTGGTGAAAGCGCTATCCGGTCAACCCTGACCGACAAATATCAATAATCAGGCGATGACGAAGCGCAAAATAGCTTTTACCGCGAGCTCGCTGTGGTGGGTGATAAGCGCTTCGTCATCGATGTCCGGAAGTGGACCATCCAGATAGAGGCTATTAAAGCTGTAAAAGTTAGACACCTGATAGAAACTAAAGCTGCTGATCAACCGATGTACATCCCGAGCTTCCAGCGCCGGCTGAAAAATTCCCTGTTCTTGCCCACGGTGCAGAATGTGTTCAAGCAGCGAGAGGGCGCTCTTGTTTAACTGCTTCATATCCCCGGACGCCAGCAGCCATTTGCCGCGCTGCATATTCTCCATACAGATAATCCGCATAAAATCGGCATGCTCTACGTGATAACGCACACTCCACTTCACTAATTGCACCAATGCCTCTACCGGTGGCAGATTCTCAAGCCCCAGCTGCTGCTCAGTTTCCCGAATGCGCGTGTAAACATATTGCAGAACCGCCTGGTACAGTAACTCTTTGGTTTTAAAGTAGTAGACCACCATGCGCTTGGTGGTTTGCGCCTCTCCGGCGATCTGTTCCATTCTGGCGCCTGCCAGCCCATGTTCGGCAAAAACGGCGATCGCAGCGGTAAAAATACGCGTCTTGAGCGATTGGGCTTCATCGTGAGCAATGGCGGACATAACAACTCCTGTTAACAATTCCAAAGGAACAAAAAATACACACTATGATCACAATTTAGCAACCAAATCTGGCGCGATTTAACCAAATGGTTCATATTCGATGCAACTGTTACCGCTTAAGTCAGGTGAAACTATGTTGCGTTCGATTGCTACCGTATCAATTTCTGGAACCCTGCCTGAAAAACTGAGCGCGATTGCAGCGGCCGGTTACCAGGGCGTTGAAATCTTCGAAAATGATTTGCTCTATTATACCGGTACGCCGGCAGATGTCCGTAATATGGCTGACGATTTAGGACTAAAAATCACGCTGTTTCAGCCATTTCGTGATTTTGAAGGCGCTACGCGCGAGCAATTTGCCGCCAACCTGGCGCGGGCAAAACGCAAATTTGCGCTGATGCATGAGCTAGGCTGCGACACGATGTTGCTGTGCAGCAACGTGCAGGCCGATTGTTCCGCTGATTTTGAACAACAAGTTGCCGACCTGCGTGCGCTGGCGACGCTGGCAGAACAAGAGAATATCCAGGTAGGTTACGAGGCGCTGGCGTGGGGTACGCACGTCAATCGCTGGTATCAGGCCTGGGAGCGGGTGAAGGCCGTGGATAGCCCGGCGCTGGGCATTGTACTCGACAGTTTCCATATCCTGTCACTAGGCGATGATTTGCATCGTTTGCATGAAGTCCCGGTGGAGAAAATCACCTTCCTGCAGCTGGCGGATGCGCCGCTCATGAAAATGGATGTCCTGGAATGGAGCCGTCATTTCCGCTGCTTCCCTGGACAAGGTGAATTACCGCTGGTGGAGTTTGCCCGTCAGCTCACGCAACACGGTTACCGCGGGCCGTGGTCGCTGGAAATTTTTAACGATGGTTTTCGCGCTTCGCCCAATGGGGCGACGGCGAAAGATGGCTACCGCTCGCTGCTGTGGCTGGAAGAGCAGACTCACCGGGCGCTGGGCCATACCGATGCGGATTTATTCGTGACAGCCGCTCTGCCGACCTTTAACGGCACCGAATTTATTGAATTTGCCGCCAGCCCCGCAGAGGCCAAAAAACTTAGCGCGATGCTAAGTGGCATGGGGTTTCGGCTGGCGGGTCAGCACCGGACAAAACAGGTCGCACTGTGGAGTAACGGCGGTGCGCGGGTGATTATCAACTCTCAGCCCCACAGCTGGGCCGATCATTTCTATCAGCGTCACGGTACGTCGCTGTGTGCTATGGCGTTAAGGGTTAGCGAGAGCGCGCCCATCGTTGCCCGAGCGAAAGCCTACGGATACGCCACCTGGCAGGGGGATGCCGGGCCGAATGAAAGCACGATCCCCGCAGTTTGCGCACCGGATGGCAGTCTGATTTATCTGGTTGATGACCATCAGAATATCTACGCACAAGATTTCAATCTGACGGCGGACAGCCACGGCGGCAATCTGCTGGGTATCGATCATCTGGCATTAGGAATGGATGCAGATAGCCGGGATAACTGGGTGATGTTCTGCCGTACGGTGCTCGGCTTCGCGCTCGAGCATGAACAAACCATGCCCGACCCCTACGGGTTGGTTCGCAGTCTGGCAGTACAGAGTCCGCAGGGAAATATTCGTCTTGCGCTGAATATTTCACAAAGTCGCGCCACGCAAATTGCGCGTTCGGTAGCTTGCTATCAAGGGGCGGGATTGCAGCATGCGGCTTTTGCCTGTCACGATCTTCCGGCGCTGCTGGAGAGTCAGCCGCTGGATGCATCGCTCTCACTGCCGGTGCCCGCTAACTATTATGAAGACCTGGTGGCGCGTTTCGGCAATGGTGTGCAAGCCGATATTCTCCAGCGCCTGCAAATCCTCTACGACCGCGATAGTTCGGGCGGTGAATTTTTGCATCGCTACACCTGGCCGTTTAGTGAAGGACGCTTCTTCTTTGAATTGACGCAAAGACGTCATGGATACGCGCAATATGGCGCGGTAAATGCCGCCGTGCGGCTTTCCGCAATGCAGTACCGTTGAATCAAAATGTACCACCCGGTACGTTAGTGCCCCGGATAGAACATAAAAATAATATTCATCTGCACCCGACAATGACAGGTAAACACTATGAACACACTCGGCCATAATCGCGTGGCGACCGCTCGGGCGGTCAATGCTGTTCCTCGCTCCCGGCGACGCATTGGTATTCTGGCGTTGCTGGCAGTAGGCACCATGATCAACTATCTCGACCGGACTGTGCTGGGTATCGCTGCCCCGCAGTTGACTCAGGAATTGGGTATCGGCGCGGCGATGATGGGGATCGTCTTTTCCGCTTTCGCCTGGACCTATGCCTTAGCACAAATTCCCGGCGGCATGTTTCTTGACCGCTTCGGCAATAAAATTACCTATTTCCTGGCGTTGAGTTTCTGGTCGCTTTTTACGCTATTTCACGGTTTCGCCGTTGGCTTAAAAACGCTGCTGCTGTGCCGTTTCGGACTGGGAGTGAGTGAAGCGCCGTGTTTTCCGGTGAACAGTCGGGTGGTAAGCGCCTGGTTCCCGCAGCATGAGCGGGCGAAAGCGACGGCGGTGTACACGGTAGGGGAATATCTTGGACTGGCCTGTTTTGCGCCGCTTCTGTTCTGGATTATGGAGGGTTTTGGCTGGCGCGCGCTGTTTATCAGCGTTGGCGTTATAGGCATCCTCTTTGCGCTGGTGTGGTGGCGACACTATCGCGAGCCGCATGACGATGCCAGCCTTAGCGAACAGGAGCGCGACTATATCACCGCGGGCGGTGGCATGAGTTCCGGTGCTGAACAGCGTAAAGTCTTTAGCTGGCCGCTGATGAAACAGCTGCTGAGCAAGCGCCAGATTGTCGGCGCCAGCATCGGCCAGTTTGCGGGTAATACGGTTCTGGTTTTCTTCCTGACCTGGTTTCCAACCTATCTGGCTACCGAACGACATATGCCGTGGCTGAAGGTGGGCTTCTTTGCCATTCTGCCGTTCCTGGCGGCGGCAGGCGGCGTGATGTTTGGTGGATGGGTATCGGATAAATTACTCAAGGCCACCGGTAATGCCAATCTGGGGCGTAAATTGCCGATTATCGCCGGCCTGCTGATGGCGAGCTGCATTATTAGCGCCAACTGGCTGACCAGCGACACGGCGGTCATTCTGGTGATGTCGTTTGCATTCTTTGGTCAGGGCATGGTCGGCTTGGGCTGGACGCTCATCTCCGATATGGCGCCAACAGGGTTAGGAGGAGTCACCGCCGGGCTATTTAACTTTTGTGCCAACCTCGCAGGGATCCTGACACCGTTGGTGATTGGCTTTATCGTCGCTGCCTACGGTAATTTTTTCTATGCCCTTATCTATATTGGCGGCGCTGCACTGCTTGGCGTTATCGCCTATGTATTTATCCTCGGTGACGTGAAACGCATTGAGCTGGATCTGACTACGGAGAGTGCTCATGCAGATTAGCGGACACACACAGTTGATTGCGCACCTGGGATATCCAACCGCCAGCTTTAAAGCCCCCATGATTTATAACCCCTGGTTTGAAAATCAAGGCGTTGATGTGAAAGTGGTGCCGATGGGGGTGAAACCGCAAGATTATGCCGCACTGCTTCCGGCCTTGTTTTCCCTGACCAATATCACCGGCGCCCTGGTGACGATGCCGCATAAAGTGGCAACCTGTGAACTGGTGGACAGGCTTAGCCCGACCGCGCAAATTGCCGGTGCCTGTAATGCTATCCGTCGGGAAAATGATGGCACGCTAACCGGAGACATGTTCGACGGCGACGGTTTTGTGCGCGGCATTCAACGCAAAGGTTTCCGCGCTCTCGGCGCGCGTGCGTTGGTAGTAGGGAGCGGGGGCGTAGGGTCGGCGATTGCGGCATCTCTTGCCGCGGCGGGGGTGAGTCATCTCACGTTGTATGATACTCAGGAAGCGACGGCACAGGCGCTGGCACACCGCCTACAAACGCATTATCCGCGACTAAAGCTGACGCTTAAGTCCAACGATCCGGCCGGACACTCGCTGGTGGTTAACGCCACGCCACTGGGCATGTCACCCGGCGATTCGCTACCGATGGATGTCGCGCGGATTGACCCCGGGACTTTTGTTGGCGAAGTCGTCATGAAGCAGGAATTTACGCCGTTTCTGCAAGCGGCGATGGCGCGAGGATGCCAGGTGCAGCGCGGCACCGATATGCTGTTTGAAATGATCCCGGCTTATCTGGACTTTTTCCATCTGCCGGTCGCAACGCCTGAGCAGTTGCAGGCGCTGGCAGAGATTCGCTACTAAGCGCTGGTCATTAACGTAATAGCCCGAGTAATATAACGCTCATCCAGGGCTATTACGTATCTTTATGAAATCTACTCTGACATTACTCGCGGCTGGGAGTCTACGCCGCGCATTTATCCCATTACAGGCGAAATTTACCCAACAAACGGGCATCGCGGTTGATATGGTTTTCGGCCCCGCGGGGCTGCTGCGTGAACGCATTGAAAATGGCGCGGCATGTTCCGTGTTTGCCTCGGCTAATCGTCAGCATCCGCAAGCGTTAAGCGACGCCGGGCGTGCGCACGGTCTGCAACCTTTTGCGCGAAATCAGCTTATCTTAACGGTCAAAAATACGCCCGAGACGGCAGCAAAGGATTGGCTGGCATTATTAAGCGATAACTCGCTGCGGCTAGGGACATCGACACCGCTGTGTGACCCGTCTGGAGACTATACCTGGCAGCTGTTTGACAGCCTCGATGTCGACTATCCAGGCCTTGGCGCGTCCTTAAAACAGCGAGCCATACCGTTGGTGGGTGGGCGTCATTCGCTTAGCGTTCCACCGGGCGAGATAGCGAGTCGTTGGCTGATACAGCAAGGTCTGACCGACCTGTTTATTGGCTATGCCCATTACGCCCGCGCACTCGATGGGGAGAGGGCTATCCGCAACATCACCATTCCCCAACCGTGGAATATTCGCTGCGAATATTATCTGGCGATGTTGGATGAAAGCGACGGTGCGCGGCAATTTTGCCAGTTTATTCTGGCCGATGAAGGACAGCGTTGCCTGCGTGACGCGGGTTTTCTTGCCGTTAGCGACGAAGATTAAACAGCGGAGTGACCACCGCTGTAGGGTAATCCGCCAGCTGAATTTTGCGTACCGCGACCCCGTATGCCCGCTGCAGATTAGCTTCTTGCACCACCTCCGCCGTGGTTCCCGCAAGCCACTGACCTTCGGGTAACAGCAGCAGCGTGTGGCTGGCGACCTGTAGCGCATGGGTGGGATCGTGGGTGGTAAACATCACCGTGCGTGACTGGGCATGCGCCAGCTTACTGATAAGCTGCAACACCGTTTCCTGATTGCCTAAATCCAGCGCCGAGCAGGGTTCATCCAGCAGGATATTCTGACTGGCGCTGACCAGCGCGCGGGCAATCATGACCAGTTGCTGTTGCCCACCGGAAAGGGTGCTAAATAGCGTGTCGGCAAGCGATGTAATATTCAGCAATGCCAGAGCATCCAACACCTGCCGTTCATCTTCTGCTTGCGGTTGGGCGAAGAGGCCGATGTGGCGCGCGCGGCCCATTAACACGACCTCTTTGACCCGCCAGGCGAAAGCGGGGCGAAACGACTGCGGTACGATGCCCACGCCGCCGGTGACGACCATCTCCCCGGCAAGCGCCGGAAGCACACCGGTTATCGTATCTAAAAGTGTACTTTTTCCGCGCCCATTCGCGCCCAGTACGGCCCAAACCTCGCCGGGCTGGCAATGCAGGCTCAATGGCGTAAATAGCGCTTTTTTGTGTCCATATTCCAGATGGGAAAGCGTGAGCGTCGGAGTCATCTGAGCATTCCTCTACGGTTAGCGCGTATCAACATGACGGCAAAAATAGGGGCCCCTACCAATGCGGTGATGATCCCTATGGGAATTTCGGCGGCGGTGAGCGTGCGGGCAATATCGTCAACCAGTATCATAAAACTGGCTCCCAGCCAGAATGCACACGGAAGGAGACGGCGATGATCGGCACCGGTCAGCATACGGGCCAAATGCGGGATCACCAGACCCACCCACGCAATACTGCCGCTAACGGCCACCTGTGCGGCAACCAGCAGGGCACAGCACAGCAGGACACCACGGCGCAACGCGCTCACCCGAACACCCAACGCGCGAGCATCTTTATCATCAAGTGACAGCAGGTTGATACGCCAGCGTAGCTTATACAGAATCAATGCAGACACCGTGACGGGAGCTGCCAGCAGCAGCACCTTGGTCCAGTTAGCGGTGGCAAAACTGCCCAGCAGCCAGAAAACAATATTCGGTAGCACCTCTTCGGTATCCGCCATGTATTGCATCAAACTGACCAGCGCTGCAAAAAATCCGCTGAGGATAATACCGGCGAGGATCAGTACCAGCGTGCTTTCCCGCTTTTGCAGTGACGCCAACAGATAGACCAGCGTTAGCGCCAGCAAACCGAAGAAGAAGGTGGTTCCCATCATCATCGGCATACTGAGTCCAAGCAGGATCGCTAGCGTGCCGCCAAAGGCGGAGCCGGAGGTGACGCCGATAATATGCGGATCAACAAGGGGATTCTGGAATACGCCTTGCAAGGTGGCCCCGCAGAGCCCTAACGCACCTCCGGCCAGCAGCGCCATGAGAACGCGGGGCAGGCGAACGGACCAGACGATTTGATGGGCAATATCGGCGGTGTGATGGGGATGGCTTAGCGCGGTCACTACGTCGCCAATCGACAAGCCGTACTGCCCAAAACACAGCGAGACCAACGCGACCAACAGGGTGAGCAATATCAACCCACCCTGAACCATTTTAGGGTGACTACTGATGAGCATTCGCGTGCCAATCAGTACGGTAGAAGCGGTGATAATAGTCCTGTGCCTGCTTATCGACATCGACGTTTTTGTAGCGTTGCGGATACAGTTTTTTCGCCATCCACAGCTCGCCAATCGCCAGCGCTTCTGGCATTGGATAGCCCCAGGCCTTGGCGTATTCCGGCATCAACCAGACGCGATGATTTTTTACCGCATCAATACCTTGCCACTGGGGATCGGTTGTAATTTGCTGTACCACATCCGGGTAGCGATCCTGGACGAAAATCACCTGTGGATTCCATTGCAGTACCTGTTCCAGAGAAACCTGCCGAGCGCCTTTGACCGTGGCGGCAGCGACGTTCATCGCCCCGGCATGCTGCATCATCAGGCCGGTATATTTACCTGAACCATAGGTATTGAGATCGGGGTTAGCCATATATACGCGCACTTTTTCAGCTTGCGGGATAGCGGCAACCGGGGCATTGAATTTCGCACGGGCAGCAAACGTGTAGTCAATCAAGGCATTCGCTTCGTTCTGGCGGTTAACCACCTCGCCAATCAGGCGGATACCTTGCTTAAGCCCCTCGTTGTAAGCGCGTTCCTCATCGCCCATCGATGGGTTCATCTTATTCTTTTCACCGGCAGCATCTTCACGAAGCGAAATAGCCACAACCGGGATCCCCGCATTCTGAATCTGCTGAATCATCTCAGAAGGCGCGTAGTTTGCGACAAAAACCACCTGCGGATGCAGTGCCAACAGGCTCTCAATGTTAACCTGCGTCAGGTCGCCGGGCATCGGCATTTTTTCAATGGTCGGCATGAAGCGAGCAAACGCTGGGCCAAGCTGCTTTTTCCAGCTATTGAGCACGCCGACAATATCGTCAGCTGCATTGAGTTGAACAAGAAGGTTGAGCGTTTGATGCTGGAGGACAACCACGCGGTTAACGGTATCAGGCAGTGTGACCTGGCGGCCAAGCTGATCGGTGACAATACGGTCAGCTTGTGCAGGCGAGATAACAGTCAGACTGGCGCAGACTAACGCCAGACTCAGGAATAAATGATGTAATGTGGACATGAGATGCTCAGTCAGGAGTCAATAAACGATGTGTATTTGATTATATAACGAAAGCAAATGCAAACCGTCTAAGCTTATTACCCCTAATTTTCCACAAACAGTACCTCTGAACACGAAAAAGGCCGCAGAGTTGCCCCCTGCGGCCCGGTTCGGGCGCATGCTGCCATTACGGCGGCACTGACGCCCGGAGTTTACTTCCGGTTATGCCACCAGCTCAAAATCAGACCGGCAAGCACGCTGACCATGAGCGGAGCGCCCAGATCGTGCCAGAACATAAAACCCCATTGCGTTAGCGTCATACCGCCATCCTGATTGCAATGGCAACGGTTCGCGGCTATTCTTGAATTGCTTAGAGACAAGTTAGCCCCCGTTATGTTGCCAGGTTTATCCTAAACAACGTGCGGGGGTTTTCTCTTTCCAGCAACAGCTGCCGCCGGGGATCAAGCCCCCGCAACATTGCGCCTCTCCCGGAAACTGTTTGTATATCCAGATGTTTGTTTTTCGGAATTTGACCCGGATGAGAACGAAAAAGGCCGCAGAGTTGCCCCTGCGGCCCGGTTCGGGCGCATGCTGCCATTACGGCGGCACTGACGCCCGGAGTTTACTTCCGGTTATGCCACCAGCCCAAAATCAGACCGGCGAGCACGCTGACCATGAGCGGAGCGCCCAGATCGTGCCAGAACATAAAACCCCATTGCGTTAGCGTCATACCGCCATCCTGATTGCAATGGCAACGGTTCGCGGCTATTCTTGAGTTGCGATGTCAAGTTTAGCCCCCGTTATGTTGCCAGGTTTATCCTAAACAACGTGCGGGGGTTTTCTCTTTCCAGCAACACCTGCCGCCGGGGATCAAGCCCCCGCAACATTGCGCCTCTCCCGGAAATCGGGATTGAGAGGAGCCTATAGCAGCCGGATACTGTTTGTATATCCAGATGTTTGTTTTTCGGAATTTGACCCGGATGAGAACGAAAAAGGCCGCAGAGTTGCCCCCTGCGGCCTGGTTCGGGCGCATGCTGCCATTACGGCGGCACCGACGCCCGGAGTTTACTTCCGGTTATGCCACCAGCCTAAAATCAGACCGGCGAGCACGCTGACCATGAGCGGAGCGCCCAGATCGTGCCAGAACATAAAACCCCATTGCGTTAGCGTCATACCGCCATCCTGATTGCAATGGCAACGGTTCGCGGCTATTCTTGAGTTGCGGTTTCAAGTTTAGCCCCCGTTATGTTGCCAGGTTTATCCCAAACAACGTGCGGGGGTTTTCTCTTTCCAGCAACACCTGCCGCCGGGGATCAAGCCCCCGCAACATTGCGCCTCTCCCGGAAATCGGGATTGAGAGGAGCCTATAGCACCCGGATACTGTTTGTATATCCAGATGTTTGTTTTTCGGAATTTGACCCGAATGAAAACGAAAAAGGCCACAAAGTTGCCCCTGTGGCCCGGTTAGCTAGCCTTTTTGCAGTCATCCGTTAATTATTGTCACCATTGAGCCACGCCCATTCAGCCTGATAAATAGGGCGGCTTAAGTCCGGGCGGTCATCACCGGGCAGCTCGCGGGTAAGTGGATTTCCCTGTTTTGCCAGATACCAGGCCAGGCAGCGGTAGGATGGCCGATATTGCTTGAGATCATGCGCCTTTATAGCCAGGTGTTCACCGGGTAGGGCTGGGGTAATCGTGTCATACTCATAAATTGAAGTAATGCCGGCTATTTTCCAGACACCATCTTGTTTTACCAGCCGATATTGCGAACGGCAAAAAGAGGCTAAATCCGCTTCCACATCTTCTACGAGGATACGGAACTCGATGCCCAGCGGCAGCTCGGCGATGGCCCGGTTGCCATTAACCCGCACCGTCGGTGGCGACAGGCGGTGGTGCCCCCAGATCTTATCGGTGGATAAGGCCTTTGTGCGCCTGACAAACTCGGCGGCAGTATCATTAATCCAGCTCATATTAATAAAAGCATCAGAGGTAAAGCCATCTTCCCAGGCCTGCCACCATCCCCTGTCACGATTCTGTCTTTCTGCCAGTACAGATTGGGTCACTTCTATGATGTCGTTATTCATGCTTTTCCTCCTCAGCATTCAGAGCCGCAATCAATTGCGGTAACGCGCGAATACCTGCGATACCCTGCTCGTAAACCGCCTGCCAGGGCTGGCCAGTGGCACCCATTGCGTCAGCAAACAAGGCCATATCTTCTCCCAGAACTGCCACATGATGTGCAACATTGGCGGGCGTTATCATGGTGTTGAGGTAACTCATCGCATTGCTAAAAGCACTACCAGACTTAAGCCCTTCAAGCGTTTGACGTGGGTTAAGGCCACATAACACGGCGAGTTCCAGCGTACGGGCTATAGAGGCAAAATTCTGAACCAGTAGGGCATTATTAAATAATTTTGCGTACTGCCCCGCGCCCGTTGGCCCCATATAGTGAGTATCACGGGAAAAACTTTCGAGTACCGGTTTGCAACGTATAAAGGTATCTTCATTGCCTCCCACTAATACGGTCAATGTGCGTGCTTGCGCCGCAATTCGCCCCCCGCTGACCGGCACGTCAAGCGTTAATGCCCCGGCTGACTGACATAATTGCGCCAGCTTAAGTGCATTGGCAGGGGTGCCGGTGCCGTGGTTAATGACAACGGTACCGGGGCGGATTTGGGCCAGAAGGCCCTTACCCAGCAATTCGAAAATATCGTTATCGCTGCGTACGCACAGACAAATCACATCGCATTGCCGGGCCAGAGCCTCTACTGACGATTGCGAAATGTATGCGGTATCGCCCAGCGCCTCCAGACTGGAGGGCCTGCGCGCCCATACGTGAAGTACAAAACCAGCCTGGGCGATAGCCTGTGCCATTGGCAGACCTTGATCGCCTAGACCAATAAATCCAACCGTTTGAATATCAGTGTGCGTCATGCGCTCACCTCCAGCAAAGCGTGGGGAATGGCCGTCAGTGTCACGGCCTGAGGGAATTACCGGTAGCGACTTGCCAGTTCGGGAGACTGGCCCTGGAAGGCGGCCAGAGAGGCTTTCAGCGCTTCAGTAATAAGCTGATCCTCTTCCACGCCCGGTGCACAAACCACTTCATCTTGTTGCAGGGACTTCAGGCTGGCTTCGACGACTTTTTCTGGCGTCATGCGTGGGAAGGCGCTTAAATCCATGCCCTGACGTTCATGGAATTCAGTCGCCACCACGCCTGGGCAAAGAACCTGGAATTTCACGCCGCTATTCTGGAACTCTTCATGCAGCGCCAGGGTTAAATTAACCAGGTGCGCCAGCGTGGAAACATACGTTGCGCGACCTGCGGCTTTGCCGAGCGGTGCGGTCGCACCAAAGGCCAGCATACCGGCCACATTAACGATGGTACCTTTGCCACGTTTAAGCATACCGGGCAACGCTGCATGAGCCAGCAGAGTAGGAGCCAGAACTTTAATGTTCATTAGTTCTCGCGCTTTCTCAACCGGCAAATCAACAAAGCTCATATAGTGGGAGACCCCGGCGTTGTTGACTAATAATGTTAGCGGTTGTGTACGGCAGATGTCGGACAGGGTTTCTACCCCTTCCACGGTGCTTAAATCCGCCACGACGGTGTCTACCCGGCGATGCGGAAATTCAGCAGCCAGCTCTTCCAGACGCTCTTTACGGCGGCCAACGGCTATGACATCAAACCCTTGTTTCAGTAATTCACGGGCATAGACCCTCCCGATGCCAGAAGATGCTCCGGTGACCAAGGCGAGAGATTGCGTTGTGTTCATAGCTATATTTCCTGTTGAGTTGTAGTACGTCTTAACCAGCGAAATAATAGTAGCGGTATCTCCCGCAGTTGATAATCCAGCGAGGCACGTACACGTTGTTCGTTAAAACGTACAATACAGATCGCTAATGGGGTTCATCCGAGTTAGGGTTTCACCGTGCGAATAATGATTCAGAAAATATTTACAGGCACAATGTTGCTAACCCCCATCGATATAGACCGGAGTATTGATTGAACAAAAGAGCGGGTGAGGAGCTTAATGCGCTCAAGATTTTTGCCACAGTAGCCAGTTCAGGTGGGTTTCGCGAAGCCGCCCGGTTACTGCATGCCAGCCCATCCGGGCTCAGTGATGCCGTACGGCGGCTTGAAAGTCGCCTGGGTGTGCGTTTATTGAATCGAACCACCCGAAGTATTTCTCCGACTGAACAGGGGCAACGTCTGCTGGAGCACGCGCTACCCGCTCTTGAAGAACTGGATAACGCGCTGCAAGCGGCGGCGGTCAGCGCAGACCGGCCCGTGGGGACTTTGCGGCTTAATGTGCCAGTGAATGTTGCTCGCCTGATCCTGCCCGATATCCTGCCGCGTTTTTTACAGGCTTATCCTGAAATAAACGTGGAAATTGTCGGCCAGAGTGGATTGGTGGATATTCTTGCGGCCGGCTGTGATGCCGGGATCCGTTATGATGAAGGCTTAGAGCAGGACATGATTGCCACCCGTATCGGCCCTCGTGAACAGCGCTTTGCCACTGCCGCTTCTCCCGATTATCTGAACCGTCATGGTCGGCCTGAACATCCTGATGAACTGCTCAAGCTGGACTGTCTGGCCGGGCGGTTCAGCAAAGGGAACATTGAACTCTGGGAATATCAGCGGGGAGAGGAGTATTGCCGGATAGAACCGCGAGGCCCCCTGATTTATAGCGCTGGCGGTGCCGCCGATCTTGGGGTGGCGGCCGCAATTTCAGGCTTGGGCGTTATCTATCTGTTTGAAGAATGGCTGCGGCCCCATCTGGACAGCGGTGCCCTTGAACCCATCCTGGAACCCTGGTGGTTGCCATTCCCCGGGCCTTATCTTTACTACCCCGGCCGTAAGCTGGTTCCGCCAGCGCTAAGGGCGTTTATTGACTTTATTAAAGTAGATTCCCAGTAGCCGTGGTTTTGCCGTTAAACGTCTGCTACTGCCTGGATGTGGCTTAACTGACCGTCTTCCTACTCGCCGAGCATTTTTATGGATCGTCGACAGTTTCTTATTCATTTCTCCGCGCTGGCCTTAAGCGCAACGTCGGGTGTCGCGCTGGCTTCTCCGCGGCAAAAAACACCCTATATGCTGTCATTGTGGACGGGTACAGCGCCCGGTGGCGGTGGGCCCGTCGGTGAGATTCACGTGAGTGAAAAAGGGGCACAAAGCCATATTGCCGCGCCGTATCTCACCGTTATTGAGCCACCATCGCCCAAAGGTCATGCTGTGCTGATTGCGGCGGGAGGAGGCTATAAACGGATAGAAATGGCGATGGAAGCCTGGCCTGCGGCACGCTGGCTGGTTGAGCGGGGACTCACGGCTTATATACTGAGTTATCGCTTACCGGGAGAAGGCTGGCATGATGGAAATAAGGTCGCGTTACAGGATGCACAACGCGCGCTGAGAATCGTGCGTGAGCGTGAAAAAAAGGTGAGCGTGCTCGGGTTCTCTGCCGGTGGGCATCTGCTGGGGTTGGCCGCGACACGAACCGATTACCGCAGTTATCCCATTTTGGATCGGCTCGATGAGCAACCTGCGTATGCTGACCGCGCGGCGCTGATTTACCCTATTATCACTCTTGAGAAACCCTATAATCACAGCTCAACGCATAAGATGCTGGTGGGGAATAGGGCAACGGATGCGCAGAACGCGGCATGGTCAGTGCAAAATTATGTGACGACCCAGACGCCGCCGGTCTTTCTGGTTCAGGCGGAAAACGATACGGTGTCCGATCCGCACAACACGCTCATCATGCAGGCCGCCTGCGTCAGGGCACAAGTCCCTGTGACCTTCTACCGCTATCCAACAGGCGGGCATGGTTTTGCTATGGGCCGGCCAGGGACACAAACAACGCAATGGCCCGCCCATTACCTGAAGTGGCTAAACGGTTAACCCTTGCAACATAGGAGGCGAGAAAGCAGCCTACCTTCCCGTAGCCCGGCCAAGCGCAGCGCCGCCGGGTGTTACTCCGCCTCAACGGGCGTTAAATAATCCAGTCTTATCGGCTCTGCCAGCAAGCTGTCCATCTGTCCGATAAAGGCCTGAAAATGGGGCAAGGAAATATGCTCTTCCAGCGCCGCCTGATCGCGCCAGGACTCCCGCATATAAAATACGTCTGGCTCATCGCGCAACTGAAACAGGGTGTAGTCGGTATTGCCGGGTTCCTTACGCGTAGGCAACAGCAGCGCTTTGAGCGCTTCACGCAATTCCTCTGTTTTTCCCGTTTTCGCCTTCAATACCGCAATAATTGAAATCATCTTAAAATCCCTCGAGGACGATTTTGCCGACCGCACGACCGGTTTCCAGCTGCGTATGGGCTTTTTGTAAATTCACGGCATTGATGATGCCGTAATGCTGGCCAAGCGTCGTCTGAATGGTCTGGTTATCAATCAGCGTTGCGACTTCGCTCAATAGATGATGCTGAGCGCTGATATCGTGAGTTTCAAACATCGAGCGAGTAAACATAAACTCCCAGTGAAGCGAAATACTTTTATGCTTCAGCGGCACCACGTCCAGGCTATGCGGGTCGTCAATTAACGCCAGTTTCCCCTGCGGGGCCAGGGCGGCAATCAGTTGCAGATAGTGCGCCTCGGTATTATTCAGACTGGCAACATGCGTGACTTCATTAATGCCAATACGCGCCAGCTCTTCGGTGAGCGGTTTACTATGATCGATAACGTGATGAGCGCCGGCATCGCGCACCCATTTCTGGCTTTCAGGACGAGAAGCGGTACCGATAACCGTCATTTTGGTTAACTTACTGGCAAGCTGCGTCAGGATAGAACCGACGCCGCCGGCTGCACCGACGATCAGCAACGTATCGCCTGCGTTACCTCCACGCTGCACCCCCAGCCGGTCAAAAAGCAACTCCCAGGCGGTGATAGCGGTCAGCGGTAATGCCGCAGCCGCAGCATTATCCAGCGTGCGGGGTTTTAAGGAAACGATGCGCTCGTCTACCAGTTGAAACTCACTGTTGCTGCCCGGACGTCCCAATGCACCGGCGTACCAAACCTCATCACCCGGTGTAAATAACGTGACGTTGTCACCTATGGCTTTCACCACGCCCACCGCATCCCAGCCCAGCACACGCGGGGTATCGGAGGCGAAGCCCGCGCGAACTTTCGTGTCGACCGGGTTTACGGAAATGGCCTTAATTTCCACCAGGATATCGTGACCTTTTGCCTGGGGGACGGGCAGCTCAATCTCAGTGATAAACGGAATGTTGCTGCCGTCGGTGGCGGCGCGGGTAATGGCAAATGCTTTCATGATGTCTCCGGGTATTATCTGGAATACCCGAATGTTAGGCGTAACCTGTAAAGGGAAAAATAGGGCGCAGGCGATAAGTCTTATACGCAAATCACGAAAATACGCTTAATCATCGATGGTCATAGACGATCTCTTGTTCTTCCATCCGCTCCTCAATTTGCTGCGTGACGCGTTGCAGTGCCGCCAGATGTTTCTCAGCCGCTTGTTCAATGGTCATCGCTTTGGCGATATAAACGAGGTTCAGGCAGCCGATCACGCGCCCATGGCTTCGCACCGGCACGGCGATAGAGGCAATTTTCTCCTCTCGCTGCCAGCCCTGAAAATTTTCGCCGTAGCCGTGCTGGCGCGTCCGTTCGAGGATGGCATTGAGTTTTTCCGGTTCGCGCGCGAGCTGGTACTCATCTTCCGGGCGTCCGGCTAGCATCTCAATGATCGGCTGACGTTCCGCTTCGGGTGAGAAGGCAAGCCACGTGAGGCCTGAAGCGGTAAGCAGTAGCGGCAGACGGCGGCCAACCATCGAACGGTGAAAAGAGAGTCGGCTGAAACGGTGGGTGGTTTCGCGAACGACCATGGCATCCACGTCAAGCGTCGTTAAATCGGTTGGCCAAATGACCTCGCGCAATAATTCACCAAGTAATGGCGTTGCAAGCGCAGAAATCCAATGTTCATCACGAAATCCTTCACTGAGCTGTCGAACTTTGAGGGTTAAACGAAAACTATCGTCTGACAGGCTACGGCGGACATATCCCTCTTGCTGGAGGGTTTCCAGCAGCCTTCGCACGGTGGTGCGATGCAGACCGCTAAACTCCGCCAGCGTCGCCGTTGACGCCCCTCCATCGAATTTATTTAACAAGTTCAGCAACAACAGCCCACGCGTTAACCCACGTACTGTTTTGTAATCTGTGGCGTCATTACTTTTCATTTAACCCACCATTAATTCAATTAAAACAGTATTGTGCACCTGGTGCACAAAACGGCTTTTTTCGATTGTAGCCTAAAAGCCGCAACCTATACTGCCTCCACAATAAAAATATTTTTACATCAATTTAACAAGTGGTTTGCGATTCCCGAGGCATAACCGTTTGGTCCGAGAAGTGAGGTATGAAAATGACAACGTCCAATCCGGATATCCAACCCGCAGTACAACACCATGTCCAGGTCGCCATCGCTGGCGCAGGTCCCGTTGGCCTGATGATGGCGAATTACCTGGGGCAGATGGGCATTCAGGTGCTGGTGGTCGAAAAGCTGGACAAACTGATCGACTATCCCCGCGCTATCGGTATCGACGACGAGGCGCTGCGCACCATGCAGGCCGTTAATCTGGTCGATAAAGTTCTGCCGCACACGACCCCGTGGCACGCCATGCGTTTCCTGACGCCAAAGGGCCGCTGCTTTGCTGATATTCAGCCGATGACCGATGAATTTGGCTGGTCGCGTCGCAACGCTTTTATCCAACCTCAGGTGGATGAGGTGATGTATCAGGGGCTGGCACGCTTCCCCAATGTCCGCTGTCTGTTCTCCCGGGAACTCGATGCCTTTAGTCAAGACGGTGACAGTGTCACGTTAAGTCTCAAGGGGCCGCAAGGGGAGCGCGAAACGATTAAAGCCGACTGGCTAGTGGCCTGTGACGGCGGCGCGAGTGTGATACGGCGAACGCTGAACGTGCCGTTTGAAGGGAAAACAGCGCCAAATCAGTGGATTGTGGTGGATATTGCCAACGACCCGCTCGCCACGCCACACATCTACCTGTGCTGCGATCCGGTGCGCCCCTATGTTTCTGCGGCGCTCCCGCATGGCGTACGGCGCTTTGAATTTATGGTGATGCCGGGGGAAACCGAGGCGCAGCTTAGCGAGCCGGATAATATGCGTCGGCTGTTAAGTCAGGTTTTACCGGACCCGGACAATGTCGAGCTTATCCGTCAGCGCGTTTATACGCACAACGCCCGCCTTGCGGCACGTTTTCGCATCGACCGGGTACTGCTCGCTGGCGATGCGGCGCACATCATGCCGGTCTGGCAGGGGCAAGGCTACAACAGCGGTATGCGCGATGCCTTTAACCTGGCGTGGAAACTGGCGCTGGTGGTGAACGGGAAAGCGGGTGATAGATTGCTGGATACCTATCAGCAGGAACGTCGCGACCATGCAAAAGCGATGATCGATCTCTCAGTCACCGCCGGAAATGTGCTCGCCCCGACAAAACGCTGGCACGGCACGGCGCGTGACGGCATCTCATGGTTATTGAACTACCTCCCGCCGGTTAAAAGCTACTTTCTGGAAATGCGCTTTAAACCAATGCCGCAGTACCGTGAAGGTGCGCTACTGGCTGGCGACCACAAGAAAAAATCCCCGGTCGGAACGATGTTCATTCAACCCAAAGTGACGCGCGAGAACGGCGATGTGCAGTTACTTGATGACGTGATTGGCGCGAAGTTTGCGGTGATAGCCTGGGGCTGCAACCCACTTTGGGGCATGACCCCACAACAAATTGAGACATGGCGGGCGCTGGGCACCTGTTTTATTCAGGTGGTGCCTGACGTTCAGATTCGTACTCCGCAGGACAATGTCGACGGCGTGGTGCGCATTGGCGATACCCAGAACCGACTGAAAACCTGGTTTGCCGCGCAGGATACCGCGATTGTGGTGATTCGGCCTGACCGTTTTGTTGCGGCACTGGCTATTCCGCAGACCCTTAGCAAAACCCTCGACCAGTTGGCGGGCGTCATGGCGCTCACACGCGTCGATTCAGACCTGCATATTGAAAAGGTGGCTTGAGATGAATGCTTACCTCCACTGTCTCTCCCACACACCGTTAGTGGGATATGTCGACCCGGAAAAAGCGGTACTTGATGAAGTCAACGGCGTTATTGCCAGCGCGAGCGAGCGCATCGCCGCCTTTGACCCGGAACTGGTGGTGCTCTATGCCCCCGACCATTACAACGGCTTTTTCTATGATGTGATGCCGCCGTTTTGTTTAGGGATTGGCGCGACTTCTATCGGTGATTTCTCCAGCAGCGCCGGTGATCTGCCAGTGCCGACAGAGCTGGCAGAAGCCTGTGCCCATTCGGTGATGAAAAGCGGAATCGATCTCGCCATCTCTTACTGTATGCAGGTGGATCACGGTTTTGCCCAGCCGCTGGAATTGCTCTTGGGTGGCTTAGACAAGGTGCCGGTGCTACCGATATTTATCAACGGCGTTGCCACGCCGTTACCGGGCTTTCAGCGCACCCGTATGTTAGGCGAAGCGATGGGGCGTTTTTTGTCGACGCTGAATAAACGCGTGCTGATTCTGGGCTCTGGCGGACTGTCACATCAGCCGCCGGTGCCGGAGCTGGCAAAGGTGGATGCCCATATGCGCGATCGCATGCTGGGAAGCGGCAAGCAACTGCCGGCAGACGAGCGCGAACTGCGTCAGCGCCGGGTGATTGAAGCCGCTGAGCGCTTTGTTGAAGACCAGAAAACGCTACACCCGCTGAATCCTATCTGGGACAACCAGTTTATGTCATTGCTTGAGCAGGGCCGGTTATCCGAACTCGATGCCATCAGTAATGAAGAACTTTCCGCCGTTGCCGGTAAATCGACGCATGAAGTGAAAACCTGGGCCGCCGCGTTCGCCACGATATCGGCAATGGGCGGCTACCGCACCGAGGGCCGTTATTATCGCCCGATCCCGGAATGGATCGCCGGATTTGGCTCCCTCAGCGCGCACACTACAAATTGATTAAGCAGGAGAATATGATGAGCTATCAACCACAAAGCGAAGCCGCAACCAGCCGTTTTCTCAACGTCGAAGAAGGCGGTCAGACGCTAAAAATTCACTACAACGACTGCGGCCAGGGCGATGAAACCGTGGTATTGCTGCACGGCTCTGGCCCCGGCGCTACCGGCTGGGCGAATTTTAGTCGCAACATCGACCCACTGGTGGAAGCCGGTTACCGCGTGCTGCTGCTGGACTGCCCGGGCTGGGGGAAAAGTGATTCCATCGTCAGCACCGGTTCTCGTTCTGATCTCAACGCCCGCATTCTGAAAAGCGTAGTCGACCAACTGGATATTGAAAAAGTTCATCTGCTGGGTAACTCAATGGGCGGTCATAGCGCGGTGGCGTTTACTCTGACGTGGCCCGAACGCACAGGCAAACTGGTGTTGATGGGGGGCGGAACGGGCGGTATGAGCCTGTTTACCCCAATGCCAACTGAAGGCATCAAACTGCTGAACGCGTTGTACCGCGAGCCGACCATCGAAAACCTCAAAAAGATGATGAACATTTTCGTCTATGACACCAGCGACCTGACCGAGGCGTTATTTGAAGCGCGCCTCAATAACATGCTGTCGCGCCGCGATCATCTGGAAAACTTTATCAAAAGCCTCGAAGCCAATCCCAAACAGTTCCCTGACTTTGGCGCAAGGCTTGGTGAAATTAAGGCGCAAACCCTGGTGGTCTGGGGACGTAACGATCGCTTTGTGCCGATGGACGCGGGGCTGCGTCTGCTTTCCGGGATTGCGGGTTCCGAACTGCATATTTACCGTGACTGCGGTCACTGGGCCCAGTGGGAGCACGCGGATGCGTTTAACCAACTGGTTCTGAATTTTCTCGACCGCGCCTAAGGAGCATTTATGTCAAATCACACTCTGGAAACGCTGGCGCTCGCGTTGCGCGAGGCGGAAAAAAGCGGTGTCGCTATCGAACCGCTGCGCGAAGTTATCGGGGTTGAAAATGCCGAGGCGGCCTACGCGATTCAACGCATTAACGTCCAGCACGGCGTGGCGCAAGGGCGGCGCATCGTCGGTCGTAAGGTGGGGTTAACGCACCCTAAGGTGCAGCAGCAGTTGGGGGTTGACCAGCCTGATTTCGGCACGCTGTTTGCCGACATGTGCTACGGCGATAACGAAACCATTCCGTTTACGCACGTGCTGCAACCGAAAATTGAGGCCGAAATTGCGCTGGTTTTAAACCGCGACCTGCCTCACGCAGACACCACGTTTGATGAACTGTTTAACGCCATTGAATGGGTGGTTCCAGCCCTCGAAGTGGTCGGTAGCCGCGTGCGTGACTGGTCAATTAAGTTCGTGGATACGGTAGCGGATAACGCCTCCTGCGGCGTGTATGTCGTCGGTGGCCCGGCACAGCGCCCGGCGGCGTTGGATCTGAAAAACTGCGTCATGAAAATGACGCGCAATGACGAAGATGTGTCCAGCGGACGCGGTAGCGAATGCCTGGGGCATCCGTTAAACGCCGCGGTCTGGCTGGCCCGCAAAATGGCTACGCTCGGCGAACCGCTGCGCGCGGGCGATATCGTCCTCACCGGGGCGTTGGGGCCTATGGTCGCGGTCAATCCAGGCGATCGTTTTGAGGCGGTTATCGAGGGAATTGGCTCGGTATCTACCACGTTTTCTGTGCAAGAAGGAAGTCAGTCATGAGTCAATGTAAAGTCGCCATCATCGGTTCCGGCAATATCGGTACCGATCTGATGATTAAAATTCTGCGTCACGGCAAACACCTTGAAATGGCGGTGATGGTCGGGATTGACCCGAATTCCGATGGTCTTGCTCGTGCTGCGCGTATGGGGGTTGCGACCACGCATGAAGGGGTGAACGGCCTGATAGCGATGCCTGAATTCAATGATATCGACATCGTCTTTGATGCCACAAGCGCCAGTGCGCACGTGAAAAATGATGCGTTGCTGCGTAAGGCCAAACCGGGCATCAGGCTTATCGATCTGACCCCGGCGGCTATCGGGCCGTACTGCGTGCCGGTGGTCAACCTGGATAAAAATCTGTCTCAGGGCAACGTCAATATGGTGACATGCGGCGGACAGGCCACCATCCCGATGGTGGCGGCGGTGTCGCGCGTTGCCAAAGTGCACTATGCCGAAATTATCGCCTCGATTTCGAGCAAATCGGCGGGCCCAGGAACACGTGCCAATATCGACGAATTTACCGAAACCACTTCGCAGGCGATTGAAGTAGTCGGCGGGGCGGCAAAAGGCAAAGCCATTATTATTCTCAACCCGGCTGAGCCGCCGGTGATGATGCGCGATACCGTCTACGTGCTGAGCGAAGCGGCTTCGCAGGCAGAAATTGAAGCCTCGATCGAACAGATGGCCGCAGCGGTACAGGCGTATGTGCCGGGATATCGTCTGAAACAGAAGGTCCAGTTTGAGGTGATCCCAGAGGATAAACCGGTCAACATCCCCGGCGTAGGTCAGTTCTCAGGACTGAAAACCGCGGTCTATCTGGAAGTGGAAGGGGCCGCACACTATCTGCCCGCCTACGCCGGAAACCTCGACATCATGACTTCTGCGGCAATGTCGACCGCAGAAAAAATGGCGCAAACGCTTACGAAAGTGGCAGGAGAAGTCGCATGAACGGTAAAAAACTCTATATCTCGGATGTGACCTTACGTGACGGAATGCATGCTATCCGCCATCAGTACACGCTCGACAACGTGCGTCAAATTGCCAAAGCGCTGGACGATGCGCGTGTCGATTCCATTGAAGTGGCGCATGGCGATGGTTTGCAGGGTTCGAGCTTTAACTACGGTTTTGGCGCACACAGCGACATTGAATGGATTGCGGCGGCCGCGGAAGTGGTCACCCACAGCAAAATTGCGACCTTGCTGATCCCGGGTATTGGGACGCTTCATGACCTGAAAAATGCGTATCAGGCCGGTGCGCGCGTGGTACGCGTTGCCACGCACTGTACGGAAGCGGACGTGTCGGCGCAGCACATTGCCTGTGCCCGCGAGCTGGGCATGGACACCGTCGGTTTCCTGATGATGAGTCATATGACTACCCCGCAAAATCTGGCGAGTCAGGCGAAGCTGATGGAAAGTTACGGGGCAACCTGTATTTATGTCGTGGACTCCGGTGGCGCGATGAACATGAACGACATTCGCGACCGTTTCCGCGCGCTAAAAGACGTTCTCAACCCTGAGACGCAGACCGGGATGCACGCTCACCACAACTTAAGCCTCGGCGTTGCCAACTCGCTGGTGGCGGTTGAAGAGGGCTGCGATCGTATCGATGCCAGCCTTGCCGGAATGGGCGCGGGCGCGGGTAACGCGCCGCTGGAAGTGTTTATCGCCGCCGCTGACAAGCAGGGCTGGCACCACGGGACGGATTTATACGCGCTGATGGCGGCGGCTGATGACCTGGTGCGTCCGCTACAAGACCGACCGGTACGCGTTGACCGCGAAACGCTGGCGCTGGGCTATGCCGGAGTCTACTCAAGCTTCCTGCGCCACAGTGAAGTGGCCGCTGCACGTTACGGACTGAGCGCGGTCGATATTCTGGTTGAACTGGGTAAACGCCGGATGGTGGGCGGCCAGGAAGATATGATCGTTGACGTAGCGCTCGATCTCAAAGCCAACGCACGGGCCTAGAAAAAGCCGGTCGGCAATGCACTGACCGGGCGAACGAAAATGAAAAAACAATGTGGCCGGCAACGTATCGGCCACTTTTTTACCTGCACTCTACAAAAGGTCGCATTATGTCGAATATCTCTCAGGTTTCCTCTCCCCCGAACACTTCACGCCTGATGCTTACCGTCGGGCTTTGCTTTTTAGTTGCCCTGATGGAAGGGCTGGATTTACAAGCAGCCGGTATCGCTGCCGTGGGTATTGCCCAGGCATTTGGGCTGGATAAAATGCAGATGGGCTGGGTCTTTAGCGCCGGGATCATCGGTTTATTACCCGGCGCGCTTGGCGGCGGTATGCTGGCCGACCGCTACGGGCGTAAGAAGGTTCTGCTGGGCTCCGTTGCGCTATTCGGTTTGTTCTCGATTGTGACTGCGCTTGCCTGGGACTACCCGTCACTGGTCTTTGCTCGTCTGATGACCGGCGCAGGCCTGGGCGCCGCTCTGCCCAACCTGATTGCGTTGACCTCTGAAGCCGCCGGGCCACGTTTTCGCGGCACGGCGGTGAGCTTGATGTACTGCGGAGTACCGATTGGCGCTGCGCTGGCGGCGGCGATGGGGTTTAGCGGGCTGGCGCAGGCATGGCAAACCGTGTTTTGGGTCGGCGGCATTGTACCGCTGCTGCTGGTGCCGCTGCTTATGCGCCGCTTGCCTGAATCGCAGGCTTTCAATGCGCAACAGCAGGCGGCTCCTGCACCGCTAAAGGCGATTTTCGCCTCCGGTACGGCCTCTTCAACCTTGCTGCTGTGGCTGTGTTACTTCTTTACGCTGCTGGTCGTTTATATGCTGATCAACTGGCTGCCGATGCTGCTGGTCGATCAGGGTTTTAGCGCTTCTCAGGCTTCAGGCGTCATGTTTGCGCTGCAAATTGGCGCGGCGCTCGGCACGCTTATTCTCGGGGCGTTAATGGATAAACTCAGCCCAATGAAAATGTCGCTGCTGATTTATTGTGGCATGCTGGCATCATTGATTGCGCTAGGGGCGGCGAACTCATTTCTCACCATGATGATTTCCGGTTTTGTGGCCGGAATGTTCGCCACCGGCGGTCAAAGCGTCTTGTACGCGCTGGCGCCGTTATTTTATCGTACTGAAATCCGCGCCACCGGCGTGGGCACTGCGGTGGCAGTAGGGCGATTGGGGGCGATGAGCGGCCCGCTATTGGCCGGAAAAATGCTGGCGCTGGGCACCGGCACGGTGGGGGTGATGGCTGCCTCTGCGCCGGGAATAGTGCTGGCGGGCGTGGCGGTGTTCTGGCTGATGAAGCGCAATGCGAAGTCCAGTGAGATAGAGTAGTAAACACTTGCGGCGGTGGGGCATTCATCACGAGGATTTTCACACGGGTTACAAAATGGCATAAAAGGCACAGTATCTTCTCTCTCAGGCTTTCTATACTGTCTTCACATTCATCATGATGATACAGGCAGGACGTTATGACCCAGTACAGCACGTTTTCCCTCGGTTCCCACTTCGTAAATCGCCTCGGTTACGGGGCGATGCAATTAGCCGGCCCCGGCGTGTTTGGCCCGCCAAAAGATCGTCATGCCGCGATTACCGTTCTGAGTGAAGCGCTGGCGCTTGGCGTGAATCACATTGATACCAGTGACTTTTACGGCCCACACGTCACCAACCAGATTATCCGTGAAGCGCTGCATCCTTACGCCGACGATCTGGTGATTGTCACCAAAATTGGTGCTCGCCGCGGTGACGATGCCTCCTGGATTCCGGCATGTTCGCCTGAAGAGTTGAATCAGGCGGTACACGATAACCTGAGAAATTTGGGGGTGGACGCGCTGGATGTGGTTAATATGCGCATGATGTTAGGTGACGGACATGGCCCTTGTGAAGGCTCTATTGAAGAACCTATTTGCGTACTGGCTGAATTGCAGCAGCAAGGACTGGTGAAGCACATCGGGCTCAGTAATGTCACCACCGCACAGGTAATAGAAGCGCGTAAGATCGTGGATATTGTCTGTGTGCAAAATGAATACAATATTGCCCATCGCGGTGATGATGCGCTTATTAATGCATTAGCGCGTGATGGTATTGCCTACGTACCGTTCTTCCCGCTGGGCGGTTTTTCTCCGCTGCAATCCTCAGCACTGAATGAGGTTGCCAGCTCGCTTGAGGCAACTCCAATGCAGGTCGCGCTGGCCTGGTTGTTGCACCGTTCGCCGAATATCTTGTTGATCCCGGGCACCTCGTCGGTTGCGCATCTTCGGGAAAATATGGCGGCGGCAGAGCTGAAATTGTCATCTGATGTACTGGCGACGCTTGATGGCATTGTCGATAACGCCTGACGGGGGGCATATGACTGAAAAACGTGCGGCTCAATGCCACTGTGGCGCGGTGGCTTTCACCGTTGAGCTTAGCGATGGGTTTAATACCGCCCGCCGCTGCAACTGCTCGTACTGTCGGATGCGTGGAGCGGTCGCGGTTTCGGCACCGCTCAGTGGGATAACGATAATACGTGGTAAGGAGAAGCTGACCGAGTATCGCTTTAATACCGGGCAGGCCGTGCATTATTTTTGCTCAGTGTGCGGAATTTATACCTTTCACCAGCGCCGTTCTAACCCGCAGCAATATGGCGTTAACGTCGCGTGTATTGAAGGCGTATCACCGTTCGATTTTGCCTGCGTTGAGGTTCACGATGGGGTAAGCCATCCCAAAGACGGTGGCGGCGGTGGAATCGTCGGGTATTTGCGATACGACAAAAAGTAGCCCGGACGAGGCGTTTACGCTGGTTCCGGGTGGCTCGGAGTAAAATGTGAGACCTAGCAGTTCCCGGCGGCGCTGCGCTTGGCCGGGCTACATGTAGAGTCGTTGGTGGATTAGTAGCCCGGACGAGGCGTTTACGCCGACTCCGGGGTGGCTCGGAGTAAAATGTGAAACCGAGCGGTTCCCGGCGGCGCTGCGCTTGGCCGGGCTACGTGTAGAGCCGCTGGTAAGTAGCCCGGACGAGGCGTTTACGCCGACTCCGGGGTGGCTCGGTGTAAAAGGTGAAATCGAGTGATTCCTGGCGGCGCTGCACTTTGCCGGGCTACATAGCAAAAAGCCCTGCGTGTGAGCGCAGGGCTTTGATCATGCGGGAGCGCGATTATGCGATCAGGCTGTCGATCACTTGTTTAGCATCGGCGGTCGCTTTGGTTGCCACTTCTGGGCCATAAGCGATACCTTCCGCGAAGACCACATTCACATCGGTGATGCCGATGAAGCCTAAGAATACGTTCAGGTACGGGGTGATCAGGTCGGTTGGAGTATCTTTGTGGATACCGCCACGGCTGCTCAGCACGATAGCACGTTTGCCGGTCACCAGACCTTCTGGGCCTTTTTCGGTGTAACGGAAGGTGACGCCTGCACGCGCAATCAGGTCGAAGTAGTTTTTCAGCTGCGTAGGGATGTTGAAGTTGTACATCGGCGCAGCAATCACAATCACGTCGTGCGCTTTCAGTTCAGCAATCAGCTCGTCAGACAGCGCCAGCGCTTCCTGCTGACGCGGAGTCAGCGGCGCATCGCTTGGACGCAAAGCACCAACCAGTTCGCCATCCAGCACCGGAATAGGATTTGCCGCCAGATCACGCACGGTGATTTCATCAGCAGAGTGCTTTTCACGCCACTGTTCAACAAAATAGTCGGACAGCTGACTTGATTGAGAGTAGCCTGCCAGGATGCTGGATTTCAGAACCAATACTTTGCTCATGGGTAATTCCTTATATTTGATTGACGGGCGGTGCCCTGTTGCTTGCTGACACTTTATTCACAATCCTGACACAGGGATAGCGCAATATATCGAATTCTATTGTCAGTTTTTTTGAACAAGGCAAGAAATGCGCGAATGTGGTACGCTAGGACCATACTTTATAAGAGCTTTTTTCCGGCAGTACGCTGCCCGATAACATTATGACTGAACAACAAAAAATCACCTTTGCTATGCTAAGCCAGCGCCTTGAAACGCTGATGCTGCGGGACAAACAGCGGTTTGCTCGCCGTTTACACGGCGTTAAAAAGGTTAAAAATCCTGATGCTCAACAGGCCATTCTTCAGGAGATGGCGCAAGAAATTGAACAGGCTGCCGGTAAAGTCGTGCTGCGTGAAGCGTCACGTCCGGTGATTGATTACCCGGAAAATCTGCCGGTCAGCCAGAAGAAACAAGACATCCTCAACGCCATACGCGACCACCAGGTAGTGATTGTGGCGGGGGAAACCGGCTCGGGCAAAACCACCCAGTTACCGAAAATCTGCATGGAGCTGGGGCGCGGGGTTAAAGGTCTTATCGGCCATACCCAACCGCGTCGTCTGGCGGCGCGAACCGTGGCGAACCGTATTGCGGAAGAGCTGAAAACCGAGCCGGGCGGCTGTATCGGCTACAAGGTGCGCTTTAGCGATCACGTCAGCGACAACACCATGGTCAAGCTGATGACCGACGGTATTCTGCTGGCGGAAATCCAGCAGGACCGCCTGTTGATGCAGTACGACACCATCATTATTGATGAAGCGCACGAACGCAGTCTGAACATCGACTTCCTGCTCGGCTATCTGCGCGAGCTGTTGCCGCGTCGTCCCGACCTGAAAATTATCATTACCTCGGCGACCATCGACCCGGAACGTTTCTCGCGCCACTTTAATAATGCACCCATTATCGAAGTGTCCGGTCGCACGTATCCGGTTGAAGTTCGTTATCGACCGATTGTGGAAGAGGCCGACGATGTCGACCGCGATCAGCTTCAGGCGATTTTCGATGCCGTTGATGAATTGGGACGGGAAAGCGCGGGCGATATCCTGATCTTTATGAGCGGTGAGCGTGAAATCCGTGACACCGCCGATGCGCTGAGCAAGCGCGATCTGCGGCATACCGAAATTTTGCCGCTGTATGCACGACTCTCGAACAGTGAACAGAACCGCGTCTTCCAGTCGCATAGCGGCCGCCGCATTGTGCTCGCAACCAACGTCGCTGAAACCTCGCTAACTGTGCCAGGCATTAAGTATGTGATTGATCCGGGCACCGCGCGAATCAGCCGCTACAGCTACCGCACTAAGGTGCAGCGACTGCCTATCGAGCCTATCTCCCAGGCCTCTGCTAACCAGCGTAAAGGCCGCTGCGGACGTGTGTCGGAAGGGATCTGTATTCGTCTGTATTCGGAAGACGACTTCCTGTCGCGCCCGGAATTTACCGACCCGGAAATTCTGCGTACCAACCTGGCCTCGGTTATCCTGCAAATGACGGCACTGGGGCTTGGCGATATCGCCGCGTTTCCGTTCGTTGAAGCGCCGGATAAACGCAATATTCAGGATGGCGTGCGCCTGCTCGAAGAGCTGAGCGCGATTACCACCGATGAACAGCAAACCGCCTATAAGCTGACGCCGATGGGCCGCCAGCTCAGCCAGTTGCCGGTCGACCCGCGACTGGCGCGGATGGTGCTGGAAGCGCAGAAGCATGGCTGCGTGCGTGAAGCGATGATCATCACCTCGGCGCTCTCCATCCAGGATCCCCGCGAACGCCCGATGGATAAACAGCAGGCGTCCGATGAAAAACACCGCCGTTTCCACGATAAAGAGTCAGACTTCCTGGCCTTTGTGAATCTGTGGAACTACCTCGGCGAGCAGCAAAAAGCGCTGTCGTCGAACCAGTTCCGTCGCCAGTGTAAGCTCGATTTCCTGAACTACCTGCGCGTGCGCGAGTGGCAGGATGTTTACACGCAATTGCGTCAGGTGGTGAAGGAGCTCGGCATTCCGGTGAACAGCGAACCGGCGGAATACCGCGAGATACATATCGCGCTGCTGACCGGCCTGCTGTCGCATATTGGTATGAAAGACACCGATAAGCAGGAGTTTACCGGTGCCCGTAACGCCCGTTTTGCCATTTTCCCGGGCTCAGGTTTATTTAAGAAGCCGCCAAAATGGACGATGGTTGCCGAACTGGTGGAAACCAGCCGCCTGTGGGGCCGCATCGCCGCGCGAATCGACCCCGAATGGGTGGAGCCGGTGGCACAGCATCTGATTAAGCGTTCCTACAGTGAGCCGCACTGGGAACGCGCGCAAGGTGCGGTCATGGCGACTGAAAAAGTCACCGTTTACGGTCTGCCTATCGTGGCGGCGCGCAAGGTCAACTACAGCCAGATTGACCCGGCGCTGTGCCGCGAACTGTTTATCCGCCACGCGCTGGTGGAGGGCGACTGGCAAACGCGTCATGCGTTCTTCCGCGAAAACGCCAGACTGCGTACGGAAATCGAGGAACTGGAACACAAATCGCGCCGTCGCGACATCCTGGTGGATGACGAGACGATGTTCGAATTTTATGACCAGCGTATCAGCCACGATGTTGTCTCTTCGCGGCATTTTGATAAGTGGTGGAAACAGGCCAGCCGCGAAACACCGGATTTGCTCAACTTTGAGAAGAGCATGCTGATTAAAGAAGGGGCGGAACAGGTCAGTAAACTGGACTACCCGAACTTCTGGCATCAGGGCAATCTCAAGCTGCGTCTGACCTATCAGTTTGAGCCCGGTACGGATGCGGACGGCGTCACGGTGCATATCCCGCTGCCGCTGTTAAACCAGGTGGATGACGCCGGGTTTGAATGGCAAATTCCAGGGCTGCGTCGTGAACTGATTATTGCGCTCATTAAATCGTTGCCAAAACCGGTGCGTCGTAACTTCGTCCCGGCGCCAAACTATGCCGAAGCGTTCCTCGGGCGCGTAACGCCGCTGGAGATGCCGTTGCTTGATTCGCTTGAACGCGAGCTGCGTCGTATGACCGGCGTCACCGTAGACCGCGAAGCCTGGCAATGGGATCAGGTGCCCGATCACCTTAAAATCAGCTTCCGCGTGGTGGATGACAAAAACAAGAAATTGCAGGAAGGGCGCGTTTTACAGGATCTGAAGGATGCGCTGAAAGGCAAAGTTCAGGAGACGCTCTCGGCGGTAGCCGACGACGGTATTGAGCAAAATGGGCTACACATCTGGAGCTTTGGCGATCTGCCGGAACGTTACGAACAAAAGCGCGGCAACTATAAGGTGAAAGCCTGGCCTGCGCTGGTGGATGAACGTGATAGCGTGGCCATCAAATTGTTTGATAACGAGCTTGAGCAGCAACAGATGATGTGGCGCGGCCTGCGCCGTTTGCTGCTGCTGAACATCCCGTCGCCGATTAAATATCTGCACGAAAAACTGCCGAATAAAGCCAAGCTGGGGCTCTACTTCAACCCGTATGGCAAGGTGTTGGATCTGATTGACGACTGCATCTCCTGTGGTGTCGACAAGCTGATTGATGAAGCCGGCGGCCCGGTATGGACGGAGGCGGGCTTTAATGCGCTGCAAGAAAAGGTGCGCGCCGATCTCAACGAAACGGTGGTGGAGATTGCCAAACAGGTTGAACAGATCCTGACAGCGGTATTCAACATTAACAAACGGCTGAAAGGGCGCGTGGATATGACCATGGCGCTGGGGCTGTCGGACATCAAGTCGCAGATGAGCGGGCTGGTTTATCGCGGTTTTGTCACCGGCAACGGCTTCCGCCGTCTGGGCGACACGCTGCGCTATTTACAGGCCATCGAAAAACGGCTGGAGAAAATGGCCGTCGACCCGCACCGCGACCGTGCGCAAATGTTGAAAGTCGAAAGCGTGCAGCAAGCGTGGCAGCAGTGGCTCAACAAACTGCCGCCTGCGCGCCGTGAAGATGAAGACGTGAAAGAGATCCGCTGGATGATTGAAGAGCTGCGAGTCAGCTTCTTTGCTCAGCAATTGGGGACGCCGTATCCGATTTCAGATAAGCGAATCTTGCAGGCTATGGAGCAGGTCGTTGCGTGATGGCGGTGCAGCGACACGTAGGCCCGATAAGCGCAGCGCCATCGGGCACTCCCGAGCCTATTGCCGGATGGCGGCTTTGCCTTATCCGGCCTACAGGCCGCGTGTTTTGCAGGCTATGGAGCAGGTCGTTGCGTGATGACAGTGCCGTGTCATGTAGGCCCGATAAGCGCAGCGCCATCGGGCACTCCGAGCCTATTGCAGGATGGCGGCTTTGCCTTATCCGGCCTACGGGCCGCGTGTTTTGCAGGCTATGGAGCAGGTCGTTGCGTGATGGCGGTGCCGTGTCATGTAGGCCCGATAAGCGCAGCGCCATCGGGCATTCCGAGCCTATTGCCGGATGGCATCTCCGCCTTATCCGGCCTACAGGCCGCGTGTTTTGCAGGCTATGGAGCAGGTCGTTGCGTGAAGGCGGTGCCGTGTCATGTAGGCCCGATAAGCGCAGCGCCATCGGGCACTCCCGAGCCTATAGCCGGATGGCGGCTTTGCCTTATCCGGCCTACAGGCCACGTGTTTTGCAGGCTATGGAGCTGGTCGTTGCGTGATGACGGTGCCGTGTCATGTAGGCCCGATAAGCGCAGCGCCATCGGGCATTCCTGAGCCTATTGCCGGATGGCGGCTTTGCCTTATCCGGCCTACCGGTTAAGACCAGCCGCCGCCCATTGCGCGGTAAAGATCTATCTGCGCCAGCAGCAGGTTATTTTTCACCTGGACCACGCTAATTTGCGTTGAGAACAAGGTGCGCTGGGCATCCAGCACATCCAGATAGGAGGAGTATCCGTTGCGATAACGGTTTTGCGCGATACGCAGCGTCTCCTGCGCGACGGCTTCCTGTTCCTGCAATTCGGTCAACTGCTCGCCATAGCGGGTGATGGCATCGAGGCTATCGTTCACCTCCCGGAATGCGCTACGCACCGTTTTCTCGTAGCCGTAGAGGGCTTGATTACGCTGCGCCATCGAGATATCCACCTGCGCATTCAGCGCCTGGCGGTTCAATAGCGGCGCAAGAATACTGCCGCCAATGCTCCATAAACGCAGCGGGTTGTCGAGTAAGTCGGGCAGGGTGTGGTGCTGAAAACTGCCCGTTGCGGTGAGGTTTATCGAGGGCAGCAGTTGCGCCTGTGAAGAGGCGAGCGTGGCATCGGCGGCAACTAACTGGCGCTGCGCCTGTACGATATCGGGACGACGGTTTAGCAGCGACGACGGAAGCTGTGATGGCAGCGAAAGCGGCGTCAGACGCTCAAATTCATTACGTTTCACCGCGCCGGGATTATTGCCCAGCAGCACGCTTAAAGCGTTCTCCTGCTGGGCTATCTGATGGCGCAGTAACGGCACTTGCGCGCGGGTAGAACGCAGCTCAGAGTCTGACTGCATCAGTTCCAGCCGCGAAGTATAGCCCGTCTCAAACTGCCGCTTCGCCAGATTGAAGGCGTCTTCCCGGGATTTTAGCGTCTGCTCGGTGACGCGAAGTTGTTCATCTAACGATAACAGCGTGATGTAACCGACCGAAACCGAGGTCGCAACCGTAAGATTGGCCGCGGAGGCGGCTGCTTTTTGCGCCTCAAGGCTCGCTTCGGCGGCATCTGAGGCGCTACGATTCGCGCCCCACAGGTCGACGTCATAGCTGGCGGTCAGCCCGCCTTTGTACAACGTGCTATGAATCGGCTGACCGGTGGCCGCCGATTGAGCGCGGGCACGGGTGCCGCTCAAACTCGCATCCAGCGATGGAAACAGGCTGCCATCGGTTGCATAAACCCGCGCTTGATACTCGTTCACTCGCTCGCGGGCAATCAGCACATCGCTGTTATATCGCAGCGCCTGATCAACGTATTGATTGAGCGCGCTGTCATGAAAGTTGCGCCACCAGACGGCCTCAACCGGGCTTGTGGGCCCAATATCCGCCCGCCAGGCGGCAGGTATCACCAGCGTGGGCTGGGCGCGTTGAATATCTGCCGATTGGCAACCGACGAGGGCCAAAGTCAGCGCAATAGCGACCGGGCGGATCATTTCTTCGCCTCCGAAAGGGTATCTATCGTCACCTGTACCGACATCCCCGGACGCAGGCGCTGGCTATTCTTTTGCCTGTCGTCGACCGCAATTCGCACCGGAATACGCTGGGCGATTTTGACAAAGTTCCCGGTGGCGTTATCCGGTGAAATGGCGCTGAATTCCACGCCGGTGGCCGGGGAAATGCTCTCCACCGTGCCTTTGAATTTCTCGCTATTTAACGCATCAACGCTAAAGGTCACCGATTGACCCACGCGCACCGTGGCAAGCTGAGTTTCTTTGAGGTTAGCGATAACCCAATGGTGCGGCGGCACCAGCGGTGTCAGATGCGTACCGGCAGTCACATACGCACCAAGACGCACGGCAATTTGCCCGAGTTGGCCGTCGGTGGGGGCGATTATCTGCGTATTTTGCAGATCGATTTCAGCCAGTTCGAGGGCGGCTTTTGCGCTGGCGACGTCCGCTTCGAGGGAGTCACGATTGACGATGGTGGATTGCAGATCCTGACGCGACATCTCAAGCGTGGCTTTCGCCTGTTCAATATCGGCGGTGCCCTGTGCAGCGCTGGCGCGAGCGGAGTCACGTTCACGGATTGATAACGAACCGTCGGCGGTCAGCTCCTGTACACGCTTTAAATCGGCCTGGGTTTTCAGATTCTGGGCGCGGGCGTTTTGCAGCGCCGCAGCGTTGCGGACAATCACCGCCTCGGCGCTTTTGCGCTGCTGGAGGTTATTTTTCAGCGCCGCTTCTTTCATTAATAACTGCGCCTGAGCCTGATGAACGCGCTGCTTATAGATTCGGTCGTCAATCTGAAACAAAACCTGGCCTTTCTTAACCTGGTTGAAGTCCTGCACATTAACGCCGGTAACGTATCCGCTGACCTGTGGGCTAATAAACGTCGTTTGCCCGCGAACATAGGCGTTATCCGTATATTGGCTGTGACGGGTAAACGGCGGTAATTGCCAGGCATACAGGATGACCAGCACGCCCACAAGACCGATGGCGGCCGCGGTGAAAATGGATACCACACGGATGTTGTTGCGGGTATTGGCCTGTTGTTTGGCCGCGTCCTGCTGACTCATAACGACTCCAGATCTCTTGTTATTATTTGCTACCCGTCGCGCGTTTAAGCGCGACGCGGGCGGTAATACGCAGTCTGATTATTCGCCAGAATACCCATAGCAGAGTGGCAGCGGAGATGGCTGCCGTCAGCAGGTAAGTATCATTGTAGGCGAGAATATTGGCCTGCAGCGTCGAGGCGTTTTGCAGCGTCACGTTGGCCTGCACGTTTAGCAGCGTGCTGTCGCCAATCTGACTTTGATATTGTTGCGCGTACTGCTGCAAGCGTTCGGTAATCAGCGGATTTAAGCTGGTAATCTGATCAGCAAGCTGGCTTGAGTGAAACTTTTCCCGCCAGGTCTGGAATGTCCCCAGAATGGCCGAACCCAGCAGACCGCCGACGTTCTGGCTCATGCCAAACAGTACCGAGAAGCTGACTAAATTACGCTGATCGGCTATCACTCCCCCAATCCCGGCGATCATGGCGGGGGCCAGGAAAAAGGCGCTGCCAAAGCCAAGCAGAAATTGGCTGAACATCAGCTGATCCGGGCGGGTCAGGCTGGTGGACTGGCTGTCGAGCAGCGAGGCTATCATAATCAGCGTCAATGCGGTGGCGATAGGCCAGTATAAGCGGGCTGGGTTAAACGTCAGACAGCTGGCGATAATTCCGCAGACTATTCCGGCGAAAATTGACCATGCCAGCGTCGTCATCTGCTCGTTTTGTAGTCCGACATACTGTAGCCAGCCAATGACGCCGGTATTCTGTTCCGCGAGCACAATGCGGATCAGCACCATAATCAATCCCAGACGCAAAATGCTACCGCTTGATAACCAGCGAGTATTCAATAGCGGATTGCGGCGGTTATGTTCAAACACGATAGCACTGACAATCAGCACGATGGCACCGGCCAGCGCCCAACCTATCCACGGCGCTTCAAACCACCAATCCAGACGCCCCAGTGACAGTACCGCGCAGATAAGCCCCATGCCGGGCGCAAGTAAAATAAAGGTAATAAAGTCTTTCTTTTCAAAAACTTTCTGCCGGTCGCTAGGCGGCAGTTTTAAGGCGATCACGCACGCCAGCGACACTAACGCCAGACCTAATTCGAAGAAATAAAGGCCGCGCCACTCGTCAATTTGCAGCAGTTCAGTGGAGAACAGTCGGGCGAGAGGGATGGCCAGCGACGAGCCGGTGATGCCGATAGTCAGCGCTTTCAGGCGATGTTTTGCCGGCCACGCCTGCACCTGGTAGTAAATCCCCAGCGAGCTGAGCGCTGCCGCCACCATGCCGTGAGCGGCGCGCACCATGAGCGCGGAGCTGAGATCGTTGACGAACAGGTGGAAGAAGGTGACCAGCACATACAGCACCAGAAAGCCTTCGGTGAACGCCCGCAGGCCGAACTGCTGGCGGAATTTTACCAGCAGAAGGTTTATTGAGACGTTGGTCATCACATAGACCGCCGGAAGCCAGGCGATCTCCGTTGACCAGGCCGCAAAGGAACCTTGCAGGTTTTGCAGATTCGCGGTGACAACTGCGTTACCCAAAGCGCCGGTCAAACAGACCAGCAGCCCGACCAGACCATAAGCCACCCGGCGTGGGGCGCTATGGATAGGCGTCGATGGCGAACCGAGAATAGCCGGTTTTTCATGTGGCGCCCAATCATGCGGGGCGTAAGGGTCATGACGCGGTGGCGACATTATTTCTTCTCCACTTCGCGCAGTAATTTTGTCAGCACATCATAGGTTTGCTGCTGTTCTTGCGGGGTAATCGCCGTCAGGATCTCTTCACGCAGCTCATCGGCGACCTTTTTGACCTGATGAAAGACCGCCATTCCTTTGTCGGTGGCGATGAGTAGACGCTTGCGCTTATCCCGCTCGGTGAGGATGCGTTCCACCAATCCTTGCTCGACCAGTTTATTGATGAGCGGTACAACGGTGGCGCTTTCCACGCCGAGTTCTTGCGCCAGCTCAGATTGCGACAGCGGCTGTTCGTTGCGCGCAATGGCGGCGACGGCAACCCATGTCGCCTGACTCATGCCGAGGTCTTTTAACCGACGATCGACCGCCAGCCGCCAGTGATGCGCGGTGAGGTAGAGTAGGTGGGAGAAATTTAACTGACGGTTATCCATAGCGACACTTTCATAATCATTAGAGCTCTAATGAGTTTATGCTCGTCGCAAATAATAATTCAAGTGAATATATAAAAAATAAGTAGAGTCTGAGATGAATCGTTTAGGTGGTCAGCGGCTCGGATTTACGCCGCGTCATGTTTAAGCCCATTGTCACAGCGCTCTCCCTTAGAAAGGGAGAGCGCCAAAACGAGCCGATTACACCCGGCTGGTTTGCGCGTTAATCACCGCGTTGTGACGTTTGCTGCGGCTGGCGAAGAAAATCGCCGTGAGTGAGATTGCGACCGTCACCGCCAGATACCAGGCGACGGGAACCCAATCGCCGTTGTACTTCGCTAACAGGCCGGTGGCGATTAGCGGGGCGGTACCGCCCGCGAGCGCGGCGCCAATCTGATAGCCTAGCGTGATGCCGGTATAACGAACGTTGGCGCTGAAAATCTCAGAGCACAGCGTCCCCAGCACGGCGGTAATCGGTGACCACAGGATACCGAAGGTAATGACCGTCGCGAGCATAATGCCCCAGGTGGTGCCGGTATTCAGAAGCAGGAACCACGGCACGATAAACAGGCCGAGCAGCACCACGCTGATGGTATACATACGCTGGCGACCAATTTTATCGGATAACAGCCCCATTAATGGAATCATCACCGTTGATACCAGGGCGCCGAGCGTCACGGCTTCCAGCACCTGCGATTTTTGATAGGTAAGCGTTGTGGTGGCATAGCTGACCACGAAGGTCGAAAAGATATAGAACGGTGCGGTTTCCACCACTTTCAGCCCAGCGGCGATGATCACTTCACGCCAGTGATGAGTCAGGGTCTCACGCAGCGGCGCTTTGGCAACCTGGCCGGACTCTTTCACCTTCTTAAATTCTGGGGTTTCATCAATATCTTTACGGATCCACAGCCCTACCAGTACCAGCACGGCGCTCATCAAAAACGGTATACGCCAGCCCCAGGAGAGGAACTGTTCTTCGCTAAACAGGGTCATCAGGGAGACAATAAAGGTCGCCATCAGCATACCGATGGTAACGCCCGCCTGGGGGATACTGCCGAAGAAACCTTTGCGTTTTTCGGGCGCATATTCGTAGGCCAGAAGCAACGCGCCGCCCCATTCGCCACCGATGCCAATGCCTTGAATAATGCGCATCAGAATCAACAGGATGGGAGCCCATATCCCAATCTGATCATAGGTTGGCAACAGACCAATCATCACGGTTGCACTCCCCATCAGTGAGAGTGTCAGTACCAGCGTCTTTTTACGACCGATACGATCGCCAATGTGGGCGAAAATTACGCCGCCAATTGGCCGGATGAAGAAGGTGAGCGAGAAGGAGAGATAAGAGAGAATCAGCCCAATAACCGGGTCAACCATCGGGAAAAAGATCTTGTTAAAGACCAACGCGGCGGCCGTACCGTAGAGAAAATAGTCAAACCATTCAATAGAACTGCCGGTCAGGCTAGCAATCAGAACCCTTTTATTCTTTTTCAGGATTGTGGTGCTGCTTTCTTGTATTGTCATGAAGAATAACTCCCGCCACATTGGATTAAATTGGGTGCCACTTTTTTAACGTTTGGTGCAACCGGAATGGGTTAAAAAGGTTGTGCATTTGTTAAGCAAACTAGAGAGCCATAAGATGTTTGGCAAGTGCGGGATGACAATTTGTGAGTGAGATTGCGTCTCTTTTTTGTTATTTATAATTAATTTGTCGTTATTTAATGGTTAATGATGCCGAAGTATTATCGTTGACTGGCATATAATTCAGGTGCAACCGCGCTGTTTTTAGACGTTTCTGGTTATTTCAAAAATGTTACAAATTGGTTGGCTGCGCAAATGTTCTGCGTGGTTGCCAGGGCAAGGAAGGAGAGAGTGATGGACATGTCAAATTTACCTGAAGAAGTACTGACGGCGGCGAATCAACTCGGGGCCTGGCTGGCGCAGAATGATTTCGCCGGACAACCGGGTAAGCAGGATACCCAGCTTGTGGTCATGGCAGGAAATGCGGTCATGCCGACCATCGACGCGGCCTGTCGTTTAGCCAATGAGAGCGGCGGCACCTTGCTGGTAAGCGGCGGTATCGGTCATTCCACCGGGTTCCTTTACCAGGCTATCGCCGAGCATCCGCGCTATTGTACGCTGCGAGTTGATGAACAGCCCGAAGCTCAGCTGCTCGCCGAGATCGCCCATCAATTCTGGCACATACCGCGCGAGCGTATTGTGGTGGAGGATCGGTCGACCAACTGCGGCGAGAACGCGTGGTTTACTCGCCGGGTGCTGGAAGAAAAGGGTATTCATGCCGTGCGGGCGACGGTCGTTCAGGATCCCACCATGCAGCGGCGCACCATGGCGACGTTCGCCCGCGTGTGGCAAGGCGTTTCAAATCCGCCGGAATGGCTAAGCTACCCAGGCTATCAGCCGGTGCTGGAGAATACGCCAAACGGCGTGAGCTGGCGGCAGCCGGTTGAGGGGTTATGGCCAATTGCGCGTTACCTGGCGCTGATTGTCGGTGAGCTGCCGCGACTGCGTGATAATGCACAGGGCTACGGCCCCCTCGGTAAGGGATTTATTGCCCACGTTGATATTCCAGATGAAATAGAAGCGGCGTGGCAATTGCTAAGTGCGGACCCTCATCTGAGACCGATACTGGCGAGTCGTCATCTGAGTTGATGCGGTGTGCGGCGGCAATCCGCCATGATATCGATTAGTGTAGGCCGGATAAGCTTCGCGCCATCCGGCACAATCGCGCTGAATGCCGGATGGCGCTTTGCTTATCCGGCCTACGTGTGGCAGACGTTCACCGTCTCGACGTTTTGCTCTCAATCCAGTTCATTAATAGCCGTGGCCATTCTGCCACCGGCAATCCCTGCGCATCACGGATGCCAAAACCGTGGCGACCCTGCTCAAACAGGTGCATTTCGACAGGAATCTGATGGGCGTGCAGGGCGTTAAACATCGCCAGACTGTTCTCCACTTTCACCGCCGGATCATCAACCGCATGCAATAAAAATGTCGGCGGCGTGTTGTGGTCGACCCGTTTTTCCAGCGAGTAGTGTTTACGCTGCGCGCTATCAGGCGTTGTACCAATCAGTTCCCGTCGTGAGCCCGCATGACCAAACCCCTCATCCATGCTGATCACCGGATAGACCAGCGCCATAAAATCCGGGCGCGAAGAGTGAGTATCAATCGTATCCTGGAGGGAATAGACCTGTTCATCGTAACGAGTTCCGAGGCTTGCCGCGACGTGCCCGCCGGAGGAAAACCCCAGCACCCCGATTTTGTCAGGGTTTAACTGCCATTTAGCGGCCTGATGGCGCACGGTACGCATGGCGCGCTGCACATCTGCCAGCGGCGCATTAGCGCCTTCTTCATGGCCGTCGCCGGGCAGGCGATAGGTCATGACAAAGAGCGTATAACCGCGCGCGGTAAAGTCCGGCGCCAGCGCGGTGCCTTCTTTATCGAGAACCACCCGTTTGTAAGAGCCGCCGGGCGTCACCAGAATACCGATACCGTTAGATTTTTCAGGCGGGTAAACCGTGATTTCGGGCGCGCGAATGCCGGTAACTGCCCGGTCAAAAGCGCTGTTTCCGGTGTGGTCGCTTTCCAGTAACAGTGATACAGGGCTATGACGCGCACCCGGCGCATCGCCGTCGGGCCAGATGGGGAAGGTTGTGGCGGTCTGAGCGGCCTGCGCCATGCGGGAAGTCAGTGTGTCCCGGTCGTCCATGGTGATAATGTCCTTAATAAATGAGCTGCAAGGGTGAACACTATACTCGCGCCGATAAGCGTAAAAATGGGCATACCTAACGTTTTGGGCGCGAAATGGCGAGGGGAGCCCCCCGCCGCAGGATTACATTTTGGCGAACTTCTCCAGCACGCGAATTAACTGAGTCACAAAACCGTACTCGTTGTCGTACCAGGAGACCGTTTTCACTAATTGCAGGTCGCCCGCTTCGCTGACTTCTGTCTGCGTTGCATCAAACACGGAACCAAAATGGCTGCCGATGATATCGGATGAAACAATCTCATCCTCGGTATAGCCAAAAGATTCATTATTCTGCGCGGCGTTTTTCATCACCAGGTTCACTTCGTCAGCGGTGACTTTTTGGCTAAGGATTGAAACCAGTTCGGTGACCGAGCCGGTTTTGGTCGGTACGCGCTGGGCGTGACCTTTCAGCTTGCCGCTGAGTGCCGGGATCACAAGGCCAATGGCTTTTGCCGCTCCCGTGGTATGCGGAATAATATTCTCCGCCGCTGCACGAGACGCGCGGAGATCTTTTCCTCGCGGGCCGTCGACCAGCGACTGCGTGCCGGTGTAGGCGTGGATTGTCGTCATGGTGCCCACTTTAATGCCAAATGCATCATTGAGCGCTTTGGCCATTGGCGCCAGGCAGTTAGTGGTACAGGAGGCGACGGAGATAATTTTATCGCTGGCGTTAAGCGTATCGTCGTTGACGTTAAAGACCACCGTTTTCATCTCGCCGGCTGGAGCGGAAACCAGCACTTTTTTCGCGCCCGCATCCAGATGCGCCTGCGATTTTTCGGTGGAGGTGTAGAAGCCGGTGCATTCGACGATAATCTCTGCGCCTTGCGCCGCCCACGGAATATTTTTCGCCTCTTTTTCGGCGAAAACGTTTATGGTTTTCCCGTTCACAATCAGCGCGCTATCCGTAAAATCCACGCTCCACGGGAACGGCCCGTAGTTGGAATCGTACTTCAGTAAATATGCCAGAACTTTCGGTGAGGTCAGGTCGTTAATGGCGACCACTTCATGACTGCTGGACACTTCTAGTAAACGGCGCAAAACCAGACGGCCGATACGTCCAAACCCGTTAATGCCAATCTTACTCATGGTGCTCTCCTGTCAGTGATGGGCGCGAACCCAATAGCACATGCGTTAAAAACATCAGAATTTTATTGTCACCTGTCCAGGCATAGTTCAGCCTGCGGGGAAGGGCAATGCCATGGTGTCAGGTTAATTTGTATCGATATGAAAAAGTTAATGAATTTTTAATGAAAGATAGATACTTTGCTTTCTCATGTTGGTTATTAGAGTGCTCAGGCGATGAACGACAAATATTCCCGCTTACAAATTGCCATTCACTGGCTGGTTTTCCTGCTGGTGGTGGTGGCCTACGCGGCGATGGAACTACGGGGATTCTTTCCCCGCAGCGACCGGCCGCTGATTAACATGGTGCATGTTTCCTGCGGCATCACTATTCTGGTGCTTATGATCGCGCGCCTGCTGGTGCGGTTAAAACGCCCGGCACCGCCGATTGTACCTAAGCCGAAACCAATGATGACCGGCATGGCCCATCTTGGGCACCTGGCGATTTATCTGCTGTTTATCGCCCTGCCAATAATCGGTCTGGTGATGATGTACAACCGCGGCAACCCGTGGCTGGCCTTTGGTATCGTTATGCCGCATGCCGCCGAGGGCAATTTCGAGCTGGTGGATACCCTCAAGCATTACCATATTTTGCTGGCGAATCTGGGCTACTGGCTGATTGGTCTGCATGCACTTGCCGCGCTCGCGCATCACTATTTCTGGAAGGACAACACGCTCTTACGCATGATGCCGCGCAAGCGTTAACAAACCTTTAAACTCCCTGGTCTCTGCGTTACCATACGGCTTATATTTTTAATCTATCTGTATGAAGGAGAACAGGGTGTTCGCAGATTTTGGCGTACTGAATTACTGGACCTATTTACTCGGCGCGATTTTTATCATTCTGGTGCCGGGGCCAAATACCTTCTTCGTACTGAAAACCGGCGTCTCGCACGGCATTCGTAAGGGTTACATGGCCGCGCTGGCGGTCTTTATCGGCGATGCCGTGTTGATGACGCTTTCCTTTGCCGGCGTGGCAACGCTGATTAAAACCACGCCGTTGCTGTTTAATATTGTGCGTTATCTCGGCGCGCTCTATCTGCTATATCTCGGCGGCAAGATGCTCTATAGCACGCTGAAGCGTAAAACGACCGGTCAGGAAGATGAGCCTGAGCCGGGTCATGCGATCTTTAAGCGCGCGCTGACGCTGAGCCTGACTAACCCGAAAGCTATCTTGTTTTACGTGTCGTTCTTCGTGCAGTTTATCGATGTTCATGCCAAAACGCCGGGACTGGCATTCTTCATTCTGGCGCTGACGCTGGAGCTGGTGAGTTTTACCTATCTGAGCTTCCTTATCGTTTCGGGTTCGCTGGTGACGCGCTATGTGAAAACGCGTAAGAAACTGGCGAAGATTGGTAATAGCTTGATTGGTCTGGTGTTTGTGGGTTTTGCTGCCCGACTGGCGACATTGCAGTCCTGAATTGTGATGCCGGATGGCGCTGCGCTTATCCGGCCTACTTGAACGCTCCTTCGACAATAATTCCCCCTTAATGCAACATCAATTTTACAGATTCTGATTTTTTATATAGTATACCCCCCTATACTAAAGGAGGCGTTATGCCACATTCACCTGAAGACAAAAAACGCGCGCTTACCCGCGTTCGCCGTATCAAGGGGCAGGTCGAGGCGCTTGAACGCGCGCTTGAATCAGGTGAATCCTGCCTGACCATCCTGCAACAGATCGCCTCTATTCGCGGTGCGGCCAACGGCCTGATGGGCGAAATGGTTGAAATGCATCTCAAAGATGAGCTGGTGAGTGGTGAAACCACTCCCGACCAACGTGCGCTGCGCATGACGGAAGTCGGTCATCTGCTACGATCCTATTTAAAATAAACATCACAACGGAAGAGACAGCTATGAAATCACGTGCTGCAGTTGCGTTTGGCCCCGGTCAGCCGCTGAAAATTGTTGAAATTGACGTCGCACCACCCAAAAAAGGGGAAGTGCTGGTCAAAATCACTCATACCGGCGTTTGCCATACCGATGCCTTTACTCTGTCTGGCGACGATCCTGAGGGCGTTTTCCCCGCGGTGCTCGGCCATGAAGGCGGCGGTGTGGTGGTGGAAGTCGGTGAAGGCGTCACCAGTCTGAAAGCCGGTGATCATGTTATTCCGTTATACACCGCAGAATGCGGTGAGTGTAAATTCTGTAAATCGGGTAAAACCAACCTTTGTCAGGCCGTGCGCGCCACGCAGGGTAAAGGTCTGATGCCTGATGGAACGACGCGCTTCTCCTATAACGGTGAGCCGATTTATCACTACATGGGCACCAGTACCTTCAGCGAATACACCGTAGTGGCAGAAATTTCGCTGGCCAAGGTCAACCCACAGGCACCGCTGGATAAAGTGTGTCTGCTGGGCTGTGGCGTCACCACCGGTATCGGCGCGGTGCACAACACGGCAAAAGTAAAAGAGGGCGATACCGTGGCGGTGTTTGGCCTCGGCGGTATTGGTTTGGCGGTGATTCAGGGCGCGGTACAGGCGAAAGCCGGACGTATTCTGGCGGTCGATACTAATCCCGAGAAATTCAAACTGGCAGCGGAAATGGGCGCTACCGACTTTATCAACCCGAAAGAGTTCGATAAGCCGGTTCAGGATGTCATTGTTGAAATGACCGACGGCGGCGTTGATTTCAGCTTTGAATGTATTGGCAACGTGAACGTCATGCGCTCTGCGCTGGAATGCTGCCATAAAGGCTGGGGTGAGAGCATCATCATCGGCGTGGCGGGTGCAGGTCAGGAAATTAAAACCCGTCCGTTCCAGCTGGTTACCGGGCGCGTCTGGCGCGGTTCTGCCTTTGGCGGCGTGAAGGGCCGTACTCAGTTGCCGGGCATGGTTGAAGACGCGATGACGGGCAAAATTCAGCTCGATCCGTTTATCACTCACCGTTTGCCGCTGGCGCAAATTAACGAGGCGTTTGATTTGATGCATGAAGGCAAATCAATCCGCACCGTGATTCATTTCGGCGATAAATAATCCCCTCAACCAGCGGGCACCCTCCCGCTGGTATTTTGATTTGTGACCCGCACGGCGTTTTTAACCTTTCCTGATAAGTAATTAGCGGCGATGGCCGATGACTCTATGACTTACCTCAAGTACACAGAGAGTTAACTCATGGAAAAAACATCCGCACAGTCGGGTCGCTTGCCAAAAATCAGTTTCTTACACCACATTCGTCTGGTGCCATTTTTCGGCTCCGTGCTGGGCGGCGTTTTGCTGTTATTTGCGCTGAGCGCGGGTCTTGCCGGTTATTTTATGTGGAAAGCCGATGTTGACCAGCGGGAGGTCACCCACGAGCTACAGGTGCGCGTAGGGCTTTCCGACAGCGCAAACTACCTGCGCGAAGCGCGCCTGATGATGATCCATGCCGGTGCCGACAGCCGTATTGCGGAAATGGACAGCATGAAAAAGAACCTGACCGCCGCGCAAACGTGGATTAAACGTTCGCAGGAGGGCTTTAAAGTCTATACCGACAGAGGCGTCAAAACGGCGGCAGATAGAGCGCTGGATAACGAAATGAACCAGCGCTACAACGCCTATCTGGAAGGCATGAAGCCGATGTTGAAATTCGCCCAAAACGGCATGTTTGAGGCGATCCTTAACTATGAAACCGAGCAGGCGCGTACCCTTGATGATGCCTATAACGCCGTACGCCAGAAGGTCATTGATATCCGCGCAGCGCGGGCCAATCAGCTGACCGAACTTGCGCATAGCCGAACCAAGCTGGGCGTTATGTTTATGATCGGTGCGTTTATTCTGGCAGTCGTGATGACAATCATCACCTTCACCACGCTGCGCCGGGTAGTGATCCTGCCGTTGCAGCGCGCGGGTGCGCGTATCGCGCAGATTGCCAGCGGAGATTTGACCATGAGCGAGGAGCCGGTAGGACGTAGCGAAATTGGTCAACTTATTGCGAACCTGCAAAAAATGCAGCACGCCCTGGTGCAGACCGTGGGAACGGTACGGCAGGGGGCGGAAGAAATTTATCGCGGCACCAGTGAAATCTCCATGGGCAATACCGACCTTTCCTCGCGCACCGAGCAGCAGGCGGCGGCTATTGAGCAGACGGCGGCCAGCATGGAGCAGCTGACCGCCACGGTGAAACAGAATGCGGATAACGCGCATCATGCCAGTAAACTGGCGGAAGACGCGTCTGGCAAAGCGACGCGCGGCGGACAGCTGGTGTCGGGCGTGGTTACGACGATGGGCAGTATTTCCAGTAGCTCGAAAAAAATCTCAGAAATTACCTCGGTGATTAACAGTATTGCCTTCCAGACCAATATTCTGGCGCTGAATGCGGCGGTGGAAGCGGCGCGTGCAGGGGAGCAGGGGCGCGGGTTTGCGGTTGTAGCCAGTGAAGTTCGCACTCTGGCAAGCCGCAGCGCGCAGGCGGCGAAGGAGATTGAGGGGCTGATCAGTGAATCGGTCACCTTGATTGAGCGCGGTTCCAGCGAGGTGGTGCGTGCCGGATCCACCATGACCGATATCGTCCTGGCGGTAAAACGGGTGACCGACATTATGCTGGAGATTGCAGCAGCATCTGATGAACAGAATCGCGGTATTCAACAGGTGAGTCAGGCGGTGACCGAAATGGATAATGTGACTCAGCAAAACGCCTCGCTGGTGGAGGAAGCCTCCGCGGCGGCAGCTTCGCTTGAAGAGCAGGCAGCACGCCTGACGCAGGCGGTCGGCACATTCCGTCTTCAGGGCACTCAGCGTGTTGAAACAGTGAAAGAGAGCGTTAAGCCGACCTTTACGCCGAGTCGTCCGGCGGTAGCGGGGACGGAAAACTGGGAAACATTTTAGGTAAGAACACGCCCGTAACCAGCGGTTACGGGCGTGTTTGCTTACTTCGCGTCAGGTAGCGCGTAAGCGATAATGTAATCACCGCGATCCGGCGACTGGCGTGCGCCACCGGCATTAATCACGATGTACTGCTTGCCGGTTTTCGGTGACACATAGGTCATCGGGCCGGACTGGCTGCCCACCGGCAGACGGTCTTTCCAGATCTCTTTACCGGTCGCGGTATCAAACGCGCGCAGATAGAAATCCTGGGTACCGGCAAAGAACAATAAGCCTGACTGAGTTGACAGCGACGCGCCAAGCGTTGGCATACCGATAGGAATTGGCATGTGCATGCGGATTCCCAGCGGGCCCGTGTCCTCAACGGTTCCTACCGGCACCTGCCAGACAATCTTGCCCGATTTCAAATCAACCGCCGACATCGTACCAAACGGTGGTTTCTGGCATGGAATGCCCAGCGGCGACAGGAAACGCTCGCGCATTGCGCCGAACGGCGTACCGTCCATTGGCACAATCCCCATCTCAATACCGCTGGCGTCTTTAGCGACATGCGCTCGTGGCACCATGTAGTTTGCCAGCCCCAGACGCATATCGTTGACGAACATCAGGCTATTGTTCGGGTCAACAGAAACGCTGCCCCAGTTCATACCGCCAAGCGATCCCGGATATTGCAGGGAACGGTCGGTGCCCGGTGGCGTGAAGATCCCCTGGTGGCGCATCTCTTTAAACTGAATGCGGCACAACAGCAGGTCAACGGGAGTCGCGCCCCACATGTCGGACTCTTTGAGCGTTGCATTGCCGATCATCGGCATACCCACCGAGTACGGCTGCGTTGGTGAATAACGCTCGCCCTCGACATTGCCTTTCGGCACCGGACGCTCTTCGACTTTGGCGACCGGCTGACCTGTTTCACGGTTGAGCATAAAGATCATGCCCTGCTTACTGGTCTGCACCAGCACCGGAGTAGTGCCGCCTTTACCATCGGGTAAATCATACAGTAGCGGTTGAGACGGGAGGTCAAAGTCCCACAAATCGTGGTGCGTGGTTTGATAATGCCAGCGTACTTTACCCGTGGTGGCATCAACGGCAACAATAGATGAGCTGTATTTATCATCAAGCGCGGTACGTTCACCGGCCCAGAAGTCTGGCGTGGCGTTGCCGGTTGGCAGGTACACCAGATTCAGCTTCGCATCGTAAGACATGGCTGACCAGACGTTTGGCGTACCGCGGGTATAGGTTTGTCCTTCAGGCGGCAGGCCGGTCAGATTCGGGTTACCCGGATCCCACGCCCAGGCGAGCTTACCGGTACGAACGTCATAGGCACGCACTACGCCCGGAGGTTCACCGGTGGAGAAGTTATCCGCGACGCGACCACCGACTACCACCACGTTGCCAGCCACCAACGGCGTGGAGGTCTGCTGGTAATAGCCCGGTTTGATTTCACCCATGCCAATGCTCAGGTCCACGATGCCGTGGTCACCAAAATCGTCACACAGCTTGCCGTTATCGGCATTGATAGCGATAAGGCGAGCATCGGTCGTAGGCAGGAACAGCCGACGTGGGCAGGCGGCAGGTGAGGTTGATGACGCCGGCGTTTTGAGAGCCTGAGTGTCTTCAAAATAGCCAAGACCACGGCAGCGCTGCCAGTTAGGGGCGGTGGCTTTTGAATCATAGCGCCATTTCTCTTTGCCGCTATCCACATCCAGGGCCAGCACTTTACTGTAAGGCGTACAGACGAACAGGGTATCGCCGACCTGCAACGGGGTGTTTTGATCTTCAGCCCCTGAACCGTTGCTCACGGGGATATCGCCGGTGTGGGCAACCCAGGCAACCTGCAACTTATCGATGTTTTGCTTGTTGATTTGATCAAGCGCGGCGAAACGATCGCCGTGGGTAGTATTCCCCCAATGTTCCCAATTCTTCTGTTCTTCGCCTGCCGCGACCGGTTTGACCGGAACCGCTTCAGTGGCTGACACCAGCGTCTGAGGCTTGAACATCCAGCCAAGGCTTGCCAGAAGAATTACCGCCATGACCGCCGCCAGCCCCCATGCCGTGCCTTTCTTCGCAACCGCAGGAGTGGACATATAAGGCCATACCAGCGCGCTCAACATCGCCAGTACGCCAAACGCGAACAGACGAGAGAAAAGCGGCCAGTATTCCCAGCCAGCATCGCTGATGGACCAGATGATAGCGACGATAAACGCCAGACTATAGAGCACAATCCCGCCGCGGCGGTTACGCGCGATCAGGATGGCGCTAACCACCATAACCAGCCCCATCAGGGCAAAGAACCAGGTGCCGCCAACGGTGGCAAGCTTTGCCCCCAGAGCACCAATAGCCAGACCGATAATCAACATCAGGCCGATAAGAAGCCACTGCAGGACTCGTGGGAATCCTCGTGGCACGTTGCCAGTTGCCATACTGTTCTCCTTGCGACAGCAAAAAAGCACACGGATGAACCAGGTGAACCATCGTTTCCGTGTTGTTGTTTTGAATGAAATGCGATTTAGCTTCTAACCAAGTCATTTAGTTCGCGCATGTAACATGGTGCGAACCATTTGGTTAACTTATAGGTATGATAAAGCTGTTAAATTGCATTGCGCAATTGTTAAAAAATAATATCGCATTTATTGCGTAGGAAATTTGTCTTAATAGCGCTTTGCGTCCGCTTGCGCTGTTCTTCAGGATCCAGTACGGGGTGGGATACCTGTACTCAGGTCGCGGCGGTGAACGACGGCATTGATGCATTCGGGCAATATTCTGATTTTATTAATTGATAATAGGTTGATCCGAATCTTCGACGTAAACTTGTCGGGGTTAATATCACATCCACAACCATCGCGAAATAGTTTGACTTTGCAAAGACAGGAGATATGCCTTTTATAGGCCTGTAGGATACATCATTTACAACAATATAATTTGCGGAATTAATTTAAATGCCAGGGATTGATAAGTTTACAAAATGGATTTGTAAAACCATTTATCGCAATACTCACAGTGAAAAATATCATCACAATAAAAACATTTGGCCATTCTTTAAGGTTGAACGAAATGCCTCCGGACAGCTTGGGAATGCTTATTTTAAACGCAATAAAATCACTAACATTGAGCTTCACATCAGCGAAAAAAACAAACCGCTGGTGATTATGGCTACAGGGCCATCAGTTAAGCATATTGATAAGCTTTTCTTCGATGATAGGTTTGACTATCTTGGCGTAAATGGCGCATTTTCAATGAGAAACGTACATTTTGACTGGTACGTAATTATTGATAGAGACTTTGTGCGCGAAAGACTTGCGCTCGTTAAAGAGATTGTTGCCCGGGAAGATCTTATCCTATTTTGTACGTATAATAGCCTGGACTCTATTTTTTCAAATATTGCATTTGAAAACGTTCGTTGCCGGATAAAAATTTTTGAAACCGCATCAAGTACGCAAGTTAATCGTTTTCTGTTATCAAGATGTCAAATAAACCGTAGCAATGAACATTTTCATTGGCACGAAAATTTCGGTTTCTCCGATAAAATTGAAGAAGCGCTATTTGATTATGGCACCGTCACTTATCCCGCGCTCCAGATAGCCTGTCTTTTGGGCTACAAACAAATTTACATTGTCGGGCTGGATATGAATAATTTTAATACGCCCCGCTTTTATGAAACCAGCGAGGATAAATTAGGGACTCGCCTGAATCTTGATTTTGACAATATTACGCATTCATTTTTAGCAGCCCAGGCCTATTGTCAGGCGCACAATATCCAGGTGGTCAATTTGTCACCAGAAAGTGCAATAGAGGCATTTCCGAAAATGAGCTGGGAGGATCTTCATCATTTGGCCTGAGTCATTGCTGCTGCGGCCCGGATGGGCCGCAGCCACATTATGCTGGCATCGATTTACGTATTGAACTGAGCAGAATTTGCGCCCCCGTTGAAAGTGGGGTATCAACCCGAGTCAGGATACCAATCGGTTCGCCCTGACCCTGGGTGGCGATTGGCAGGGCGGTCAGCGTGCCGCGCCGCAAATCATCTTTTACCGCGCCGGAAGGCACAAACCAGATGTAGTTAAAATCCACAGTAAGCTGGCGCGATAGCGACGCGGAGAGCGTTTCTATGCAACCCGGCGGCATTTTGCAACCCTGGCCCTGTAGCAGGGTTTCGGCATTTTGCCGTGGCACCGTCCCTTTAGGCGACACCACTACCGGCCATTCCAGCACGCGGCTTAGGGTAATGTTTTCTTGTAATAACGGATGGTCCGGGCGTACCACAAGCTTCAGTGATTCAAGAAACAGCAACTCGTAGTTTAAACCTGTCATCAGCTCCGGGTCGGACATCCGCCCAATTCCCAGATCGATATCGCCGGATTTCAACGCCGCCAGAAGCATGGTGTTATTCATGGTCGCAACCTGCAACGTCACGTCTTTTTGCAACTGGTGGAAAGGGCCAATCACGGCGGGCAGTACGCCTAATGCTGCCGTCGGCAATGCGCCGATACGCACGACATCATTATTAACACCTTCTTTACGAATGAGCGCCTGACCTGCGGTGTTTAATGCATCCAGAACCTTCACTGCATGGGTTAAAAACTGCTCGCCGGTGAGCGTCAGTTGCGCGCCCAGACGGCCGCGTTCAAACAGGCGGGTGCCGGTCAATTGCTCAAGTTCGTTTAAGGTCTTGGAAAGCGCAGGCTGGCTTAAATTAAGGGTTTCAGCCGCTCGCCCCAAAGTTCCTTGCTGGGCGACGGCCACGAAAGTGTGAAGATGGCGCAGACGAATGCGCTGACTGAAGAGAACGTTTTTTTCCATAGGCAATGTTAAAAACACAGCGGCATCAGTGACAAGTGTGGTTGTTTAAATTTGATAACTTGCTAGCAAAATATTATTAACATTCTCGGGGTTTAACAGACAAGTAATTTAAATGTGGAAGTGTTATTCGGTTTCACACAGGTAGGTCTTAATACTGGGCGTCATCAGGTGAGGCGACAGGTTGCCGGATGGCGGCGTCACCGCCTTATCCGGCCTACCGTTAAGGTGCTAAACGTCGAAGAAGACCGTCTCTTTCTCGCCCTGTAGATAAATATCGAAACAATAAACGGTTTCATTACCCCGCGTTTCTCTGCGGCCTATCAGCGTCTGACGGCGAACTTCCCACTCAATAATATTGAGCACCGGATCCCTGGCGTTCGCGTCCTGCTCATCGGAAAAATACATCCGCGTATTCAGGCCAATATTGATCCCCCGCGCCACAATCCATAGATTCACGTGGGGAGCCATCATCCGGCCATCGCGGCCCATGACCTGCCCAGGCTTGATGGTATCAAATCGCCACACCCCGCTGTCGAAATTGGAACAAGCACGACCCCAGCCGCGAAAATCATCATCTACAGGCGTTTCCTGCTGCTGGTCGGCGACATGATTGTAGCGGCCATCGGCGTTGGCCTGCCAAATCTCAATCAGCACATCCCGCACCGGCGTACCGGAGCCATCAAACACTCGGCCTTCAATCGCGATGCGCTCACCTGGCGTATGGCTGTTGACGAGCGTCGAACCAAAATTTTTCTCGAAAATATGAAAGCCCGCAGCATCAGGGGCCAGACCGATGTGCACATAAGGCCCGGCGGTTTGCGATGCGGTTTCCGGTAAATAATCTTTCATCGTGCAGCCCCCTGAGTACGATTTTCAAATAATGTGGCGCGCTGTCCGCGCAGCACTAAATCGAAGCGATACGCCAGACAATCTAGCGGCACGGCGGCATGAGTATCGAGTTCGGCGATCAGCGTGCGGATGGCATCGTCATTATTGATTGCTTTCACGATAGGGCACTGCTTAATCAGCGGATCCCCTTCAAAATACATCTGGGTTATCAGACGCTGCGCGAAGGCCTCACCAAAGAGGGAGAAATGGATATGCGACGGACGCCAGTCGCTAGCCTGATTACGCCACGGATAAGGGCCCGGCTTGATGGTACGGAAAAAATAGTAGCCATTTTCATCGGTCATCACGCGCCCACAGCCGCCAAAGTTAGGGTCGATAGGCGCCAGATACTGATCTTTCTTGTGACGATAGCGCCCCCCGGCGTTCGCCTGCCAGACCTCAACCAGGGTGTTTTTCAGCGGACGACCAAAACCGTCGCGGACATAGCCGTGAACAATAATTCGTTCGCCAATCGGCAGGCCGTCTTTGGCGTAGTTAAGGATCAGATCATTATCCTGCGGGCCGAGATCGCGGGCAGAAAATACCGGCCCGGTAATCTCTGACAGCGAATTTTGCAGTGAAATAAGGGCATTGCGCGGCGAGCGTAGAACGCTGGTTTTATAGCCCGGTGCTAACGCTGGCGGGTGATTGTTGTAATCCCGATGGATGACTTCTTGCGGTGACCATTTTGTGCTCATGGGCGGCTCCGTGTAGGGTATTTTATTATTGCCGCACACAGTGTGTGTAAATGTTTTGTTAATTTAAAGTGAATTTAAGGTGTTATTTGAATAACCTGTAGTTATGCAAACAACCGATTCTCTGGTTAAACACGTCATACATCCAAGGTGAGGGCATTGGCTGCCCGCGAATTATTTAAGCTATAAATCAACTCAGTTGCCGGGATCACACTTTGTAAATTCTTACCGCACAGCATCATGGGCTTTCCTACACTGCAAATACAGTCACAGGAGATATGACATCATGGCGCACACCCTTTCGGCGGATGATATCCGGGAAGAATTTTCACAAGCAATGTCGGCAATGTACCAGCAAGAAGTCCCGCAATATGGAACCTTGTTGGCATTAGTTGCTGATGTAAACCTGGCAGTGCTGGAAAACAACACGCGCTTACACGAACAACTGGCCAACGCCGATGAACTGGCGCGTCTTAATGTTGAACGACATGGCGCCATTCGCGTGGGGACGGCGGACGAACTGGCCACCTTATGCCGGATGTTCGCCATCATGGGTATGCACCCCGTAGGGTATTACGATCTCTCGGTCGCGGGCGTACCGGTTCATTCAACGGCTTTTCGTCCCGTGGATGATGCGGCATTGCAACGCAATCCCTTCCGCGTGTTTACCTCGTTGCTGCGTCTGGAACTTATTGATTCCCCGACGCTACGGCAAAAAGCCGCCAAAATTCTTGCCCGGCGCGATATCTTTACGCCGCGCTGCCGCGCGTTGATGAAAATTCACGACGAGCAGGGCCATTTTACGCAGCCACAGGCGCAGGAGTTTGTGCACGAAGCGCTGGAAACCTTTCGCTGGCATCGCCATACCACGGTGGACAAAGAAACCTATCAAGCGCTGCACCAGCAGCATCGACTTATTGCTGATGTCGTCTGCTTTCCCGGCTGCCACATCAATCACTTAACGCCGCGCACCCTCGATATCGACCAGGTTCAGTCATTAATGTCGAAGTACGGCATTGAGCCCAAAGCGGTGATTGAAGGCCCGCCGCGTCGCGCGGTGCCGCTGCTATTGCGTCAGACCAGTTTTAAAGCGCTCGAGGAACCGGTGCAGTTTGCCGGTGAGATGAGCGGCACGCATACCGCGCGTTTTGGTGAAATTGAGCAGCGTGGGGCGGCGCTAACGCCAAAAGGACGCGCCTTATATGATCAGCTGCTTGCCGAGGCGGGCGTAGGGAAAGACAACCTGACGCATCAGCATCATCTACAGACGGTCTTTAAAGCCTTCCCCGACAGTGAGTTTCTGCTGCGTCAACAGGGGCTGGCATGGTTTCGCTATCGCCTGACGCCCGCAGGCGACGCGCATCGTCAGGCCATTCATCCCGGCGACGATCCGCAGCCTTTTATTGAACGTGGCTGGATTGAAGCCCAGCCGATTACCTACGAAGATTTTCTGCCGGTTAGCGCCGCGGGTATTTTTCAGTCCAATCTTGGCGGCGATGCTCATGCGTTAAGCCATGGCAATGCCAGCCGGGAAGCCTTTGAACAGGCATTAGGGCGCAGCGTTCTTAATGAATTCAGTCTTTATGAGGAAGCCGAAATGCGCAGCAAACGGCGTTGCGGTCTGCTCTGAAACAGGTACTCTGCATGGGAATCAGTTTAAAAGGAAGAACACCATGCAGACCCCCTCAACCCGTGTCGAAACCCAACAAGGAACGTTATCAGGACTTGTGGACGAGGATATTCATCTCTGGCGCGGTATACCCTATGCGAGCGCACCAATAGGTTCGCTACGCTGGCGCGCACCGCAGCCGCCATCCTCGTGGCGCGGCGTCCGCCAGGCGGACACGTTCTCAGCCTCCAGCTGGCAAAGCAGCGAGTATTGTCAGACGCTGGGCGGCGGCGACCCGGGCCGCTTTTCTGAAGATTGCCTCTATCTCAATATCTGGTCTCCTGCCAAACGCACCACGGCATTGCCGGTGATGGTCTGGCTTCACGGCGGTGGTTTCACCATCGGCGCGGGTGGCCTGCCGCCTTATGACGGCAAGGCGCTGGCGAGGCGGGGCGCGGTAGTGGTTACGCTTAATTACCGTCTTGGACATCTGGGTTTCTTTGCCCATCCGGCACTGGATGAGGAAGACGGCGAGCGGATTTATAATTTCGGGTTGTTGGATCAAATTGCGGCGTTACGTTGGGTGCAGGAGAACATCGCGGCCTTTGGCGGCGATTGTGACAACGTCACGTTATTCGGTGAGTCCGCCGGGGCGCGTAGCGTACTGTCACTGATGGCGTCTCCTAAAGCTGCGGGATTATTCCATAAGGCGATAATTCAGAGTGGCTATACGTTGCCCGACCTGCCGCGTGAAACAGCGCTAACGCGGGGTGAACAGCTTGCCGCCTATCTCAATCTCCCCAACGCTTCAGCGGACAGGCTGCGTGAAATTCCGGCTGAGGTGTTCTGGTCGTTACCGGCCCCTTATAACACTGGCCCGGCGCCGATTGCAGGTGACGCGGTGCTGCCGCAACCGATGCTGGATGTTTTTTTTGCTGGCAAGCAGCATGCGATGCCTGTCATGGTCGGCTCTAACAGTGATGAAGCCAGCGTGATGGCGGTCTTTGGCATCGACCTTGCTGGCCAGATTCAAAAATTACGCCGTGAGCGTCGGCTGGGATTGGGGCTGATTAAATTGCTGTATCCGGGCGTGAAGGACGATGTTGAACTGGGGCGACAAGTCTGCCGCGATATGGCATTTACCACCCTCGGGTATGTGGTGATGCAGGCGCAACAGCGCATCAATCAACCCTGCTGGCGATACTGGTTTGATTATGTGGCGGAGGCCGAGCATGACACCTATTTACACGGCGCATGGCATGGCAACGAAGTGCCGTATGTTTTTGACACCCTTGGGCAGATTTCACCGTCGCGCGACTATGCTAGCGCAAGCGATCTCGACTTTGCCCGGCTGGTCGCAGACTACTGGGTGAGCTTCGCGCGCGATGCCAGCGTTAACCATACCACGTTGTCCGGGCCACTGCGTTGGCCCGCGGCGGTGCGTGGCCGTGACCGATTATTACGCATTGGTTTGCAAAAGGGCGCCGGTTTTCACGTGGAGAACCGCTTTATGCGTGCGCGGATGGCGTTATTCAAACGCGTGATGAAACACCATGTCAGCCTGGATTAAGAGATTTTATTGTGGGAGCAATTGGATTCTCAATCAATTTTGTCTAGAGTGGGCGTGATTAAAGCCATCTATATTTTGCAATTTCCGACTTTAAAAGGACGCTTTGCCAGGCATGAATCGCAGACATTTCATCAAATCATCCATGGCCGTTGCCACCGTGTGCGGAACCACTGGTTTTGCATCGCTTTTCTCCCAGGCCGCGATGGCGCAGGAGTCCGATATTGCTGACGGTCAGACGCGTCGCTTTGATTTCGGCGTACTGCAATCAATGGCGCACGATTTATCGCGTCAGCCGTGGAGTGGCGCACCGCGCGCGCTGCCCGATACGCTAGCCAACCTGACGCCGCAGGCTTACAACAGTATTCAGTACGATGCCTCCCAGTCGCTCTGGAACAACGTTAAAGAGCGCCAGCTCGACGTGCAGTTCTTCCACGTTGGCATGGGCTTTCGTCGCCGCGTGCGCATGTTCTCCCTGGATCCGGCAAATCAGCAGGCGCGTGAGATCCATTTCCGTCCTGAATTATTCCAGTACAACGATGCGGGCGTTGACACCAAACAGCTCGAAGGGCAGACCGACCTCGGGTTTGCTGGCTTCCGCGTCTTTAAAGCGCCAGAGCTTGCTCGCCGTGATATTGTTTCATTCCTCGGCGCAAGCTACTTCCGCGCGGTTGATAGCACCTATCAGTATGGCCTCTCCGCACGCGGCCTTGCCGTCGACACCTATACCGACAGTGTGGAAGAGTTCCCGGACTTTACCTCGTTCTGGTTTGAAACAGCCAAACCGGGCGCGACCAGCTTCACCGTTTATGCGCTGCTCGACAGCCCAAGCGTGACCGGTGCCTATAAATTCGTGGTGCACTGTGAAAAAGCGCAGGTGATCATGGATGTGGAAAATCACATCTACGCGCGCAAAGATATCAAACAGTTAGGCATTGCGCCGATGACCAGTATGTTCAGCTGCGGCAACAATGAGCGCCGCGTCTGCGACACCATTCATCCACAAATTCACGACTCCGATCGTCTGGCGATGTGGCTGGGCAACGGGGAGTGGATCTGTCGTCCGCTGAATAACCCGCAAAAGTTGCAGTTCAACGCCTATCAGGATAAAAACCCGAAAGGCTTTGGTCTGCTGCAACTGGATCGTGATTTTACCCACTATCAGGATGTGATGGGCTGGTACAACAAGCGTCCAAGCCTCTGGGTTGAGCCGCGTAACCACTGGGGGAAAGGGGCGGTTAGCCTGATGGAGATTCCAACCACCGGTGAGACGCTGGATAACATTGTCTGCTTCTGGCAGCCAGAAAAACCGATGAAAGCAGGCGATACGCTGAACTTCAGCTACCGTTTGTACTGGAGCGCGATGCCGCCGATTCGCTCTCCGCTCGCCCGCGTGCTGGCGACCCGTACCGGCATGGGCAGTTTCCCGGAAGGCTGGGCACCGGGCGAACATTATCCAGAGAAATGGTCACGCCGGTTTGCGATTGATTTCGTCGGCGGTGATTTGAAAGCCGCTGCCCCGAAAGGTATTGAACCGGTGATCACGCTCTCCAGCGGTGAAGCGAAGCAGATAGAGATCCTCTACGTTGAACCGTTCGACGGCTATCGAATATTGTTCGACTGGTATCCAACCTCTGACTCGACCGACCCGGTAGACATGCGCCTGTTCCTGCGCTGCCAGAGCGATGCCATCAGCGAAACGTGGCTGTATCAATACTTCCCACCGGCACCGGATAAACGTCAATACGTTGACGACCGAATCATGAAGTAACTCTTGCTTATCCCGGCCGAGCACAGCGACGCCGGGTTCTGCTCCTGACTGGATGCCTGAATATGACTCCCGCAGAAACGATCATCGTCACCGACACGCTCAATCTCCAGGCCGTTAACGAAAGCCATATCAGCGAACTGCATCAATTAGTTCTGCGCAATAAATTGTGGCTGCAACAAACCCTGAACTGGCCGCAGTTCGTTAAAAGTGAGCAGGAAACTCGCCAGAACGTGCAGGGCAATATGATGCTGCATCAGCGCAGTATCGCTAAAATGTTCCTGATATTTGCCGACGATAAAATGGTTGGCGTGCTCTCGTTTAACCAGATAGAACCCTCAAATAAAACGGGCTATATCGGTTACTGGTTGGATGAATCGGCGCAGGGAAAGGGCATTTTATCCACGTCATTGCAGGCGTTTATGCACTACTACGCACAAAGCGGCGAGGTCCGTCGATTTGTGATTAAATGTCGGGTGGATAATTTACGCAGCAATCGGGTGGCGCAGCGCAACGGTTTTCAGCTTGAAGGCTGTTTACGTCAGGCCGAGTTTCTCAACGATAAATTCCACGACCAGAATATCTACGCGCGTATTATTGATAACACCGCGCTATAGAGCGCCAAACAGCGGGGTACGGGTAATGTTTTGCGTCCCGTTGATGGTCTTACGACCTCGCAGAGAAATGGCTTCCCCAGCCAGCGCTTCAATGACCGCGCTGCCGCTAATATCAATGTGATACTCGATCAGCACATCGCCCATAATCTGCGCATCGCCCTGAATCAGGACGTGATCGTCGAGCAAAATAGGGCCGCCGCGCAGCTGGGCATTACCGCCGACCATAACATGGTGCTTTAACACACAGTTTCCTTCAATGCGGGCATTTTCCGCCACCTGGGCGCTGTAGCGTAAGGTGGGGATCTCATCTTCACCGAACCCGGCGATAATTCTCGCGTAGCCATAGACCTTGGCGCAATCACAGACCCAGACGTTATTCTCTTCATTGCCTTCCAGCCGCGCGTTATCGTAAACCTCTGCCCGGTGTTCGACAAAAGCGTGATGCAACCGTGCGTTACCGTATATTTGCGCCTGATGGACGATTCGGCACTGGCTAAGACGAGCGTGGTCATAAATTTGCAGCTCGCGGTCTTGCTCGGCGGTTAAGCCTTTGGCCGCAATGATCTGGCAGTGCTCGCTGATATGGGCATGGCCGAACAGGTGGCAAACGCCGTGCACCTGCGAATGGCGAACGGTCACATCACCGGTGAGGCGGGCAAGATGGCTGATGTTGCTCTCATCAACCCAGGCATTACCGCCAATCAACGCCTGATGGCTTATCTCGCAGGCGTGGGTGACCCGGGCGTTATCTTCAATACGCGCACCGGCATACACCAGGCTATTTTCATCATAAACCCAACAGTCGCCGTCCTGACTTAACGCCTGCTCATCGTCAAGCCAGCCGCCGCGTGTCCCGGCGGTAATGTCGGAAAAATCACGCAGGACGATAATTTGCCGCACGCAAAGGCTCTCTTTTGCCCCGGGCGGGCCAATATGCACGGTACGACTCTCATCGCTCAGACGGAACTTTTTCATGGCGGCCCCTGACCAGACAGTTACCGTTAACTGTAGCAAAAGCTGAACTTATCGGGCGTTTCTGCGCTATAACATGTGATGCTTACTGTAGCGGCTCGTAATTCATTCCACCGGACTCACAATAACTGAAACTAAAAGCGCCATTGTTTAAAAAATAATCGGGTTTATTTATGTTTTGTTTCTTGTCGGCAATTTGGGTCTTGTGTCCACTATTGACACACCTTGATATTCCTTGAAAACAAGCTTTAAATGTGTGCCTGAGAATTTACTATTTGCAGCATTAACCTGAGATTCTACTATCTGATGCAAAGCAGTATTCCTGGATGCATTAACCAACTCATTTCTATAGAATTCATTAAGGCTGGCTCCCTGTTTTTCTATCGAGTCTTTCCTTTGTTCAAAATGATTGTTAATTCTTCGCTTTAACGAGGTCATTTTCTCCGGTGACTGAGAAATTCTACTGATATTTTTTATAAATGCTTTTTTTGGGATCACGCTTGCATTTCGATTACTTACATCCTGGTAAATGGGGTTACTTGATATTGATGGATTAATTGAGTTTATAGCCACAAACCTTCTCCTTTTTTTAGCCTCTCACAATTATCTGCAGACTATTCTGCAATACTATAAAAAAACGCACATACGTATTTTTTTAGGTACCGGGCGCTGGAAAACTCTGAGCAATCGGGGTAGCGTTTTCCCGGCTGAAGGGGGGAGCGGTCCGATGCAAAACCTGCTGAAATCAGGGCATGATTTAACAATCAGTTAGACCCCGTCAGCACAACCGAACTACGCGACAGAATGCGGCGGTCGACCTGCCAATATGACAATATCTATTTGCAATTAATGTGAGCCGGAAAATCCGTTGAAAGCGATTCGCAGGGATTTCGATTGCGAGCCGCTACACTTACCGGGGTAATCAACATGTGCCAACCATGTGCCATGGTCATGCTGGCAACATCGCGTCTTTGGACCGCGTTTTCCCCTAGCGCAGGCTCAAAGAATCATTTAAAATGCAACTTAACTAATTTTTAATAAATCAAAAAAATGTACAAAGAAAATGACGGCGTCCGCGTTCTGAATCTTCCGGCGGGCTATTTCGGCATGGTACTGGGGACTATCGGCATGGGGTTTGCCTGGCGCTATGCCAGCACCATTTTACCGGTCAGTCATGTTATTGGTGATGCGCTGGTTATCCTGGCTATCGTCATGTGGTCACTGCTGACGCTGGCGTTTCTCACGCGCGCGGTGCGTTTCCCCTACAGCGTCTGGCAGGAGATGCATCATCCCATTGCCAGCAGCTTTGTCAGTCTGTTTCCCGCTACCACCATGCTGGTGGCAATTGGCGTCACGCAGTGGTTGCGTCCGCTGGCGCTGGTGCTGTTTGGCATTGGGGTGGCGCTGCAATTAAGCTATGCCGCCTGGCAAACCGCCGGGCTATGGCGCGGCGAGCATCCGGCTGATGCCACGACTCCCGGACTCTATTTGCCGACCGTAGCCAATAACTTTATTAGCGCGATGGCCTGCGGTGCGCTGGGCTTCAACGATGCCGGGCTGGTATTTCTCGGCGCGGGGGTTATCTCCTGGCTCACTCTGGAACCGTCGATTGTCCAACGCTTACGCAGCGGCGGCGCTCTGTCGGTGCCGCTACGAACCTCGCTGGGTATTCAGCTGGCACCTGCGCTTGTGGCCTGTAATGCCTGGCTTAGCGTGAACGGGGGGCATGCGGATGTGTTCGCCAAAATGCTGTTTGGCTATGGTTTGCTGCAACTGCTGTTTATGTTGCGCCTGATGCCATGGTACTTGCGTCAGGCCTTTAACGCCTCGTTCTGGAGCTTCTCGTTCGGCATTTCCGCTCTGGCGTCTACCGGGCTGCATCTTGGTCACGCCAGTAATGCGGGTTTTTTCCATCATCTGGCGATGCCGCTGTTTATTTTTACCAATATCGTGATTGGCCTGCTGCTGCTAAAAACGTTGCACCTGCTCATTCAGGGTAAACTTTTGACCCGTGTTGCCCCGTCGACACTGAAGAAACCGAAGGATGAATAATGACCACTCGTGATGAAAACTATTTCACTGAAAAATACGGCCTGACCCGTACCCATTCTGACGTGTTGCACGCCGCCACGTTGTTGAAACCGGGTAAAACGCTCGACCTTGGCTGCGGCAATGGTCGTAACAGCCTGTATCTGGCGGCGAATGGTTATGAGGTGACCGCGTGGGATAAGAACCCGATGAGCATCAAAAACCTGCTGTCCATCCGCGACGCGGAAGGGCTGGAAAACCTGCAGGCGGAAGTGAAAGATCTTAACGCGCTAAGCTTTGACGGTGAGTATGATTTTATCCTCTCTACCGTGGTGATGATGTTCCTTGAGGCGAAAACCATTCCGGGGCTGATTGCTAACATGCAGCGTTGCACCAAACCCGGTGGTTATAACCTGATCGTCGCGGCGATGGATACCGAAGATTTCCCTTGTACGGTAGGTTTCCCGTTTGCCTTCAAAGCCGGGGAGTTGAAAAACTATTATCAAGGCTGGGATTTGCAGAAATATAACGAAGATGTGGGCGAACTGCATCGTACCGACGAAAACGGCAATCGCATTAAATTACGCTTTGCGACACTGCTTGCGCGCAAAGAATCATAACTGCTATTTATATAACGGGCGAAAGCCCGTTATTTGGTGAATCATTTATATAAATAATGAGAGCAGGCTCCATATTTGCCGCGACAAACTCCTGATACATTTGCTATAACTTACTGGCATTTGTGCATTTATCAGGGATTATTCTTATGCGTACTCAAGCGTTTTTCAAAGCGGCTGCCCTTGTGGGCGTTCTGGCATTAGCAGGCTGTGCATCGAAGACCACTACCCCAGAACAGTATTCAGGATTTTTAAAAGATTATTCCGGTCTGCAGGAAGCCACCACGGCGTCGGGAAAAACGGAACTGCGCTGGATCTCTCCAGACTATAAACCGGCTAATTACGACAACATCGTCTACAACCCAATAACCTACTATCCGGTGCCGAAACCGACCACTCAGGTGGGCAAAAAAGCGCTGGCGGATATCCTCAATTACACCAATACCGAAGTGAAGAAAGCCATTAGCGAGCGTAAAACGCTGGCGACTACGGCTGGCCCGCGCAGCCTGATCTTCCGTGGCGCTATCACGGCGGTTGACTCCAGTAAACAAGGGTTACAGTTCTACGAGGTTATCCCAATTGCCATGGTTGTGGCGGGTACCGAGGCCGCAACGGGTCATCGCACGATGAACACCAATCTGTATTTTGAAGGTGAACTGATTGATGCCGCGACGAATAAACCGGTGATTAAGGTTGTCCGTAAGGGAGAGGGCAAAGATTTGTCCAACTCTAATGCGCAGCTGACGCTGGATACGTTGAAACAGGTTATTGATGATATGGCTATTGACGCGGTTAAATTTGATCCGTCGCAGAAATAAATTAATAACATTATAAAATAAAGGGTGACGCGCAGGTGCCACCCTTTATTTATGGATTACGCGCGACTGGTTAAAAATATTCGCCATTGTTGCGGTTTAGCGAACATCACTAAATTACCCAGCAGAATCAACACCAGCCCAATAATGGCATTTGTGTGCCACTGATAACCTTCATAAACCGTCGATAGGGTTAAGGCGACCAGCGGAAAGAGCAGGGTACTGTAAGCCGCATTGCTGGCCCCGATGCGCCCGACCAGGGTAAAGTAGACGCCAAACGCAATCACCGAGCCGAAAATCGCCAGATAGAATAGCGCGCCCATATAGCTAAGCGTCCACTGCACAGTAAAATCATCGCCGCGCACCAAGGCGATAATACCGATAATCACGGTGCCATAGAGCATTGCCCAGGTGTTGGTGGTCAGCGTTTCGAGCCCCCGGCGCTGGTGGCGCAGACTGAGCATATTCCCCAACGAAAAGCCATATGTGCCCAGTGCGCTAAGCAAGATCCCCGCCAGCAGCGTACTGCTAAGCCCAACGGCGCGTAAATCCTGCCAGAACAACGTGACGATCCCGCCGAGCCCCAGAAGGGCGGCAAAATAGAAACGCTTCGGCGGCGTCTGCCGATAAAACAAAAAGCTATTGATCGCGTTAAATAATACCGCCATCGAGAAAATAACCGATTCCAGCCCGGTATTAATCCATTTTGCCGCGGTGTAGAAACACAAAAAATTAAAGCCAAATACGCAGCAACCCTGTAGAACGCAAAACAGATGATCGCGAAGGGAAAGCGGTCGCAGGCGGCGTAAGCACAGCAATATCGTTAACATCGCAATGCTGGCAATGGCAAAACGCCAGAAAATAGACACCGCCTCCGGCACAGGCCCTTGTTGTAAAAAAATGGCAATCCATGTTGTTCCCCAGATAACCACAACCAGCGCATAAAGCAGTGCGTTCATAGAGCCTCTTACCCCTCATCGTAAAAGGCTTTAGTGTGCGGTGTTGGTGACGGCGGCGCTTGCACGAGATTGCCAACGACTTGCATATTCTTGCGGTTTTTCATTACCGCAGCGCCTGGACGACTGGAATCGGATGCTGACAAACTCTAGACTGAGGCATTGATCATTGTGGCTGAGATGTTAATGACTCAAACCTACGCGACCTTCGAAAGATTACAAAGCCAGAATGCCGTGCTGAGGGGAACCGTGGCGCTTAATTCCGGGATCCAGCTCGCCTCCTGGTACAATAAGTGCGATACCCTGACGGTGCAAAGCGATCACCACACGCTGAGCCTGTACGTGGCCGATGGCTATGAAAGCTACCAGAAAACGCCGCACGGCTGGAAAAACGGCGGCGGGCCTGACCGTTTCTGCCTGATGCCGCAGGACAGCGAATCAACGTGGGACATTCGCGGTGACCTTTCCTTTGTCCATCTCTACTGCACCGAAGCGCATTTGCGTAAGGTGGGGGAACAGATATGGGACCGCAGCCCGGCATCCCTGACGCTGGATGAGCAAATATTCGGCAATGATGAAAAAATCACGTTGCTCTATCGCCAGTTTCTGCTCGGCTATGACTGGCAGCAACCGGCAAATCAGCTGACGTTGAGCAGTGCCAGCACGCTGTTATTGACCCATTTGTTGCAGCACTATTCCAACGTGCAGTGGCGGTTGCCGACGGTAACCGGCGGTTTATCGCCGTCAGTGTTAAAGCACGCGTTAGACTATATCGATGAGCATCTGGCACAACCGCTGACGCTGGCTGAACTGGCAGCGCAAGCGAGCCTGAGCGAGTATCACTTTGCGCGCATGTTTCGTCAGTCGGTGGGTTTAGCGCCGCATCAGTATGTGATGCAGCGCCGGATGGATAAAGCCCAGCACCTGGTACGACACAGCCCGTTGCCGCTCACCGAGATTGCGCTTGCCTGCGGTTTCAGCTCGGCCAGCCACTTCAGCAATCGCTTCAAGGCCGCTTTAGGCACTACGCCGTCACAGCTACGTGCGAGCCTTGCGGGATAGCAGCACGAAGCTTGTCCCGCCAATCACTAATCCCCAGAATGCGGAACCGACTCCTGCCAGCGTAATACCGCTGGCGGTCACCAGAAACGTCACCATTGCCGCATCGCGTTCGCCCGCGACGTTTAAGGACTGGAACAGGCTGCCGCCCAAGGTTCCGAGCAGCGCCAGCCCCGCCAGCATCTGGATCCAGACTGCCGGTAAGGCGGACATCAATGCGGTAATCGAGCCGCCAAAGACCCCGGCAAGCAGATAGAAAATCCCGGCAGCGGCAGCGGCAAGCCAGCGCTTAGCGGGATCCGGATGAGCATCAGGGCTTTGGCAAATCGCCGCGGTAATCGCCGCAATACACACTGAATAGACGCCAAACGGGGCGAGTAGCAGCCCGAACGCACCGCTAATGACAATCAGCGGCGAGACGGGAACCCGATAACCGGAAGCCTGTAAGGTGGCAAGGCCAGGGGCATTTTGCGAGGCCATTGTCACCAAAAAGAAGGGAATGCCGATGCTGAGTAAGGCCGTGAGCGAGAAATGCGGGGCAATAAACTGCGGCATAACGATCGCCATGCTGAGCGATTGAGTGACAACGTCACCTTTTAGAGCGGCGACGACCATCCCGACTGCCAGCGCGGCGACCACCGCATAGCGTGGCGCCATCGCTTTAAACAGCAACCAGCTGACCAGCATACTTCCGCATAACAGCAGATGCCCTTCAAGCGTACTGAAAGCCTGTAGGCCAAAACGCAACAAAATACCTGCCAGCATGGCGGCGGCCAGCGAATGGGGGATCATTTTCATCAACCGGGCGAACCAGCCCGTCAGGCCGCACAGAACAATTAAACCGTTGGCAAAGATGAAAATACCTACCGCATCATTTAGCGTCGCGCCCTGTAAGCTGCCGACCAGCAGGGCCGCGCCGGGAGTCGACCATGCGGTTAAAATGGGCACTTTACGCCACAGCGTCAGCACCAGCGTACTGACGCCCATCGCCAGGCCCAGAGCGGTCATCCAGCCGGATATCTGAATGGCGCTGGCGCCAGCCGCTGCCGCGGCTTGCCAGATGATCGCCGCAGAGCTTGCGTAGCCAACCAGCACGGCGACAAAACCAGCCAGAACGGTCGGGAAAGGGAGAAGTGAAGATCGCATAGGTGTCTCTTGTGCGTTATAACGTCCGTGCACTTTATCATTGTGCGCTATAGCGCACAACTCCCCGGCATTTGTTAAGCGTCGGGCAGCCAGTGGGGTATACTGACCGCAAGTCGCTGAACGGAGGTGGAATGAATATTGCGCAACATCTGGCCCAGACGCTGAAAATGCAGCGTCAGCAGCGTGGCTGGAGCTTGTCGAAACTGGCGGAAGAGACCGGCGTTTCCAAAGCTATGCTGGGGCAAATCGAACGTCATGAATCAAGCCCAACCGTGGCCACGCTCTGGAAAATCGCCACGGGTCTCAACGTGCCATTTTCGCTGTTTATCACTCCGCCGGAACCCGGCGATGAGCTGGCTTTTGATCCGCAACAACAGGCAATGGTGGTCACCCCGGTTTTTCCGTGGGATTCAGAACTGTGCTTTGATCACTTTTCTATTACGCTAGCACCTGGTGCTTTAAGCGAATCCACGCCGCATGAAAAAGGGGTTATTGAACATGTGGTGGTCATCAGCGGAACGCTCGATATGTGGGTTAAGGGAGTATGGCAGTCGCTCGCGCCGGGAGAAGGGCTACGCTTTGCAGGCGATCTGGCTCACGCTTACCGCAATAGCGGCGAGCAGACCGTGCATTTTCACTCTATTATCCATTACCCCAAAGAAAAAGCCGCAGGCAAGCCTGCGGCAAATCACGACAATGATTCATAACGTCGTCGTTACGAGGAAGTCCGGAATACGAGGCTGACTCTATCGCAGTCTTATCGACAGGCGAAATGCTCATTTCGGCAATAGGTTGTTGAAAATAAGCTATTCATGGCGTGTTGGGGGGAAAAGATTTCGTCCGCCGTGGCTTCTGGATACAATAGCCACACCTTTTGTGATCCTACTGGATAATCCCGATAGTATGCGCCAGCAGAACACTCATCTTGAACTTCTTAGTCCGGCTCGTGATACGGCTATTGCCCGCGAAGCCATTCTCCACGGTGCCGATGCTATTTACATTGGTGGCCCGGGTTTTGGTGCTCGTCATAATGCCAGCAATAGCTTGCAGGATATTGCCGAACTGGTGCCGTTTGCTCACCGCTATGGCGCAAAAATCTTCATCACGCTCAATACCATTTTGCATGATGATGAGCTTGAACCCGCTCAAAAGCTGATAACCAACCTCTATGAAACCGGTGTCGATGCGCTGATTGTGCAGGATATGGGAATCTTGCAGCTGGATATTCCGCCAATCGAACTGCATGCCAGTACTCAGTGCGATATTCGTAGCGTAGAAAAAGCCAAATTTCTCTCCGACGTGGGATTCAGCCAGATTGTGCTGGCGCGCGAGCTGAATTTATCGCAAATCAAAGCCATTCACGACGCCACGGATGCCACCATTGAATTCTTTATTCATGGTGCTTTATGCGTGGCCTATTCCGGGCAGTGCAATATTTCCCACGCGCAGACCGGACGCAGCGCCAACCGCGGCGACTGCTCGCAGGCTTGCCGACTGCCATATACCCTTAAAGATGATAAGGGGCGCGTGGTGGCTTTTGAAAAACACCTGTTGTCGATGAAAGATAACGACCAGAGCGCTAATCTCGGTGCGCTTATCGACGCAGGTGTCCGCTCCTTCAAGATTGAAGGGCGTTACAAAGACATGAGCTATGTGAAAAATATCACCGCGCATTACCGTCAACTGCTTGATGGGCTGATTGAAGAGCGCGGTAATCTGGCGCGGGCATCCGCAGGGCGTACCGAACATTTCTTTATTCCCTCCACCGACAAAACCTTCCATCGCGGCAGTACCGACTATTTTGTTAATCAGCGGCAGATGAATATCGGCGCGTTTGATTCACCCAAATTTATCGGCCTTCCGGTCGGTGAAGTTTTGAGGGTGGGCAAAGAGACTCTCGATGTTGAATCCAGCGAGCGGCTCGCCAACGGCGATGGATTGAATGTGCTAATTAAGCGCGAAATTGTGGGCTTTCGCGCCAATACGGTTGAGGTGATTGGTAAAAACCGTTACCGCATCACGCCTAATGAGATGCCTGCCGACCTGCATAAAGTTCGCCCGAATCAGGTGTTAAACCGCAACCTCGACCACAACTGGCAGCAAGCGTTACTGAAAACCTCCAGCGAACGGCGGATTGCCGTCGACATCACGCTGTCCGGCTGGCAAGAACAGCTCGTGCTGACGATGACCAGTGAAGATGGCGTTTGTGTGACTCACACCTTAGAGGGCGACTTTGCCGCGGCCAACAATGCCGATAAAGCGTTAAGCCAGTTGCATGAAGGTATCGCCAAACTGGGGCAAACGCTGTATTACGCTCGAAACGTCGAGGTTCTATTGCCACAAGCGCTGTTTGTGCCCAATAGTATGCTGAATCAGCTACGCCGTGAAACGGTTGAACTGCTAAGCGAGGCGCGGCTTGCGGGCTATCAGCGCGGTAGCCGAAAAGCGGTATCTGATCCTGCGCTGGTCTACCCGGAAAGCCATTTGAGCTTCCTCGCGAACGTTTACAACCATAAAGCGCGCGAGTTCTACCATCGTTATGGTGTGCAGTTGATTGACGCGGCCTATGAAGCGCATCAGGAAAAGGGCGATGTGCCGGTGATGATCACCAAGCACTGCCTGCGCTTTGCTTTTAATCTCTGCCCGAAACAGGCGAAAGGGTCGATTAAAAGCTGGAAAGCCACACCGATGCAGTTAATTAACGGTGATGAGGTGCTGACGCTGAAATTTGATTGTCGGCCGTGCGAAATGCACGTGATTGGCAAAATGAAAAATCATATTTTGAAGATGCCGCTGCCGGGAAGCGTGGTGGCCTCGGTCAGCCCGGATGATTTAGTGAAGACGCTGCCTAAGCGTCGAGGCTAAGAGCAGCGAAAACCTGCCGGAAAGCATGGTGCTTTTCGGCAGGTGCTTTTTACGCTCAGGATTTAAATCCAGCGACAGTCATTAATACCCGAAACAGACTTCCTACCAGCGTCAGCGCCAGCACGCTGCCACCCCATAAGATGACCAGCCACATCAGGCGTGATAGCCAGATATTTTTCATCAGTGATACCCCTCATCTTGCGCAACTTTGCCGCGAAAAACGTAGTAGCTCCAGAAGGTGTAAACCAGAATCACCGGGATGATAAACAGCGCGCCAACCAGCATGAACTCCTGGCTTTGCGCCGGAGCTGCGGCTTGCCAGAGGGTGATGGAGGGCGGAATAATTGCCGGCCAGATGCTGATCCCTAATCCACTAAAGCCAATGAACACCAGCACCAGCGTCAGGATAAATGGCTGAACGTGGCTTGTTGTACGCCCCAGCTGCCGCCAAAGCAGTGCACTGGTGGCGACAACCAGCAGTGGAACGGGAAGCAAATAATAGAAATTCGGCAGACTAAACCAGCGCGATGCAATCTGGGCATGAAGCAGCGGCGTCCATAGGCTGATTGCGGCAATACTCGCTAACAGCGCCACCAATAGATAACGGGCATTTTTGCGCATCGCGTTTTGCAATGCCGATTCGCTTTTCATCACCAGCCATGTCGCCCCCAGTAGGGCATAAGCGATAACCAACCCCACGCCGCAAAACAGGGTAAATGGCGTAAGCCAATCCAATGCGCCACCGCTAAAACTGCGCCCTTGGACGTCGAATCCATTAATCACCGCACCCACCACGATACCCTGGCAGAAGGTCGCCAGGATTGAACCGCCCATAAAGGCCTTATCCCAGAATGGACGATGCGATGGTGTCGCGTTGAAACGAAACTCAAAGGCGACGCCACGGAAAATCAGGCCGACCAGCATTAAGGTGAGTGGGATCGTCAGCGCATCAATAATGACGGCGTAGGCCAGTGGGAACGCGCCAAAAAGCCCGGCGCCGCCCAGCACCAGCCAGGTTTCATTACCGTCCCAGACCGGAGCGACGCTGTTGACCATCAGATCACGTTCGTGTGCGCTGCGGGTTAAGGGAAACAGAATACCTATGCCTAAATCAAAACCGTCCATCACGATATACATCAACGTGGCGAATACGATAATAACAAACCAGATAATGGATAAATCGAAGGTCATGGGCGGTTCTCCAGCTGCTCATTCGGGGTGATTGCCGCTGACAACGGGCGGGAAGGCGTGCCGTGCGGTGGCGGCGTGAAGGGCTGCGGGCCTTTGCGGATCAGGCGAACCATATAGCTGTAACCCACGCCAAACACCGAGGTGTAAACCACGAAAAACGTGAGCAAACTGATGCTCATATGCAAAGAACCATGGGCCGATACCGCATCTACTGTACGCTGAAGACCGTAGACCACCCAGGGTTGTCGACCGACTTCTGTTGTGACCCAACCGGCGAGGATCGCCACCAGTCCCGAGGGGCCCATCAGCAACGTAAACCACAGGAATGGGCGAGAGGTGTACAGCGTTTGTCGAACGCGTAGCCATAGCGCTATCGCGCCAAGCAGCAGCATCAGCATGCCTAGCCCCGCCATAATGCGAAATGACCAGAAAACAACGGTGGAGTTCGGGCGGTCTTCCTTCGCGAACTCTTTTAACGCCGGAACCTGCTTATCCAGACTGTGTGTAAGAATAAGGCTGCCAAGGGCCGGGATCTCAAGTCCATAGCGCGTGCGTTCCTGTGCCATATCCGGCCAGCCGAACAGCAGTAACGGTGTCGGTTCTCCTGGCTTATTTTCCCAGTGTCCCTCAATCGCCGCTATTTTTGCGGGCTGGTGTTTTAAGGTATTCAGACCGTGCATATCGCCAACCAGCGCCTGAATAGGCGCGACAATCAGCGTCATCCATAGCGACATTGAGAACATGATGCGTACGGCGGGGCTCTGATTACCGCGCAGGAGATGCCATGCTGCCGATGCGCCGACAAACAGTGCGCTACTCAAAAATGCGGCGATAGACATGTGCATCAGGCGGTAGGGGAATGATGGGTTAAACACCACGGCAAACCAGTCGACGGGCACCACCTGTCCGCCAACAATTTCATAGCCTTGAGGCGTCTGCATCCAGCTATTTGAGGCGAGGATCCAGAACGTTGAAATAATTGTGCCCAGCGCGACCATACAGGTGGCGAAGAAATGCAGCCCCCGGCCCGACGCGATTCCAGCCAAAGAGCATAACCCCAAGGAAGCCGGCTTCCAGGAAGAAGGCGGTCAGTACTTCATAGGTTAACAGTGGGCCGGTAATACTCCCAGCAAACTGGGAGAAACCGCTCCAGTTGGTGCCAAACTGATAGGCCATCACCAGGCCTGAGACCACGCCCATACCAAAGTTGACGGCAAAAATCTTCAACCAGAACTGGTATAAGGAACGCCAGACCGGGTTGCGCGTTTTTAACCATAACCCTTCCAGCACCGCCAGATAGCTGGCAAGGCCGATGGTGATAGCGGGGAAGATAATGTGGAATGAAACGGTAAACGCAAACTGAATTCTTGCGAGGTGAAACGCATCGAGACCTAACATGCAAACTCCGTAGAGATGAAAACTCGGTCTGATTTTAAGTGGCGTGAAAGGTTGGGTGGAGAGACAGTCGGGCACTATTAAGTAATAACAGTTGAGCGCGTTGGCGGGGGCAGCGGTGCATTAACCCTCACCCCGGCCCTCTCCCTTATAAGGGAGCTGTCTCTTATACACAAATTCGTGGGACAGAACTGAATGTATATAAGTCTGGTGAGGGGTTCCGTTCACTTTACATCAGGCAGAATATGAAGTCCCGTCACCGGTGAACGGGCTAAGGGATGCGGCCGCGCACCCCTTAGCAATCCCCGCGGCCCCGCAGGGAAATCGGTGCTTCGCACTGCGCTCGCCTGCGAACTCCAGCCTGCGGCACGGCGAAACTCGACCTCCTGTCTCGCTTCGCCTCAGTCCGCCATCCATGGCGTCCTGACCTTGTCTTCCATTCTCCGGTTCGCCGATTTACAGCGGGGACTCCGCCGTTCCAGCGACATTCGTTTTTGCTGTTAACTCAAAGGCCGCACGGTTTCTGGTGGCGTCTAAATCGCCGAAGCGTTCCCTGGAGGCCGGGGCAGCCCACAGGGATGTGGGCTGAGGGCGCGGTTTACAGGGACGTTGCCTCGCGCCCGACCCGGAGCCGGAAGGGATAAGCTGAGGGAACCGCGTAGCGGCGATTTTGCCGCCAGAGCCCGGGGGTGCAGGGGGCGGCGGCGACTGGCCGCCCCTTGCGCGCTCTCTGCGCTAGTGCAATTTATATGGCTGGCATTGGAAGAGAGCGCAACAGATTGATAAACCTGAATATATCGCCCCTTATCTGATCACTGTCACCACGAGTATGTGTATAAGAGACAGATAAGGGAGAGGGAGCAGTGCGAGCCTGAAATTTAGCTTTGTTTGTTATTGATCGTCGTGTTAATTGTCACAGGGGCTGCGACCGGTGCTATTTTATTAATAATAACGATATATAGATTAAGCCGTTTGGCAGGAGTATAAATCGTCAGTTTTATTCATTAAAAACGCCCCGAGTGGGGCGTTGTAATAACTGACTTAGTGACGAGCTTTAAATCAGTCGTCCTCTTCGTCGTCCATCTCAACAGGCGTCTGGTAATCATTTGGCTTAATGACCAGCAAGTCACAGCGCAGATGGTCAACCACCTGTTCTGCCGTATTGCCCAGGAATGCCGCAGAAATCCCGGTGCGACCAACGGTTCCTAATACGACAATACCTGCCTCAAGGTGCGCCGCGAGGTCGGGGATAACCTCTTCCGGCAGGCCTTTTTCAACGTGGGTAAATTTCTCGTCGATACCGAATTGTTGACGTAGTGACTTCATCGCCAGCAGATGCTGCCCGCGAATAGCATCGTTATAAACACTAGGATCAAAATCAGGCAGCTCAATGGCAATGTTGATTGGCGTAACCGGATAAGCACCAATCAGGTGAACTTCGGTATGGTTGACCTGTTCGGCAAGCTCCAGCGTCTCTTTGACCAGTTTTTCATTCAACGCATTATGGTAGGTTTCTTCGCTGGCAAGGTTAACCGCAACCAGCGCCTTACCGCCTTCCGGCCACGGCTGGTCTTTCACCATCCACACCGGGCACGGGCATTTACGCAGCAGATGCCAGTCGGTGGGGGTAAAGATAACCGACTCCAGCTTGTCGTGCTGGTGCGCCATCTTCAGCAGTAAATCATGACCGCCGCTGATCACTTCCTGAATGATGGCCTCGAAAGGACGATTGTGCCAGACCACTTTTATCTCAAGCGGCACACCAGCATCCAGATAGTATTTCGCCTGCTCGCGGATCCATGCGGTACGCTGGCTAATAACCCCCTGACGCATAGCGGTGCGCTCGTCAGGAGACAGAAGGGTTGTCATCTCATAAGAAAAGTCATAGATGGGTAAAAAGGCTTTAATGCGACCGCCAATCCGTTGATGTAGATAAACAGCGCGTCGCAGCGCGGGCTGATCGTCCTGATTAGGATCGATAGCAACGAGCATGTTCTGATACTTGGCCATACAGGGTCTCCTTACAGCTGTAACCACAGTTTGTCAGTAAAAGATAACTCATATACAGCGATTGAAACAGGGGGGAATCATTGCCAGATCAATAAATCAGGATAAATTCTCATTGAGCTGAATCAGTTGAAGTGGCGAGGTGAAATGCAAAGGAGAGGTGAAAGGGACGAGAATCTTAGCCACGCGCTTTTCTGGCAATAAAAAACCCCGACGTATCGGGGTTTATTCAAAACTAACAGCAAACGCATGTCATCAGGCAACGTTACGGGAATGTCCCGCCAGAACGGCCAGCGCATCGCTATTTTCGATAGTGATATATTTACCCTTCACCGCCAGCATGCCGCTTTTCTGGAAACGGCCTAACAGACGGCTAATGGTCTCAACGGTAAGACCGAGGTAGTTACCGATATCACCACGCGTCATCGTCAGACGGAATTCTCGCGGAGAGAAACCACGCTGCGCAAAACGGCGCGAGAGGTTGTAAATAAAGGCCGCAAGACGCTCTTCAGCATTTTTCTTCGACAGCAGCAGGATCATATCCTGATCGCCTTTGATCTCACCGCTCATCAGACGCATCATTTGCTGACGCAGGTTAGGCATCTTACCGGAAAGGTCATCCAGCGTTTCAAACGGGATTTCACAGACCATGGATGTTTCCAGCGCCTGTGCGAAGCTTGGGTGGTGTCCGGTGCCGATAGCATCGAAGCCCACTAAATCACCCGCCAGGTGGAAACCGGTAATTTGCTCATCACCTTGCTCGGTGATGGTATAGCTCTTAATGGTGCCGGAGCGAATCGCATACAGAGATTTCAGTTCATCACCGGCTTTGAACAGGGTTTGCCCTTTCTGAATGGGCTTTTTACGCTCGATAATATTATCCAGCTGATCAAGCTCATGCTCATTAAGAGTGAACGGGATGCAAAGCTGACTGATGCTGCAATCCTGACAATGGATAGCGCAACCGCCAGACTGAATGCGTCGTATAATTCTCTTTTCCGGGATCATAGGTTTGCTCAAGCCGTAATTGATATTAGTCAATTTTAACATCTTTTTGGTGAGCAAGTAAGTCTCGGCGCGGGGATTCACCTAAGATTAAAAAGGGATATGCTTTTTTGAAATATATGCATTTGATATATATCAAAAAATTTTAGTTAAGAGCCCTGACCCGCGCGTCAGGCCAGGGTGAAAAGGGCACAGAACATCAAAGTAGCAGGTAGCCTTCATGGCGTAAAAGCCACTCTTTACGCTGCACGCCGCCCGCATAACCGGTCATTGTGCCGTTGCGACCAATGACGCGATGGCAGGGCACCACAATACTCACAGGATTGGAACCATTCGCCGCACCCACCGCGCGCGCGGCACCAGGGCGTCCTAACTGTTCGGCAAGCTGACCATAATGCATCACCTGTCCGCAGGGTATTGAACGCAGGGCCTGCCAGACTTCACGCTGGAAAGAGGTTCCCGCGGTGGCGGTGGGTAGCGATTCAATAATGGCCAGGTCGCCCTCAAAGTAGTTTGCTAATTGCTGGCTCAACCCGCCCGGATTGCGGGACGCGACTCTGGCATACCCTTCGGCGCGATAATGGATATCCAGCAATTGTTCCATTCGGTCGCTGTGCTCTTCCCACTCCACGGCGCGGAGATGGTAATTTTCATCACAAAGGATCCACAGCGGCCCAAGCGGAGTGGCAATTTTATCTTCGAGCAACGTCAACATGCGCATTCTCATTCTTTAAGACAAAATATCGTGCCTGGCACCTTATCACGCAATGAGATGTCTGCTCTATACCTCAAACGTATAACCTTATAAAAATAAGGTTAATCAATGATCGAATATAAAAAACGGGGTCTGTCGACATCGCCAGACCCCGCAGCAACCACAAAGTTGTATCCGTTCCCTTTCCCACATTTTGCTCCGCACAGCGGGTAATACTATTTATAACGGCAGTTGGTGTATTTTCCAGATAAATCTAAGTGATTTACCCCAATTAACGAAAATAGCCGATAACCATTAAATATGGATTTATTATCGTTAAGCGGCAGTGAATTTATTCATTCAGAAAATACATTAAGATGAAAATATCTCAAGTGGCGCTTATTTAACCGTCAGGCAAAACGCATTGAGCGAGTAGCGCCACGCGGCTATAGTATCGGTCAGTTGTTACGGGGAGCTCATATGAATCTTGACGAAAAATCACTGTTTCTCGACGCCATGGAAGATGTCCAGCCGCTAAAGCTTTGCCATGATGTTCATTGGCAGCCTGTCCGCAACTCTCGCACTCGCCAGCAAATCGACACCTTACAGCTGGATAACTTTCTCACCACCGGCTTTCTGGACATCATCCCGCTGGATACGCCGCTTGAATTCCGACGCGAAGGACTGCAAACCGGCGTCATCGACAAGCTTCGCCTGGGGAAATATCGCCAGCAAGACAGCCTGAATCTTCTGCACCAGCCGGTGGAAAAATGCCGCCAGCAGCTGTTTGCATTTATCCGTCAGGCTCACCGTGACGGCTTGCGCAACCTGCTTATTATTCACGGTAAGGGGAAAGAGGAGGCCGCGCATGCCAATATCATCCGCAGCTACCTTGCCCGCTGGCTAACCGAATTTGAGGAAGTGCAGGCCTTTTGCTGTGCAAAGCCGCATCACGGCGGCAGCGGAGCGTGCTACGTCGCGTTACGTAAATCAGCGGCCGCCAGCCTGGAAAACAGCGAGCGGCACGCCAAACGCAGTCGTTAACGCATAAGCAGCGTCAATTCCGCGGCCGCTTTTTGCAGTTCGGGCAACACCCGCTCCAGTAATTCGCTGGCCGAAACCTGTCCGGCATGGACGCCGACATTGAGCGCCGCCTCCACTTGTCCCTGGCTATTGAAAAGCGGCACCGCCAGCGAACGTAACCCCATCTCTAGCTCCTGATCGTTAAGCGCATAACCCTGCTGACGCACGGCTTTTAATTCACTACGCAGCTTGCTGACGGAAGAAATCGTCTGCGGGGTATAGCGGATCATGGTCACGCGGGCCAGCATATCGTTGAGTTTCTCTTCCGGCTGGTGGCTTAACAGCACGCGTCCCATCGACGTTGACCATGCGGGCAGGCGGCTGCCGATATCCAGATCAATCGTCATAATGCGCGAGCTGGAGGCGCGGGCGATATACAGAATATCGTCACCATCCAGCGTGGCAATGGAACAGGATTCATTGAGCATTTCGCTTAAATGCTTCAACACCGGCTGCGCCGAACGCGCCAGCGGCGTGGAGGCTAACCATGCATGACCGAGGGATAAAATGCGTGGTCGGAGCTGGAAATTCTTGCCGTCTTCCGCATAGACAAAACCGAGTTTGCCAAGCGTATACAGGCAGCGGCGCACCGCTGCACGTGGGATCCCGGTCTTCTGGCTAATCTGTGAAATCGACAGCACCCGCCGCTGTGGCGTGAATGCCTGGATAACCTCCAGACCGCGGGCAAGCGAGGCCATAAAGTTGGGGTCGCCTTTGAACGGGTCGGGATCGCCGGTCAAAATATCATCGGGATGTTTCTCCATTTCTCTCTCCAATTATGCTGCCGATCACATTCTTACGCTAAACATACATGATGTTCGATTATCGCACCATATTTCGATTATCGCCCTTGACCGACATCGTTAAGCGGGTCACATTTTGTGCGAACAACGAAAATTAGTGCGATAACCGCACATCAAGGAGCACCTGATGATTGATAAAAGTGTATCGACGCTGGCAGACGCCGTCGCCGGGATCCACGATGGCGCCACCGTCATGATCGGCGGCTTCGGCCCAGCCGGACAGCCGACACAGCTTATCGATGCTTTGATTGAGCAGGGCGCGCGCGAACTGACCATCATCAATAACAACGCGGGTAACGGTGAGATTGGATTGGCGGCGCTACTGAAAGCGGGGCGCGTCCGCAAGATGATCTGTTCGTTTCCGCGCCAGGTCGACTCGCAGATTTTTGACAACCTTTATCGTCGCGGCGATGTTGAGCTAGAGCTGGTGCCACAAGGCAATCTCGCGGCGCGAATTCAGGCAGCGGGTGCAGGTCTTGGCGCTATTTTTACCCCTACGGGATACGGCACGCCGCTGGCAGAAGGAAAAGAAACGCGCGAAATCGACGGGCGCCATTACGTGCTCGAATATCCCATTAAAGCGGATTTTGCCCTGATAAAAGCGCATCAGGGAGACCGCTGGGGCAATCTGGTCTATCGCAAAGCGGCGCGAAACTTTGGCCCAATTATGGCGACCGCCGCGACAACCACCATTGCCGAAGTGACGAATCTCGTCACGCTTGGCGAACTGGACCCGGAAAATATCATCACCCCAGGGATTTTCGTGCAGCGCGTCTTCTCACTGGAATCTCTCACCCGCCAGGCGTTGCGCGCCTAAGGAACCCATGATGCAAAAACTCTCTCGTGACGACATGGCAAAACGCGTGGCGCAGGATATCCCGGAAGGCGCTTACGTCAATCTTGGCATCGGGCTGCCAACGCGTATTGCTAATTATCTGCCCAGCGATAAAGAAGTGTTCCTGCACAGCGAAAACGGTCTGCTGGGGATGGGGCCAAAACCGTTGCCAGGCGAAGAAGACCCGGAGTTGATTAACGCGGGTAAAGAGTACGTGACCTTATTGCAGGGCGGCTGCTATTTCCACCATGGCGACTCTTTCGCCATGATGCGCGGCGGCCATCTGGATATTTGCGTTTTGGGGGCTTATCAAGTCTCCGCGATGGGTGACCTCGCCAACTGGAGTACCGGCGCGCCCGATTCCATTCCCGCCGTGGGTGGCGCGATGGATTTGGCGGTTGGCGCGCGACAGGTATTCGTCATGATGGATCACCTGACGCGCGATGGTGACTGCAAACTGGTTGAACATTGCACCTATCCGTTGACCGGCGTCGGCTGCGTAAGCCGTATCTACACCGACCTTGCAGTCATTGATATTACCGCTAACGGCCCGGTGGTTCGTGAAATCTTTAACGGCCTCTCGTTTGACGAATTACAACGCATAACGCCGGTATCCCTGACCTATGACGCCATGGCGGAAACCGCCTAAGGAACTATGATGAATCAAGCATTTATCTGCGACGCAGTGCGCACACCTTTCGGCCGTTTTGGTGGTACGCTGGCAAGCGTTCGCGCGGACGATTTAGCGGCGCTGCCGTTAAAAGCGTTACTCGAACGCAATCGTGGCCTGGATCCTGCCCGTATTGACGATGTTATCTACGGCTGTGCGAATCAGGCCGGAGAAGACAACCGTAACGTGGCTCGTATGGCGTTGTTACTCGCGGGCTTGCCGGAGACGGTGCCCGGCAGTACGGTAAACCGCTTATGTGGCTCCAGCCTCGATGCCATTGGGATTGCCGCGCGGGCGATTAAAAGCGGTGAAACTCAGCTGATGATTGCGGGTGGTGTTGAAAGCATGTCGCGTGCCCCGTTTGTGATGGGCAAGGCCGAAAGCGCTTTTAGCCGCAGCATGAAAATGGAAGATACCACTATCGGCTGGCGCTTTATTAATGCGCAGATGAAGGCTCTGTATGGCGTGGATTCCATGCCGGAAACGGCCGAAAACGTCGCCACGGATTTTGCTATTTCCCGGGCCAGTCAGGATGCCTTTGCCCTGCGTAGTCAGTTGCGCACCGTGCAGGCGCAGGCGGCGGGTATCTTTAAAGATGAACTGATCCCGGTGTGGATCCCGCAGCGAAAGGGCGAACCGCTCTGTTTTATGCAGGATGAACACCCGCGCAGCACTTCGCTTGAGGCGCTGGCAAAACTTAAGGGCGTTGTCCGCCCGGATGCGACCGTCACCGCAGGCAATGCTTCCGGGGTCAACGATGGCGCGTGTGCGCTGTTGATCGCAAGCGAACAGGCGATGGCGCAAAACGATCTCCAGCCGCTGGCTCGCGTGGTGGGAGTGGCAACGGCAGGCGTTGCTCCGCGCATTATGGGCTTTGGCCCGGCACCGGCGGTGCGCAAAGTATTAGCCCAGACCGGGCTGACGCTGGCGCAGATGGATGTGATTGAACTCAATGAAGCCTTTGCGGCACAAGCGCTGGCCGTGCTGCGTGATTTAGGGTTGCCGGATGATGCTGCCCATGTGAATCCGCACGGCGGGGCTATTGCGCTGGGGCACCCTCTGGGAGCGTCGGGTGGACGATTGGCGATGAGTGCCGCCTATCAGTTACGCCGTAGCGGTGGGCGTTATGCGCTGTGTACCATGTGCATTGGCGTCGGTCAGGGGATCGCGCTGATTATTGAACGCGTTTAAGGAGCTGGAATGACTTTATTGACCCCGCTGTTGCGCACGCATGCTCTGAGCGACTTTTTTAGCGATGAGCACACCGTGCAGGGGATGCTGGATTTTGAAGCAGCGCTGGCGACGGCGCAGGCGCAATGCGGCGTCATTCCCGCGTCAGCGGTCAACCCCATCGTCGCGGCCTGTCGGGCTGAGACTCTCGACTTTACCGCGCTGGCCAATGCGGCGGCTGATGCCGGAAATCTGGCGATCCCATTGGTTAAGCAGCTCACGCAAGCTGTCAAAATGCGCGATGCCGAGGCCGCGCGTTACGTGCATTGGGGGGCAACCAGTCAGGACGCGATAGATACCGGCCTGATTATACAGCTGCGTAGTGCGCTGGATGAAACGGAAAAGCGCCTTCAGCAACTGGTGCAAGTGCTGGCAGAGCAGGTGGCCCGTCATCAACATACCCTGATGCCAGGCCGTACCTGGCTGCAGCATGCGCTTCCTATTACCTATGGCCTAAAACTGGCGGGTACGCTCGATGCGCTGCTGCGCTGGCAACAGCGGCTAGCGGAAATGCGCCCGCGCGTACTGGCGCTTCAGTTTGGCGGCGCGGCGGGTACGCTGGCATCACTCAAAACAGCGGGGCCCGAGGTGGTGCAGCATCTGGCGGCGACGTTGAATTTATCGCTCCCCGATACGCCCTGGCACAGCCAGCGCGACCGTCTGCTTGAAGTCGCTGGCTGGTATGCTGGCGTCAGCGCAACGCTCGGTAAATTTGCCAACGATTTTTCTTTATTGATGCAAACAGAAGTGGCTGAGGTCAGCGAGCCGATTGCCGAAGGGCGCGGCGGTTCCTCAGCAATGCCGCATAAGCGCAATCCGGTGGGTTGCGCCGCGATTCTGGCCGCGGTGCAGCGTATGCCGGGGCTAATGGCGACGCTGTATGCCAGTCAAATTCAGCAGCACGAGCGCGCGCTCGGCGGCTGGCAGGCGGAATGGGAAACGCTGCCGGAACTTATCATGCTCGCGGGTGGGGTGCTGGAAAATAGCCACGACTTGCTGCGCGGTATGCAGGTTAACACGCAGAAAATGCGTGATAATTTAGATATAACCCATGGTTTGATAATGGCTGAATCGGTGACTCAGGCGCTGGCCGCCTTTATCGGCAAAGCCGATGCCCATCATCAAATTGAACAAATTTGCCATCGGGCAATTGCGCTGGAATGCCCGTTGCAACCGCTGCTGGAAAACGATCCGCTGGTCAGCCAGCATCTTTCTTCAGCGAAAATCACGCAGCTGCTGGACCCGGCGAATGCTATCGGCAGCACGGACTACTTTGTGCGTCAGGTTTTGGCGCGCTTTCAGGAGCAGGGAAATGAATATCCACTATCGTCTTGATGGACCCGAAAAGGCACCGGCACTGGTGTTATCAAACTCGCTGGGCACCACGCTCTCACTCTGGGATGCGCAAATTGCCGAACTCACCCAACATTTTCGCGTTCTGCGCTATGACACGCACGGTCATGGGCAAACGACAAAACGCGGAAAGGTGACGTTGTCACAATTAGCGGAAGACGTCATCACGTTGCTCGATAGCCTGAATATCGACAAAGCCTATTTCTGCGGTATTTCCATGGGAGGCTTAACCGGTCTCTGGCTGGCGCGTTTTGCCCCGGAACGTTTCTACAAAATTGCTGTTGCCAATACCGCGGCCAAAATTGGCGATCAGGCGAACTGGCTGTCCCGGGCGCGCACGGTACGCAGTGAAGGAATGGGCGTAGTGGCAGCGGGTTCGGCCGACCGCTGGTTTACCCAGGATTTCCGTCAGCACCAGCCTGCCACGGTCGAACAATTGTGCCATCAGCTGGCAACCTCAGACGCTCAGGGCTATGCCGAATGCTGTGAAGCCCTGGCGGCGGCCGACCTGCGGGCAGAAGTTGCGGCCATCGCGCTGCCTATGCTCATTATCGCCGGGCAACATGATCCCGTCACTACCGTCGCGGACGCCGATTATCTACACCAACAAATCAATGGCGCGTTTCTGGTGGAGCTGCCGGCCTCGCATCTGTCTAACGTCGAGGCAAGCGATGAGTTCACGGCGGCCATCGTGGCATTTTTTTCGGAGAGAGCATGAACAATGATGAACGCTATCAGCAGGGGATGAACGTCAGACGCAAGGTGTTGGGTGATGCCCACGTCGAGCGCACGTTGCAAAAATTGTCGCCGCTGAATGAAGAATTTCAGGACTTTATCACTCGCTACGCATGGGGAGAAACCTGGACGCGACCGGGGCTCGACCATCACACCCGGAGCATGATCACCATCTCGATGCTGATTGCGCTTAACCGTGAGGCAGAGCTAAAAATGCACCTGCGCGCTGCGTTTAATAATGGCGTGACGCGCGATGAACTGAAAGAGCTGATCATGCATTCGGCGCTGTACTGCGGGCTGCCTGCGGCTAACGCCACAATGCATCTTGCGCAGCAGGTGTTTGATGAGCTTGATGCAGAGAAAGCGTGATCGCCTGGTTATAAATTAAAATAGAGTTCCATTATTATCGGATCTTCGTTTCTGTTTTTAAGGTTCCGGGGCTGAGTTATTGCCAGGCCCACTGGAGTCGCTTTTAACGTGATAATGGAGATCCGATGATAAGACTACCTAAGGCCGGCATGGCGTCACTGCTTTTCATGCCGTTAGTTTTACAGGGATGCGCGGCGCCCTTATCAACGGGAACCCCGACCCGGCCGCTGCTTACGGCACAGGAAGCGGCACCGTATACCCTTGAAAATTACTTTGCACAAGGCGGTTTACGGCAAAATCCAAAAGGGCCGTGGCAACCGCCCGCCATCGAACTGACTCACATTGACACACCGTGGCGCGTCGCGCCGAGCGGCGCTCCTTTTACGCGCGTTCAGCAAGCGGTTGATGCCGCATTGGCAAAGCGTCAGGGAAACGAGCGTATCTATATTCGCCTTGAGCCCGGCGTCTACACCGGTACGGTTTATATCCCGGATGACGCGCCACCGATAACACTTTATGGCGCCGGAACCGGCCCGGATGCGGTACGTCTGGAGCTGGCGATCGATTCACAATTTAGCCCGGCACAGTATCGCCAGACGGTGAATGCCGATGACTACCCGCCATCGTCGCCAGCCTATTATCAGTATGCGCTGTGTGCCGGTAAAACGACGGCGATCATTGGCACTAACTGTGCTGCCGTCGTCTGGTCACAGAGCAACGACCTCCAGTTAGTGAACCTGACCATTGCCAATAGCTTGCTGGATACGGTGGATGGCGGCACGCATCAGGGCGTTGCGCTGCGTACCGACGGCGACCGCGTCCAGTTACAGAATGTGCGTTTATTGGGGCGTCAGGATACGTTGTATCTCAACGTGAGTAATCGCCATAACGACGCGCTGACTGACAGAATCAATCGCGTTCACGTACAGGATAGCTATATCGAGGGCGACGTTGACTTCGTTTTCGGCCGCGCGAACGTGGTGTTTGACAACGTGCATTTCCATACCGTGTCCACGCGCAAATCCCCGGAAGCCTACGTGCTAGCGCCCAACACGCTACCGGACAATCCCTACGGTTTCCTGGTGAAAAATAGCCGCTTTACGACCGATGAGGGCTATAAGGGAAGCTTCAAAGCGAAGCTAGGGCGCGCCTGGGATCAGGGGGCAGGGAAAACCGGTTATCTTCCGGGGAAAACGGCCAATGGTCAGGTATTGATCATCAACAGTACCATTGATAGCGGCTATGACAGCCTGTCTCCGTGGGGAGCGGCAGCGACCACCGGCAGATCGTTTAAGGGGAATACGGATAGCGCGCGGCAGCTAAACGATGTGCGGTATAACCGGCTGTGGGAGCGGTGAAATGGCAGCGGGTAGGTCTGAGAGGCGGCGTGCTATCAGGCGGCCAGGCGCATATTGCCGGATGGCGGCGTTGCCTTATCCGGCCTACATCAATCGGTAGACCGGATGGGTGCATTGCCTCATCCGGCCCAGATCAAACGGTAGCCCGGACGAGGCAACGCCGACTCCGGGAAGTGCTCAAAATCTAACCGTGAAACATGCCTGAAGCTGCCGCTGCATTTCAGCGTCTAACTGCCAAAGATTCTCCCCATCATCCGACTCCATGCTGCGCGTATACAGGGCCACCAGCCAGTCATAAACGTAGCGTGAGGCTGCATGAACCGGCTGTTCACCCAGTTGGGTCAGGCGCGCGCTGTCGGGGGCGGTACTTTGCGCAAAGACGGCGCTGCCTTTGGCAATACGGCTTGCCGGGCGCTGTTCGACGGGCAGTTCGGCATAACCTAACCAGTTGATGAAGTTGCCAAGGATCGCGCGAAGCTGGGCCGCACCCGCTTGTTGCTCCGTGCTGGCGCGACGTAGCTGCTGCGCGAGTGCCAGCCTTTGACTGGCGGCAATGAGCGTGAATACCAGCTGCTGTTGGGTCGTTGAAGTCAACTGAGCATGGGGCTGACGGCTCCACTGGCGCAAATGTCGACACCACAGCGCGTAAGCCTGAGATCCGGGATCCTGATGTGAAAGCGCATGATGTTGTGATGTCTCCTGAGCGGCAAACAGATCCACAGCATCATTAAATAACCCGCTGACTTTTTCTTCCCGCTGCTGTTGAACCTGACACAATGCGTCAAACGCGCTCAGCTCCGGTAACAAACACGCCAGCAGTTCACCGTGCCGCGATGCATGAGTTTGCAGCTCGCGAATGGTGCTCTCTATTCGCGCCGTGTTCGACTCAGTGCTGGCTAACAACGGCTGGCAGAGAGTGTGCAATTGCTGCTGATAACTTGCCATCATCGCGGCAAAACGACGTTCGCGTAATGTGGGTTGTGTCGCTTGTGATAACCATTCAATTAACCGTTGCAGGCTACTGTGATCCAGTGCCTGTAAGGTACCCCAGTGCAGGCCAGGTTTACCCACCAATTGCTGAACGGTTTCATCGAAATGACGTTTATGAATGAAACGATCATCTTCCGGCGTAATTGCCCAGACCAGCCCGGGCAGTTTATTTTCCTGCGCAGGTTGCGTTTCATTCACCCAACGCAATAGCGCTTTAGCGGTCGACGCAATGGCGGTGCGCTGCGCTGTCGCGTTACACACCAGCACAATATCAGGCTGCTGATGCTGACGATAATTCTCGAGCAGCCAGCGGCACTTGCTGGTCCACAGCGGCGCATCCGCGCTTACGGGCGGGACGGGAATATCGATAATATCTACGTTGTCCAGCACGCCATGTTCGGTGCTCAGCACCAGTTCAAGGGTCAACTGCGCCAGTGCCGTTACCGGAATACTGACCGCATTCTGATGACCTTCGTCGGTAAGCGGATGAACCAGCACCGCGTCATCGCTTTCGCCGCCAGGCATTAAGAAAGCGTCCATCGGCAGCGTGAAGGCATCAACCAACAAACTGAGCGGCGCCAAAACCTCGCGACGATTCCCCAGCTGATGCAAGGTATGCGCCAGCGTAAGCCAATGTTGAGTCAACGCATGCTGTTCCCCCCACAGTAAAGACCATGCCCGTGCTCGCGCGGTGAGATCGAGCGAAGGCAATAGGTGCGCAAACTGATACCACAGGCCATCGTCAATTTGCTGGTAGGACGTCGGCAGCGTGTCGCGCCAGAAACGGGCAATGGCGGCAATCTCTTTAGGCGTAATACCGGGCACCGGCTGTGGCTGGCGGAGGCTCTGCCAGCCTTGCAGGCGACTGGCGATAACGGTGGCATCGGGGGGACGTATATCACCGCGTTGCCACGCGTGGGCGATAAACAGTTGCACCAATGCCGCTTCGCTAAGCAGCGTCAGGCGCAGAGGGAATGCATCGTCGGTGGCGGCGGGGGCGCGGCTAAAGCGCACGGCCATTTGCGTCAGGCTATGCCCTGGATTGATATGGCTGAAATAATCGAGCGTTTTACTGCCTGCCTGCACGGATAACCGTCCCTCACCGTTGCCGCATAGGGTGCGCAGGAGATGCGCTTTGGACGCCTGAGAATGGCCGAAAAGGGCAATACTGGGCCGTAGTTTACTGCTCGCCACTTGAGAGGTTTGTTGGGCGTCCAGCGCCAGCAGGCGCGTCAGCAGAGCATCTGCATCATCATCAAGCATCGGAGAGCGTTGGCGGGCGACGGCGAGCCAGTCGATAACGTTATCTAATGGGGTCATTTGAGGAATACGCTCCCGCTATCAATCCAGTAATGGCTGCCGCTGTGGCGGCGGTCGGCCAGGGTGTTCAGTTTTAAGGTCAGGTCATCTGGCGACACGGGTGTACCGTCCTGAAGCCAGGCTTCGCTCAGAATAAATGCCTGTGGCGCTTCGTGCTTGCTGCCGCCCGCAAGCTTCAGGCGCACCTGGAGGACGCCGTCACCGGCGATGGCTTTCGCCAGCTCTGGCGAGTTAATGCTCAGCGTATACAGCGGCGTGGCCGGCCAACGGGTATTTGCCAGTTGACGGAAGCCCAGCGTGACGTTGCCGCGCAGCGGGAAGTGCAGACGTGCATCAAGCTTTGCGCCGGGCTTATCGAGGTCGAGGTCGTGATACCAGATATTTTCATCGCGCAACGTGTTAACGGTTTTATCCAACACACCGAGATAGCGCACGGTCGAGTAGGCACCAATGTCGGCGGCTTTGAAGTTGAAGTGCGGCAGACGCAAGTCCAGCGCCAGGCTGCACAACATGGCCCCAACCGCCGCCGTGGATTTCGGGTTACCAATGCGTCCTTGTTGGCTAAAGGGATACCATTCATGAACGTGATATTTATCCAGCCACACCATACGGTTAACCGGCACCGGTTGCAGATAGCGGATCAACGCCTGCACACCCGGCAAACACCCAGGTCGGCCGGTCACCAGCAGCACGTCGCAGGCGTAATGAGAAATGGCCTCACACAGGGCATGCAGGGGCCCTGCGAGGGTAAATTCACCGTCGAGCATCGCCTGCTGTAACGCGCTGAAGGTGACCTCAATTGGCACTGCCAGCAGATCAAACGGGGTACTTCCTACCGGCAGGGCATGTTCAATCGCCTGGCCGACATAGTTCAGCACGTTACGGGTCGGCGTTTGGGGAAGTAATTCACCAAAGGTGGCGTGCAATCCAGCCAGCGGATCCTGAGTGTCACTTTGCTCCCACGCCGCCAGAATGGCGTGGCCGATGGGCATAAAGAGCTGTAACGTCGTCTGTTGACGCAGGACGGCCTGAGTGTCCAGCCGTCCTGAGTCGCCAAACAGCGTTGCCATTAGCGCCTGTGCGTCAGCGACACCGGATTTTTGTAGATGGATTTGCAGCGCGGGCAGAACGCAGCGCTGAATAATATCCAGCAAAACGTCATCCCCGGCGATTTTAAAGCCTTCGCGGAACAGCAGGCGCGGGGTGATTTTGACGTTGCCGCCAATACCGTCGTCGAGCTGATATTGCGCAATCGCCATGTCGGTGGTACCGCCGCCGAGATCCAGCGATGCAATGCGCAGCGCACGCCCGGGAGCTTCGCCCGCTTCCGGCAATCGGTCGGGGCGCGCCATTGAGGCGAATAGCGCCTCGGTCTGCCCGGCAAAGTGGGAGATAGCCTCGTTATACAACCAGACTAATTGCCCGCAGCTCGCCTCATCCCACTCCATATGAATTTTCGGAATAGGGACAACGCTCTTTTCCTGCAAGCGTACGTTGGCAAAATCCTCATCCTGTGGATGCCAACCCATGGCTTTCCACACCAGCGCAATGGCTTCGAACATACGTTGACGGAAAATCTCACGCTCTTGTTTTGGCATTGCCGAGGGCAGGGTCAAAATCAACGTTCGCAACTGGCGTGGAGAGGCGGGGAAGCCTAAACGCAGACGCGTCGCCACGCTGTTGATTTGTCCCAGCGCCTGCGCCAACAGCTCGCAGAGCATATGCGTCATCAGGGTGCTACGACTGTACTGCGGTGAGAAGACCGGCATACGCTCGTCCGCAGGCAGGGTAAACAGCGGCTGACCTTCGTCATTCATCAGGTTCATCAACGGGAAAGCGGTTGCCAGCGGTTCGCGTTGGGTTTTGCTGTTCATCTGGCTAAAGCGCCAGTCCTGCACGGTTGGCGTCTCGTCCCACAGATAGCGACGCGGGCTGGAAATTCCGCTGTAGCCTTCGGTACCTAAACGCTGCATCGCCAGCTTGCGGGCTTCATCGCCAACGCGCACCAGAGAAGGCCAGATAAAGGCATCTTCACGCCCGCTCTCAACGGAGAAATGTTGTTTGCCAAAGCGTGATTCGGAGAACTCTACCCGGCTGGTAAACAGCGGTTCGTTGAGATACTGCGGCTCGCTGAGCGAACGAACCTGTAATTCAGCGGTTTGTCGCAAGCCGTCGTTGGCATCACCGTGATCTTCAATAATCACGCCGCAAGTGTGGGTATTGCCAACGTCGAGAATCAGATCCACCGGAATCGCTGGCGTGCTGAGGGTAGCGGTGACGATTTTAATCTCAGGCACCGTTAGCTGCTCGCCGAGTAGGGCCAGAATATTGAGCCAATGGCCCTGATACTCAAAACTTCTCAGCGCCTGGCTAATCTCACGTTCGCTGCGGCTTTCGTGGACGGCAAGGCTTTGCTGAAAGACTTCGCGTAGCCAGCCGTCAATCCACGTCTGGTCAAGAAAATCATTCACTTCGTGGTCGCGCCAGGCCAGCGCAAAACGCGTGCCGTTAAGCAGATCGTTAGTCACGGGAGATAACGCGGTAGCCGCTTCATCGCTCACCTGGCTGTCAAATGCGAGGGTCACGCGATGCGTGTTGCCCGCGCTGTCCGGCGTGGCGAGTTTACGAATTTGCACCCGGGCCCAGTTATCCGGCCCTTCCACAAAGGTGCGCGGCGGGTTAAAACGCAAAAATGGCAGCGGTAGCCAGACACCGTCAAGCAGGGTCAGCGAGTGGTGCAGCGGCAGGGTGGATTCAGGTTTCACCACCTCTGGCGGACGGCCCGGTTCGCCGGGTAGCGTGTGGCGTTGGTTGACGACGTCATAGTCGAGGCGCAGCAGCGGGCCGTTGGCGGTTTTGCGCACAAAGCGACCCTGTTGCAGCGACTCTTGAGGGCTGAGGCCGAAGTCGAGGAACTGGACGCCGCTATTGGCAATCAGCGTCACGCTCTGTTTGTAATCACATAGGGTAACCAGCATGGTTTACGCTCCCGTCTTTTTAAAGGTCAACGGGACAACCGTTTTGGCGTCAAACCGTGCATGACAAACGGCGACATTACTGTTGCCAGGTTTACAGCTGATTTCCGGTAGCGGGTAGCGCGTACCGTCGCTGCATTGCGCATTGCCGCGGCTTTTAATCATCAGCTCGCCGTTTTGGTGTAGACCAGAGAAAATCGCGGCTTTGCAGATAATATTCCCTTCACGCACCAGTCGGGCAGTGCCTTTATTATTCTGAATCTGATAGCGCAGGCTCGGCGCTTTGCCGCTATGAGCATCGCTGATATCCATTTGCAGACGCCAGGTGCCGTTCAGAAAACGGGTTGTGCCGGTGCGCATTTGCGTGGCATCCATCACCATCGCGTCCTTGGGAATGGCGGCGATGACCACCGGTTTTTCTTCCACTTCGACCACGGGCTCGCGTTTGAAACTGGCCTGATGCAAAGGCAGGGCGGCGGCTAACACCGGGAGCGGTTTTGTAGCGGGCATTTCCGGCATGGCCGCTTTCTCGGCTACCGGCTCGGACTCTGCCTGTGAGGTTGGGATGGTTAACGGCACGACAATTGCGAGCGCCGCCACGGCTGCTGCGAGCGGGATCCCCCACATCCAGCGAGGTCGGCGTGCTTTTGGTGACGGGGCAGCGGCGACGGTCTCCACGGGCGTGGGCGTTTCATCCGGTTCATCAACCGGTAACGTATAGGCGTTAATCAGCGGCTCATCTGCTGACAGCAACGGCGCTTCGGCTTGCTGGAAAACGATAGCCGGTGCCAGCGGTTCTTCAACGGCTGGGAGCTCAGCAATCTCCGGGACTACCATCTCCTGCGGCTCAACGTAGCGCAGGCAGTCCAGGGTATCTTCACGCGCGGCTTCGTTAAGATTCACAAACCCCCAGAAGCTGATAACGGGTTTGCCGTCGACCAAAAACAGGTGGTTTTCACCAGGAAACTGGAGCGATTTTTCCAGTAGCGCGCCGAACAACTGCTGAGCGGTTTTGTCCGATTGCAGGCATTTTTTACTCAGCGTACGAGCGCTCTCCTGCAATCCCTCTAAATAGTGCAGCGCGCGGGTGCGTAACGTTTCGTCAGCGGCTTTCCAGCTCACCACGTCGCCTTGTATCGGCGAATACCAGTCTACCCGGTCACCTTCATCGTTAAGCTGCGGGATCGCCAGGCAATCCGCCAGGGCGAGTTGTTTACGTAAACGCAGGGTTTCACGCACCTGCAACGCAAGATGAAACACGGTTTGCCCGCCGCCGCCTACGGCCTGGAAATCATCAAGACTTCCGCTGCGTAAAAGAATTTTTGCCACGTTCTTATCCCATAGACTTCTTCACGGCATTACTTTACGCAAAGCGAAATGCAACAAACGGCGAATGAAAGGGGTAAATAGGGTAATTCTCGCGGCATTGAATGTTATTACTTAAGTTAAATCTTGTGGTTTTTTCCTATAGTGACAATAACCGGCATAAATTCTATCAAGTTAGGGCTCAGAACTTCGCGCCCTGCGTATTTCCCACTTATAGTTCTTGTGTCGCCTCACACGGAGAACAGGTATGCGCAACCCCACCTTATTACAATGTTTTCACTGGTATTACCCGACCGGCGGTGAATTGTGGCCGGAAGTGGCGGCATTAGCCCCGAACCTGCAAGAAATTGGTATCAATATGATCTGGCTACCGCCGGCCTATAAAGGGGCGTCGGGTGGCTATTCAGTGGGCTATGACAGCTACGATCTTTTCGACCTCGGCGAGTTCGACCAAAAAGGAACGGTCGCCACCAAATATGGTGATAAAAACCAGCTACTGGAAGCGGTAGCGGCGCTGAAACAGCATGACATTGCGGTGCTGATGGACGTGGTCGTCAACCATAAGATGGGGGCAGATGAAAAAGAGCAGGTTCGCGTCCAGCGCGTGAATGCTGACGATCGCACGCAAATTGACGAGGAAATCATCGAGTGTGAAGCCTGGACTCGCTATACGTTTCCCGCCCGTGAGGGAAAATATTCGCAGTTTGTCTGGGATTACAAATGCTTTAGCGGTATCGACCATATCGAAAATCCTGATGAAGACGGCATTTTCAAAATCGTCAATGATTATACCGGTGAAGGCTGGAACGATCAGGTTGACGACGAAATGGGAAATTTCGATTACCTGATGGGCGAAAATGTCGACTTCCGTAATCATGCGGTGACCGAAGAGATTAAATACTGGGCGCGCTGGATGCTTGAGCAGACACAGTGTGACGGCTTTCGTCTTGACGCCGTAAAACATATTCCCGCGTGGTTCTATAAAGAGTGGATTGAACACGTACAGGAAGTGGCACCGAAACCGTTATTCGTCGTGGCGGAATACTGGTCACACGAAGTGGATAAATTGCAGCAATATATCGACCAGGTTGCCGGAAAATCGATGCTGTTCGATGCGCCACTGCAACTGAATTTCCATAAAGCCTCGCGCATGGGACGCGACTACGACATGAGTCAGATCTTCACCGGTACGCTGGTGGAAGCCGATCCTTTCCACGCGGTGACGCTGGTGGCAAACCATGATACTCAGCCGCTTCAGGCGCTGGAAGCTCCGGTCGAAGCGTGGTTTAAACCGCTGGCCTATGCGCTGATCTTGCTGCGTGAAAACGGCGTGCCGTCGGTCTTTTACCCGGACTTGTTTGGCGCGCACTACGAGGACAGCGGCCAGGATGGTGAAACCTACACCATCGACATGCCGGTTATTGCGCAGCTGCATGAATTGATCGACGCTCGTCAACGTTACGCCCACGGGGTGCAGACGCTATGGTTCGATCACCCGAATTGCATTGCGTTTAGCCGCAGCGGAACGGATGAGATGCCGGGATGCGTTGTGGTACTTTCCAATGGCGATGACGGTGAAAAAACGCTGACCCTTGGCGAAAACTACGGCAATAAACGCTGGAAAGATTTCCTCAACAATCGCGAAGAGACGGTCGAAACTGACAGCGAAGGCACAGCGACCTTTACCTGCAATGGCGGCTGCGTCAGCGTGTGGGTACTGGAGGAGGTGCTCTGACAGCTACCCCAGCGTCGCAGGATGCTGGGGGTATTTAATTGATGTTAATGGATTAATTTATGATTTATGCCGATTGGTTATTTGCCAGCTTTGTAACGCTGTGCTGTTATTAGTACGACCATCCTTATAATAAAATCGAAAGGCATATAACCATGACCACAGGGAAAACGCTCCTCGCGCTGGCGCTCAGCGCACTGTTACCGGCAAGCGCCGCCTGGGCGGCAAACAATGACACGCTGATCTACTGCTCCGAGGCTTCACCAGAATCTTTTAACCCGCAAATCGCCAGCTCCGGCCCAAGCTTTGTGGCCAGTTCTCAGGTGCTGTATAACCGCCTGATTAATTTCGATCCGGTGAAAAATACGCCGGTGCCGTCGTTGGCTACCGAATGGACGATTTCGCCGGACGGGTTGACCTACACCTTTACGCTGCGTCAGGGCGTGAAGTTCAATAGCAACAAATTCTTTAAACCGACCCGTGATTTCAATGCCGATGACGTTATTTTCTCGGTGCTGCGTCAGAAAGACAAAGACCATCCGTATCACAACGTGTCGCAGGGCAATTATGAATACTTTAGCGACGTTGGCCTGGACAAGCTGATTAAAGAAGTGAAGAAGGTCGATGATTATCACGTCCAGTTCGTTCTGAGTGAACCTAACGCCGCGTTTCTTGCCGACTGGGGTATGGACTTCGCATCAATTCTCTCGGCTGAATACGCCGATGCGATGCTGAAAAAAGGCACGCCGGAAAACGTCGACAACTGGCCTATTGGCACCGGCCCGTATGTTCTTCAGCAGTATAAGGTTGACTCACAGATCCGCTATCTCGCTAACCCCAACTACTGGGACGGCGCGGTGCCCACCAAACATCTGATCTTCTCCATTACGCCGAACGTGGAAACACGACTGGCAAAACTACAAACCAACGAATGTCAGATTATCCCGGCGCCTTCTCCGGTACAGTTTGATGCGATTAAAAAGAATCATGACCTGGCGCTGCACGCGGTTGAAGCGTTGAATGTCGGCTATCTGGCGTTTAACACCGAGAAAAAACCGTTTGATAACGTATTAGTTCGTCAGGCGCTTAACTATGCGACCGACAAACAGGCCATCGTGAATGCGGTGTTTATGGGCTCCGGTACGGTCGCTAAATCCCCAATCCCACCGAATATGCTCGGCTATAAAAAAGATCTGCAAGATTATGGCTACGATCCTGAGAAAGCCAAAGCGCTGCTTAAACAGGCGGGGCTTGAGAAGGGCGTTGATGTGACGTTGTGGTCAATGCCGGTGCAGCGTCCTTATAACCCAAATTCACGGCGTATTGCTGAGATGATCCAAAGCGACTGGGCGAAAGTCGGGGTGAAAGCCAAAATTGTCAGCTATGAATGGGGTGAATACCTGACGGGTATCCGCAAGGGCGAGCACGACAGCGCGCTTTACGGATGGATGTCGGATAACGGCGACCCGGACAACTTTGCTAACACCTTACTCGGCTGTGACAGCATAAAATCCGGCTCAAACGCCGCGCGCTGGTGCAATAAAGAGTATGATGGCCTGATGAAGAAAGCCCTGGTCGAAAGCGTCCCGGCGAAACGCGCCGCGCTTTATGGGCAGGCGCAGGAAATTTTCTATCAGCAGGCACCGTGGATTGCGCTCGCCAATGGCAAAACGTTCTACGCTACCCGCAGTAACATTACCGGTTATAGCGTAAGCCTGATGGGCAGTGATTTCTCGAAGGTGAAAATTAATTAAGGAGTGAAGATGTCGCATCTGGATGAGGTTAGCGAACGTGTTGAAGCCGCGCTTGCGGAAAACGTGATTACCCATATGAATGAATTGTTGCAGGTGCTGAGCGATGACGCCGAGTTAAGCCGCGAAGATCGCTTTACCCAGCAGCAGCGTCTTCGGGTTGCCATCGCGCATCACGGTAAAAATCAGCAAGAGCTGGAAGAGCTGCGTCGGGAACTGCTAAGCCAGGGCGGCACGATTCTTTAGTTTTTCTGCCGTTGGCACCCGGCGTCGCTTTGCTCGGCCGGGCTACCGATTGGCATAGCAGCCATCCGGCAATGTGCGCGGTTGTGCCTGATGGCGCGTGGCTTATCAGGCCTACGTGTTGTCAATGCCCACAGTAGCTGCCGGTTGGCGTAGGCCGGATAAGGCGTATCCGCCATCCGGCAACAGTATCGATGTTCTCGCACAGGTTGTAGCCCGGCCGAGGCGCTTGCGCCGACGCCGGGAGTTGCCTGCTCAAAATTGTCGTCTTGCCACTAACCACGCACCAACAATCAACATCATCGCTCCGCACACCGGCCCCACCAGCGCGCGCCACGGCACGCCGTGACTGCGTACCACATCCATTACCAGCCCGCCAATCAACTGGCTCGCCACCAGTACCGCAATCGTCGTGGCGGCCCCCACATACTGATAACCGCTGATGCTGGCAAATACAAAAAACGACCCCAGCAAACCGGGGATCAGTGTCCACCATTTGATTGTCGACACCAGCTCGTTGACGCCCGACAACCCATGTTTTATCAATAAAATAGTGACAAACAGGACGATGCCGACCAGCGAATTGAGCAGCATGGCGACTAAAATCGTGGAGGCCGACTGGGTAATGCGCACCATCAGCGTGTTCTGGATAACCAGGCCAATACCGGCGGCTATCAGGAACGTCAGCGTCAGGGAGTGATTCATGCCTGACCGTCCGGGTCGCGGCGGTAATCCAGCTGAAGCTGCATAAAGGTGAGATCAAGCCAGCGCCCAAATTTAGTGCCAACCTGCGGCATCTGCCCGGTGGTAACAAAGCCGTGCTTCTCGTGCAGATGCAAAGAGGCGTGGTTTTGCGACTCAATTCCGGCCACCATCACGTGCTTACCGCGGCGTCGGGCTTCAATAATCAACGCGCCCAACAGAGCATTGCCCAACCCTTTACCCTGATGTTCCGGGTGGACGTACACCGAATGTTCGACGGTATGGCGAAAACCATCAAAGGCTCGCCAGTCACCGTAAGAGGCGTAGCCGGTGATGACCTCATTTTCTTCGCTGACCAGTACCGGGAAGTTTCCAAATTGACGCGCTTCAAACCACGCAATACGGTTATCGGTATCGACGGTTTTGTCGTTCCAGATCGCCGCCGTGTTGATCACCGCATGGTTGTAGATTGCCGCAATCGCGGCGCAGTCTTCTTTTGTCGCAAATCGAATAGACATAGTTGCACCCTGAATGTTGTTCACTATATTATTACGCCATGGATACTATTGAAGACAACCTAAATCAGCGGATTGCAGCAAGAATTCGCATTGAACGTGAATCGCGCGGCTGGTCGCTAAGCGATCTGGCTGACCGCGCCAGCGTTTCCCGGGCGATGATCCACAAAATTGAACGGGGTGAAAGCAGCCCGACGGCGACGCTATTAGCGAAGCTCTCCGGTGCGTTTGGTATTAGCATGTCGACGCTGATTGCGCGTGCGGAGATGCAGGAAGGCAGGCTATTACGCTTTGCTGACCAGCCGGTGTGGCACGATCCTCAGACTCATTATCTGCGTCGTCATGTCTCTCCACGCGGCGAGCTACCGATTGATTTAGTCCAGATAGAATTGCCTGCGGGCAGCGATATCCCGATGCCCGCGTCGGCGTATGCGATGGCGCGTCAGCTTATCTGGGTGCAAGGTGGGGAGCTGTTGTTCATGGAAGGGAATGTTGCTCACCGTATGCAGGCGGGAGATTGCCTCGAACTCGGCCCGCCAAACGACTGCCGCTTTATTAACGATGGGGATGAGTCTTGTATATACCTTGTCGTACGTCTCAACCTTGCGCTGTAACGCTATTATGAAACTCGCTTTTCTACCCTATAAAAATATATGTTGTATTTCCTGAGCAAAAAAACAAAACGCCAGCTATTAATTATTATAGGGCTCAGGGCCTCTAATATGTGGGGTAATAATAAAAATGCTGGAATTTGCAAAAGCACAACGCATCAGTTTGACACAGCAGGTAGAGAATAATATCAGGAACGCGCTCATTATCGGTGCCTTAAAACCCGGAGAACGGCTTGTGACCCGAGAATTGGCTGAGAATCAGGGCATCAGTATCACCCCAGTTCGTGAAGCATTATTACGGCTGGTTTCCGCCGGAGCCTTACAGGCGGCGCCTGCGCAGGCTTTTCTGGTGCCGGTGCTGACGCATACCGCTTATCATGAAATTAGCCAGATTCGTAAAAATCTCGAAGGCATGGCGACGGCCACAGCTTCAAGTCGTTTAACCTCGAAGAATATAGGGGAATTAAATCACCTGGCGTTATTATTTCACGAGGCTAAAGCTTCTGGTGATATCACTAAAATGCTTCAGGCCAATTATCATTTTCGCTTTAGAATCTACGAGTACGCAGAAATGCCTACGCTGATGACGCTCATTGAACAATTATGGGTTCGCGCCGGGCCGAGCTTTCATTATTTATATTCAAAATCAATCGAACCGTTTCAGCAAATTAATGTTTATCAGCCTTTACTCTCCGCTCTGGAAAAGAAAGAACCGTCTGCCAGCCAGATGGCGATATGCCAGATCATTGATGAATCGGCCACCTTTTTACAGCAGCAATATCAACATTAGCCGCCACGCCTGAAATACGTATCCGGGGACGACCCGGATACGTTGAATCTGTTACTCAAATCGCCAGGCAACGTTCAATCCGACGCCATAGTTACGCCCCGGAGCCGGTTCGTAATAACGACCGTTTGACTCATTAACGATAACCGACCCGACATACTCGCGATCGAACAGGTTATCGACGCGGCCAAACAGATCAAGGCTCCAGTTACCGACATCAAACTTATAGCCGGTATTCAGACCGACGACCGTCCAGGAAGGTGCGCGGGCGGTGTTTTCGTCATTGGCCATAATATCGCTCAGATAACGAATATCCGCCCCGGCGTACCAGCCGCTTTCTGGCTCATAGCCCAGCGAGGCAAAGCCCATATTGCGCGCGATGCCCGGAATACGATTGCCGTTACAGTTGGCATCGTCACAGACGTTGGTGCGGTATGTGGCGTCAAGCCAGGTCCACGCAGCCTTTGCGCGCCAGTTTTCAGCAAACTGTTGATCGAGTGATAATTCCACCCCCTGACGCCGCGTTTTACCGGCATTTTTGTAGCTCGAACGGGTATCCATATTGGTGTCTGTGACGATTTCGTTTGTGGTATCCGTCTGGAATAATGCGGCGGTCAATAAGCCATTGCCAATCCGGGTTTTGCTGCCGATTTCCACGGTTTCGTTGGTCGCTGGTTTAAGTCCCAGATTGAGACCATTATCCGTGCCAGAACGGTAGGAGAGCTCACTAATGGTCGGGGTTTCAAAACCCCGTCCGGCTGAGGCGTAGATGTTCCATGAATCGGTTACAGCATATTTGAGTGAGCCTGCTGGCAACCATTCGTGGTAGCTGGCCTCTCCGCTGCTGTCGCCATTTCCGGTGGTAATGTAGTGGTCGTTGGAGTCAAACCAGACTGAGCTATAGCGAACACCTGCATCGAGGCTCAATTTGTCGGTCAACTGCCACTGGGTTTGCAGATAAGGATCCAGGTTCCACATCAAATTGCGTTCGTTACGGCGCAAATTGCCTTTTTCACCGAACGTCGTCGTATTTGAGTCAATAACGTAGTTTTCGTATCCGCGACGTTTCTCGCTCATATTTTCGTAGTTGAGCCCGGCGGTGAACGACATCGGGACGCCTAATTCACCTCGGTGCGTCCAGCGAGTATCGATGCCTTGATAATGCCTGTCGAGGTCGATAACTCCGCCTGCATGGCTAGCTTGTTGCTGAGGCTTAAAGGGAATTGACTGATACTGCGTGGTCTGGCGCTCACCCGCATACATCATGACGCTAAGATCATCATGCTCGCTCAATTGACGCTCATAGCGCAATCCCGCCTGCGTCTGCTTCACGCTTTTGCGCGTATTGTATTGATCGCCTCGGGGGGATTGCTGCGGATTCTGCTGCATTTCAGCGTAGGTCAGCCCACCTGGATCGTTAGCTTTGATATCGACGCTATTAAACAGCAAAGTCAGCTTGCTGGCTTCGTTGATGCGCACGCCCAGTTTGGCATTGGCGAGGTTTTTGCGCGCCGCGCTGTGGTCGCGATAGCCATGAGTGATGAATCGATTGGTCGACACCGTATAGTCGACGTCGCCCGATTGCGTACCGTCACCAACTGCGCCGCTGGCTTTCATACCGTAGTGCCAGGTGCCAAAACTGCCGTAGTAGCTGCTGGCCTCAATCGTGGTCGGCTGCTGACCTTTTTCAGTGGTCACATTCACCACGCCGCCGGAAGAGTTACCGTACAGAGCGGAGAAGGGGCCACGCAGCACGTCAATACTTTCGACGCTGCCGATATCAATATTCGAGGTTTGCCCCTGTCCGTCGGGCATGGTTGCCGGAATACCGTCGACATACATACGAATGCCGCGCACGCCGTAGGTGGAGCGGGAGCCAAAACCGCGAATAGAAAGCTGTAGATCCTGCGCGTAGTTCTGGCGGTTTTGGATCTGCAAACCGGGTACCGCACCGAGTGATTCTGACAGGTTGACGCGGGGTGCGGCATGGCGCATATCCTCGCCCTCGACCACGCTGACGGCAGCAGGCGTATCCAGTTCGGACACGGTCTGCGGGGTTGCTGTGACAATTAACGTCTGTGCATCATCGGCCCAGGATAAAGGCGAGAAAATAAAAGGCAGGAGCAACGCAGGTAGCGTGACTGCGCGAACAGTTATGATTTTCATGAAAGACTCGCAAAAATGTACCAAATGGAACAATCTGAATAGAGTAATACTTTTGTAAATATATTGAAAACTTTAGCAGCATAAATCGTTAATTGCAGGTAAGTAAATGGCAAGAATTCGCCGGGCATAACAAAGAAAAGCTCCACTTTGTATAAATTAATGATTACTATTCTCATCTATAAAACGTGGTGCAATGACGCCGCGAAGCCAGAAGCATGTGAAGCGTAAAAAATCAGTTCATCAAAGGGAGTCGTCATGTCATTACGTCAATTGTCCGCACCGCGTCTGCGTGGTTCTTTGCTGTTAAGCGCCTTACTGCTGGCGGGGAGCTTTAGCGCGCATGCCGCAGACGAAATGCTGCGTAAAGCGGTCGGTAAAGGGGCATATGAAATGGCCTACAGCCAGCAGGAAAACGCGCTTTGGCTGGCCACCTCACAGAGTCGTAAAATCGATAAAGGCGGCGTGGTATATCGTCTTGATCCGGTCACGCTGGAAGTGACCCAGGCTATTCATAACGATCTCAAACCGTTTGGCGCCACCATTAATGCGCAGACGCAGACCCTGTGGTTCGGTAACACCACCAATGGTGCCGTAACGGCGATTGACGCGAAAACCGGCGATGTAAAAGGGCGTCTGGTTCTCGATGCTCGTCAGCGCAGTGAAACCGTGAAACCTTTACAGCCGCGCCAGCTGGCGGTTGATGAGAAAAGCAACACCGTCTATATCACCGGTATTGGCAAAGATGGCAGCGCAGTCTGGGTGGTTGATGGTGACAAAATTGCGCTCAAAGCGACCATTGAAGGCACCGGCAGCTTCGGTACGGGTCTGGCAGTGGATGCGGATAAGCAGCGTCTTTACGTGACTAACGCCGACGGTGAACTGCTCACCGTTGATACGGCAACCAACAAAATCGTAAGCCGTAAAAAACTCGTCGACGACGGTAAAGAGCATTTCTACATGAACATCAGCCTGGATAAAGCCGGGCAACGCGCGTTTATTACCGACGCTAAACAGCCGGAAGTTCTCGCCGTAGATCTGACAGATGGCAAAGTGTTGGCGAAAGTAGACACCCAGGAAGGACTGGCCGTGCTGTTTAACCCGGTGCGTAACGAAGTTTATGTGACCCAGCGTAAAGCGGGCACCGTAACGGTTATCGACGCGAAAACCTACAAGGTGACGAAAACCCTTAAGACGCCAACCTTCCCGAACAGCCTGGCGCTGTCCGCCGACGGTAAAACGCTCTACGTTAGCGTGAAGCAGGAATCTACCCGTCAAAAAGAGGCCACTGAGGCTGACGACGTCATTCGTATCGCGCTGTAATTGTGCCGCCGGGAGGTGTGTCGCACCTCCCGTTTAGCCCGATTTATCTCCTGTTACATTCCCGTGTATACCCGCTTAGGCCCTTTCAGGCATACAATGCACGCCGTTACGCCCACACAAGGTGGGGATTAAATACGGAGAGTTCATGAAAAAGACGTTATATATTCTGGGAACAGGCGCCATGTTATTGGCGCTGGCAGGCTGCACATCTCACTATGTCATGACCACCAAAAGCGGCCAGACGATCGTGACGGAAGGGAAACCGCAGTTGGATAAAGAGACCGGCATGACCCGTTACACCGATGAGAATGGCAACGAGCGCGAAATCAACAGCAGCGACGTGGCGCAGTTGATCAAAGATAATTAATGCCCTTCGCGTTTAGCGACCGCGTTTACGATACTCGCCCGGCGACATGCCGAACCGCTGCTTAAAGGCGGTTGAGAAATGACTGTGGTCGCTAAATCCCCAGCGATAACCAATTCCCGCCAGTTTTTCATCGTCATGCGCGCATTGCAGCGCTCGGGCGCACAAATCTAAACGCCGATTTTTAATGTACTGCGCCACCACCAGACCTTTGTCAGCAAATAATCGATATAAACTTCTCACCGACATCCCGGTTTCACCCGCCAGCCACTCCGGCCGCAGATGCTCTTCCTGAATGGCGTCATCTATCAGCGCCATAATGCGTGAAAACTGTTTTTCTCGGCGCGAGGGTTGCACATCTTGCTGATGCAGCATGGGGCGCAGCAGGCAGACAATAGCGTCGAGTGCGGCTTCACTTTCGCTGGCAGACAAGGTGGGGCTGCTCATGCTTTCGTGCAAAAGACGCTGGCTAAGTTGCACCATCGGTAACGACTTGTCCAGCCGGGTGGCCACACTTATCGCGCTGCCGCGCAGCTGGTTTTCCAGTAACTGGCGGGGCAAGAGCAGGGAAACCTGGCGCGAGGTTTGTTGCCAGAGAATGGAACAGGGGCGTGAGGCATCGATAAGCGTCATATCACCGGTCTCAAGCTTCACCTGACGATCGTCTTGCTCAATGCTGGCCTGACCGGAGAGTTGAAAAACGGTGTAGAACCAGGCGTCGTTACCCCGGCTGATTTCCTGGCGGGTACGGTAAAGATTGACGTTACGTGACGTGACGGTGCTCAGTTTCAGGCTTCCCGCGTAGCTGGTGTCAATTTCCCCATGAAAATCACCGTCCAGGGGACGTGCGGCAAATTGCCCGCAAACCTGATTAATTTTTGCCAGCCAGTCCTGGTACTTCTCGCCGCCGTCTACCGCTGCCATAAGCCATCTCTGCCAAAAAAATGTATGGTTATTGTTGCATTTATGTTGCTTTAAACAAGTAAGACGGGGGGAATATATGAAAGAACTATTACCTGTCACACATTTCTGACAGCGCAATCTGTCGATTTGCGGTCTCTGTCACAGCGGCAACAGCGAATGTCACACAGACAAAAGCGCTATCGATTAACCCGCCTTAGACTGAAATCACTCCTCGCGAAGAATAAGGTGACGATATGTCTGCACAACACGTGGCGCTGCTCGCAAGCGTACAACAATTCCTCGACCGCCAGCATGGCCTGTATATTGACGGTGCGCAGCAGGCCGCCGAAAGCGAAAAACGGCTGACCGTCTCGAACCCGGCGACCGGGCAAGAGATCGCCAGCACGGCGGATGCCAATGCAGGTGATGTTGACCGCGCGGTGATGTCCGCCTGGCGAGCGTTTGTCTCCCGCGCTTGGGCCGGTCGCACGCCTGCGGAACGCGAACGTATCTTGCTGCGCTTTGCCGACCTGGTGGAGCAACATGGTGAAGAGCTGGCGCAGCTTGAAACGCTGGAGCAGGGCAAATCCATCAATATTTCACGCGCCTTTGAAGTGGGCTGTACCCTGAACTGGATGCGCTACACCGCTGGGCTGACCACCAAAATCAGCGGCCGCACTCTGGACGTGTCGATTCCTTTCCCGCCGGGGGCGCGCTATCAGGCGTGGACGAAAAAAGAGCCGGTGGGCGTGGTCGCCGGAATTGTGCCGTGGAACTTCCCGCTGATGATTGGCATGTGGAAAGTCATGCCCGCGCTGGCAGCGGGTTGTTCAATCGTTATCAAGCCGTCGGAAACCACGCCGCTGACCCTCCTGCGCGTAGCGGAACTGGCCACCGAGGCGGGCGTGCCGGACGGCGTGTTCAACGTGGTGACCGGCAGCGGTGCCGAGTGCGGTGCGGCGCTCACCTCACATCCGCACGTGGCAAAAGTTAGCTTTACCGGATCCACCGCGACGGGCAAACAGATTGCCCGCGTGGCGGCAGACCGCTTAACCCGCGTTACGCTGGAGCTGGGCGGGAAAAATCCGGCGATCGTCCTGAAAGACGCCGATCCGCAATGGGTGATTGAAGGGTTAATGACCGGCAGCTTCCTGAACCAGGGGCAGGTGTGCGCCGCCAGTTCGCGTATTTATATTGAAGCGCCGCTGTTCGACACGTTGGTCAGCGGATTTGAACAGGCGGTGAAATCGATGTCGGTGGGGCCGGGAATGCTGGAAAGCGCCCAGATTAACCCGGTCGTGTCGAAGGTGCACTGCGCCAAAGTCGCGGCCTATCTTGATGAAGCCCGTCAGCAGAACGCGGAACTGATTAGCGGCAATCTCGGCCCTGATGCCCAGGGTTTCTATATACCGCCGACGCTGGTGATTAACCCGGATGCTAACCTGCGCCTGACGCGTGAAGAGGTGTTTGGCCCGGTGGTCAACCTGGTACGTGTTGCCGACGGTGAAGAAGCGCTGCTTCTGGCGAACGACAGCGATTTTGGTCTGACCGCCAGCGTCTGGACGCGAGATCTGACCCAGGCGCTGAACTACACCGACCGCCTGCAAGCGGGCACCGTGTGGGTTAACAGCCATACGCTGATTGATGCCAACTTACCGTTTGGCGGCATGAAGCAGTCGGGCACCGGACGCGATTTTGGCCCTGACTGGTTAAATGACTGGTGTGAAACGAAATCGGTGTGCGTGCGGTATTAAACGCTGAGAGATTGCCGGATGGTGGCGATGCCTTATCCGGCCTACAACACTTTTTGTAGCCCGGCCAAGCGAAGCGCCGCCGGGAAGGGCACGGTGTTTTATTCTGCCTCAAAACGGCCCGAATCCTGGGCCGTTTTCATGACGCGTTGCGGCATTCATTTTCTAGCGGCTTATTATTAATACGTCCGGTCAGAGATATATTTATAATAACGAATTAATAAGTTAAAAAATCTGCCATAAAGACAGATTTCTTTAATTTATAATTAGAGGTTTGCAACGTTATGATATACTTTCTGTACATCATCATCATCTTCAAGGGCGTTAACAAGGCCTTCAAAGATTTCTAAATCTTCTGGTGGGAGTTCAATTTCTGCTTGTGCAATCATTTCTAATTCGGTTGTAGCGAATTCAGTAATGCCCGCAGCTTTTAACGCTGAAATACCTTTATGAAGATCCGTTGATTCGGTATAAATAATGATGTTGCCTTCTTCTTCGGTGACATCACGAACATCAACTTCAGCATTCAGCAAAATTTCAAAATATTGATCGGGATCTGTGCCTTTAAAGACAATCACGCCGGTATTGTCAAACATGTAGCTGACAGAACCTGCGGCGCCGATATTTCCGCCTTTTTTATTGAAAATTGAGCGGACATTAGCAATGGTGCGGTTAACGTTGGAGGTGAGGGTTTCAGCAATAATCATTGAGCCGTTAGGGCCAAAGCCTTCATAACGCCCCGGTACGAACGTCTCATCGCCGCCACCTTTGGCTTTATCAATAGCTTTATCAATAACGTGTTTTGGAACCTGCGCTTGTTTCGCACGTTCAATAACGAATTTCAACGCTGAGTTTGATTCTGGGTCTGGCTCACCTTGTTTTGCCGCAGCGTAGATTTCTACACCGAATTTGGCATAAACGTTAGACGTTGCACCGTCTTTAGCCGTTTTTTTAGCAACGATATTGGCCCATTTACGTCCCACTGGAATGCTCTCCTCGAAATATATTCACATTATTTGCGGAATAATAACCCGCATCTTATTCCGCTATATTATATCATGACAGATAAATTGCCGTCTATGAGAAAGAAAAATATTTAGTTTTTACAGCCTGTTACTTTAATTTTACCAATGGTTAATATTTTTGACTCGCTAATTGAAAATTTATTCGGTTTCTTTTTTACGCTTAATTATTAAATCGTCGCAATAATACAATGTCTCATATTCGCATCGCCTAGCTGAGTAGCCCGGCCCCCACGTTCACCGACAGCCCCAAAATCGCTAGATTGAAAATAAAAGAGATAACTGACTGGAGCAGGGCAATTTGTCGCATATCGGTAGTGCCGGTTGCCACATCGGCGGTTTGCGAGGCGACGGCAATGGTGAAGGAAAAATAAAGAAAATCCCAGTAACCCGGCTCCTGCGGTTTTTCCGGGAAAATCATTGGCGTGACGTCTTTACTCCGACGCAGATAGTGATGATGTGCGTAATGCATGGCAAAGGAGGTTGGCAGCAGGGCCCAGGAGACGACCAGCGTGGCGCCTGTCAGCAGCAGATGCAGCGCGCGCGGAGTCCCGGAGAGATGCTTAAGCGAAGGGAGTTCAAGCAGGATTGCCAGGATGCTGACCAGACAGCCGATAATGACCATACCCAGCACCAGCCCCGCACTCTCATCCTGAATGCGGGCAATATGGGGAATATCCTTTACCTCCGTTCGTAGCATCCGAAACCACATAAAGAATAAATATAACCATGCCAGTACATTCCAGCTAATCAGCAACCGTTGTAAATAGCCCAGGGCGGGAGGAAGGGCGAAAAAACAGATGATGCCAGCCACAATAGCGATTAATAAACGAAGACGCGCGCGAAAGTAGGTTTTGAAACAAAAGTTCATGATGTGAGTCATAAGCAAAGGCACGATAGTTTAACTGTAGACCGTCGATGCGTTTGCCTGAAGTAAGAAGCGCGCCCGTGAGTGAAAAAAATCACCCTTTCTACGTTCAGCGGTGAGGTCAGTTGCCCGCAACCGTCGCCAATGCTTCGCGTAAATAGTCCATCAACAGCGTTATCCGCACCGGGGTGAACTGGCGTGAAGGACGCACTATTGATAAAGGCAGCGGCGGTGGCGCATAGCGCTCAAGCACCGGAACTAAAGCACCGCTGCGCAACGCATCTTCGACGATATAGCACGGTAACATAGCAATCCCCATGCCCTGAATGGCTGCTTCGCGCAGCACGTCGCCATTATTGGCAACCAGCGGAACCCGCAAGTCCAGCTCTTGTCCGCCGCTGGCAAACTCCCACTCATCGCGAGTGGAGAGCAGTGAATAATGCAGACAGTCGTGCTGTTTTAATTCGTCGGGTGATTCCGGTTTTCCCCGCATTTTAAGATACGCAGGAGACGCGCAATATAATCGAGGCATCATGGCGATGGGCAAACACACTAAAGATGAGTCCTGCAATTCACCGATACGCAAAGACAGGTCGATACCTTCATTGAGCAAATCGCTAACCCGGTCTTCCAGCTGTAATGTCACCGTAATCTGCGGATATTGCTTCAGAAATGAAGGAAGCAGCGGGGCCAATTTTTGAGTACCAAAACTCAATGGTGCGCCCAGCCGAATGATGCCGCTGTAGGTCTCCTGCGCGCAGTTAAGGCGTTCTTCCGCCTGCTCGAGCGCGCCTAAAATTCCGAGAACGTCCTGATAAAATTGTTGCCCGCTCGGCGTTAAATCGAGCTGGCGGGTGGTGCGGTTCATCAGTTTCACGCCCAGCGCGGCCTCCAGTGCGGAAACGCGGCGGCTGATGGCTGCACTGCTTGTATCAAGCAGGACGGAGGCATTATAGAAGCTGCCGCTTTCAACAACAGCGACAAAGCTGCGCAGTGAGATGAGATCGTATTCTTTCATTTTGCGTAATGGTGTCTTACCTGAAACCCGATTTATCTGCATGAACCTCGCGCCTATTCTACGTGCATCAGAAAAACATCGAGGATCATCTATTATGGCTAGTCATTATCGTAAAAAAGGCGCGGAGCTGCTGCATTATCTGCCAGCCAGTGAATATCATCCAGCAAACACTCGCTTTCATTTTTCATTTGCCAACTATTACGATCCCGCAAACATGCATTATGGCGTACTGCGGGTGGTTAATGATGATGATGTTAAACCCCATAGCGGGTTTGACCGTCATCCACACAAAGATATGGAAATCGTCAGCTATCTGGTGAAGGGGAATCTGACCCACTGGGACAGCGCGACGCAGGTTGAAGATGTGCTCAGTCGTGGACATGTGCAGACGGTCACCGCAGGTAATGGCGTATGGCACTCAGAGCTGAATAACCATGACGACTGGTGTCGTTTCCTGCAAATCTGGATTTTGCCTCCAGAACAAGGTCTGGAAGTGCGCTATGAAAACCATAAATTTACCGACGAGGATCGTGAGAACAGGTTATTGCATATTGTCGGTAGTCTGCAAAATGATGACGATGCGCCGCTGCATTTGAATCAGGATGTGAACATGTTTGTCAGCGAGCTGACCAACGGTGATGCGCAAGTCTCTTATGAACTAAAAGCCGGTCGTCAGGCGTATATCAGCAGTATTGAAGACAGCATGAATGTCGAGGGGCTTATGACGCTTGATGAGCGTGACTCACTCGAGATTGTCGGGCCAGCGACGCTAACTTTTAAAGCGAAAGACAAACACGCGCACTTCATTATCATTGAAATGGCCGAATGGTCTGACGCGTAAAACGGTTCACCGCTTCCAACCTTAACGCTCCACCTTTAAAAGGCGGGGCGTTTTTTGCGCGAGCAGGGCACAGGCCAACTAGCTCCACAAAAAGCCTTTTGGTCGTGTCGTAAATAGAGGTATCCTGCCAGCTCATTTAACTCCTGGTCATTCTTGCTATGCCAACCGTCGACACCTTTTTAACCTTCCTTTTTGCCCTGTTTTTGTTAGAGATTTCGCCCGGCCCGGATATGATGCTGACCATCGCCAGAGGCATCGGGCAGGGCCGTCGTATTGCATTTTTGACGGTAGTGGGGAACGTTTTTGTGGCTGGGATTATTCAGGTCTCTTTTCTCGTTCTGGGCCTGGTCTCTGTCGTTCATGCCTGGCCAATGGCGCTTGACCTCCTGCGTTGGTTTGGGGCCGGTTACCTGATTTGGCTTGGTATCAAGATGCTGCTCACTGCTGGTTCCGATACCAAAATTAAAAAGACGGTAAAAATCACCGGACGTGAAGCCGTAAAACAAGGCGCGATTAATAGCCTGACTAATCCAAAATCATTACTCTTTATGTTCGCCTTTCTTCCGCAGTTCGTTAACCCCGAAGCCGGGCCTATCTGGTCACAGCTTTTGATTCTGGGCACGATCCAGAAATTAGCCGGGATCCTCTCGCTTGGCTCGGTTGCCATGGCATCAGGCGTATTTGGGGAATGGCTGGGTAAGCATCCCGGGTTTATCAAGTGGCAGGAACGTTTTACCGGCGTCGTGATGATTGGCCTTGGGATTAAAATGCTGTTCAGTGGCAGCAGCATATCGGGTGCAGGGAAGTAACATCATAAAAGCCTGTCGCGCTTACTTGCGTGAATGAGCAATACAGGCTTTAACGAAGTCCCTTTTCACGACATGGATTGACGTGGGTTCGAGGGGAAAGGGCGAATAAAAAGACGTATTTCTTTACCGTGGTAATAAACATCGCTATCGAACTGGAAATTAAAGCGCTCAGCTAAATAACTGGAGCGCTGATTGTCCGTGGCGATAATGCAGCAAAGCGGTGATGAAAGTGATGTGTCAGCCCAATGCAAAATAGCCTCCAGTGCTTCATTGGCGTAACCCTTGCCGCGCGATTGCGCGATTAATGTCCATCCCGCTTCCGGGTAGGGTAATGCCGGTTCGATATTGCGGTGCGCATCCTGAAAACCAAACGCACCAATATAAAGATTTGTTGCTTTTTCGAACACGGCCCAGTAGCCATAGCCTAACGCCTGCCAATGCCCGATGTAACGTAACAAGCGCGCCCAGACGGCTTCCCCTGTAGGAACTTCTCCGCCATTTATTTTAACCATTTCAGGATCGGTCCAGCATGCCTGAAGGGCAGGAAAATCTTCCAGCGTGAATTGCTTGAGAATTAAACGCTCTGTCTCGAGCTGCGGTGCTTGCTGTAAAACCATGTTTATTCCTTAGATGCTCAGATGACTTTGCCTGATTTATGAACATAGGGCGTCGAAGGCTAAACATTACCATAAACGGAAAATGTCGATAAACCTCCCTTTTACGGGGTATTAGCATCATGCGTTAATAAAGGCTGTTTGATCTGCTTCCGGTTGAACCAAGCAATATGCTGTCATTTTTGCATTGAGGTTGAATTGGCAATTTTGAGCAAGGAGCGGAAGTCCGGAATCCATATTTACATCAATGTGTTCTGAATCACCTGACGTTCTTGTTTGTCGGTTAGTGTGATTTATTTCTCTAAATATTCAATGCGATAGCTGTATGCGCATCTATAAATAGCAATTGGTTTAATTTATGTTGTATTTCAGTTTGTAGAATAGAAACAAACCAAATACATAAGGATTGTTCTTTACATGAAAACATTAGTAATTGCCACCACCATTTTAATTGGTGCTTTTTTAAGTGGTTGCTCTGTACAAAATGATAAAACACAGTTTCAAGGCCTGGGGCTGACATATCAGTCCGATGTCAAAAAACTGGATAATGGGGACTACCTCACTGAAGTAGAAGCAGCTCCTGCTGCAGGCCGTATACAAGGCGCTATTGGCACTGCAACTAAAAAGGCTTCTGATTTTTGTAGAGTACAAAACAAATCTATGAAAGAAGTCAGAACTGATATTGATACACACTTACTTGTTAATGGCGTTGCTCGCCTGACGTTCAAATGCGTTTAAATATTCCTACGTTTTATGACTTTTCATAAAAATGAGGGGCCGTTGTGAAATATGTTCTCTCTGTGCATATTCTTACGGCTACCAGGTGACAATATAGTTATCCCCTAAAAACGGCCCTTGCCAGTTGAAGATATTCCGATATTCACATATTAATACCAATCCCTCCATTCTTCATTAAGGGCTAAGGGGCAGTTTGCTTGAACTCGTGGTAACGTCCGCTTCTGGCACAAACCCGCCCCTCAAACAAAAAAACGGCGATAATCCCAATCCCGGGTTTATCGCCGTTAATCCTCTAATCTACCTTACTTCTTCTTCTCACCCAGCGTTGGCGTCTCATCAAAGAAGTTCCACGGTTTCAGCAGCGCATGCGCCCATTCCGTCGGCATAATCGGCCACTCTTCAGCACGCGCCACGTGGGTGGTGCCGGTGGTGATCCACACCACATCGTCGTTATTATCAAGCGACTCATCGTCTTTCGCATACTGCCCCAGACCGGTGTCGTGAATTGAGCGGTTCGGGTATTTCCCTTCAGGATAACGCTCATCCTGATGATAGCGGGTGACCCACAGCTGCTTGTCCATAAAGCTCAGACGATGATAAATCCACTCGTCTGGCGCGAATTTGGCGCCGGTCGCCGCCGGATGCGTGCCGCCCGCGTAAGGGATAATCTGGTACGACACCGGGTTGCCCATGCGGTTTTCTTTGGTGGTATTGCTCAGCAGGCGGATGGTGCCAGGGTCAAACTTCTGCGCCGCTTTCTGCTCGCTGTCGATATTGTACTGATTCACCTGCATGGTACTGGTGCGCGGGCCGCCGCTGGTGTTTGGCTTCACTTCCGGGTCCATCGCCACCAGGCTGTTATTTTCGCCGTCAACGTCAAGGTCTAAGCGGAAGTTGTAAATGTGCTGGTGGGTGGTGCCGACGATATTATGGTCGATAAGCGTACCGTAGCGGGTATCGTCTTTGGCGCTCGGGTCGTGCATGGTTTTCGCCAGCACGCCTTTCACCGCTTCAATGCCGGTAGCGCCGGCGTCGATGCCGATGGTGCCGTTCTCGTGGAATACCCAGTCAAAGATATAGTCGTAGTTGCCGACGGTGCTTATCCAGCGTACCACCAGTTCGCGGCGCTCGGTGCTGACGTTCGGTTTGCCCATCTCCTGGTGTTTATACTCAGGCCCAGCGTAGCGCTCAAAGATGGCGATGGCGCGCGGAATGGTCGACGGCGCGCCGGTGTAATCGGCGATGGTTTCATCCAGCAGCACGGCGTTAGACGGCGCATCTTTGCCGCGCACGATTGGCGAGGTCAGGGTGCCCATACCGTAATCGCCGGAATCCAGATACGCTTTGAAGTACCAGCCCACGTCCGGGTCGCCGTAAGGGACTATCATCCCGCCAAGCGAACCTTCGTACATCACCTGGCGTTTTTTGCCGTTGTCGTTATAGGTGACGGTGGAGAGAATCGGCCCGACGCGTGAGTTCAGACGCAGGTGGAAATCCCAGTTCTGCCAGTGCACCATATCGCCGGTGATGGTGTAATTTTTGCCTTCAGGTTCGATGATTTCCAGCGGTTTCACCGATTTTTCTATGCGGTCGCGGCCATCATATGGACGAGATTGCATTGGTACCGGGATCACCGGACCTTCTTCAATCTTGATGATTTTCTTCTGCTCAAGATCAACCACCGCGACCAGGTTTTCAATTGGATGTGCCCAGTAGTTGCCGTCGCCGGTATCGAGATAGCTGACCACTTTCAGCAGGCGCGCGTCCTGCTTGAGGCCATCTTTACCGTCGAAGTAACCGACGGTAAGCGGTGTGGTGACCACTTTTGTAGTGTCCTGAATGCCGTGTTTTTTCAGCACGTCAGCAAATTCGGTGCTGGCGTTAATGATGTTTTGCACGCTGACGAAATCGTCGATCAGCACCATGCCGTGCGCGTCTTTAATCGGTGTCCAGGAGAGGATCTTTTTATTTTGCAGATCGACCACGGCTTCAATCACATGTTTGCCGTCGAGCATTACCACGTCGGCGGTACGCGGGGCGTTAACCGGCGTGCCGTTGAGCGCAAAATCCCACACCGCTTTTTTGTCCGGTTCGTGCAGGGAGATTTCGGTGAAGCGCGTATTGGCCTGGAACTCCGGTGCGGCTTTAACAATCGTGACCGCTTCGCCAATCTCTGCTGATGACAGCGAGTTCAGCGGGTGAGGGACTTTCTCGACCTGGAAGGTCTGATCAAGGCCGGACTGGAAAATGTCATTGATAAAGGTATCTGAAATCCACGCTTTGCCGTTTTTCATCACCACCGGCACCTGTAAGTTCAGCGATTTACCGTTGAGGATCGCGGTTTTCGCGCCCGGTTTCACCTTCACATAGGCACCGTCTTTAATCAGGGTAAACACCTGCGCGTAGTCGTCCCACTGCACGTCGGCGCCAAAGTCTTGTAGCGTTTTGTCCATCGGCACCATATGCGCTTCGCCGCCGTGGGCGAACGCCGGGCCAGTCCCGACGCAACACAGGGCGATAGCCAGCGCCAGTGCTGTTTTACGTGTCTTTTGAATCAAAGCGTTAGACATTATGACCTCATCTTATCGTTATGTTGTGCCGTGTCAGGCTTTTTGGTTCCAGTCTCTTAACCTAACAGCCAAACGTCACGACACGTTTGCTCACGCTTGCCAGGTTATTGGTCAGTTATGCCAGTTATAAAAAATGCCTCCGCAGAGGCATTCAGGTGATGGTGTCGGGGTTTTGCGGGATGGCGGCTGCCGCCTTATCCGGCCTACAAACTCAAATGTAGGCCCGGTAAGGCGCAAGCCGCCACCGGGCAATTCACAGCTTACGCCGGGAAATCCCCTTGCTGACGCGCGACCAGCGTCAAAATGGAATACAGCGCCACCGCCTGCTGGTGCTGGTTGAAAATCTCCACCGACCATTCCACCACGCCGGTGGCCTTTTCGTCGGCGCTGCGCTGGCGTTTCACCGTTTTACGTTTGCAGGTCAGGCGCACCTGGATGGTGTCGCCCGGTTTCACCGGCTCGATAAAGCGCAGGTTTTCCATGCCGTAGTTGGCGATAACCGGGCCGACGCCCGCATCAACAAATAGCCCGGCGGCGGCAGAAATCAGGAAGTAGCCGTGCACCACGCGCTCGCCAAAAATTGACTCGGCGGCGGCAATCTTGTCCATATGGGCGTAGAAGTGATCGCCGCTCAGACAGGCAAAATTGACGATATCCGCTTCGGTGAGCGTGCGGCGAGGGGTCAGCAGGCTGTCGCCCGGCTGGATCTCTTCGAAATATTTGCGGAACGGGTGAATGCGGTCTTCCGCCACCTGTGCCCCGCGTACCCATTGCTGGCCGATGGCGGCGAGCATGGTCGGGCTACCCTGAATCGCGGTGCGCTGCATGTAGTGCTTCACCGCCCGCAGGCCGCCCAGTTCTTCACCGCCGCCCGCGCGTCCCGGGCCGCCATGTACCAGCTGCGGCAGCGGAGAACCGTGGCCGGTGGATTCTGCGGAGGATTCTTCATTCAGCACCTGAATACGCCCGTGCGCCCGTGCGGCACCGAGAATAAACTGGCGCGCCAAATCACCGTTAGCGGTCACTAACGTTCCCGCCAGGCTACCTTCACCGGCGCGAGCCAGCTGCATCGCATGTTCGCTGTTCTGATATGGCATCAGCGTAGCGACCGGGCCAAAGGCCTCAATGGCGTGAACCGCCGCCACTTCATCCGGCTGTGGGCAGAATAGCAGCGTCGGCGGGAAGAAAGCCCCGGCAGCGTTGAGATCGGCTTTGCCGCCCAGCAGCACTTCACATCCGGCTTCCACCAGACGATTTACATTATCCTGCACGTCCTGACGCTGCTCGCTATTAACCAGTGTACCCATCTTCACGCCTTCCTGCGCCGGGTCGCCAACCACCACTTTTTGCAGGCGGGCAATCAGCGCCTCACGCACTGCGTTGACCTGCGCCTGCGGCACGATAATGCGGCGAATCGCGGTACATTTTTGCCCGGCTTTGGTGGTCATCTCGCGCACCACTTCGCGGATAAACAGCGCGAATTCCGGCTGTTCCGGCGTCACGTCTTCGCCCAGCACGCAGCAGTTCAGCGAGTCGGCTTCCATGGTGAAGGGAACAGACTTGGCCACCAGATTGGGATGTACGCGCAGCTGCTGCCCGGTTTTTGCCGAGCCGGTAAAGGTCACCACGTCCTGATGATCAAGCTGGTCGAGCAGATCGCCCGCGCCGCCGCAAATCAGGCTAATCGCGCCGTCCGGCACCAACCCGCTGTCGACAATCGCTTTTACCATCGCCTGAGTTAACTGCGCGGTGGCGGTCGCCGGTTTGATGATTGCAGGCATCCCGGCAAGCCAGGTTGGGGCCAGCTTTTCTAACATTCCCCAGCACGGGAAGTTAAAGGCGTTGATATGCACCGCCACGCCGGATTTTGAGGTCAGCACGTGGCGCGCGGCAAAGCCGCCCTGTTTGGACAGGGGAATGAGTTCATCTTCCGGCCACAGGGTGTCGTCCGGCAGCTCGCGGCTGCCCAGTCCTGCATAGGTGAAGAGGGTGCCGATACCGCCTTCAATATCCACCCAGCTATCCGCGCGCGTTGCGCCCGTCTCGGCGGAAATCGCGTAGAAATCGGCTTTCAGCTCCAGCAAATGTTTCGCCACCGCTTTTAACATTGCGCTGCGTTCAATAAAGGTCATCGCCTGTAACGCTTTGCCGCCGTGGTCGATAGCGAAGCGACGCGCGTGCGCCATGTCCAGGCCTTCACTGGTCACTTCCCACAGCGCTTCACCGCTAATGGCGTGTTGAATGGTACGGGTGCGGCCCCGGCCGGTCTGCCAGGCGCCGGATAAATAGCTGGCTAACTGCTGCATGGTTATTCTCCAGATATGTTACGTAATCTCCTTATAGATAGTTCTTTTCTGAATCATAAAATGCAAGTCTGATTTTAATAATTTATTAACAATGCGATCGCGAACACTTTCTTTATTAGGATTATCCTGCTGTTTGTAAAGATATTATAAAAATGCTTTGCGGTACCCATCACAAAATCCACAAACAAAATTTGTGGTTTTATTTAACCAGGATGTAACTTTTATAAAACAAAGTGATTCACAAAAATTGATTTGTTGAATTTATCGGAATCATAAGGTGATGACGTGACAGAAGAACACAGCTTTGACCAGCGCATCGCGCAGGATACAGCCATCGAACCGCAGGACTGGATGCCGGATGCCTACCGCAAAACGCTGATCCGCCAGATTGGTCAGCATGCGCATTCAGAAATCGTCGGCATGCTGCCGGAAGGTAACTGGATCACCCGCGCGCCAACGCTTCGCCGCAAAGCGATTCTGCTGGCGAAAGTGCAGGATGAAGCCGGACACGGCCTGTACCTCTACAGCGCTGCCGAAACCCTCGGCTGCGCCCGTGAAGATCTGTATCAGAAGATGCTCGACGGGCAGATGAAGTACTCCTCCATTTTTAACTACCCAACGCTCACCTGGGCGGATATCGGCGTCATCGGCTGGCTGGTCGACGGTGCGGCGATCGTCAATCAGGTGGCGCTGTGCCGCACTTCCTACGGCCCGTATGCCCGGGCGATGGTCAAAATCTGCAAAGAAGAGAGCTTCCACCAGCGTCAGGGTTTTGAAGCCTGCATGGCGCTGGCAGCCGGCAGCGAAGAACAGCGTCAGATGTTGCAGGACGCCATCAACCGCTTCTGGTGGCCAGCATTAATGATGTTCGGCCCAAGCGACGACAACTCGCCGAACAGCGCCCGCAGTATGGCGTGGAAAATCAAACTGCATTCCAACGACGAACTGCGTCAGCGCTTTGTCGACAACACCGTCCCGCAGGTGGAAATCCTCGGCATGAAGGTGCCGGACGCCGACCTGACGTTTGACGAAGCCACCGGTCACTATCGCTACGGCGAGATCGACTGGCAGGAACTTAACGAAGTCATCAACGGGCGTGGGATTTGTAACCACGAGCGTCTGGGCGCCAAACGTAAGGCCTGGGAAGAGGGGGCATGGGTGCGCGAAGCCGCGCTGGCGCATGCCGAAAAACAGCAATCCCGCGACGCCGCCTAAGGAGAATAAAGATGAGCAAAACATACTGGCCGTTATACGAAGTGTTTGTCCGCAGCAAACAGGGTTTGTCTCACCGCCACGTCGGCAGCCTGCACGCCGCCGATGACCAGATGGCGCTGGAAAACGCGCGCGATGCCTACACCCGTCGCAGCGAAGGCTGTTCGATTTGGGTGGTGAAGGCAAGCAGTATTGTGGCCTCGCAGCCGGAAGAACGCGGCGCGTTTTTCGACCCGGCTGAGAGCAAAGTCTACCGCCACCCGACCTTCTATACCGTGCCGGACGGCATGGAACATATGTGAGGCAACGATGAATAACCCTAATCCCGTTGCAACCTATGCCCTGCGTCTTGGCGATAACGGCCTGGTGCTGGCCCAGCGTTTAGGCGCGTGGTGCGGTCATGCGCCGGAGCTGGAGATCGATCTGGCGCTGGCCAACATCGGCCTCGACCTGCTCGGTCAGGCGCGTAATTTTCTCAGCTATGCCGCCGAGCTCAACGGCAGCGGCGACGAAGATACGCTGGCCTTTGGTCGCGATGAACGCCAGTTCCGCAATCTGCTGCTGGTGGAACAGCCGAACGGCAACTTTGCCGACACCATCGCTCGGCAGTTTTTTATCGACGTCTGGCACGTGGCGTTGTTCAGCCGCCTTATTAACAGCCGCGACGCACAGCTTGCCGCTATTGCCGCCAAAGGGCTGAAAGAAGTGCGCTATCACCAGCGCTTCAGCCGCGGCTGGCTGGAGCGTCTGGGTAACGGCACCGAACTCTCGGCAAATCTGATGCAGCAGGCGGTTGATAGCCTGTGGCGCTTCACCGGCGAGCTGTTCCTGGCGGATGAGTTGGAGATCGCACTGATTGCGCAGGGGATCGCCGTCGATCCGCGTGAACTACAGGCCGAATGGCAGGCGACGGTACATACCGCGCTGCTCGACTCGGGTTTGCAGATCCCGCAAGAAGCGGCATTCCGCAGCGGCGGCAAACAGGGGCTGCACAGTGAACATCTGGGGCCGATGCTGGCAGAGATGCAGTACCTGCAGCGTGCCTACCCCGGTCAGCAGTGGTAAACGGAGGTCTCTATGCAACATATTGCCGCCATCGCACCCGCTGAGGTGCACACCGTTTGGGGATTGCTTAGCGCTATCCCTGACCCGGAAGTCCCGGTGCTGACGATTACCGACCTCGGCATGGTGCGCCGCGTTGAACGTCACGGCGACGGCTGGGTGATTGGCTTTACGCCAACCTATTCAGGCTGCCCGGCGACCGAACATCTGTTAGGTGAGATCCGCGCGGTGATGAGCGAGCACGGCTACACGCCGGTGCACATTGTGTTGCAGCTTGACCCACCGTGGACCACCGACTGGATGAGCCCGGACGCCCGCGAACGTCTGCGTCAATACGGCATTAGCCCGCCGCAGGCCCACGCCTGTCACGCCGATGAGATGCCGAAGGATGTGCTCTGCCCACGCTGTGGCAGCACGCATACCTCGCTGATTAGTGAATTCGGTTCCACGGCCTGCAAAGCGCTATATCGCTGCGAAAGCTGCCGTGAACCCTTTGATTACTTTAAATGTATTTGAGGTCGCGATGACAACATTTCATTCGCTTACCGTGGCAAATGTCGAGCCGGAAACCCGCGATGCGGTGACCATCACTTTTGCCATTCCCGACGCGCTGCGTCATGAATACGCATTCCGTCCGGGCCAGCATCTGACGCTGAAAACTCGCCTTGGCGGCGAAGAACTTAGGCGCTGCTACTCCATCTGCCGCAGCCGCTCGCCCGCTGAGATTAGCGTGGCGGTGAAAGCCATCGACGGCGGACGTTTCTCGCGCTTTGCCCAGAGCGATATCCAGCAGGGTATGGCGTTTGAGGTGATGGTGCCGCAGGGCCACTTTGGCTATCAACCACAGGCTGAACGTCAGGCCGAATATCTGGCCATTGCCGCCGGTTCCGGCATCACGCCGATGATGGCGATTATCGAGGCCACGCTGACGATTGAACCCGACAGCCGCTTTACTCTGATTTACGGCAATCGCAGCAGCCACAGCATGATGTTCCGCCAGGCGCTGGCTGACCTGAAAGACCGCTATCCGCAGCGTTTACAGGTGATTTATCTGTTCAGCCAGGAGTCGATGGACAGCGACCTGCTACAGGGCCGCATCGACGGCGACAAACTGCGCGCGCTGTCTGAACATCTGCTCGATTTCAGCCGCTTTGATGACGCTTTTATTTGCGGCCCGTCGGCGATGATGGACGAGGCAGAAACCACGCTGCGTGCGCTGGGGATGCCGGAAAAAGCCATTCACCTCGAGCGTTTCAACACGCCGGGTACCAGCGTCAAACGCGCCACCGGCGTACAGGCCGAAGGGCGTACGGTCACCCTGCGTCAGGACGGCCGCGAGCGTCTGATTTCGCTCTCCGCAGAAGACGATAGCATTCTCGACGCCGCGCTGCGTCAGGGTGCTGACCTGCCGTTCGCCTGCAAAGGCGGCGTCTGTGCCACCTGCAAATGCAAAGTGGTGCGCGGCGAAGTGGCGATGGCGGCCAACTACAGTCTCGAGGCCGACGAACTGGCAGCGGGCTACGTGCTGAGCTGTCAGGCGCTGCCAAAAAGCGGCGATGTGATCGTCGATTTCGATGCGCGGGGGATAGCATGAGCGAACTGCTGATAACCCGACACGACAACGTCTTGCAACTGACGCTGAACCGTCCGCAGGCGCGTAATGCGCTGAATAACGCGCTGTTGACCCAGCTTGCTGAGGCGCTGGAAAGTGCGGCAGCAGACTCAAGCGTTAGCGTCTGCGTGATAAGCGGCAATCCGCGCTACTTCGCCGCCGGTGCGGATCTCAACGAAATGGCGGAGAAAGATCTACCTGCCACCTTCGACGATGTTCGTCCGCGCTTATGGGCGCGGATCGATGCCTTTAACAAGCCGCTGATTGCGGTGGTCAATGGCTACGCGCTGGGCGCGGGCTGCGAGCTCGCGCTGCTGTGTGACCTGGTGATTGCCGGAGATAACGCGCGCTTTGGTCTGCCGGAAATCACCCTCGGCACCATGCCGGGGGCGGGGGGCACCCAGCGCCTGATTCGCAGCGTCGGGAAAGCGCTGGCGAGCCGCATGGTACTGAGCGGTGAAAGCATTGACGCCCAGCGGGCGCAGCAGGCCGGGCTGGTGAGCGATATCCATCCGGCCAATCTTTCTGACGAATACGCGCTGAAGCTGGCGGCGACGATTGCCCGCCACTCACCGCTGGCGCTGCGTGCCGCCAAACAGTCTCTGCGTTTGGCGCAGGAAGTGAGCTTGCAGGCCGGGCTGACGCAGGAGCGCCAGCTGTTTACGCTGCTCAGCGCCACCGAAGACCGTCGTGAAGGCATCGCTGCCTTTTTAGAAAAACGCACCCCAGCCTTCAAAGGACGTTAACCGTGGACGCATTCATTCTTAGCGATATCGACCAGGGCGTGATGACGATTACCCTGAACCGCCCGGACAGGCTCAACAGCTTTAACGACGCCATGCACCAGCAGTTGTCCGAGTGTCTGAAACAGGCCGAACGTGACGATACCATTCGCTGCCTGCTGATAACCGGTGCTGGGCGTGGTTTTTGCGCCGGACAAGATCTCAACGATCGCAACGTTGATCCGAGCGGCCCCGCGCCTGATTTGGGTATGTCGGTGGAGCGTTTTTATAACCCGCTGGTACGCCGTCTGGCCGCGCTGCCTAAGCCGGTGATTTGCGCGGTAAACGGCGTGGCGGCAGGTGCCGGTGCTACGCTTGCGCTCGGCTGCGATATCGTGCTGGCGGCACGCTCCGCCAAATTTGTAATGGCTTTCAGCAAGCTCGGCCTGGTGCCGGACTGCGGCGGTAGCTGGGTGTTGCCGCGCGTCACAACCCGCGCTCGTGCCGTGGGATTAATGATGTTGGGCGACAGCTTAAGCGCCGAACAGGCCGCGCAGTGGGGCATGATCTGGCAGCTGGTCGATGACGCGGAACTGAAAGACACCAGCCTGACGCTGGCGCGCCACTTGGCATCCCAGCCAACCTACGGCTTAGGGCTTATTAAGAAAGCGTTGCAGCTGGCGGAAACCAACACTCTGGATGACCAGCTTGACGTCGAGCGCGATTTCCAGCGCCTCGCCGGGCGCAGCGACGACTACCGCGAGGGCGTCAGCGCCTTCCTCGGCAAACGTCCTCCACAGTTCAGCGGGAAATAAGCCATGACGCAAACACTCCACACGGTCGCCGTGATTGGCGGCGGCACCATGGGCGCGGGCATCGTTGAGATTGCCGCCAGCGCCGGACATTCGGTGCGGCTGTATGACATTTCTGCTCACGCGATTACCCGCGCTATCGACGGTATCGCACAGCGTCTGGATTCCCGCGTCAGCCGTGGAAAAATCAGCGCTGAGCAGGCGCGGGCGCTGCTGGCGCGCATTACGCCCGCCACTGAACTGAATCAGCTTGCAGATGCGCAGCTGGTCATTGAAGCCGCGTCCGAGCGTCTTGATATCAAACAGGCGCTGTTCAGCCAACTGGCGGAGATCTGCTCCCCGTCAACGATGCTGACCAGCAATACCTCGTCCATTTCCATTACCGCCATTGCCGCCGGCATTAAACATCCCGAGCGGGTGGCCGGGCTGCATTTCTTTAATCCTGCGCCGGTGATGAAGCTGGTCGAAGTGGTCAGCGGGCTGGCTACCTCAGCCGAAGTGGTTGAACAACTGTGCCAGTGCGTGAGCGCGTGGGGCAAACAACCGGTGCGCTGCCGTTCGACGCCGGGCTTTATCGTCAACCGCGTGGCGCGTCCGTTCTATGCCGAAGCCTGGCGGGCGCTGGAAGAGCAGGTGGCAACGCCTGACGTGATTGATGCCGCATTGCGCGACGGCGGCGGGTTCCCGATGGGGCCGCTGGCGCTGACCGATCTTATCGGTCAGGACGTCAATTTTGCCGTGACCTGTTCGGTGTTTAACGCCTTCTGGCAGGACCGCCGTTTTCTGCCGTCGCTGCTGCAACAGGAGCTGGCGATTGCCGGACGTCTGGGTAAGAAAAGCGGTCACGGCGTTTACCGGTGGCCTATTGAAGCACAACCGCAACTGGCGCTCGACGCTGTTTCTGCTGACAGTGCGGCAAGACATACAATACGTGACGTTGTCACCGAATTGGACGATGTTTTGCTGCTGGAAACCACCGGTGAAACCGCCCTGGCATTAAGCGTGCAGCACAATCGCCCGGTGGTGGTGTACGACTACGCGGCGGGCGACACGGTGGTGCTGGCAAGTGCCGCTACCAATCCACAATCCGCTACCGACAAAGCGGTTTATTTCTTCCAGCAGCAGGGCAAAAAAGTGCTGCACATTGCCGACTACCCGGGACTGCTGGTGTGGCGCACGGTAGCGATGCTGGCGAACGAAGCGCTCGATGCGGTGCAAAAAGGCGTTGCCAGCGCCGAGGACATCGATACCGCGATGCGCTTAGGCGTGAACTACCCGCGCGGGCCGCTGGCCTGGGGCGAAACGCTGGGCTGGGGGCGCGTGCTGCGTCTGCTGGAAAACCTGCAACAGCACTACGGCGAAGAACGCTATCGCCCGAGTGCGCTGCTGCGCGAAAAAGCGCTACTGGAGATGCGTCATGAGTAACGAAGCCTGGCGCAACGCTCGCGCCATGTACGAGAACGACACCTGTGCGAAAGCGCTGGGTATCAAGATTATCGAAATGGACGAGGGTTATGCGCAGATGACTATGGCGGTGTCACCGAATATGTTGAACGGCCATCAAACCTGCCACGGCGGACAGCTGTTTTCGCTCGCCGATACGGCATTCGCCTACGCCTGTAACAGTCAGGGGCTGGCGGCGGTGGCGTCTGCCGCCAGCATCGATTTCCTGCGTCCTGCCTTTGTTGGTGAGCTGCTGACCGCCACCGCGCGGGTCAAGCAGCAGGGCAAGCTGACCGGCGTTTACGACATTGAAATCATCAACCAGCAGCAAAAAACCGTGGCCCTGTTTCGCGGCAAATCGCACCGCATCGGCGGCACTATTACAGGAGAAGTCTAATGCGTGACGCGTTTATTTGTGACGGCATTCGTACCCCGATTGGTCGCTACGGCGGCGCGCTGGCGGGCGTACGCGCTGACGATCTGGCGGCTATCCCACTGCGGGAATTGCTCAACCGTAACCCCGCGCTTGACGCCAGCGCCATCGACGATGTGATTTTCGGCTGCGCCAACCAGGCCGGGGAAGATAACCGTAACGTCGCGCATATGGCGACGCTGCTGGCGGGCTATCCGCACTCAGTACCGGGCACCACCATCAACCGTCTGTGCGGTTCTGGGCTCGATGCGATTGGCTTCGCGGCGCGAGCCATTAAAGCCGGTGATGCCGATCTGCTGATTGCCGGTGGCGTGGAGTCCATGTCCCGTGCGCCGTTTGTGATGGGCAAAGCCACCGCGCCATTCCAGCGTCAGGCGGAGATGTTCGATACCACCATCGGCTGGCGTTTTGTGAACCCGCTCATGCAGCAACAATTTGGTACTGACAGCATGCCGGAAACGGCGGAGAATGTAGCTGAATTGTTAAATATCAGCCGCAAGGACCAGGACGCCTTTGCTTACCGTAGCCAGCAGCGTACCGCTAAAGCGCAGCGCGGCGGTATTCTGGCGCAGGAAATTGTGCCGGTGCAGATTATCGGCAAGAAGGGCGCGATTAGCGCGGTGCGCGACGATGAACATCCGCGTGCGGAAACTACTCTCGAACAGCTTTCTCAACTCAAAACCCCGTTTCGCAAAGGCGGCGTGATTACCGCCGGTAACGCCTCCGGCGTGAACGACGGCGCGGCGGCGATGATTATTGCCAGCGCAGAACAGGCTAGTGCGCAGGGGCTGACCCCACGCGCGCGCATTGTGGCGATGGCGACGGCGGGCGTCGAGCCGAAGTTTATGGGGCTGGGGCCGGTGCCCGCGGTGCGTAAAGTGCTGGAGCGCGCCGGGCTGAATATCAACGATATGGATGTGATTGAACTGAACGAAGCGTTTGCCGCTCAGGCATTAGGCGTGATGCGCCAGCTGGGTCTGGCAGATGATGCTGAACACGTGAATCCCAACGGTGGCGCCATCGCCTTAGGCCATCCGTTGGGCATGAGCGGCGTGCGCTTAGCGCTGGCAGCAACGCTGGAACTGGAACGACGCAATGGACGCTATGCGCTGTGTACGATGTGTATTGGCGTGGGCCAGGGCATTGCCCTGATCCTCGAGCGAGTGTGAGCTAATTGACCTGCGGATACCCTACAAAATGACAACTACAACAACATTAGATCCGATTGAAACTGCATCGCGTGACGAATTACAGGCTCTGCAAACCGAACGTCTGAAGTGGACGTTAAAACACGCCTATGAAAACGTACCGATGTATCGCCGCAAGTTCGACGCGGCGGGCGTTCACCCGGATGATTTTCGTGAGCTGAGCGATCTTGGCAAGTTTCCCTGCACCACCAAGCAGGACCTGCGTGATAACTATCCGTTCGACACCTTCGCGGTGCCGATGGAGCAGGTGGTGCGTATCCATGCGTCGTCCGGCACCACCGGCAAACCGACCGTCGTCGGCTATACGCAAAACGATATCGACACTTGGGCCAATATCGTGGCGCGTTCACTGCGCGCGGCGGGCGGTACGGCGAAAGATAAAATCCACGTTGCCTACGGCTACGGCCTGTTTACCGGAGGCCTGGGCGCGCACTACGGCGCGGAACGTTTAGGGGCCACGGTGATCCCGATGTCCGGCGGACAAACCGAGAAACAGGCGCAGCTGATTCGTGATTTCAAGCCCGACATGATCATGGTTACGCCGTCTTACTGCCTGAACCTGATTGAAGAGCTCGAACGCCAGATGGGCGGCGACGCGCGCGGCTGTTCGCTGCGTACCGGCGTGTTTGGCGCTGAGCCGTGGACGGCGGGAATGCGCGCTGAAATCGAGCGTCGTCTGGGCATTACCGCGCTGGATATTTACGGCCTGTCCGAAGTGATGGGGCCGGGCGTGGCGATGGAATGCATTGAAACCGGCGACGGCCCGACTATCTGGGAAGATCATTTCTTCCCGGAAGTGGTCAACCCGGAGGACGGCACGCCGCTGGCGGACGGTGAGCATGGCGAGCTGCTTTTCACTACCCTGACTAAAGAGGCGCTGCCGGTGATCCGCTACCGCACCCGCGATCTCACCCGTTTACTGCCGGGGACGGCACGCACTATGCGGCGGATGGACCGCATCAGCGGCCGCAGCGACGACATGCTGATTATTCGCGGCGTTAACGTCTTCCCGTCGCAGCTGGAAGAGGAGATCTTAAAGATTGAACATCTGGCTCCGCATTACCAGCTGGAAGTGGATCGCCGCGGGCATCTTGATTCACTTTCCGTGCGCGTCGAGCTAAAAGAGAGCGGTCTGGCGCTGAGTCACGAGCAGCGCTGCCAGATTTGCCACCATCTGCGTCATCGCATTAAGTCGATGGTCGGGATTTCGACCGACGTCAGCATCGTCAACTGCGGCAGCATTCCACGCTCCGAAGGCAAGGCGTGCCGGGTGTTCGACCTGCGCAAAGCCGCAGCAAACGGTTAAGAATCGTAGGCCTGATAAGCGCAGCGCCATCAGGCAAATCGGTGCAACGTTGCCGGATGGCGGCTTTGCCTTATTCGGCCTACAAATTCCTGCCATATCGCGGAATTATTCCTGTGCTATGATTCAAAAAGGATATAAATAACAACAGAATGAATCATATGGACAAAATCGATAGCTTTATTCAGCAGGCAGTCACCGCCATGCCGGTGAGCGGCACTTCGCTTATCGCCTCTTTGTACGGCGACTGCCTGTCGCAGCGCGGCGGGGAAGTGTGGCTTGGCAGCGTGGCGGCATTACTTGAAGGGCTGGGCTTTGGTGAACGCTTTGTGCGTACCGCGCTGTTTCGCCTCAATAAAGAAGAGTGGCTGGACGTGGTGCGTATTGGTCGCCGCAGCTTCTACCGGCTGAGTGACAAAGGTCTGCGCTTAACCCGCCGCGCTGAAAGCAAAATCTATCGCGCCAGCGCCCCGGAATGGGACGGCACCTGGCTGCTGTTACTCTCGGAAGGGCTGGAGAAAAACACCCTCGCGGAAGTCAAAAAGCAGCTCATCTGGCAGGGCTTCGGCGTACTCGCGCCAAGCCTGCTGGCCTCGCCATCGCAAAAGCTGGCCGACGTGCAGTCCTTGCTGCATGAGGCGGGCGTGGCGGAAAATGTTATCTGTTTTGAAGCCCATTCGCCGTTGGCACTCTCCCGCGCGGCGCTGCGTGAACGGGTTGAGGAGTGCTGGCATCTGACCGAACAAAACGCCATGTACGAGGCGTTTATCACCCTGTTTCGCCCGTTGTTGCCACTGCTCCGTGATGCCGACCCGGACGAACTGACGCCGGAACGCTGCTTCCAGATTCGGTTACTGCTGATTCACTTCTACCGTCGCGTAGTGTTAAAAGATCCGCTGCTACCCGAGGAACTGCTGCCCGCACACTGGCTGGGGCAAACCGCGCGTCAGCTGTGTATCAATATCTATCAACGCGTTGCACCCGGCGCACAGATTTTCGTCACTGAAAAGGGCGAAAGCTCGGTGGGCGAACTGCCCGCACCGGGGCCGCTTTATTATCAACGTTTTGGTGGGTTAGCCTGAATAAGCGCTAGCTCTTTGCACTATTAGAGAAAACATTGCCGTACTGTTCCCTCGCCCCTTTGGGGTGAGGGCTAGGGTGAGGGGGCAACGTGCATTTACCCTCACTCCGACCCTCTCCCTTAGGGAGAGGGAGTACACCGTGCCAATACAGGAGACGCCATGCCGATTTACCAGATGGACGGAATGATCCCCGTCGTCCCTAACGAAAGCTATGTTCACCCAACCGCCGTGCTGATCGGTGATGTGATCCTCGGTAAAGGGGTTTACGTTGGCCCTAACGCCAGCCTGCGCGGTGACTTTGGTCGTATCGTGGTGAAAGATGGCGCGAACATTCAGGATAACTGCGTGATGCACGGTTTTCCGGGGCAGGACACGGTGGTGGAAGAGGACGGGCATATCGGTCACGGTGCCATTCTGCACGGCTGCGTCATTGGCCGTAACGCGCTGGTAGGGATGAGCGCGGTGATAATCGACGGCGCAACCATTGGTGAAAACAGCATCGTAGGCGCTTCGGCGTTTGTAAAAGCGCGTGCTTCGATGCCTGCCAATCATCTGATTGTCGGCAGCCCGGCTAAAGCGATTCGCACATTAACCGAGCAGGAACTGACGTGGAAAATGCAGGGTACCCGTGAGTATCAGGTGCTGGTTGAGCGCTGTCAGAACACGCTTTCTGAGGTGCAACCACTGACCGAAGCGGAGCCTGACCGCAAGCGGCTGGAATTTGATGAAGACCTCAAGCCGAAGTCGGCTATTTAGCGTCGGAATAGCGCAGGGCCTCGACCAGTAGCGCAAACGCGGTTGTGTGCTGGCGGCGGCTTGGGTAATAGAGATAATAACCGGGAAACGGCACGCACCAGTCGGTTAATACGCGCTGTAAGCGCCCGGCGGCAATGGCTTCACTGACCGAATCCTCCGGCACGTACACCAGACCCAACCCTGCCTCGGCGGCATCGATTCGCTGGGGCAGGCAGTTGAGGATTAATTGCCCCTCAACCCGCACTCGCAATGGTTCGCCATCGCGCTCAAATTCCCATGCATACAGTCCGCCCCGGGTCGGTAAGCGCATATTGATACAGCGATGCTGCTGGAGATCGTGCGGCGTTTCGGGAATGCCGTGGGTCGCCAGATAAGCCGGTGAAGCCGCCACCGCCATACACATATCCGGCGCAATACGCACGGCAATCATATCGCGCGCCACCTGCTCACCTAAGCGCACCCCGGCATCAAAACGCTCGTCGACGATATCGGTCAGACCGTTATCGACGGTCACTTCAATATTGATATCCGGGTAGGTTTGCATAAAGGGTTTAAGGCGTGGCCAGAGCACGGTGTCCATCGCATGTTCGCCAGCAGTCAGACGAATATTTCCCGCCGGACGGTCGCGGGTATCGCGCAGCGCCGTAAGCTCCAGCTCAATATCCTGAAGATGCGGACTCAGGCGCTGATACAGCTTTTCTCCCGCCTCGGTGGGGGCAACGTTACGGGTAGTGCGGGTCAGCAAGCGCACATCAAGACGGCTTTCCAGGTTGCGCATCGCATGGCTTAACGCGGACTGTGAGACGCCAAGCTGCGCGGCAGCACGGGTAAAACTGCGCTCGCGAGCGACAACCATGAATGAGATCAGATCGTTGATATTGTCTTTAAGCATAGGGAAAGGGCCATTGATGAATCTGCTTCATGGTATTTGATTGATTAATTTAGTGTAATGGTCCCAAGTTTATATGCAACTCCTTAAATGTCAGCGAGAGATCGATGAAAATCAACGTGGTAGGGACTAGCGGTGTCGGTAAGTCGACGCTTGCCAAACGTCTGGCGCAGGCATTAGACGTCCCTTATATCGAAATGGATACACTTTACTGGCGACCGAACTGGCAGGGCACACCCGATGATGAGTTGTTCGAGAAAATCAGGTTGGCGACCAACGCCACCGGCTGGGTGCTGGACGGAAATTATAATCGTAGCCGCCCGGTGAAGTGGCGCGATGTGGATATGGTGGTATGGGTGGATTACAGCTTCTGGCGCACTTTGCGGCAGGCCGTTTGTCGCGCAGCGTCCAGAGCCTCACGGCATCAGGAATTGTGGCCGGGGACAGGCAATCGGGAGAGCTTCCGCCGTTCGTTTGCCAGCCGTGATTCCATCATTTTATGGACGTTAAAAACCTGGCGGCAAAACCGTGAGCGCTACCTGCGTGATATGGACGATCCGCAGTGGCAGCATATTCGTTTTGTGCGGCTCAAGAACCAGCGAGAAACACACGCGTTTATGGCGGAATTACTGGCCGGAAAAGCAAAATAATTCGTGGCATCAGCGCACGAAATAACAGCCGTTTTTGCCAGGCTATGGTAGCTTTAAAGCTCTAATCATAAGGAGTCCTGCCCATGCCACACGTTGATATTAAATGTTTTCCCCGCGAACTGAGTGATGAACAAAAAACCGCGCTGGCGGCTGATATTACTGAAGTCCTTATCCGCCATCTAAGTACCAAAGACCGCTCGGTTAGCGTGGCGCTGAATCAGGTGCAGGAAAGTGACTGGCAGCAGGTATGGGATAGTGAGATTGCGCCGCAGATGGCAACGCTTATCAAGAAACCCGGTTATAGCATGTAATTCGTTTTTTCACCTGTAAGCCCGGTCTCGGTGCAAGCCGACACCGGGTTTTTTGTATTCTATCAGGCCAGTTTGGCGGTGGTGCGTGCGGATGGTTCCAATGGCGCTGAACGCCCCGCATCGAGATCGGCGCGAATCTGCTCATACTCATCGTCGAGACGGTAGAAACGATCATAGAGGCGATAATCAGAAGTGCCGGGATATACAGGTAGCAGGCTTTAATGGCCAGCATCGCGCTGTCGCCCTGAACCTGATTGGCAACATAGCCGCTGCTGGAGAGCAGGACGCCAATAATCGCTCCCATCCGATCAGATTGATCACGCAGGCCACCAGATAGACGTGACGCTTTTTCATGCGACTAGCAAGCATGGGCACGGTTAGCGTTCCCAGCAGCGGGACGAAGGTGGAAATACCTGCTACCAGCGCCGTTCGTTACGGAAGCTCACCAGCAAGAAGAAGGTGGCAATGACGCCAAACACCACGGCGGTATAGAAAAAACCGTGCGCCTGATTACCGTGCCCAAGCGCGCCAACCAGCGGCAGGGTGGCTACGGCAACAATCGTCGCACCCAAAGAACCGAGCAGGATGCGCACCGTCGATAGCGTCGTACGTTCGCCTGAATCGTGGGTCAAAAACGGCAGCATCGCGCAGAACGGAATATTGACCAGCGTGTAGAGAAACGACAGACACCCGTAGGTGACAAAGGCGTAAATCAGCTTACCGGTGGTGCGAAACTCCGGCACGTAATACGCCAGAATGCACAGCAGCCGAAGGGAACTGCGCCAATCAGCAGGTATGGGCGGCAGCGCCCCCAGCGGGTATTTCACCACGTTGTATAAAAAGGTCTATGGGCTGACGCCGGGCGTTGCGTTAGTCCGGCGTATTGGCGCGGATCTGCTTACCGCTGGCAACGAACGTTCCTGCGCCAAGATGATGCAGCGTATTGCGTTTATCATCGTCGAATTGCCAGCGTCCGGCCATAAAGGCCTGCTCGTCGGCGGCGGCTGCAACCACTTCCCCAAACAGCGTGTCGTATTGTGCTGCCGCGGCGGTAGCGGGCAATAATCGACACTCCATCCACGCCAGACATTTATCTTCAATCAGCGGTAAACCCAGCACCGGCCCGGTGATGGCCGGAATACCATACGCATTGAATTTATCCTCGTCGCGCCCGCTGATGCTTCCCACCGCATAGGTCCAGCTTGCCGCTGATACCCCCGGCACCACGATACCAAATGTGCCGTTACGTTCGATAATCTCCCGCGACCATGCTCCTTTGTCCACCACGATAGCGATGCGCGGCGGGTCAAACTCGACCGGCATCGACCAGGCGGCTGCCATGACGTTCCGGCGTTGTGATTGTGCGTCGTAACTGGTTATCAGAATAGTGGGGCCGTGATTGAGTAAACGGCTGGCGTGATGCAGTTCAACGGGGCGAAAACGGCTCATGAAGGTTCCTTTAGGTTTATGGGTATAGGGCTGACATTATGGGATTAAAGCCGCGAAGTACACGGTAGGTTAACCGATCGCACAAATCGGTCAGTGACCTGAGCAAAATAGGTTATAAAGAACGGACAACAACGCTGGAGGCATTGATGACCCCTTTTTTAAGCGCCTATTTTGCACGTATTGGCTGGACGGCGACCCCCGATGTCACCATTGAGACGCTGCGCAGTTTGCATATCCACCATAACAGCGCCATCCCTTTTGAGAATCTCGACGTGCTGTTGCCGCGCGAAATGCATCTCGACGATCAATCACTGGAAGATAAGCTGGTTCACGGGCGTCGTGGCGGGTACTGTTTTGAACAAAACGGTTTGTTTGAACGCGTGCTGCGCGAACTCGGTTTTCATGTGCGCAGCCTGCTGGGGCGCGTGGTGCTGGCGCATCCGCCGCAGATGCCGCCGCGTACCCATCGTCTATTGCTGGTCGACGTGGACGGTGAGCGCTGGATTGCTGATGTGGGCTTTGGCGGGCAGACGCTAACCGCGCCTATCAAGCTGTTGGCGGATATTACCCAGACGACGCCGCACGGCGATTATCGTCTGCTGTATGAAAATCAGGAGTGGATCCTGCAATTTAGTCATCACGATCATTGGCAGTCGATGTACCACTTTGATTTAGGGCGCCAGTACGCGTCGGATTATGTGATGGGCAACTTCTGGTCGGCACACTGGCCGCAGTCTCATTTCCGTCACCATCTGTTGATGTGCCGCCATCTGCCAGACGGCGGTAAAATGACGTTGACCAATTTCCATTTCACCCATTGGGATAAAAACCATGTGGTTGAAAAGGTGGATTTCCCGGATGTTCCGGCGTTGTATGAAGCGCTGCAAAGTCGTTTTGGGCTGGGGGTTAATGACCCGAAATATGGCTTTAGCGTCAGCGAACTGGCGGCGATAATGGCGGCGTTTGATACCCACCCCGAAGCTGGAAAATAACCGGTAGCCCGGTCAGGCACCGAGCAGTCCCGGCGGCGCTTCGCTTGGCCGGGCTACGGGCTCGTGGGTAGCCCGGACGAGGTGCGTTAGCACCGACTCCGGGGAAAACCTTGGCGGCGCTTGCAGGGATGAATGTTATGGCACTGACACTTAAGGTATTACTGGAAAATCAACGTGCGGCGGTCGCACAAGATCAACTGCGCGTTAAAGCAGGCCTGAGTCTGTTTGTTAGCGACGAAACGACGTCGATTTTGTTCGATACCGGCCCGGATGACAGCTTTGCGCATAATGCCGCGCAGATGGATGTTTCGCTGGATAACCTCACCGCAACGGTGCTCTCACACGGTCACTATGATCATTGCGGCGGCGTTCCCTGGCTGCCGGACAACACTCGGATTATCTGTCACCCGAGCGTCGGCAACGAGCGCTATGCCGCGCTGAACGTGGCAGGGCGGTTGCATAAAATCAAAAAACTCTCACTGGATATTGATTACGCTCGCCACCGCATGGAGTACACCCGTGCGCCGCTGCAAATCAGCGACCGTTTTATCTGGTCAGGCGAGATTGCCGTTGATAACCCTAAAGCCTACGGCGTGATGGGCGATGAAACGGATTACGTGATTGATGAAGGTGTGCTGATTTATCTGTCGCGACGAGGGCTGGTGATTATTACCGGCTGCGGGCATCGCGGGATTGTGAACATTGTCCGCCACTGTCAGAAGATTACCGGCATTGAGAAGGTTCATGCCTTAATCGGTGGCTTTCACCTGCGCAGCGCTTCACCGCGCACGCTTTGGCAGGTCAGACAGTTTTTACAACAACTCAAGCCCGATAAAATCATGGCCTGCCACTGTACCGGCGCGTGGGGCAAGCTGTGGCTGCCGGAAGTTATCTCCCCGGCAACCGGCGACACCTTTGTGTTTGAATAGCGATATTCGCGACGTCGTTTGGGTTAACCTATGGGGCAATAATGCATCTTTTTTTGATTGGCCCAGGCGGTGCAGGAAAAAGTACCGTCGGGGAGAAACTGGCCGTTCGTTTGGGGTATGCGTTTGTCGATCTGGATGCGCAATTTTGTGAGCGCATTGCGAACATCCGTGAATACCTGAAATCTGACGGCTATGAAGCTTACCTTGAGCAAAACGCTGCCCTGTTTGACGTGCTTTTGGCTGAATGGTGCCATCAGAATGTGGTGTTTGCGCTCTCTTCGGGATTTCTTGCGACCGATATTCGCCCGGATATCATTGAACGCAATCGCCAGCGCGTGAAGGAATGCGGGCGTTCAATTCTGCTGATGCCGTCAAAGGATGTCGATGTTGCGTGCGGCTGTATCGTGAAGCGCCAACTTAAGCGCGGATTTGGCCTCGTTCGGGATAACGAAGAGGCCAAGTTTCGCCAGCGATTTACCGACTTTATGGCGCAGGGTGATATCCAGATTTTCGCGATGGCCTCGCCGGAAGTCATTGTTCACAAAATTATTGCCGCACTGTAGCCGGGTATTTTAAATCTTGTAGGCCCGGTGCACATTGCCGGATGGCGGTATAGCCTTATCCGGCCTACGGCTGTAGCCCGGCCAAGCGAAGCGCCGCCGGGAATTAGCACGTAGGCAAACCCCTGCGGCGCCGGGCTGTGCGTTAGTTTAAGCCTAAGAAATGCTGGGCGATTTTGAAATAGATAATCAGCCCGGTGCCGTCAATCAACGTAGCGATAAACGGTGCTGAGACTACCGCCGGATCAATGCCCAGCCGCTTAATGACCAGCGGGATCACTGATGACACCACCGCACTCCAGAGTGTAACGCACACCAGCGTCAGGCTGACGATAAAGGTGATTTCCGGGCCAATGCCCATTATCCATGCGCGCAGACAACCCGCTGCGCCGAGGGTGATGGCGACCAGCATCGCCGTCGACATCTCTTTGCGCAGAATGCGTCCAATATCGCGCAGACCCACTTCACCCAGCGCCATGGCGCGCACCAGCGTGGAGGTGATCTGCGTGCCGCTGTTGCCCCCGGTACCAATCAGTAGCGGAATAAAGAACGCCAGCGCGATGGCCGATTCCAGCGCCTCTTCAAAATGCTGAATAACGGTACTGGTGTAGGCCTCGGCAATAAACAGGAGCAGCAGCCAGACTGCGCGTTTTTTCCAAAGCGTAACCGGGCTTATCTCCAGATACGGCTTTTCCAGCGGCAGCGTCGCCCCCTGAAGCTGGGCGTCTTCGGTGATTTCATCGGCTAACAGTTGGTCTATCTCTTTTTCATTCAGACAGCCGATAAGCTTGCCGTGTTCAATGACCGGCACAAGCGTCAGACGGTGTTTGTCGATTAACCCGGCGGCCACATCGCGAGCGTCGTCCGGGCTGACGTGATAGAGCGTTGTATCCATTAGCTGCGACATCGGATGGCTATCATCGGGGGCCTGCAGCAGCTTGCGCGTTGATAATATTCCCCGCAGTTTATCGCCAGAAACGACAAATACCGCGCAAGGGAAATGATCGTCATTTAATTGTTGTAAGAAAAGTTCGCGCGCCTCTTTGATATTAAGGTGCTCAGGCAGCGAAATAAAATCTCTCGACATATAGTTTGAGATAATATCGCCTGACGCATGATGCGTTGGGTAGAACGGTACGGTTGCATTGATATGTGACATTGGATTTCCCTATAGAAAAACGCTTATAGGGCGAACAAAACTGGAAGAGCTGAGATAAATCCCTACGTCCCGGTTTTAGCACTGAACAACGTATCTGCACGGCGTTATACCCGTCATACTTCAAGTTGCATGTGCGTTGGCTGCGTTCGTTCACCCCAGTCACTTACCAGTGTAAGCTCCTGGGGATTCGCTCACTTGCCGCCTTCCTGCAACTCGAATTATTTTGGGTATATACCGTCAGAAGTTATCTTGGCAACACCTTGATTCGATGGATGCCTGTATTTCCCTGTGATGGTCTCTCTCGATACCATCAGGGCGATAACTTATGTTTATTCAGGAGCCTCGCCATAACAAGATTATTAATTACGATGCGGCGTTAATCTTTATTTTCTGCGCGGAGAAGATAAATTCAACGAGCGCAATATAGCGCGTAATTTTTAAATTGGCTGGCAAAAGATAAAGTGGTTGAGATTAGGTTTAGTATTTTCTTTGCGATATAAAAAACCCGGCGTCGCATTCGCTCGGCCGGGCTAGGGTTAAGGCCGGTTATCGGCGTGAACGTACCACCTGATAGCGGCGCGTCAGATACTCGATTGGCGCGCTCCAGACGTGCACCAATCGGGTGAACGGGAACAGAAGGAAGATAGTCATCCCCAGCACCAGATGCACGCGATAGATCCACGCAACGCCGTCAAGATGCGCCGAAGCGCCACCGTGGAAGGTCACTACTGCCTGCGCCCAATCCACCAGTTTTAACATTTCGCTGCCGTCAGGATGCTGGGCAGAGAAGGGAATGGTGGTCAAACCGAGGCAGCATTGGATCAACAAAATGCTGAGGATCAGAATATCAGCGGTGCTCGACGTCGCGCGAATACGCGGATTAAACAGGCGGCGAATCAGCAGACCTGCACCGCCCACTAGCGTTAATACGCCACAAACGCCACCCAGCACCATCGCCATAATCTGTTTTTGCGACAGCGGCAGCCAGGATTCATACACCCAGTGCGGCGTTAACATGCCGAAGAAGTGTCCGAAGAAGATCCCCAGAATGCCGACGTGGAACAGGTTAGACCATAGCACCATCCCGCGCTTGTCGAGCATCTGGCTGGAAGAGGCGCGCCACGTGTACTGACCGTAGTCGTAACGCAGCCAGCTGCCCAGCAAAAACACCGTACCGCACAGATAAGGGTAGATATCGTAAAAGAAGACGTTGAGAAACTGGATCATTTCGGGCCTCCCGAGGTGACGTCCACGTACTGTGGCGCCACGTCCTGGCTAAAGCGTCGTTGATAGCTTTGCAGCGGAGAACTCTCACAGGCGGTGGCGTTATCCTCGATAAACTTCACCTGTTCTTCTTCCCACACTGCATCCAGCGCCTGGCGGGTATCATCGCGTTCTTCACCCGCTACCTGTTTAGTGACACTGTCACTTGAAAGCGAAGTTTTCGCCAGCACCAGCAGGGCGTCGAATAGCTGATACCAGGGGGCTTCGCGTTGTTTAAGGCGACCGCCGAGCAGTGCCAGAATGGGGGCGACGTTCTGCAAACCTTCCCGTGCCTGGTCTTCCGGCAAAATGCTTAAATACTCCAGATAAAGCGGCAAATGATCGGGCAGTTCGCGGCAATCAAGCTGCAAACCCTGCTTCTCATACTGCGCCATCAGCTCGACCATCGCCTGTCCACGGTCGCGGGATTCCGCGTGCACGTGCTCAAACAGCAGCAGCGAGGTGGCGCGTCCGCGCTCGAAGATTTCACACCATTCGGCCTGTTTATCAAGCAGCGGCACCGCCAGATGCTGCTCCAGGAAAGGACGCAGCGTAGGGGCGTCGCTGTCGATGAGGGAGAACAGTTCGTCTTTGTTCTCCCAGCTTAGCTCATCGGGATATTCCAGCAGCAGCCCGATGATTTTCAGGATCCGCATTACTCTTTCTCCCCAATGTTGATGGCGTCGATACGTTGGCTATTGAACAGGTTGAACTTGGTGTCCGACCCGTGGCAGCCGTCGCCGAAGGTAAAGCCGCAGCCCTTGCTTTCCGGGAAGGCGTCTTCTGCCATTTCACGGTGGCTGGTGGGGATCACAAAGCGATCTTCGTAGTTGGCAATCGCCAGGTAACGATACATCTCTTCGACCTGTTCTTCGCTCAATCCCACTTCTTCGATGGCGCGGGTGTCGGTGACGCCCTCAACCGTCTGAGAGCGTTTGTAATGACGCATCGCCATCATGCGTTTCAGCGCCCGCAGAACCGGGCCAGTATCACCGGCGCTGAGCATGTTTGCCAGATACTGCACTGGGATGCGCAGGCTTTCGACAGCAGGCAGAATGCTGTCGGTTTTTGGCAGACCACCGGCATCGGCAACCGATTGAATCGGTGACAGCGGCGGCACGTACCAGACCATCGGCAGGGTGCGGTATTCCGGGTGCAGCGGCAGCGCCAGCTTCCAGTCCATCGCCATTTTGTACACCGGTGAACGCTGCGCGGCGTCGAGGGTGTTCTGGGTAATGCCTTGCTTGAGCGCTTCTTCAATGACCGCCGGGTCGTGTGGGTTAAGGAATACGTCGCACTGACGCTCATAGAGATCGGTTTCATGCTCGGTGCTTGCCGCTTCTTCAATGCGGTCGGCATCATAAAGCAGTACGCCGAGGTAGCGAATGCGGCCCACGCAGGTTTCCGAGCAGACGGTGGGCTGACCGGACTCGATGCGGGGATAGCAGAAGATACATTTCTCTGACTTGCCGCTCTTCCAGTTGAAGTAGATTTTTTTGTACGGGCAGCCGGTAATACACATACGCCAGCCGCGACATTTGTCCTGGTCAATCAGCACGATACCGTCTTCTTCACGCTTATAAATAGCCCCGCTCGGGCAGGTGGCGACACAGCTTGGGTTCAGGCAGTGTTCACACAGGCGCGGCAGATACATCATGAAGGTGTTTTCAAACTGGCCGTACATCTCTTTTTGCATGGCGGTAAAGTTCTGATCGTGCGCGCGCTTTTCAAATTCGCCGCCGAGCAGTTCTTCCCAGTTCGGGCCCCATTCAATTTTGTTCATCCGCTGGCCGCTAATCAGCGAGCGCGGGCGGGCGGTAGGCAGGTTCTTGCCCTCTGGCGCGTTGTGCAGGTGCTGGTAGTCGTAGGTGAACGGCTCATAATAATCGTCAATACCCGGAATCAGCGGGTTGGCGAAGATTTTAGACAGCACGCCCAGGCGGCCGCCCATACGCGGTGTCAGCTTACCGCTGATCCCGCGTACCCAGCCGCCTTGCCATTTTTCCTGATTTTCCCAGTCTTTTGGAAAACCGATACCCGGCTTGGTTTCGACGTTGTTAAACCAGGCGTATTCCATGCCTTCACGGCTACTCCAGACGTTTTTACAGGTCACCGAGCAGGTGTGGCAGCCGATGCATTTGTCGAGGTTCAAAACCATCCCAACCTGTGAGCGTATCTTCATTTTGACGCCTCCTGTACCTGATCATTGCCTTCATCATCCAGCCAATTAATGTTTTTCATTTTGCGAATCATAATGAACTCATCACGGTTCGAACCGACCGTTCCGTAGTAGTTAAAGCTGTAGGCAAGCTGCGCGTAGCCGCCGATCATATGGGTAGGTTTTGGACAAATGCGGGTGACGGAGTTGTGAATACCGCCGCGTCGCCCGGTGATTTCCGAGCCTGGAATATTCATGATGCGTTCCTGCGCGTGATACATCATGGTCATTCCCGGCGGTATACGCTGGCTGACCACCGCACGTGCGGTCAGTGCGCCGTTGGCGTTGAACGCTTCAATCCAGTCGTTATCGACAATCCCCAGCTCTTTGGCGTCAGTTTCACTCAGCCAGACAATCGGCCCGCCGCGCGACAGGGTCAGCATCAGCAGGTTTTCACTGTAGGTGGAGTGAATGCCCCATTTCTGGTGCGGCGTCAGGAAGTTCAGCGCTTTTTCCGGGAAGCCGTTTGGCGGGATTTCCTTCATATGGCTGACGCTACGGGTGTCAATCGGTGGACGATAGGCCACCAGACTTTCACCGAAATCGCGCATCCACGGGTGATCCTGATACAGCTGCTGACGACCGGAGACGGTGCGCCATGGGATCAGCTCATGAACGTTGGTATAACCCGCGTTATAGGAGACATGTTCATCTTCCAGACCCGACCAGGTTGGGCTGGAGATAATTTTGCGCGGCTGCGCCTGGATGTCGCGGAAACGAATTTTCTCATCTTCTTTGTTGGTCGCCAGATGCGTGTGGTCTCGACCGGTAAATTCGCCCAGCGCTTGCCAGGCTTTGACCGCCACCTGACCGTTGGTTTCCGGGGCGAGGGCTAAGATCACCTCAGAGGCGTCAATGGCCGTCTCAATGCAAGGACGGCCTTTCGCCGGGCCATGCAGCTTGACGTAGTTGAGCTTGCCGAGGAAATCGACTTCGCTCTGGGTTTTCCAGTTGATCCCTTTACCGCCGTTACCGAGTTTATCCAGCAGCGGGCCGAGAGAGGTAAAGCGTTCATAGGTCGCCGGATAATCACGCTCGACGGCAATGATATTAGGCGCGGTTTTACCCGGAATCAGGTCACATTCGCCTTTACGCCAGTCCTGGATATCAAACGGTTGTGACAGCTCCGCCGGGGAGTCGTGTTGCAATGGTTGTAGCACCACATCGGTTTCGGTGCCCAGATGGCCCTGACAGATTTCGGAGAACGATTTGGCGATACCTTTGTAGATTTCCCAGTCGCTCTTTGATTCCCATGCCGGGTCAACGGCGGCTGAGAGAGGGTGAATAAACGGATGCATATCCGAAGTATTCATGTCGTCTTTTTCATACCAGGTGGCGGTCGGCAGGACGATATCGGAGAATAGACAGGTGCTGGACATGCGGAAATCCAGCGTCACCAGAAGATCGAGCTTGCCTTCAAGCGCAGCGGTCTGCCATTCCACCTCTTCAGGCTTCACGTCTTCGGTCGAGCCGAACTCATCGCCCTGAATCCCGCTATCGGCGCCGAGCAGGTATTTCAGCATGTACTCGTGACCTTTACCGGAAGAACCCAGCAGGTTAGAGCGCCAGATAAACATATTGCGCGGGTGGTTTTGACCGTTGTCCGGCTGTTCGCTGGCGAAACGGATATCGCCGGATTTCAGCCCCTGCACGGTGTATTCCTGTGCCGTCATTCCCAGCGCATCGGCTTTGGCTTTGAGGGTGAGCGGGTTCATGTCGAGCTGCGGGGCGGACGGTAGCCAGCCCATACGTTCGGCGCGGACGTTAAAGTCGATCAGATGGCCGGTGTATTTTTCCGGGTTAGCGAGCGGCGAGAGCAGCTCTTTGGCGGTCAGCTTTTCGTAACGCCACTGGCTGGCGTGGTTGTAGAAGTAGGAGGTGCTGTTCATCTGGCGCGGTGGACGGTTCCAGTCGAGGGCGAACGCCAGCGGGAGCCAACCGGTTTGCGGACGCAGCTTCTCCTGGCCGACATAGTGCGCCCAACCGCCGCCGCTTTGCCCGACGCAGCCGCAGAACACCAGCATGTTGATCATGCCGCGGTAGTTCATGTCCATGTGATACCAGTGGTTGACCCCGGCACCGAGGATGATCATCGAACGACCGTGCGTTTTATGCGCGGTGTCGGCGAATTCCATGGCAATTTGTTCAATATGTTGACGCGGCACGCCGGTAATTTGTTCCCCCCAGGCCGGGGTATAGGCTTTCACCTCGTCAAAGCTTTTCGCCGCCAGTTCATCATCTAGACCACGATCCAGACCGTAGTTCGCCAGCACCAGATCGTACACGCTGACCACTAAACGGCTGCTGCCATCGGCAAAGGTCAGCGTTCTGGCTGGCAGTTTGCGCACCAGAATCGGGTCTTGTTTTACGCTGCGAAAGTGCGGGTTTTCATTGCCGCCAAAGTAGGGGAATGCGACACCGGCGACGGTATCATGGCTGTCGAGTAACGAGAGCGTTAGCTCGGTTTCGTTTCCGGCGGCCAGCGTTTCGAGGTTCCATTTGCCTTTTTCGCCCCAGCGGAAACCGATGGAACCGTTAGGCACCACCAGTTCTCCGGCGCTGTTATAGGCAACGGTTTTCCACTCAGGATTGTTACTTTCGCCCAGACCATCAACCAGATCGGAGGCACGCAGCATACGTCCTGCGGTGTACGAACCATCGTCACGGCTATCGAGCATCACCAGCATGGGCATGTCGGTATAACGGCGGCAGTAGTTGATAAAGTAATCGCTCGGGTTATCGAGGTGGAACGCTTTTAAGATAACGTGGCCCATGGCCATCGCCAGCGCGCTATCGGTACCCTGTTTCGGCGCGAGCCACTGGTCGCTGAGCTTGGCGACTTCGGAGAAGTCAGGAGTAATCGCGATGGTCTTGGTGCCTTTGTAGCGCACTTCGGTAAAGAAGTGGGCATCCGGGGTACGGGTCTGTGGAACGTTCGAACCCCAGGCGATGATATAGCTGGAGTTATACCAGTCGGCAGATTCCGGTACGTCCGTCTGCTCGCCCCAGGTCATCGGTGAAGCGGGCGGTAGGTCGCAGTACCAGTCGTAGAAGCTCAGGCAGGTGCCGCCAATCAGCGACAGATAACGTGTACCGGCGGCGTAGGAGACCATCGACATGGCTGGGATGGGCGAGAAACCTGCAACGCGGTCAGGGCCGAAGTTCTTGATAGTCCATACGTTGGCGGCGGCAATCAACTGGTTTAGCTCTTTCCACGACGACCGGACAAACCCGCCTTTACCGCGTGCCTGTTTGTAGCTCAGCGTCTTTTCCGGGCTCTGCATGATGCTATCCCAGGCCAGTACCGGATCCACATGTTGCGCCAGCGCCTCGCGCCACAGTTCAATCAGTTTTCTGCGCGCCAGGGGATATTTCAGACGGTTAGCGCTATAGAGATACCAGGAGTAGCTTGCGCCTCGCGGGCAGCCGCGCGGTTCATGGTTTGGCAGGTCGGGGCGGGTACGCGGGTAGTCGGTCTGTTGGGTTTCCCAGGTCACGAGGCCATTCTTAACGTAAATCTTCCAGCTACATGAGCCTGTACAGTTCACGCCGTGCGTTGAGCGGACAATTTTATCGAACTGCCAACGCTGGCGGTAGCTATCTTCCCAATCACGGTTATTGTCATAGACCTGTCCGTGACCGTTGGCAAAAGTGTCGCGTTTCTGCTTAAAGTAGCGAAAGCGATCCAATAGTTTACTCATGACATTTCTCCTGCTTCGATAATGTTCGGCATCGTGCCTTTGCCGGATGGCAGCGCTAGCGCGCTTTATCCGGCCTACAACACCGCGCGATCCCGTAGGCCGGATAAGGCGTTAGCCGCCATCCGGCAAATTTATGCTTATTTTGAAGTCGGTTTACGGCGTCCGTAGACCAGCCAGGTCACCAGCACGCAGACAACATAAAAAACAAAGAAAACTTTCATCGCGCCCACCGGCGAACCGGTCATGGCTAAAGAGGTGCCGAAGGCTTTTGGAATGAAGAAGCCGCCGATAGCGCCGATTGCTGAGATGAAACCGAGGGCGGCGGCGGTGTCGGTTACCGCTTCGTGCTGAGCTTGTTCATCGGTACCGCCGCGTTTTTTCACGCTATCGATGGTGATTTGACGGAAGATCACCGCAATCATCTGGAAGGTTGAACCGCTGCCAAGACCGGCGGTCAGGAACAGCCCCATAAATACGGCGTAGAAGGCGATAAAATTGCCTGAGCCACTGCCCGGTAAGGTCAGGAACAGCAGGCCGGTGAACACCGCCATCAGGATGAAGTTCACCAGCGTGACTTTTACGCCGCCCAGACGGTCAGAGATTACCCCGCCAAAAGATCGTGCCAGCGCACCGATGAAGGGGCCGAAGAAAGCCAGTTTGAGTATGTTGACGTCGGGGAACTGAGTTTTCGCCAGCATCGCAAAGCCTGCTGAAAAGCCGATAAAGGAACCGAATGTCGCCAGATACAGCAGGCTCAGCAGCCACATATGCGGACGTTTTAATACTGGCAATTGAGAGCGTACCGAGGCCTTTGAACTGGCGATATCATTCATGCCAAACCAGGCCGCAAGCGTGGCAATGACCAGCAGAGGCACCCAGATAAGGGCGGCGTTGCTGAGTGCCAGCGTTGAACCATCTTCCTGGGTTACACCGTGGATGCCGATAAAGGTAAACATAGGCAGGAAGATCACGGCCGGTGCCACCATTTGCATGACGCTCACGCCGAGATTCCCCAGGCCGCCGTTGACGCCCAGCGCGCTGCCTTGTTTGGATTTAGGGAAGAAGAAGCTGATATTACCCATGCTGGAGGCGAAGTTAGCCCCGGCAAAACCGCACAGGAGCGCGATGGTAATAAATACCCAATAGGGGGTAGAGGTGTTTTGAATGGCTATTCCAAGCCAGATACAAGGCACCACCATGATGATGGTACTGATGACCGTCCAGCGACGGCCTCCCATAATGGGTACCATAAAGGAGTAGGGGACGCGTAATATTGCCCCGGAAAGAGAAGGCAGCGCAGTTAATAAAAAGAGCTGATCGGTGGTAAAATTAAAACCGACTTTATTAAGATTCACCGCAACGGCACTAAATAACATCCAGACACAGAAGGCGAGTAATAAGCAGGCTACGGAAATCCACAGATTCCTCCTCGCAATTCCTTTGCCTTTATTTTCCCAGAACGCCGGGTTTTCCGGTTGCCACTCTTTTAAAAGATAATGATTCTCTTTATCATTATTTGCCATAATACCCTCGAAAGATAGGTCAAAAAAATAAATGATGAAAAACAGCGAGGTAGGTTGGTGGAGTTATTATCGACAGGCCGTTTTATCTGTTTATCGTTGAAGAATAGATAAAAAAAACGCGTTGTAAGATAACGCGCTGTGAATAAAACGTTGTTAATTGTTACTAAATGTAAATTAAGCGGGGTTTAGTTCGAGGGTAATATAATGTTGTATATAACGAGTAAAGACCTCATCACTTATTTCTGCCATACCCAGTGCGTAAATACCATCCAGTCCGCAGACCAGTGCTATTAATCGCCAGGCAATATTCTCTGCATTATCAATTGGTCTGAATTCATTCGCTTCTGTTCCTTGCAAAATGAGCGTCACCGTCTCTTTGTGCCACATATCCATGGTGAGCAAATAAGCGCCTTTAATATCATGATCGCTATCGGCTAGCAGCTGAGCTTCGCGCCAAAGACGAATATAAGGCTCCAGGCGTCCATCCTCGCTGCCAAGCATGGCAAATAGCCGCTCGTGCCAGCTTGCGTCATCGGGCACCAGTGGCATATCCAGCATTTCACGAATAAGCCGCACGAAAGCGTGGGCTTTCAGTTCGCCGACGGAGGTGAAGTGGTGGTGTACCTGACCGCTTGAGACACCGGCAACGGTCGAGATATGACGTACGGTCATCGCATTAAAACCGCCGGTTAAGGCGACCTGCATCGCTGCTTTGAGGATAACCTCTCGCCGCTCATCCCTTGATAAATAGTTCATATCGCTTCGTTTAAGTGGGGTTTAGGTAAGAATAACAAAAAATTGGACACGCGTTCAACATTCCGGCAGGATCCGTTTCCTGGACATTCGTCCAACATTAATTAAGAAAGAGGAAGGAATCATGTCACGCCAATGGTTAACGCTTATGGCAATTTTAATGGTCTATATCCCGGTGGCGATTGATGCGACCGTGCTGCACGTTGCGGCACCTACGCTCAGTGTGGCGCTCGGGACAAGCGGCAATGAGCTGCTGTGGATCATTGATATTTACTCATTAGTGATGGCCGGGATGGTACTGCCGATGGGCGCGCTCGGCGATAAAATCGGCTTTAAACGTCTGCTGCTGCTGGGCAGCGGCATCTTTGGAATCGCCTCGCTGGCGGCGGCTTTCTCGCCGACGGCGCTGGCCTTGATAGCCTCTCGCTCGCTGTTGGCGGTGGGGGCGGCAATGATCGTACCGGCGACGCTTGCCGGGATCCGCAGCACTTTTGCCGAAGTGAAACACCGCAATATGGCCCTCGGCCTGTGGGCGGCGGTGGGTTCCGGCGGTGCGGCATTTGGCCCGCTGGTCGGTGGTTTGCTGCTGGAGCATTTCTACTGGGGGTCGGTATTCCTGATTAACGTGCCGATCGTGCTGGTGGTGATGGCCTTTAGCGCGCGGCTGGTGCCACGGCAGCCGGCTCGTCGCGAACAACCGTTAAATCTGCTGCAGGCGTTGATGCTGATTACGGCAATTCTGATGCTGGTCTATAGCGCTAAATCGGCGCTGAAAGGGCACATGGCGCTGTGGAGCGTTGGGCTGCTGGCGCTAATTGGTATGGCGTTGCTGACAACTTTCGTCCGTCAGCAACTGGCGGCAACACGACCGATGATCGATATGCGCCTGTTTACGCATCGCATCATCTTAAGCGGCGTGGTGATGGCAATGACCGCGCTGATTACGCTGGTGGGGTTCGAATTATTAATGGCGCAGGAGCTGCAGTTCGTCCATCAGAAAACACCGTTTGAAGCCGGGATGTTTATGCTGCCGGTGATGGTAGCGAGCGGTTTTAGTGGGCCAATCGCGGGGATTCTGGTGTCGCGACTTGGGCTGCGTCAGGTGGCGACCGGTGGGATGCTGTTGAGTGCATTCAGCTTCCTGGGGCTGTCGGTGACGGATTTCAGTACCCAACAATGGCAGGCATGGGGGCTGATGGCGCTGCTGGGCTTTAGTGCGGCCAGCGCTTTATTAGCGTCCACGTCAGCGATTATGGCAGCGGCACCAAAAGAGAAAGCGGCAGCGGCAGGTGCTATTGAAACGATGGCCTATGAGCTGGGCGCCGGATTAGGGATTGCGTTGTTTGGTCTGATCCTCACACGTAGCTACGGTGCGGCGATTGTCGTGCCGCAGACTCTCGATAACGATGCCGCGACGCGCGCTGCGTCATCCATTGGCGAGGCGATGCAGTTAGCGCAGTCGTTGCCGGCTATTCCTGCTCGAGCGCTGATTGAAGCCGCGCAGACTGCCTTTATCAGCGCGCACAGCGTGGCGCTGGGGACGGCAGGCGTACTGTTACTGCTGTTGGCCGCCGGGATTTGGCGCGGACTGGCGAAGGTGCCGACCGCCGTTTAATCCGGGTCAAATTAAGCTCAACCTCCGCGAGTACAGCAAGTCGCCGTTGATTCGGATGTGTACATTAATGAACAATTACGATAATATTGACAGTAAATGTACGCGCCCGGAATAGACGGCGATACAGTAAAACAGAGTACGGGAGGGAATATGTCCACAGTACAACAAAGCCATATCAACGGGAGTGTTGATACCAGCAAGGCGCTGCCGGTGGTCTTTCGGATCCTGGAAAAGTGGCAGTGCAGCACGGATGAACAATTAAGGTTGCTGGGCATAAGCTCTCGTTCAACATTGAACAAATACAAAGAGTCGAAAGGCGGGATCCGCCTGAGCGCCGATATTCAGGAGCGGATGAGCTATATCCTGAATATTCACAAATGCCTGCGTATTCTCTTCTCCGCTGACGACAGCATTTATGGATGGGTGCGCAAACCGAACTCCCATCCTTTCTTTGCCGGACGTTCAGCCATGGACGTGATGAACGGGGGGCGTGTTGCCGATCTGTATGAAGTCGCCACGCGATTGCAGGCCTGGCGAGGAGGAATGGCGTGATGACAGAATCTCCGCCACTGGAAGAATTCAAGGGAGCAACGGCGTATCGCATTATCCCCAGCCGCTATCCCACGATCTGTCTGTTTGAAGATGTCGCCAGCAGCGATGAGCTGGAGGCCGTATGGGCCGTTGAAGCGTTGACCAATGAGCGGTTGCTGGAATATGCGGGCGACCTCACGCGCGTACCAAAGGACGACTGGCTCGTTGGCCTTAATGGCAGCAGCTATGTGATGGCCGCTTTTACGCACATTAATCCTGAAGGGGCCCGGTTCACCACCGGTGATTTTGGTGGCTATTACTGCGCGCCGCTGCTGGATACCGCAATTAAAGAGACGGTCTATCATCAGGAGCGCATTTTCGGCTATACCAACGAACCGGCGCAAAAAGTGCAGATGCGGGTGCTGTTTACCGAATTTGATGCCACGTTAGTCGATATTACCCATGAGCCGTTCGTCTCGTCTGCGCTTTATCACGCCACGGATTACGGCCAGTCGAAAGTGTTTGCGCAGAAACAGAAAGCAGAAAACAGGGACGGCATCCACTACTGTTCCGTTCGCCATACCGACCATACGTGTTATGTGCTTTACCGCCCGCGTCTGGTGAAAAGCATCGTGCAGGCTGAGCATCTGGAATATCACTGGAACGGTCGGGCGATCATCAATATTCTGAGTATTAAACTGTATGGTGATCCATGAGTGAGGTGCAGGGGAAGTAAGAGAGATTCACTTCCCCGCAGGTTATTTAACGCCGTGTCGCCTGCCAGCAGAGCAGGGAGCCCACGCAGACCATCCCCGCGCCTTGCCAGAATGACCAGGAGAGCGCTGCGCTTAACAGGATTGCGGCCAATGCCGATGAGAGTACCGGTGTGAAGTAGGAAGCGACGGCCAGCAAACTGACGTTGCCGTGTAAGATCCCAACATTCCATGCCGCGTAGGCTAATCCTAACGCGAGTGCGCACATCACCAGTTTGACAACCACCGGCCAGCTAAAGAGCATTGGCGGTTCATCGCTTAGCAGGAATTTCACCCACAGGCTCAATGCCGTCAACAAAACGAAAAGCGTAATGCCGTTTTTACCGTTGGCATATTTTGCGGTGACCGTACAGTAGGTCGCCCAGATAAAGGCGCCGACAAACGCCAGAATATAGCTAAGAGGGCTGGAGATAACGTTGCGGGTAATTTCAGCAAGATCAAGGCCATGTTCCCCGCCTAATACCCAGACGACGCCAACCAGCGACAATAATAATCCCGGAACAATTAGCCAGTTTGTTTTTTGCCCATTGAACACAATGGCAAACACAATGGTCAGGCTGGGCCATAGGTAATTCACCATGCCAACTTCTATAGCCTGTTGGCGGCTTCCTGCATAGCCTAAAGAAAGCGCCAGGCAAATTTCATAGCTAACGAACAACACGCTGCCTGCGATTAAGTATCGTGGCGGGATCTGACGCAACTGGGGGAATCCCACGGTAAAGATCAGCAGTAATCCACTGAGGCTGTAAATCATCGCCGCGCCGCCCACCGGGCCAAGCCCTTCACTCACGCCACGAATCAACCCTACCATGGTGCTCCAGAGCACAATGGCGGTCAGTCCGATGAGCGTGGCTCGTTTCTTATCCATATCTAACCTGATGCTTTTCCAAACGAATTTGTGGTTATAGCATTTTTTGTCCACCCACGGTGATATTTCTATTTGTCAGCTAACCCCAAAGGGTTAGCAAAAGTCGCCGCCCTTGACTATTAAGGGGGCCACCGTTTTCGACATTGATTTGACGCAAAAAAATCAGGGGCATTGCTGTTAGTTTCACCCCCGAAGTACATCCATACAATGAGGAAAACAATGGACGTCAGTCGCAGAAAGTTTTTTAAAATCTGCGCGGGCGGTATGGCTGGGACGACGGCTGCGGCGCTGGGGTTTGCCCCAAAATTAGCGCTGGCTCAGGCGCGTAATTTCAAATTACTGCGCGCCAAAGAAGTTCGTAATACCTGCACATACTGCTCCGTAGGTTGTGGGCTTTTAATGTATAGCCTGGGTGATGGGGCGAAAAATACCCGTGAAGCGATTTACCACATTGAAGGCGATTCGGATCATCCGGTAAGCCGTGGTGCACTGTGTCCAAAAGGCGCTGGGCTTCTGGACTATGTGAATAGTGAAAACCGTCTGCGTTACCCGGAATATCGTGCGCCGGGTTCTGACAAATGGCAGCGTATTTCCTGGAATGAGGCTTTCGATCGCATTGCGAAATTGATGAAGGCCGACCGTGACGCCAACTTTATTGAGAAGAACGAACAGGGCGTAACGGTTAATCGCTGGCTCTCCACCGGGATGCTGTGCGCATCTGCGGCAAGTAATGAGACCGGTATGCTGACGCAGAAGTTTGTGCGCTCGCTCGGCATGCTGGCGGTAGATAACCAGGCGCGCGTCTGACACGGACCAACGGTAGCAAGTCTTGCTCCAACATTTGGTCGCGGTGCGATGACCAACCACTGGGTTGATATCAAAAATGCCAACGTCGTGATGGTGATGGGCGGTAACGCCGCTGAAGCCCATCCAGTGGGATTCCGCTGGGCGATGGAAGCGAAAAACAATAATGATGCGACGCTGATTGTCGTCGACCCGCGCTTTACGCGTACGGCGTCGGTGGCGGATATCTATGCGCCAATTCGCTCCGGTACCGACATTACCTTCCTGTCGGGCGTACTGCTGTATCTTATCGAAAATAATAAGATTAACGCCGAATACGTTAAGCATTACACCAACGCCGGTTTGCTGGTGCGCGATGACTATGCTTTCGATGACGGGCTGTTCAGCGGTTACGATGCCGAAAAACGGCAATATGACAAATCGTCCTGGAACTATCAGTTCGACGAAAACGGCTATGCCAAACGTGATGAAACGCTGACTCACCCGCGCTGCGTGTGGAATCTGCTCAAAGAGCACGTTTCTCGCTATACGCCGGATGTGGTGGAAAACATCTGTGGGACGCCAAAAGCCGATTTCCTGAAAGTGTGTGAAGTGCTGGCCTCCACCAGTGCCGCAAACCGTACCACCACCTTCCTGTATGCGCTGGGCTGGACTCAGCACACCGTCGGGGCGCAGAACATCCGTACGATGGCGATGATTCAGCTGCTGCTGGGCAATATGGGGATGGCGGGCGGCGGCGTGAACGCCTTACGCGGTCACTCTAATATTCAGGGCCTGACCGACTTAGGTCTGCTGTCGACCAGTCTGACCGGTTATCTGACGCTGCCGTCCGATAAGCAGGCAGATCTGCAGACTTATCTTGCGGCTAATATGCCAAAAGCCACGATGGCGAATCAGGTGAACTACTGGGGTAACTATCCTAAGTTCTTCGTTAGCCTGATGAAGTCGTTCTATGGCGATGCGGCCACAAAAGATAATGATTGGGGCTTTAACTGGTTGCCGAAATGGGACCAGGCGTATGACGTTATCAAATACTTCAACATGATGGACAGTGGAAAAGTCACCGGCTACATCTGCCAGGGCTTTAACCCGGTGGCGTCGTTCCCGGATAAGAACAAAGTTGTCCGCAGCCTGAGCAAGTTGAAGTACATGGTGGTTATCGATCCGTTAGTCACCGAAACCTCGACCTTCTGGCAGAACCACGGCGAGTCAAACGACGTCGATCCGTCAACTATTCAGACCGAAGTCTTCCGTCTGCCATCTACCTGTTTTGCGGAAGAAGATGGCTCGATTGCCAACTCCGGCCGCTGGTTGCAGTGGCACTGGAAAGGTCAGGATGCGCCGGGTGAAGCGCGTAACGACGGCGAGATCATCGCCGGTATTTATCATCGTCTGCGCGACATGTATCGCACGGAAGGGGGTAAAGGCGTTGAGCCGCTGCTGAAGATGAGCTGGAACTATAAGCAACCAGACCATCCAGAATCCGAAGAAGTGGCGAAAGAGAATAATGGCTATGCACTGGCCGATCTCTATGATGCCAACGGCGTGCTGGTGGCGAAGAAAGGTCAGCTCCTGAACAGCTTTGCGCTGCTGCGCGATGACGGTACCACCTCATCGTCGTGCTGGATTTATACCGGTAGCTGGACCGAGCAGGGTAACCAGATGGCTAACCGCGATAACTCTGACCCGTCAGGTCTGGGGAATACGCTGGGTTGGGCCTGGGCCTGGCCGCTGAACCGTCGCGTGCTGTACAACCGCGCCTCTGCGGATATGAGCGGAAAACCGTGGGATCCGAAACGGATGCTCATCGAGTGGAACGGCAGTAAATGGACGGGTAATGATATCCCGGACTTTAATACCGCGCCGCCGGGGAGTGGCACCATGCCGTTTATCATGCAGCCGGAAGGTTTGGGTCGTCTGTTTGCCATCGATAAGCTGGCAGAAGGGCCGTTCCCGGAACACTACGAGCCGATGGAAACGCCGCTGGGGACAAACCCGCTGCATCCGAACGTTATCTCAAGCCCGGTTGTGCGTCTGTACGAAGAAGATGCCGTACGTCTGGGTAAAAAAGATAAGTTCCCGTATGTGGGCACAACCTATCGTTTGACCGAGCATTTCCATACCTGGACTAAGCATGCGCGTCTGAACTCGATTGCGCAGCCGGAACAGTTTGTTGAAATCAGCGAAGGTCTGGCGAAGGCGAAAGGGATTGCCAATGGTGACCGTGTCACCGTCAGCAGCCAGCGTGGCTTTATTCGCGCGGTCGCCGTGGTCACTCGTCGTCTGCAAACGTTGAACGTTCATGGTCAACAGGTGGAAACCGTCGGGATCCCGCTGCACTGGGGCTTTGAGGGCGTGGCGCGTAAAGGCTATATCGCCAATACGTTGACGCCAAACGTCGGCGATTCCAACTCGCAAACGCCAGAGTACAAGGCGTTCCTGGTTAACATCGAGAAAGCGTAAGGAGCGTTTAGATGGCGATGGAAACACAAGACATTATTAAACGCTCTGCAACCAACCCGATTACCCCCGCGCCGCGTGCGCGGGACTATAAGGAAGAAGTTGCCAAGCTAATTGATGTCTCCTCCTGTGTAGGCTGTAAAGCCTGCCAGGTGGCCTGCTCTGAATGGAACGATATCCGTGACGAGGTAGGGCATTGCGTGGGGGTTTACGATAACCCGGCCGATTTGAGCGCCAAATCCTGGACGGTGATGCGCTTTAGTGAAACCGAACAGAATGGCAAGCTGGAATGGCTGATTCGTAAAGACGGCTGTATGCACTGTGAGGATCCGGGCTGCCTGAAGGCGTGTCCGTCCGCTGGGGCAATTATTCAGTACGCCAACGGGATCGTCGATTTCCAGCAGGATAACTGCATCGGTTGTGGTTACTGCATTGCCGGGTGTCCATTTAATATTCCGCGCCTCAATAAAGAGGATAACCGCGTGTATAAATGCACCTTATGTGTGGACCGCGTTAGCGTGGGCATGGAGCCTGCCTGCGTGAAAACCTGTCCGACCGGCGCTATCCATTTCGGTACCAAGAAAGAGATGCTGGATGTGGCGCAGGAGCGTGTCGATAAGCTTAAAAAGCGTGGCTATCCGAATGCCGGTATTTATAACCCGCAAGGCGTGGGCGGAACGCACGTGATGTATGTGCTGCATCATGCGGATCAACCGGAGCTTTACCATAAGCTGCCAAAAGATCCGGCTATCGATACCAGCATCAACCTGTGGAAAGGCGCGCTGAAACCGCTGTCTGCCGCTGGCTTTATCGCAACCTTTGCCGGGCTTATCTATCACTATATTGGTATTGGCCCGAACAAAGAAGTGGACGATGACGAAGAGGAGGATAGCCATGAGTAACTCGAAAATGATTGTGCGCACAAAGTTTATTGACCGCGCCTGTCACTGGACGGTGGTTATCTGCTTCTTCCTTGTTGCCGTTTCAGGGATTTCGTTCTTCTTCCCGACGCTGCAATGGTTGACTGAGACCTTCGGGACACCGCAGATGGGGCGTATTCTGCACCCGTTCTTCGGCGTGCTGATCTTCGTGGTGCTGATGTTTATGTTCGCCCGCTTCGTGCATCACAACATCCCGGATAAGAAAGATATTCCGTGGGTGCTGGGGATTGTTGAAGTACTGAAAGGCAACGAGCATAAGGTCGCGAAGGTCGGTAAATATAACGCCGGGCAGAAGATGATGTTCTGGACCATTATGAGCATGATTTTCGTACTGCTGGTGACCGGGGTGATTATCTGGCGTCCCTATTTTGCGACCTATTTCCCGATTCAGGTGATTCGCTATGCGTTACTGATTCATGCAACGTCGGCCATCATTCTGATCCATGCGATCCTCATCCATATGTATATGGCATTTTGGGTCAAAGGATCGATTAAAGGGATGATTGAAGGCAAAGTGAGCCGTCGCTGGGCGCAGAAGCACCATCCTCGCTGGTATCATGAAGTTGAACGCGAAGAGGCGAAGAAAGAGAATCAGGAAGGGTTGAAGTAACCTTCAGGTCTGATAATAAGAGCGGTTTGATGTTTCCTTGAAGGGGACGTTAGACCGCTCTTTTTTTTATGTGTCAGACCGGTATGGGGGATTCACGCTGTCTTTATGGATAAACCCGCCATCAGGCGTTTTTGTCTGGTCTGTGTTTAACGAATGGTCAATAATGTCGTCCCGCAAATGCAACATAAACAAGTGATTAGAGGGATGAAAAAGACAATTTTTGCACTGGCGCTTGGCACCTTTGGGCTAGGAATGGCTGAGTTTGGCATTATGGGGGTGTTGCCGGAACTGGCGCATGATGTGGGGATTTCGATCCCGGCGGCCGGCAATATGATCTCCTGGTACGCGTTTGGCGTGGTGATTGGCGCGCCGATTATTGCGCTGTTCTCAACGCGCTTCTCGCTGAAGTCCATCATGCTGTTGCTCGCGGCACTGTGTATTCTTGGGAATGCGATTTTCACGCTCTCATCCAGCTATACCATGCTGGCGCTGGGTCGGTTGGTGTCAGGTTTTCCTCATGGGGCGTTCTTTGGCGTCGGGGCGATTATTCTGTCGAAGATCGCGCCGCCGGGAAGGGTGACGGCGGCGGTTGCCGGGATGATTGCCGGGATGACGGTCGCCAATCTGGTGGGAGTTCCTGCCGGAACCTGGTTAGGGCATCAGTTTAGCTGGCGTTATACCTTTCTCGCTATTGCCGCGTTTGATGTGGCGGTGCTGCTGGCGATCGTTGCCTGGGTACCGACACTGTTTGATAAATCAGACGCACGTCTGCGCGAGCAGTTTCACTTTCTGAAAAGCCCGGCTCCGTGGCTGATTTTTGCGGCCACGATGTTTGGCAATGCGGGAGTCTTTGCGTGGTTTAGCTACATCAAGCCGTTTATGATGAACGTGTCCGGTTTTCATGAAAGCGCCATGATGTTCATCATGATGCTGGTGGGGCTTGGGATGGTGCTGGGTAATATTCTGAGCGGTAAGCTCTCCGGCCGCTATAGCCCGCTGCGGATTGCGGCGACCACTGACGGTGTTATCGTAGTTGCGCTGCTGCTGATTTTCTTGCTTGGCGGGATGAAAATAGCCTCGCTGGTTTTGGCGTTTATCTGTTGCGCCGGGCTGTTCGCGCTGTCGGCACCGCTGCAAATCATGCTGCTGCAAAATGCGAAGGGCGGCGAAATGCTGGGAGCAGCAGGAGGGCAAATTGCTTTTAACCTCGGCAGTGCTATCGGCGCGTTCTTTGGTGGTTTGATGATTACTCTCAATTTCGGCTGGAATTCGGTGGCGTTGCCCGCGGCTGCGCTGTCGTTTCTGGCGATGTCGTCATTGTTGCTTTATGCCCGCTACCAGCGGCGTTTAGCGATTGCCTGAATCTGAAGGCTGGTGGAGGTTATTCATCAGCTGTGCGACGGAAGGTGAGTTGACCTCTCCCACAAGGGGAGAGGCGCTGAGCATTAATGGCGTAAGTCGATAACCATACGGCCACGGATCTGGCCTTGCTCCATCTCTTTAAAGATAGCGTTAATGTCGCCAAGCGGGCGCATGGTGACTTTCGGTACCACTTTACCTTCAGCGGCAAACTGGAAGGCTTCAATCAGATCTTGACGCGTACCGACCAGAGAACCAACGACCTGAATACCGTCCAGCACCAGACGTGGGATGTCCAGGCTCATGGATTCTGGCGGCAGGCCAACGGCAACGACGCGGCCACCGGCACGAACGGCGTCAACCGCGGAGTTAAACGCTGCTTTCGCGACGGCAGTGACTACCGCAGCGTGTGCGCCGCCGGTTTTTTCCTGTACGATCTTCGCGGCATCTTCACTGCGCGAATTGATAACCAGATCGGCACCCATCTCTTTTGCCAGCTCCAGCTGCGCATCGTTCACGTCCAGCGCGATAACTTTAGCGTTAAAGACGTTTTTCGCATATTGCAGTGCCAGGTTGCCCAGGCCACCAAGCCCATAAATAGCAATCCACTGGCCCGGCTTGATACCGGAAATTTTAACTGCTTTATACGTGGTCACGCCGGCACAGGTGATGCTGCTCGCCGCGGCAGATTCAAGGCCGTCAGGGACTTTGACCGAGTAGTCGGCGGTAACGATACATTCTTCGGCCATCCCGCCATCTGCGGTATAACCGGCATTAATCACTGAGCGGCAGAGGGTTTCGTTACCGCTATTGCAGTATTCGCAGTGGCCACAGCCTTCGAAGAACCATGCAACGCTCGCACGGTCGCCAATTTTCAGAGAGGTCACGCCTGGCCCGACTTCAGTAACAATGCCGATGCCTTCATGGCCGAGAATGACGCCAGTCTTGTCACCGAAATCGCCGTTTTTAACGTGCAAATCGGTGTGACAAACACCACAACACTCCATTTTTAACAGGGCTTCACCGTGCTTAAGCGGACGTAGCTTTTTATCGGTAACGTTAACCTGATGATCGTGAGTGACAACAGCAGCCTTCATAGCCTTACTCCTGAGTTTATGTATTTGATAATAATACTCATTAATGATTAGTCATTAAGGATAAAATTGCAAGCGAGTAACAGGGGATAATCTGGTGGGATTAGGCTGAAATAACGTTAACCGCTCATAAAAGGGCCATGAAAAGGTTATCTTTTGTTCATCATTCACCGTGACCTTCAGATATATATTCTGGAGCCTGGAATTATCCCGGCGTCATAACGAACCGCCGGGATAGATGACGTTTAGAGAATTAACTTAACTGACGATTAAGTTCTGCAATCTCCTTTTGCCATTGCTGCTGGAGCTGGGGTTTCTGATGTTTGGGCTTGCGCGCCATATCCTCAGCTAACCGCTGTTCAAGTGTAATTAACCGCTCAAGAAGACAGTCGCCATTCAGCGCGGTCTCTGACGTGCAGGTGGTTGTTTCGTCAGGCGCATGGCGGCGGACGGTATTTTGCAGCTGCGCGTAAACTTCATCTGCGTTGTGCCATTCGCTAAGTCCGTTATCATCAATTAACCAAAAGCGATTGCAGCTTTGACTAATTAACTGACGGTCATGACTGACGAGCAGCAGCCCTCCGGGATAGGCGCATAACGTTTGCGCCAGCGCTTCTTTACCATCCATGTCCAGATGGTTGGTGGGTTCATCGAGTAATAGCAGGCTGTAACGGGCAAGCGATAGCCCCACGAAAAGCAGCCGCGAACGTTCGCCACCGCTCAGCGTGCTAACTTTTTGCCCGTGACGCGCCCAGCTAAATCCCGATGAAATGAGCGCCCGTTTGCGTATCTCCAGCGACGGTTCAAACGCTTCCAGCGCCTCAAGCAGACTGGCATTATCGGACAACTGATGCAGCGTTTGGTCGTAATAACCGGGATTTAAGCGCGGGTGAAGCCGTAGTCCATCGGTATCCCCGCCGTGTTGCATCTGGCGCCATAACAGACGCAACAATGACGATTTCCCGCCACCGTTGCGGCCCATAATCGCCACGCGATCGCCGCTTTGCAGCCGTGCGGTTCCGGTGGTGAATAAAGGCGGCATGCCAGGGGCTGGCGATACGGATAACTGCTCCATTTCCAGCAGCCTGTCAGCGCGCAGAACGTCACCGTGCAACGTCAGTTTCCACGGCGTGCCGGTGGTGAGTTCGGTCTGGCTCTCCTTTAGCCGCAGCACCTGTTTTTCCATCTGCTTGGCTTTGCGTGAGAGATCTTCGTTATCGTATACCCGTCCCCAGGTCGCCAGCCGTTTAGCGCTGGCGGTGACGCGATCGATCTCCTTTTGCTCGGCTTTATGGCGAAGCGTATCGCTTTCATCCTGAATTTCTAATGCCCGGCGGGCCGCTGTACAGGGGAGCGCAAAAGCGTGCAGGGTGGAATCGCGTAAAATCCAGCTCGTGTTGGTTACCGCATCCAAAAGTGTGTTGTCGTGTGATACCAGTACAAAGCTACCGCTCCAGCTATTAAGAAACGCTTCCAGCCACAACAGCGTGGGAAGATCGAGGTGGTTACCAGGTTCATCAAGCAAGAGCAGATCCGGTTGCCCGATAAGTGCCCGTGCCAACAGCAGACGCGTGTGCTGGCCACCGCTTAACGTCGATGCCGTTTGTTCATTTTCAGCAGGGAGAAATCCCATTTCGAGAAGTAACCGTTCGGCCTGCCAGCGCTGGCTTTCGCGTGCAGACGCCGGGAGTTTGTGCAGAACGGCTTGAAGCAACGATTGCTCAAGGAGTGCCTGAGGTAAGTGTTGCTCGACGCGAGCCATCAAACAGTGCCCGGCGAGCGCAACCATGCCAGAAGAGGGGGGGATAGTGCCGTCAAGCACCTGTAATAAGGTACTTTTCCCGCAGCCGTTATAGCCTATCAGGCCTATACGGTCGCCTTTTTTCAGGGTAAAGGAGATGTTGGTGAAAAGAGGGCCAAACGCCGTCTCAACGTGAAGAGATTGTGCCGTTAGTAATGTGCTCATTTGCTTACTCAAGAGTTACTGGCATAGAAATGCCTCGTCAAAATCGCTGACGATAACCTTGTAAGCCCGAGGGAAGGGATTAAGAGTGGGTGTCTTCGCTCAAGCCGAAGTTATCGCAGCACGATATCGATAACGCTTGAGCTGGTGCGATCACCAAGGGTATGTGAAATATTAATATTTTCACAGTACAGCATAATTAGCCTCCTATTTTCGTTGTCAGGTTGAACGTTGGAAGCAGTGTAGCGTGATGGATATTATTTCGCCAGTAAGAAAAACATTAGTTACAACATACATATTAAGGGTTTTAATATCGCACCCTTGAGCATTGTGCTTATAAAAGTCATCAGGGAAAAATGGCGATAACCGCACAGGTATTTTAAAAGCTGCACGCCAGTACCGTACAAGTTGGCGCGCAGCTTTCAAACTTTTAGATAGAGGTACGACGGTAGCTACGGTATTCCGGCTGCCAGAAATTCTCATCGATCGCTTCTTGCAAAGCGTCAGCAGAAGTATTCGTCGCGACACCTTGTTGCTGGGCCATTTTACCGACCGCAAAGGCAATCGCCCGCGACACTTTGTGAATGTCTTTTAGCTCTGGCAGTACCAAACCTTCTCCCTGCGTGGCAAGAGGAGAGTGTTTTGCCAGGGTTTCGCTGGCAGACATCAACATCTCGTCTGTGATACGTGAGGCGCCGGATGCGATGACGCCCAGACCAATTCCCGGGAAGATATAAGAATTATTGCACTGCGCAATCGGGTATACCGTATCTTTCCAGACCACCGGCGCAAAAGGACTGCCGGTGGCGACCAGCGCCTGGCCATCGGTCCAGCTTATAATATCCTGAGGTGTGGCTTCAACGCGCGAGGTGGGGTTAGACAACGGCATCACGATTGGGCGCGGGCAATGTTTGTGCATTTCCCGGATAACCGCTTCCGTAAACAGACCTGTTTGACCGGATACGCCAATCAGGATATCGGGTTTAGCATTGCGAATAACATCGAGCAGGGAAATTTCGTCGTTCTCATGCTCCCATGAGGCAATTTTTTCCTGCTTTTGCGCCAGCTTACTCTGGAAGGCCAATAGATTAGGCATTTGGTCGGTCAACAATCCAAAGCGATCAACCATAAATACGCGGCTGCGCGCTTGCTCTTCACTCAGTCCTTCGCGTTGCATCTGCGAAATGATCTGCTCGGCAATACCGCAGCCCGCGGAACCTGCGCCCAGGAAGACAACCTTCTGCTCATTAAGCTGGCTGCCCGCCGCACGGCTGGCGGCAATCAGCGTGCCGACGGTAACCGCAGCGGTACCTTGAATATCGTCGTTAAAACAGCAAATTTCGTCGCGATAGCGATTGAGCAGCGGCATGGCGTTTTTCTGCGCGAAATCCTCAAACTGTAACAGTACGTTTGGCCAACGCTGTTTCACCGCCTGAATAAAGTCATCAACGAACTGGTAATACTCATCGTCGCTGATTCGCGGATTGCGGCAACCCATATACAGCGGATCGTTTAATAACTGTTGGTTATTGGTTCCGACATCCAGCACGACCGGCAGGGTGTAAGCAGGGCTAATGCCACCGCAGGCGGTGTATAAAGATAGCTTTCCGATTGGGATACCCATGCCGCCAATACCCTGGTCGCCAAGGCCGAGAATACGTTCACCGTCGGTCACCACAATCACTTTAATATTATGATTCGGTACGTTTTGCAGAATATCGTCCATGTTGTGACGATTCTGGTAGGAAATGAAGACACCGCGCGCACGACGGTAGATTTCAGAGAAACGCTCGCAGGCTGCGCCAACGGTTGGCGTGTAGATTACGGGCATCATCTCCTCGAGATGATTTTCTACCAAGCGGTAGAACAACGTTTCGTTGGTGTCCTGGATATTGCGCAGATAGATGTGCTTATCGATTTCAGTCTTGAAACCTTGATACTGGATCCAGGCGCGCTCGGCCTGTTCTTCAATACTTTCGACGACTTCAGGCAGTAGCCCAAGCAGATTGAAGTTGCTGCGTTCTTCCATACTGAACGCACTGCCTTTATTCAGCAGGGGAAATTCCAACAGAACCGGGCCCGCATAGGGGATATATAGGGAACGATTTTTAGTGCCTGGTAACATCTTACGTTAACTCCGTTGTCTTCACTTCAGACCCGTCAGGGGCTGGCAGAAACTGCAGCGCGCAAGATTATAGAGCAACGCTTAACATGATGGTGACAAATTGGAGGTAAGGGCACAAAAAAGCGCCCGACTGATGGCTATTTAACCAAATGTCGTGATCAAAGGGCCCGACGAGCCAGGCCGGGCCGCTTTTTTTATCGCGCTTCAAACATAATGGTATCGCTCACGAAGCTGCCATCATCAGCAATGGCAAAATGCGCGCGAACCTCATCAGAAACTTTACTTTGCAAATAGCGAATCGCCTCTACGATATTCTCAGGCGTTTTCATTCGTGCGACCCAGGAAGAGAATTCCAGATGCAGTTTATCGCCAACTAATTTCTCAATCACCATCCCACGGTTGTTGATCATCGTCAGCCATTGTCCTTGCGAATAGTTATGAATATGCGAAGGATCGCGCAGCATTTCGACGGTTTGCAACCACACATCGAGCATCGCTTTACCCGGTGTTGCGATATCCATCAGGATAAAACGGCCACCGGGCTTCAGCACGCGGCGGATCTCCATCAGCGCGGCTTGAATATCATGCCAATGGTGGGCCGAGTAGCGGCTAATCACGATATCGAAGTGATTATCAGCAAATGGCAGAACCTCCGCGGGCCCCTGAGTACAGGTGATATTGCTCAAATTGCGCTTTTCAGCTTCTTGTTTAACGACCGCCAGCATTCCTTCCGACAGGTCGTATGCCGTCACGTTTGCGACCAGCGGCGCGGCGGTAAAGCTAGCGTGTCCTGCGCCACAGCCAATATCTAACAGTTCGGCGTGCTTATCGTCCGCTAACCACTCGGACAGACGACGTAAATCAGCGCCTTGCGCGTGAACATGACTCTGTAAATAGGCTGCTGCCTGGCCGCTAAATTGCGTCTTAACTAAGGTTTCATGATGGTTGCTCATCCCGTTCTTCCTCTGTTGTTATGTTGTTGTTAAAAGGACTATACGCTGGCATTAATACGGGTACAATATTGCCACTTATACTGGTATATCGAGTGACTACCATGGAAAAACCGGCATTATATGGCCCTCAGGCGTTAGGCGCATTTTTACGCGTAAAACGTGAAAACACCTCGCCTGAGAGAGTAGGAATACCGGTCATTTCGCGTCGCCGCACCAAAGGGCTACGACGGGAAGAAGTGGCGCAAATGAGTGCTATCAGCACGACGTGGTATACCTGGCTTGAACAGGGGCGCGATATCACCGTGTCGGCACAGACGCTATCAGGAATCGCTCTGGCACTGCAGTTAACGCAATCGGAGCGGGAGTACTTATTTTTACTGGCGCATAAAAGCGATCCCTTGAACGAGCAGGTTCCTGCCGTTGAGCAGACAATTCTGGCGGCCGTTAACTATGTCTCTGAGCCTTGTTATCTATTGGATCTGACCTGGCAAGTGCTGGCGTGGAACAAAGGTGCCGAGAGGCTATTTTCCGGTTGGTTGGGTTCGCAAGCGTCACCGAATATGATGACCTTTATGTTTCAGAATACGCAGGCACGCTTGCTGGTCGATAACTGGGAAGTACGCGCACGGCGTATCGTTGCCGAACTGCGTTCAGATGCCGTTCATTATCCTGACGACAATCGCCTCAACGCTTTTGTACAGCAGATGAGTGACAACAGTCCTGACTTCCGCGATTTCTGGTCACAGCAGCAGGTGATTGTGCGTGAAGGAGGACAGCGACTTTTTCACCATGCCGAACAGGGTCAGCTTGTTTATCGACAGTTGAGCTGGCAGCTCGCCAGCAACCGTGCATTGAAGATGATTATGCTCGTCCCTGAAACACCAGAACCGGCAAATCCGGCACTTAACCTGAAAAAAGAACTTTTATGAGAGTGATGGGGAAACTATCCTGTTTGGGCAGCTCGCGCTGCCCATTGCTTTTATACTGAGAGCTGCTCGACAACCTCAGCAACGCTGGCAACTTTTTTGATACCGCCAATCCCGGTACCCAGTGAAATATAGCCTTCGTTGGTATTGCCCTCCAGCATACCAATACGTAAACCCCGTAATCCCCCCATGGCCTGGCCAATTGCCTCATTACTGGCGCCCGCTTTATCCATCTCCACCAGTTTACTGGTCAGTTTCCCAGGCAGTGAGCGGTAGAAGTCGGGAAGGGTGCGGAACAGGCTTAAATCCAGACCGTTGGCCGCAACGATTTTGTCTTTTACTGATTGCGGGACGCGATTTTCCAGCGTACTGATAAATACGGATCCAGCAAAGACGCCTTCCGCGCCCAACGCATGAGCCGCATGGGCTGTACGTTTATCGACAATACCGCCGGCGGCCATAACGGGCACGTTTTCCACGGCATCGGCAATCATCGGAACAATTGAAAATGTCCCCAGCACCGTGCCAGGCAACGTACCCCCTTCGTCGAAACCGGTAGCGACAATAATATCCGCGCCTGCACGTTCCGCTTCACGGGTATTGGCGGGCGTAGGGTTGATATCACGATAGATAATGGCGATTCCCGCACTCTTAAGTTCATCAAATAAAGTGGGAATAATCGCGCCTTCGCCGTAGCCGGTATAAACCACTGCCTTAACGCCTTCTTCTTTAATCACCTTGAGAATGGGAGGCGTCCAGATATCATTTTGAGCGGTAGGGATCAGGTTTACGCCAAAGGGTTTGTCCGTCAGCATCCGGGTTTTACGGATCTCCTCACGCAATTTCTCGGCCGTCTCATCTGGGGTAGAGACGGCAGTTTCTGCGGTTAACCCAGCGTTTGGCCCCAGCACGCCTAAACCACCGGCACGACTCACGGCAGCTACCAGACGCGCATCGGTTAGCCAGGAGAGCGGCCCTTGAACAACGGGTTTTTCAATACCTAAAATCTGACAAATACGATTTGTTTTCATGATGTTATTTCCTTGTTGCAGCAGGAATATGCTGGAATGAGGGCAGTGTAGGGGGCTTTATTAGTTAGAAAAATAGTGAAATATGTTCAACACTATTATTAAAATAGTAATAATCTCTTTAGCTGTTTTTCAGGATGCGCATCATGCAAATCAATCTCTTTGATAATATTAAAATTTTCATTGAAATCGTCGATTCTGGCAGCTTTACGCAGGCGGCAGAAAATCTGCAAATTCACCGTCCAGCGGTGACTAAGGCACTCCAGCAACTGGAACAGCACACCGGAGTGCGTCTATTACAGCGCACAACGCGGCGTCTTTATTTAACCCCGGAAGGTGAAGAATTTTATCGCCGTAGCAAACCGTTGTTGTCGCAGGCCGACGATCTCCTGGACGCGTTTGCGCCAAACAGACCATTACACGGCCAGCTTCGTGTGGACATGCCTATCGCCTTTGCCCGTCAAATCGTGGTACCGAAATTAGCCGAGTTTTATCGTTCACATCCTGAACTGGAGATTGTTTTAAGCAGCTCAGATATCAGGCGGGATATGCTGCGAGACGGGCTGGATTGCGTGTTGCGCATGGGAACGCTGGACGACGGCGATTATGTGGCAAGGCCGCTGGGTAACATCAATATGGCGACTTGTGCCAGCCCGGAGTATCTTGCGCAGTACGGCATGCCCAGTCATCCCGATGATTTGCAACACCATCAGGCCGTTAACTGGATCAATAATAATAGCCGCCAGATTATGCCCTGGCGCTTTCAGACATCAACGGGAATTAAAGAGGTGACCATACCGGGAAAACTGATCCTCGATAATTCGGAAGTCTATATTGCCGCCGGTCTTGCAGGCCTTGGGTTATTGCAGGGAATGAAGTTCTTCCTACAGCCTTATATTAACAACGGCCAACTTATGGAGGTTTTACCTGATTTTCCTTGCCCCCAACGCCAACTTTCTCTGCTTTATCCACATCGACATCTGTCACATAAAGTGAGAGTTTTTGCCGAATGGCTGGAAGGGTTGATGGACGAATTATGATGAGCATTTATGTTGAGTTCATACTGCGTAGCTGAGCGTCACTGATAATTTTAGGATTGTTTTTTGAAATACGAAGTAGCCTTAGGGTGCTAAAGTATTGGAAATGTAATGACATCGGGTAAAAGGGTTCAATCACTGCAAACGTGCCCGCAATCTGATGATGTCGGTCAGGTGAATGAAGAAATCACAACGAGCACAATCTCTCGAACGCAGTGAGAGCTTAGCCATAGAAGTCCTCAATCTGAACCAGAGGGCGCAAGACAATCCAACTGCTATGCGAGCTATAATGACTGCACCAATCTGGCTACAATCTTCGTTACCTGACGTTAGTGCGCATAATGTATATTATGTTAAATCGGATTTATTGTTATCTGACCCCGCATACCCGATTAAATGAAATGACAGGATTAAGCCCCCCCTTCGTATCTTTCGTTTTTTGCCCCTAAAGTTAAGAGCGATTTTTTTCATATCAGAGTTACTCGTAAGGTCAAAGTTGTGTTGTTGCCCCATTTCTAATGTCCCAGCCAATCACTTACTCTAAACTTTACACATCCCCCGATTAGCCAGTTCTTCAACAATATGATTTATAACGCTTTAATTAAATAATCGTGTTCTGTGTGAATTCTGCTATTTCAACAGTACATCTGTACGTCAAATTTCACGTACGAACGCCAAAAAAGATGCAAAAATTCCCCTGCATCATTGCTGGCGATCTGACTTTCTTGTAATCTTCCTTTGCCAAAGAAATTGAAAACACGGACCCAATATGACTGCGCATAGTTCCAAAGACCCTCTGCATGGCGTAACGCTTGAGATGCAGATAAACGCGCTGGTTGCGCATTACGGTTGGGAAAAATTAGGGAAAATAATCAGTATCAACTGTTTTAAAAAAGATCCCAGTGTGAAATCCAGCCTGAAGTTTTTGCGTCGTACTCCGTGGGCTCGTGCGGAGGTTGAAGCGCTTTATCTGGACTCTCTCGACGATTTCACTGCGAATAAAGCTAGCGAAACGGATATCGACCCGTGGGCTAACAGCCGTATGAAGAGATCGGACTAACTGAAGAATCATTGCTCTGATGAGTAAAGCCCGTATTCCGTGCTAGCTAAGCAATTGACTTCCCCACCAATAGTACGAAAATGTTCTCCACTCGTGACAACCGAACAACGGCAACTATGAACCTCAGTACTATTAGCCTTCCCCGCATGTCGAAAATGAAGAAAGTCAGCGCGCTGATCGTTGCTGCACTGTTATTAGTCAGCTGTGATTCAAAGACCCCGGTTAAATCACCGTCTACCTCAACCCCGGGCAAATCTGAGCACAGCAATGAGCCGATGCGCGGCGTCTGGCTGACCACGGTTTCGCGTCTGGACTGGCCGCCGATAAGCTCAATTAACGCCGGTAGCGCAACGCTAAGGATTAATCAGCAGCAGGCTGCGATGCGCACTAAGCTCGATAAACTCAAAAGTCTCGGCATCAATACGATCTTTTTCCAGGTGAAACCCGATGGCACCGCGCTGTGGCAATCAAATATTTTGCCGTGGTCAGATATGATGACCGGGAACATTGGTGAGTACCCAGGCTATGACCCGTTACAGTTCGTGCTGGATGAAGCCCATAAGCGTGGCATGAAGGTTCACGCCTGGTTTAACCCTTATCGTGTTTCAGTGAATGTAAAACCGTCGACGATTACGGCGCTCAATAATACTCTCTCGCAAACGCCATCCAGCGTGTACGTCCTGCATCGTGACTGGATCCGCTCGGCTGGCGACCGTTTTGTGGTTGACCCGGGCATTCCTGAGGCGCGTGACTGGATTACCAGCATTGTCGCGGAAGTGGTGTCCCGCTACCCTATCGACGGCGTACAGTTTGACGATTATTTCTATACCGAAACGCGCACCTCGGCTCTCAATGACAATGCGACGTTCCGCCAGTACGGTCAGGGTTTTGCCTCAAAAGCGGATTGGCGCAGGAACAATACTCAACAGTTAATTGCGCAGGTTTCGCATACCATAAAGCAGCTTAATCCTAACGTAGAGTTTGGTGTAAGCCCGGCCGGAGTCTGGCGTAATCGCTCTCACGATCCTGCCGGTTCCGATACTCGCGGTGCTGCGGCATACGATGAGTCCTATGCCGATACCCGTAAGTGGGTGCAGCTTGGCCTGCTGGACTACATTGCACCCCAGCTCTACTGGCCTTTTGCTCGCGATGCGGCGCGTTATGATGTGCTGGCAAAATGGTGGGCCGATGTGGTGAAGCCTACGAACACTCGCCTCTATATTGGTATCGCGCTGTACAAAGTCGGAGAACCATCGAAGAACGAGCCGGACTGGATGATTGAAGGTGGCGTGCCGGAGCTTAAAAAGCAGATTGACCTTAATGAATCAGCCTCGAACATTAACGGCACCATTCTGTTCCGTGAAGCTTACCTGGATCAACCGCAAACTCAGGATGCTGTCAATTATCTAAAAGATCGCTGGGGCAAATAAATAACCTGAAAGAGTCGGTGAATTCTCACCGATTCTTTCAATTTCGAGAGTAATAAGTTACTACCATGTGAAGCAATATCGCCAATATATCCGTTTAGCCTAATCATTCTAAAAACTTCTTGCGGTTCAAGCCTGACTGCCAGTAGTATCAGTAAAACGTCGTTTCAACGTCGATAATAATAAAATCCAGCCCGTTTAATTTACCTTTCCTCGCAGGTTGCCCCTAATAACACATCATTAACGTTCGCGTTATTTCTGATATTTATGAGTATTATGACTAAAGAAACCGCTACTTCTCGTCCTCAATGGACTCCAAAAGATACCATCTGGATGATGGGTGTTTATGGCGCTGACCCGTTACAGTTCGTGCTGGATGAAGCCCATAAGCGTGGCATGAAGGTTCACGCCTGGTTTAACCCTTATCGTGTTTCAGTGAATGTAAAACCGTCGACGATTACGGCGCTCAATAATACTCTCTCGCAAACGCCATCCAGCGTGTACGTCCTGCATCGTGACTGGATCCGCTCGGCTGGCGACCGTTTTGTGGTTGACCCGGGCATTCCTGAGGCGCGTGACTGGATTACCAGCATTGTCGCGGAAGTGGTGTCCCGCTACCCTATCGACGGCGTACAGTTTGACGATTATTTCTATACCGAAACGCGCACCTCGGCTCTCAATGACAATGCGACGTTCCGCCAGTACGGTCAGGGTTTTGCCTCAAAAGCGGATTGGCGCAGGAACAATACTCAACAGTTAATTGCGCAGGTTTCGCATACCATAAAGCAGCTTAATCCTAACGTAGAGTTTGGTGTAAGCCCGGCCGGAGTCTGGCGTAATCGCTCTCACGATCCTGCCGGTTCCGATACTCGCGGTGCTGCGGCATACGATGAGTCCTATGCCGATACCCGTAAGTGGGTGCAGCTTGGCCTGCTGGACTACATTGCACCCCAGCTCTACTGGCCTTTTGCTCGCGATGCGGCGCGTTATGATGTGCTGGCAAAATGGTGGGCCGATGTGGTGAAGCCTACGAACACTCGCCTCTATATTGGTATCGCGCTGTACAAAGTCGGAGAACCATCGAAGAACGAGCCGGACTGGATGATTGAAGGTGGCGTGCCGGAGCTTAAAAAGCAGATTGACCTTAATGAATCAGCCTCGAACATTAACGGCACCATTCTGTTCCGTGAAGCTTACCTGGATCAACCGCAAACTCAGGATGCTGTCAATTATCTAAAAGATCGCTGGGGCAAATAAATAACCTGAAAGAGTCGGTGAATTCTCACCGATTCTTTCAATTTCGAGAGTAATAAGTTACTACCATGTGAAGCAATATCGCCAATATATCCGTTTAGCCTAATCATTCTAAAAACTTCTTGCGGTTCAAGCCTGACTGCCAGTAGTATCAGTAAAACGTCGTTTCAACGTCGATAATAATAAAATCCAGCCCGTTTAATTTACCTTTCCTCGCAGGTTGCCCCTAATAACACATCATTAACGTTCGCGTTATTTCTGATATTTATGAGTATTATGACTAAAGAAACCGCTACTTCTCGTCCTCAATGGACTCCAAAAGATACCATCTGGATGATGGGTGTTTATGGCGCTACCGTTGGTGCAGGTACCCTATTCCTGCCGGTAGAAATTGGAACGCGCGGCCCGCTCGTCTTTGTCCTGCTACTCCTACTCGCCATTCCTCTGGCGCTTGTGCCGCATGTACTGATCACCCGCGTATTTATGCGCGATCAGCAAGGTCTCGACTCCGCCGATCATACTTTGCCTCTGTTCGGTTCTTTCTTTGGTGCCAAAGGCCGCCAGGCGATGAAGCTATTTTTCTGCGTGGCCCACTACCCGGTCACGCTGGTTTATGCCGTTTCATTGGTCAATGCGCTAAGCCATTTTATGAGCGAACGCCTTCACATCAGCGGTATTAACCGAGGCGCGTTGACGCTTGTCGTACTGTTTATTTTGCACCTTGTACTAAGTAAAGGTCGCGATAAAGTGGTGAGCACAATGAGCGCACTGGCATTACCTTTTGCTATTGCCATTATCGTGATTGCCGCAACGCAAATACCCGCCTGGGATTTCAGCAATATTACCCATGCCTGGCAGCAGACACCGTCATCATCGATGGGCAATACATTGAAAGATCTATGGTTAACGCTGCCATTGATTGCTTTTTCATTATGCTCCGCACCGCTCATTCCAGCACTCGCGTCATGGTATCGTGAACCAGGAAACGGAGGCGAAAAACAGTCAATACGCGTGATTCGTCGTGCTTATGCGCTCATTTTATTCAGCATTATTTTCTTTGTTTTGAGCTGTATTTTGAGTACGCCGCGTGAAACGTTCGAAATGGCAAAAGCGCAAAACCTTAACGTACTGTCAGTGATTGGCGGTAACGGCGGTATGAGCGCAATACTTTATCTGGCGCCTTTTATTGCCATTCTGGGCATGACCAAGTCATTTTTAGGAATATCAATGCCGGTGGCTGAAACCTTTAATGCGCTGGCAAGCGATCTTTTCCACTTAAAACGTAATAGCCAAATTAAGCGGATTAAGCTGGTTATCTCGGTGTTAATGTTTATTGTTACATCAATCGTAGTTTATCTTAACCCGGATGTGATTAACATGATTGAAACCGTCTGCGGTCCTTTAATCGCCATTTTCCTGTTTATTATCCCGACCTGGCTGATATTTACCCGCCCGGCTCTTCAGCCGCTGCGCGGAGCTTTATCGGTTATGGTAAAGATAAGCGGAATTCTCACCGTTTCAGCGCTGCTGTACTCCATGTTCTAAGCTTTGATTGGCGCTGCTAGTGCAGCGCCAATCATTATTTTCTATCCGCGATACACGTACAGTCCACCTTCTTGCCCTCGGCTAAATAGCACCTGCCAAAGTTCTATATCTCTGGCGCGAAACGCCCCGGCACAAGCACAAAGATAATAGTTAAACATCCGACGGAATTGCGCCGTGTAGTGTGGCGCAAGCGTAGTCCAGGCGGCGTTAAAACGTTGGTGCCACGCCATCAGGGTTTTATCATAATCGCTACCAAAATTATGCCAGTCTTCCATTATAAGCCGTGATTCACTGACACTGGCTATCTGGCGAATAGATGGCAAACAACCGTTAGGGAAAATATATTTGTTAATCCAGGGGTCAACATTCACCCCCGTTTCGTTGCTACCAATAGTATGTAAAAGAAATAAGCCTTTTGGCTTTAAGCAACGGTCAACCACACTAAAATAGGTGTCGTAGTTTTTGGGGCCAACATGTTCAAACATGCCTACAGAAACAATGCGATCATAGGTCTTATCAAGATCGCGATAATCCTGAAGTAATATAGAGACATTGAGCCCTTTGCAATGCTGCTGGGCCAATTTTTGTTGTTCGGCAGAAATAGTGACGCCGTCTACGCTCACGCCATAATGACGCGCAGCGTAGGCCGCAAGCCCTCCCCAGCCGCAGCCAATATCCAGTAGTCGCAACCCGGGTTTAAGCTGAAGCTTTTCACAAATCATTTTAAGCTTGGCATTTTGCGCTGCTTCCAGCGTTTGTGCATCTTTCCAGTAGCCGCAGGAATATTGCATGTGTGGGTCGAGCATGAGGGTGAAAAGGTCGTTACCTATATCGTAGTGTTCTTTGCCGACAATCCATGAACGGTGGCGGGACTGAAGATTAAATAGGCGGGCGCTGATAATCCGTAAAATATCTTTGAGGTTGCCTGGCATCTGTTTGTCGAGCTTGGCCTTAAGTATTTTATAGAAAAAGATATCCAGACGTTCACAATCCCACCAACCTTCCATATAGCTCTCACCTAACCCCAATGAGCCTTGTTGGAATACACGTTTGAAAAAATCGGCGTGGTGAATCTGAATATCCCACGGTCTGGTACCGTTAATTTGAATGTCGGCCTGAATGAGAAGATCGTTCCCCATTCGGGACCAGTTATCATTTAATTCATTAACATTGATTACGTTTGAACAAACCGTGGCCATGAGCACTATCCATTTTGAGTCAGTATATTCTGAAAGAGATTATTATTGATAACCGGATGGTATGTATTATGATGTGAGGACAATTTCTATCGAACAGACGTCATAATGATGGACGATCGCCCTTCTTTCACGACCGCGCAGGCAAAACAGTGGATTTCATCGCAGGATGATTCAATGAAAGAGCTGCCGCAGTCAGTCTATTTTCGTTCCTACGTCCTGGCTGCTAACAATCACGTTGATAAGCATTGCCATACCTTTGCTCAGTTTCATTTTGCACGCCAGGGCAGTATGCGTATTGATGTCGCGGGAAAATGCTGGGTCATTCCAGCGCATTACGGTATATGGATCCCACAAAACACAGACCACACCGTTTGGGCGCTGGATGATGTGTATCTGGAAAATCTCGATATTGAGCCTGATTTTATCCCACAGCCCATCAATGAATGTCGGGTCGTAGCCATCAGTGATTTTGTGCGTGAATTTATCCATTACGCCACCACCAACACGCCAAATCATTACGATACAGACAGCAAAGATGGCCAGCTGGTGAGCGTATTACTTGATGTGATTCTAAAATTACCCGTTGTCGAGCTGATGCTACCGTGGCCACAAAACCCGGCGTTGATGAAGGTGTGCAGAACTCTCCAGGAGTCACCTGCCCTTGAGCATTCAATGGAGTTTTGGGCCAGCCATCTTGGTATGTCAGCCCGCACCTTTTCCCGCCATTTTAAAAAAGAGACCGGTATGCCATTTAGCGCGTGGAAGCAGAAAATGCGCATTCTGGAATCTGTGATGCTCCTGAAAAAGAACAAGAACGTCACCGCCGTCGCGCTGGAAGTTGGTTACTCCAGTACAGCGGCGTTTAGTTACGCTTTTCGTCAGGCCTTTGGCGTACCACCGTCAGGTTATTAAGCAGCCGAACGAATTAATCCTTGATGTTGACGCAATCCCATCGAAAGTTGTCTTTTGGTCAGCAGCAATAAGACGTTATTCCTTCATACTGTTAGTATTCAACTGCTGACAGGATTTGTACCATGAAAATCACCCAAATTCGTAATGCCACCCAGATAATTACCTACGCCGGAAAACGTTTTCTCGTTGATCCAATGCTGTCTGAAAAAGATGCCTGGCCAGGCTTCAACGCAAGCGCACGTTCATCTATCCGCAATCCAATGGTTGAGTTGCCGATAGATATAGAAGCGTTACTGGATGTTGATGCGATCATCGTGACTCACACACATGCTGATCATTGGGATGCTGCGGCAGCGAAGTTAATTCCGAAATCTATGCTGATTTATGTCCAGAACGACAGCGATGAAGCCCTTTTGCGTGCTCAAGGCTTCACCCATTTATGTCAGCTAAGTGCCAAAAGCGCTTTTGAAGATATTGCGCTGATTAAAACAGAAGGTCAGCATGGTTCAAATGAAGTCTATGCTGTCCCCCAATTAGCTGAACGGCTCGGCGATGCCTGTGGGGTGATTTTCCAGCATCCCGCAGAAAAAAACCTTTATCTGGTGGGTGATTCCATCTGGATTGATGGCGTTGCTGAGAATATGCGCTACTATCAGCCCGGAGTAGTGATTATGAATACCGGTTGGGCTCATCTGATAGGCTATGGCCCAATCATATTTGGTAAAGAAGATGTACTCAAAGCGCATAATATTTTGCCGCACGCACAGATTGTCGCCACCCATATGGAAGCTGTAAACCATTGTCTGGTCACGCGTCGGGAACTGTTGGATTACGTGCGCGATATTGAAATTCAGGCGTATGTTAGTGCGCCAGATGATGGTGACACCGTCACCTTTTAAAGGGAAAAGAACTCATGCCCACTACCGTTGCGATCGTTGCAAGCGATGGTTTTAGCACTTTTCACTTATCTGTTCCGCTGATTTTATTTGGGGATACAGATAAATTCACCCGCTACATCTGTGCAGAAGAACCAGGATTGGTGTGGTCAAAGGATGGAACCGCAGTGAAGGCATCACATAACTTTGCCTTACTTGGCGAGTGCGACATTGTCATTGTGCCCTTCTGGCGGCATGTGGAGGAAAAACCATCACCCGCGTTGCTTGCTGGGTTACTCAGCGCCCGCAAAAATGGTGCAACCCTGGTAGGTTTATGTCTGGGAACTTTTGCTCTGGCCTACGCTGGAATATTGGATAACCGACGAGCGGTAACTCATTGGGAATATGAGAAAGCCTTTCAACAGCTTTTTCCGCGAGTTAATCTTGACGTAAATGTCCTTTATACCGATGACGATGGATTGATCACGTCGGCAGGAACGGCAGCGGCGCTTGACTGCTGCTTGTATGTGATTCGCCAACGTTTTGGCCTCAAAGTAGCGAATCAGATAGCCCGACGAATGGTAACACCGCCCTACCGCGAAGGCGGTCAGGCTCAGTACATTGAGCATGCTGTACCGCACAACACCGGTGATAATCGCATCAATTCTTTATTGACCTATCTACAGGAAAACATACATCGGCCTCATAGCATCGAATCCCTGGCGACGCGAACCGCAATGAGCCGCCGAACACTAACTCGCCATTTCTACAAAGCCACCGGGTTCACGCCGGGCGAATGGATAACCACCGAACGGCTGCGCCGAAGCCAGGTGTTGCTGGAATCAGGTTCACTATCGATTGAACGGGTTGCCGAGGCGTCAGGTTTTCAGTCTGCGATCACCTTTCGTCAGATATTTCGCAATAAATTTGGCGTGAGCCCACTTGAATGGCGCAAGACATTTCAGGGAATGATGAACACTAAGTCTTGAAATGTTATCCACAGAAACGGTGCGCAACCTTGTGGATAATAGGCAGAAAAGTCGTGGATGACGCGATGATTGTTAATCCATAATTCCACGCAGTTTTGAGTGAAGCATAGCCATTCCACTCTCAGTTATTCCCTGATCGTCTGCGATAACTGTTCTAAGCACTCCTTTTCCTGCTGCCCCATACCCGTCAAAAACGTCTCAGAACGTGCCAATGAAAGGCCAACAGGAAGCAAAACTGAAAGGCATCAGGTTTGGTCGCAGAGGGACTACGTACTGTCGTTATATCGTCAGGGAGTTGGAGCAACCGGGATTTCCCGGCAACTCCGTATTGCTAGTGTCACGGGTTGTAAAATTTTAAAAGATGAAACCTTACACTCATCTCAAACAACGCAATTTAGCGCAATAAATTTGTTGGCATGAGGCAAGGTTAACATCAAGGTTCACTAAAACTAGTCCCGTGACAATGCTAAATAGATTTGCAGGATAGTGCTGCAGTTACCGTAAAGAGAGTTTGTTATTCAACAGTGCCGTTGCAATATTTGCTCGTTCCGCTTTTGCTGCGTCAATGGCACTTCTAGTAAATGGACTACCTGTTGCGAAAAATAAATTATCTGAATGTTTTTGTAATTTACTTACATTTTTCAGCGTATCTTTAATACTTCCCTTCTCGGCACTTTTTACTAACTTGCTAGCATAATTTTCGGTTTTATAATACATGGATGAAACTTTACTCCCTTTAGTCTCCGCCGTATTTTTAATGCCTTTCAGATTATTAATAAATTTTCTCGCAGAATGGCTAACTTCCGAACTTGTATAAGAAGGCAGCTTTGCAACCGGTGTGGAACGGAAAAGACTTGAAATGTTCATTTTTATATATCTCGCATGGCAAAAGAAACGTGAGAATATAAGAGCATGTTAATAGTTTTTCGTCTTTCAAAAAACGACTTTGGTTAATTGCCGTTAGCTAAAAGGCCGTTCCATATGGATTACTCCTGCATATTCCAGCTCAGCGAGCTGTCCTTCAAGGCAAGCATTCGTTCATTGGTCAAAAAAATGCTTAACGTGAGTTTTCGTTCCACTGAGGGGCAGCCCCCGTTTTATGCTCACATCAACAGGTATTGGATGGACTTAAGGAACAGAACGCTGAGCTGGGAGCAATGGTTGTTAAAGAAGAGCCAGAGCTTTAGGACATGCCTCTGGACTATTCATAACTAAAAAGACGCTTTAGTTTTCCTAAGACACCAACCATGCAGCCTATGACTAAAAAAGTCGTTTTATTGAATCATTCTGAGCGCCAGCAATTTCTTCCATAATGCCGTCGACAGCATTCAGATGACCGCCCAGCAGTTGGAAAAAGACAGCGCTAACGTTGCTCGCCATGGCGATAATATTGCGGCTATGAAAGAAATTAATACGGGGATGATCGCTCGCCTTAAGAACGGCACCCTGACGGAAAACGATATCAGTAACATCAAAAAGGTGGACACCTTCTTCCGTAATCTGTTCAATCCGCTAGAGTTAACGTTCACGCGTAGCAATCTCTAAATTTAGTTCAACGGACGTTCTTTGATCCGAAGGTACCGTTGACGGGAAGAAGTTTGGCACTGAATGGTCGACAGTAAAGGCCGACATTCACGTAAATACTTAGGCCACGATAAAGGCATGGTGGCCTACACGCTGCTGTATCACCACATCCTGCTCAACGGTTACCTGATTGGCACGAACGACTACGACACCCATCATGACTTAGATATCTGGAACCGTAGCGCCCACGGCTTTCACCGGGGATAGGCACAGCATGAATACGGAAAATTGTCGAGGAGGTAAAGAGGGGAAAAGCAGCAGAATAAGACAAGCTCAAAGGCGCAGCACTTCTCTGCGCCCGGTTGGCGCTTACCAGTTAAAGGCTTGTACTAGCGATAAATCCCAGGCCGTCGCAAACAGCGAGATAAAGACAATAATGTTAACGGCCGTTTCTATTCTCTTTTCCATTTTGATTCTCCCTATGTCGGTAAAACCATTAAACACGGAAAACCTTAATGATTTATTCAGCGTCAGTCCTTAGAGACTAACACAGTATCGTACGAAATCATCGGCTGGGACAAATTCATCATAAAGCTTACGTGCCGGGTTATGAATACGAGTATGCCAGTAGAAGCGTGACCATCCTTGTGCTTTGGCTTCATTTAGCACAAATTGTATGAGCTCACGGGCAACGCCCTTACCACGCCAGACGGGGTCTACGAACAAATCCTCCAGGTAGCATATTGGTGATGTGACCCAGGTTCCTTCATGCAGAACGCAATGTGCAAAACCGACAACCGCGCCGTCCAGCACAGCAACACGACAAAACATAGACGAGCCTGGGTCGATAAGCCGTGCCCAGGTGTACTCCGTCACTTCCTCAGATAAATCACTCGCGTAAAAATCGTTATACCCTTTCCAGAGCGTCAGCCACTGCGTCTTATCTTCTGCTTCCAGTGAACGAAATGTCACGACCACGGCACACCTCTTAGCTGAGTTGGTAGTACTTATCGGGGGTAATGCGAGCGGGGATCTGCGACGCATCATTCATTTGCAGCAAATCAATCTCAATGGCATTACAGATAGCATCTAAAGGTAAGTCATTATTTTCCAGACCAAAAGGTTCTTCAAGCTCTTCAGCAAGCGTATCCAGGGAGATGAAGGTGTAGGAAATCAGTACCGAGATAAACGGCGTCATGTAATGTAAATCCACCACCAGGGCAAACGGTAGCATGATGCAAAACAGATACACCGTACGATGCAGTATCAATGAGTATGCAAACGGCACCGGCGTATTGGCGATGCGTTCACAGCCTGCCAGCACAACAGACATGTCGTTAAGCCGGATGTTCAGGCTGTGATATAGAATATCCGACAGTTCTCCGCCCCGCCGTCTATCAGCCAGCCAGTCACCCATGATCAACAATATGCGGTTTGCCGGTGATTGTGCCGCCATGACCTGTGACAGATGTTCTTCGCAGAGGTATTTTTCCATCACTGCGCGCGTCGGCTGGCGTCGTAGCGTCAGACGCAGGCAGTGCGCAAAAGCGATTTGCAGATTCACAAATTCACTAAGATGCGCGTCGTCACGCAGCGTATTTTTCACCTCGCGCAGCAGCGAGCGCGACGCAATCATCAATTGCCCCCATAGCTGCCTTGCCTCGACATAACGGGAGTAACAAGCATTGTTGCGAAAACCAAGAAAGATGGCGATAGCCACGCCAAGAATACTAAAGGGTGCAACAGTGAGCTTAAAACCCAGCGATGAGTACCAGGGCAGGATCAGAATAACCACTATCGACAGCAGGAAATTGAGCAATAAGCGGGAGAAAATCTTTGGCAGTACCGAGCCATGCCATACGAAAATGCGGGCCAACCAATGTTGGTGAGGACGAACGATCATGTTTTTTTCAATCTGGTTAACGAGTTGTGTATTAAACGTGATCTTCATCATGTATTCAAGCATGGCAGGCGCGTGGATGATAGACTTGATGCCCTATCCAGATGCCAGAAAAGCGTATTTGCACAATGTTTCATTGGGATATTGGAAACACTCTATATGTATGTTGTAACTAATTAAGGGCACAATATGTTTTGTTGATGATCTGGAAACAATAAACCCGGCCGCAGCCGGGTTCACTTAGATGATTAAACCATTAGCACAGTGGCTTAACGGCTTGACGCATCCCTTGGGTCAGAATGGCATCAAGGTCAGCAGAAACCTGTTCGACCAATCCCGAAACCTGTGTGAGATCTTGTTCCCAGTGTTCGCTGACGCTCAGCACCGCAGTCACCAGCTCGGTGGTGCTGATAACATTGTCGTGATGCTGTGACCACAACATCTGGAAGCGCTCAATCCAGTGCGCATCATCCTGTACTGGATAAGACTCACCGTTGCGCTCACCGCGATAGAAGGCAATCAGCGCCGCCAAAGCAAATGTCAAACGTGCCGGCAGTTTGCCGCTAGTCTTCTGCCCTGCCAGCAGCTGCGGCAGGATACGGGTACGGAACTTCGTCATGCCGTTCAGAGAAATAGACAGCAATTGGTGTTTGATGTACGGGTTACGGAAACGTCCGGTGACTGCGCTGGCAAAAGATTCGAGTTCATCTTTTGGCAGATCCAATACCGGAATGATCTCCTGATAAATCGCTTTCTCAACGAACGCGCAAATTTCGGCGTCATTCATCGCGTCACCAACGGTATCAATCCCCGCCTGGAACGCCACCGGCACCAGCGCGGTATGGGCACCATTGAGAATGGCCACTTTACGTTCTTTGTACGGTTTGATGTCGTCAACAATCAGCACGTTAAGCGCCAGTTTATCCAGACGCAGCTCGCTTGCCAGTGATTTAGGCCCCTGGATAACAAACAGATAGAAATGTTCCGCGGTATCGAGGAAACCATCTTTATAGCCCAATTCGGCTTCCAGGTTTGCCGCTTCATCGCGCGGGTAACCTGTCACGATACGGTCCACCAGCGTGGAACAGAAAGCGTTGGATTCATTCAACCAGGTCATGAATTCTGCTGGTAATGCCCACTCAGTCGCGTAACGAACGACCAGTTCTTGCAGCGCTTCACCGTTATAGTCAATCAATTCACATGGAATGATTATCCAGCCTTTATCTTTAGCACCATTGAAATGGCTAAAACGCTCGAACAGCAGACGGGTCAATTTTGCCGGATAGCTTACCGCTGGGGCATCGTCGAATTTGTCACCCGCATGGTAGCTGATACCCGCTTCGGTGGTATTAGAAAAGACAAAACGCATCTCTGGGTTGTGCGCCAGCTTCAGGAATTCAGCGTAATCACTGTATGCACTGATTTCACGGTTTACAGAACGGATCAGGCGAGCCTCACTCACTGCCTCACCTTTCTCATTCAGACCACGAATAATCGTGGTGTAAAGACCATCCTGAGTGCTGAGTGACGGCGGGAAGTCGCTCGCGATTGGGCGCACGACGACCACACCGGAATTGAGGTCGGTTTTCTCGTTCAGCAGATCGATCTGCCAGTCAACAAAGGCGCGCAAGAAGTTGCCTTCACCAAACTGGATAATACGTTCAGGGTATTGGGCACCGGGGAAATCATGGCGGTTCAGTGTTTTCACAATGGGTTCCTTTCTGGATTAGTCATACAGCCCGCTAAATTGGTCTAATAACTTATCAGATTTTCCGCTTATGAAACCCTGTTTTGATCAAGAGTGAGACAATAAATAGCGAGCCTATAAGAATTTGTAAAAAATAGAGGTCGCCGTTAACTCGCCATCCGGCATTAACGCATAGCGAGGGATCTCACCTGATTTGTGCCAGCCGCACTGATGATAGAACTGTTCAGCGCCACTCCCGGTGGCAGTATCGAGCACCAACACCGTTTTATGGGTATCTATGGCCACCTCTTCCAGCCGCTGCATCAGTGCGCGGGCAACGCCTTTACGTCGCGCACTCTCATGCACCAACAGTTTGGCGACATCAGCACGATGCGGCTGGTTTTCAGGCTGATCGATAACCATCTGCACCGTACCCACAATCCGCTGCCCGGCATCTTTCGCCACCAGCACGACTCGCTCATGACGGGCTGTACTTTCAGCCGTACGTCGCCAGAATGCCAACGCGGATTCAGTAGAAAATGGCAGCATAAAACTCACCGATGCGCCGCCATGGACACAGTGACTTAGTACCTCAGCCAAAGCATCCAGATTAGCCAGAATCTCGCTAGCTGAAAAATTGTGCAGGGTAAAAGAAGGGTTCATTTTCGTCTCCACAGAATGAGGAAACTACTATCACGTTAACTATTTAATAACACAACTGACGAGGTCATAGTGTTTTCATATGTTTCCGTGGGGCCAGCACCTGAAGCCAATCTGCTGCATCAAGCTTACCGCATAGAGAGCATCTCAGAGGATGCTCAACACATGTGAGCATTAGTTCATCTGGATAACCAACCAATGATGAATAACGCGAACGATATACTGCTGCTGGGCCTCGCTTAGCGCCTGACCTTGCGGAATATGATGCCATTTCGCCAGACAGCCACGACAACAGGTTGCCGTCGCATGCTGGGCAATAAAGACCGGATGACCGCGCATCGGCGTCTGCTTACCATCATTAACAGGTAACGCCGGGGCGAGACGAGCGGCGACAAAATCCGCCGCATGGCTGTCAATCACCTCCGCCCCTTTATCGAGGCAGTACTGCCGCTCTTTAACGCCAAGCCGAAACCGGCTGCGAAACGTCGAGCGCTGCAAGCGTGAGAAGAGATTTTCCAGAGTGTCCATCAGTAGACTGAACGTCCTATTTTTTGCGTGAGTTTCTCGAGCACCGCGACCCCGGCTAACGAGTTCCCGGTCTCATCGAGTTCCGGGCTCCAGACCGCAATCGCCATTTCATGTGGCACAATCGCCACTACACCGCCGCCCACACCCGATTTAGCCGGCAAGCCAACGCGCCAGGCAAACTCTCCGGCATTCTGATACATGCCACTGGTTGCCATCAGCGCGTTAACCTGACGCGTCTGCATCGGCGAAATAACCGGGTTATCAAGATGCTCAGCCAGCCCCTGATTGGCGAGGAATAAAAAGGTTTGCGCCAGCTCAACGCAGTTCATCTTTAACGCGCAGTAATGGAAATAGTTTTGCAGTACGGTCGTCACATCGTGATGAAAGTTTCCAAAAGATTTCATCAACCAGGCGATCGCCGCATTACGTGCAGAGTGTTCAAACTCAGAGCGCGCCACGGCCATATCGTAGCCGATATCGTCCACACCGCTCAGTTTACGCACGATCTCCAGCATTCGCTGACGCGGTGCGCTTAAACGCCCTTGCAGCATGTCACAAACCACCAGTGCCCCGGCATTGATAAACGGATTACGCGGAATGCCCTGCTCCATTTCTAATTGCAGAAGAGAATTGAACGGCTGACCGGAAGGATCTTTCCCTACCCGAGACCAGATCTCCTCAGCCTGATAGTGATTCATCGCCACCACCAGACTCAGGACTTTTGAAATTGACTGAATCGAGAATCGTTCCTCAGCATCGCCGGCGCAAAAATGCTGCCCGTCCACGGTGCTGATAGCGATCCCCAGTTTTTTGCCGCTAACACAGGCGAGCGCCGGAATATAATCCGCCACCTTACCTTGCCCAATCAACGGTCGGACGTCGTCAAGAATCGACGTCAGCATGGCATTATTAATAACCGTAGCCACTTACACTCCTTGCCCATAGGCGCTTTCGGCCAGGGATTATAGCAGAGCGCAACGGCTACGTGTTTTGCTTAGTGACGATCTTTCCACACGGTCTGCACGTTACAGAACTCACGCAGTCCGAAATGCGATAATTCACGGCCAAAACCACTTTTCTTCACGCCGCCAAAGGCCACACGGGCATCGCTGGCGCTATAGCCATTGATGAATACGCCGCCACACTCTAATTCATCAGCAAAACGTTGGGCCGTTTCAGTATCGGCAGTAAACACCGTGGCAGAGAGCCCGAATTCGCTGTCATTGGCGAGCGCTAACGCATGTTCAGCATCACGCGCAATGCTGATTGCCGCTACCGGGCCAAACATCTCCTGGCGGAACGCCGTCATGTCAGGCGAAACGTTCGCCAGGATGGTGGCCGGATAGTAGTTGCCCTCACCGTGAGACTTTTCTCCGCCTAACAGTAAGGTGGCGCCCTCTTTTACCGTCGCCATCACCTGAGCGTGCAATTCATCGCGCAAATCAAAACGCGCCATCGGCCCTAGATAATTGTTCTCATCGCGAGGATCGCCCATTTTCAGCGCAGCAGTCGCGGCGACAAACTTTGCCGTAAACTGCTCGGCAACGCCCGCTTCAACGATAAAACGCTTCGCGGCTGCACATACCTGCCCGGTGTTCTGATAGCGCCCAATCACCGCAGCCTGCACCGCCATGTCAATATCGGCATCGTTGAGAACAATGAAAGGATCGGAACCGCCCAGCTCCAGCACGCATTTTTTAAGGGCCGCTCCGGCCTGCGCACCAATCGCTTTCCCGGCGCGCACGCTACCGGTCACGGTGACCGCCGCTACACGTGGATCGTCGATCATCTGCGAAACCCCGTCATTAGTGGCATTCACCACGTTAAAGAGTCCTGACGGAATCCCTGCCTGAGTGATGATCTCGCCAATCAACGTGGCGCAGCCCATCACGTTCGGCGCGTGTTTCAGAATATAGCTGTTGCCCGCCAGCATAATTGGCACCGCACCGCGCAGCACCTGCCACAGTGGGAAATTCCACGGCATTACCGCCAGCACCGGGCCGAGCGGACGATACTCTATCACCGCCTGGTTATTCTCAACCTGGGTGGCTTCGGTTGCCAGCATCTTAGGGCCGTGCTCCGCATACCAATCGCACAGATGGGCTGATTTATTCACTTCACCGCGCGCCTGATTAATGGGTTTACCCATTTCACGGGTGATACATTGCGCCATCTCTTCAGCCCGCTCACGCAGGACGCGACCAATAGCACGTAGCGCATCGGCTCGCTCAGTGACGGGGGTTTTACGCCACTTGCGAAAAGCGTTTTGCGCCAGAGTCATCGCCGCGTCAACCTCTGCGGCGGTCGCCCACGGTAACGAAGCGATCGTTTCACCGTTAGCAGGATTTACTGAGATGGCATGGGTTGCAGGTGAATTCATAATATTTCTCTCTCGTCGATTGCGAAGTGGTGTCATCCTGACCTATTCTCTCGTTTATGAAAACTGAATAATATTAAGCTCACCATTCACAAAATGAGAAAGGCATGGATCTAACGCAACTGGAAATGTTTAACGCCGTCGCCCAGACGGGCAGTATTACGCAGGCGGCACAGAAGGTGCATCGCGTTCCGTCAAATCTCACCACACGCATCCGTCAACTGGAGGCCGACCTCGGCGTCGATCTCTTTATTCGTGAAAACCAGCGCCTGCGTCTGTCGCCTGCCGGACACAGCTTTCTACGCTATAGCCAGCAGATCCTGGCCCTGGTCGATGAAGCTCGCATGGTGGTTGCCGGGGATGAACCGCAGGGTTTATTTGCGCTCGGCGCGCTGGAGAGTACCGCGGCCGTGCGCATTCCACAGACGCTGGCGCGCTATAACCAGCTTTACCCACGCATCCAGTTCGATTTAGCCACCGGGCCGTCAGGTACCATGACCGATGGTGTCCTCGAGGGCAGGCTTAGCGCCGCGTTTATTGACGGGCCGGTGATGCATCCAGGTCTCGATGGGATCCCGGTCTATCCAGAAGAGATGATGATTGTCGCGGCACTGGGGCATCCACCAATCACCCGCGCAAGCGAGGTGAACGGCGTCAGTATTTATGCCTTTCGCGCCAACTGCTCCTATCGCCGTCATTTTGAAAGCTGGTTCCATGCGGATAAAGCGACGCCGGGTCGGATCCATGAGATGGAGTCCTACCACGGCATGCTTGCCTGCGTCGTTGCGGGCGCCGGGCTGGCGCTGATCCCACGCAGTATGCTGGAAAGTATGCCCGGGCATCATCAGGTTTCGGCCTGGCCGCTGACGGAGAAATGGCGCTGGCTAACCACCTGGCTTGTGTGGCGGCGTGGGGCCATGAGCCGCCAGCTGGAAGCGTTTATTGCGCTGCTGGATGAGCCGGTGGCTTGATCATAAGATGCGATGCGGGTCAAGTGCCCGCTATTCCAGCCACACTTTGCCCTGCAAATAGGTTCTCGCCGTGCCGCTCATCAGCACCCTATCGCCTGCCCATTCACAGCGGATATCCCCACCGCGCGCCGAGACCTGCCGAGCCAGCATCTGCGTTTTACCCAGTTTTGTTACCCAGTACGGAATCAGCATGGTGTGCGCGGAACCGGTGACCGGATCCTCCCAGACGGCTTCCCCCGGCGAGAAGAAACGGCTGACAAAATCATACTCACCGTCGCCTCTGGCGGTCACCGAAACTTTATGCTCACCGGGTATCATTGCGCCGATATCCGGCGTTAGAGCCTCAACCTGTTGACGGTTTTCTAGTTCAATTACCCACGCGCGACCTTTATGTGCACTAAGATAACTGTTGATACCCAATGCGCGTAGCATCTCCGGCGGCGGTGTCGCCATTTTAGTGCTACAGGCGGGGAAATCCAGGGTCATCCATTCCCCGTTGCGCGTCACGGTCAGACGCCCGGAGAGCGTATCAAAATGGATGCGGGCGTGTGGATAGTTGAGATGATTGAACACGACGTGCGCGCTGGCAAGCGTGGCATGTCCGCAAAGATTGACCTCATTTCGCGTCGTGAACCAGCGTAGCGCGAAGTCACCTTCCCGCTTCACCAGAAAAGCCGTTTCGGACTGATTATGCTGGCGGGCCATGCTGAGCAGCGTTTCGTCGGGTAGCCAGTCGTTCAGAATACAAACCGCCGCCGCATTACCGCCAAAAGCATTCCGGCTAAAGGCATCAACCATATAAAAATCAATCTCGTGCATATCGCGTTCAACCCTCAATTTGCTTTCAGGCAAACTGACATAAAAACCCCACAGCGACAAGCTTCTTATGCGCGTTATACGTGACGTTGTCACAGATATAAAAACGGGATGCAGATCACATAATGATTGTATTTGCAGCGTTAATAGCCTTAAGATCGTTCATTACGCTCGTTTACCCCCCGGTTCTTTTATATGACAACAAATACCGTTTCTCGTCGGGTCGCGTGGCTTCGGGTCGTCACGTTGGCTATCGCCGCCTTTATTTTTAATACCACTGAATTCGTACCGGTAGGTTTACTCTCGGATATCGCTAACAGCTTTGGCATGAAAACCGCCGAAGTGGGCATCATGTTGACCATCTATGCCTGGGTTGTGGCGTTGATGTCACTGCCCTTTATGCTACTGACCAGCCAGATGGAGCGACGCAAGCTGCTGATTGGGCTGTTCATCTTATTTATCGCAAGCCACGTGCTGTCGTTTCTGGCGTGGAACTTTACCGTACTGGTAATAAGCCGCATCGGCATTGCTTTCGCTCACGCGGTGTTCTGGTCGATTACCGCGTCACTGGCTATTCGTATGGCCCCGGCCGGTAAGCGCGCTCAGGCCCTGAGTTTACTCGCCACCGGTACCGCGCTGGCAATGGTATTTGGCATCCCTATTGGTCGCGTTGTCGGGCAGTACTTCGGCTGGCGCACAACCTTCTTCGCCATTGGCGTAGGCGCGCTGATTACCCTGCTAGCGCTGGTAAAACTGCTGCCGCGTCTGCCAAGCGAACATTCAGGTTCACTAAAAAGCCTGCCGGTCCTGTTTCGCCGTCCGGCGTTATTGAGTATCTACCTGCTGACCGTTGTGGTGGTGACCGCGCATTACACCGCCTACAGCTATATAGAGCCGTTCGTGCAGACCGTTGCCGGGCTTAGCGGCAACGTCGCCACCGTTCTGCTGCTGATTCTCGGCGGTGCCGGCATTATTGGTAGCGTGATATTCGGTAAGCTTGGCAACAAACATGCTTCCGGGTTAATCAGCGGCGCTATCGGCCTGCTGCTGGCCTGCTTGTTATTACTGCTTCCCGCCGCGCAGGATGTCACTCATCTGGCTATCCTCAGCATCTTCTGGGGAATGGCGATCATGGTGATTGGACTGGGGATGCAGGTTAAGGTGCTTGCCCTGGCACCGGATGCGACTGACGTGGCGATGTCGCTGTTTTCGGGAATTTTTAATATCGGGATTGGTGCGGGAGCATTACTGGGCAGCCAGATAAGTACGCATCTGTCGATGTCGTCGATTGGTTATGTGGGCGCGATACCTGCGCTCGCCGCGCTTGTCTGGTCGGTGGTGATTTTCCGCCGCTGGCCTGATGCGTCCTTAGACGCACAGGCGCAGCAACATTAAAAGGTTCCCGGCGGTGCTGCGCTTCGCCGGGTTACTGTAGCCCGGGCGAGGCGTAGCCGACCCCGGGGAATGTCATGCGTGATAGGTTGAAATAATCTCCAGCACGCCATTGATAATAAACTGCACGCCCATACACACCAGCAGGAAGCCCATCAGGCGGGAAATAGCCTCAATTCCTCCCTTGCCGACCAGGCGCATAATCGCCCCGGAACTTCGCAAACAGCCCCACAGAATGATGCCAACGAGCGCAAAAATAATCGGTGGCGCGACCATCACCACCCACTCCGGGAAGTTAGCGCCGTGTTTTACCGTTGACGCTGAACTAATAATCATCGCTATCGTCCCCGGGCCTGCGGTGCTTGGCATCGCGAGCGGCACAAAGGCAATATTGGCCGTAGGTTCTTCTTTTAACTCTTCAGACTTACTTTGCGCTTCCAGCGACTCATGCGCCTTCTGCTGCGGGAAAAGCATGCGGAAACCGATAAAGGCGACGATAAGCCCCCCGGCTATACGGAGGCCAGGTATTGATATGCCAAATGTATTCATTACCACCTGGCCCGCGTAATAGGCCACCATCATGATCGCGAACACATAAACGGACGCCATCAGCGATTGTCTGTTTCGCTCGGCGCTGTTCATGTTTCCCGAAAGTCCGAGGAACAAGGCGACGGTCGTTAGCGGGTTCGCCAGCGGCAGTAATACCACCAGCCCAAGCCCTATTGCTTGAAAAAGTTCCTTCATAAGCGCTCAAAAATCCTGTCTGTTTAACGAAAAAATACGTGATATTTACCCGAGTCTACCCATTGGGCACCGTATCGCTTGCTCTAAAACGGCTAAGTAAAGGATATCCTATTTACCGCCACCCGACGCGTTTTAGCAATTCGTGGCATCTCATGATCCATTCAGTTGACTTATGATTGCGCGAGAAATAATATCCTCAGCAACTAAAGTACTTGCCAGGGCAACCATTGTGAACAGCACAAGCAATCTCTTCAATGAAATGATTCCACTTGGGCATTTAATTCACATGGTTAACCAGAAAAAAGATCGCTTACTCAACGAGCATTTATCGCCTGAAGACATTACCGCCTCGCAGTTCCGGGTTCTGTGCTCAATTCGCTGCCAGGGAAGTATCACCCCGGTGGAGCTGAAGAAAAACCTGTCGGTGGATTTAGGCGCACTCACTCGCATGCTGGATCGTTTGTTATGTCGGGGCTGGATTGCCCGGTTACCTAATCCAAACGATAAGCGTGGTGTATTGATTCAGCTAACACCCGAAGGCGCGGCGATATGTGAGCAATGTCATCAGCTCGTTGGGCAAAACCTGCACCAGGAATTAACAAAAAACTTAACGGCAAATGAAGTTGAAACACTCGAACTTCTCCTTAAAAAAATATTGCCGTAAACAGAAGAAGAGGTAAGACGATGTCCAGACGCAACACCGACGCTATTACAATTCATAGCATTTTGGGCTGGATTGAAGATAACCTGGAATCCCCGCTGTCACTTGAGAAAGTGTCCGAGCGTTCTGGTTATTCCAAATGGCACCTGCAGCGGATGTTCAAAAAAGAGACCGGTCATTCATTAGGCCAATATATCCGCACCCGTAAGCTGACGGAAATCGCCCAGAAATTAAAAGAGAGCAACGAGCCGATTCTCTATCTGGCAGAGCGTTATGGTTTCGAATCACAACAGACGCTGACGCGTACGTTTAAAAACTATTTCGACGTGCCGCCGCACAAGTATCGCGTCACCAATATGCGCGGAGAATCCCGCTACCTGCATCCCATTGATCACTGTGTTTGTTAATCGCCTGCAAAAAGACGTATCGAGGAAATAATGAAACTGTTCGCTTCCGTTGCTATCGCCCTGCTGGCGATGGCCTCATTGTCGAGTTACGCGGAGCAACTTCCAGCACAAACTCATACCCAGCAGACTATGCTGATGCCATCGGCCAGTAACCAGGCGCCATTTGATTTTAATCACATGGCCGCCGGTAGCGATAAGTCAGATGAGTTGGGTGTCGCCTATTACAACGACAACAATCGCTAACAATATTGCCCCGCTTATGCGGGGCTTTTTTTATCCCTTAACCACCCGCCGCATGCCCGGGAAACGAAACCCAAAGACGTTAATCAAAAGCCCAGCCATGATAAGCAGTGCTCCAGCAAGCTGCAGTAGTGACAATGTCTCATCGAGCAGCAGCGCAGCGCTTGCCAACCCTACCACCGGCACCAGTAAAGAAAGCGGCGCCACCCGCCAGGTTTCATAACGGCCCAGCAGCGAACCCCAAATACCATACCCGACAATACTCGCCATAAAGGACAAATAGGCCAGCGACAGTACCGTTGAGAGATTAATGTGAATCAGGCTTTGCGCCATGATTTGCGGGCCTTCAAAAATCCACGAGCTGAGCATAAAGGGAATAATCGGCAGCAGCGCACTCCACACCACCAGCGACATCACGCCGGTTCTGGAGGGATGAAGCATGATTTTTTTATTAAAGATATTCCCACACGCCCAGCACAGCGCCGCTCCCAGCGTCAGCATAAAGCCGAGGAGCTTAACGTTTTGGCCGCCCATGCTGGTTTCCACCAACACCAGGACACCCACCACCGCGAGAGAAATTCCCACCAGCTGTTTGCGCTGCAGTCGCTCGCCAAAGACAAACGCGCCGAGAATAATCGTGAAGAACGCTTGCGCTTGCAGAACCAGAGAAGCAAGCCCAGCGGGCATGCCAAAATTAATGGCACAGAATAAAAATGCGAACTGACCAAAGCTAATCGTCAGCGCATAACCCAAAAGCAATGAGAGCGGAACGCGGGGACGCGGCACGAAAAAAAGCGCAGGAAAGGCCACAAACAAAAAGCGTAACCCGGCCAGCAAGAGCGGCGGCATACTGTGTAAGCCCACTTTGATGACCACAAAGTTCAGTCCCCATATCACCACGACCAGTAATGCCAGTAGCCCATCTTTACGCGTCATTCTCGCCTCAACGTTTTTTAAATTTATGTAAACACATTCAAAGTAACGAAAAATTCAGGCCAGGAATAGATCATTATTTTTAGCAGGCGAAAATGGCATTAACTGACACGGCGACGCCTATACAACCCTTCTGCGGCATGATATTTGTGAAAGAGATAATAAAAACCAACACCACGACATAATTTGGGCAGGAAAATGAAACCTACGACCAGACGATCCACGATTGCGCTGCTGGTATCGTCTTTACTGTTAACTATCGGGCGCGGCGCCACGCTGCCTTTCATGACCATCTACCTGACGCGTCAATATGGCATGAAGGTAGACACTATTGGCTACGCGATGTCTATTGCTCTGGTTATTGGCGTCGTCTTTAGCCTCGGCTTTGGTATTCTGGCGGACAAGTTCGACAAAAAGCGCTATATGCTGATCGCCATCGCCTTCTTTATTTGCGGCTTTGTGGCTATTCCGCTGGTCAATAACGTCACGCTGGTCGTGTTCTTTTTCTCACTGATAAACTGCTCATATTCAGTTTTTTCGACCGTCCTCAAGGCCTATTTCTCCGATACCCTGGCAGCCAGCACGAAAGCCCGGGTTTTCTCACTGAACTATTCTTTCTTAAATATCGGCTGGACGATTGGGCCGCCTATCGGCACGCTGCTGGTGATGCAGAGCATCAACTTGCCCTTCTGGCTTGCCGCGCTATGTGCGGCGTTCCCGCTGTGGTTTATTCAGCGTTATGTCGAACGAGTCACGCCCGGTGAAGGGGGGGAAACCGCGGTCGTATGGTCGCCCTCGGTGCTGCTCCACGACCGGGCATTGCTCTGGTTTACCCTTTCCGGTCTGCTGGCCTCATTCGTGGGCGGTTCATTCGCTTCCTGTATGTCACAGTACGTATTGACCATCGGCGACAGTACCTTCGCTGAGAAAGTGGTGGCCGTGATATTGCCGGTGAATGCCGCCGTGGTGGTGACATTACAATACGCGATTGGCCGCAAACTGACGGCGAATAATCTGCGTCCGCTTATGACCTTTGGCACCGTTTGCTATGTTATTGGTCTCGCGGGATTTATGGTGTCAGGCAACAATCTTATCTTCTGGGGGCTGGCGGCAGCGGTGTTTACGCTCGGCGAAATCATTTATGCGCCAGGCGAATATATGCTTATCGACAACATTGCGCCGCCGGGTATGAAGGCCAGCTATTTTTCTGCGCAAGCGCTGGGGTGGCTGGGTGCAGCGCTCAACCCCCTGCTGACCGGACAAATTTTGACCCATTTCCCGCCGATGACGCTGTTTCCGATAATGATGGTGGTTATCGTGCTGGCATGGGTGCTTATCTTCAAAGGGATCAAAGCGAGTCGCTGGAGTCCAGCCTTGAACGTGGTGTGAAGAGTTCCCGGCGGCGCTACGCTTGGCCGGGCTACCACAGGAGTAGGTCGGATAAGGCGAAGCCGCCATCCGACAATCTACGGTTACCAGACCTGTGCGGCAATCCCCGTCACCAGACGCACCTTATCCCACTGCTGCTGTTCGCTGAGGCTGTTACCTTCCTCCGTTGAGGCGAAGCCGCACTGCGGGCTTAAGCAAATCTGATCTAACGGGACAAAGTTGGCCGCTTCCGCCACGCGCGCTTTCACTCCTTCCGGGTTCTCCAGCTCGCCATTTTTGGTGGTAATCAACCCCAGCACCACTTTCTGCTCGCCTTTCGGTACAAAGCGCAGCGGTGCGAAGTCGCCGGAGCGGTCGTTATCATATTCGAGGAAGAAGGCATCGACCTTCACGCGCCCAAACAGGATCTCCGCCACCGGTTCATAGCCGCCTTCCGAGATCCACGTTGAGCGGAAGTTACCGCGACAAACGTGCAGACCAATAATCAAATCATCCGGCTTGCCTTCCAGCGCACGGTTGAGCACGTCGGCGTAGATGGCGGCGAGTTCATCCGGGCATTCCCCCCGCTCACGTACCTGACGGCGCTGTTCATCAGAGCACAGATAGGCCCAGACGGTGTCATCCAGTTGCAGATAACGGCAACCCGCATCGTAAAAAGCGCGGATCGCGTCACGCCAGGTATCAGCCAGATCGTTGAAATAGTCCTTCAGATCCGGGTACACCGTGGCATCAATATCTTTACGACCACCGCGAAAATGCAGCACGCTCGGGCTTGGGATAGTCATCTTTGGCGTGGCATCGCCGCTGATGCTTTTCAGAAAGCGAAAATCTTCCAGCATTGGATGGTCGCCAAAGCCCAGTTTACCGGTCACACGAATACCATGAGCGCGCGTTTGCACGCCGTTGAACTGGATCCCGCTATCGGCGTCGTAACGTTCTACGCCCTGCAAACCATCGAAGAAATCAAAATGCCACCAGGCGCGGCGGAATTCGCCGTCGGTCACCACATGCAGACCACAATCACACTGGTGCTGTACGACGCGGCGTATTTCAGCATCCTCTACGGCACGCAGCTGCTGCGCGTTGATTTCACCGTCGGCAAACTGTAAACGGGCCTGTTTAATCGCCTGCGGGCGTAAGAAACTGCCAACGATATCGGCGCGGTACGGGGCGTGTTGATGTGACATGCATTCTCCTTAGTCACTCAGACAGACTAATTGCCTTGAGTGATAATTTATTATTTGAATCATTTAGCCGTCTGGACGGCTGCATGTCTGAATAGTGTCATCCGTGACATTGTCAGGCAAACGAGAAAAATTCATCACACATGAAGAAAATTCATCATGGTGTGGAAAATGCAAACCCTTCATCTTGCCAGCCGGTGATCCCGCCAATCATCACCTTTACCGGACGCCCCAGCATGGCCAACTTCAGCGCTGCGCGATCGGCTCCGTTACAGTGCGGCCCGGCACAATAGACCACAAATAGCGTGTCTTCCGGCCATTGCTGCATCCGCTCGGCGTTAATATCGCGATGTCGCAGGTGTATAGCGCCGGGAATATGACGGCGCAAAAACATCTCCGGGCTCCCCACTACATGCAGCAATACAAAATCCGGGGCGGGTAGCTGCAGCGAGGCATGAACGTCGGCGCAGTCTGTTTCACACGCCAGGCGCTGATGAAAATGCGCGGCCGCTATCGCTGGACTGGCGGCAGGAAATTCAGTTACGTAACTCATCGTTAATTCTCCCGTTATATGTTACCTCTATGGCAACGACCGCATGAGTATAAACAGATGCCCCTGGTGAGGACTGCCCGCAGTGATGACAGAAAACGACCCAAAGATGACAAAGTGCGCCCAACGCGTCGTGGTTTTAGCCTATGACGGCTTATGTACTTTTGAATTCGGGGTTGCGGTGGAGGTCTTTGGTTTGCCACGACCCGAAATGGGCGATGACTGGTACCAATTTGCGGTCGCCGCCGTCGATAAGGGCGAGCTTCGGGCCACCGGCGGCGTGCGGGTTGTGGCGGACGGCGATCTGAGTCTGCTGACAGGCGCCGATACCATCATCGTGCCCGGCTGGCGTGGCATTGACAACGCGGTGCCAGAAGAACTGTGTGAGGCGTTACGACAAGCAAACCAGCGGGGTTGCCGAGTGTTATCTATCTGTTCCGGGGTCTTTGTGCTGGCTGCGGCGGGATTGCTCAATGGCAAACGGGCCACCACTCACTGGCGCTATACAGACGCGCTTCAACAACGCTATCCGGCCGTAAACGTTGTTGAGGATGTCCTGTATATTGCCAATGACAAGGTGCTCACCTCTGCGGGCAGCGCGGCAGGCATTGATTTATGTCTGCATGTGGTGCGCGAAGATTACGGCCTCGACGCCGCAAACCAGGTCGCCCGCCGTCTTGTCATTCAACCCCATCGCGACGGCACGCAGAAACAAAGGGTGGCTCAACCTGTGGCTCGTGCCCGGGAAAGTCAGCGACTAGGTACCTTGTTCGATTATCTGTATCAGAATTTAGCGCAGGCCCACAGCGTACGTTCGCTCGCTGAACGGGCCGGGATGAGTGAACGTACTTTTTTGCGCCGCTTTCACGCGGCAACCGGTAAAACCCCTGCCCGCTGGCTGCTGGACGAGCGCTTGCGGCTTGCGCAGCACCATCTGACAACCGGCCGCGAGAGTATAGAAAAAGTGGCGGAACTCGCAGGCTTTGGCCAAGCCAAAAATCTGCGCCTGCGTTTTCAGCAACATCTGGCAATCAGTCCGCTGGCCTACAGAAAAAAGTTTACTGCAATAAATAATTAATTAACCACGCATGCCGTTAGTCTACGTTTAAATCAGTAGTCTGGAGAATGTCTTTAGCATCAACGTGGAGGTCATCATGCCGGATAATATGCAGGTATTTGTGATTGCGATGGGGCTCATTCTTTTTTCCGGTTTTCTGACGGCCTATCTGAGTGGAAAGTGGAATGATTAACGGCAAAAAAAAAACCGCCAGGAAACTGGCGGTATAAATGCTTGCATGGATAGATTTTCTTTCTACGGTAACCCTCTCTCCTTGATTGGGCCACTGTCCTTTCCATTACCCTAACACCGCAATATTCAACTAATACTAAACGGCCAGGGGATTATTCAGTGCTAAATCTTTCCATGCTTTTTTACTCAAGCAGTTGGCCTGGCGTAAAGCCCACACGCTACCGGTGCGCGACGCCTGTAAATCCTGACGTTCAGGGCGGGTGGACCAGGCGGACTGACGACGTGATTTACGCTGAAACTTATTCATAATTACCTCCGGTAGAGTGCTGATATTAAATCCATTAACTCAACAAGTTACCGGTCTATCGTAGCAAAGCGAATGACGAGTTTCTTCAACAACTGAACGCATTTGTAAAGACGGAATCACTCAATGCGAATTCGCCAGCCCGGTGTGTGTTTTTTATATTCTCCCGGCATCATTTTTCCGGGAGAATATAAAAGCAGCGGTTACACGAATAATCCCCGATTTTTCAGCATTGGGGCAATTAACGGATCGTGGCCGCGCCAATCACGATACAATTTTTCTAAATCACTACTGTTGCCACGCGACAATATCGCTTCGCGGAAACGTTGGCCGTTCTCACGATTTAATCCGCCATGTTCAACGAACCACTGATAACCATCATCCGCCAGCATTTGCGTCCACAGGTAGGCATAATAGCCCGCCGCATAGCCGCCGCCGAAAATATGCGAGAAATAGCTGCTGCGATAGCGCGGTGGTACAGCATCCAGATGGAGATTTTCCTGTTCTAAAGTCTGCGCCTCAAACGCGTCTACGTTTTGCGGTAATGCCGCGGTGGTTACACGGTGCCAGTTCATGTCCAGCAAGGCTGCGCTAAGGAGTTCGGTCATGTCGTAGCCTTTGTTGAAATTCGCCGCGCGGAACAGGCTTTCGCGTAGCGCTGCGGGCATCGGCTCACCGCTCTCGTAGTGACGCGCATAATGCTCAAACACTACAGGATGGCTGGCCCAATGCTCATTAATTTGTGATGGGAATTCAACAAAGTCACGTGGCGTATTGGTGCCCGACAACGACGCATAGCGCTGTGTGGCAAATAACCCGTGTAACGCATGACCAAACTCATGGAATAGCGTGATCACATCATCCCAGGAAATTAGCGCAGGTTTCCCATCAGCGGGTTTGGCATAATTGCAGACGTTATAGATAACGGGACGCGTACCCAAGAGCGTCGACTGCGGCACAAAATTATCCATCCAGGCCCCGCCGCTCTTGCTGTCGCGAGCGAAGAAATCACCATAAAACAGCGCCATCCCTTCCCCATCCGCGTCAAAAATTTCCCAGACACGGACATCCGGGTGATAGACCGGCAGATCAAAACGCTCCACAAACCGCAGGCCGAACAGCTGGCTGGCAGACCAAAAGACACCGTCTTGTAAAACATTGTCTAATGCGAACCACGGTTTAATTTGCGCTTCATCGATGGCGTATTTTTCGCGGCGTACCTGCTCGGCGTAATAGAGCCAGTCCCAGGCTTTGGCGGTGAACGTTTCGTTACCGTTATCAATCATCTTCTGAATATCAGCCAGCTCGCTTTGCGCGCGAGCACGCGCCGCTGGGGTGATTTCGCGCATAAACTCGAGCGCCGCCTGCGGTTTTTTCGCCATCTGGTCAGCCATGCTCCAGCTCGCGTAATCATCAAAACCTAACAGCTCAGCCTGTCTGGCACGGATCGCCACCAGCCTGAGCAGGCGTTCACGAGTGTCATTAGCATCGCCTTGCTGATTTCGAAGCCAGCCCACGTTAAACAGTTTTTCGCGGGTATCACGATGATAAAGTGACGCCAGCGCAGGCTGTTGCGTGGTATTCACCAGCGGGATTAACCAGCGACCGGAAAGCCCGCGTTCGCTCGCCGCGGCCGCGGCGTTAGCGATTTCATCAGCGCTCAACCCCGCCAGCTGTTCTTCATTCTCCAGCAGGAGTCCACCCGCTTTTGCGGCACCGAGCAAACACTGGTGGAACTGGCTGCTAAGCGTCGCGGCTTCAGTATTTAGCGCTTTCAGCTCGCTTTTTTGCGCATCGCCAAGCGTCGCGCCGGCCAGCAGAAAACGTTGATAGGTCACCTCAAGCAGACGCAAAGATTCCGCATCAAGGCCAAGCGAATCCCGCTGCTGCCAGAGGCTCTCAATGCGCTGGAAAAGCGCGCTATTCAGGTAAATATCATTAGCCAGCCCCGCCAGCTCTGCGGAAAATTGCTCGTCGAGTTGCTGAATTTCAGCATTGCTGTGCGAGGCCGCCATCGCAAAAAATACCGACGTCACGCGGGAGAGCATCTCACCGCTTTTTTCCAGCGCCACCATTGTATTGTCAAAGGTCGCAGGTTGCGGGTTGTCGGCGATATCGGCAATTTCCTGACGTTTACGCGCAAGCGCGGCATCAAATGCGGGACGATAGTGAGCGTCCTTTATCAGATCAAACGGCGGTGCCTGGTAAGGTAATGTGCTACTCGCAAAAAAGGGATTTGTGGCCGTCATGGTGTGCTCCTGATAAAAAACATCCCCCTAGAGTAGCAAGTCGTTTTAAGACCGCAATGGTTTCGCTATCTTCCCCCTGATAAAGATAGCGTGCTATCGTGTTGAGACATTAACGCCTTGAAGGAACTAACAGATGATCGTACTAGTTACCGGAGCAACGGCAGGTTTTGGCGAAAGCATTACCCGTCGTTTTATTGCCAACGGGCATAAAGTGATTGCCACAGGCCGTCGCTACGAACGTTTGAAATCACTCAAAGATGAGCTGGGCGACAGCGTGCTGACCGTGCAGCTGGATGTGCGTAACCGCGCAGCCATTGAAGAAACCATTGCCAATCTGCCTGCCGAATGGCGTGACATTGATATTCTGGTTAACAACGCCGGTCTGGCGCTGGGTCTTGAACCCGCACATAAGGCCAGCGTCGAGGATTGGGAAGATATGATCGACACCAACAATAAAGGTCTGGTGTACATGACGCGTGCCGTGTTGCCGGGCATGGTCGAACGTAACCGCGGTCATATCATTAATCTCGGTTCCACTGCCGGTAGCTGGCCTTACGCGGGCGGTAACGTCTATGGCGCAACGAAAGCCTTCGTGCGTCAATTCAGCCTCAACCTGCGTACCGATCTCCACGGCACCGCCGTGCGTGTCACCGATATTGAACCAGGCCTTGTGGGCGGCACAGAATTCTCGAACGTGCGTTTTAAAGGTGATGATGCCAAAGCCGGTAAAACTTACGAGAATACCGACGCGCTCACCCCGGAAGATGTGACTGAAGCCGTGTGGTGGGTTTCAACCTTACCAAAACACGTTAATATCAATACCGTCGAAATGATGCCGGTCAGCCAGACATTTGCGGGACTTAGCGTTCATCGTAAAAGTTAGCATTTAATCCCAGCCTGACCACCGGTCGGGCTGGGATACCAGCCAAAAAAAGCGTAAAATAGTAGCTTAATCAGCTGATAAGAACGACTCAATGGCCGCCGAAACCCAACTGAACCCAACACAGCCCGTTAACCAACAGATTTATCGTATTCTCCGCCGCGATATTGTTCATTGCCTCATTCCGCCAGGCACGCCGCTGTCAGAAAAAGAGGTCTCTTTGCGTTTTGACGTTTCCCGACAGCCGGTGCGTGAAGCTTTTATCAAACTCGCCGAAAACGGGCTGATTCAAATCCGTCCGCAGCGCGGCAGTTATGTGAATAAAATATCGCTTTCGCAAGTGCGTAACGGCTGTTTTGTGCGTCAGGCCATTGAATGCGCCGTTGCACGGCGAGCAGCTATGCTGATTACCGATGCCCAAAGCTATCAGTTAGAACAAAATCTGAATCAGCAACGAACCGCGATCGACCGCCAGCAATTAAATGATTTCTTCCAGCTGGATGATGAATTCCACCAGTTGCTGTCGAATATTGCCGATTGCCAGTTAGCCTGGGACACCATCGAGAATATTAAAGCCGCCATTGACCGCGTACGTTATATGAGTCTGGATCATGTTTCATCACCGGAAATGTTGATAAGCCAGCACTATGAGATTTTCGATGCGCTACAAAAACGAGATGGTGATGCGGTCGATAAAGCCATGACGTTACACCTCCAGGAAATTAGCGAGTCGGTATTGTTGATTCGTCAGGAAAATCGCGACTGGTTCAGCGAAGAGTAATCAAAAAAATGTCGCCCGTTAAGGCGACATTTTCAAATTAATACGTACTCAAATAATGTGCTCTACCCCGGTGTCACTTCGTTCGACCGGGCTACCGTTGGTGTAGGCCGGATAAGGCGCAGCTGCCATCCGGCATACAGGGTATAGCAATTAGCGAACAACCATCGTAGGAATATTCGCGTAACGCAGAATAGATTCGGCGTTCGAGCCCAGCAGGTGGGTGCTCATTCCTCGCTGACGAGAGCCAATCACGATAACATCATAGTCACCGCTTTTGCTCATGGCTAAAATCTCATCACGGATATTGCCAAAGCGCACTTCATTACGCATACGCTTGCGTGGAAGATCGAATAAACGCTGGAGTTCATCCATTTTCTTTGAGGATTCCCGGAGCATGTAATCCTCAAATTTCTTAATGTCGGAGGCGAATCCGCGTAAAATAGAACGGTTGCTGTTAGGTAACACGTTTAAAAGCGTAATCTCACCTTCGCTACCCGCCAGATAAACCGCATGGCGAATCGCTTTATCACTTAAATCCATTTCGAATACATCAACAGGCATGAGGATTTTTTTATACATAGTCCAGATTCCTTATTAAGAGATTCCATTATCTTCTGGGAATAACCATGCCATATTTAATCCAGCGGTCATAGCATTCATTCATCATAATGCTACATCGAGGTTGAAAATATTCGTCCATTATTTCAAGCTATTTGAGTTAGTTAAAAGAAGTGTAATAGATGGAGAGTCACGCAAAAAAAATGCCGCCTGTTAAGGCGGCATTTAGAATAACTATTGTCGTTATTTGATTACGATGCGCTATATTGCGCCACGGTCGCCTTCGCGCCTTTGCTCAATAAAGACAGATAAGCATTTGTCACCTGCTCAACAAACTGAGCATTTTGCGGCAGATCCTGACCAAAGATTGCGTCGATGGCCAGCAGCGCTTTCACGCGAGACTCGCCCTCTTCGCTGCCCTGTACCGCCGCCTGAATCACCGGCAGCAGCGGATCGCTTACTTCAATCTTATTGCCCTGCTCGTCTACGCCACCCACGTAACGCATCCAGCCAGCCACGCCCAGCGTCAGCAGTTTGAAACTGCTGTTATCAGCCAGGTGCCAGCGAACAGAATCCAGCATACGCTGAGGTAATTTCTGGCTACCGTCCATCGCGATCTGCCAGGTACGGTGACGCAGCGCCGGGTTGGTATAACGCGCGATTAACAGATCGGCATAGCGCGCCAGGTCAACATTTTGCACTTTCAGGGTCGGCGCCTGCTCTTTGAGCATCAGGTCATGCGCAGCGCGGCGATAGTTTTCGTCACCCATGCAGTCGTTGATGTGCTCATAGCCCGCCAGATAGCCCAGATAAGCCAGGAAAGAGTGGCTGCCGTTTAGCATACGCAGCTTCATTTCCTCAAATGGAATCACGTCACTGACAAGCTCTGCACCCGCTTTTTCCCACTCAGGACGGCCAGCGACAAAGTTATCTTCGATGACCCACTGACGGAACGGTTCGCAGGCCACGCCAGCCGGGTCGCGAACGCCGGTTAGCTGTTCAATTTTATCCAGCGTTTCAGGCGTCACGGCCGGTACAATACGGTCGACCATGGTTGACGGGAACGTCACATGAGATTCAATCCAGTCCGCCAGACCCGCGTCAACCGCACGCGCATAGGCGCAGACAACGTTGCGCATGACGTGACCGTTTTCCGGCATATTGTCGCAGGACATCACGCTAAACGCCGGCAGACCGGCAGCTTTACGACGCGCCAGCGCTTCGACAACAACGCCCGGCGCAGATTTTGGCTGGTGTGGATTCTGAATATCTGCGGCAATTAATGGATGATCGAGCATCAGCTGGCCGCTTGCCGGAGAGTGGCAATAACCTTTTTCGGTAATGGTCAGCGAAACGATCGCCACCTGCGGTTCGCACATTTTGGCCAGTACGGTTTCCAGGCCATCGACCTGAGCGTGCAGCGCTTCGTTGACCACGCCGACCACGCGAGCAGTCCAGGCATCGGCCGACATTTCGGCTACGGTGTATAAATTGTCCTGATGATTCAGGTCGGCAATCTGCTGCTCACCGCCGATCAGGTTAACTTCGGTATAACCCCAATCGCTGCCATGTTCTGCGGCGAGAATATCGGCATACACTGCCTGGTGGGCGCGGTGGAACGCACCAAAGCCCAGGTGCACAATGCGTGACACCAGCTTGCTGCGATCGTAGGTTGGGAGAGTTGCCTTCGCGGTTAATAGCTTATTCTGCATCTTTTTGACTCACTGTAGAGAACGTTGATTGCCATACTAGATTAACGAGTTCATCAAGAGAGATTTTGATTTGCATTAATTTATACGCAATTGGTATGACATGATTTTTGAGTTGTGTGACAACATAGACATAAATGCGCTATGTTGTCACCATCTGGCTTAGTGCACCCGCGCTGGGCGAGTCAATTTGGCATTTTCAGTCTGGGGTTCATTCCACAGATCGTCGTAGGAATAGCCGGTCAGGTCTTCAACAATATGGCGCGCTTGCGGCGTCACATCCAGCTTTGACCCATGCGCTTTCAAACGCTCGACTTCATCAACAAAAATTCTGTGCGTTTGCTTGTTCAGGTGGAACGTCACCGCTTGCCAAAGTGCAATCAACAGCAGAGCGGATGTCCCGATAAACAGCATCATGGCAATGGTGTTTACTGCGCTTTCCGGCTGCACCAGGCTGCCTTTAACGAACCCGCCTTCCTGTAGCATGACGCCGACTGCAAAAGTCGCAATGGCCACGGTGGTTTTACGGGAGAACGTCATCACTGCCGCAAACAGCCCTTCACGACGCTGACGCGTGATCATCTCATCAATATCTGGAATGAATGGGAAAACGTTCCAAGGGGTAAACTCCAGCACACAGCGCCCTACCTGATACACCGCTGCCAGCACTACCAGGATAGTCACTTTATTATCCGTCGGGAACTGATAAACCATGAATAGACCCGCCAGACACAGCAACATCAAGGTATAAGCAAAGACATACAGACGAGATGGGCCGTATTTAATAATCGCCACCCCGGCCAACAGCGTCACCGGCAGACCGACAATACTCATTGACAACAAGGTGCCGGACAGCGACGAAGAAACGTTGAGGCAGTACACGCAGAAGAAAACAAATACCGTGTTGTAGACGTCTTTCGCCGTAAAGGAGAACAGATAAATCGCCAGGTGTTTTCTGAACGCACGGACTTTCAGCGTAGAGTAATACTCCTTGAACAATTTACCGACCATCGCCACCTTCTCCAGCAATGAGGTCGGCTTACGATCGCGCTCAAGCTCAGCCTGCATTTCTGGCGTCAATTCGCGCTCCCAGGTCACTTTCCAGGAAATGAAGACGCACAGCATAAAGATAACTGAGAAGACGACGCCATTAATAAAGTAGGCGTGCGGATCATGCTCACCGAAGTGGCTGATTAAAAGCCCAGGAATAAAGGTCGCCAGGAACGTGCCGGATGCGGACAGGAACATGCGACAGGTAGACAGTTTGGTACGTGAGTTAAAGTCTTTGGTCATCTCAGATGGCAGCGTTTCCCATGGGATCAACACCATGGCGGCAATGATTTCAAAGGCCAGATATACCGCCAGATAGAACCAGAAACTCATGCCGGTTATCCACAACAGGGTGTACACCAGCATTAATGGCGCGCCAATCAATAAGAAGAAGCGACGACGGCCAAAGCGCTTACCGAGCGCATTTTTATAGAAGTGGTCGGTGAAACTGCCCATAAATAAGCTGACAATAGCATCAACAATACGGGCAATCGCCACAATAGAGGCCGCTTCTACCGGGGATAAACCGACAAAGGTTGTGTAAAAGAATAATAGCCAGGCTCCGATAACGGTAAAAGCACCGCCACCCATAATATCCGTTAAGCCATAGCCAATACTGACGGGAATTGTTATTTTTCTATTAGTACGAGACATGTTCTACCCTCATTTAAGGAAGGACGTTAGAATCTAAAATAATTAACCGCATTATCGTGACAAATGTTTCTAACCATCCGCGTTAAAATCCTGTTGTTATCAGGAAGTTCACCACGGTCGACCCAACCGCCAATTAAATTACAAAGGATCCGGCGGAAATAATCATGGCGGGTATAGGACACCAGGCTGCGTGAATCCGTCAGCATGCCAACGAAATGCATTAATAATCCCTGGTCCGCCAGACTGTTCAATTGATTTTCCATGCCGCGACGAGTGTCGTTAAACCACCAGCCAGAGCCAAACTGCATTGGCGATTTCACGCCATCATTTGCCGATTGGAAATTGGCAATCGTGGTGGCGACAATATCGTTATAGCTACCGTTGAGGTTATAAAGAATCGTCTTCGGTAAACCGTCGACCTGCGCCATGGCATCGAGCAACTGATTCAAGCCCGCGGCGAGATTGCTTTGATCGGCAATTGAGTCAAAACCGGTATTAATGCCGAGCTTATGCAGCATTTTGCTATTATTACTGCGAATAGCACCAAAGTGTATTTGCATCGCCCAGCCGCGCGCCTTGTACTCTTTTGCCAGCATCACAAACATCGCGCTATGCAGCTGCGCGGTTTCATGTGCCGTCAGTGCTTCACCACCTGCTTTACGGCAGAATAGCGCATTGATGGTTTGTGCTGAGGCAGCCTGATATTCAATGCTGACCGGGCCGTGATCCGAGATGCGGCATCCCACTTCATGGAACCAGTCAATACGCTGGGCCAGCGCTTGTGAAAACTCACTAAATGAGCCAATTTTCTGATGGGTTAACTGTGCGAGCTTGACAATAAAGTTCGCAAAATCGGTGGCGCTTTCAGCAAAAATATCGTCCGGGCGGAACGTCGGCAATACTTTGGTTTCAAAGCTCGGGTCTTGTTGTAATAAACGATGGTATTCCAGAGAATCCAACGGTGCATCGGTAGTACAAATGACTTCAACGTTTGAACGCGAAATTAAACGTCGCGGTTTAAAATCATCACCTGCCATTTGTTGGTTACAGAACTGCATAATTTCCTGCCAGTTTTCGGTACTGAGCATTTCATTGCAGGAAAAATATTTATTCAGCTCCAGGTGTGTCCAGTGATAAAGCGGATTACCAAATGACGCCTCTACCGTTTCGGCCCATGCTTTAAATTTTTCTTCCGCGCTGGCTTCACCGGTAATATAATATTCATCAATACCGTTAGCACGCATCGCCCGCCATTTATAATGATCGCCCGCCAGCCAAAGCTGGGTGATATTTTCAATGGGTTTATTCTCGTAAATTTCTTTGGCGTCAAGATGACAGTGATAGTCGATGATCGGTAATTGGGCTGCAACTTCTTTATATAACCGAACACCGACTTCACTATCGATCATAAAACGATCGTTAATGAAGTCCATGTTATTTCTCTTTTAGTAATAAAGGTGGCTTTAATAAAAATAAGGGATTACCAGTTCCACAGCGTGCCGTCTTCCAGACGCGCAACGGGCAGGTATGCCGGATCGTACGGATATTTTGCAGCCAGTTTTTCGTCAAACTCGATGCCTAAGCCCGGTTTATCGCCTGGGTGCATATAGCCGTTATCAAAGGTCCAGTTGTGTGGGAACACTTCCAGCATTTGCTCGGAGTAACCCATATATTCCTGAACACCAAAGTTCGGCACCCACAGGTCGAAGTGCAGCGCCGCCGCCATGCATACCGGTGACAGATCCGACGGGCCGTGAGAACCGGTGCGAACCTGGTAAAGCGAGGCAAAATCGGCAATGCGGCGCATTCCGGTGATGCCACCAGCGTGGGTAATGGTAGTGCGGATATAATCAATCAACTGCTCTTCAATCAGCTGTTTACAATCCCAGATGCTGTTGAACACTTCACCCACGGCAATTGGCGTCACGGTGTGCTGACGAATCAGACGGAAGCACTCCTGGTTTTCCGCAGGCGTAGGATCTTCCATCCAGAACAGACGGTATTGTTCAATACTCTTACCAAAGCGCGCCGCTTCGATTGGCGTCAGGCGGTGGTGCATGTCGTGCAGCAGATGTTCGTTGAAGCCGAACTGGTTGCGCACCGCGTCGAACAGTTTCGGCGTGAAGTCGAGGTATTTCTCAGTCGACCACAGCTGTTCTTCTGGCCACTGCCCTTTGGTAGCAGGCTCATACGCCAGACCTTTACCTTTCGACATGCCGTAGGTGGTTTTCATGCCCGGCACGCCGCACTGAACGCGAATGGCTTTAAAGCCCATTTCCTGATGGCGCGCATAATCTTCCAGCACTTCATCAATCGTGCGCCCGGTGGTGTGGCAGTAAACCATCACGCCTTCACGAGACGCCCCGCCTAAGAGCTGATACAGCGGCATGTTGGCCGCTTTGGCCTTGATATCCCACAGCGCCATATCGATGGCAGAGATGGCGGACATGGTTACCGGGCCACGACGCCAGTAAGCCCCTTTATAAAAGAACTGCCAGATATCTTCGATACGATGCGCATCACGTCCCAGCAACTGCGGGCACAGGTGATCCTTTAGGTAGGAGGCAACAGAAAGTTCGCGACCGTTTAACGTAGCGTCACCGTAGCCGACCAATCCACTGTCGGTGGTAATTTTCAGCGTGACAAAGTTACGGCCAGGACAGGTTACAAAAACCTCAGCACCCACAATTTTCATTCTTAATCCTTACATCTCATCGGTTAGTTGGACGAAACTTACGCCCGAGACAACTACCATACAAGTATAATTATCGAATTTTACCGAGTAGGATCACAAAAAAAGGGGAATTGAGGGCCTGACGATGGTGGGAAATATTGAGCGATAAGCGCGTGGCGAGCGCGGTAAGTGCAGACATTCGCATAAAACAAAGGCCCATCGTTTTCACGATGGGCCTTGAGCACACTGTTCGCGGTAAATCAGCGAACCGGTGTAAAAGTTGCAGTTTTAGGCGCGTCCCCAACCAGCAACAATAATGAGCATTCCACACAGGGCTACCGCCGCCCCAGTCCAGTCATAAAGCGTCAGCTTTTCGCCCTCAACCACACGCAGCCACAGCAACGCAGTGAAAATATACACGCCTCCATAAGCAGCATAAACGCGTCCACTGGCGGCTGGATGCAGCGTGAGCAGCCAGACGAACATCGCCAGGGTAAGGCCTGCGGGCAGGAGCAGCAACGGCGTTGCCCCACGCTTTAACCAAAGCCACGGTAAGTAACATCCAATGATTTCGCACAAAGCGGTCGCAAAAAAAAGCAGTGAAGTTTTTAACATTTTGTCGCATCGTCACAATAAGCGTGGCGCTATCATACACATAACATATACGGAATCGACCACACATCTGTTGCCGGTATGACGACCGTAAGAGATGTAGTAAACTGATTGGCAGGAGTCATTGCATTCACCACATCAAAGGAACCCGCAAATGAAAATGAAACCTGGCAAACGCCTGTGCCTGACGGTAATGTTTGCGCTGGGTGCCATCGTGTACACCGCCACTGCATCCGCTGCCACCAACAAACTGATTATTGAGTCTGGCGATAGCGCACAAAGTCGCCAGGAAGCGGCGATGGATAAAGAGCAGTGGAATGATACGCGCCAACTGCGTCAGAAGGTCAACAAACGTGCCGAGAAAGAGTGGGATAAAGCCGACGTTGCTTTTGATGCGCGTGATAAGTGCCAGCAAAGCCCCAATATTAACGCCTATTGGGAACCAAACACGCTGCGTTGTCTTGACCGCTCGACCGGTCGCACGATTAACCCATAGTGTTATCAGGGCGCCGCTGGCGCCCTTTTCATTTTAGTAGTACTCAATACTGTTCTTAATCGTATAACGCTGCGTCACCGGCGGCTTTGCGGTTTCATCGACAATCTGCAGCTCACAGTTCAATGGGTTGTTATATTTGTCATAGTCACAATTCTGCGTGACGTTGCCAATCGGCTGTTTATTCAGCAAACTCACCGCGGTGTAATCAAGCTTCTTACGCGTATCCTGCGAAGGGGTTGAGATGACCGACAGCGTTTTATCCTTTATGGTTGAGGTTTTTCCTAACGGATAGCCCTCGCTATCATAGCTGTACTCCACCAGACTCTCTTTACCCACCGCCTTCACCACAAAGCCGTTATCATCCGTTTCCCACGCCACGCCGGCGGCAGGAAACTCAGCAAGCTGACATTTACCCTGCAAACGCACCCGTTTTTCATGGGTGACGCCATCCACATAATAATTTGCATCGAGCACTAAAAGCGCGCCGGTGTCCTCTTCAATATTGTGAAATTCGAGTAAATCAAAACATCCCTCAGCAGACAACTGCCCGCTCACCCGTTTGGCCACCTCACCTTTTTCGTTTAAAAGCGTCTGGCTGAAATCCTTGACCGGGCCGCGCAGGGGATCGAAATCAAACTCATTAGAGAAGCTGGCCATTTCCGGGGTGAACGCGGCGGGAGTATCGTTGTTATCACAGCCGCTAAGTATCGCCATCATTGACGCCACATAAATCAATTTCTTCACACCGCATTCCTGTTTCGGGAGTTTTCTCAATCATATTAGTAAATACAATTGTTTACACTATCACTGCTATACTTTTTATTCGTCTACGGAAAATGGAGCCTTTCATGAGAAAATCACGTTGGTTACTGGCGCTACTGGTTGTGGGATCCCTGCCCGCGCTCGCAGCCGTACCAGATTCCTGCGAACGCGTCAGAAGCGATATTCAGCAAAAAATCGTTAACAACGGCGTCGCCGAAAGCGCTTTTACACTGGACATCGTGCCTAACGATCAGGCCGAACAATCGGGGGCACAGGTGGTTGGCCATTGCGCCAACGATACGTTTAAAATCATCTATACCCGCACCGACACGCCGCAGTAACCCCCTGTCGCCTCTTCCCTGAGGCGGCGTTAGCCCGCTTATTTTCACCGTTAAAATAAACCCTCGTTCGGAGTATTCCCTCTTTGACCAGGGATAATACTTGCATACCACTTACCAGGTATCATCCGCTCCATTATTACCCTGTTTTTAATTTCGTATTGAAACAATAAAAATAATGGAGTGAGCGATGTCTAATCAGGAAAAGCCAGAAGGGCTAAGCCGACGTACCCTTATTAAATCGTCAGCCATAGGATCTTTGGCGTTAGCGGCGGGCGGGTTATCGCTCCCTTTCTCATTACGCGCCACGGCCGCTGCGGTTCAACAAGCAGCACGCCCGGAAGATAAAGTGGTCTGGGGGGCGTGTTCCGTCAACTGCGGTAGCCGATGCGCATTACGTCTTCACGTAAGAGATGATGAAGTTTACTGGGTAGAAACCGACAATACTGGGCAGGATGTTTATGGCGATCACCAGGTTCGCGCTTGTCTGCGTGGACGCTCGATTCGCCGCCGTATAAACCACCCGGATCGTCTTAATTATCCGATGAAGCGCGTGGGTAAACGCGGTGAAGGCAAATTTGAGCGCATCTCCTGGCAGGAAGCGCTGGACACTATCGCTACCAATCTCAAGCGGGTAGTCAAAGATTACGGTAACGAAGCCGTCTACATCAATTACTCCTCCGGCATCGTCGGCGGTAATATTACCCGCTCCTCACCCTCTGGCTCTGCGGTGATGCGACTGATGAACTGCTACGGCGGTTCGCTGAATCAATACGGAACCTACAGTACCGCGCAGATTGCCTGCGCCATGCCTTATACCTACGGCACTAACGACGGCAACAGCACCTCCGATATCGAAAATAGTCAGCTGGTGGTGATGTTCGGCAATAACCCGGCGGAAACGCGCATGAGCGGCGGCGGGATCACTTATTATCTGGAACAAGCCCGTGAGCGTTCGAATGCGCGGATGATCGTTATCGACCCACGGTATACCGATACCGCCGCCGGACGTGAAGACGAGTGGATCCCAATTCGTCCCGGAACCGATGCCGCCCTGGTAGCCGGTATTGCCTGGGTATTGATTGACGAAAACCTGGTCGACCAGCCGTTCCTCGACAAATATTGTGTTGGCTACGACGAGAAAACCCTACCAGAAGGCGCACCGGCCAATGGTCACTACAAGGCCTATATTCAAGGCCAGGGTGATGATGGTGTGGCAAAAACGCCGCAGTGGGCCTCACGCATCACCGGTATCCCAGCTGAACGCATCATCAAGCTGGCAAGAGAAATCGGCAGCACTAAACCCGCGTATATCTGCCAGGGCTGGGGCCCGCAGCGTCAGGCCAACGGTGAACTGGCAGCCCGCGCTATCGCCATGCTGCCAATTTTGACCGGCAATGTGGGCATTAACGGCGGCAACAGCGGCGCGCGGGAATCCACCTATACCATTACGATTGAGCGTTTCCCGGTGTTAACTAACCCGGTGAAAACCGCCATCTCTTGCTTTACCTGGACCGATGCTATCGACCACGGTACCGAAATGACCGCCACGCGTGACGGCGTGCGCGGGAAAGACAAGCTCGACGTGCCGATTAAGTTTTTCTGGAACTATGCGGGCAATACCATCATCAACCAGCACTCGGACATCAACAAAACCCACGAAATTTTGCAGGACGAAAGCAAATGCGAAATGATTGTGGTGATTGAAAACTTTATGACCGCGTCGGCAAAATACGCTGATATATTGCTGCCTGACCTGATGACCGTCGAACAGGAAGATATTATTCCTAACGACTATGCCGGGAATATGGGCTATCTGATCTTTATTCAGCCTGCTACTGCACCAAAATTCGAGCGCAAGCCGATTTACTGGATTTTAAGTGAAATAGCAAAACGGCTGGGCGACGATGTCCACCAGAAATTTACCGAAGGCCGCACGCAAGAACAGTGGCTCCAGTATCTTTACGCGAAAATGCGCGCTAAAGATGCCGAGCTCCCAAGTTATGACGCACTTAAGAAAATGGGGATCTATAAACGCAAAGATCCGAACGGACACTTTGTCGCGTATAAAGATTTCCGCAACGATCCAGAGGCCAATCCGCTAAAAACACCGTCGGGTAAAATTGAGATTTACTCCGCTCGCCTCGCCGATATCGCGGCTAATTGGCAGCTCAAGCAAGACGAAACCATTAGCCCACTGCCGGTCTACGCCTCAACCTTTGAGGGCTGGGACGATCCACTGCGCGAGAAATTCCCACTTCAGCTGTTTGGCTTCCACTTCAAGGCGCGCACCCACTCCAGCTACGGTAACGTCGATGTTCTGAAAGCCGCTTGCCGCCAGGAGGTGTGGATCAATCCCCTTGATGCGCAAAAACGCGGTATTAAAAATGGCGATATGGTGCGGGTATTCAACGGGCGCGGCGAAGTGCGTATTGCCGCCAAAGTCACGCCGCGCATTATGCCGGGCGTCAGCGCAATGGGCCAGGGCGCCTGGCATGACGCGCAGATGGATGGCGATCGTATCGACCACGGTTCCTGCATCAACACCCTAACCACGCATCGCCCTTCACCCCTGGCGAAAGGCAACCCGCAGCATACCAACCTGGTGGAAATCGCGAAGGTTTAAGGACTGAATAATGAGTACGCAATACGGATTTTTTATCGATTCAGCGCGTTGCACCGGTTGCAAAACCTGTGAACTGGCCTGTAAAGATTTTAAGAACTTAACCCCGGACGTCAGCTTCCGTCGTATTTACGAATACGCGGGCGGCGACTGGCAGGAAGATAATGGCGTCTGGCACCAGAACGTCTTTGCCTATTACCTGTCGATTGCCTGTAACCACTGTGAAGATCCGGCCTGCACCAAGGTCTGTCCGAGCGGCGCGATGCACAAACGCGAAGACGGTTTTGTGGTGGTAAACGAAGACGTGTGTATCGGCTGCCGCTATTGCCATATGGCCTGCCCGTACGGCGCGCCGCAGTACAACGAAGCAAAAGGTCATATGACCAAATGCGACGGCTGCCATGAGCGCGTAGCGGACGGCAAGAAACCGATCTGTGTGGAATCCTGCCCGCTGCGCGCGCTGGACTTTGGCCCGATTGAAGAGCAGCGTAAAAAGCACGGGACCCTGGCGGCGGTAGCGCCACTGCCGTCTGCGCATTTCACCAAACCGAGCATTGTGATTAAACCGAACGCCAATGCACGTCCGTGCGGCGACACCACTGGCTATCTGGCCAACCCGAAGGAGGTGTGAGATGGGAAGCGGATGGCATGAATGGCCATTGGTACTGTTCACGGTACTGGGGCAATGTGTTGTTGGCGCGACGATCATTACCGGCATGGGCTGGCTGGCCGCGCGTAACGAACGGGCGGATCAACGGCGCATCGTACTGAATATGTTTTTCCTGTGGGTCATCATGGGGATTGCTTTTTTAGCGTCGGTAATGCACCTCGGCTCACCGCTGCGGGCGTTTAACTCCTTAAACCGCATTGGCGCTTCGGCACTCAGTAATGAAATCGCCAGCGGTTCGGTATTTTTCGCCGTAGGCGGTTTCTGGTGGCTGCTGTCAGCGCTGGGTAAAATGCCCGCCGCGTTGGGTCGTCTCTGGCTCATCATCAGTATGCTGCTCGGATTAATTTTTGTCTGGGCGATGACGCGGGTTTATCAGATAGAGACGGTGCCAACCTGGTATAATGGTTACACGACGGCCTCGTTCTTCTTAACCGTAGTGCTTACCGGGCCACTGTTTGCAGCCCTGCTGCTAAAGCTGGCGAAAGTCCCGTTCAATGGCGCGTTTTTCGCCTCACTAAGCGTGCTGGCCTTTTTAGCAAGCGTTGCGGTTGTGGTGATGCAGACCGCAGAGCTTGGGTTTATTCACAGTTCAGTCCAGCAAGCGAATGCACTGCTACCTGACTGGGGGCGCTTACAGGTTTGGCGCTTTGGCTTCCTGGCGGCCGGTTTAGGCTGCTGGATCTGCCCTTTGCTTCGTCGGGTTTCGCCGGGCGCAATCGGGCTCACGCTCGGACTGCTGTTCGTGCTAGCCGGTGAACTCATAGGGCGAGGTCTTTTCTACGGCTTGCACATGACCGTCGGAATGGCGATTGCCGGATAATCTATTGGTGCGGGAGGGTTCCCGCACCCTTTTGAGGAAATGCAGTAATGAATTATGTTCAGCGCAACGATGCTTTAGCTTTCTCCGCCCGCGTTCTTGGGGCGCTGTTTTACTTTGCACCGGATAGCGCGCTTGCCGAGCCGCTGGTTGCCGCCTTTACCGACGGCGAATGGAAAACACAATGGCCCTATCCCATTGATAATGCCGATGCGCTAACCCGCGCATTTTCCACCTCCGCCGATGAGCCACTGGCCGAAGCCTGGCAAAGATTGTTTATTGGCCCGTCAGCGCTACCATCACCGCCGTGGGGCTCCGTCTGGCTTGATCGCGAAAACGTCCTGTTTGGTGACTCGACCCTGGCATTACGTCAATGGATGCGTGAAAACCAGATTGCATTTGATGTGCAGCAAAACGAACCGGAAGACCACTTTGGCACCCTGCTGATGCTCGCCGCCTGGCTAATTGAAAACGAGCGCCCGGAGGCGTGCGATCAGCTCCTGGCCTGGCATCTGCTGCCATGGGCTAAACGCTTTATTGCCGAGTTTATCGAGAAAGCTAACCATCCTTTCTTTACTGCACTGGGGCAATTGACTCAGCAAACGCTGGGACACTGGCAGTCTGACCTGCTGATCCCCGTCGCTGATAAAAAGCTCTATCGCTAAATCATCATGCAACGGCTTCATCACTTCCCCGACATCAAGGCGATGTTTCGTCGCCTGATCATTGCCTGCGTGGTTGGCCTTCTTGCCGCGCTGGGGGTGTCGCTGTTTCGCCACGCCATGTACTTCCTGGAATGGCTGTTTTTAAGTAACGACAGCGGCAGCCTGGTCAATGCGGCGCAAGGGTTAGTCTGGTGGCGTCGCTTAATCACGCCTGCGCTCGGCGGTCTGGCCGCCGGTACGTTGCTGTGGGGCTGGCAGCGCTATACCCGCCAGCGTCCGCATGCGCCGACCGATTACATGGAAGCGCTGGAGAGTGATGAAGGTAAATTCGATACCGGCGCGAGCCTTGTGAAATCAACGGCGTCGCTGCTGGTCGTCGCCAGCGGTAGCGCGATTGGCCGGGAGGGCGCGATGATCCTGCTGGCCGCCCTCGCCGCTTCACTTTTTGCCCAACGTTTTACCCCGAAGGACGAATGGAAACTGTGGATTGCCTGTGGCGCTGCCGCAGGGATGACCAGCGCCTATCATGCGCCGCTGGCGGGCAGTTTATTTATCGCTGAGATTCTTTTTGGCACCTTAATGCTGGCTTCGCTCGGGCCGGTGGTGATATCTGCGGTTGTCGCGCTGCTGGTAACGCAGATGATGAACGGCGGCGCGCAATGGCTGTATCAGGTGAGCGAGGTGCCGACATTAAACGCCAGCCTCTACGCGCTCATGTTAGCAACCGGCCTGGTCTGCGGTCTGAGTGGGCCATTATTGATGGGATTGATGGACGCCAGTCATCGTCTGTTTTTAAAGCTCAAGCTCTCGCCGCCGTGGCAGCTTGCGTTGGGCGGGCTTATCGTCGGAATATTGTCGCTGCTGACGCCGGCCGTATGGGGGAATGGCTACAGTGTTGTGCAGGGCTTTTTATTGGCTCCGCCAGCTTTTGCCATTATTGCCGGGATTTTTTTATGCAAACTGCTCGCCATCCTCGCCAGTAGCGGGTCGGGCGCGCCAGGAGGTGTTTTTACCCCAACGCTGTTTATCGGATTGGCGGTGGGCATTCTGCTGGCAGATGCAGGAGGTCTGGTGTTCGGGGCACATCAGGAGATCGCTATTTTAGTAGGAATTACCGGAATGGCGACGCTGCTGGCAGCGACCACGCATGCACCGATAATGTCGACGCTGATGATTTGTGAAATGACCGGACAGTATACGCTGCTGCCCGGTTTACTGATTGCCTGTGTGCTGGCGTCCGTGCTGTCACGCACCTTACGCCAGGATTCTATCTACCGTCAGCACGTTGCTGAGCATCGCTAGATCGACATACTGGCTCAACTCGCGCTGTTCCGCACGCGGCAGATAAGGCAATTCACCAATAAGCGGCGCGGGCAGTTTCTTGCTCAGAACGTCGATAATCTCGGCATAATGCGCAAGACCTGGGTTGATGCGGTTTGCGACCCAGCCAATCAGCGGCAGGCCGTCATTGGCAATGGCCTGAGCGGTAAGCAGCGCATGGTTAATGCACCCTTCCTGAATGCCCACCACCATCAACACCGGCAGTTGCTCCTGAACAACCCATTCTGATAATGGGCGCAGATCATTCATCAGGCTGCGCCAGCCTCCCGTCCCCTCAACCACGACGTTGTCTACCTGACGGCTTAAATTCGCCAGGCCATCGGACAATAAGGTGTAGTTAATGGGACGGCTGTGCGCGACGCTGCTCTCTTCTTCGCTCAGTGCGATAGGATTGATGGCATCGTAAGGTAACGCCAGCGATGAAACGCTTTGCAGCACCAGCGCATCTTTGTTGCGCAGGCCATCCGGTGTCTCTTTGCTGCCTTTTGCCACCGGCTTATAACCTGCCACCCGTTTCCCGCTGGCGGCGAGCGCCTGTAATAGCGCACGAGAAACCACCGTCTTACCGACGGAAGTATCAGTTCCAGTAATAAAGAAACGATTAAGCATGACTCACTAACCCCACGGCGACGTCGATAAAATATCAAAGCAATGAATAATTCAAGCAGGTGAAAGTTTACGTGATGCACGGGATAGCCGGATTGAGATAGCGCAATTTTTTGCAAAACTGATAAAAATTGTTAACCCTGTAACAGTCTAATCAGTAATGTTCCGTTATACAGCGCATCTTTGACCAGCGCCGCCCCGGCCATCGTGCCTCGGTTAGAAAACTGTGTTTGTTCAACGGCAATGTGTTTGCTGTAGGCGGGTAACGATTGCTGGCGGATACAGTCAGCAATGGTCGGGAAAAGGATGTCGGATGCGGCGTTAAACGGGGAACCGATAAGAATTTTTTGCGGATTAAACAAATTCACCATAATCGCAAGAATGCGCCCCACGTTGGTGCCAATGCTGCTGATAATGTCTTTTGCCAGCAAATCCCCCTGCAAGGCGGATTGGCATAACCAGTCAACCGTCAGCGGCTGCTGGTGCAACATCGAGCTCATGGATTGCTGCATACGCGCCTGAGTCAGCTCCAGCACGCTTTGCACACTGGCAATGGTTTCAAGGCAACCGTGATTGCCGCAATAGCAGCGCTTGCCAAACGGATCAACCTGCGTATGCCCGATCTCCACCAGACTGCTGCTCCCCGCATGCAGCAAGCGACCATCGGTGATCACTCCCGCGCCGACGTTGTGATCGATAACCACCTGAATAACATCACGCGCGCCGCGCGAGGCGCCAAATAACGCCTCGGCCATCGTCCAGGCGCTGATATCGTGCTGGATGTACACAGGCACACCGGTATGCGCTTCAAGCGTCGCGCCGAGCGGCACATCGGTCACATCATAAAACGGCATGCGGTGAATAATGCCGTTCTCCGTATCGATGATCCCGGGCAGCGTGATCGCCACCGCCGTTAAGCGTTCCAGTAAGCGTTGATGGCGAATGAAAAATTGGTCGATATGATTAAGCACACGTTCAAGAAACGGCGTTTCGTGCTCCAGCGCAAGTTCCAGCTGTTCTTCAACGACCAGCATACTGCTGAGGTCGCGTAGAGCAAGATGAATATAACCGCGACCAATGCGCACCGAGAGATAGTGCCAGGCTTGTGTTTCGACCATCAAACCGACGGCGGGACGGCCACGGCTACCCAGTTCCTGAATTTCAGTCTCCTGAACCAGGTGCGCTTCCAGCAGTTCGCGAACAATTTTGGTGATACTGGCCGGAGCCAGTTGCGCCAGTCGGGAGAGGTCGATACGGGAGACCGGGCCGAGTTGATCAATGAGGCGATAGACGGCCCCCGCATTGGTCTGCTTAATTTGATCGATATGGCCTGGCTGACTGTCCGCTACCACCGTGAAACTCCCTTATTTTCGCGCTTCGAAATAAACTGTGGACTATGGTGAAGTACTTCAATGGCCTACGTCAAATTTTTACTTAGCCATGTGATTTACTGCACAATTTTTCATGTTTTTGTCGTAGAAATGCTCACCTTTGCGGCAGTCAGCAGATGTTGTTTAAAACGCTCTGCCGACTGGCTTAGCTCATGATGTTTTGACCACACCAGCCACATTTCCGACACTGCATCTGGCTCTGTAATCGGTACCCAACGCATTTCCTGAAGCTGCACGCGACGAAACGACGCGGGCAGAATAGATACCCCTAGTCCTGAGGCCACAAGGCCAATAATCGTCATTGCCTCCCCCACTTCCTGGGTGATGGTCGGCATTACGCCATAACGACGCATCAGGCCGAGGATATCGTCATACAGCCCGGTTCCCACGTGGGGGTCAAAAAAGACGAAGGGTTCTTTGCTTAACTCAATCAGACTCACCGAGTGCTGCACCGCCAACGGATGGTCGCGGTGGATCATTGCCAGCAACGGTTCACGCAAAATGACCTGCCAGTGAAGCGTGTCGGGTAGTTGTGTATTGCGCATTAATCCTAAATCCAGCGCCCCTTCGGTGAGCGGTGATATCTGCTCGCGGGTATTGGTTTCACGCGTCTGAATATGCACATCCGGGTAATGCTGGCGGAAGGTCGACAAGGTATCGGACACCGCTTTAATAAACGGGGCCGATGAAGTGAAGCCAATATTCAGCTCGCCCGTTTCACCATGATGCAAACGGCTTGCCCTTGCGGCGGCATCATTGACCTGAAGTAGGATCTGGCGGCTATCGGCTAGAAACTGACGCCCCGCAGCGGTCAGGGTGACGCTGCGATTAGTACGCGCAAATAAACGCGCGCCCACCTGCTGCTCAAGAATCTGAATCTGTTGGCTGAGCGGCGGCTGAGAAATGTTTAAACGTGCGGCGGCACGGCCAAAATGCAGCTCTTCAGCGACGGCGACAAAGTAGCGCAGATGTCGAAGTTCAATATTCATACTTTAAAAGTCTTAATTGAGATTATTAATATATTAGACAGAATATTTACAATTTCCTACCCTGAAGTTGTGACCTAAGTCGTTATTACCAAGGATTTTCTCGTGAGCCGCACAACAACCGCAGACCATACTCCCGTAAATGATGTCCGCGATGATCTTTCCCCTTCCGCGAACGTTTATATCCGTCGCGGTACGCCGTCGTTTATTCGTGTGACGCTGGCCCTTTTCTCCGCAGGCCTCGCCACTTTTGCGCTGCTGTATTGTGTGCAGCCAATCCTGCCCGTCCTTTCTCATGAGTTCGGTGTTTCACCGGCGCAGAGCAGTATTTCGCTGTCTATATCAACCGCGATGCTGGCAATTGGCCTGCTATTTACCGGCCCACTGTCTGATGCCATCGGTCGTAAACCGGTGATGGTCACCGCACTGCTGCTGGCTGCCTGTTGTTCCTTACTTTCAACCATGATGACCAGCTGGCATGGCATTTTAATCATGCGCGCGTTGATTGGTCTTTCGCTTAGCGGCGTGGCGGCAGTCGGCATGACTTACTTAAGTGAAGAAATCCACCCGAGTTTTGTCGCTTTTTCAATGGGACTTTACATCAGCGGGAACTCCATTGGTGGCATGAGTGGACGCCTGCTGACCGGGGTAATAACCGATTTCTTTGGCTGGCGCGCCGCACTGGCGGTTATCAGCGCCTTTGCTTTAGGGGCGGCAATTATGTTCTGGCGCATTCTCCCGGAATCTCGTCACTTCCGGGCCAGTTCATTAAAGCCTAAATCTTTGCTGATTAATTTCCGTCTGCACTGGCGCGATCGGGGTCTTCCCCTGCTGTTTATCGAAGGTTTCCTGCTGATGGGCGCATTTGTGACCTTGTTTAACTACATCGGCTATCGTCTGATGCTGTCGCCATGGTCGCTCAATCAGGCGGTTGTGGGCCTGCTCTCCGTCGCCTATCTGACCGGAACGTGGAGCTCGCCAAAGGCCGGAATGATGACTACTCGCTACGGTCGTGGCCCGGTGATGATCTTCTTTACCGGCATTATGCTGCTGGGTCTGTTATTGACGCTGTTTTCCCCGCTGTGGGTTATTTTCCCCGGAATGCTGCTGTTCTCTGCCGGTTTCTTCGCCGCCCACTCGGTCGCCAGCAGTTGGATCGGCCCACGTGCCCGCCGCGCCAGAGGCCAGGCTTCTTCGCTCTATCTTTTCAGTTACTATTTAGGTTCGAGTATTGCAGGGACATTGGGCGGGGTTTTCTGGCATCAATATGGCTGGAACGGCGTTGGGGGATTTATTGCCCTGCTGCTGGTGGGGGCGTTGTTGACGGGGGGGATGCTGCATAGGCGGCTGCAGTGATTGACCTCCTTTTCACAAACAATCGTCGCAGCTATCCGTGTCGTTTTTCGGCATCTTCAATAATTTATAATGGATACATTATTGAAGATGATATAAGCGAGCAGATTTACCAGACTAAACAGGTGGTTAAGGGAATTAAGGACGTGCTTGTTTAGTGGGCTGAACCAAAATTAAATAATAAAAAGCCGGGAAGATTTAATTTTTTTCCCGGCTTTTACATTACAGTTTATTTAGTGCTTGATTAATTTCAAATACTAAAGAATCGATATCTCCAGCATTACCATTATAGACAGGCGCGATCCAATCAAAATCTTTTATCAGATAAATATAAAATCTACCATTTATATCAAATGATGGTCTCCACCCCACATCAAGAATATATCCACCTGGAAATTCAACTTGTAACATATCTTCTTTTAGAGAGTCTTGCTGCTTGTCAAGGGAGATATTCTGTTCTAATGAGAATTCGTTGAATACGATCTCTCCTTTTTTTGTTGAGAAATCAATGTTCATGGTGTTGTTAACCTTAAGAACTCATCTATAGATATTGGATGTCCGTGAATTGTTCCAGCACTAAGTTCAACCCTCATCCATTGAGATGGTTTACCCTCACTGGCTCCAATAACTTCCCCCATATCTTTTACTTTCCAGAGTTTACCATTCGTAACAGGTGTTCCTGAATTAAATACATCATATTCTACAGACTTGATATTAATGTCGGGTTTATATTTTGCTGGCCCTGTTTTAGTGGATTTAATTATATCCTTCCAAGATTTATTCTTAGGAGGGAAATGCTTGTAATTGTGAGGTGTCCATTCAGGCTGTTCCCCCTCACCACATTTTAATCCTAACGGATCAATCCACCATAACGGGTTCGGCGCATACTGATAAAGGTTCCACCCACCATTCACCCCTATCGGGTCCAGCTGGGTAAACCGGCCGCTCTCCGGCGCATAATACCTGAACGTATTGTAGTGAAGCCCCGTTTCCCTGTCCAGATACTGACCCGCGAACCGCAGGTTGTGCGCCGGGTGCATGGAGTAGCTTTCCCGATTTTCCTCTGTCCTCAGCGTTCCCCACAGCTGCATCCGTCCGCGCCAGACTATCTCACCTTCGCTGTTCGTCAGGCACGGCGCAAAACCGTTGGGCAGGCTGTGATAATACAGTACGCGCTGTTGTGGCGCACTGCCGCCGCGGTAACTGTCCACCCGCGCCAGCGGCTGCCAGCTTCCTTCCTCATACAGATACAGCGTGTGCGCCAGCGGCACCTTATCATTGCGCTCACCGCACAGCCGCATCCCGCTCCATTCAAAAAATGTGCGCACGGGCAGCATGCCGTTATGCCGCCAGATCCGTTTCTCTGTCCGCCTGTCCAGCGCATCGTAGCTGAACTCCACCCTCGACCATTCCCGGTCGTTCAGCAGTTCCACCTTTATCAGACGATGGCTGTCATCATAATGCAGCCGCTGCTTAACCCCCGTGCTGACATTGTCACGCTGTGCTAAACGACCAAAACCATCCCAGCGGTAGCGGTACTCTTTACATGCGGTCAGCACATTACCCGGCGCGTCCGGTAACCCCAGCGACTGCCGGTAACCGCTGTCACCCAGACCGTTCATGGCGGCATCGTAGCTGAACGTCCGGCCGTGGCCGTCCTGCTCGTGATGTACTATCTGCCCGCGCTCGTCATAGCGGAACGCGTCCTCCTGCAGGGCACCCGTATCCCTGTCCCGCTCCGGCAGCCCCGGATGGTATCGACCGCTCACCCGCAGCAGATTATCCCGGGCGTCACGGTGATAGCGGATATCCAGCAGCGGCGTCGCCAGCTCGGGCCTGTTCCGGCCGCAGCTCTGACGCGTCAGGTGACCGCAGATATTATAAGCCCGGTACTGATTAAGTGTGCCCTGCGTGCGGCGGATTTCACGGTGCAGCACGTCACGCTCGTATTCTGCTATCACCTCACGGCCGCAGTCGCTGTCCAGATGCGTCTGGAGCAGATGCCCGCTACCGTAATACAGGTGACGTAGCGTCTGATCTCCCGGCAGATGCTCGGCGATCCGGTTACCCAGCCCATCGTACTCATAGCGATAATCGCCGCCGTGGTTATGCTCGGCAAGCAGCCGCCCCAGACGGTTGTAATCAAAACGCAGCGTCGTGGTGCCTTCTGCGGTGATATTGAGGACGGTTGTCTGGTGTAATGCGTAATGATACTCAGTGCGCCGTGATGGGGTCATGCGGGCCGTCTGTCGGCCCAGGGCATCGTACTCAAAGTGAGTCAGCAGAGGCGTACCGCCATCCGTGGGCGTTTCAGTCTGCGTCAGAAGCTGACCCAGCGCATCCCGTTGATACGTTTTTTGTATCCCGGTCAGCCCGGTTTCCTGTATCAGGTTGTCCTGCGCGTCGTACTCAAAACGATAGGCCTCACCTTTTTCATTGAACAGGCGTTTAAGACGCCCCAGCGGGTCGTACTCATACCGTAACGTATAGCCGCCCGGGTCGGTTCGCTGCGTCACCTGACCCCGCGCGTTACGGGTAAAGAGGGTCAATACCCTGCCATAATCCTGATGGCGAATAAGCTCACCTGCCGCATCGTACTCAAACTGCATAAACTCCCCGTCCGGTCGGGTCAGCGTATGCAGACGGTCGGTAGCGGTGTAACCGTAATGAGTGCCATGACTTTCAGCATTGATATGCTGCGTGACACGTCCCCATTCATCATAGCGCCAGCCTGTCACACGATCGGAACAGTCCCGGTACTCCGTCACCTGCCCTCGACGATTATATCGGTAGCGCAGCGCATTTCCCTTCGCATCATGTACCACGGTGTTGTTGCCGTCGGTATCCCACTCCAGCCGGGTGATGTGCCCCTCCGGATCGGTCATACTGATGACATCCCCGATGTTGTTATACTCATACGACCAGACCACCTGTCCGGCTTGTATCCATCTGACCGGGAAAGAAAAACCCGGGAGCCAGGTGATTGCCGTTTTCTCACCCAGCGCATTGGTGAACACGGCAATATTGCCGTATTCGTCATAGGTAAAGGTCTGCGAGTTCCCCAGAGGATCGATGCTTTTAAGCAGCTGCCGTGCGGTGTTCCACTGATATGCCCACTCCGCGCCTGACTCATCCCGCTCTGACGTTATCTGCCCCAGTGCATCCCAGCGCCAGACGCTTTCTCCCCGGCCGGGCTGCACCAGTCGAAGACTCTGGCCCGGCACGTCATAGTCAAACCCGTAATGCTCCAGCAGCACCGGTGGCGTGTCGTTGTGAGCACTTTCCTGGATCCAGTGCTCTATCACTCGCCAGTGAGCCGGGCGCATGTCTCCCGCCTCATCCGTCCAGGCATCAAACGTCTGCCAGCGGTAGTGTGACTCCCGGCCTGCAGGATAATACAGCGCCTGAATCAGGCCATGGATATCACCATATTCACAGCGCAGGATGACGTCGCCATTCGCATCAATGACGTGGCCGAGCTGTCCTTCCGGCGAAAAAGCATAGCTAACCAGCAGACGTTCCTGGCTGCCATCTTCGCTAGACTGCCAGACCTTATGCAGGCGCTCATTTTCATACTGCAGACGAACAACCAGCAGGTGGTCATCATCATGAATATGAGTCAGCACACCAGTAGCGTCATAAACCAGCGTCAGGCTATTAAGGTGCCGGTCCATGATCCTTTCCAGCCGCCAGTAGCCCGAGCGGCCAGGGTCGGGGGCAAAAAAGGAATACTCTCCTGCCAGCGTCTGGATGAGAAAATAGTCCTGTTTACTGCGCCAGACGTGAAACCTTTCGTCCACATAAAAAGCGCTGTCGCCAGGCGTCAGCCCGCCGAGTTTTAAGGCCCGGCCGGCATCATCCATATAGATGAACTGGTCTGGACTATTTTCAGTCAGATCGCTTCGGGGCGGCGTGGTGATATCGGGAGAGGCACTCCGGTATATTGTTGTTTCAAATGGCAACCGCCATCCCCGGCCCAGTATGCCGGTTTGGGTATTACGGCTATCGTAAAGTCGCTGCCAGAGTAGAGGAATATGTCCATCCAGCACAAAATCCAGCTCACTTTCCCCAGCCTGTATTTTCGCTCCGCTGGGCAGATGAATCGGGTTTCCTCTGATAGGACAGGGGGCATTGGGATCGCGTTCTTTATGCGGATGCGGTTCCTTCCCCCCGGTTTTACGTTTTTTAGGCGGTTTACCGAGTGCTTTCCGGGTCAGCAGCCCCACCACAACGTCGGCTGCCAGCCCCATGAACGGATTTTTCCCACTACGGATATTCTTAACGACTTCAGATGGACCACCGATACGAACTTTCATACCGCTCTGGATATGTGAAATCACCGCCTCACAGGTACTGCGATCGCCGTTACGACAGGCGGGCTGACTGTTGATACGGACGGTACGTGAACCTTCCGCCAGAAACAGCTCATTAGGTGGGATAAGGTGTAATTTTGCACACGTTATTTTATCTTCATCGGCAGGTGTGGCATAAGGGTTTGCGCCCGCCACAGTCGGTACCACCATTTCTTTTATTGAACCTGCGGGATCCGCCAAAAAATCACAGGCCATTTTCGCCAGCCCGGCAACGGGCAGCAGTGTAAAGAAAATATTGGCAGCGATGTCCCACGCACTCTCGTCTTCTTCCTGCTTCTTCGCGTCTTCCGCCTCAAGTTTTGCCAGTTCGCCAGCGGGAGGCAATTTACCTGCGGCGCGGGCAGCAGGTTGCTTTTTGATCCTCACATTCGGAGAACCGGTCACAATAAGACCGTCCGGCTTTCCTTTCATGCCAAAAAAGTCCAGCGCATCATCCACCAACGCTCCGGCGCCGTCGGCGATATCATCAATCAGGGAGCCAAACCCGGCCCCCACGCCGCCAATAATGATATTGCTTATAAGAAAAGCGACTACCGGCCCCGCGGTGCCACCGGAACCGATGGTGGCAGCGACGGCGGCTGTCGCGGCCGCTGCAGCGCCTACTGCAACCGCCACATAGATGGCGCCTTTCACAAATGAGGAGACAAAATCGGCTAGTAGCGAGGTATGAACCAGCGGATCGTGGAGTTTAGCGGCAAGAAAATCACTGCCCATGGTAGAGACTCCCTGTCATGCCTGCGTGATATCACGGTGAGCAATAAAGCTGGCCTTGACCTGCTGCCACCATTGCGTTGCAGCTTCATCCAGCGGGGCAAGCCGGGTGAATGTGATGACCATCAGATGCGGTGTCTGTTGGGTACAAAGCAGCTGTTGGTAAATTGTCACATTCTGTTTTTCAAACGAGCAGGTGAGCTCTAGTGCCGGAATATCGCCCAGCATGACGGGCCATGGCTCACTGCTCAGAAAATGACGGGAGTCTTTTTTCAGCATTGCCATCTGGCGGGACAGATAACCCTCGTGAGATTGCCCTTCCGCCAGCTGCACCCGGCTAATGACCAGTGACGCCTGGCGCTGGGGTAATTTCAGGATATTGACGGTTTCATCCACGACATCGTCGCAGTCAGGCAAGCTGAATGTGCCTTCATGAGTAATATAATTCATTTTAAATCAGTCCCTTGAGATTATTTACTGGTGTCCTTGGCGGGGGGGAACGCAGCATCAACTGCACCTTTAATATCTGCAGGTGCAAAGTGCGCACCAATTGTGCCGGGAGTCGCGTCATCCATATTGATATCCACCGTATCGGCTGCGGTGATAGCCCCCATTTTCTTTGCGTAGATATTGAAGTTGTTACAATACCAACTGATATTGCCATCGGCGGTGAGGGTAATGACGGCATCTCCACAGGCGAGCGTGAGCGATGTCGCGCTATTTATCAGACAGGGTCCGGCAACCAGTTCAACTTTGTTTCCCCCCACCAGCGTGTCATGCATATCCTTTACCTGCTGCTTATGGTCGGCATGCACGACAACAACCTGCCCCTCCTGGACATTAATCGCCTGGTTACCGCTGACCGATTCAACATGGTTAGCGCCGACAGCGGTCACCCGGTTATTAAGAACCACCGTTGACATGTCTTTCTGCGCATGCATCGACAGCAATTCCTGCCCGGCTTTATCCTCAAACATCAGCTCGTTATACCCGCTGCCCATATAGGTTTTTGAGCGGATAGTCATCTGAGTTTTCGTCCCCGGCAGCCCACCCGGTGGGGTATTTTCGGCGTGATAGGTTCGACCCATGATGATCGGCTGATCCGGGTCGCCGTTCAGAAAATCAACGATAACCTCCTGGCCCACGCGCGGTATGGCTAAGTTTCCGAACCCCGGCCCCGCCCACGCCTGCGCCACCCGGATCCAGCATGAGCTGTCCTGATTGGCCGGGTTATAACGGTCCCAGTTGAATTTCACCCGCACGCGACCGTGTTCATCGCAGAAGATTTCCTCGCCTTCCGGGCCGGTGACGACCGCTGACTGTGGGCCATCCACCGACGGCTTGGGCTGGGGTACCGGCCGCCACGTTCTGTCTGCCGGGATCACCGTAAAATCATTCTCAAGGGTGGTGCCTGCGCCGGAACGTCCTGCCACTGCCTGCGGCTGACTCCCCTGCAAATCACTGCTCACCACCTGCCATTCCCGGTTCAGACTCACCTGCGGATGTTCCGTCAGCGTGATACGCCGTCCCGGCCATATTGCCGGGGAGCGGCTTTTCCCCTGGGCCTCTTCGGCATTATTGCGCCATCCCTCCATCTGCCAGCGGGTGAAGTTCTGCCCGTGTGCATCCTTGAAGCGTCCCGGATAGTCAAACACCTCGTACTGCGTGTGCTGGTAATCCTGATGTTCACCCTGGTGCTCAAAGCGGCCCGCCCAGCCCGGACGTTTGAAGGTGTAGTCCTTGCCGATAACGGAAGAGGGGCGTATCTGTGCGCTGTGACGGAACTGGCTGATGCATGGCGTGCTCACTTCGCTGCGGGTATTCGGGTTCCACGGGATGTCAAACGCCTTCGGCAGAAAGCGCACCGTGTCGCACAGCACCAGGCTCTGGTCATCGCTGTCCGGTGAGTGCTCTTCGTAAAAGAACAGCCCTTCCTCGGCGGCCATCCGCGCCAGAAAGTCATAATCCGTTTCACCGTACTGCACGCAGAATTCCCTTGCCGGATGCGCCTCGCTGAACAGCGGACTCCAGTCCGTGACCCCGTTTTCCTGAAGTATCGTCCCGAGGATGCTTTTAATGTCCTCATTCTGGAAAATTCGGGAATTCTGGCGCAGCGCGGCACGCCACAGCGGCGGACGGACTCTCATGTTGTACAGCATCTGGTGCCCGTCGTTTTCCCCCTGCTCAAACCAGGTCACAATGCCGTTCACCCGGCGCTGAATCTCCGTGCCCTGCCAGATTTTGAGGTGCGCCGGCTTTTCCAGTACCTGAGAGAAATCGATGCTGAGAAGTTGCTGGCTTACCAGCGAGATATCAAGGGAGAAAAGTTCGGAGAAGGACTGACTCAGATGAAAGGACGTCACGACCAGCGCATCCGACGGCAGGCCGTCCACCTCCAGTGTGAAACGTAATCCTGTAGACATTAATAATAACTCCAGAAGTAATAAAAATTACGAATCCGGCATCAGGATTGAGGCACTAATCATCCCTATGGACGCTAACGTAAATCTATTTACAGATATAATCATAATTATCGCGAGCAAATATATCTATATCACATCATGGTAAGCAAGAAAAAATGGAAGTTAGATTAAAACAAAGCAGTTATTGCAAAAACAAATACAAGATTACAATCAGTTATCATGAAATAATAATTAAGCCAAATAAATAAAATAATGCGCTGCAAAAACAACAAGATAGATAGGTTAAACTTTTTATAAATAGATAAGATAAATATAAATGCAGCAAGTTATAAATAATAAAAACCGCTATCCCATTCGCCGCAAGAATGAATAACCCAAAATACACCCTATTATTTTTAATGACGCTAAATATTCAAATTCGCCGACAAGACTTCTTGGCTGTTTTTTCTACTTAAATAAGCTTTCATTTTATCATCATAGGATGCATCAATATCAATCGAGCTAAACAGCTATCGATTTCATGGCCCTGGCTGGTTCGCCCCACTGATTTTATTGACATAAAATGCCTTCCCACCTCGCCATACTAGCTGGCAATTCCTATAATAAGCCCTCTTCTTCTTACCTATTTATCGTTATGACCTCCTACAGCAACAACACACAGCTCAACCTACGCATTATCTCGATAGTCGTCTTTACCTGTATCTGCTATCTCTCAATAGGCCTGCCGCTGGCGGTACTTCCCGGATTTATTCACTACGATTTAGGGTACAGCACGCTTGTCGCCGGTGCAGTCATCAGTTTGCAGTATATTTCCACGCTGGTGAGTCGTCCTCATGCTGGCCGCTATACCGATGTCTGGGGCCCAAAAAAAGTTGTCAGTCTCGGGATTGTCTGCTGCATGCTGAGCGGGCTGTTCACGCTGGCGGCAGCGGTTTTGCAAAGCTCTCCTATGCTTGCCGTTGGATTATTGCTGATCGGTCGTATTTTCCTCGGCGTTGGCGAAAGCTTTACTTCCACCGGCTCCACGCTATGGGGCATTAAAACCGTCGGCGCGATCCATACATCGCGGGTGATTTCCTGGAACGGCGTCGCGACTTATGTAGCAATGGCCGCTGGCGCGCCGCTTGGTGTACTGCTTAACAGCAAGTTTGGCATTAGTGGGTTCGCGGTGGTGATTGTGCTCATTGCTATCATCGGCCTGCTATTCGCCCGTACTCGCGCCGATGTCAGCGTCAGTGCCGGGGTCAGAGCGCCCTTTCATGTGGTGGCGCGCAAAATTTGGCCCTACGGTCTGGGCTTAGGTTTAGGTACCGTGGGCTTTGGGGTGATTGCAACCTTTATTACCCTCTACTTCACCTCTCATGGCTGGCAAGGCGCTGCGTTCACGTTATCGCTGTTTAGTATCGGCTTTATTTGTATTCGTTTAGTGCTGGGCAATACCATCACCCGATTCGGCGGCCTGCGCGTGTCGCTTATCTGCTTTGTGGTTGAATGCCTGGGGCTGCTGATCATAGGGTTTGCCCCGAATGCCTGGATGGCCGGCGTCGGCGCGTTTCTGACCGGTTCGGGCTTCTCTCTGGTCTTCCCGGCGCTCGGGGTTGAAGCGGTTAAACAGGTTGAAGAACAAAACCAGGGCACGGCGCTGGGAACCTATTCCGCCTTCCTGGATTTGGCATTAGGCATCACCGGGCCAGTTGCAGGCTGGATTGCCGGATATTATCAGTTAGACAGCATCTACCTGATTGCCGCAATCGTGGTGGCATGCGCCTTTATCCTCATGCTGCGCGTTTATTTAGCGCAGCGTCACCAGTCCCTCTGTCAGAGCTAACCTATTGCGGGGCAGCGAAAACTGCCCCGTTACGTCCGCACAACAAATCTCGTACATTACGTTACACAGCGATACCAATGACTCACGGAAAGCTAATCATCCCGCAGGTATAGTTCTTTCAACGGCCCCGCAGTGGGGTTAAATGAAAAACCGATTTGAGGGTATGAGAATGAAAAAAGTATTAGCTCTGGTTGTTGCCGCTGCTATGGGTCTGTCTTCTGCTGCATTCGCTGCTGACGCTGTTGCAACTCCAGCACCTGCTGCCACCGCGACCACCACTCACGCGGCACCAGCTAAAACGACTCACCACAAAAAACACAAAAAAGCAGCCCCTGCCCAGAAAGCACAGGCCGCTAAAAAACACAAAAAATCTGCTGCTAAGTCAGCAACCAAGCCTGTAGAGCAGAAAGCTCAGGCTGCAAAGAAACACAAAAAAGCCGCTGCTAAACCAGCCGTTGCTCAGAAAGCACAGGCAGCGAAAAAACACAAAAAAGCAGTAAAACACGAAGCGGCTAAACCAGCAGCACAGCCAGCAGCGTAAGCAAAGGTTGATAATGGGTCGACGCGATAACCGCATCGATTCGGGGGGTAGCCTTCGGCGGTGAGCCGGGGCCCCACCCGGTGTTGAAACACTTGCCTGGGCTACCCCTAACATTATCCGCATCGGCGCTAATCTAGCGCCGATTTTTTCCTGGAGAGCAATCATGATGCGGCGCTATCGTTTTGAGCTCATCCTGGCTTTACTTATCGTCTGTGCGCTTGTTGCCACGCAGTTTTTCTTTTACTGAGCGTAGTTCGCTGATTTTGCTCCCACTTTCCATTCCTCCCGTCTATAGTAGTCTCATTGGGTATTTCTTTTATAATCATAATTGCCCCTTCAGAGAGTGATATGCGTACAGCCTTTGTGTGTTGTTTACTGGGATCGTTGTCCGTACTACCTGTATTTGCGCACGCTGATGATGGTGATAGCGACATCAGCGCAAAAGAGATCAAAACCTTGTTCTTTGGGCAGGATGAACGTGTGCTGGTTGATAATCCAACACAGTCCCCGTGGGATGCGATTGGGCAGCTGGAAACCGCCAGCGGCAATCTTTGCACTGCGACGTTGATTTCCCCCAACCTGGCGTTGACCGCCGGGCATTGTCTGCTGGAACCTCCGCGCGGTAAGCTGGATAAAGCCGTCGCGCTGCGTTTTATTTCGCAAAAAGGTATCTGGCGATATGAAATTCATGGCATTGAAGGACGGGTTGATGCCTCTTTAGGCAAGCGATTGAAACCCGATGGTGATGGCTGGATTGTTCCCGCATCCGCCGCACCGTGGGATTTTGGGCTGATTGTATTGCGCTACCCGCCTTCCGGTATCACGCCCATTCCATTATTTAGCGGCGATAAAGCGGATCTTACCGCGGCGCTCAAACAAGCTGACCGCAAAGTCACGCAGTCAGGTTACCCGGTCGATCATCTGGAATCACTGTACAGCCACCAGAACTGTGTGGTGACCGGCTGGGCGCAAACTTCGGTGCTTTCACATCAGTGCGATACGCTGCCCGGTGATAGCGGTTCCCCGCTACTGCTGAAAACCGACACCGGCTGGCAGGTTATTGCGGTGCAAAGCTCGGCGCCAGCGGCAAAAGATCGCTGGCGAGCGGATAACCGCGCGATATCGGTGACCGGTTTTCGTGACAAACTGGAAGCATTAGCGGCGGGAAATTAACGTTGTTGCTGCCCGATATCTCGGGCAGCGATCGCATCATGCGAGCTTAATCAGTACCATTCCAACCAAAAGCAGACCCAAACCGAACCAACCCTTTTTATTTAAGCGTTGGCCAAAAAGGATCCACCCCGCCGCAAGCGTCGCAGCGACACCGAATCCCCCCCAGATAGCATAAGCGACCGAAAGATCGATACCTTTTACCGCCTGCGACAGCGCGCTAAACGCGGCCAGGACGGCCACCAGCGACAGCACGCCATACACTTTACGACGGAAGCCGTCCGAGAATTTAAGGAAAATATTAGCGACAATTTCCAGGACAATGGAGCCTGCCAGCCACGCGCCGTGAACCCACTCAAACTGTTGCATGGTCCACCTCTTTATTCATGGCGTTGCGTTTGGTTGGCGCTTTGCGGGTGCCTGATTTAATCAGCACGATCCCGGCCACCAGCGTCAGCAAACCCGCGACTTTCATCACCGTCAGACTTTCATCGAACAATAAAACGCTGAACAAAGTAATCAGCAAAATGCCGATCCCTTCCCATAGCGCATAGGCTACGCCAAGGGCGATCTTTTTAATTGCAAACGAAAGGAAAATATAAGACAGCGCGATCATCGCCAACATCAAAATAAAACCGGTACTGCCATCACTTACACTTGCCCATTTCATAGACAATGTACCTGTAATTTCAGCAACAATGGCGAGGGCTAATAAAATCCAATAAAACATGGTGCTTCTCCTGCATGAGAATATAATCCATCGCAGTTTGCGAGAAACGCAAACCGATAAAAAATGATTAAAATTTAGCTCAAACGAAGAAGGAGACTAAAGCGCGTTGCGCCAGTGCTGCTCACCACAGAAGGCAGAAAAGGAAGGGAAAACAGAAGGTTTAGTAGAACGGTAGAACCTGAACATATTGTCCATAAAATTACAATTATCCGCGGTATTGCTTCTCATCGTTGCGGAATAAAATTGTCCTCAGTAGTTAAACACAGCTAATTTCTAGCATAGATGTCGAAATATCTCAAAATGTTTTCAAATCTTTACCAATGTTGTTTGATATGAATGCATGTATTATCGGTAAAAACCCAATTATGATAGCCATAATAGATTTTGGTGGAGTTAACTTAACATGTCCAGGCCTGTGATTACGCTTAATGGATTAAAACTTGTCATCATGCTGGGCATGCTGGTGATCATTCTGACGGGTATCCGCTTCGCCGCCGATATCATCGTGCCGTTCGTGCTGGCGCTGTTTATCGCCGTGATCCTCAATCCTGTGGTGATGCTGTTGGTACGTTGGCGAGTCCCCCGCGTGCTGGCCATTTCACTGCTGATAGGCGTCATCATTTTGGCCGTCGTTCTGCTGCTCGCCTCACTTGGAACCTCGCTTAACGAACTGACGCGCACCCTGCCGCAATACCGTTCTTCGCTTGCAGAGCCGTTATATAACCTGCAGCCCTGGATGCAACGTTTCGGCATCGGCGTCAGTCCTGACGAGTTAATCAAATATATCGATCCTAACGCCGCTATGACGCTGGTTTCCCGCCTGTTAACTCAGCTGTCAAACGCCATGTCGTCAATCTTTTTGCTGCTGTTAACCGTCGTCTTTATGCTGCTTGAAGTGCCGCAGCTGCCGTCAAAATTGCAGCAGATTATGTCTCGCCCCATCGAAGGAATGGCGGCCATTCAGCGCGCGCTCGATAGCGTATCGCACTATCTGGTGCTGAAAACGGCTATCAGTCTGGTAACCGGTTTAGTCGCCTGGGGCATGCTGGAACTGCTGGACGTCCGTTTCGCCTTTATCTGGGGGCTTTTAGCCTTCGCCCTAAACTACATTCCCAATATCGGCTCAGTGCTGGCAGCGATCCCCCCTATTCTTCAGGTGCTGGTGTTTAGCGGCTTTTACGACGCCCTTATCGTACTTGCGGGGTATCTGGTGATAAACCTTGTTTTTGGCAACATTCTCGAGCCTCGCATCATGGGGCGCGGTCTTGGACTCTCAACGCTGGTGGTATTTTTATCACTGATTTTCTGGGGGTGGCTGCTAGGGCCGGTAGGAATGTTACTGTCCGTTCCGTTAACCATCATCGTCAAAATTGCGCTTGAGCAAACGGAAGGCGGCAAAAGTATCGCTATTTTGCTAAGCGATCTGAGCAAATAAAGATCAGAATAACGACAGTAACAGCGCCACGGGGAAACTAAATGGCCATGTGGCGCCAATCAACAACGCGGCAATAAAGCGAATTGTGGGGCTTTCCTTGGTAAGAAACCAGGTGATAAAGGCGCAAATGACACTCATCACGGCGTAGAAGATGAGCATATGCTGATACAGCGTCACCAATTCAATCCTTCTAATTGATCGTTAAAGCCGCGCAATATGCTACGTTTTTTGACGCACATCAAGTTTTTCGCCGCTTTTCGCTCGAAACAATCCAGCACACAATCAATTTACTCTCTCATAAATTGATTGTGTGAATAATTAAAGGCAAAGCCAGGTTAGGCCGTTTCAGCCATTAATTCTGTGATTTGTCTTACGCTTAGCGTTTTACTTTGGAAGCGGCAAAGATGCTGTCGGCGGTTGGGTCGCTGACATAATGGTTTGGATCGTACTGGGGAACCAGATTGACCTTTTCAGCATCCCAGGCTTGGGCCAGACAGGCTGCCGTGAGCTGGCGACTATTGCCATCGCAGGTTGCAATACGACTCACCGAAAACCACGTACCAATGCCAATGGCTGCCGCAATTAATACCGTGGTAAAAATCAGACTTTTATTCATGACTCTAACTATGCTCAGTTTTTCAACGGCGCGGATCCTCGCACGTTGTTCCCGGCATGTCAAAAAAGAGGCGGCGCGCGGCAGGCAGAATGCCTACCGCGAAGGGGGTAATTAGTGCTTTACCATGACATGGCGAACCACGGTATAATCCTCAAGCCCATATACCGACATATCCTTGCCATAACCTGACAGCTTTTGCCCGCCGTGAGGCATTTCGCTGACCAACATGAAATGGGTATTCACCCACGTGCAGCCATATTGCAGGCGGGCGCTCAGGCGATGCGCACGCCCAACATCCTGCGTCCATATTGACGAGGCCAGGCCGTACTGGGAATCGTTAGCCCAGGCCAGCACTTGATCTTCATCCTCAAAGACGGTGACGCTAACGACTGGGCCAAACACTTCACGCTGCACAATATCGTCCTCCTGACGTGCTCCCGCGAGCAGCGTCGGTTGGAAGTAATAGCCCTTCCCCTCAACTTTCTCGCCCCCGGTCACCACCTTGATATGCGCCAGCAATTTTGCACGGGTTACCGCCTCGCTAACCCGTGCAAGGTGCGCCTGTGAGCTGAGTGGCCCCAGTTCCGTTGTCGGATCCTCTGGCGCGCCGAGCTTGATACTGGCAACGGCGGCACCTAATTTTTCCACCAGCTTGTCATAAACCTTCTTCTGCGCGTAGATACGGCAAGCGGCGGTACAATCCTGACCTGCGTTGTAATAGCCAAACGTTCTGACGCCTTCGACGACGGCATCAATATCGGCATCATCGAACACAATCACCGGCGCTTTGCCGCCCAGTTCCATATGCGTCCGTTTTATTGATGGCGCCGTGTGGGCAATAATATGCTCCCCGGTGGCAATAGAACCGGTTAACGACACCATCCGCACCAGGCAATGCCCGGTTAATGGATCACCGACAGTTTTGCCTCGGCCAAACACCACATTGAGTACGCCTGCTGGAAAGATATCTTTCGCCAGTTCGGCCAGTTTCAACACGGTGAGCGGGGTAATTTCTGATGGCTTAATCACCACGCAGTTGCCCGCTGCCAGGGCCGGAGCCAGCTTCCACGCCGCCATCATCAGTGGGTAATTCCACGGGGCAATGGACGCCACGACGCCCACCGGGTCACGTCGAATCATCGAGGTGTGCCCTTCAAGATATTCGCCGGCCGCCAGCCCATTTAAGCAGCGTGCCGCTCCGGCAAAAAAGCGGAACACATCGACTACGGCCGGAATTTCATCGTTAATTACACAGTGCAGCGGTTTTCCGCAGTTGAGCGACTCCAGTTTGGCAAAGGTTTCCGCGTGTTGTTCAATGAGGTCGGCGAGTTTTAATAAACACTCCGCACGGTGTTTCGGCGTGGTATGTCCCCACTGCTCAAACGCCCGGTCAGCGGCATGTACCGCGGCATCAACCTGTGCGGCAGATGCTTCGCTAATATTGAGCAGGATCTCGCCGGTTGCCGGGTTATACACCGGCTGTGACTCGCCTTCACCTGCCACCAGTTCACCGTTAATCAGTAACTTATGTTGCATAGCATGATCCTGTTTTATATTTAACGTCGTACTTCCGTGGAGGGGCCGTCGTCTTGTTGCGCCAGCCGCACCGTACAATTATCACCCTGTTTAAAAATAGACGGCGCCATGCGTCCCACCTGTGCGGATGTTAATAATTTGTACAGGTTGTGACCAGCAGCGCATTCCGCAAGCACGTCCAGTTGAAGCTGAATAAACAGGATTATAGACAAGGCGTTATCGGCCACAGGGACTATGCAAATTTCCTATGGCCTGAGGAGTACTTGAAGGGTTTTGCTTACTTTAAAAGCTGACGGATCAGATGCCCCAACGTTTCAACGGCCTTATCTTCCCTTTCCCCCCAGCCCCAGGCAGTGTTAAAGCGGAAAAAGGAGGCCCAGTTATCGGTCGTGGAGAACATCTTTCCCGGCGCGATACTGATGTGGTGCTCCAGCGCGCTGGCGCTTAGTTGGCCCGCATCAATGCCCGCTGGGAGTTCCAACCAAAGAAAGTAGCCGCTGTCGTTATGATGAATTTGTACTTCCGGCGGCAAAGAGCGCATCAGCGACTGCCAGGCCAGCTGTTTGCGCTCAGCCAGTTGGCGGCGCAGACGACGTAGATGGGCGTCGTAGCGTTTAGTCGCCAGATAATCCACCAGCGCCAGCTGCATCGGTGAACTGGTCGACAACGTACTCATTAGCTGTAAATGCTGAATGCGCCGCGCATGTTTGCCCGCCGCGACCCAGCCGATACGAAATCCCGGCACCAGGCATTTTGAAAATGAACTGCAATGCAGCGTCATATCGGTCTTGTCCCACGCCTTCGCGGGCAACGGTTTTTCGCGGCCAAAATAGAGTTCGCTGTAAACGTCATCTTCAATCAACGTCACGTTGTGCTCGCTTAGAGTGTCTATTAACCGGGCTTTCTTTTCAGGCGTAAGGGTAAAACCGAGCGGATTCTGGCTATTGGTCATCAGCCAGCAGGCTTTCACCGGATAGGTTTGCAGCGCCTGGACTAACGCATCGAGATCGATGCCCTCCTTCACATCGGTTGCCACCGACAAGGCTTTCAGCCTCAGACGTTCCAGCGCCTGTAATGCGCCGTAGAAACACGGATTTTCAACGATAACCCAGTCGCCCGGTTCAGTTACCGCTTGCAGGCTCAGGTTCAGCGCTTCCAGCGCCCCGGCGGTGATCACAATCTCATCCGGGGAGATGGTCATCCCCTGCAAGGCATAGCGGCGCGCAATCGCATGGCGCAGCTCATCGTTGCCCGGCGGCAGATTCTCAATCACGCTCATTGCGGTAGCGGTTTTACTCACCTGGGCCAGCGAACGGTTAAGTTGCGGTAAGGGAAATAATTTGGGGTCGGGAAACGCGGAGGCAAACGGCAGGACGGCAGCATTGCGGCTGGCCTGCAGGACTTCGAAAATATAGGTGTTGATATCAACGGCGTTATCCGGCATCACCTGTGCAGGTGCGGCGGTTTGCCGCGTTGCCACCATTCGCGGGGCCACATAGTAACCGGACTGAGGCCGCGCCACGATTCGCCCCTGGCTCTCCAGAAGCTGATACGCATGGCTGACGGTCATAAAACTCATCCCACTGTTCACCACCTGCTCACGAAGCGAGGGGAGCTTATCACCCGGTTGCCATACCCCGTGGGCAATCTGTTCCGTCATCTGCTGGGCGAGCTGCTGGTACTTTTTCATGGCGTTTCCCGGTTACGTGCTTGGTCGCCGCTATATTATATCAGCGTTAAAAATTATGCATTTTTATGTAACTGATATGAGTTTACGCCTTAACCTCAGTATTCGAGGCAAACAAAAAAATATTCTCTTTTTTTTGCATCCGTTTTCTTTGCTCAATCGTATTACTTCATGAGGGCGTATGAAGCCCTTCCCGAAAAACCTTATGAGGAAATGAAAATGAAAAAAATACTGCCATCACTTCTTTTCTCTGCACTGGTCATCAGCGGTGCAACCCACGCGGCAACAATGGACAATAGCACCGTCATGGTGGGCGGAGCGGCAATGTATCCGTCTAAAAATATTGTGCAAAATGCGCTGAATTCAAAAGATCACACGACCTTGGTTGCCGCGGTGAAAGCCGCAGGTCTGGTCTCAACGCTGGAAGGAAAAGGCCCCTTTACCGTTTTCGCGCCAACCAATACCGCGTTTGAGAAACTGCCTCCAGGCACCGTAGACTCGCTGCTTAAACCTGAAAATAAACAAAAATTAACGGCCGTATTAACCTATCACGTGGTCGCCGGGAAATACGATATGAAAGCCCTGCAACAGAAAATTAAGGCGGGCGGAGGGAAAGCAGAACTGAAAACGGTCAATGGCGAAGCGCTATGGATTATGGCAAACGGCCCGCACAACATCCAGCTGAAGGATGCTCGCGGCAATATCGCGAATATCAGTACTTATGATGTTAATCAGAGCAATGGCGTTATTGACGTTATTGATACCGTGCTGATGCCGTAAATTGTTACCTATACTGTGTTCAGCCACCTGTCCGGTGGCTGCACCTTTTAGGGACACCGATGACAATTAACTCAGCGCATATCCATGCAGGCTTAATGAGCCAGATTGCCTGTGGCGATAAACAGGCTCTGGAACTGCTGTATAAAACAATATCACCCCGATTATTCGGGATTATTTTGCGGATTGTCAGGCGGCGTGACTGGGCTGAAGAGATCCTTCACGATACGTTCATTCACATCTGGCAGTCTGCACTCTACTACGACGACAAACGTAGCGAACCGCAAATCTGGCTTAACCATATCGCCAGAAACCGCGCGATCGATTATCTGCGTAAGCATGACAATCGGTGTTGCTCCGTCGAGGAGATTAGCGAGGCGGAAGACATGTTGCGCGCACCTTTAGCTGAGGACGACTTTCATCCCGAAGCGAAGAAACTGCATCATTGCATGGAGCATCTTCCGGCAGAACAGCGTCAAAGCATCGCTCTGGCCTATTATCGCGGGCTGTCTCAAACAGAAATTGCGCTTTCGTTGAACCAGCCTGAAGGTACCGTCAAGAGTTGGATCCGCCGTGCGCTTATCCATCTCAGGGAGTGCATCGGCTTATGAACACACACAATACGGATGCCATTTTAGCCGCAGAATATGTGCTTGGGCTGGTGGATGAACAAACTCGCCAGCATCTCGACAAGCGGCTTAACGAAGACGAAGCCTTTGCGAAGCAGGTCTGGCACTGGCAAACTGCGTTTAGCGGTGTGGATGCGATTACGCCGGAAAGCGTACCTTCCCCCGAAATATGGCAAAAAATCGCGCAAAAAATTCAGCGACAAAAATCACCGACGGCAAAATTGCGCCCTTCTATGTGGCTGGGTTGGGCAATGGCCGCGGCACTCGCTGGAGTACTGGTTCTCACCTATCTACAAAAACCCGATACGCCATCTTCCCTGCGGCCGATTGCCATCCTCAGCGGCAGCCAATCGAATTCACAATTTGTGGTAAGCCTCGATAAATCAGCGCGGATGATGCAGGTGGTGGCGTTGAACACGACGCTTCCCGAAGCCAAAAACCTGCAATTATGGCTGATTAAAGGCAATAATCCGCCGCACTCTATAGGGCTGATTACGCATCAGGAACACAACGAATTCCAGCTCCCCGCCGGGCTAGTGGATAACCAGAGCACGCTTGCAATAAGTCTCGAACCGGTTGGCGGTTCCAGGCTTAAAGGGCCTTCAGGGCCGGTGTTGTTCGTCGGAAAAGTCGATTTGCCGGGATAGTGAGTACGGGTCGAAGGGTTATGCGGGAGAAACTAAGTTCGTTCACTCTGGATCCTTAAGCGAACGAACTGCGACATCATCCGTTTAAAGCGCGGTTAGCGCATGACGCAATGACGTGGTTTTTGCAGAAATATCAGTGGAGCCCAAGACGCCAGGCAAAATCGATCTCTTCTTTAAGCTCAATGGAGGACAGCGACATCAGATCGGCAAATTCTAACTCAAGCTGTTTAACACGTTTGAGATACTGAGCGGGGCTTAAGGGTGTGGTTTCACGGCGGAGATATTCGATGGCCAGCTGTGCAGGTGTAAACAAGGTTTCCATAACTTCCTCTTAGGTGTGGACGACTAAAACCCAGTATAACACGCCTTGCTGATTATTTTTTGACCAAAAGCAAACGCCAGCCAATAAAAAACCGCCGGGATAAAATCCCCGGCGGTTTATCGTCTCGCGTGTAAAATTTACAGCGCTTTCAGAATGGCGTCGACGCTTGCCTTCGCATCGCCGAACAGCATCTGCGTATTCTCTTTAAAGAACAGCGGGTTCTGCACCCCGGCGTAACCGGTATTCATCGAGCGTTTAAAGACAATAACGTTCTGCGCCTTCCACACTTCCAGCACCGGCATCCCGGCGATTGGGCTTTTCGGATCGTCCAGCGCCGCAGGGTTTACGGTATCGTTCGCGCCGATAACCAGCACGGTGTCGGTATCGGAGAAGTCATCGTTGATTTCATCCATTTCCAGCACGATATCGTAAGGAACCTTCGCTTCTGCCAGCAGCACGTTCATATGGCCCGGCAGACGCCCGGCAACCGGGTGAATACCGAAACGCACCTTGATGCCGCGCGCGCGCAGTTTCTCAGTGATTTCAGCAACCGGATACTGCGCCTGTGCCACCGCCATGCCGTAGCCTGGGGTGATGATGACCGAGTGCGAATCCTTGAGCATTTCTGCGGTCTCTTCGGCACTGATTTCACGGTGCTCGCCGACTTCTTCGTCACCTCCCGCTGAGGAACCGTCGGTACCAAAGCCACCGGCGATTACGCTGAAGAAGGAGCGGTTCATCGCTTTACACATGATGTACGACAGGATGGCCCCTGAAGAACCCACCAGCGCACCGGTCACGATCAGCAGGTCGTTGCTGAGCATAAAGCCCGCCGCTGCCGCAGCCCAACCGGAGTAGGAGTTCAGCATGGAAACCACCACCGGCATATCCGCGCCGCCGATAGACGCCACCAGGTGCCAGCCGAAGGCCAGCGCGATAACGGTCATGATCAGCAGACACAGTACCTGCGTCGCCGTGCTGTCGGTGCGCACAAAGGCGATCAGCAGCAGCAGAGAAACCACCAGTGCCGCCAGGTTCAGCTTATGACGGTTTGGCAGCATCAGCGGCTTGGAGGACATCTTGCCGCACAGTTTGCCGAACGCCACAACGGAGCCGGTAAAGGTTACCGCGCCGATGAAGATCCCGAGGAACACTTCGGTCAGATGAATATTGACCAGAATCGGATCCATACCGGTTTCATGTTGCAGATAGCTGTTAAAGCCCACCAGCACCGCCGCCAGACCGACAAAGCTGTGCAGAATCGCAACCAGCTCCGGCATTTCGGTCATTTCAACTTTCTTCGCCAGACGAATACCGATTGCGCCGCCGATAACCATCGCCAGCAGGATCCAACCTACACTGTGGCTATCCGGCCCCAAAATGGTCGCAATTAAGGCAATCGCCATCCCGGCAATACCGAAGTAGTTACCACGTTGGGACGTTTCGTGTTTTGACAGCCCTGCCAGACTACAAATAAATAAGATCGCGGCAACAATGTATGCAGCAGTCACTAATCCACCAGACATTTGTTACCCCTTATCCTTTGCGGAACATTTTCAGCATGCGCTGAGTGACGGTGAAACCACCAAAAATATTGATGCTGGCGATCAGTACCGCGATAAAACTCAGGAAGCTAACCCAGCCGCCGTGGCCAATTTGCAGCAGCGCGCCCACCACGATAATGCCGGAAATGGCATTGGTGACCGACATCAGCGGCGTATGCAGCGCATGCGAAACGTTCCACACCACGTAGTAACCCACCACGCAGGAGAGCGCAAAGACCGTAAAGTGACCGAGGAACTCTTTAGGTGCGACGTTTGCCAGCCAACCGAACAGAATGATTGCCAGCGCCATCAGCGCATATTTGCGCCACGAGGAAGCCGGTTTTTCCGCTTCTTTTGGCGTTTCAACCGCTTTTGGTGCCGCCTGTGGCTGTGCCGAAACCTGAATCGGTGGCGCAGGCCAGGTGACTTCACCCTCACGGATCACCGTCACGCCGCGCACAACCACATCGTCAAAATCAATAGTGACGGTGCCGTCTTTTTCTTTGCACAGCAATTTCAGCAGGTTAACCAGGTTGGTGCCGTAGAGCTGGGATGACTGCGTTGGCAGACGACCGGCCAGGTCGGTATAACCAATCACCTTCACGCCGCTGGCGGTGGTGATGATTTCATTCGCCACGGTATATTCGCAGTTACCGCCGTTTTGCGCCGCCAGATCGACAATCACGCTGCCCGGCGTCATCGAATCTACCATTTCACGGGTGATAAGCTTCGGTGCCGGTTTACCCGGGATAAGCGCCGTGGTGACGATGATATCGACCTCTTTTGCCTGAGCGGCAAACAGCGCCATTTCTGCGGCGATAAACGCTTCGGACATCACTTTCGCGTAACCGTCGCCGCTACCGGCCTCTTCTTTAAAATCCAGCTCAAGGAACTCGGCGCCCATACTCTGCACCTGTTCTTTCACTTCTGGACGGGTATCGAACGCGCGCACGATAGCTCCGAGGCTGTTTGCCGCACCGATTGCCGCAAGCCCCGCGACGCCCGCACCAATAACCATCACTTTGGCTGGCGGAACCTTCCCGGCGGCGGTAATTTGGCCGGTGAAGAAGCGACCAAATTCATGGGCCGCTTCAACAATGGCGCGATAGCCGGCGATATTCGCCATTGAGCTTAACGCATCCAGCGACTGGGCGCGGGAGATGCGCGGCACCGAGTCCATTGCCATCACGTTGATTTGGCGCGCGGCAAGTTTTGCCATCAGCTCGGCGTTTTGCGCCGGCCAAATGAAGCTGATTAACGTCGTGCCGGGATTGAGATTCGGGATCTCTTCATCCAGCGGCGCGTTCACTTTCAGGATAACATCGGATTGCCAGACGGCTTCGCCTGAGACAATTTCTGCGCCAGCCTGCACAAATGCATCGTCATCAAAACTGGCGAGCTTTCCAGCGCCAGTCTCAATTGCCACGCTAAAACCGAGTTTAAGCAGCTGCTCTACCGTTTTCGGCGTCGCTGCGACCCGCGTTTCCTGGGCCCACCTCTCTTTTGGTACACCAATACGCATAACTATTCCCTTCCATCGGTTCTTATATGATGGTTTGCCATTTGCCAGCATGTTGCGCCTGACCCGTTGCATCTAACAGGCGAACAACCTGAATAAATAAAACAGTAACAAACTGACTATAACCTACTGAAAATACCGACTGTGATCTAGCGCCAAAAAATACTATTTTTGCATTAACTGCCAAATAATGAGTTCAGCGGGCTACAAACAGCGATATTTACCCCGATTTGCTTAGCGAGCCTCATAATTCGCTTCCTCAGCTCGGGAAAACATGATTTTTCGCGGGCGCGATCGGCAAATTAACATCCCATTAACTTAAAAAAGTCATATGGTTGACCGCTTTTAGTGGTCAAGCGCCCGTTTTTTCAACATATCAGGAAAAGTTATTCAAAACCGTCACTGGGTTCGCATCTGACATTAAAAATGACGCAGACAGTTGCATCGTTTCAATGCCATAATCAGACGTTTTCCCATAATTAACATTTCCCGAATTTGGTTTGCGCAAGGCGAAGGATTATTTTTATGAAGCTTAAGAACACCCTCCTCGTGTCCGCCATGTTGTGTGCCGCGGCGATGTCCGCTCATGCAGCCACTGAGCTGACCCCGGAGCAAGCGTCCGCACTGAAACCTTATGACCGCGTTGTCATCACCGGTCGTTTTACCGCCATTGGCGATGCCGTGCAGGCCATGTCCCGCAAAGCAGACAAAGAAGGCGCAGCCTCTTTTTACGTGGTCGACACCTCAGACTACGGTAACAGCGGCAACTGGCGCGTTACGGCAGATTTCTATAAAGAGGATGCCGCCAAAGCCGAAGCTCCGAAAAACCGCGTGATCAACGGCGTGATGGAGTTACCAAAAGACCAGGCCGTGGCGTTAGTTCCTTTTGACACCGTGACCGTGCAGGGCTTCTATCGCAGCCAGCCAGATGTTAACGATGCCATCACCAAAGCGGCGAAGGCGAAAGGAGCGGCTTCCTTCTTTATCGTGCGTCAGGTTGATGCCAACGACGGCGGCAACCAGCGCGTCACCGCGTATATCTATAAAGCCGATGCGAAAAAACGCGTTCTGCAAAGCGCTGATGCAATTCCTGCGAATTCCGAGGCTGGCCGTAAAGCGTTAGCTGAAGGCGGTGAAGCGGCTAAACAGGTTGAGATCCCAGGCGTAGCAAGCTCTTCCGCAGTGGGTGCTGGCACCGGCGTCGGCCTGTTCTATGAAACTCAGTCGTCGAAAGGTGGACGTTACAGCGTCACGTTACCGAACGGTACTAAAGTTGAAGAACTGAACAAAGCTGCCGCTGCGCAGATGATTCCTTTCGACAGCATCAAGTTCACCGGTAACTACGGCAACATGACCGAAGTGTCCTACCAGGTGGCGAAGCGCGCTGCGAAGAAAGGTGCGAAGTACTACCACATTACGCGTCAGTGGCAGGAACGTGGCGGTAACGTCACTATCAGCGCAGATTTGTATAAGTAATCTGTTCGACGCCAAGGCACATTTGTGCAGATTGCCGGATGGCGGCTACGCCTTATCCGGCCTACACAAACCGGTAGCCCGGACGAGGCGTAAGCCGACTCCGGGGAAGCATCGAACGTTAAGGCGACACTCGCCGCCTTTTTTACGCCTTTCCGCCATACATTGTTGCATGTATGCATCGCTCTCCGTAAAATCGCCGCCTCAGCGCAATCCCCCATGTTTATGCGATTTCGCCAAATAAATATTCTCCTTCTTCTCTTTCCACGACAGGAATCACATGGAAAAGAAATTAGGGCTTAGCGCCCTGACGGCTTTGGTTCTGAGTTCTATGCTCGGCGCAGGCGTTTTTAGCCTTCCACAAAACATGGCGCAGGTTGCCAGCCCCGCCGCACTGCTGATTGGCTGGGCGATTACCGGCGTCGGCATTCTCTTTCTCGCTATCGCCATGCTGGTGCTGACCCGCATTCGTCCCGATCTGGACGGTGGCATTTTCACCTATGCGCGCGAAGGCTTTGGCGAACTGGTTGGTTTTTGCTCGGCGTGGGGTTACTGGCTTTGTGCGGTTATTGCTAACGTCTCCTATCTGGTGATCGTTTTCTCGGCCCTAAGTTTCTTTACCGACACCCCGGAACTGCGCCTATTCGGCGACGGAAATACCTGGCAATCAATTGTCGGCGCTTCGGTGCTGCTGTGGGTGGTGCATTTTCTGGTGTTGCGCGGGGTGCAGACCGCCGCCAGTATTAATCTGGCAGCGACGCTTGCGAAGCTCGTGCCGCTTGGGCTTTTTATCGTCCTGGCGGCAATCGCCTTTAACAGCGATGTCTTTACCCTTGATTTCCACGGCCTCGAGTTAGGCGTGCCGGTATGGGAGCAGGTGAAAAATACCATGCTCATCACCTTGTGGGTGTTTATCGGCGTGGAAGGCGCAGTCGTGGTTTCCGCGCGAGCGCGTCACAAAAAAGATGTTGGCCGCGCGACCCTGCTGGCGGTTATCTCCGCGTTAAGCGTCTATCTGCTGGTCACATTGCTGTCGCTGGGCGTGGTGGCGCGTCCCGAGCTTGCGGAAATGCGCAATCCCTCCATGGCCGGAATTATGGTACGGATGATGGGCTCCTGGGGCGAGATTGTGATTGCCGCCGGGCTGATTGTCTCCGTCTGCGGCGCTTACTTAAGCTGGACCATTATGGCCGCGGAAGTCCCGCTGCTGGCGGCAACGCACAAAGCCTTCCCGCGTATTTTTGCCCGTCAGAATGCCAACAACGCGCCGTCTGCCTCACTGTGGTTAACCAACCTTAGCGTGCAGGCCAGTCTGGTGCTCATCTGGCTGACCGGTTCGGATTACAATACCCTGCTGACCATTGCTTCCGAGATGATTCTGGTGCCGTATTTCCTCGTTGGCGCCTTCTTATTGAAAATAGCTCAGCGCCCGCTGCATAAGGTGATTGGTGTCGGTGCCTGCATTTATGGCTTATGGTTATTGTATGCTTCCGGGCCAATGCATCTGCTGCTGTCGGTGGTGCTGTATGCGCCGGGATTATTAGTCTTTATTTATGCACGACGTACTCATGACGATAACGTTTTGTTGAAGCGCCGCGAACTGGCTTTGATTGGTCTGCTTCTGATTGCCTCCGTGCCCGCAACGTGGATGCTGGTGAGGTAACGAGTGGGCAATATGGAGATAATGATGGAAAACAGGCAATCCCCTCCCATCCTGATTACCGGTGGCGCGCGTCGTATCGGCCTTGCCCTCGCCCATCATTTTCTCAGCCGTCAGCAGCCGGTGATGGTGAGCTATCGCACCTGGTACCCGTCGATAGACGTTTTGCGTGAAGCGGGCGCGGTGTGCATCCAGGCTGATTTCGCTAGCGACGAAGGCATTAATGCCTTTGCCGAGAGTGTCAGAGCGCACGCCCCCCGGCTGCGCGGCATTATTCATAACGCCAGCGACTGGGTGGCGGAAACCCCCAACGCCTCGCTTAGCCACGTTCTGAACGCGATGTTGCAAATTCACGTTCACGCGCCCTATTTGCTTAACCATGCGCTGGACGATTTGTTGCGCGGTCAAGGACATGCGCAAGGCGATATTATCCACTTTACGGATTATGTGGTGGAGCGCGGCAGCGACAAACACATTGCCTACGCCGCCAGTAAAGCCGCCCTCGACAATATGACCCGCTCGTTTGCCCGCAAGCTGGCGCCAGAGGTGAAGGTCAACGCCATTGCCCCCGCGTTAGTTATGTTTAACGACAGCGATGATGAAGAATATCGCCAGAAAGCGCTCAATAAGTCGTTGATGAAAACCGTCGCCGGCGAAAACGAGATCATCAATCTGGTCAATTATATTCTCGGCAGCCGCTACGTCACCGGGCGGACGTTCGCCGTTGATGGCGGACGACCGCTGGTTTAGTGAAAACGTCCCCACAGGAAAATCAGCAGCCAGGCGCTAAGTCCCCAGCAGGCTACCGCGCCTGCGAGCGCCATCGGCAAGCGCATCATGCCGGTGAAGTACCACAAGGAAAGTAGGTAGAGGAAGTACGGAATGATTGACCACATGCCAAACACGATGGTGGCACGCAGCGCCTCGGTACCTCGCTCGCTGGCGACAATGTAATGCGCGATGAGCGCAAAGGTGGGGAATAGCGGGATAAGCCCGGCAATGGCATAGTTTTTGGTTTTCGCCAGCACACCTATTAGGACCACGACCAGCGCGCCAAGCAGCGCCTTTATTAACAACCCCATTTCATTATTCACTCAAAAACAACATGTGGTTCCAGCATAACGGAAGCGCTTATCTTTATGAATAGAAAGCATCTATTCATCACGTTAACTTATTGGCCCTAAAATTGATCCATCACAACCCATAGGTATGATGAATCCTTACAATCGTCATACTCATTTAGTCTTACCTCTCCATCATTAAGGCCACCGTTTTGTCCAGACTACGCCGCACCTTATTTGCGCTGCTAACCTGCGTCCCTCTCCTGGCTTATGCCTCCGCCCCGACAGAAATCACCACCGCATGGCCGGTTAACGTAGGGCCCTTAAATCCTCACCTTTATACGCCTAACCAGATGTTCGCCCAGAGCATGGTTTACGAACCGCTGGTGAAGTATCAAGCCGATGGCACGGTCAAACCGTGGCTGGCAAAAAGCTGGAGCCACTCGGCTGACGGGAAAGTCTGGTGTTTCACACTTCGTGATGATGTGACCTTCTCCAACGGCGAAATCTTTGACGCGAAGGCGGCCGCGGAAAACTTCCGCGCGGTGCTAGATAACCGACAGCGCCACGCCTGGCTGGAGCTGGTTAATCAGATTGTTGACGTCAAGGTGCTTGGCAAAACGGAACTGCAAATCACGCTGAAAGAGGCTTATTATCCTTTCCTGCAAGAGCTGGCGTTGCCCCGCCCGTTCCGTTTTATCGCCCCCTCACAGTTTAAAAATAATGGCACGATGAACGGCATTAAAGCGCCGATTGGCACCGGGCCATGGGTGCTGCAAGACTCGAAACTCAACCAGTACGATGTACTGGTACGTAACGAGCACTACTGGGGAGAAAAACCGCCCATCCAGAAGATTACGGTCAAGGTCATCCCCGACCCCACAACGCGTGCGGTGGCGTTTGAAACCGGCGATATTGACCTGCTGTACGGTAATGAAGGCCTGCTGCCGCTCGATACTTTCGCCCGCTTTACCCACAATCCTCAATACCGTACCCAACTTTCCGCTCCGGTTGAAACGGTGATGCTGGCGTTAAACTCAGCCAAAGTGCCGACCAACGAGCTGTTAGTACGCGAAGCGCTGAACTATTCAGTTAATAAAAAATCCCTTATCGACAACGCGCTGTACGGCACCCAGCAGGTTGCCGATACGCTGTTTGCGCCGTCAGTGCCGTACGCCAATATTGGCCTTAAACCTCGACAATACGATCCCCATCACGCCAGCGAACTGCTGGAACAAGCCGGCTGGACGCTCCCTGCCGGGAAAGACATTCGTGAAAAGGCGGGCAAACCGCTACACATTGAGCTGGCGTATATTGGCACCGATGCGCTCAACAAATCGATGGCGGAAATTGTGCAGGCCGATATGCGCAAAATTGGCGTCGATGTCACGTTAGTGGGCGAAGAAGAAAGCAGTATTTATGCGCGTATGCGGGATGGCCGCTTCGGCATGATTTTCTCGCGAACCTGGGGCGCGCCCTACGATCCGCATGCATTTATGAGCTCAATGCGCGTGCCTTCACACGCGGATTATCAGGCGCAGCAGGGTCTGGCGGATAAGGCTATTATCGATAAAGAGATTGGCGTTGTGCTGACCACCACCGATGAGGCCGTGCGCAAATCACTGTATCGCGACATTCTGACCCGTTTACATCACGATGCGGTTTACCTGCCCATTAGCTATATGTCGATGATGATCGTGGCCAAACCCGCGCTGGGATCGATTCCCTACGCGCCCATCACCTCTGATATTCCCTTCGAACAGATAACTCCGGTAACCCGCTGATGCTACGTTATATCTTGCGGCGAATCATGCTGCTCATTCCGATGATTTTCGCCGCTTCGGCAATCATCTTCCTGATGCTCCGTCTGGGAACGGGCGACCCGGCACTCGATTACCTACGCCTGTCAAATCTTCCGCCCACACCGGATATGCTCGCTTCCACGCGCATTATGCTTGGGCTGGAAAAACCGCTTATCGTGCAGTTCGGCAGCTGGTTATGGAAAGCGCTGCATCTGGATTTCGGCGTCTCCTTCGCCACACAGCGTCCGGTGCTGGATGACATAATGGCCTTCCTGCCCGCCACCCTCGAGCTTGCCGGTGCCGCCCTGGTGCTGATCCTGCTGACCTCCGTCCCGCTGGGTATTTGGGCGGCACGTCACCGTGACCAGCTCCCCGACTTTATGGTGCGGGTTATCGCCTTTCTTGGTGTTTCGATGCCCAATTTCTGGTTGGCCTTCCTGCTGGTGATGTTTTTCTCCGTACACCTGAGATGGTTACCCGCGCTGGGATATGGCGGTTGGCAACATATTGTTTTACCGGCAGTTTCAATCGCCTTTATGTCGCTTGCGATTAATGCCCGTCTGCTGCGCGCCAGTATGCTGGAGGTGGCTGGGCAGCGGCATGTCACCTGGGCGCGCTTGCGCGGCTTAAGCGACAAACAAACCGAACGCCGCCATATTCTGCGTAATGCTTCGCTGCCGATGATTACCGCGGTTGGCATGCACATTGGCGAACTGATTGGCGGCACGATGATTATCGAAAATATCTTTGCCTGGCCGGGCGTCGGGCGCTATGCCGTCTCTGCCATATTTAACCGGGACTATCCGGTTATTCAATGCTTTACCCTGATGATGGTGGTGGTGTTTGTGTTCTGTAACCTGCTGGTGGATGTGTTAAACGCCGGGCTGGATCCACGCATTCGCCGTCATGAAGGAGCCCATTCGTGAAATTTTTCCTCTCCGCGCGCGGGTCCGTGCAATTTGCCCTCATCATCATCACCTTACTGGCGCTTGTTGCCCTCACCGGGCAGTGGTGGCTGCCATTTGATCCGCAGGCGATTGATTTACCGTCACGGTTATTATCACCCGATAGCCATCACTGGTTGGGAACGGATCATCTGGGGCGTGATATTTTCTCCCGTCTGCTGGCAGCGACGCGCGTTTCGCTGGGCTCGGTGCTGGCCTGCTTGCTGTTAGTGCTGGCGCTGGGGCTAATTATCGGCGGTAGCGCCGGACTTCTCGGTGGTCGCATCGATCAGCTCACCATGCGTGTCGCCGATATGTTTATGACCTTCCCGACCTCTATCCTCTCCTTTTTTCTGGTTGGCGTTCTTGGAACCGGGCTGACCAATGTCATCATCGCCATCGCTCTGTCGCACTGGGCCTGGTATGCGCGCATGGTTCGCAGCCTGGTTATCTCCCTACGTCAGCGTGAATTTGTGCTGGCCTCTCGTTTGTGTGGCGCAGGCCATGTGCGTGTGTTTGTCGATCATCTTGCCGGTGCCGTACTTCCTTCACTGTTGGTACTGGCGACGCTGGATATTGGCCATATGATGCTGCACGTGGCGGGCATGTCTTTCCTTGGCCTCGGCGTAACGGCGCCCACCGCTGAATGGGGCGTGATGATTAACGACGCCCGTCAGTATATCTGGACCCAGCCGCTGCAAATGTTGTGGCCGGGGCTGGCGCTGTTTATTAGCGTGATGGCGTTTAACCTTTTGGGCGACGCCCTGCGCGATCATCTGGATCCGCATCTGGACACGGAGCATGCTCACTGATGCCACAACACATTGAACTGCAAGATCTTGTTTTGCATGCCGAACGCCCGCTGGTCGACGGCGTATCGCTCAGATTGACGCGCGGTCGCGTACTGGCGTTGGTGGGCGGCAGCGGCAGCGGAAAATCACTGACCTGCGCCGCCATGCTCGGTATTTTACCCGCAGGTGTCCGGCAGTCCGCAGGAAAAATACGGATGGACGGTGAGCCAGTTTCACCAGCGTCCCTGCGCGGGGTGAACGTCGCCACGATTATGCAAAACCCACGCAGCGCCTTTAATCCCCTGCATACGATGGCCGCACATGCGCGTGAAACCTGCCACGCACTGGATAAGCCATCAGACGACCACGCGCTCATAGCCGCGCTTAACGCGGTAGGCTTAGACGACGCGGCGCGGGTGTTAAAGCTCTATCCATTCGAAATGAGCGGCGGCATGCTGCAACGCATGATGATCGCCATGGCGGTATTGTGCGATGCGCCGTTTATCATCGCGGATGAGCCGACCACCGATCTGGATGTGGTCGCTCAGGCGCGGATTCTCGATTTGCTCGATAACATTATGCAAACACGTTCACCCGGCATGCTGCTGGTGACGCATGATATGGGCGTCGTGGCGCGATTAGCTGACGATGTCGCGGTGATGGATAGCGGCAATATTGTCGAACTTACCGATGTCGACACCGTCTTCAGCGCACCGCAACATCCCGTCACTCGCCGTCTGGTCTCGGCACATCTGGCGCTGTACGGTATGGAGCTTACCTTATGACATTACTTCGCGTATCAGCGCTTTCCCATCATTATGCGCGCAGCAATCTTTACGGGCAGCCTCAACACCAGGCGGTGCTAAAAGAGATTTCCCTGGAACTCCAGCCCGGTGAAAGCGTTGCGCTTTTAGGACGTAGCGGCTGCGGCAAAAGTACTCTGGCACGCCTGCTGGTCGGCCTGGAGTTGCCCTCGCAGGGCACCATCAGCTGGCGCGGCGAATCGCTTTCCCGACTCAATAGTGCACAGCAAAAAGCCTTCCGTCGTGATATTCAGATGGTTTTCCAGGATTCAATCAGCGCGGTCAATCCGCGTAAAACCGTGCGCGAGATTTTACGCGAGCCGATGCGCCACCTTTTGTCGCTACCAAAAGCGGAGCAATTAGCGCGAGCCAGTGAAATGCTCAAAGCCGTGGAGCTGGACGACAGCGTGCTGGATAAACGCCCACCACAACTGAGCGGCGGACAACTGCAACGCGTGTGTCTGGCACGCGCGATGAGCGTGGAACCTAAACTGCTCATTCTCGATGAGGCAGTGTCGAATCTCGATCTGGTGTTGCAAGCAGGCGTTATTCGTTTACTCAAAAAACTCCAGCGGCAGTTCGGTACCGCCTGCCTGTTTATCACCCACGATTTACGTCTGGTTGAACGCTTTTGCCAGCGGGTGATGGTGATGGACGAGGGACAAATTGTTGAGACACTCACACCAGGTGACACATTAACCTTTTCCTCCGACGCCGGTCGTGTGCTACAAAAAGCGGTACTTCCCGCCTTCCCCGCGCGCCGAAATAAGGTTTAAGCCATATGCAACGTGTCACTATTACCCTTGATGATGATTTACTGGAAATGCTGGATGCGTTAAGCCAGCGTCGAAGCTATAACAATCGCTCTGAAGCCATTCGCGATATTCTGCGTAACTCGCTGGCGCAAGAAACCACGCAACAGCATGGCACCCAGGGTTATGCCGTGCTCTCGTACGTTTACGAACATGAGAAGCGTGATTTAGCCAGCCGCCTGGTGTCAACTCAGCATCATCACCACGATCTTAGCGTTTCCACGCTGCACGTACATATCAATCACCATGACTGTCTGGAAATTGCGGTGCTCAAGGGAGATATGGGGGATGTACAGCATTTTGCCGATGATGTTATCGCGCAGCGCGGTGTACGCCACGGGCACTTACAGTGCCTACCCGACGGTGAATGATTTGTCCCTGTGATATTTGCGTTTTTTTCGGTATCGTAGCGTTTTTCCCTCAGTGCGTAGAGTAATGAACAAGATCGTTTATGTTGAGGATGATCCCGATGTTGGGGCGTTGATCGCCGCCTATCTGGGTAAGCATGATATGGATGTCATCGTTGAGCCGCGCGGCGACAACGCAGAGGTCACCATTGCCCGGGAAAAACCCGATCTGGTGCTGCTGGATATTATGCTGCCAGGAAAAGACGGTATGACGCTGTGTCGCGATCTGCGCGGCCAGTGGCAAGGGCCGATTGTGCTGCTTACCTCACTGGACAGCGATATGAACCATATTTTGTCGCTGGAAATGGGCGCCAACGACTATATCCTTAAAACGACGCCACCCGCCGTGCTGCTGGCGCGTTTACGTCTGCACCTGCGTCAGAATCCTTCAGGCAACAATAATGCCCCGTCAACACAATCGACCTTAATGCCGCACAAGGCGCTGCGTTTCGGCACGCTATCCATTGATCCAGTGAATCGTCAGGTGCTACTGAGCGGTGAAAATATTGCGCTCTCAACGGCTGATTTCGATCTGTTATGGGAAATGGCAACCCATGCGGGTCAGATAATGGACCGCGATGCATTGCTGAAAAACCTGCGTGGGGTGAGCTATGACGGAATGGACAGGAGCGTGGACGTGGCGGTATCGCGCCTGCGTAAGAAACTGCTCGATAGCGCAACGGAGCCTTACCGCATAAAAACCGTGCGAAATAAGGGCTACCTGTTCGCCCCGCACGCCTGGGAATAAGAACATGGCCAGCAGCATTTTATGCTGGTGTTAAAATTATAACCCTCGAGAACTTTCTCACCACCCAGTGCCAAAATAACGTATTCGCTCTGCCATCTGCGCTAATTTTGCGCAGATGGCAGCATTTTATAAAATTCAACTAGCCGAGTAATTCGGCGGTATTCACGCCGCGCGCAAATCCGGCTTCCAGCAGACCTAACTAATGCCTGCATAGTGCCCCCCTGTATATTTAAAAGCCAATTTACGCAGGCTGTAGCGTGATAACAAGCTACTGATATTAATATATGAATATGCCCTCCAGCTCAGCGAACAAAATGGCACAAAGACACACTTTTTGTATGCCAATCTGGTGTTTTTATCTTTATAATCCGCCCCGGACTCTTATCCATACTGGATAAGAGGTAATTTATCGAAACAACTCTTCCGGCATTTCAGGTGCTGAATGGGGCAAGAGGCTTACAAGATGTTCACCACGCTCGCGTATATTGTGCTTTTTTTAGTCTGTTCATGGGGTATATTCCAGATAGATCGTAAAAGCCATTCATTATCTCGCTCAGTTTTTATCGCTATTTTTATAGGTGCTGTTATTGGCCTATCGCTACATTTTATCCCCGCTGACAGCAGTAAGACCGTCATTGACTGGTACGGTATTATCGGCAATGGCTATGTAAATTTATTAAAGCTGGTCGCGGTTCCGCTGATCTTTATCTCTATTCTTTCGGCGATTAATAAACTCGAAAACAATGCCGGGATCGGCAAAATGTCGCTGACCATCGTCGCCTGTATGCTGTTGCTGGTGATGGTGGCGGGCTTTGTCGGCCTCATGACCGCGCACCTTATCGGGCTGGACGCCAGCGCGTTTGGGCATATGCAGTCAACGCTCACCGCCGATGATGTCAGCAAAACCGCAGCCGTATCACTCCCGCAATTACTGACTTCGCTTATTCCAACGAACCTCTTTCTCGATCTAACCGGTGCCCGCAGCGTATCGGTGATTGGTATTGTGATATTTACTCTGCTGGCCGGCGTTGCTTTACTCAAAGTGAAGAAAGAGGCTCCAGAAGAAGGTGCTAAATTAAGCGCCGGTATCAATGCCATTCAGATTTGGGTCATGAAGATGGTGCGCATCGTTATTGCGCTGACGCCTTATGGCGTCATGGCCTTAATGGCTAAGGTCTTTTCAACCTATCAACTGGCGCAATTTACCAGCCTGCTCGGCTTTATTGCCGCCTGTTATCTGGCGGTAGCGATGATGTTTATCGTACACGCGATTATTCTGCTCCTGAGCGGCCATAATCCTCTGCACTATTATAAAACCGTCTGGCCGGTACTGACCTTCGCTTTTGTTTCCCGCAGCAGCGCCGCCGCCATTCCTCTGGCAATTTCCGCACAGGAAAAATTCGGTGTTCCGAGCACCATCGCCAATATTGCGGCTTCGTTTGGTTCAAGTATGGGGCAAAACGGCTGCGCGGGGATTTACCCGGCGATTATGGTCGCAATGATTGCGCCAACGATGGGGATCGATCCTTTATCATTGCATTTCCTGGCGACCCTGCTTCCCGCGATTGCGCTGGGTTCAATCGGCGTTGCCGGTGTTGGCGGCGGCGGAACCTTCGCGGCCCTGATTGTGCTGTCGACGCTGAATTTCCCGGTCGCACTGGTGGGTATTTTTATTGCTATTGAACCGATCGTTGACATGGCGCGTACCGCGCTAAATGTAAATGGTTCGATGATGTCTGGAGTGATTGCCAGCCGTGTGCTGGATAAGCAAGAAACACAGGCACAGCCAGGCGTAACGCTTAATTGATGAACACTGCCTCAGCGCCCTGAACGCTGAGGCATTTCATTTTTTAGTGACCATGTAAATACTGAGTCGCCGAGGAATAGACCTTTTTCGCCATTTTATCCGCACGCATAAAATAGAACGTTGTCAGGAATAGCCCAATCAAAAACGGTACTTCATACAACTCTTCCATCAAATCAGCATAATGCACATCACGCACAAATAGCGGTGCCAACAGACGATGATGCTCGACCGTATCGGAAATTAAGAACGTCAGGACCGTCACCGCCAGCAGCCATACCGGAATGGAATTTTCCTTCATTCTGCGCGCAATTTCTTTGCGCAAGGAAGATGACAGCAGGCTCAGCAATAATCCGCCGACCAAAATAACCGAGATAATTCTAAAGACGATATGCGGTACTTCCGGGAAGTAAGCGCGTCCCCAACTGGTGCTGCGCCCAAGCAGTACGATCCACCACATGACTGCCCACATCCAGAACTGTTTTTCACCCTTAGGTCGGGAATACGGTTTGATATACCAGGCGGTGAAGAGCGCGCCAAACAGCAACCATAGGGCCTGCACATTTTCAATCTGTGTCACAACCGCCCCGCCGAGAAGTGGAATTTGCCAGTCGGCCGCCAGAGGCAACAACGCGGAGAGCACAACAAGGCCAATTACCGGTATCGTGATTTGCGTATCAAGTTTCATAGATTAAAAAGCCATATTAAGAATATGCCTATCATCCTAAAAGTTAATGTTGATTAGCTATTAGCAAAGCATGCCTTTTTCTTAAGGTTATCTTAATGTTCGCATGAAAAGTGAAACGTCTTGCTGAGAAATGCGACAAAAGCACGGGCATCAAGCGTTGGTGAATGCATAAATACGCCATAGCGTGTACTCTGATGGGTCTATGCCTCGGCAGTGAAGCTGCGTAAGCTAACTTATTGAACGTTCGGTGATTTTCCATGAAAAAGCTGTTTGTGCAGTTTTACCTCTTATTATTTGTCTGCTTCCTGGTGATGACCATGCTGGTCGGCCTGGTCTACAAATTCACTGCCGAACGCGCGGGTCGTCAATCTCTTGACGATTTAATGAAAAGCTCCCTGTACCTGATGCGCAGTGAGCTGCGTGAAATTCCGCCGCGTAACTGGAGCAAAACCCTTAACGAACTCGATTTGAACCTGTCGTTTGACCTGCGGATTGAGCCACTGAGTAAATTCAACCTCGAAGACAGCGCCATGCGGCATTTGCGGGCCGGTGATATCGTCGCACTCGACGATCAGTACACCTTTATTCAACGTATTCCGCGCAGCCACTATGTTCTGGCCGTCGGCCCCGTGCCCTATCTCTACTTTATGCATGAGATGCGGATTCTGGATATTGCGCTGATGGCCTTCATCGCCATATCGCTGGCCTTTCCGGTATTTATCTGGATGCGCCCACACTGGCAGGACATGCTCAGGCTGGAAAGTGCCGCGCAGCGTTTCGGTGAGGGGCATCTGGGCGAGCGAATACACTTTGATAGCATGTCGAGTTTTGAACGTCTTGGCGTGGCGTTTAATCAGATGGCCGACAATATCAACGCGCTGATTGCCAGCAAAAAACAGCTCATTGACGGCATCGCCCACGAACTGCGCACGCCGCTGGTGCGTTTACGCTACCGCCTGGAGATGAGCGAAAATCTTACCGAGGCCGAATCACAGGCGCTCAATCGTGATATCGGGCAGCTGGAAGCGCTGATAGAAGAGTTGCTCACCTACGCCCGCCTCGACCGGCCACAAACTGAACTGTCGTTGACCACTCCCGACCTGCCGGGCTGGGTGGCGGCCCACGTTGAGGATGTTCAGTCGGTAACGCCGCAGCGCGAGGTCGTGCTCGGGCAGTTAACGCGCGGTGATTATGGCGCGCTGGATATGCGCTTGCTGGAGCGCGTGCTGGATAATCTGATTAATAACGCGATGCGCTACAGCCAGCGTAAAATCCAGGTCAGCCTCACGTTGAACGGCGCTAAAGCGTGTTTACAGGTCGAAGATGATGGCCCGGGTATCGCCATCAGCGAACGCGAGCGCGTTTTTGAGCCGTTCGTTCGTCTGGATCCGAGCCGCGATCGGGCAACCGGTGGCTGTGGATTAGGTTTGGCTATTGTGCACTCTATCGCTGTGGCAATGGGCGGACAGGCCAGCTGTGAAGAAAGCGCGCTGGGCGGCGCCTGTTTCCGTTTAACGTGGCCTATTTACCATCACATCTCCCTTCCCGCGGCTAGTTGACTGGAGAATTTGCACGAGGGTTAATCCCGGCGTAGAATAAAACCAGCTGCAGTATGTTGTAACTAATGACATTCTTAGGGGATAAAATGGCCAGCTACGACCTCGTCGAACGCCTGACTGACACATTTCGTCAGATGGAACGCAATCTCGCCACGCTACGTGATGAGCTGGCCGAATGTCGCCTATTAACCGCGCGGGTGTTTGAACTTCCCGAGGTGACAAAAACGACGGAAACGGCACCGATGTCGCACGTCAAGGTGACGCAGCATATCGGGCAGCCGGCCTTCACTCGCGCGTTACAGCACTTTGGCCATCTGTTTATTCAGCAACAGTCAGAAAATCGCAGCAGCAAGGCCGCGGTACGCCTGCCAGGCGCTATCTGCCTGCAAACTCATGCCGAGCAGCATGAAGCGCTCGCCGCCCGCATTGCCCACATTAATACGTTGAAGGCCGAGCTAGAACAGATCATCACCGTTGAGTCAGGTCTGCCCGCAGTGGCGCGTTTTGAGTGGGTACATCGCTATATTCCCGGCTTGATTACACTCAATGCCTATCGCTCGCTCACCCTGCTTTCCGATCCCAGCACTATTCGTTTTGGTTGGGCAAACAAGCACATTATCAAAAACCTGACTCGCGATGAGGTGATGACGCAGCTGGAGAAAAGCCTGAAATCGCCGCGTGCCGTTCCGCCGTGGACGCGCGAGCAATGGCAGGCCAAACTGGAACGCGAGTATCAGGATATTGCCGCCCTGCCGCAAAACGCCCGCCTGAAGATAAAGCGCCCGGTCAAGGTACAGCCGATTGCTCGCGTGTGGTACGCGGGCGAACAAAAACAGGTGCAGTACGCCTGTCCTGGGCCATTGATCGCCATCGTTTCAGGCAGAAAGGGAGTGAGCGTACCGGATCTGGGTGAACTGCTGAATTACGATGAGGATAACGTGCAGCATCGGCACAAACCGCAGGCGCAGCCGCTGAAATTAATCATTCCACGGCTGCACCTTTGGCTGGCAACCGATTAATCTCGGCTGACCTGACTTCCCACCATCTCTTGTGGGCGCACCCAAAGATCAAACTCATCGGCGCTCAAATAACCGAGCGCCAGCGCAGCATTTTTCAATGTCAGCCCTTCTTTATGCGCTTTTTTGGCTATCTCCGCCGCTTTATCGTAACCGATATGCGTATTGAGGGCGGTAACCAGCATCAGCGACTCATTGAGAAGCTGGTCGATACGCTCACGATTAGGTTCAATGCCGACGGCACAATGTTCGTTGAAACTCTCCATGCCATCTGCCAGCAGACGGATCGATTGCAGCACGTTATGAATGACCATCGGGCGATAGACGTTAAGCTCAAAGTTGCCGGAAGCGCCGCCGATATTCACCGCCACATCATTGCCCATCACCTGGCAGCACAGCATGGTCATCGCTTCACACTGCGTCGGGTTTACTTTCCCCGGCATGATGGAGGAACCCGGCTCATTTTCTGGAATAGACAATTCGCCAATCCCGCAACGAGGGCCGGACGCCAGCCAGCGAACGTCGTTGGCAATTTTCATCATCGAGGCGGCAAGCCCCTTTAACGCGCCATGCAGATGAACCAGCGCATCGCAGGTCGCCAGCGCTTCGAATTTGTTCGGCGCGGTGACAAAGGGCTGATGAGTGGTGGTGGCCAGTTCCTGCGCCACCCGTACCGCGTATTCCGGGTGGGTATTAAGCCCAGTCCCTACCGCCGTTCCGCCCAGCGCCAGTTCGCATAAATGCGGCAAACTTTGCTTAATATGCCGACGATTGTGCTCAAGCATCGCCACCCAACCGGAAAACTCCTGCCCCAGGGTTAGCGGCGTCGCGTCCTGCAAGTGAGTGCGGCCAATTTTCACGATGTCGCGAAAGCGCTCTGATTTCTGGCGAAGCGTCTCTTGCAGGACAGCCAGTTGCACCAGCAGGTGTTCACGCACGGCGATAACGGCCGCAACGTGCATGGCGGTGGGAAACACATCGTTCGAGCTTTGGCTTTTATTGACATCATCATTAGGGTGCACCAATCGTGACATACCGCGCTCGCCGCCCAGCAGTTCACTGGCGCGGTTTGCTAGCACCTCGTTCATGTTCATATTGCTTTGCGTGCCAGAACCGGTTTGCCAGATAGCCAGCGGGAACTCATCCGGGTGTTGGTTTGCCAGCACTTCATCGGCAGCGGCAATAATGGCCCCCGCTTTGTCCGTTGAAAGCAGACCTAAATCCTGGTTGACCTTAGCCGCCGCCCGTTTAGTGAGCGCGAGCGCGTGGATAAGCGAAAGCGGCATTTTCTCGGAAGAGATACGAAAATGCTCCAGTGAGCGCTGAGTTTGCGCGCCCCACAGTTTATCGGCCGGAACGTCGATGGGCCCCATAGAATCGCTTTCACGGCGTGACGTTGTCATTACCTTCTCCTTGAATCCAAAGTGATTGTGAAGTGACATTGCTCATGCGAAAAAGATAAGTATGGTCGTAGAACTGAAAACCGCCCCGAAGGGCGGTGAAAGATTACTTCACGCAGCGGTCGCACTGTGACGACTGGATCTGCTGGAAGAAGTCGTTACCTTTGTCATCCACCAGGATAAACGCCGGGAAGTCTTCCACTTCAATTTTCCAGATGGCTTCCATCCCTAATTCAGGGTATTCCACGCATTCCAGACTCTTGATGCTGCTTTGCGCCAGCACGGCGGCCGGGCCGCCAATGCTGCCGAGATAGAATCCACCGTGTTTATGGCACGCGTCGGTCACCTGCTGGCTGCGGTTGCCTTTCGCCAGCATGATCATACTGCCGCCTTCAGATTGCAGTTGGTCGACGTAGGAGTCCATGCGCCCGGCGGTCGTTGGCCCCAAAGAACCCGAGGCGTAGCCTTCCGGCGTTTTTGCCGGGCCAGCATAATAGATAGGGTGATCTTTGATGTACTGCGGCAGGCCTTCGCCACGGTCCATGCGCTCTTTGAGCTTGGCATGCGCGATATCACGGCCAACGATAATGGTGCCGCTTAGTGACAGACGCGTAGAAACCGGGTACTGCGACAGTTGCTTTAAGATGTCGCTCATTGGACGGTTGAGGTCGACTTTTACCGCTTCGCCCTCACCGGCTTTACGCAGTGATTCAGGAATGTATTTCCCTGGGTTATTTTCCAGTTTTTCAATCCAGATACCGTGACGGTTAATCTTGGCTTTGATATTACGGTCGGCCGAGCAGGAAACGCCCATCCCCACCGGGCACGACGCGCCGTGACGCGGCAGGCGCACCACGCGAATGTCGTGAGCAAAGTATTTACCGCCGAACTGCGCGCCCAGACCAAGATTCTGAGCCTCCTCCAGCAACTCTTTTTCAAGCTGGATATCGCGGAATGCCTGGCCGTGTTCGTTACCTTCCGTTGGCAGACCATCGTAGTATTTGGTTGATGCCAGCTTCACGGTTTTAAGCGTAGCTTCCGCCGACGTCCCGCCGATGACAAAGGCGATGTGATACGGCGGACAGGCTGCGGTGCCAAGCGTGCGCATCTTCTCGACCAGGTAGTTTTTCAGCTTCGCCGGGGTGATCAGCGCTTTAGTTTCCTGATAAAGATAGGTTTTATTCGCCGAGCCGCCGCCTTTGGCGATGCACAGGAACTTATATTCGTCGCCGTCGACGCTGTAGAGATCAATCTGCGCTGGCAGATTGGTGCCGGTGTTGACCTCTTTGTACATGTCCAGCGGGGCGTTTTGTGAGTAACGCAGGTTATCTTCAATAAAGGTGTCGTAAACGCCGCGCGCCAGTGCGGCTTCATCGCCACCCCCGGTCCAGACGCGTTGGCCTTTTTTGCCCATGATAATCGCCGTGCCGGTGTCCTGGCAGGTGGGCAGAATACCTTTGGCGGCGATATCAGAGTTGCGCAGGAATTGCAGCGCCACGTACTTATCGTTTTCGCTGGCTTCCGGGTCGTTCAGGATATCGGCCACCTGCTGTTGGTGCGCGGGGCGGAGCATAAAGGAGGCGTCATGGAAGGCATGTTTGGCGAGGAGCGTCAGCGCTTGCGGGGCAACTTTGAGGACTTCTTGCCCTTCAAATTCTGCGACGGAAACATAGTCGTTACTCAACAGATAGTATTCGGTTTCATCCTTGCTTAACGGGAAAGGATCCTGATAGTAAAAAGGTTTATTCGACATTGTGCTCTCACTTACCGCTCTGATGATTTTGTGAAAGGGCCGGTTATCCGTATGCCCATGTAAAAGCGAGTCACTCTATCGTACACAATTTTTTAACAAAAACTGAGACTAGTACGACTTTTTATTTCTCCAGCATACGTCACCGCATTTTTTTGCTTTAATACAGCCAAAAGAATCCTCATTAAATCAGGGCTTGATAATGCAAAAACTCATCAACTCAGTGCAAAACTATGCCTGGGGCAGTAAAACTGCGTTAACGGAACTCTACCAAATGGCCAATCCCGACGGTCTGCCAATGGCGGAACTGTGGATGGGCGCACACCCTAAGAGCAGCTCACGTGTACTGGACAGTCATGGCAAGGAGCAGTCGCTGCGCGATGTAATTGACGCCGATAAAACGACCTTACTGGGCGCGAACGTCGCCGAGCGTTTTGGGGAACTGCCTTATCTGTTTAAAGTCCTTTGCGCCGCCCAACCGCTGTCCATTCAGGTGCATCCGAGCAAAAAATCCGCCGAAGCGGGTTTTGCCAAAGAAAACGCCGCCGGTATCCCTCTCGATGCCGCTGAACGCAACTACAAAGATCCTAACCACAAGCCGGAGCTGGTTTTCGCCCTCACGCCGTTCCTGGCGATGAATGCTTTCCGCGAGTTTGATGAAATTGCCGCTCTGTTAGCGCCGGTTGCCGAAGCTCACCCGCTTATCGCGCAGTTTATCGCCTCGCCTACCAGCGAACATCTGAGCGCCCTGTTTGCCGGTTTACTCAATTTACAGGGTGAAGCAAAAGACCACGCGCTGCGCATTCTTGCCGCGGCGCTTAACAACCAACAGGGTGCGGCCTGGGATGCTATCCGCCTGATTGCTGAATTTTATCCCGACGACAGCGGGCTATTCTCGCCGCTGCTGCTAAACGTGGTGCAACTGAAACCTGGCGAAGCCATGTTCCTGTTTGCAGAAACCCCGCACGCCTACCTGCGCGGTACCGGTCTGGAGGTGATGGCCAACTCCGATAACGTACTTCGCGCTGGGTTGACGCCAAAGTATATTGATATCCCGGAACTGGTGGCGAACGTCAAGTTTACGGCCAAACCGGCGAATACGCTGTTAACCGAGCCTGATACCTTTGGCGATACCCTTGATTTCCCAATCCCGGTTGACGATTTTGCCTTCTCCCTGCACCGTCTGCACGAGCAGGAAAGCGAGCTTGTGCAGGACGGCGCCACCATTGTGTTCTGCGTCGACGGCGAAGCGGTATTACACAAAAACGACCAGACGCTGGTGCTAGCGCCGGGTGAATCCGCCTTTATTGCCGCCAATGAATCGCCTATTCAGGTGAGTGGCAACGGTCGTTTAGCGCGCGTATACAATAAGCTGAAGTAATTACTGCAGTTTCAGGACAGGCTTGCTACTCTTTTGCATAGCCTTATGACTCAACCAGACGGCTTCCCCGTCTGGTTTCATTTTATGGATAAATATGATGAAAAAATCGCTGGTTGCCGTAGGTGTGATTGTTGCTTTAGGGATTGTCTGGACGGGAGGCGCCTGGTACACAGGTAAACAACTGGAGACGCATATTGCTGATATGGTGTCGCAGGCCAACTCACAGCTTAAACTCAATGCCCCGGAAGCTGGTCTTGAGGTGAGCTACCAGGATTATCAGCGCGGCGTATTCAGCAGCCAGCTGAAATTGGTCGTAAAACCGTTAGCTGGCGCGCAAAACGCCTGGTTGAAACCCGGCCAGAGCGTACTGCTCGATGAAAACGTGAGCCACGGCCCATTCCCACTGGCTTCGCTGAAAACCTTCAACCTCGTCCCTGCCATGGCTGCCGTCAATACGCGCCTGGTGAAAAACGATGTTACTCAGCAATTGTTTGAAATTGCCAAAGGTGAATCTCCATTCGATATCGATACTCGCATTAGCTACAACGGCGATACCAAATCAGATATCTCGCTCAAAGCGCTGGATTACGAAAAAGACACCGACAAAGTGAGCTTCAGCGGCGGCGAATTCACCGTTTCCGCAGATAAACAGGGTAGCCTGGTGGCTCTGACCGGCGAAGCGAAAAGCGGCCAGATTAACGCGGTGAACGAATACGATCAGAAAGTTCAGGTGACCTTTAATAACCTGAAAACTGACGGCACCACCAGCCTCGCCTCCTTTGGCGAGCGTATTGGCGACCAGACGCTTGAACTGGAACGTCTGGCGATTGCCGTTGAAGGTAAAGATCTGGCTGAGCTTAAAGGGATGCGCATCGTCGGTAAGTCCGATCTGAGCGCCGATAAAAAGAAAATCAACAGTCAGCTTGAATACTCGCTGAGCAATCTGAAACTGCAAAACCAGGACTTTGGTAGCGGCCAGCTGGTGTTCAAAGTGGATGGTATTGATGGCGCAGCGATGCATCAGTTCAGCCAGCAGTATCAGGCTCAAACACAGGCATTGCTGGCCGATCCAAATCTGGCGAAAGATCCCGAGCAGTATCAGCAAAAAGCGGTGGAAGCACTGTTAAGTTCTCTGCCGATTTTGATGAAAGGCGACCCGGTTGTGACACTGTCACCGTTAAGCTGGAAAAATGCTAAAGGGGAAAGCGCATTTAATCTGTCGCTGGCGCTTAAAGACCCGGCTCAGGCCACCGGTGAAGCGCAGACGCTGACGCAACAGGTCGACCGTAACGTCAAATCGCTGGATGCTAAACTGACCATCCCAATGGACATGGCAACAGAGCTGATGACCCAGGTGGCGCGTCTTGAAGGCTATCAGCAAGAAGATGCCAATAAGCTTGCGAAGCAGCAGGTTCAGGGGCTGGCGGCTATGGGGCAGATGTTCCGTCTGACCACTACCGAAGACAACGCGATCAGCAGCAGCCTGCAATATGCGAATGGTCAGGTCACGCTGAATGGTCAGAAAATGTCGCTGGAAGATCTGGTGGGAATGTTCGGTATGCCAGGCCTGACTGAGCCTGCGGCACCGGCACCGTTACCGGCACCATAACTGACATTCTCAGTATCACATGCTTATAGCGCCTCTTTGAGGCGCTTTTTTATTTCCACGCCACCAGCCGGGGCGGCATAATAACGTTTCTGGTGCCCCCCTGAACGTTATCGATACGCTGCAGTATCCGCTCAGCAACGCTCTGCCCCATTTCGCGCGCGGGAATGGTGACCCAGGTGAGTGGCACATCGTCCAGCGCCCGTTCGGGCACATCGGCAAAAGCCGCCAGCGCCACGCGCTGTTCAAAATAACTCTCAACGCTGCCTTCACCGCTTTGGATCCCGGCACGCATCAAACCAAACCATGCTCCCATCGCGATAACGCTGTTGTAGCACAGTACGGCGGAAATGGTCGGGTTATGCCGCAGCAGCCCGGCAATCGCCTCTGCGGCCAGCTTCTGGCTGGACTCGCACTCCAGCACCCACTCACTGTGAAACGGCAGCCCGTATTTGATGAGCGTGGCGCAGTAGCCGCCGACCCGTTCCGCACGCGTCAGCGACGAACTTTGTCCGCCAAGCCAGGCAATACGCTGATGCCCGCGACGAATCAGATGTTCGGTCACCATTTGTGCCGCTTGCATATTATCCGGGCGAATAATATCAACTTCGTCGAGATAGCTCGCGCGCGATGCAAACACCAGCGGCGTTTGCGTTTCCACCGCTTTTGCCCGCAGTTCCGACGCCTGATCCACGGAACCCGCAATAACCACGCCGTCTACGCCCTGCGACACCAGCGTGTCAAATCGCTGGAGCATCTGCTCGCCGCGCTTGCCGCCCTGAGTCAGGAAAACCATTTTTCCCTGTGACTCAAGCGCCGCGGTTAATCCGGCCGTCAGTTCGGCATAAAACGGTGAAGAAAGGTCGCCGACAATCAGGCCGATAACCCCGGTCTGCCCTCCGCGCAGTGACACCGCCTGCCGGTTACGCACAAATCCCAGGTCATCGATTGCCCGGTAGACTCGTTCGCCCGTGGCCGATGAGATTCGTCCCTTACCACTGAGCACCAATGAAACGGTGCTCACCGACACGCCCGCCGCCAGCGCGACGTCATTAATGGTGACTTTCTTTGCAATCGCCATGACTTCTGCGCGACTCCTTTTGCTCATTCGATAAAACGTTTTATCAATACACTTACTTTATAAACCGTATTATCACTTGCTTTTGTGATTTGTTTCTCACTAAAAAATGGTAAAACGTTTTATCTTCCTGTCCCAACATTAAAAGAAACCCATTTTCAGGACTAAGGAGTCGTTTCATGACGGCGAAAACAGCACCTAAATTAACCCTCTGGGAATTCTTCCAGCAGTTGGGCAAGACGTTCATGCTGCCGGTTGCTCTGCTTTCCTTTTGCGGGATCATGCTTGGCATTGGCAGCTCGTTAAGCAGTCATGACGTCACGACCCTGCTGCCCTGGCTGGATACACCATTCCTGCAAGCGCTGTTCATCTGGATGAGCAAAGTGGGCTCATTTGCCTTTAGCTTCCTGCCGGTAATGTTCTGTATCGCCATTCCGCTGGGCCTGGCGCGTGACAACAAAGGCGTTGCCGCCTTTTCCGGTTTCGTCGGTTATGCGGTAATGAACCTGGCGGTTAACTTCTGGCTCACCGCCAAAGGTATTCTGCCAACCACCGACGCCGCCATTCTTAAAGCCAATAACATTCAGAATATCATCGGCATTCAGTCGATCGATACGGGGATCCTCGGCGCGGTTATCGCCGGGATTATCGTCTGGATGCTGCACGAACGTTTCCACACCATCCGCCTGCCAGATGCGCTAGCGTTCTTTGGCGGTACCCGCTTTGTGCCGATTATTACCACCGTGGTGATGGGGCTTGTCGGTCTGGTGATCCCATTGGTCTGGCCGGTGTTTGCAATGGGCATTACCGGTCTGGGCTGGATTATCAATAGCGCAGGTGATTTTGGGCCGATGATTTTCGGCACCGGCGAACGTCTGCTGCTGCCGTTTGGTCTACAGCATATTCTCGTGGCGCTGATTCGCTTTACCGAGGCTGGCGGCACCATGGATGTTTGCGGCCATAGCGTAAGCGGTGCACTGACTATCTTCCAGGCTCAGCTAAGCTGCCCGACCACACACGGTTTCTCTGAAAGCGCCACGCGCTTCCTGTCACAGGGTAAAATGCCGGCATTCCTCGGCGGCTTGCCGGGCGCGGCGCTGGCGATGTACCACTGTGCACGCCCTGAGAATCGTCACAAAATTAAAGGGTTGCTGATTTCTGGCGTGATTGCCTGCGTCGTTGGCGGCACCACTGAGCCACTTGAATTCCTGTTCTTATTCGTGGCACCGGTGCTGTATCTCATCCATGCTCTGCTGACGGGTTTGGGCTTCACCGTGATGGCTATTCTGGGCGTCACCATCGGCAACACAGATGGCAACGTCATCGACTTTGTGGTCTTTGGGATCCTGCATGGCCTGTCTACCAAATGGTATATGGTGCCGGTCGTCGCGGCCGTCTGGTTTGCCGCTTACTACGCGATTTTCCGCTTTGCGATTACCCGCTTTAATATCAAAACACCGGGTCGCGATATTGATACCGCGCCTACGGCTGAACAAACCACCAGCGGCGTCACCGGTAAGTCAGGTTATAATGTCCCGGCTATTCTTGCCGCATTAGGCGGCAGTGAGAACATTGTCTCTCTCGACAACTGCATCACCCGTCTGCGTTTGTCGGTCAACGACATGAGCAAAGTAGACGAAGCCGTCCTCAAGGCCAACCGTGCTATTGGTGTTGTGAAACTCAATCAACATAATTTACAAGTGGTCATCGGCCCGCAGGTGCAGTCGGTGAAAGACGAAATGTCCATGTTGATGAATACCGTTCAAGCCTAAAACCCTTTGCCCCTGTGGATTGCAGGGGCAAAATAGCCCTCATATTTTCTTCGCTAGGATCCTCACATGTTTGATTTTTCAACGGTGATTGACCGACATGGCACATGGTGCACTCAATGGGATTATGTTGCCGACCGTTTTGGCGACGCTGACCTGCTGCCCTTTACCATCTCTGACATGGATTTCGCCACCGCGCCTTGCATTCTTGACGCCTTGAGCCAACGTCTTGCTCACGGGATTTTCGGCTACAGCCGCTGGAAGAATGACGAGTTCTTGCCCGCCATTGTTCACTGGTACGCGCAGCGATTCCATACCTCGATTGACCCCGACAGCATTGTTTACGGCCCGTCGGTCATTTATATGGTGGCGGAAATGATCCGCCAGTGGTCTGCGCCCGGCGACGGTATAGTGGTTCATACCCCCGCCTATGACGCGTTCTTTAAGACCATTGAGGGCAATCAGCGTCAGGTCGTTGGCGTGCCGCTCGATAAGCAAGACGGTCAATGGTATTGCGATATGGATAAGCTAGAGGAAGCACTTTCGCAGCCTCAAAACCGCATCCTGCTGCTGTGTAGCCCACAAAACCCAACCGGCAAAGTGTGGACCCGCGAAGAGCTGCAAACCATGGCGGCACTGTGTGCAAAACACAACGTGCGGGTCATTAGCGATGAAATTCATATGGATATGACGTGGGGGGGCCATAGGCATATTCCATGGAGTGACGTAGCCATAGGGCCATGGGCGCTGTTCACTTCCGGTTCGAAAAGCTTCAATATTCCGGCCTTCACCGGCGCTTACGGCTTAATTGCAGATGATGGCTGTCGCGATGCCTACCTCAATGCCCTGAAAGGACGCGATGGCCTCTCATCCCCATCCGTTCCGGCACTAGTGGCCCATATCGCCGCCTATCAACACGGTGAATCCTGGCTGGACGCATTACGTCACTACTTGCAGGAAAATCTGCGCTATATCGAAAAGACGCTGAATGCCGCCTTCCCGGAACTTCAGTGGGCGATGCCACAGGCCACCTACCTGGCGTGGATTGATTTACGCCCGCTCAATATCGACGATCGCCAATTGCAAGAGGCGCTGATTAAGCAGCAAAAAGTGGCCATTATGCCGGGTTACACCTATGGGGATGAAGGCAACGGTTTTATCCGCCTGAACGCAGGGTGTCCGCGTGTGAAGCTCAAATCTGGCGTCGAGCGATTGATTGCGGCGATTAACAGCCTGCGCTAAAGCTTATTGCGCAACAAGACTATTTGTTGCGCAATAAAATCCTAACCTCTTGCATTTTCGCGATATTTTCAATACTTTTAACGACTTAATGCTCTATGGTATAATAATTTGCACTTTAACTAAAAAATGAGTGCAACCATGATTGATACTAACCTGCCTTTAACCGACGTCCACCGCCATCTCGACGGTAATATCCGTGCCCAGACAATCCTTGATCTCGGTCGCCAGTACAATCTTGCGCTCCCTGCCACCACGCTCGACACTCTGATCCCCCACGTCCAGGTCACCAGCAACGAACCCGATCTGGTCAGCTTCCTGAGTAAGCTTGATTGGGGGGTGAAAGTGCTGGCCTCGCTGGACGCCTGTCGCCGCGTGGCGTTTGAAAATATTGAAGATGCCGCCCGTAACGGCCTGCACTACGTTGAATTGCGCTTTTCACCGCGTTATATGGCAATGACTCACCAGTTGCCGGTAGACGGCGTGGTGGAAGCGGTCATTGCTGGCGTGAAAGAAGGCTGTAAAGCGTTTAATGTCGAAGCGCGACTGATTGGCATTATGAGCCGTACCTTTGGCGAAGCGGCCTGTGAAGAAGAACTGAATGCCCTTCTGGCCCATCGCGACGGCATTACCGCCCTTGACCTGGCGGGCGATGAATTAGGTTTCCCAGGACATCTGTTCCAGAACCACTTTACCCGCGCTCGGGATGCCGGTTGGCGGATTACCGTCCATGCGGGCGAAGCGGCGGGCCCGGAAAGCATCTGGCAGGCGATTCGCGATCTCGGCGCTGAGCGTATTGGTCACGGCGTCAAAGCGGTGCAGGACCCGGCACTGATGGATTTCCTGGCGGAAAAACGAATCGGGATTGAATCGTGCCTGACCTCCAACATTCAGACCAGTACCGTGGCCTCGTTGGCCCAACATCCACTGAAAATCTTCCTTGAGCACGGCGTGCTGGCGAGTCTCAACACCGACGATCCGGCGGTTCAGGGCATTGATATCCAACACGAATATCGTGTTGCCGCCCCGGCTGCGGGTTTAACGCCGGCGCAAATTCGTCAGGCGCAGGTTAACGGTCTGGAGATGGCGTTCCTGTCAGCCGCTGAAAAACAGGCGCTGACTGCTCGCGTGACGCGCGGATAAAGAGCGCTTGAGGATTGCCGGGGTCGACGCCCGGGCGAACCTTGAGCGTAGGCCGGATAAGGCATAGCCGCTATCCGGCAATACACACAGAACGCCATGACGGCGAACACCCACATGTTACAGGTGTTCGCCCTCTCTGCTTCACACCAGCGTTAACGTTGCACGATGTTTCGCCGACTCAATTCCCAACTCAATCAACTCCATAATCTGAATTGCCTGACCAGCCGGTACCGGGTTGTCACCGATACCGTTTAAGGCATCACGGATTCCCGCATAGTACGCCGGATAGTTGCCCGGCAAGGTCAGCCAGCTCTCTTCGACCCGGGTTTCGCCCTCAACCGTGGTCAAGATGCCGTCACGCATATCATAACCCCAATCCGCCTGCGGAAGACGCTCGCCGCTTTTCAGGCGGTCTTCCTGCGGATCCAGACCGAATTTGACATAGCTTGCCTGCGTGCCATGCACGATATAGCGTGCTGTTTCCGCTGCAGCTAATAGCGTGCCGTGCAGAACCACTCGACGTTGTGGATAGGTCAAAATGGCGTGGAAGTAATCAGTGGCCTGTGCCCCAGGACGCATTTGCCCGAGGTCGACCGACAGGCTCTGCGGCAGGCCAAACAGATTAACCGCCTGATCCAACAGATGCGGCCCTAAGTCATACCAGATGCCGCTGCCCAGTCCCGGCTGCTCACGCCAGCGGGCGCGTACCTCGGGACGGTAACGATCAAAGTGCGATTCAAAGTAGGCGACCTCGCCCAACTTACCTTCATTAATTAACGCCTTAACGGTCAAAAAGTCACTATCCCAGCGGCGGTTATGGAACACCGACAGCAGTTTACCCTGCTGTTTGGCCAGGGTATCCAGCTCGCGCGCTTGTGACAGTGTCACCGTAAACGGTTTATCGACCACCACATTTTTCCCGGCTTCCAGCGCCGCTTTTGCTAACGGAAAGTGGGTGTCATTCGGCGTCGGAATGACGATGAGATCAATATCGGGATCGGCAAACAACGTGTCAGGATTGGACACCACATTCACAGTCGGCCAATCAGCATGGACTTTGCTGGCATCGCTACTGGAAACCACTGCCAGTTCCATCCCCGGCGTACCGCTGATGAGCGGCGCATGAAACGTCTTGCTGGCAAAGCCATAACCCACTAGTCCGACTCGGATTTGGTCACTCATATTGCAGCCTCACTTCTGATTTAAAGCGGTTGGAATGATTTTGTAATCGATTTCTTATTTGACCTTATCTCAGGAAATAGCACAACACTTTAATAACATTGTGGCCTGGATGAGCTGGAAGTGGCGAAATAAACAGCGTTTGTGGCGGCGATTTGGCGGAAAACTTGCGTTGGAATTTAAGCACGCTAAGATCTTTGTCTCGCTTTATTTTTCAATGGACTGTTTGCTGACTGTTATGACTTCTGTATTGACGCGTATTGTTGAATTAATTGGTTGGGTTGTATTGGGTTTCTCTGTACTGCTTTTGTTTGTCGCGCATCACATTGATAACTACCAGTCACCGGAACCGACTGCCACGGCATCACTGCAAAAAAAGTAAGATAACCGCGCTAAAAAGTGATTCGGATCGCATCTGTGCAACCGGTTTCTGAAACCGGTTGCACAAGATAGCGCCACTCCTTACACTCGTCTTATCATCATGATAAGGAGTGTTATATGTCTGCGTTTCCCCAAAATTTTCTCTGGGGTGCTGCCACAGCGGCGTACCAGGTTGAAGGTGCATATAATGAAGACGGCAAGGGCCCGTCTATTTGGGATATTTTTTCTCACCAACCCGGGACAACCTACCAGGGTACTAATGGCGACGTCGCCGTCGATCACTACCATCGCGTAAAAGAAGATGTCAATTTGATGGCCGAAATGGGGCTGCAAAGCTACCGTTTCTCTATCTCCTGGCCTCGCCTGCTGCCTAACGGGCGCGGGGAAGTGAACGAAGCCGGACTCAAGTTTTACAGCGATTTAATTGACGACCTTATCGCCCATAATATTGAGCCGATGATTACCCTTTATCATTGGGATCTGCCGCAGGCACTGCAAGATGAAGGCGGCTGGGAAGCACGCTCAACGGCGGAAGCTTTCGAAGAATATGCGCGACTGTGCTACGCCCGTTTTGGCTCCCGAGTGCAAAAATGGGCCACCTTCAATGAAACCATCGTTTTTATTGGTCACGGCTATATCACCGGTAATCATCCGCCGTCGGTAAAAAATCCGGCTCGCGCAATTCAGGCCTGTCACCACGTATTTATTGCCCACGCGCTGGCGGTGAAGGCATTCCGTGGCATGAAGATAAACGGCGAAATCGGATTTGTGAACGTTCTGCAACCGCACTCTCCTTTGACCAACAGCGCAGAAGATATCGCCGCAAGCGACCTGGCTGACGCCATCCACACCCACTGGCTTTACGATCCGGTGTTAAAAGGTCAATACCCTGCTGAACTGCTTGCACAGTCACAAGCACTTTGGGGCGTCCCCCGCTTTGCGCCGGGCGATGATGAGCTGTTGCGCGCAAACCGTTGTGACTTTATCGGTCTCAACTATTACCGGCGTGAAACGGTCTCCGCGCAGCCACCGGCTGAAAAAGTCAGCGGCGAGCAAGGCGTTGAGGGTCTGTTCTATTTCGTGAGAAACCCGCAGAGTACTTATACCGAATGGGGTTGGGAAATCTGGCCGCAGGGGCTGACTGACGGCATCATGATGATTAAAAAACGTTACGGCGATATTCCTATTTATATCACTGAGAACGGACTGGGAGCGGTTGACCCGATAATCGATGGCGAAGTCGTGGACGATCCGCGTATTGATTTCCTGCGTATGCATATTGATGCGCTGGAAAAAGCCATCGAACTTGGTGCTGACGTTCGCGGGTATTATCCGTGGTCGTTTATCGACCTGTTAAGCTGGCTCAACGGCTACAAAAAACAGTACGGTTTTGTTTATGTTGACCATAACAAAGACCTTGCACGTCAACGGAAGAAAAGTTTCTTCTGGTATAAAGAGGTGATCGCCAGCCGCGGCGAGAACCGTTAATCCTCTTCTATTCAGGGCGCCGTCCGGTGCCCTGATTGCCTAAACCGCTCTAATTATGGTGCTAAATCAATAAGCACATTTTCTGTTATTGAAATTCATTCGTATAACCCAAATAATCTACAACATCCTCTTGAGGTCAGACTTGCTGCTGAAGGCTCAAGAAAAATGGATAACAAAATCATAAAGACTGGAACCACCGGATTATTTTCCTCGCGTCAGCTCGGCTGTAAAACGCGATACGGTGGCTTAAACATTATAAATGGATACCCTCTAATGACCGTTCTGGATTATTTATTGAAGTTTCGCAAAATCAGCTCGCTCGAGACGCTGGAAAAACTGTATGACCACCTTAACTATTCACTGACCAGCAATGAAGAAATCATCAATATGTACCGCGCTGCCGACCATCGTCGTGCAGAGCTGGTCTCTGGCGGTCGGTTGTACGATGTGGGGCAAGTCCCTAAATCCGTTTGGCGTTTTGTGCAATAAGGGTTTTCTCCTAAGCGCCAGTTGCTTATACTCCTCGCCCTATATTTTCGCACGACTGGCGCTGATTTTCAGGAGACACCATGTCAGATAATTCTGCTGAACGCATTGGCGGATGGTTGCTTGGCCCTTTGGCCTGGCTCATTGTGCAATTAATAAGCGTCACCGTGACCTTATTTAAATTCACCACCGTGCTCTTTGCGCCACAAACGCTCTCGCTGATTAAAGACCTTGGGACAAGCAACATCGTCCTGTTGGCGCTGTCGTTTATTTCATTTATCGCCATGTGGTATTACACGCTTTGGCTGACGTTTGCTTTCTTTAAACGTCGCAGTAATGTACCGAAACATTACATTATCTGGTTGATGGTGGGTGTAATTCTGGCTGTCAAAGCTTTCGCTTTCTCACCTATTGCCGACGACCTGGCCGTGCGTCAACTGCTGTTACCGTTGCTGGCTGCTGCACTTATCGTGCCTTATCTCAAGCGCTCATCGCGGGTAAAACGGACCTTTACGCGTACGTAATAACCCCACAGTTAACCTGTTGTCGCCTGATGCTCTTTGTCAGATAATAGGCCGCTTTTTTTGTTACAGGTCGAATGATGGCTGACTATTTATTGCTCTTTATCGGTACGGTTCTGGTAAACAACTTCGTTCTCGTGAAGTTCCTTGGGCTATGCCCTTTTATGGGCGTGTCCAAAAAACTGGAAACCGCCATGGGAATGGGACTGGCCACGACGTTTGTGATGACCCTTGCCTCTATTTGCGCCTGGCTTATTGATAACTGGATCCTTATTCCGCTCGATTTAATTTATCTGCGGACGCTGGCCTTTATCCTTGTTATCGCCGTGGTTGTGCAATTTACCGAAATGGTGGTGCGTAAAACCAGTCCGGCGCTCTATCGCCTGTTGGGGATCTTCCTGCCGCTTATTACTACCAACTGTGCCGTGTTAGGCGTGGCGCTGCTGAACATTAATCTTGGCCACAACTTCCTGCAATCGGCACTGTACGGGTTCTCCGCCGCCGTCGGTTTCTCGCTGGTGATGGTTCTGTTCGCCTCGATTCGCGAACGCCTGGTGGTGTCTAATGTCCCCGCCCCGTTTCGTGGCAACGCTATTGCTTTGATCACCGCAGGATTAATGTCGTTGGCCTTTATGGGCTTTAGTGGGCTGGTGAAGTTGTAATGATGACCTTCTGGATTGCTGTCGCTGCAATAAGCCTGTTAGGGCTGATTTTTGGCGTCATTCTCGGATACGCCTCACGCCGTTTTGCCGTTGAGGATGATCCGGTTGTCGAAAAAATTGATGGTCTGCTACCGCAAAGCCAATGTGGGCAATGCGGCTATCCCGGCTGCCGTCCCTACGCCGAAGCCGTCAGCAACGGTGAAAAAATTAACTGCTGCGCCCCCGGTGGCGAAGCCGTCATGCTTAAAATCGCCGAATTACTAAACGTCGATCCTCAGCCTATCGATGCGGATGAATCCGCCGCTGAACCAGCGCGGATGCTGGCGGTAATCGATGAAGCCAACTGTATTGGCTGCACGAAATGTATTCAGGCCTGCCCGGTTGACGCCATTGTCGGCGCAACCCGTGCGATGCATACCGTTGTGAGCGATCTCTGTACCGGCTGTAACCTCTGCGTGGCGCCATGCCCAACGCAGTGCATTGATATGCGCCCGGTAGAGACGACCACCGACAGCTGGAAATGGGATTTGCAAACCATCCCGGTACGAATTATTCCTGTGGAACACCATGTTTAAGCTATTTTCCGCATTCAAAAAAGACAAAGTCTGGGACTTTAACGGCGGCATTCATCCACCGGAAATGAAAACCCAGTCTAACGGTACGCCGCTGCGTCAACTGCCGCTCGCCCAGCGTTTTGTTATTCCCCTGAAACAGCATATTGGTGCTGAGGGTGAACTCAGCGTTAAGCCCGGCGATCGCGTGCTCCGTGGTCAACCGCTCACGCGCGGTTGGGGGAAAATGCTGCCGGTTCACGCCCCCACATCCGGTACCGTGGTTGCGATTGCTCCACACGCCACCGCTCACCCTTCCGCCCTGCCGGAGATGAGCGTGATCATTGAGGCCGACGGTGAAGACATCTGGATCCCTCGCGAAGGATGGGCAGATTATAAAAATCACAGCCGCGAAGCCTTAATTGAGCGTATTCACCAGTTTGGCGTTGCAGGTTTAGGCGGCGCAGGTTTCCCGACCGGCGTGAAACTGCGCGGCGGCGGCGACAAAATTGACACGCTGATTATCAATGCCGCCGAGTGTGAACCTTATATCACCGCAGACGATCGTTTAATGCAGGACTGTGCGGCGCAAATCCTCGAGGGGATTCAAATCATCGCGCACATCCTGCAACCGCAGCAGGTGCTGATTGGTATTGAAGATAATAAGCCGCAGGCTATCTCGATGATGCGCGCGGTGCTGGCGGGTTGCCATAATATTCACCTGCGCGTCATTCCAACCAAATATCCGTCCGGCGGCGCAAAACAGTTAACGCAAATTCTCACCGGCAAACAGGTTCCGCACGGCGGACGTTCATCGGATATCGGCGTGCTGATGCAAAACGTTGGCACAGCGTTTGCGGTAAAACGGGCGATCATCGACGGCGAGCCGTTAACCGAGCGCGTGGTCACGCTGACGGGTGAATCTATCGGTCAGCCAGGCAATGTCTGGGCGCGTCTGGGGACGCCCGTGCAGCACCTGTTAACCCACGCTAATTTCTGCCCTTCCAGTGAACAGATGGTGATTATGGGCGGCCCATTAATGGGCTTTACCCTGCCCTGGCTGGACGTGCCGGTGGTGAAAATCACCAACTGCCTGCTGGCGCCATCGCCCTCAGAGATGGGCGAACCTGAAGAAGAAAAAGGCTGCATTCGTTGTAGCGCCTGCGCCGACGCCTGTCCTGCCGATCTGCTGCCTCAGCAGTTGTACTGGTTCAGCAAAGGCCAACAGCACGACAAAGCAACGGCGCACAATCTCGCCGACTGCATTGAATGCGGCGCCTGCGCTTGGGTGTGCCCGAGCAGCATTCCGCTGGTGCAGTATTTCCGTGAGGAAAAGGCCGAAATTCACGAAATACGTCTTGAAGAACAGCGAGCGGCAGAAGCCAAAGCGCGCTTTGAGGCCCGCCAACTGCGTCTTGAGCGTGAGAAAGCGGCTCGCGAAGAACGGCATAAAAAAGCCGCCGTTCAACCAGCCGCGCAAGATAAAGATGCCATTCATGCCGCCCTTGCGCGCGTGAAGGATAAACAGCACAAGGCAACCCAGCCGATTGTGATTCAATCGGGTGCTCATCCTGATAACAGCGCCGTTGCCTTAGCGCGTGAGGCTCGCAAAGCGCAAGCGCGTGCTGCCCAGGCGCAGAAACAGCAATCGGCTGATAGCGATGTTGATCCGCGTAAAGCGGCGGTCGAGGCGGCAATTGCGCGTGCGAAAGCACGTAAGGCCGAGCAAGCTCCAGTCATCGAAGCAACCGACGCTGAAGCCGTTGATCCGCGTAAAGCCGCGGTTGAAGCGGCTATCGCGCGTGCGAAAGCGCGTAAGGCCGAGCAGGCGTCAGCCGCCGCAGCAACCGACGCTGAAGCCATCGACCCGCGTAAAGCCGCGGTCGAAGCGGCTATCGCGCGTGCGAAAGCGCGTAAGGCCGAGCAGGCGTCAGTCGCCGCAGCAACCGACGCTGAAGCCGTCGACCCGCGCAAAGCCGCAGTTGAAGCGGCTATCGCGCGCGCAAAAGCACGTAAAGCGGTCACGCAGGATATCAATGAACCTGCCGCCAACGACGATCCACGCAAAGCAGCCGTCGCAGCGGCCATTGCCCGTGTTCAAGCCAGGAAAGCCGCTCAGGCCGTTAACGAGGATTAAATGGTTTTCAAAATCGCAAGTTCCCCTTACACCCACAATCACCGCCAAACCTCACGCATCATGACGTTGGTGGTGATTGCCGCCCTGCCCGGTATTCTGGTGCAGAGCTGGTTTTTCGGCTGGGGAACCTTTATTCAGCTCATCCTGGCCATTGTGACCGCCTGGCTTGCCGAGGCTCTGGTGCTCCGTCTGCGTAAGCAGAATATTACCCAGACGCTGGCAGATAATTCTGCCCTGCTCACCGGTTTGCTGCTGGCTATCAGTATCCCGCCGTTTGCCCCATGGTGGATGGTGGTGCTCGGTACCGTGTTTGCCGTCATTATTGCCAAACAGCTCTACGGCGGTTTGGGGCAGAACCCGTTTAACCCGGCCATGATCGGTTATGTCGTGTTGCTGATCTCTTTCCCGGTACAAATGACCTCATGGCTACCGCCGCATGATATCGCCGCGACCACTCCGGGCTTAGTCGATGCAGTACAGATGATTTTCACCGGCCACACTGCCGCAGGTCAGGACATGAATGCGCTGAAGCTTGGGATTGATGGCATCAGCCAGGCCACGCCGCTTGATACCTTCAAAACCTCGCGTCATGCCGGGCAGTCTGTTGAGCATATCCTTAGCGCCAGCATTTACCACGGTGCCCTTGCGGGAATCGGCTGGCAGTGGGTCAATATTGCGTACCTCGTGGGTGGACTGTTCCTGCTGTGGCAAAAAGCCATCCGCTGGCATATTCCCGTCAGCTTCCTGGTAAGCCTTGCCGTATGTTCCACGCTCGGCTGGTTGCTGCACCCGGAAAACGTGGCCTCGCCACAGATGCATCTTCTGTCTGGCGCAACGATGCTCGGCGCGTTCTTTATTCTCACCGACCCCGTTACCGCCTCGACCACTAACCGTGGCCGCCTGATTTTTGGCGCCCTGGCGGGCCTGTTGGTCTGGCTTATTCGAAGCTTTGGCGGCTACCCGGATGGCGTAGCATTTGCAGTGCTACTGGCGAACATCACCGTGCCGCTGATTGATTACTACACGCGCCCACGCGCATACGGACACCGCTAAGGAGCGAGCATGTTAAAAACCATGCGTAAACACGGTGTCACGTTGGCGCTGTTTGCCGCAGGCTCTACCGGGCTGACGGCGGCAATTAACCAGCTAACGAAGCACACCATCGACGAACAGGCGGAGAAACAGCAAAATGCGCTGTTCCAGCAGGTGGTTCCCGCTGATAGCTATAATAACGCCCTGCTGAAAAGTTGCTTCGTGGTCGACGCCCCGGAGCTGGGCAAAGGCCCGCATAAGGTCTATATCGCCCGAATGGACGATAAACCGGTTGCCGCCGTGCTGGAAGCCACAGCACCAGACGGCTACTCAGGTGCCATTCAGCTGTTAGTGGGCGCCGATTTCAAGGGTACAGTGCTCGGTACTCGCGTGACTGAACACCATGAAACGCCGGGGCTGGGTGATAAAATCGAATTGCGTTTGTCGGACTGGATAACCTTGTTTGCCGGTAAGAAAATCAGCGGCGCGAATGACAATCTGTGGGCGGTCAAAAAAGACGGTGGGCAATTCGATCAGTTCACCGGTGCCACGATTACCCCGCGCGCGGTGGTTAACGCCGTGAAGCGTGCCGGACTGTATGCCGAAACGCTGCCCGATCAGCTTTCACAACTGCAAGCCTGTGGAGAGTAAATTATGAGCGAGGTAAAAGAGGTTATTGTCCAGGGACTCTGGAAGAATAACTCCGCGTTGGTACAGCTATTAGGCATGTGTCCGCTATTGGCGGTCACCTCCACCGCGACCAACGCCTTAGGCCTGGGACTTGCCACCACGCTGGTACTGACGCTGACCAATCTGGCGATCTCAAGTCTGCGCCGGTGGACTCCGGCTGAGATCCGAATCCCGATTTACGTGATGATCATCGCCTCGGTGGTGAGCGCCGTGCAGATGCTGATTAATGCCTATGCGTTCGGGCTGTATCAATCGCTCGGCATCTTTATCCCACTTATCGTGACCAACTGTATCGTCGTGGGCCGCGCTGAAGCTTTCGCCGCGAAAAAAGGCCCGGCGTTATCGGCTCTTGATGGCTTTGCCATCGGTATGGGCGCGACCTGTACCATGTTCGTACTGGGCTCCATCCGCGAACTATTGGGCAACGGTACTCTGTTTGATGGCGCTGACGGTTTACTCGGCAGCTGGGCCAAATCACTGCGGATCGAGCTTTTCCATACCGATACCCCATTCCTGCTGGCCATGTTACCACCAGGCGCTTTCATTGGTCTGGGAATGCTGCTCGCCATCAAATATCTGATTGATGAACGCACAAAGCAGCGTCGTGCTAAGGCCGTTGCTGCGGATAACGTTGGCGTGGAAACGGCAGAGAAAGCGTAATGAATAAGCAAAAACGTCTGGAAATTTTAACCCGTCTACGCGACAACAATCCGCATCCGACAACCGAGCTTAATTTCACCTCGCCGTTTGAATTGCTGATTGCCGTTCTGCTTTCGGCGCAAGCCACCGACGTGAGCGTGAATAAAGCCACCGCGAAACTGTATCCGGTGGCGAACACGCCGCAGTCGATGCTGGATTTGGGCGTCGAAGGGGTGAAAAATTACATCAAGACGATTGGTCTTTTTAACAGCAAGGCCGAGAACGTCATTAAAACCTGCCGCCTGTTGCTCGACCTGCACGGCGGCGAAGTCCCGGAAGACCGTGCGGCGCTTGAAGCGTTACCGGGCGTGGGCCGCAAAACCGCCAACGTGGTGCTAAACACAGCCTTTGGCTGGCCGACGATTGCCGTCGACACCCATATTTTCCGCGTTTGCAATCGGACAAACTTCGCACCCGGCAAGAACGTTGAGCAGGTCGAAGAGAAGCTGCTGAAGGTCGTACCCGCTGAATTCAAGGTCGACTGCCACCATTGGCTGATTTTACATGGCCGCTATACCTGCATCGCGCGCAAGCCTCGCTGCGGGTCATGTATTATTGAAGATCTTTGCGAATTCAAAGAGAAAGTCGATATCTAGCCGAAGATTTGCGGGGTGGCAAGTCGCCCCGCCGCACTCCCTCAGTGCTTAAGCCCTCTTTAATCTCATATAATTATTCAGTTTCTGGCATTAATCACCGCTATATAACGTTTATAGAGGTTAAACATGTCATCGAACACGAAAATTTCTATACAATCACTGACCAGATCATGAAAGTAACACTATGTTGCATTTATGTTTCTTTACAAGCAAACCCACGATCGCAATACGATGAAACGCCGGGTCAGCACAAGATGATCATCCAACAATTTTTCAGAATCCAGCCTATATCACTATAGATAAGCCTTATCAGCAGAAGATATGGTTATAGTGCCAATTTTGCCCCTATTTTTTAGAATAAAAAACCGTCTATTTTTAAAGCATGAAATTTAACGCTAAATAACAATTGGAATGTTGGTCGATTGTACCAGTCTTTTAATTTGTAACGGAGTATTGCAAAACCCTTGTCTGATGGCGCAGGATAGTGAACATTACTTCCCGTTTCCCTCCAGAATAACTATAAGGTGGATGCCAAAACGAGCACTCCACCCAGTACACCCCCCATTAAGATGGGATGTAAATAAGAGGTATATGTGTCTACTGCAAACAATAAACCAACGGAAAGCGTAAGTTTAAACGCCTTCAAACAACCTAAAGCGTTCTATCTCATTTTCTCTATCGAGTTATGGGAGCGTTTTGGCTTCTACGGCCTGCAAGGCATTATGGCCGTTTACCTGGTTAAACAACTGGGCATGTCTGAAGCAGATTCTATCACCCTGTTCTCTTCCTTCAGCGCATTAGTTTACGGTCTGGTCGCTATCGGCGGCTGGCTGGGTGATAAAGTTCTGGGAACGAAGCGTGTCATTATGCTGGGTGCTATCGTCCTGGCAATCGGCTATGCGCTGGTTGCATGGTCTGGTCACGACGCTGCTATCGTTTATATGGGTATGGCAACCATTGCCGTGGGTAATGGCCTGTTCAAAGCTAACCCATCCTCCTTGCTGTCAACCTGCTATGCCAAGGACGACCCGCGTCTGGACGGTGCATTTACTATGTACTATATGTCCGTCAACATCGGCTCGTTCTTCTCTATGCTGGCAACACCATGGCTCGCCGCGAAATACGGCTGGAGCGTTGCGTTCGCGCTGAGCGTTGTCGGTATGCTGATTACCGTCGTGAACTTCGCTTTCTGCCAGCGTTGGGTTAAACAGTACGGTTCTAAACCCGATTTTGAACCGATCAACTTCCGTAACCTGCTGCTGACCATCATCGGCGTTGTTATCCTGGTCGTTATTGCTACGTGGTTGCTGCACAACCAGGAAATCGCACGTATGGTTCTGGGCGTAATTGCGCTGGGTATCGTCTTTATCTTCGGTAAAGAAGCCTTCGCTATGCAGGGTGCTGCTCGTCGTAAGATGATTGTCGCCTTTATCCTGATGCTGGAAGCGATTATCTTCTTCGTGCTGTACAGCCAGATGCCAACGTCTCTGAACTTCTTCGCAATTCGTAACGTTGAGCACTCCATTCTGGGTATCGCGTTCGAACCGGAACAATATCAGGCTCTGAACCCGTTCTGGATCATCATCGGTAGCCCAATCCTTGCCGCTATCTACAACAAGATGGGCGACACGCTGCCAATGCCAACCAAGTTTGCCATCGGTATGGTGCTGTGCTCTGGTGCCTTCCTGGTGCTGCCGCTGGGCGCGAAATTCGCCACCGACGCAGGTATCGTTTCCGTGAACTGGCTTATCATCTGCTACGCACTGCAGAGTATCGGTGAGCTGATGATCTCCGGTCTGGGTCTGGCGATGGTTGCACAGCTGGTTCCACAGCGCCTGATGGGCTTCATCATGGGTAGCTGGTTCCTGACAACCGCAGGTGCGAACCTTATCGGTGGTTATGTTGCAGGGATGATGGCGGTACCGGAAAACGTTACCGATCCAGTGATGTCTCTGGAAGTTTATGGTCGCGTATTCCTGCAAATTGGTGTGGCTACCGCTATTGTCGCCGCTCTGATGCTGCTGACTGCACCAAAACTGAACCGCATGACGCAGGACGATCCACTCCCTGCTACGGATGGAAAAGCCGCCTCCGCATAATGTCATCGGGAAACACAAAAATTTGGGCCGCTAACTTCTGTTAGCGGCTTTTTTTTTATTGGCGCAGGCACTAACATACGTTGATATCCCCCAGCCGCCCTTCTGCTGATGGACCACAAAAATAACCGAAGTCTGAAGGAGTTACCCATGAAATTGTTTTATAAGCCCGGCGCATGTTCCCTCGCATCGCACATCACTTTACGGGAAAGCGGAAAGGATTTTTCGCTGATTGGCGTCGACCTGATGCAAAAACGTATGGAAAACGGTGACGATTTTCTGAAGGTGAACCCAAAAGGCCAGGTTCCTGCACTATTGCTGGACGATAACACGCTGCTGACCGAAGGCGTGGCTATTATGCAGTATCTCGCAGATAGCGTTGCCGACCGCCAGTTGCTAGCTCCGGTGGGCAGTATCAATCGCTATAAGACTCTCGAATGGCTGAACTTTATTGCTACCGAGCTTCATAAAGGTTTCACGCCGCTGTTCCGCCCGGATACGCCAGAAGAGTACAAGCCAGCGGTACGGGCTCTTTTAGATAAGAAGCTCGCGTATGTGGATGAGTCCCTGGCAAACGCGGAGTGGATTACCGGTTCACGCTTCACCATTGCCGATGCATACCTGTTTACCGTACTGCGCTGGGCATTTGCCGTGAAGCTGGATATAGCGGGATATAAGCATATAGCGGACTATATGGCGCGCGTAGCAGCGCGTCCTGCGGTTGCGGCAGCGCTCGCGGCTGAAGGGCTGAAATAGCCGTAGTTTGATTATCACCCGGCGTCGCTGCGCCAGGCCGGGCTACCCATGGTTGTCGATATTGTGAACATCAGCGACCTGTAGGCCTGATAAGCGCAGCGCCATCAGGCATAGCCGCGCGCATTGCCGCCGGATGGCGGCGTTGCCTTATCCGGCCTACGTTCTAATGCGAATGCGACGCCGGGACGCGCAGGCTAATTACAATAGCGTTGCGCTAAATACATGCACCGGCTTCGCAATACGATCCTGTGCGGCAACGACCTGCAGTTCGTACTCGCCCATCTCTTTTGTCGTGACCATAATTTCGTAAACCGCCGCAGTGACATGCTCAAGCGCGTCACGTAGGGTCGCGCCTTGCAGCAATTTCACCAGCAACAGACCGCTGGTCACATCGCCAACGCCAACCGGATGCCTTGCGCCGAAATCAATCAGCGGACGGCTGATATGCCAGGCCTCGTCAGCCGTTACCAGCAGCATTTCAAAACGCTCCACGCTATAGCCCGCGCGCGCCAGATGTTTCACCAGCACAATTTTCGGGCCGAGCGCGATAAGTGCGCGGGCAGCGTCGACGGCCCCGGCCACATCAGTAATCTGCCGCTCAGAGAGCATCTCCAGCTCAATCAAATTCGGGGCAATAATGTCGCTTGCCGGCAGCGCATAGCGCTTATGAAACTCCGCCACGCCGGGTGCCACGATACAGCCCTTTTCCGGGTGTCCCATCACCGGATCGCAGAAATACTTCGCCTGTGGGTTCGCCGCTTTGACCTGACGAACAATACCGAGAATATGCTCACCCTGTTCAGCCGACCCCAGATAACCGCTCAGCACGGCGCTACAGCGCGATAGTTGGTCGATATCCGCAATCCCCTGCACAATCTCCGTCAGGTGCGCAGGCGGCATCACACAGCCCGTCCACTTACCGTACTGGGTATGGTTGGAGAACTGAACGGTATTTAAGGGCCAGACGTTCGCGCCAAGACGGCGCATAGGGAATTCTGCGGCACTGTTGCCCGCATGACCGAAAACAACGTGGGATTGAATGGCGAGGATATTGTTCATGGGTTCTACTCAGACGACAAAAAAGAAGGGGGCGTGGTTTCCCACGCCCCCCTGTTTTGGAAGATTACTTCCAGCAGATTAAACAGTAATTTTTCTTACCACGACGCAGCAGTGTGTAGCGACCAAACAGAATATCATTGTCGTTAAAGAAGTATTCCGGGTCAGCCTGCTTTTCACCGTTGATGGTGACCGCGTTGGAGGCGATAGTTTTGCGCGCCTGACCACGAGACGGTTGCAGCTCAGAATCCACCAGCGCCTGCATCAGGTCGGCACCTTTTTCCATTTCGACCATCGGCACACCATCTTGCGCTAGCTGTTCGAAGTCCGCTTCGCTGAGTGCGTTAAGAGAACCGCTAAACAGGCTTTCGGTGATGCGTTTTGCCGCGACAAGGCCTTCTTCGCCATGCACAAGACGGGTCACCGTTTCGGCCAGCACGTACTGGGCGCGAGGCGCTTTGCCGCTATTTTTGTCTTCTTCTTCCAGCGCATTGATCTCTGCAATGTCCATGAAGGTGAAGAACTTCAGGAAGCGGTAAACGTCAGCGTCAGCGGTGTTAATCCAGAACTGATAGAATTTGTACGGGCTGGTTTTCTTCGGATCAAGCCATACCGCGCCGCCTTCTGTCTTACCGAACTTGGTGCCATCTGCTTTAGTGATAAGCGGAACGGTCAGACCGAATACCTGATTCTGATGCAGACGACGGGTCAGGTCGATACCGGAGGTGATGTTGCCCCACTGGTCAGAACCGCCAATCTGCAACGCGACGCCGTGCAGCTCGTTCAGGCAGGCAAAATCATAGCCCTGTAACAGGTTGTAGGAAAACTCAGTGAATGAGATCCCCTGATCGTCACGGTTAAGACGCTGCTTCACCGCTTCTTTATTGATCATCTGGTTAACAGAGAAATGCTTGCCGATATCACGCAGGAAGGTCAGCACGTTCATGCTGCCAAACCAGTCGTAGTTGTTCGCGGCAATCGCCGAGTTTTCGCCACAGTCGAAATCGAGGAACGGTGCAACCTGCTTACGGATTTTGGCAACCCATTCCTGCACGGTATCTTCGGTGTTCAGTTTACGCTCGGCGGCTTTAAAGCTCGGATCGCCAATCAGACCCGTTGCGCCGCCAACCAGTGCGACAGGTTTATGCCCTGCCTCCTGGAAGCGTTTCAGGCATAACAAAGGAACAAGATGCCCCAAATGCAAGCTGTCAGCGGTTGGATCGAAGCCGCAATAGAGCGCGATCGGGCCTTGCGCCAGTCGCTCTGCTAACGCTACCTCGTCCGTTACCTGGGCGACTAGCCCCCGCTCTTGCAGTTGTTTAATCAAGTTACTGCTTGCCATCAAATTCTCCATCTCTATCCGACTGCACCTTTGCCGGTACACGACTTTTCGCCAGACGCGAAAGCTATATAGAATAAAGCGCTGGCGCATTCAGCGCTAGCGCTTAAAACAACAAATTTAGTCCTTTATGGTGCCAGTCGGTCGATTTTCCAGGCGTCGGCTTCACGTTGGTACAAAAAACGATCGTGTAGACGGTGTTCACCGCCCTGCCAGAATTCCATTTGCTCAACGCTTACGCGAAAACCGCCCCAGAAACTTGGCAACGGCACATCACCTTGCTGGAATTTCTGCTTTAGTTCGAGGAATTTGCTTTCGAGGATCCCACGCGCAGAAATGCGGCTGGATTGTTTGGATACCCAAGCGCCAATCTGGCTGTCACGAGGACGGCTGTGGAAATATTTCATCACTTCGAGGGTCGACAGTCGTTCTGCTTTACCGATAACCATCACCTGCCTGTCCAGCATATGCCACGGGAACAACAGGCTAATATGCGGATTTTTTTCCAGCTGATGCGCCTTGCGGCTGCCGAGGTTGGTATAGAACACCAGACCTTTCTCATCATAATGCTTAAGCAACACGATACGCTGGTACGGCTGACCGTTTTCATCCACCGTCGCCACCACCATTGCCGTTGGGTCGGCTAACCGTGCTTCGCAGGCCTGGGCCAGCCAGCGTTCAAAAAGCGGTAGAGGTTGGGCAGGAAGATCGTGGCGACGCAGGCCGCCACGGGTGTACTCTCGGCGCAGATGCGCGATTTGCTGCAGATCGTCGTTATCAGACATGGCGTTTTTGAAGGTAATCAGTAGGTGGCATTATTGTGCGCCGCCCGGGTGAAAATCTCAACGCTTAGGGTTTTGCAACTGGCAGTTATTTAAAACAATATGGTCGCGCTTATAGACCGTCGCTTCATTACCTTTCGACCAGAACACATAGATTCCATCGGTATAACGCGCGCCTGAAGCAGACATGCCTTGGGTCAGATTGAGCTGTTGGTTGTCATAGATAAAGCTCACCTGCTGGCGAGGATTATTTAAATGTACCGTCAGCGGTTTTTCTTCACACTGATACTCCAGCGTATCGGTGTGCATACGTTCCATAAATTGGTTGTAGGTACTACACCCGGCCAGCATCAAAGGGACAACAGCAATCAGTATTTTTTTCATTTTTCAGGCCTTACGACTTTCTCATTCATGGAGTCATTTCACACTCCCGTTTAGGCTAAGTCTACAGGCCTGCTGTAAAAGATGATTTCAGTTAACTCTTATTATTCTGAGGGTTTGCGGGAAAAATAGCTCCCAATACGCTAGCCTCAGAAGCGCCGGTCACCGACGGTAAATTTCCCGGCAATCCGGCAACGGTTCTCCAGGCAAGCCAGGCAAAGGCCAGTGCTTCCATATCGTCGCCGCTAATACCGTATTTATCCGTTGCCGCCACTTCAGTGCCGGCCAGCAGTCCGGCAAGACGCGCCATCACCAGCGGGTTACGACTTCCACCGCCGCAGACCAGCAGACGATCGCATCCGCCACTTAGCATCACCTGCTCGCCGATGGTCACCGCCGTCAACTCCGCAAGCGTAGCCTGCACATCTTGCGGACGCAGCCCCGGGTAACGGGTCAGGAACTGTGCCAGCCAACCGTAATTAAAGTATTCACGACCGGTACTCTTTGGCGCCGGGGCCGCAAAATACGGGTCGCTTAACATATCCTGCAATAGCGGCAGAATAACTTTACCGTCGTTTGCCCACTCGGCATCTTTATCGTACGGCTTAGCGAGGTTTCGCCAGATCCAGGCATCCATCAGCATATTTCCAGGGCCGGTATCAAACCCCCGTACAGGCTGACCGGGCACCAATAAGGAAAGGTTAGCGATGCCGCCAATATTGAGGATCATCCGGCGCTCGCCTGGATGCATAAGCAATGCTTGATGAAAGGCGGGAACCAGCGGCGCGCCCTGCCCGCCGAGCGCCATATCGCGACGACGAAAATCACCCACCACGCTCACGCCCGTGCGCGCCACAATAATATTGTTATCGCCAATTTGCATCGTATGCGGCGCGTCCCCTTTCGGCTCATGCCAGACCGTTTGTCCGTGACAACCAATGGCCACGATATCCTGCGGTTTGAGGTGTTCCCGTTCCATAAGTGCGAGGATGGCATCAGCAAACAGATGCCCCAACCGATTATCCAGTTGGCCAAGCTGAGAGAGCGTGAGCGGCTGTCCCTGACAGATAGCCAGAACGGCCTCTTTCAGAGCGATGGGAATGGGCCAGGACAGGCTTGCGAGCTGCGCTACGCGGGTTTCATCAATTGCTGCCAGTACCACATCCACACCGTCAAGACTGGTTCCTGACATAACGCCAATATATCGCCCTGATTTCATACGCTGTCCTTAGTCAACTTTGCAAAGTCAACACTCCACCATAAAGCGACAGGTAATGCTATTGACTCATAATATTTTTTAACAAAATGGTGGCCGTTGGGGCCAATGTCGTCCTTGAAATAAGGGCGTGTTTAACGTTGGTTAAAGCTGTTTAGATTATTCTCATTAATAATAAATGCGGAGTGTATGACCCCTTCGACCAAATACCATATAATTGTTCTGTATGGATGCTCATAAGAGCAATTCTCGTGAACTGGAGATTCATAATGATGTTACGTGTATTGGCTGTTTCAATGATTGGTTTATCCCTGGCCGGATGTGCCGGCAACAGCGGCCTGTCCGGTGATGTTTACTCGGCATCCGAGGCGAAACAGGTCCAGAACGTGACCTACGGTACGATTGTCCACGTTCGTCCTGTTCAGATTCAGGGCGGTGATGAAAGTAACGTAATCGGTGCCATTGGTGGCGCGGTGTTGGGTGGCTTCCTCGGGAACACGGTCGGTGGCGGTACCGGACGATCTCTGGCAACCGCAGCGGGTGCTGTGGCTGGCGGCGTAGCAGGTCAAGGTGTTCAGGGCGCGATGAATAAAACTCAGGGTGTTGAGCTTGAGATCCGTAAAGATGACGGTAACACCATTATGGTGGTGCAGAAACAAGGCGATACCCGCTTCTCTGCTGGTCAGCGCGTCGTGATGGCTAGCAACGGCAGCCAGGTCACCGTTTCACCACGTTAATTTGACGTCATGCGTGGCCTTATGGCCACGTATTCCCCTCCCTTCGCAATCTAATTATATTCGCAACATGAATATAATGTTGACATTCGGCCAATCTATTATTTGCGCCCGGACAATATTTCTTTACCCTGAATCAAGTACACTAAAGCCATAGAGGGCCAGGAAGCCCAGAATTGAAACGCTTAGCGTAAACAGGACGCATCTATGCTTTTAAATTTCCCACGGCAACGTTTTTTGATTTATCTTACCATTACGCTTATTGGTACATTGCTGCTCAATCATTTTTCGAATGTCGTCATAAGACATGTTCCGGCAATTGCGCCTATTCTATTTCCTACTTTGACCATTTTCCTGATGGTCTTTCATACCATGATCGCCGTGTTTATGATCATGAAGTATTTATGTGACAAAAGACGCCTGTATCTGGTTCCCATCGCGCTGGCCTTCGCCTCCTCTGCCTTGCTGATGCTTGGAACGCTAAAAAGCTACCCCAACTGGTTTTTATGCGGCGGGTTGAATATCACCAATTATAATGATGCATTGATATTTTTCTCATTCCGTAACTTCATGATGGCTGTACTTTTTATTACTTCAGTTATTCTGTATGCTTTTAAAACTACAGCCATGCATACACGAAAAATCCATTTTATAATCATTAGCGTGATTGTTCTTTTTAGTCTCTCGGCGATGTGGCTTGCCTGGTTATACTCCAGTAATAACCCACTGCTAAGCGTAGAATTCATTGATAATAACACCTTTAAATATTCTAATGTTTGGCTGACGGTTATTAGCTGGTCCTTAATATGCATTTGGATACTGGCGCTGCTGATCATTTTACTTATTACACAATTGCGCAATATTTTTTGGTACAGTGGAGCATTCTTTTGCTCCTGCTATATATTTACGCTATTCGTGCTGATGACAGGCCAGGACACTGCAAGCTACAGCTGGTATCAGGCTCGGCTATTTGAAACCATCTCAACGCTGTTCCTTATCTTTGTTCTGTTCTGCGACGTGTTTACGCTCTACCGTCAGTCCAATACCAAATACCTGAATTCATACCAGAACTCCATCCGCGACCCATTAACGCGGCTGTACAATCGTAGCTACTTCTATGACTCATTCACCGCTTTGCTGCCGGCCATTGCTTCTGGCCATCCGGTGTCGGTTATCGTCAGCGACCTTGACCACTTTAAGCGCATCAATGATAAGTACGGGCACCTGCAAGGGGACAAGGTCATTCAGTTTGTCTCTAAAGTACTCCAGGATTCTGTACGTCAGAACGATATTGCTGCGCGTATTGGCGGTGAAGAATTTGCCCTGCTGTTGGTCAATACCTCGCCTGAAGTTGCACAGTCCGTCGCTGAACGCATTCGATTGGCTATTAGTCAGCACGATACTGAAAGTAGCCTCAATCAGCTGCCGGAGCCAATAACGATCAGTATGGGCGTGTTTACCGCCATCGATTTGTCGATATCGGTAGAAGAGTGTGTGCGTCGGGCGGATGAAGCGATGTACCGAGCGAAAAGCGCGGGCCGAAATCGGGTGGTGGTCTGGGAATAAATGTAAGAAAAAACCCGCGAGATTCGCGGGTTTTTGGGTTATCAATCGCGTGATTGTAACTCGATGATATTTTGTTCCAGCTTGCGGATAAGCGTGGTCAATAAAGTCAGTTCCTCAGCAGAAACGCCCGCCAGGATATCACCACGGGTATGGCTAATCACCGCCTCCATCTTCTCGATGAGAGGTTCCGCTTTCTCCGTTAACTTAATGCGTTTGGCACGACGGTCATTCGCACAGGTCTGGCGAGAGATTAAGCCTTTCTCTTCCAGTTGGTCCAGGGTTCGAACCAGTGACGGCTGTTCAATGCCAATCGCTTTAGCCAGTTGGATTTGCGACTGTTCAGGTGGAAGCTGATGAATATTATGCAGCGTAACCCAGTGCGTCTGCGTCAGTTCCAGAGGTTTCAGGCGATGGTCAATCAGAGCACGCCAAATGCGCACCAACCGTGCCAGATCAGAACCTAATGGCGATTCCAATTTCATCTCCTTATAATTAGCTTGCTAAGTTATTATACTGATTTTAGAATAGTGTGCAGTATTTAAATTAGCAAAACAAATGAATTGCCACGTGCCCGCAAACGCGCGTCATGGATTACACTGTTACAAATGATGTTTATTTATTTCAAAACACGACATAACATCGAACCATAACGTCATAATCGCAAAGGATTTTTGCTTGTGAAGTCGAATTTCAACATTCCCGGGCTACCGCTACAAGATCTCGTCGTGGGCGCATCAATTTATTTTCCACCTTTATTCAAAGCGGTTCTTCTCGGCTTCCTTTTTTGGTTGCTAATCCACCGAACCTTACGCGACTGGATGTATGCCGGCGATATCTGGCACCCGCTGTTAATGGATCTCTCTTTTTTCGCCCTTTCCGTCTGCCTTGCGCTGATGATTCTGGTCTGGTGGTAACGTCGTCCTATGAAAAAGCTTAAATATTTCTCCACGCTGTTAATCGCGGCTCTTGCCATCGTTGCCGTCTGGTTTGTCTGGAATTATTACATGCAGTCACCGTGGACCCGCGATGGCAAAATCCGCGCCGAACAGGTGGATGTTACGCCTCAGGTTTCCGGCAGCATACTGACCCTCAACGTCAAAGATAACCAGTTCGTGAAGGCGGGTGAGACGCTGTTCACCATTGATCCGACGCCGTGGAAGATTGCGCTGATGAACGCTGACGCAAAGCTGGCTAAAGCCCAGTCTGAGCTGTCCCGCGCCAGCAATGAAGCCGCTCGCCGCCGCGGTCTCTCCGCTAATGCTATCTCTGCAGAAGATCGTGAAGCCTCTAATATGGCGCTAAAAGTGGCCCAGGCTAACGCCGACGCTGCCAAAGCTGAACGAGCTCATGCCCAGTGGCAGCTTACGCAAACCGATGTCAAAGCGCCCGTTGATGGATGGGTCACGAATCTGACCACTCGCGTCGGTAACTATGCCGCCATTGGTCACCCGGTGTTTGCACTCATCGACAGCCACTCATTTTATGTCGTGGGATATTTTGAAGAAACGAAGCTGCGCCATATCCGGGAAGGTGACCGAGCTGATATCGTTTTATACAGCGACAATAAAAAGTTACAGGGTCACGTATCCAGCATCGGTCGTGCGATTCACGATCAGAGCCTGGCGGCTGACGGTTCACTGGTTGCCGATATCAAGCCCACCATCCCATGGGTTCGCCTGGCCCAGCGTGTTCCTGTGCGTATTCAGTTTGATGCTCTGCCAGCCGAGACTTTATTGGTCGCCGGGACAACTTGTACCGTTTCTATTGTCGGTAAGCCGCAATGACCTTTCCCAGCCTGACGTGGGCGTCACTGCCGTGGGTTAAAGCGACGTCGCCGCAGTGGCGCTATGCGCTGCGCAATACCTTCGCCATGTGTCTGGCGCTGAGTATTGCCTATTGGCTGAATCTGGATGAGCCCTATTGGGCAATGACCTCCGCCGCGGTGGTCAGTTTTCCCACCGTAGGCGGGGTAATCAGTAAAAGTCTGGGCCGCATTGCCGGCAGTTTATTGGGTGCCAGCGCCGCCATTTTGATTGCCGGACACACCATGACCGACCCGTGGTTTTTTCTGTTCGCCATGTCAGGCTGGCTGGCCTTGTGTACCTGGGCCTGTGCGATGTACACCAACAACGTCGCCTATGCGTTTCAGCTAGCAGGCTATACCTGCGCTATCATTGCCTTCCCAATTATTAATGTGGTGGACGCCACCAGGCTCTGGGAAATTGCCCAGGCGCGCGTTTGTGAAGTGATCGTCGGTATTCTTTGCGGCGGCCTGATGATGATGATCCTGCCCAGCACCTCGGACGGTAGCGCCCTGCTCACGGCATTGAAAAATATGCACGCCCGCCTGCTGGAACATGCCAGCTTGCTTTGGCAACCGGTGACGACTGACGCGATTCGCTCAGCACACCAGAGCGTAATAAGCCAGATCCTGACCATGAACCTGCTGCGCATTCAGGCATTCTGGAGCCACTATCGGCTGCGCAGACAAAATAAGCTACTTAACTACCTGCTACACCAGCAGCTACGCCTGACCAGCGTTATCTCCAGCCTGCGCCGCCTGATGATGAACTGGCCGGATGCGCCACCGACGATTCGTCCGGTGCTGGAACAATTGCTGCAAGCGCTCGCTAAACCCAACTGCGACGCCTACACCGTCGCCCGTATTATTGCGCCGCTGGCCCCTCACGATCGGCAAAATTACCGTCATCATGCCTTCTGGCACCGTCTGCGTTACTTCTGCCGACTCTATATCAGCACCAGCCAGTGGCTGCGGCGGCTGGAAAGCGCCTCGGCTATCACCGAGTTTTCCGTCCCGGCCGCCCCTGCACTGATGCGACATACAGACCATGCGGAAGCCGCCTGGAGCGGCATCCGCACCTTCTTTGCGTTAGTCAGCATCGGCGCTTTGAGCATCAGCACGCAATGGGAATCGGGCGCAGCGGCACTGACGCTGGCGGCAATTTCCTGCGTTTTGTACTCAAACGTACCGTCCCCCTACAGTTCATTGACCTTATTATTGCGTACGCTGGTGCTGCTCTCTATTTTCAGCTTTGGCGTGAAATTTGGTTTGATGGTGCAGATAAGCGACCTGTGGCAGTTTATGCTGTTCCTGTTCCCGTTACTGGTGACGATGCAGTTGCTCAAGCTGCAAATTCCCAAGCAGGCCAGGCTTTGGGGATCGTTAATTGTCTTTATGGGATCGTTTATCGCCGTCACCAATCCGCCGGTTTATAACTTTGCCGATTTCCTCAATGATAACCTGGCCAAAATTATCGGCGTTGGGCTAGCCTGGCTGGCCTTTGCCGTACTGACGCCGGGTTCTGACGCCCGTAAAAGCCGCCGCCACATCCGTGCGTTACGGCGTCACTTTGTCGATCAGCTGAGTCGTCATCCCGATAACAGCGAACATGAGTTTGAATCCCTTGTTTATCATCACGTTAGCCAATTAAGCACCAGTCAGGACGAACCGGCTCGTCGCTGGTTATTACGCTGGGGCGTGGTGCTGCTGAACTGTTCGCATGTGGTATGGCAACTACGCGGCTGGGAAGCGCGTTCAGACCCACTCTCGCAGGTGCGCGATATGGCGATTGGTCTATTGCGCGATGTGATGAGTGAACGAGGAGTGCAACAGCGTCCGTTGGCGGTCACGTTGCAGGAATTACAGCGAATTTGCGACGTTCTTTCCCACCATCATCAACCGGCTGCGCGCGAGCTGGCTTCTATTCTGTGGCGTCTTTACTGCTCGCTTTCACAGCTTGAAACGGCGCCGACGCCCGGTACGCTCACCGAGCAGACGGCGTGAGAGATGAGAGGCAGACGGTAAAAGCAATCTGCCTCTTGATGCTTACGGTACGTCGTAGCCAAGCGCCGCTTTACGGATGCGGAACCACTGCTGTCGCGTCATATCGAGCGATTGCGCCACAATCGCAGAACGCACGCGCTCAATTTTACCAGAACCGATTATCGGTAACGGCTGCGACGGCAAACGCATAATCCACGCATAGACCACCTGCTCAATACTGCCGGCATTCAGCTCATTAGCCACCTGCGCCAGCTCATCGCGCAGCGGCTGGAATTCATCATCATTAAACAGACGACCACCGCCCAGACAAGACCAGGCCATCGGACGAATACGCAGCTGCTGCAGCTGATCCAGCGTACCATCAAGCAGCGTTGGCTGATGAATCGGGGAGATCTCAACCTGATTGGTTGACAGGGTGAAAGGTAGGCGCGATTGCAGCAAGGTGAACTGCGCCGGGGTAAAGTTCGAGACGCCGAAATGTCGCACTTTTCCGCTCTGGTGTAGCGTGAGGAATGCCTGAGCGACTTCGTCGGCATCCATTAGCGGGTCGGGGCGATGGATTAGCAGTAAATCGAGTACATCCGTCGATAAATTACGCAACGACTGTTCAGCGCTGTGGATGATATGGTTGCTGTCGGTGATGTAGTGCCCGAGGGTATTTTCAGGTTTAGCGGTGGTTGCGATGCCACATTTGGTGACAATTTCCATCCGCTCACGAAGGTGCGGCGCCAGCTTCAAAGCCTCACCGAAGGCCGCTTCACACTGGTAGCCGCCGTAAATGTCCGCATGGTCAACGGTGGTCACGCCGAGATCCAGATGCTCTTCAATAAAGCTCACCAGTTGCCGAGCGGACATGTTCCACTCCATCAAACGCCAGTAACCCATCACAAAGCGCGAAAATTCCGGGCCCTGCGGCGCCAGGGTAATACGTTGAACCATGACCATTTCCTCTAAAAAAAATTGTTCTCGAGTATACGCATTTTTGCGTTTAAAACAGTGAGGGCTGCTGAGGTTCTTCAACGTTATCAGGCTTGGCTGCGCGCAATTGACGCAATAACCGTTGGCGACACAGTCGCAGAACATCCTGCTTTTGCCCATCGCTCATATTTTGCCAGTTAAAGCGCTCCTCCCGGCTGCGAAAACAGCCGCGACAAAATCCGCGCTCATCCGCCTGACATATTCCCCGGCATGGACTTTGAACCGGGAAAAACTCCAGTTGCTCCGCCACGTTAGCCCCCTTTTACCTCGTTATCCTTTCATTGAAGACGTTTAACTCTACGGACGCAACTTTTCTTGGTCATAGAGCTTATCAGGCTGCTTTTTCAAAAATAGAGTTGCATTAGACCAATCGGTCTATTACAGTTCAGCGCATGAGCAAATCTATTGAACATGATACCCGTGAACACATTCTGGCTACCGGCGAGCGTCTTTGTATGCATCGCGGATTTACCGGAATGGGTCTGAGCGAACTCCTGAAAACGGCCGAGGTGCCGAAAGGATCGTTCTATCACTATTTCCGTTCAAAAGAGGCGTTTGGCGTCGCCATGCTGGAGCGGCACTTTGCCGATTATCATCTGCGTCTGGTTGAGCACTTCACGCAGGGCCCCGGCAACTACCGCGACCGCCTGCTGGATTACTATCAGCACACGCTCACCCAATTTTGCCAGCAGGGTTTGATCAGCGGTTGTTTAACCGTCAAACTCTCTGCTGAAGTGTGCGATCTGTCAGAAGATATGCGCGCTGAAATGAACAAAGGCGCTAACCAGATCATGTTTTTGTTAGCGCAAGCGCTGGAAAATGGCCGCCGGGAAGGATGTTTAAACTTTGTCGGTGAAGCCGCAGCGACAGCGCAGGTACTTTACTCGCTGTGGTTAGGGGCGAACTTGCAGGCCAAAATGGCGCGCAGCGCCGCGCCGCTTGAAAGCGCACTCACGCACGTCAGGAATCTGATTGCTGCGCCGGATTAATCACCGGCGTTTTTATTTCTTACATCACTAGACGACCGGTCTACTCAGGAGTCATTATGTCACAAGAGAAATTGTTTACCCCACTTAAAGTGGGTGCGGTGACCGCCCCAAACCGCGTGTTTATGGCCCCACTGACGCGTCTGCGTAGCATCGTGCCAGGCGATATCCCGACTCCGTTGATGGGTGAATACTATCGCCAGCGTGCAAGCGCGGGTCTGATTATCTCCGAAGCAACCCAGATTTCCGCTCAGGCGAAAGGCTACCAGGGCGCACCAGGCCTGCACAGCCCAGAGCAGATTGCCGCGTGGAAGAAAATCACCGCGGGTGTGCATGCTGAAAACGGTCGTATCGCGGTGCAGCTATGGCACACCGGACGTATTTCTCACAGCAGCCTGCAACCCAATGGTGAAGCGCCGGTTGCGCCTTCTGCACTGAGTGCCAATACCCGTACTTCGCTTCGTGATGAAAACGGTCATGCTATCCGTGTCGACACGTCTTTGCCTCGCGCTTTGGAAACCCGTGAAATTCCGGGTATCGTTAATGATTTCCGTCAGGCTATCGCTAACGCCCGTGAAGCTGGCTTCGATTTAGTTGAGCTGCACTCAGCCCACGGCTATCTGTTGCACCAGTTCCTGTCCCCTTCTTCTAACCATCGTACCGATGAGTACGGCGGTAGCGTTGAAAACCGCGCTCGTCTGGTGCTTGAAGTGGTTGATGCCGGGATCAAAGAATGGGGTGCCGATCGTATCGGTATTCGCATATCGCCAATTGGCTCCTTCCAGAACGTCGATAACGGCCCGAATGAAGAAGCAGATGCGCTTTATTTGATTGAAGAACTGGGCAAACGCGGCATTGCTTACCTGCACATGTCCGAACCAGATTGGGCGGGCGGCGAACCGTACAGCGATGCTTTCCGCGAAAAAGTGCGCGCCCGTTTCCACGGCCCAATCATTGGTGCTGGCGCATACACGCCGGAAAAAGCAGAAGAGCTGATTGAAAAAGGGTTAATTGACGCCGTTGCCTTTGGTCGCGCTTATATTGCCAACCCGGACCTGGTAGCCCGTCTGCAACGCAAAGCCGAGTTGAACCCACAGCATCCAGAAAGCTTCTACGGCGGTGGTGCTGAAGGGTATACCGATTATCCGACTTTGTGATCCTTCATTGATAGCGGCGCCTTTGCGCCGCTATACTAGGATATTATTCATAAGTAAGGACGAGGGATATCATGCGTTTACTGCATACCATGCTGCGTGTCGGCGACCTGCAACGCTCTATTGAGTTTTACACCAACGTTCTGGGCATGAAACTGCTGCGCACCAGCGAGAACACCGAATACAAATACTCCCTGGCATTCGTCGGTTACGGCGATGAAAGCGACACCGCAGTGATTGAGTTGACCTATAACTGGGGCGTAGACAAATATGACCTGGGAACGGCTTACGGTCACATCGCGCTGAGCGTTGATAATGCAGCAGAAGCCTGCGATCGCATTCGCAAAAATGGCGGTAACGTCACGCGCGAAGCAGGCCCGGTAAAAGGCGGCGCGACGGTTATCGCGTTTGTCGAAGATCCAGACGGCTACAAAATTGAGTTGATCGAAGAGAAGGATGCCGGCAAAGGTCTTGGCAACTAATCTCCAGCGGGTGCCTTAGGGTACCCGTTTTCTCCTCCCGCCTTTCCAAGCCGCGGCAAAATTTGCCATAATGCGCGCTACTTTTTCTAAGTTAAGAGATTCAGATGTCCGACAATGTGCAGCTCAATGGTCTTTGCGACCGTTTTCGTGGGTTTTATCCCGTGGTGATTGATGTTGAAACCGCAGGATTCAATGCCAAAACGGATGCTCTGCTCGAAGTAGCAGCAATCACGTTGAAAATGGATGAGCAAGGCTGGCTGATGCCGGATAACACGTTGCATTTTCACGTTGAGCCATTTGAAGGAGCCAACCTTGTTCCAGAAGCGCTCGCTTTCAACGGCATTGACCCAAATAACCCGCTGCGCGGCGCAGTCAGCGAATACGACGCGCTGCATGCCATTTTCAAGATGGTACGCAAAGGGATGAAAGATACGGATTGCAACCGCGCGATCATGGTGGCGCACAATGCCACCTTCGACCATAGCTTCATGATGGCCGCCGCCGAACGCGCCTCGCTCAAACGCAATCCGTTCCACCCGTTTGTAACCTTTGATACGGCGGCACTCAGCGGGCTGGCGCTTGGACAAACGGTACTGTCAAAAGCTTGCGCGGCCGCCGGTATGGATTTCGACAGCAGCCAGGCCCACTCGGCGCTGTACGATACCGAACAAACCGCGATTCTGTTCTGCGAAATCGTCAACCGCTGGAAGCGCCTTGGCGGCTGGCCGCTGCCGATAGCCACTGAAGAATAATCGTATAAAAAAAGCGCCGTAAAGGCGCTTTTTATTTTCTGTAGCTGTCTATCGTTGAAACCGTAGGCCAGAAAGCTGCTCGCCATCTGGCATCCCGGGTAGAATGCCGGATGGCGAGCAGCTTTCCGGCCTACACGAACCAGGCAGTTACTCTGCTTTTGGCTCTTCAGCGTATTTTGCCGCGGTCTCTTTAATCAGAGGCTGCAGTTCACCACGCTGGTACATCTCAATAATAATGTCACAGCCGCCAACCAGCTCACCGTCTACCCACAGCTGCGGGAAGGTCGGCCAGTTTGCGTATTTTGGCAGCTCAGCACGAATATCCGGGTTCTGCAGGATGTCGACATAAGCGAAGCGCTCGCCACAGGCAGAAAGCGCCTGCACTGCCTGAGCGGAGAAGCCGCAGCTTGGCAGTTTCGGAGAACCTTTCATGTACAGCAGGATTGGGTTTTCAGCGATCTGGCGCTGAATTTTTTCAATTGTCTCGCTCATTGTCTTGCTTCCTCACACTTCTTTTTACGACAGTAGTCCGCCATTGTAGCGTTTCAGGTCGCGAACCGAAAATAACATTTTGTTCACGCTTTACTATTTTATCGTCTGTTCACTTAAGTTGCTTTATAAATATGTCTTTATCGGCAGTTCACTGAAAAACTTGTTCATTTTTTAGCTCGAGTTGTATCAAATGATGTTTTTTTTTGCAGTTGCTAACGAAACAACGTTTTGGACTAAAAAACAGTATTAACATTTCGTGTTTTTATAGATTAGAATCGTTGGGTTTTGTAAACCATACCCAGGCAAGGATGTACGCCTGATTACTCAGAGGGTTGTTCAGTGGCGCAGATAAAAAAATGGTCGTTCACGCTCTGTGCATTGTTGTTTACATCGTTATCTTTCACGCCGTTGGCGCATGCAACCGGGCATGCCAAAACACCTACGGCGCAAAAATCGCTTCCCGTAAAAGGCAGCGAACGTAAGAAAAAAAGCACAGACACCAAGTCCAACAGCAAGAAAAAATCGTCCTCTACGGCCAGTAAGAAAAAAAACAGCAGCGCCGTGGCGAAAAAGTCAGCACCTTCCTCCAGCCGTAAAAACTCCTCTACGCGTACCGCAAAAGCCAGCAGAAAAGGCAGCACGCTGAAAACGGCTAACCTCGTCACCACCTGCAAACCTGCGCGTAAAGGCCACAAAAAATCCTGCACCACAAGCCCTGCCGAGAGTCAGCCGACGACCATAGCGCAGGCGCACAAAGTTCGCATGCAAAAAGCGCAGAAGACGGCAATGAACAAACTGATGGGCCAGCTCGGTAAGCCTTATCGTTGGGGCGGCAACTCGCCACGTACCGGTTTCGATTGCAGCGGCCTGGTGTATTACGCCTATAAAGATCTGGTCAACATTCGTATCCCACGCACCGCCAATGAAATGTACCACCTGCGTGATGCCCGCCCGGTAGACCGTGGCGAGCTGGAGAGCGGCGATTTGGTCTTCTTCCGCACGCAAGGTCGCGGCACGGCTGACCATGTCGGTGTTTACGTCGGCAACGGTAAATTTATCCAATCCCCTCGTACCGGTCGTGATATTCAAATCACTTCCTTGAGCGAAGATTATTGGGTTCGTCACTATGTTGGCGCCCGTCGCGTAGTCACGCCGAAGACCATTCGTTAATCACTTACCCCGTTTGTTAATAAACGGGGTAAGCTTATCTTTTCTCTCACCTTTTAATTTGCTACTCTACCCTTACTCAATACAAGGTTATTGAGTGCACAAACTATAATAAGGAGAGTAGCAATGTCGTTCGAATTACCTGCATTACCGTATGCCAAAGACGCTCTAGTCCCACACATTTCTGTGGAAACGCTTGAGTACCACTATGGTAAACACCACCAGACTTATGTCACTAACCTGAACAACCTGGTTAAAGGCACCGCGTTTGAAGGCAAAACGCTTGAAGAGATCGTACGTACCTCTGAAGGCGGCGTGTTCAACAACGCAGCACAGGTCTGGAACCACACTTTCTACTGGAACTGCCTGGCCCCTAACGCTGGCGGCGAACCAACCGGCGCCGTTGCTGATGCCATTAACAAAGCGTTTGGTAGCTTCGCGGAATTCAAAGCACAATTTACTGATGCCGCGGTTAAAAACTTCGGTGCGGGCTGGACCTGGCTTGTGAAGAAGGCTGATGGCTCACTGGCCATCGTTTCGACCTCTAACGCGGGTACGCCGCTGACCACCGACGCAACGCCACTGCTGACCGTCGATGTGTGGGAACATGCTTACTACATTGACTACCGCAACGCGCGTCCAAACTATCTGGAGCACTTCTGGGCTCTGGTAAACTGGAAGTTTGTGGCTGAAAATCTGGCTGCATAAGTTGCAAAAAACCCGGCCATCTTCCGCCGGGTTTTATCCATTACGCAGAAGAGTTCCTCTTCTGCGTTTTTATAGACTTACTGACTCGCCAGCGCTTCTTCACCGCGACTGCGGCTACTCAATACCACCACCAACAACGCAAGCCCCGCCACGATTGCCCCCATCACCGGAACAAAGCTATAGCCCATACCGCCTGAAATCACGGCGCCACCGGCTACCGCGCCCAGCGCATTACCCAGGTTAAACGCGCCGATATTGACCGATGACGACAGGCCCGGAGCTTCATGCGCCACGCGCATCACGCGCATCTGTAGCGGAGGCACCACCGCAAAGGTTGCCGCCCCCCATACCACCATGCTCACCGCCGCCCCTAACTGCGTTTGCGCAAGGAACGGAATAGCCAACATGATAACCATTAACAGCAGCAAGAAACCTTTCAACGTTCCGCTCACGGAGCGGTCAGCGAATTTACCGCCCAGGTAGTTACCGATAGAGAAGCCCACGCCTATCAGCACCAGCATCAGGGTAATAAAACCTGACGAGGCATGAGTGATGGTGTGCAATACCGGAGAGATATAGGTATAGAGGGTAAACATTGCCCCTGCCCCCAGTACCGTGGTCAACAGCGCAGAGAGCACCTGCGGACGCACCAGCACAGACAGTTCGCGTTTCACATCCGGCTTCTCCCCCGCTCCACCTTTTGGCAGCGAGAACCACAGGCTTAAAATAGCGATTACGCCAAGCCCTGCGGTGGCCATAAACGACATACGCCAGCCGATGGTTTCTCCAAGCCAGGTTGCAGCAGGCACACCGCCGATATTCGCGATGGTCAGCCCCATAAACATGGTTGCAACCGCACTGGCCTGCTTGTGCTTTGGCACCACGCTTGCCGCAACCACTGAACCCAGGCCAAAGAAAGCACCATGGTTAAGGCTCGTGATAATACGCGACACCATTAAGGTGGTGTAGTCCGGCGAGAACGCCGACAGCACATTGCCGAGGGTGAAGATAGCCATCAGGAAAATCAGCGCATTACGGCGACCGCGATGCGAAAGCAACAGGGTCATTAGCGGCGCGCCTACCATCACACCAACGGCATAGGCGCTTATCAACATACCGGCGGCAGGAATGGAAACATCAACCCCTTTCGCGATAACCGGCAAAAGTCCCATCGGCGAGAATTCGGTGGTGCCGATACCAAAAGCCCCAATGGCTAACGCCAATAAAGGAAAATTCATTTTCATACAAAAGCTCCGCTAAGCCATACGCAGTACGCGGCATGACAACATGGGGCAAAAGCATGACAGCAATCACAGAAAAACAGAAGTGTACAAAACAGCAAAAGATTATTGCTATTTGGATAACAATAAAACGAGAGGGAGCGAATGCTCCCTCACAGGGGGATTAATGCAATATCGCGGTAAACGCCGCCGCGACGATCAGCGCGAGCGCAACGAAGGTAGTACCGAGTGACAACTTAAGGTCGGTGCTCATCAATTTTTCTCCTTTTGATTACCACAGTAAAACTGCGTTTAATCATTTTTGCACACTTAATCGCAAAAATCTTCACAGATTTAGCAGGATGATGGTTTTTGTTCTTCCACTTTGCGTCAGGATAAGTCAAAATTCGACGCTTATTTATAAGCGAACCGGCCATTGACCCCCTCCTGTCGTCCTGTATCGTTTTCCCGGCGAAATGCAATCTGCAAGATTGTACCAGGGTGTGTGAAGGCAAACGTTTTCCTTTCGGTATTTTCAGGGGCAGGCCAGGGTCTGGAGTGAGATGGAATGGCAACAATTAAAGATGTAGCGAAGCGCGCAAACGTTTCCACTACAACCGTATCACATGTTATTAACAAAACCCGTTTTGTCGCTGAAGACACGCGTGAAGCGGTATGGGCAGCGATTAAAGAGCTGCACTACTCGCCAAGCGCCGTCGCGCGCAGCCTCAAGGTTAACCACACCAAATCGATTGGTTTGCTGGCAACCAGTAGCGAGGCGGCTTACTTTGCTGAAATCATCGAAGCCGTTGAGAAGAACTGCTTTGAGAAAGGCTATACCCTGATCCTTGGCAATGCGTGGAACAATCTGGAAAAGCAGCGCGCGTATTTGTCAATGATGGCGCAAAAGCGCGTAGATGGCCTGCTGGTGATGTGTTCTGAGTACCCGGAATCGCTGCTGTCGATGCTCGAAGAGTATCGCAACATCCCGATGGTGGTTATGGATTGGGGTGAAGCCAAAGCCGACTTTACTGACTCAGTCATTGATAACGCCTTTGAAGGCGGGTATATGGCGGGTCGTTACCTGGTGGAACGTGGGCATCGTGATATCGGCGTTATCCCAGGGCCGCTGGAGCGTAACACCGGCGCGGGCCGCCTGGCAGGCTTTATGAAAGCGATGGAAGAGACGATGATTAACGTCCCGGCCAACTGGATTGTGCAAGGCGATTTTGAGCCAGAATCAGGCTATCGCGCAATGCAGCAAATCCTGTCCCAGCACCCTCGCCCCACCGCAATCTTCTGCGGCGGTGATGTGATGGCAATGGGCGCGCTGTGTGCAGCCGATGAAATGGGGCTTCGTGTTCCTCAGGACATCTCGCTTATCGGCTACGATAACGTGCGCAACTCTCGCTTCTTTACGCCTGCGCTGACGACGATTCACCAGCCAAAAGACTCGCTGGGCGAAACGGCCTTCAATATGCTGATGGATCGTATCGTCAGTAAGCGTGAGGAGTCGCAGTCAATTGAGGTCCATCCACGCCTCATCGAGCGCCGCTCCGTGGCTGACGGCCCGTTCCGCGACTATCGCCGTTAAGTCCCTATGCGGACGCCCTATTCCGGCGTCCGCAGCCATTCATCGTTTAACGTCTCACTGTCCCCTAAATACTCTAATAGCCAGCTTAGCGCCGGCGAGGCTTCGCTTTGCTGCCAGGTCAGGCAACAGGCGGCATCCGGGAACGGATTTTCTAAGGTTAAGGCGACCCACTCACCGCTATCAAGCCACGGCTGCGCCCGATGTCCGGGGATCATTGCCGCGCATAGCCCTGCGGAAATGCACGTTTCCGAAGATGCCCAATCGGGGACAACCACTCTTTTCTGGTTATCGAGAAGCCAGGTGGTGCGCTTAGGCAATGAACGAGACGTATCCTCAAGCACCAGTGAGGGCCAGTTGCGCAACACATCATCGCTGAGCGGCCCGTCCATTTGGGCGAGCGGATGGGCATGGGAAACCACACAATGCCAGTTAAGCATCCCCATATCACGAAAAGCAAAACGTCCGCCAATCGGGATAGCCTGGGTGGCACCAATCGCTAATTCCACGCGACCATCCGCCAGCGCGTCCCACACGCCGTTAAATACCTCCTGAAAAACGATAAGCTCGACATCGTTAAAATGACGATAGAAATCTACAATCATCTGTCGCGTTCGCGCCGGTTTAACGATGTTGTCTACCGCAATAGCCAGTTGCCCCCGCCAGCCGTTGGCAATCTGCTGACACTGTTGACGGGTGATCTGCATTTTTTTGATAACAGACCGTCCCTCTTTCAAAAACCAAACGCCCGCAGGCGTAAGTTCCACATCCCGATGGCGCCGTTCAAACAGCGGCACCGCCAGCCATTCTTCTAACTGGCGGACGGTATAGCTCACAGCAGAAGGCACGCGATGAAGCTCCTGCGCCGCCGCGCTAAAGCTACCGTTACGCGCCACGGCATCAACCACTTCCAAAGAATATTCAGACCACATTTTCTGCCTGCAAAAATTTTGAATCCATGACTCAAATATTAGCGTTTCACAACCACCAATGCACTCTCTACACTCTGCGGCATTGTTTATTGATGATAGAAAGGTCGTATTATGCAACCGGGGAAAGGATTTTTAGTCTGGCTAGCAGGGCTGAGCGTGCTGGGTTTTCTGGCAACAGATATGTATTTGCCGGCCTTTGCGGCCATTCAGGAAGACCTGCAAACGCCGGCCTCCGCCGTGAGCGCCAGCCTCAGTCTGTTCCTTGCAGGCTTTGCGGTTGCCCAGCTGTTATGGGGGCCGCTGTCTGACCGTTATGGGCGTAAGCCTATTTTGCTGACCGGTTTAACTATTTTTGCCGTGGGTTGCCTGGGGATGCTGTGGGTGCGCGACGGGACGACTCTGCTGGTGCTGCGATTCGTGCAGGCGGTCGGCGTCTGCGCGGCTGCCGTGACCTGGCAGGCAATGGTCACCGACTATTATCCCGCACAGCGCACAAACCGTATCTTCGCCACCATAATGCCGCTGGTTGGCCTGTCTCCTGCCCTCGCCCCGCTTCTGGGGAGCTGGCTACTGGTCCATTTCGACTGGCAGGCTATTTTCGCGGCATTATTTATCATTACCCTGGTGCTGATGCTACCGGCATTGCGTCTGAAGCCCGCACATAAGAAAAGCCCCACCAGCGAAGAGAAACTGACCTTTATGCGCCTGCTGCGCAGCAAAGACTATCGCGGTAACGTTCTGATTTACGCCGCCTGCTCGGCGAGTTTCTTCGCATGGTTAACGGGTTCGCCGTTTATTCTGCATGAGATGGGCTATAGCCCAACCGTTATCGGCCTGAGCTACGTTCCGCAGACGATCGCGTTCCTGATTGGCGGCTACGGCTGTCGCGCCGCGCTGCAAAAATGGCAGGGTTCTCAGTTGCTACCCTGGCTGCTGGTTGTTTATGCCCTAAGCGTCATAGGTACGTGGGGAGCGGGTCTGATGGAAAATGCCTCATTGACCGCAATACTTATCCCATTCTGCGTGATGGCTATCGCTAACGGGGGGATTTATCCTATCGTCGTCGCTCAGGCCCTGAAACCCTTCCCACAGGCAACCGGCCGGGCGGCTGCGCTACAGAATACGTTACAGCTGGGCCTGTGTTTCCTCGCAAGCCTTGCGGTGTCCACGCTGATTGCTACCCCGCTGCTGACCACCACTTGCGTGATGCTTGTGACGGTATTGCTGGCGGCGATAGGTTACAGAATGCAGCGGGCCGCGCGTGGTGAAGAGCGCGCTGCTGAACAGAGTACTTCTCACGCCTAATCATCATCCATATCAATGCCATGATAAATCGTTAGGACGCTAAGATTTTTAGTTGAATCAATAAACTTAGCGTCCTATACTGGATCGGCATCACATAATTAATATACATTATTGTTATTGAGCGGCGGCAGGATGCCACCCGTTAAACCATGGACTGGCTTTCAGCAAGGGATTCTCCCTTTCTCTATGTTACGTCGGATAGCAGACTCACGAATTTTTCGTGACATTTCTCACAAACCAGAAAAAAGCGTCTACGCTGTTTTAAGGTTCTGATCAACAGGTCGGGATGGAGAGGCTATGAGCACATCGTGTATAGAAGAAGTCAATATACCGGAAGATGACTGGTACCGTATCGTTAGCGAATTGCTCAGTCGAGCAGGCATTGAAATTAATGGCAACGCCCCCTGCGATATACAGGTCAAAAATCCCCGGTTTTTCAAACGTGTTTTACAAGAAGGCTCGTTGGGCCTCGGCGAAAGTTATATGGACGGTTGGTGGGAATGCGACCGTTTAGATATCTTTTTCGACCAGGTGCTACGCGCCGGACTCGAACAGCAAATCCCTCATCATTTCAAAGATACGCTCCGCGTCGCCGGTGCCCGTATTTTCAATTTACAAACGCGCAAAAGAGCCTGGCAGGTCGGTAAGGAACATTACGATCTGGGCAACGATCTCTTTAGCCGTATGCTAGACCCTTACATGCAGTATTCCTGCGCTTACTGGAAAGATGCGCAAACGCTTGAAGAGGCGCAGCAGGCAAAACTTGAGTTAATTTGCCAGAAACTGCAGCTCGAACCGGGTATGCAGGTTTTAGATATCGGTTGCGGCTGGGGTGGACTTGCCGCCTATATGGCGAAAAATCACGGCGTTAGCGTGAAGGGTGTGACCATCTCCGCTGAACAGCAAAAGCTGGCTCAGGCTCGCTGCGAAGGGTTAGATGTCGAGATTCTGCTGCAGGATTATCGCGACCTCAACGCGCAGTTTGACCGCATCGTTTCCGTCGGCATGTTCGAACACGTGGGCCCTAAAAATTACGATACCTACTTTAAAGTGGTCGACCGTAATTTAAAACCGGACGGTTTATTCTTACTGCACACCATTGGATCGAAGGTAACCGACAGTAATGTTGACCCGTGGATCAACAAATACATCTTTCCGAATGGCTGTTTACCCTCAGTACGCCAGATAGCACACGCCAGTGAACCTCACTTCGTGATGGAAGATTGGCACAACTTTGGCGCTGACTACGATACGACGCTGATGGCATGGTACGAACGTTTCCTTGCCAGCTGGCCGGAGATTGCGGACAACTATTCCGAACGATTCAAACGGATGTTTAGCTACTATCTCAACGCCTGCGCGGGTGCTTTCCGTGCGCGAGATATTCAGCTATGGCAGGTTGTGTTCTCTCGCGGAGTTGAAAAAGGTCTGCGCGTCGCGCGTTAACCCCATACCGCCTGTGCCGTTCTGGCGCAGGCGTTTTTCAATGCAACCCAGGTATCAGGAATCTGTGGTTATTCCGCGGTAAGCTGCTTTGCTGCCACTTCTTTTGCCGCCATCACGCGTTCTACGGTATCGACTACCGCCTGCGTTTGCGGATCAATTTCGATATTCACGCGGTCGCCCAGACGTTTTTTACCCAGCGTAGTGCGTTCGAGTGTTTCTGGAATCAAGTGCACGCAAAAACGCGTAGCAGTCACTTCCCCTACCGTCAGACTTATCCCATCAATACCGATGAAGCCTTTATACAGCACATATTTCATCAGCGCCGGATCCTGAATTTTAAACCAGATCTGCTTATTATTTTCGGAAGTCAGGATCTTCGACACTTCTGCGGTAGTCATAATATGACCGGACATTAAATGGCCGCCAATTTCATCGCTGAACTTTGCCGCACGCTCAACGTTGACCAGGTCACCCTCTTTCACATCGCCCAGGTTTGTAATGCGCAGCGTCTCTTTCATCAGATCGAAACTTATCAGGTCGCCATTAATGTCGGTGACCGTTAAGCAGCAACCATTGTGGGCGACCGACGCGCCGGTCTCCAGCCCCGCCAGCATATGCTGCGGCAGCGCAACCACGTGGGTACGAAAGTTTGGTTTTTCATCAATGGACACGATTTTCGCCGTGCCCTGCACAATACCAGTGAACATGCAGTTAACTCCTGTTATTCATTTATTTCGCGACGTTATACCCTAAATAATTCGAGTTGCAGGAAGGCGGCGACGCAGTGAATCCCCGGGAGCTTACTTGAGTAAGTGACCGGGGTGAACGAGGAAAGCCAACGCACGTGCAACTTGAAGTATGACGGGTATACCGGTTCATCTGTTACGCACAATAGCAGTTGATAATTCAGGTTGCTACCTTCCACGCCCTACCGCTGATTTTTTGACTAGATTAATAGCAAATCCTCGCTACAATAACGGAGAAATTCCTCTATTTATTCTTCTTGCTGCCGGTTAAGGCGGTTTTTCTGTCTCCCGTACTCGCTGTACGGCGAGAATAAATAACAACAATACAGGTGTTCACGTGCAGAAGTATTTTGTCGAAGCGCGTCAGTTATTAGCTCTGGCAATCCCGGTAATCCTCGCGCAGGTTGCCCAAACGGCAATGGGATTTGTCGATACCGTCATGGCCGGGGGTTACAGCGCCACCGACATGGCTGCGGTCGCCATCGGGACATCAATCTGGCTACCCGCCATCCTTTTCGGTCATGGTTTGCTGCTGGCGCTGACGCCGGTCATTGCACAGCTTAACGGTTCGGGCCGACGCGAACGTATTTCCATGCAGGTCCGTCAGGGTTTTTGGCTCGCCGGATTTGTCTCCATCCTCATCATGGTGGTGCTGTGGAATGCGGGCTACATTATTCGCTCTATGCACAATATTGACCCGGCGCTGGCGGATAAAGCCGTCGGCTATTTGCGCGCACTACTGTGGGGTGCACCGGGCTATCTGTTCTTCCAGGTCGCACGTAATCAGTGTGAAGGGCTGGCTAAAACTAAGCCGGGTATGGTGATGGGCTTTATTGGCCTGCTGGTTAATATTCCGGTGAACTACATCTTTATTTACGGCCACTTTGGAATGCCGGAATTAGGCGGCGTGGGTTGCGGCGTGGCGACGGCATCGGTGTATTGGGTGATGTTCTTTAGCATGCTCTATTATGTGCGTCACGCCGGTTCCATGCGTGATATCCGTACTAGCGATCGTTTCACCCGCCCTGACCCGGTTATTTTGAAACGGTTAGCAACGCTGGGTTTACCCATCGCGCTGGCGCTTTTCTTCGAGGTGACGCTGTTCGCCGTGGTTGCCCTGCTGGTATCCCCGCTGGGGATTGTCGATGTCGCGGGGCATCAGATTGCGTTGAACTTTAGCTCGCTGATGTTCGTACTGCCGATGTCGCTTGCGGCGGCCGTCACCATTCGCGTGGGCTTCCGCCTTGGGCAAGGTTCGACGCCTGACGCGCAGGTTTCCGCCCGCACAGGCCTGGGTGTCGGAATATGTATGGCGATGTGCACCGCTATTTTCACGACGCTGATGCGTACACACATCGCCCTGCTGTATAACGACAATCCTGAGGTTGTCACGCTGGCGGCGCAGCTGATGTTACTGGCGGCCCTCTATCAGCTTTCCGATTCAATTCAGGTTATCGGTAGCGGGATTTTGCGCGGCTATAAAGATACACGTTCCATCTTCTTTATTACTTTCACCGCGTATTGGGTACTCGGTCTGCCGTGCGGCTACGTGCTGGCATTGACCGATCTGGTGGTCGACAGAATGGGGCCAGCTGGCTTCTGGTGGGGCTTTATTATCGGCCTGACGTCTGCGGCAGTGATGATGATGTTACGCATGCGCTTCCTGCAACGTCAGCCTGCGACGGTGATTCTCAAGCGGGCGTCCCGCTAATCTCCCGCGGGCTGGGAGAAAACAGCACAACGCCGGGGTTTACCCGGCGTTTTTTCTTTTTAAGCGGCGGTATCACTGACGCTTAGAGCCTATCCCAGTAGGCGTAATTGTTGAAGCCAGTTTGGTGCCGGACAGCGCGGAGAAACCGGAGCGTACACGTAGTACGTGAGGATTTCGAGCACTGCCCGGTGCCAAAATGGCGAATAAAATAGCCTAATGGGATGGGCTCTTAGTGATGGAGCATCTCATCGACCACCTGCTTTTCGGTCAACTGGTATGGATAATAGGTCGGCCAGTTATCCATTTCTTCAAGCAATGCATCCTGAGATTGATTGCCCATAAAGAGATGGAAGTGCGCCGATTTGCGCGGTGCAATGGTATGGTCGCTGAACTGTACGAATTTCGGGGCCCCGGTGTTGGCTTGCTGACATTCGAACAGATAACGTACTCCCTGCTTACCGGAGGCATAAGTCAGGACTTTAAATCCAGCATAGCGATACTGGCAGGCACTGACCTTATCTCCGACATGAAACTCCATCACACCATTTTCGATCCCAATCATGTTTACATCGGTGGCGTAACCTTTGCGGTAATATTCTTTTACCTCAGCAAAGGTTTTACTTTTGTCTTTATCCGCCTTTTGCTTAAACACGGGATCCAGCGCACCTGATAGCAAATAACCATTAACCGATTCCCACATTCCCTCCCAGTCCGAGAGCGAGCGGTCTTTTACATCGCTGAGTTTAAAAATGCCTTCTGCCGCCTTTTGCTCCGTTGCGGTTAGCGGCACACCATGATCGTGATGCCCATGAGCCAACGCCTGACCGCTGACCATTAACGCCGCGGCCATCGCGACGATTTTAGCTGATTGTTTCACCCGTGAATTTCCCTTCGTCAATAACCGAGAGAAAACGCTATAACATAACATTTCTATTTTCAACAAAGAATGACAAAATGTTTTTGCCAGCAAAAGGGGTATTCAGGATAAAAAGCCATCGCTAAAAGCCTGTGAGATCAACGCAATCTAGCGTATTGCGGTAAAAAGCCGCACAGATGGGCAAAAGTTCTCCAGTCGCGTGAAATCAAACATTTTCCGCTTGCCACAACCCATGAGTGCCGCTAATATTCGTCCCCGTTGCCACAAGCAACAATGCGTCTGTAGCTCAGTTGGTTAGAGCACCACCTTGACATGGTGGGGGTCGATGGTTCGAGTCCATTCAGACGCACCATTAATGCGTTTATAGCTCAGTTGGTTAGAGCACCACCTTGACATGGTGGGGGTCGTTGGTTCGAGTCCAATTAAACGCACCATTCTGCGTCTGTAGCTCAGTTGGTTAGAGCACCACCTTGACATGGTGGGGGTCGATGGTTCGAGTCCATTCAGACGCACCATATCTTTCTGATATGGTGCATATTCCCTTCTCTTCTCGCTAAAGCTTCGTTAAGCGCTGTACGTTCAGACTTTCCAGTTTACCGTCTAATATCTCAAGAAAATCATCGTGGTATGACATCGCGACGTGCTTGACCAGATCGTCTTCCGATTTCCATCGCTCGATAAATACAAAAGAGACGGCCCCTTTATTGGCCAGGTTTCGCACGTCCGGCACCGCATGGCTTTCATGCAGATCGTACTGCAAACATCCCGACTCCTGATGCGTCAGTGGCACCATGTCCTGGGCGGCTTTTCTGATGGTTTCGATATGTTCCGGGAAGGGGGTTAGAGTGGCTACTATCTTCACTTCGCTCATTGGAGATCCTTGATTTGTCGATGCTAAACCCGGCGTCTCACCGGGTACCTCAACTATTCAGGCTAGCAGCGAGGCGCACTTTACGCCACTGCAACCTCGCTCGCGAAGGTGGCCGCGCTAGGGTAGCCGCGAATACTCTTCATCACTCACCGGTTCCAGCCATTCGTTTGACGCCCCGGATGCCGGAACTTCTACCGCAATGTGGGCAAACCAGCTATCGTGCGCGGCGCCGTGCCAATGTTTTGTCCCCGGCGGAATATTCACCACGTCACCCGTTTTCAGCTCACGGGCCGGTTCCCCCCATGCCTGATACCAACCGCGACCGCCGGTGACCAGTAAAATCTGCCCGCCTTGATGGTGGATATGCCAGAAGTTACGACAGCCCGGTTCAAACGCGACGTTGCCGATCGTGACCCCTTCACGCGACAGCATGGTCAGATAGCTAGTGCCGGTAAAATATTTCGCGTAGGCTTCGTTTTTCTCACCGCGCGGAAAAACGCTATTGCCCTCAAATGCCGCGTTTAGCCCCGCATCAGTGCGCGCCGTTTTAGACGATGAGTCGTTCAGATACTGGCTTAGCACCGCGTGAGCATGGGTGGCAATATCGACAGGACATTTCGCGGCGAGCACGGCGACGAAAGCGTGCAACTGCTCCGTGGTGATGCCGTTATGCTGGCTAATCGCAAAATGGCTTTTCAGCTGACTTTCCGCACCGGTAATGGCCGCCAGCGCTGACAGCGTAGCCAGCTCGCGCGCGGGCCAGTCCAGTACATCACGCTGGAAGATATCGCCAAACAGATGCGCCTTCAGATACACGTCGATGGCTGGCGCAAAATCAAATAGCGGCCCGCTCACCGGCTTCCCCACCAGCTGCGTCTGGGTGGCAGTGCCCGCAGTCAGGCTATCCCAATCCTGAGGTGGTGGCGTGGGTTCAGCCCCCTCCTCGTCAACAATCCCGCTGTCTTTACGGGCGTTGACCACCGCCATAAAACAGCCCAGCGCGTTCAAGCTGCGCGGAAAACCGCAGTAGGCATAAAGCTGCACCAGAAGTTCTTTAACTTCATTTACGCTGAGCCCAGCATCCAGACCTTCGTGAAGGGCGAGAGTTAACGTTTCCATATCGCCGCGAGCGGCCAATGCCGCAATCGGGATCATCGCCTGCTGGCGAGCATTCAGAGGGTTTTGCATGATGATATCTCCAGGTGGGAAACCGCGGCTCCCACGCTAATGGGTGAATGGAAAAATTATAATGCGTTGATATAAGAATGATTAGACGGGGAAATCAGAACTGACCTATGAGCGAATTTCATTAATCGTGAAGCTATCAATGCCAACAAAATATTCATCACACAAATAATGCATTTCATGCTTCTTTCGCAGCATTTCATTCCCGGTTTCAGGCAATTAATGCGGATATTTACCGCTGCCGGATAAAAAGGGCTACAGTCGTGTTTATTTGCCGGACTTCCCCATGCTGACTCTACGCCCAACGCGTGAAAACCTGCTTTCCGGTTTTCAATGGTTTTTCTTTATCTTTTGCAACACCGTCGTCGTGCCTCCGACGCTGGTTTCCGCCTTCCATCTGCCGGAAAGCAGCCTGCTGTTGCTAACGCAGTATGCCTTTCTCACTACCGCCATTGCCTGTTTATTGCAGGTCTTTATCGGCCACCGACGTGCAATTATGGAAGGGCCAACCGGCCTGTGGTGGGGAACCATCCTGACGATTACCCTGGCTGAAGCATCACGCGGCACGCCGCTGAACGATATTGCCAGCAGTCTGGCGGTGGGCATTGCTATCTCCGCCGTGATGACCATCGTTATCGGCATCAGCGGGTTGGGAAGCCGACTCGCGCGATTGTTCACGCCATCGGTGATGGTGGTGTTTATGCTGTTACTCGGCGCCCAGCTAACGACCATCTTTTTTAAGGGCATGCTTGGGCTACCTTTTGGCATGGCCAAATCTACCGTCAGTCTTTCGCTGGCGCCGTTTGCTATGGCGGTCGCGGTGATGTTTTTTGTTATTGGGCTGATTGTCTTTTTACCCCAACGTATTTCACGCTACGCGCTGCTTATCGGCACGGTGATTGGCTGGGCCATGTGGCGGCTGTTTTTTGGCGGCTCAGACATTAATTCTGCTAGCCTGCACTGGCAGTGGTTCCCGCTGGGCAATCATGGCACGCTGTCGCCGGGTATTATTCTGACCGCAGTGATAACCGGCCTTGTGAATATCAGTAATACCTACGGTGCACTCCGCGGTACGGATACCTTCTATCCCCAGGCCACTCCTGATAATGGGCATTACCGTCGGAGCTTTATTGTCTCGGGCTTTGTTACCCTGCTGAGCGTACCGTTAGCCGTGGTGCCTTTTTCACCGTTCGTGTCGTCGGTTGGCCTGCTCACACAAACGGGTGACAGTTCGCAGAAATCATTCTTATACGGCGCGCTGTTATTCCTGATTGTCGCCATCGTAACCCCGCTCACCCAGTTCTTCTGCGCCATTACGCTGGGTGTCAGCAGCGCGGTGATGCTGGTCTCCTACTTACCCCTGCTCTTTTCAAGCCTGGTCTTTAGCCAGCAGGTCAAACTGACCTCGCGCAATATTTACCGCCTGGCGTTACCGCTGTTTGTTGGGCTGTTTTTAATGAGTTTGCCGCCGGTGTATCTACAGGATATTCCGCTGACCATTCGCCCTTTGCTGAGTAACGGGCTTTTAGTCGGGATTTTGTTTGCGGTAGTGGTGGATAATCTTATTCCGTGGGACAGGCTTAAGTAGGCATTTCCAGATAACGGTATTAATCAGAAACAACAACGGGCACCCAGGTGCCCGTTAACGTTTAACACACTTCCAGCGCTCGCTCTTTTGCCCTTGTGGCCTGCTGTATGTAAAGCTCGTATCGTGCCTCAAACCAGGTTCTTTGCTGTTCGCTCATGTTTCCCGTCACGGCATGAATATCAACGGGTTGACCAAGCGACTGCATACGGGCAAAACTGCGAGCCAAAAAATCAAAATTGGTTAGTGCCTGTGGATCCTGTTTCTGCATTGCATATCCCTCCGAGCTGGTGATCATTTTCAAGGTTATATGCTTTCCTGTTTCCAGTATTCGCCTGTTATCGACTCTTTTTTGTACAATGCGTGCGCATATGACCGCGTGACTTCACACTTCAGCCGTTTCCCGACGCCCTGGTAGCGCTTCGTGCGAAATACGCGACCAGTGTCACAACTGAGTACATCCATCAACATTTTTGCAATATACTGTGTTAAGAGTAGAACAGAAAAAATGAAGGTGAAGAATGGAAATAGATCTCGATAATCTGGTCTTTGATGGACTGGATGAAGCACAAGAGCGCAATGCAGAACGTCTGGACGACGCAGACAAGAAGGCACAGGCGATTATTGCTGACGATGATTGCGGCGACGCTTGCAAAATCTGATAAAAAAAACCGACATTTATTGTCGGTTTTTTATTTTATGGGATGCATTTCCATTTTAATTAATTGTTCATCCAGCGGCCTTCCCGGCACCGACACTCCTCAACGGCCCATGCGTCGCAACGCGCAGTGATACGCCCCATTTCTGACCGAACGTCTAAGTACGGCAGCAATAGCATGAACGCTACCGCGCACTATCCGCTGCTCAAGCGGGCTTAACCGTAGCCCCAACATCTCCTGAGCCCAGGGTGGCAACAGATCGATACCGGCCTTGATAAATATCGTCCCCGCGGGCTGCGTCAATCGCCCCGGCAAACGGGTGGTCATCAGCACGCGCGCCACTTCCTGAGTGCGTTCATCACAGCGAAGCTGTGGACGCATGTTCTCCAGATAGTTGGCGACCGCCTGCGGCGTTTTCGGTACGTTTACCGCCCCTAGCCGTTCAGCAATACTTGCCGATTCAATAAAATATTGCGCCTGACGTGACGGTGTCACGATGATGCGACGATAGCGCAGGTGTGAGGCCATAAATGAGCTGCACTCGGCAACGTGCACCCAGGTGAGAAGCTCCGGGTCGCTTGCGGCATACGGTGAACCGTCGCTATCGGTGCCGTTTACGCGCAGATGGATGGCTTTCACTTTGGCAATCAGCCGCTCGGCGTCCGGCACCGTCGCATAGGTGGTGGCAGAGATAAATTGGCTGGTGCGTCGCAGGCGTCCGAAGATATCTTCCCGGAAGTTAGAATGGTCCCAGACTCCCGCCAGCGCCAATGGATGAAGCATCTGCAACAGCAAGGCGCTGATACCGCCACACAGCATGGAGGTAAAATCGCCGTGCACCGGCCAGATAGCCGATTGCGGGCCAAACAGACCCGGCTCGCCTTTCGGATGTTCGAAATCGATCTCGTTAAGCGAAATCCCGGTCAGCCCCAGCACCTGCTGTTCAATACGTTGACGTAGCCACTCCATGACCTTTCTCCGTTTGTTTAGCTCTGTCGCGCGTTATCAAGCCAGGCGTACACCGCGGCCAGATCCTGTTGTGCAAGCCCTCCCTCGGCCGCCTGTGCCCACAACGCTGTGATGTCACTCATCATCGGCATCGTCCCCAGTGGCGCGTTGGCGAGCGCCAGACGCGCATCCTTGAGGGCATGCTGGAGCTGCATCTGCGGGGTATAATCCTCTTTGCGGATCATCTCAAGTTTGCCCTTCACATACGGGGCCGCCAGCGGGCCGCCTTCCAGCGTTTCCCACAACTGCTCGGGAGTGAAACCAAACTGTTTTGCCAGCTGCATACTTTCCGCCACGCCCTGCATCATCGCAATCAGCCAGGCATTGATCACCAGCTTCATTTTCTGGCTGTTCCCGGCTTCACCGTACCATTGGGTGCCGCGAGAAATGGCATCAAATACGTGTTGTGCCGCGCCCGCCCGTGATTTATCACCGCTAGCCATCACCAGAATCTGCGCGTTCTCCGCCGGCGCTTTCGTGCCGGATACCGGGGCATCGAGATAGAGCATATCCGGGCGCAGTGACGCCAGAAGCGCGATAGCCTCAGCGGTTTCCTTAATCCCAATCGTCCCCATCTGGCAGAAGGTGGCCCCTTGCGGACAGGACTGCGCGATGGTGCGAATACAGGCAAGCGTCGCCTCGCCGTCGGTCAGCATGGCGATAATGACCTCGGCATCCTCTACCGCCAGCGGCGCATCGTTACACAATTGCAGACCGTGAATCTCGAGATCGTCACCGCGCCCCGGGGTTCGGTTCCAGCCGAATACGGTGAACCCTTTTTTCAGCAGATTGGCGGCAAACGCGTGCCCCATTGCGCCTAATCCCAACACCGCTACCACAGGCAATGCCTTCATTTCGTTCTCCTAATCGATTCGGTCATTTTAATTAGCCTGATGATTATCAGACCAAAATGCAACCGGATAATCAGGTGAGCGCCCAGGATTATCTGACGGCATTCAGCCTTTTCGCCCCCCTGACTTGCCAATGGCTTTGTGCAGGTCGTTAATACGCTTCATCGAACGCAGGGTGCGCTGCGAGGTCGTCGAGGCCACTGACAGCACCAGCATTTCCAGGCCTACCATCACCGTTCCGTGCAGCGGTACACGGCCATTTTCTCCCCGGGGTACATGCACCACGACCTGCGACATTTCGCTAAACCGCGAGTCGGTGGCTTGGGTGAGTAAAATGGTGGGAATGCCCAAGCGCGCCGCTTCGCGCAGCGTCGTTAGCCCTTCCCTGTGCGGTGATTTCTGCGCCATCATAATCAGCACATCACCGCGTTGCAGGCTGACAAGCTGCTCCGCCAGACTAAAACCGGTGCGGTTTAAGACGTACGATGGCAGGCCGATACGGCTAAACAGACGCGCGCTATATTCACTTAAAATGCCCGATGCCCCGATACCAAACAACGCCACCTGACGGGCCTCGGTAAGCAGGGCCACCGCTTGCGCAATCGCCGCCCGGTTTTCAGTACTTGCCAGCATTTCACAGGCGCGGAGATGTCCTTCAAGAACAAAATCGATGCTGGAGTTCACATCGCTGGTCAATGCCCCGACCGTGGAGGCCATTTTTTCCGACGAGGTTATGGTCGGGCCAAACCAGTGCTGGAGGGTATGCTTAAGATCGCGCAGCCCGGCAAAACCCAGCGCCTGAATCGCCCGCACCACCGTGGCGTCTGAGGTTTGCGTCGCCTGCGCAATTTCCATCGCCGTATGGTCAAGCACCGCTTCACGGTTATCGTCAATCCAGTTCACCACCGCCAGCAGACGGGGAGAAAGCTGTCCGCTGCGGCTTTTCATACGTTCGCCGAACAAATCGACTCGGCGTTTTTCTTTGCGCGATGCTGCCGGTTTCATTTCGCCTCCTGCGGGATGGGGCGACCGGCAATTTGCGACTGCACTTGCGCCACCAGCAGGCTGAGCGCCGCGTAGGAGTTAGAGATGACCTCTTCACGCGGCAACAGAATGTAATGTCCGGTGCGGCAGGCGCGCATAAAATCGCACCAACCCGGCATGACTTTTTCCATGTCATTGATCTCATCTTGCGGTTTACCGCCGGTATCCGAGCGCCAGGTGGCGAACAGGAAATCAGCGTCGAGATCGGGCAATTGCTCGGCGCTAACATCCATGCGTTCCCCATCAGGAATACGCTCAATCAGCGGCGGGAAACGGAAACCGGCATCGCGCAGCACGCGTCCCAGCGAGTGATAGGAATGATGGACGGTGACTTTGCCATTGTTAGCCTGAATGACTGAGACGCTGATGTTGTGGGTTTGAATGGTACGTTTAAGCTGCGCTATTTGCGCCTGATAGCGGTGGTCAAGCACCGCCAGTCGCGCCTCGGTGCCGGTTAATTGCGCCAGCTTGCTATAGATGCGCGGTGCGCCCCCCAGAAGGTGATCGATACTGACCGTCGGCGCAATTTTCGCCAGTTGCTCAATCGGCACATTGCGATTGGGTTCGGTAATAATAAGATCCGGTTTCGCTGCCGCGACGGCTTCAAGATCGATATCAGCGGTGCCGATAAACTGGATATCGCTGTTATCAAAATCAATACCGGTTAACTGGGCGCTGGAACGCAGGTAGTGGCTGCCGTCAGGCCGCGTACGCCCGTGGCTGGCAACGGGCGGCACGCCAAGCTCAATCAGCGGAATGGTGATATCGAGATCGTGCATCGAGACAATGCGCTGGGGATGCAGCGGAACCTGCACTACGCGCCCAAGATCGTCGGTAAATGCCTGGGTTTGCGCCAATGCCGACGCGCTAAACAGACACAAAAAAGACCACAGCCCACGTACAGTCATCGAAATCCTCATAAAGCGTCGCGACGACGCCACAGCAGTAAAATAAAGAACGGGCAGCCAATTAGCGAAATAATGATCCCGGCCGGAATTTGCAGCGGCGCAAAGGCCAGCCGCCCCACGGTATCGGTCAGTAGCACCAGCAACGCGCCAATCAACGCACTGCCGCTCAACAGCGCAACCTGCCCTCCGCGCAGCACAAATCGGGCCATATGCGGGGCCATCAGGCCAACAAAACCCAGGCTACCGACGCACGACACGCTGGCCGCCGTCAGCAAAACCGGGGCGAAAAATCGCAGTAGTGTCAGACGAGATAAACGCACGCCCAGCCCGCTCGCCATTTGATTGCCAAGCAGCGCCACATCCGCGGCGCGAGCGGTGAGATACAGGATAATCACTGCCGGTAACGCCCACGCGACGGCAACCGCTAACAGTGACCAGGTGGCGGCGTGCAAACTTCCCGCAAGCCAGGTCATCGCGGTCTGAACATCGCGGATGTCGGCGGTGGTGACAAACAGCGCCATTGCCGCCGCCAGAGTCCAGGAGACGCCGATGCCAATAAGAATAAAGCGCGGACGAGAGAGATCGCGCGCCAGCACGATAACCAACAACGCCACCAGCACGCCGCCGAGCATCCCGGCCACCGGTCGCCATACCAGGCTTAACGACGGAAACACGAGGATGAGCGTCAACACGACCATACTGGTCCCCTCCTTGACGCCGATAAGCCCCGGATCCGCCAGTCCGTTTCGGGTGATAGACTGCATAGCTGCCCCCGCCAGGCCCAGCATTCCACCGCAAAAGATAGCCATCAGCATCCGAGGCAGGCGGATGTCGCGCACGATGTAAACCTGCTGAGCGCTTAACGACTGCGGATAAAACAGCGCCCGGCCTATCGCACTCGTGGGGATAGCTAACGTCCCGCGCGTGACGCTATAAACCAGCAACAGGAGGATGAGCGAGACCAGCACGGCGGCAATCTTCACCCTACGCGGGCTCAGTAATAGGCGCCACGGCCCAAATGCTAGCGGGCGAAACCCGGCTTTTTGCACCGCACGCGTCATTTAAAATACCTCACGGCAATGGCGATAAAGATAGGCGCTCCAACCAGAGCGGTCATAACGCCGGTCGCCAGCTCCTGAGGCGCCAGCAGCCAACGGGCAAGAATATCCGCCAGCAGCAATAACAGCGCGCCGGTGGGAAGCGCCAGCAGGAGTCCGCTACGGACATCCTGACCGGCCCAGCGGCGTATGGCATGAGGAACGACCAGACCAATAAACCCGACCGGCCCGGCGACCGATACCGCCGCCCCGCACAGCAGCGCTATGGCAATCACCCCCAGGATGCGGGTACGCGTGACCGCCACGCCCAGACCGCTCGCCACGCGATCGCCCAGCGCGAGAATATTTAAACGCGGGGCAAGCCAGGCTGCCAGCAGCACGCCAGTCAGCGCCGGAATACTCGCTATTTTCAGGGTAGCCAGGGAGATACCCGCCAGATCCCCGGCAAGCCATGTGCGCATCGCCTGGAGCGTCTGTTCATCAAGAATAAGAATTGAGGCGGTCACCGCCGAGGCAAACGCCGACAGCGCCACGCCGCATAAGGTGATTTTCATCGCCGTTGCCCCTGTGCGCCCCGCGCTTGCCAACAGCATCACCAAACCAAACAGCAGCGCCGCGCCGAAGGGGGCGACCAGCGAACGGTCGATCCCCCACTCACCAAACGAAACACCCGCCGCCGAGCAGGCCACCACCGCCAGCGTGGCCCCGGCGTTCAACCCCAGAATATGCGGCTCGCCCAGCGGATTGCGCACCACGGTTTGTAGTAGCAGCCCCGCTGCCCCCAGCGCCGCGCCGGTTAATAGCGCCGCTAATAAACGGGTCAGACGCAGGGTGACAATGATACGGTGTTCAAAATTGCTCGGATCGTTATGCAGTAACGCCTCTATCACCACCCGCGGCGCAATGGCGCGTGCACCAAGGCCAAGATGGACAATCGCCCCGCAGCACAGCAGCGCACTTATCAGCAGTAACGCAAGCTTAGGGCGCACGCGGTGCCGTCGCTGTAGCGTGAGCGCCACCATTAGTCCGGCACCACGCCGGTGCACAATGGCATAAACAGCGGCTTACCGGTTTGCGGGTTGTGCAGCATCTGCACTTCGACATCAAAGACGTGTTGAATGATTTCCGGCGTACACGGCTGCCTCTCATCAACAATATGCGCAATGCGTCCCTGCTTCATAAACACCAGCGTGTCGGCGTAGTTCACAGCGAAGTTGAGATCATGCAGTACGGTGATAACCGTACGCCCATGCGCGCGGGTGAGATGGTGTAGCAGCTCGAGGATCTCCACTTGATAGCGCAAATCAAGCCAGGTGGTCGGCTCATCGAGCAAAATGGTGCTGGTCTGCTGCGCCAATGCCATCGCTATCCAGCATCGCTGCCGCTGACCGCCGGACAGGCTGTCCACCGGCAGATGCGCGTACTCCAGCGTCCCGGTCAGGCGCAGAGCTTCCTCTACCGCGTGTTCATCCTCCGCCGACCACTGACGAATCAGCCCCTGCCACGGATAGCGCCCGCGTGAAACCAGTTCAAACACCGTCAACCCTTCCGGGGTAAGCGGCGATTGTGGCAGCAGGCCAAGCTGGCGGGCGACCTGTTTGGTCGGTAGCGCGTGGATGTCGCGCCCATCGAGGCGAACGCAGCCCGCAAGCGGTTTGAGCATCCGCGCCATGGTATTGAGTAAGGTAGATTTGCCTGAACCATTTGCCCCTGCGAGCACCGTCATTTTGCCCACGGGCAGGGTCAGGCTGATATTTTCAACGATGCGCTGACTGCCGTAGCCTGCGCACAGGGACTCCAGCACAATCCCGCGTGGGTGCGGGGCATCTTGCCGCTGTGGCATGTTTCTCTCTCCAGGGCAACGGCCGTTTCGCGTGCTGCACTTTAAATAAATCTCATTCTCTTTTGATCATGCAATGCCGTTATGTAGTAGTCAAGCTCACTACATTACCGTTTCATTTCACAGGGTCTTTGCTTTTACCTGAACAATCGCTGATTGCCAGCACACTTATAAAAACCATATATATCAATAAATAAAATCATATCCACCATCCAAAAAAGTCCTCATGAGCCTGCTTTTCGCTGCTTAATAAATTTATTCTTCGCTGCATTTACTACTACATCCACTCATGTTTGAATGATTCTCAATTAGATATCCAGTTCATCACCGCGTGATGCACATGGATACATTTTCACAATCAGGGCAATGATTTTTATCACTTTTTATCACCGCACTCGGTGATTTATGGGAAACAGACAGATGACACAGCACTCCCCGACGTTCACGGGAAAAACCGGGCGCGCCCTCTTTTCATTGCTTCTTGTCGGAGCGGTTAGCTCCCCGTCGCTGATGGCGGCAGAAACAAAAACCTCGGGTGATAGCGCCCAGAAAGAAGAGGCAATGACGGTCGTTGGCACTTCGCAGGCGGACCAGACGGTCACCGATGGCTATCAACCACTCAGTAGTTCTACCGCCACGCTCACCTCAATGCCGCTGCTGGATATTCCACAGGTGGTGAATACCGTCAGCGACAAAGTCCTCGCCGACCAGCATGTCACCACGCTTGATGAAGCGTTGTACAACGTGGCAAACGTCGTGCAAACCAATACGCTGGGCGGTACGCAAGATGCCTTCACCCGCCGTGGCTTCGGCGCCAATCGCGATGGTTCCATCATGACCAACGGGCTGCGTACCGTGTTGCCGCGCAGCTTTAACGCCGCCACCTCACGGGTGGAAGTGCTTAAAGGGCCAGCCTCTACGCTATACGGCATTCTCGACCCCGGCGGTCTGATCAACGTCATTACCAAACGCCCGGAACGTACGTTTTCCGGCGACATCTCCGCCACCTCCAGCAGTTTTGGCGGCGGCACGGGACAGGTCGATGTCACCGGGCCGATAGAAGGCACGCAGCTGGCATACCGTCTGGTCGGGGAATATCAGCATGAAGACTACTGGCGTAATTTTGGCAAGGAGCGCAGCAGCTTTATCGCTCCTTCCCTGACCTGGTTTGGCGATGATGCTACGGTTAACCTCTCGTGGTCTCACCGGAGCTACCACACGCCGTTTGACCGCGGCACCATTTTTGATTTAAACACCGGACACGCCGTCGATGTTCCCCGTGACGAGCGTTTTGATGAGCCCTTTAACGTCACCAACGGAGATTCCGATCTCGCGCAGGTGAATGCCGAATACCGCCTGAACAGTCAGTGGACCGCCCGCTTCGATTACGGTTTCAGCCAGGATAAATACAGTGATAATCAGGCGCGCGTTATGGCCTATGACGCCAAAACGGGCAATCTGACGCGGCGGGTAGATGCCACCCAGGGCTCCACGCAGCGCATGCATTCAACCCGCGCAGATTTACAAGGTAATGTGGTGATCGGCGGCTTTTATAATGAAGTTCTCGGCGGTATTGCCTATGAGAATTACGATTTGCTGCGCACTGATATGATCCGTTGCAAAAACGTCAAAGGTTTCAATATCTACAACCCGGCGTACGGTACGCTGGATAAATGCACCAGCGTCTCTGCCGCCGACAGCGACCAGCGTATTCAGCAGGAAACCTATGCGACCTACTTGCAGGACTCGCTCTATCTGACCGACAAATGGATTGCCGTCGCCGGTGTGCGCTATCAGTATTACACCCAGTACGCGGGAAAAGGCCGTCCTTTCAACGTCAATACCGACAGCCAGGATGAGAAACTCACGCCCAAGTTTGGCATGGTTTATAAGCTTACTCCTGCCGTGTCGCTTTTCGGTAACGTGGCACAGTCGTTTATGCCGCAGTCGTCGATTGCAAGCTACATTGGCGACCTGCCGCCGGAAGAGTCTACGGCCTACGAGCTCGGTGCAAAATTCGATCTGTTTGACGGCGTAACATCCAATATCACCTTCTTTGATATTCATAAACGCAACGTGATGTATACCGAAACGATTGGCGATGAAACCTACGCCAAAACGGCGGGTAAAGTCCGTTCGCAGGGTATTGAAGTGGACGTTGCCGGGGCGCTCACCGATAATCTCAACGTCATTGCCAGCTATGGTTATACCGACGCGAAGGTGATTGACGATCCTGATTACGCCGGAAAACCGCTGCCGAACGTGCCGCGCCACACCGGTTCCTTGTTCCTGACTTACGATATTCATAACGTCTATGACGGCAACACCCTGACACTTGGCGGCGGCGGGCACGCGCTGAGTCGGCGTTCTGGTACTAACGGCGCGGATTATTACCTGCCAGGCTATGCGGTTGCCGATGTCTTTGCCGCGTACAAAATGAAGTTGCAGTATCCGGTCACGTTACAGTTGAACGTCAAAAACCTGTTCGATAAGACCTACTACACCTCGTCTATCGCCAGCAATAATTTGGGCAACCAGATTGGCGATCCGCGTGAAGTGCAATTAACGGTCAAAATGGCCTTCTAGGTCACCCGCGGCCCCGCTCTGGGGCCGCATTTACGTAATCTTTCAATAATGTGTCACTTCCCTACAGTTCGTTTCCGCATAATAGTCGTTTTAACTTTTAAGTAACATAATGCGACATTGAGGGATAAGCGTGATGCATCAAACTCTGCGACTTTCACGCTGGCTGCTGGGATTCGCTCTCGCCGCTAGCATGGTGTTACCCGCCAGCGCCAACACCTGGCCGTTACCGCCGCCGGGCAGCCGTCTGGTGGGCGAGAACCGTTTTCACGTGGTTGAAAATAACGGCGGCTCGCTGGAAGCCATCGCCAAGAAATATAACGTCGGTTTTCTGGCGCTATTACAGGCCAACCCCGGCATTGACCCTTACGTTCCGCGCCCAGGCAGCGTGCTGACCATCCCGCTGCAAACCCTGCTGCCGGACGTGCCGCGCGAAGGCATTGTGCTCAATCTGGCGGAGCTGCGGCTTTACTATTATCCGCCGGGCAGCAACAAGGTGACGGTCTACCCTATCGGTATCGGCCAGCTCGGGGGCGATACCATAACCCCAACCATGGTCACCACCGTGTCCGATAAGCGGGCAAACCCGACCTGGACGCCAACGGCCAATATTCGCGCGCGTTATAAAGCACAAGGCATTGATCTGCCGGCAGTGATGCCAGCCGGGCCGGATAACCCTATGGGCCATCATGCGATTCGCCTGGCAGCCTACGGCGGCGTGTACCTGCTGCACGGAACCAATGCCGATTTTGGTATCGGGATGCGCGTCAGCTCAGGCTGTATTCGCCTGCGTGATGGCGACATTAAGGCGCTGTTTGATGAGGTGAAGCCGGGCACCAAAGTGAATATCATCAACACGCCGATTAAAGCGTCCATTGAGCCCAATGGTATACATTGGGTAGAAGTCCATCAGCCGCTATCTGAGCATATTAATGACGATCCACAAACGCTGCCGATTGTCCTTAACGCGGCGATGAAAGCGTTTAGTCAGAACAGCGGTACTGACCGCGAGGTGATGAATAAAGCGCTGGATATTCGTTCGGGCATGCCGATTGACGTCAGCCGACATGACGCGGTTTCGCAGCAAAATATGTAGTGAATAGCAGAAAAAAGAAAAGGCCCTGAGCGTATCCCGCTCAGGGCCTTTTTTATCGCAGTGGTATATTAAAGCATTATGAGGGTTTTAATGCTTATTTATAGATAACAGCAGTACCGTGGAGGGTGTTCGGACCGCTTACTGAAGTGATACGGAACGATTTCGCGCCCATCGCATCAGCTTTCTGTGACAACTCTTGTTCCAGGGATGCCAGGTTTGGACCGGCAGTTGCCGCGATGCTACCTACTTTTTGCTGATCCGCTGGAGTGGACTGCACTTCAACAGCGGCGAAGCTTGCAAATGACAGCGAACTTAGAACGGCTGCGATGGCCAGATTTTTTACGTTTTTCATGATTTTTACCTATGCAGATGATTTTTTGTAGGTCAGACGTTATTAACTTAACGATCGATAAGATAATGATAATGAGATCTACGTCACACGTCAACGCTATTTTTATAACGACCGTTTAATTAATTAAAATTCATATATTTTTCATATGAATATGTTTCATTTATTTTTGTCACGGAAGCGCTAGCTCCCGCTGACGATTATTTTTATAATGAACGTTCACTAAAACCGACTAAGGTAGGCGGCACGATGACAACTGACACGCAAAGTTGCGCGAAAAAAGGCCGTGGTCGACCGAAAGTATTCGACCGGGAAGCGGCGCTTGATAAAGCGATGACGCTTTTCTGGCAGTATGGCTATGAAGCAACCTCGCTTTCTGACCTTGTCGAAGCGACCGGGGCGAAAGCGCCTACGCTTTATGCAGAGTTCGCGAACAAAGAGGGGCTCTTCCGCGCCGTTCTCGATCACTATATTTCGCACTTTGCCTCGAAAAATGAAGCTTGCCTGTTTTGCGAAGAGCAGACGGTGACCGAAGCGCTGAGGAATTACTTCACCTCTGTTGCCACCTGCTTTACCAGCAAAGACACGCCTGCGGGCTGCTTTATGATTAACACCTCAGCGGCGCTGGCGGCATCGTCTAAAGAGATAGCCAAAACCATCAAATCCCGACATGCGGTGCAAGAACAGACGTTATGTCAATTCCTGCAATTACGTCAGGCACGCGGCGAGATCCCCGCTGACAAAAATGTCAAAGAGCTGGCCTTGTTCCTGGGCTGTATTTTGCAGGGAATGTCGATAAGCGCCCGTGAAGGGGCAAGCTTTGAAACGCTGATGCAGATTATTGAAACGACGCTGCGCCTATGGCCGCAGATGATTAAGCAGCCTTAAAAAAACGCCCCGCTATCTGATTGATAGCGGGGCGAATAAGATTGTCATGCTTTTTTAGGCTTTATTAAGAACAAGCTGTCCATTGTTATCCAATGGGATCTGGCTGCCTGGGTTCTTATCCATACGGATTTTCCCCTGCTGGTCGCCAATTTTATAGGTAACATCATAACCCAGCGTCTTCTCAGACTTATCGTACACCGTTTTACAACGCTGTTCGGTTGTGGTGTAGGTGTCGTTATTCTGCATCGCACCCTGCGCCTGGTTACCGGCGTAACCACCGCCTAAAGCACCGACCACCGTTGCCACGTCTTTACCGCGACCACCACCAAACTGATGCCCGATAACGCCCCCCGCCACCGCACCAAGCACTGAACCGGCAATTCGGTTTTCATCCTGTACCGGACGACGATGCGTGACCGTCACGTTACGGCACTCTTTACGTGGGTTTTTGACGGTTTCCGTGATGGGCGTAGAAGAGACAACCTGGGCATACTGTGGGCCACGGTCGAAAACGTTCATACTGGCGACGGCAGCAACACCCAGTGCGGCTGCGACGCCAATACCCATACCCGCCAACATAGATTTATTCACGGGACTTCCTCCTTTGTTGCAATTACTGACAATTGTGCAACCATTTGTTAGCACAGCCAATCAGACAAAGACGCAAAAGAAGTGTTTTATAGGGGGATGTAGGGGTTTCAGAGGATTCTGAGCCACCCGGCGGCGCTTTGCTTGGCCGGGCTACAGGTAGTTGTAGGCCGGATAAGGCGTAGCCGCCATCCGGCAATTTAAAGTCGCCCGGCCAAGCGCAGCGCCGCCGGGAACCCACGATGAATTAGTGCAGCTTAAGACGCGGACGAATCACCCGGTTAATACTGCCCACCAGCATCATCAGCGCCGTTTTGCAGTATCCGTGCAGCGCAATCTGGTGCATACGGTACAAGGAGATGTAAACCATACGCGCAATGCGCCCTTCAATCATCATCGAGCCACGCATCAGGTTGCCCATCAGGCTGCCCACGGTGGAATAGTTGGAGAGCGAAACCAGCGATCCGTGATCTTTGTAGCTGTAGGCTTTTAGTTCTTTGCCTTTCATTTGCGCCAGAATATTGTTCAGCGCGCAGCTTGCCATCTGGTGCGCAGCCTGGGCGCGTGGTGGAACAAAACCGCCTTCTGGACGGGCGCATGACGCGCAGTCGCCGATGGCATAGATATCCGGGTCGCGCGTGGTTTGCAGCGTCGGCTCAACCACCAGTTGGTTAATACGGTTAGTTTCCAGGCCGCCGATATCTTTCATAAAGTCCGGCGCTTTGATCCCAGCCGCCCACACCATCAGATCGGCCTCGATATATTCGCCGTCTTTAGTATGCAGACCGCCTTCATCGGCGCTGGTGACCATCGTTTGGGTCAGGACGCGCACGCCCATTTTGGTCAGCTCGCTGTGGGCCGCCCCGGAAATACGCGGCGGCAGCGCAGGCAGAATACGCTCACCGGCTTCCACCAGCGTCACGTTCAGCGCATCGTTGCTTAAGCCTTTATAGCCGTAACTATGCAGCTGCTTAACCGCATTATGCAGTTCAGCGGACAGCTCAACGCCGGTTGCCCCGCCGCCGACAATGGCGATGTTAACCTTGCCGTTCGCGCCGAGGTTCGCGGAATACTTCAGGAACAGATTCAGCATTTCCTGGTGGAAACGACGCGCCTGATGCGGGTTATCAAGGAAGATACAGTGTTCTTTGACGCCAGGGGTGTTGAAGTCATTCGAGGTGCTGCCCAGCGCCATAATCAGCGTGTCATAGGCCAGCTTGCGCTCAGGCACCAGCAGTTCGCCCTTCTCATCGCGCAGTTCGGCGATAGTCAGCGTTTTGGCTTCACGGTTAATGTCCATCACCGATCCCAGCTGGAACTGGAAGTGATGATTACGCGCGTGCGCCAGGTAGCTCAGCGCATCCACGCCCTCATCCAGTGAACCGGTCGCCACTTCGTGCAGCAGCGGTTTCCACAGATGGCTATGGTTACGATCCACCAGGGTGATTTTTGCTTTTTTGCCACGACCCAGCTTTCTACCCAGTTGAGTAGCCAGTTCCAGGCCGCCCGCACCACCACCGACAATAACAATTTTCTTGATTGGTGTAGTCATGAGACCCCCTTAAAATTTATTAACCAATTGTTAATTAAAAGTTATTAACATAGCCTTTAATTAACAACAAGTTACTAACGCGAAACCATTCAGCTGCAATGAGAATAACATGAATGGTGCATTGGTCATACCAAAATTGATATGCATCAAGTTTTATCGCGCATAAGTTGAGCGACGGGATTTTTTTGCCGCAAATATCGCGTCTGTTAGGTTAAAAATTAACAAAAAAAAGCCCCGGCTGCGCAGAACGCAGCCGGGGCTTTGGTAACAGAATCAGCCTAAGGTTTTGAAGGCCTTGATGCGCTGCAGGTGCGGCGAAATATTTTTAAACTTGTGCCCCTGCTCTTCGTCCCAGATTATCTCGTAGTAATGATGCAGTTCTTCGGCAGTACGCTTGCTGTCCAGCGCATCATCATGACGAGACAGGATCGCCAGGCAACGGTCGCGGTTCTTCTCACGGAAGTTATTCACGCATTTGGTGCCGATATCCATATACTCTTCCGGGCGGTCAATCTTGCCGTCCATATTTTCATACGGGAACAGATTCGGATTAAGCACCACCTGACGAATATCGCACAGGAAACCAATCCGCTCCGCCCAGTAGCCGCCTAAGCCGACGCCGCAAATCAGCGGACGTTCATCGGCGTTCAGTTGCAGCATCTTGTCCACTTCCTTGAGCAGATGCTGCATGTCATGTTTTGGGTGCAACGTACTGTAGCTAATCAGCCGAACATCCGGGTCGATAAACTGCAGTTGCAGCACTTTTTCATGATTGCCTGGGCTATTCGAGTCAAAACCGTGTAAATAGATAATCATCGCGTCCTCACCACACCATTACTCCCACACCGGGAGGGTTAATGACCAGCCTTCACTTCCTGCCAGCGTTCGTGGAGTTGTTCCAGTTCCGCGCTAACCGTTTTCCAGCGGGCGGAGTCCATCAGTTCCTGACGGCTAAATGAACCTTTATGATACAAATTCTTAACACGCTCGGCGTTGATCGGCGACAGGTTATCCAGCACGCTCACCGCCCCTTTACGATTATTGCAGACGAGGATCATATCGCAACCTGCATCAAGCGACGCCTGCCCGCGCTCGGCATAGCTGCCCATAATCGCCGCGCCTTCCATTGACAGATCGTCTGAGAAGATCACGCCATTAAAGCCAAGCTCGCCGCGCAGCACGGTTTTCAGCCAATGCGGCGAACCGCTGGCCGGACGCGGGTCAACCGCATCGTAGACCACGTGTGCAGGCATAATCGCATCCAGCGCGTTCTCGGTAATTAACGTCTGGAACACCGCCATATCTTTAGCACGAATTTCCGCCTCAGAACGCGGGTCATGCGGCGTTTCTTTATGCGAATCTGCGGTCACCGCGCCGTGGCCCGGGAAATGCTTACCGGTCGTTTTCATGCCCGCACTGTGCATACCGTCAATAAAGTGACGCGCCATCGCCAGCGCTTTTTGCGGATCGGCATGATAAGAACGTTCGCCAATGGCGGTACAAATGTGTCCAACATCCAGCACGGGCGCAAAGCTGATATCGATATCCATGGCGATCATCTCGCTTGCCATCAACCAGCCCGCTTCCGCTGCCATGCGACCACCGGCCTCACAGCCCAGCACGGCGGCAAAAGATTGCGCCGCCGGTAATTGGGTAAACCCTTCGCGGAAGCGCTGAACGCGTCCACCTTCCTGATCGACCGCCACCACCAGCTGATGATGCGATGCGCTTCGGATCTGGCGTACCAGTTCGCGCAACTGAGCGGGATCATGATAATTACGGGTAAACAGAATTAAGCCGCCCACTAACGGATGCGCGAGGATTTCACGTTCCTCTGCATCCAACTCAAAGCCTTCAACATCCAACATTACTGGGCCCACACGGCCTCCCTTTTGTGCTTAAGCTGGCGCCAAACGTCGTTGGCCAGCGTGATAAATTGTTCGTCGCCGGTTTGTTGCCAGCGGCACTCAAACCAGCCGGCCATCAGCATCAGTACCCACGGCCGCCAGCGCATCACCTGCTGCCACAAAAGCGGCGGCGCGATGTTGGCGCGTTCGGCGTAGGCCACGGTTAACTGATGGCGCTGTAAATTGTCCTGCGTCCATACCGCAGCCAGCTCCAGCGCGACATCGCCATCACCGGCGTACTCCCAGTCGATAAGCCGGAGTCCTTGCAAGGTATGCACAATGTTGCCAGCGTGAACATCCATATGCAGCGGGGCCAGTCGTAGCGCGCGCGGTTCGCCCCGCTTTTGCAGACGCTTTAGGCACCGAAGCCAGAACGGAGTCCGGCGAGCCGGGTCGCACTGCTGCCAGTACTGCTCAAGTAAGGGCAATAAAGCCAGTGACCAGCCGAATCGGCGCTGATGGTGTAAATCATACAGGAGAGTCGCTAACGAGCGATGTGCCGGGAGCACGCTTTTGATCTCACCGGCTAAAAATTCAACCGCCATCCAGCCTGGGGTATAAAAAACCGGCCGAGGGGCAAGCGTTGCGGGAAGATGGCATAGCGCGTGATACTGCCGAAGAAAATCACTTTCCGGGGCATCGGGCGCATGATGCTGGCGCAGAACCAGCCGCCGTTCGCCGTGCTGAAGAATGCAGCTGCTGCCGCTCAGCCCCGACGTTTCGGGGCTGGCGACGACGCAATACTGAGGGAAATAGCGTGAAAGTACCGCATCACGCGTAAGCTTATTGTTGCGCAACCGCACCCTTTCCTGACCAGACGATTTCACCGGTCTGCACCAGCATAAGCTGCATTTGAAGCGTCGGTGAATTGACGTTGCCGGTGGCGTTGGAGTACAGCACGTACTGCGCACCAACGTTACGCGCGATCCCCATCGCTTTACTGCGTGAGCCCAGGCTGTCTTGTGGAGAAAGACCGAGCTGCTGTTTGGCAACCGCCAGTTGCTGCGGGGTCACCAGGGTGAATTTACCGTTGCCCGCCAGCGCATTATGCAGTGCGGTTGTCGCTTCTCCGGCATTTAACGACCCGTTGGTGCGGTTGTTAACGCTGTCGACCAGCAAAATACTGCCCGCATTCACGCCGCTCGCCTGCAACATTTTCGCCACCATCGGTTGTGCGGCACCGTTCCAATCGTAGTGACGAACCCGCGGCGTAGGCTGCGCGGTGGCGTCACCACCGTGTTCAATCGGCCCCGGCTGCGCAGGGATTGTCGGCACGCCCGGAACGGTTGTCACCGGTTGCTGTGGCTCTACCGGCTGCTGCGGTTGTTGCGGATTAGCCGTCTCAACCGGCGCAGGTTCATTACGAATTACACACCCTGCCAGCAACATTGCCAGCGAGGCAATAAGCGCATAGCGACCCAATTTACTCATTCGAGTTTACCCCTTAAAGATAAAGATAAAGCCGGGCTTTATGTGCACCCAGACCGTTGGCTGTACCGTAAAGCGTGACCGCGCCCATTGGCGGAACCGTGATGCTGCGCGGCGCTTCCAGCGGATGCATTTCCAGCCCACGGGCGTCATACCAATAGAAACGATAATGTACGGTGACCGGCTTTCGCCTTTCATTGAAAAGCTTCGCGCTGGCGGTAGCCTGAATATCTGACGACGTCAGTTCAGGTTTTTCCGCGCTGATCCCAGCCGCCAACAGACTCGACTCCATGACCAGCGTTTGCTCCTCATTCACGGCAATTTCCGGGCGCGAATGGCACCCGGCTAGCAACGTCGAACAAAGCAAAAGACCCAGACAGACCGTTTTCATAAGTTAGCCTTTGTGCGCCAGCATTGGCCCCAGTGGCCGACCGCCCAGCAAATGCATGTGGATATGGTAAACTTCCTGTCCGCCGTGGCGATTGCAATTCATGATAAGACGGTAACCGTCCTCAGCAATGCCCTCATCCTGGGCGATTTTCGCCGCCACGGTAATCATCCGACCCAGCGCCTGTTCATGCGCGGCGGTGACGTCATTGGTGGTGGCAATCAGGATATTAGGGATAATCAGAATATGGGTGGGTGCCTGTGGAGAAATATCGCGAAAAGCGGTGACCAGCTCATCCTGATAAACGATATCTGACGGTATTTCACGACGAATAATTTTGCTGAAAATAGTTTCTTCTGCCATTGGGACTTCCTTTATTATTCTCATATGCGACGGTAAAACCGTTACCGACGAACAGGTTACATGCCAAGAGTATGAGCGAGTTACCGCTAATCTTTCAACCGGAATACATATTTTCTTAGCGCAATCGGACCTTTACTTACGCAGCCACTGACCATTAATGCCCTGGACGAATTCACCGGGCTGCGCTTTCTCGATAAGTTTCTTACCGGCAAGCCTTGCCACCTCTTGCTGCGTGAGATTATTACTCTGCGCAAGCTGCCGATAGCTTTCGCTACGCGCTTCGTTGATTTGTTTGACCAAAGCCTGAGTGTCCGGGTCGGTTTTGATAGCCGCCAGATAGCCACTTTGGCTCTCCCCGACTCGCCCTTGTTGACGCGCGTCTGCCAGCGTTAACGCCTGTACGCCGGTGCTAAACAATCCCAACGCCAGAAGCGCAGCAATCCCTATTTTTCGCATTATGACCTCAGAATAAATCACTACGGGATTTCAGTAGATCCTCAACATCCTTATCGGCCTTGATATGGATCTCATGCTCAATTTTCACATTCATATTGATAGTAATCGGCTCTTTCGGCGCCGCCACTTCAATGCGCGGGACGCATCCTGACAACAGGCCGCAGCCCATCACAGCCAGCATGGCGATGGATAATTTCATTGTTGCTCCTTACATTCCGTGCCGCTGCCACACGGCGCACCGGGAAGGGTCGCGTGTTGCTCAAGCCATGACTGAAGTTTGTCGCCAAAGCGCAAGCTTCGCCACAAATCAAAAACATTCTCCTGGTGCGTGTAGTTTAACTGCACCGTACTGCGTTTTTCATCCATCACCCCGGTACCGGTGACCGTCGCCGTCAGCGTCAGTAATCCCAGACTGTCGAGATTAATGCGCGTCCAGGAGCGGGTAATTTCCAGATAGCGTAGCCAGTTGATAGCGGCACCGGCGGCAATATTGTCATCGGCAACCGCATCGGCGGTGTCTTTATCCAGCCGGAGCGTCATTGGGCCGGGGTTGTGCAGCCAGCCATCTTTAATTATCCATTTGCTGTCATTAAGCCACAGCGGTAACGCACCATCGACCGGGCCCGACATGGCGAATTGTTTGGGATTCACCGCGCTGACCAACTCGCTCATCGAAATATGATGCAGGCGCAATAAGGCCGCGTCGTGTTGCGGCATCCGCAGTTGTTGCATCGTGACCTTACCACCCAGCACATCCACGCTGACGTCGCTGAGTTGTAGCGGTTGTGCTTCACTCCAGGGCCAGGTGCCCTGCAGATCGGCGGTGATATTGCGCGCGGTGACCTGATTGACAATTTCAGCAATGCGCAGCGACACAGGCTGCCGGGTGCCCAGCTGCCAGATGCCCTCTTTTAAGCGAAATGGCAGCACAAAATCGACGCCGTTCACCTGGTTATCCGGCGTCCAGGCGCTGCCATTTTTCAAAACACCGTGTCCGCCCGCCTCAAAACCTTGCCCTGCGGCGGCGGAAAAGGCCACCTGCGCATAGAGCGAACCATCACGCAGTTTCATTTTCCAGTCCGGCGGCAGCAGCGGCTGAAAGACGGTCAACGACTGTTCCGGCCACCACGCCTGACCGCGCAGACGCTCGCCGTCCCAACGTCCATTCACCCTGACCGGACCGATATCCTGAGCTCTGAGATCGCCCTTAAACTGGAAGAACGTCGGATCGCGCCCGTCAACGCTGAAAGTGAGTGCTGAAGCCGGCAGCACGCTACCGCCGGTAAAGCGAGTCTCCCGGGCATCCAGCGCCAGGGCGCCGGTAAAGGAAGGATGCTGTTCATCGCGGATCCAATGAATCGGCTTTTCCAGCTTCAGGCGCGGTGTGTCGATGGTCATGGTGCCGTACTGTAATTTGTCGAAGCCGGTTGATAGCGTATTCAGCACAATCGCACTGTCACGCCACACGCCGGTGCCGGTCACATCCCAGCGCGCCTGCATCGGCGTGAAATGACCGTCGCCCCAATAGCGCCACTGCCAGGTGCCTTTATCCGGCATAAAATTATCGGCGCGGCCATCGAGGTGCAGGACAAAATCTCCCGTTTGCTGCTCATGGGCGCGCAGGATGGCCTGTAATCGCCCATCAATGCCCTGGGTTGATATTTTCACCCCGGCCAGCGGCCAGCGCACTTCATCAATATTCAGGGAATCAATCACTCGACCGCGCGAACGCAGCAGTGCGCCTGGCTGGAAATCCAGCACCGGGCTGACTAACGGGCCACTTAACTTAGCCGGAAGTTTGGCGTAGAGGATGAGATCCCCCTGCTTCGCTTCGCCAACCAGCTGCAACGGCATATCACTGTTATCCATGCTGAGCGTACCCGGCCCCACGGATAACACCGCGTTACCCTTCCCGGCATCCCCCGAGGTCAGCACGTTCAACCGGCCCGAAATCACGGTTTTATCAATGCCCTGCTGCCAGTTGTTGAGTTTAAGCGCCACACGGCCGCTCAGCGGAAGCCCCGGCTGGAACGGCCAGTTCCAGCGGCCATCGCTGATGGTGAGCTGTTGTTCGGTCAACTGCCACGGGAAATCGACTAACGGATCGCCCTCACCGCGCGCCATCATCAGCAGTTGCCCCTGATTGCCATCCCAGTTCAACTCCGCATCCACAAGCGATGGCACCTGCGGCACCTGTAGCGTTGAGGTGAGATGTCCTGCAATCGGCAAACCATCCGGTACCAGCGGCATGGTGAACTGTCCGACCAGCTTCACCGGCGGCTCACCGTCCATCAGGCTTGCCTGAAACTCGCTGATTGTCAGCGCCTGACCGTGCAAACGGGCGTGTAGAGTGACGTTGTCGCCTTGATATTCCACCTCCTGACGTTCAGGCGTCAGGGCAACATCCAGTTTTCCCTGCCACTTTTCCCACGGCGAGATGCTTAATGAATCAATCGTAAGCCAGGTGTTCGGCAGCATCGACTGCCATTCTGCCAGGGTACGCGGCGCGCCCGGGACGGTATCGTTTTGCGGCAGTTTGGCAAAGCAGACCGAGTTCAGGTTGAGTGACGCCGCGTGCAGCTTCCAGCGGCTGGGATGCGAGAGCGTGACATCTTTTAAAGTAGCCAGTTCACAGTCACCTGCCAGGTAGCGCAGATCGGGGATATGCAATGAGGAACGCGTTAAGCGTGGGCTGTCATGTAAGGCAATGCGCGTTCCTGCCGGAAGCCAGATCCCCACCAGCGTAGGCACCCAGTACCCCAGCGTCATCAGCAGGGTCAATGGCAGGAGCAGTAATAACAGAAGTAGCGCAATAGCAGCTTTGTATTTACCCTTCATGGGTGCAGTCTTGTCCAATTTAGTGCAGGCAGAGATGCCGGACGGCCGAGCGGACTGTCCAAAGGCGCGTATTGTGTCATGTCAGACCAGAGAGTGAAAGCCGCGGTGATGCTTTAAGCATAGCGGTAAAAAAATAAAATGTGAGTAATTTCAGTTGATTCTGATTGAGGTCGCCAGTATCGCGCGCTCTTGCAGGCAGGTATACTGGTCGGAGTTTCTTTACATATCTTTAGCATTCAAAACATTTTTACATTTTGTATGATAATTTGAATTATGCTAATTTGACTCTAAAATCACTGGAGTAAAGCGTATGAAAATCGCCGTTTACAGCACCAAGCAGTACGACAAAAAGTATCTGCAAAATGTTAATCAGGCATATGGTTTTGAGCTTGAGTTTTTCGATTTTCTGCTGACGGAAAAAACCGCAAAAACCGCGCATGGCTGCGAGGCGGTGTGTATTTTCGTTAATGACGACGGTAGCCGCCCGGTTCTTGAAGAGTTGAAAAAAAACGGCGTGAAGTATATAGCGCTGCGCTGTGCGGGCTTTAACAACGTCGATCTTGATGCAGCAAAAGAGCTCGGTCTGCGCGTGGTTCGCGTTCCGGCCTATTCTCCAGAAGCGGTGGCTGAACATGCCATCGGTATGATGATGACGCTGAACCGCCGTATTCACCGTGCCTATCAGCGCACCCGTGACGCCAACTTCTCGCTCGAAGGGCTGACCGGTTTTACCATGTACGGTAAAACCGCCGGGGTGATTGGCACCGGCAAAATCGGTATCGCCGCGCTGCGTATTCTGAAAGGTTTTGGGATGCGGCTGCTGGCCTTTGACCCGTACCCAAACGCGGCGGCGCTGGAGATGGGCGTGGAGTACGTCGACCTGCCAACGCTGTTTGCTGAGTCTGATGTTATTTCCCTGCACTGCCCGCTGACCGAAGAAAACTATCATCTGCTTAATGCCAGCGCGTTTGAGAAGATGAAAGACGGTGTGATGGTCATCAACACCAGCCGTGGTGCGTTAATTGATTCTCAGGCCGCGATTGAAGCATTGAAAACGCAGAAAATTGGCGCATTGGGGATGGACGTGTACGAGAACGAACGCGATCTGTTCTTTGAAGATAAGTCTAACGACGTGATTCAGGATGATGTTTTCCGCCGTCTGTCTGCCTGCCATAACGTTCTGTTTACCGGGCATCAGGCGTTCCTGACCGCAGAGGCATTGACCAGCATTTCGGAAACAACGCTGGAAAACCTGCGTCAGATTGACACCAATAGCGACTGTCCTAACGCCCTCGCCTAAGCCACAACGCTCCCTGACGCCCGTTGGGGAGCATTTTCAGATAAGCCCCACAGACACCATTGGCAGTACAGTTACACTTCGTAAGTATTCATCAAATAAATAAGAAATCCTGCAAATGAAGAAATCTTTAATCCTCCTGGCGGCGGCCGCGCTTCTCTCCGGCTGCGTTTATAACAGCAAAGTATTTACCGGCGGCGACCAGCTACAGCATCATCGCTTTGTTCTGGAAAGCGTCAACGGTCAGCCCGTTAAAGGCAACGGCACCCCGCTGGAGCTTAGCTTTGGCGAAAAGCAGTTACTGAACAAAATCTACCTGTCCGGCAACATGTGTAATGGTTTTTCCGGTACGGCTTCAATCTCCAATGGCGAGCTGACCGCCCCGGATCTGGCGATGACCCGCAAACTGTGTAGCGATGACAAGCTCAATGAACTTGATAGAACGCTTGCCTCCATGTTGCGTAAAGGCGCACAGGTGGATCTCACCGAATCACAGCTTACCCTTGCCACCGCCGACCAGACGCTCAGCTATAAACTTGCCGATCTGGTGAATTAACCGTTAGTAGCTTCCGCAGCTGCCGACCGCAAGAGATTGTTCACTGCATCGCTTGCCATTAGGCAGCGCGCACATGCCGATGCTGGAGCCATCCAGTTGACGTGCAGCGGAGAGCGTGCCGCCTATCATGGCGCAATTGGCATCGCCCGTACTGGACATCGCCGCTCTCATTCCCGGCGTAACGTGTGCCGCAGTCGCCTGCTGAACAGGTTCACTGCTGCACGCTGATAATAATAACGCCGCACATCCGACTAAAAACGCAGCCCGCATCTTTTCTCTCCCCATCGAAAAAATATAAACAAACCTATGCATCATAGGCAGCGCAGCGCGGTACGTCGAGAGACCCAACGCGCATTTATGCGCTGTAGAAACATTTTCTGGCAATTTTGTTGGTCGAATTATCCATCATATTGATATGAACCCCGGTGAAGGACACAAAAGCAAAAATGATTCAGCGTGAGGTTTGCTAGACTTTAGCAATACCAAAAGAATAGATTCCCGGTTTGCGGCAATCCGTAAACCTCATTTTTTGCGCAATGTAAGGTGTCATAATCAATGATCACAATTGACGGTAATGGTGCAGTCGCCTCGGTTGCGTTCCGCACCAGTGAAGTCATCGCCATTTATCCGATTACGCCAAGCTCGACCATGGCGGAACAGGCGGATGCCTGGTCGGGTAATGGGCTGAAAAACGTATGGGGCGATGTGCCGCGCGTGGTTGAGATGCAGTCAGAAGCCGGTGCCATTGCCACCGTGCACGGCGCATTGCAAACCGGCGCGCTTTCCACCTCATTCACTTCATCGCAGGGTCTGCTGCTGATGATCCCAACGCTCTACAAACTGGCCGGTGAGTTGACGCCGTTTGTTCTGCACGTTGCGGCGCGTACGGTTGCCACCCACGCCCTTTCCATCTTCGGCGATCATTCCGACGTCATGGCAGTTCGCCAGACCGGTTGCGCCATGCTGTGCGCCGGTAGCGTGCAGGAAGCGCAGGACTTCGCGCTGATTTCTCACATTGCCACGCTCAAAAGCCGGGTGCCGTTTATTCATTTCTTCGATGGTTTCCGTACCTCGCACGAAATTAATAAAATTGTGCCGATGTCTGATGACACCATCCGTAGCCTGCTGCCACACGATGAAATTGCCGCCCACCGCGCCCGCGCGTTGAACCCGGAACATCCGATCATTCGCGGCACCTCGGCAAACCCGGACACCTATTTCCAGTCTCGCGAAGCAACAAACCCCTGGTACAACGCGGTATACGACCATGTTGAGCAGGCAATGAATGATTTCGCCGACGCGACCGGTCGCCGCTACAAACCGTTTGAATACTACGGCCATCCGCAGGCCGAGCGCGTAATCGTGATTATGGGCTCGGCCATCGGCACCTGTGAGGAAGTGGTGGATGAGCTGCTGACTCAGGGTGAAAAAGTCGGCGTGTTAAAAGTGCGTCTGTATCGCCCATTCTCAGCCGCACACCTGCTGCAAGCGCTGCCCGACAGCGTGCGCAGCGTCGCGGTGCTCGACCGTACCAAAGAACCGGGCGCATTAGCTGAGCCGCTGTATCTTGACGTAATGACGGCGCTTGCCGAAGCCTTTAACCAGGGCCTGCGCGAAACGCTGCCGCGGGTGATTGGCGGCCGTTACGGTCTGTCGTCCAAAGAGTTTGGCCCGGAGTGCGTACTGGCGATTTTCAACGAGCTTTCGTCCGCGAAACCGAAATCCCGCTTCACCGTTGGTATCTATGATGATGTCACCAACCTCTCCCTGCCGCTGCCGGAAAATACCTTACCATCAACGGCGCGTCTGGAAGCGCTGTTCTACGGGTTAGGCAGCGACGGCAGCGTGTCGGCCACCAAGAACAACATCAAGATCATCGGTAACTCCACGCCGTGGTTTGCGCAGGGCTATTTCGTCTACGACTCCAAAAAGGCCGGCGGCCTGACGGTTTCCCACCTGCGGGTGAGCGACAATCCGATTCGCTCCGCTTATCTGGTGGCGCAGGCTGATTTCGTCGGCTGCCACCAGCTGCAATTTATTGATAAATACCAGATGGCCGAACGCTTAAAGCCTGGCGGTATTTTCCTGCTCAATACGCCTTATAGCGCCGATGAAGTGTGGGCGCGCCTGCCGCAGGAAGTTCAGGCGGTACTGAACCAGAAAAAAGCCCGCTTTTACGTTATCAACGCGGCGAAAATTGCCCGTGAATGCGGTCTGGCTGCGCGTATTAATACCGTCATGCAGATGGCATTCTTCCACCTCACGCAGATTCTGCCGGGTGATAGCGCGCTGATGGAGCTGCAAAACGCCATCGCCAAAAGCTATAGCAGCAAGGGCCAGGATCTGGTTGAGCGCAACTGGCAGGCCCTGGCGCTGGCGCGTGAGTCGCTGGCGGAAGTGTCGTTGCAGCCGGTCAATGCTGGTAGCCCTAATCGTCCGCCGGTGGTCTCCGACGCCGCCCCTGACTTCGTGAAAACCGTCACGGCCGCCATGCTCGCCGGACTCGGTGACGCCCTGCCGGTTTCCGCGCTGCCACCAGACGGCACCTGGCCGGTCGGCACCACCCGCTGGGAAAAACGCAATATTGCCGAAGAGATCCCTATCTGGAAGGAAGAGCTGTGTACCCAGTGTAACCACTGCGTCGCCGCCTGCCCGCACTCGGCTATTCGCGCGAAGGTTGTCTCACCGGAGGCGATGGAAAATGCGCCTGACTCCCTGCATTCGCTTGACGTGAAATCACGCGATATGCGCGGCCAGAAGTACGTGCTTCAGGTTGCGCCTGAAGACTGCACCGGCTGTAATCTTTGCGTCGAGGTTTGCCCGGCGAAAGACCGTCAGAACCCGGAAATCAAGGCCATCAACATGATGTCGCGCCTTGACCACGTCGAAGAAGAAAAAGTGAACTATGACTTCTTCCTCGACCTGCCGGAAATTGACCGCAGCAAGCTTGAGCGTATTGATATTCGTACTTCGCAGCTTATCACCCCGCTGTTTGAATACTCCGGCGCCTGTTCCGGCTGCGGCGAAACCCCGTACATTAAACTGCTGACTCAGCTCTACGGCGATCGCATGTTGATTGCTAACGCCACCGGCTGTTCATCTATCTACGGCGGTAACCTGCCCTCTACGCCTTACACTACCGACATCAACGGTCGTGGCCCGGCGTGGGCCAACTCGCTGTTTGAAGATAACGCCGAGTTTGGTCTGGGCTTCCGTTTAACGGTCGATCAACACCGCCAGCGCGTGATGCGTCTGCTGAGCGGATTTGCCGATAAAATCCCGGCCGAGCTTAACGAAGCGCTCAATAGTGAAGCGACCCCGGAAGTGCGTCGCGAACAGGTTGCGGCGCTGCGCGCGGCATTGGCAGGCGTTGACGGTGCTGAGGAGCTATTGACCGATGCCGATGCGCTGGTCGAGAAATCCATCTGGCTGATTGGCGGTGACGGCTGGGCCTATGATATTGGCTTTGGCGGGCTGGATCACGTGATGAGCTTGACCGAGAACGTCAATATTCTGGTACTGGATACGCAGTGCTACTCCAACACCGGCGGCCAGGCCTCAAAAGCTACCCCGCTGGGCGCAGTGACCAAGTTTGGCGAGCATGGCAAGCGCAAAGCGCGCAAAGATCTGGGCGTGAGCATGATGATGTACGGTCACGTTTATGTCGCACAGATTTCGCTAGGGGCACAGCTAAACCAAACGGTGAAAGCCATTCAGGAAGCGGAGTCCTATCCGGGGCCATCGCTGATTATCGCCTACAGCCCATGTGAAGAGCACGGCTACGATCTGGCGCTGAGCCACGATCAGATGCGTCAGCTCACCGCGACCGGCTTCTGGCCGCTGTTCCGCTTCGACCCGCGTCGCGCTGATGAAGGGAAGATCCCACTGGCGCTGGACTCTCGTCCACCATCCGATGCGCTCGCCGAAACGCTAATGAACGAGCAGCGCTTCCGTCGCCTGAACAGCCAGCAGCCAGAAGTGGCTGAGCAGTTGTGGAAGGACGCCGCCGCCGACTTGCAAAAACGCTACGATTTCTTAGCGCAGCTTGCTGGCAAGGCGGAGAAAGCGACGCCGCAGGAATAAGCCGTAAAGCGTATTTATTGAGCATAAAAAAAGCCCGAATATCTATTCGGGCTTGTCATTTTATAAACGACCAATCTAATAAATGACACACGGCAACAGGAATTGAATGTGTGGCAAAAAGGCATATAACGGACGTAGAGTACGCCAGCCATTTTTAATTGTATAATTTTTATTTTGTATATTTCACGCTTGATATATTCATGAAATCCATCATGATTTCAGTTGAATCATATGCTTGAGATTTTACTCATATCGTAACAAATGTTATTTACCATCTGACATAACTCTCCTTTAGCATTAACTCACTTCCTTAATCTGGAAGTGCGCGAATATAAAAAATCTAAAGGAATATTTTCAATGAACAGAAAAGTACTGGCCCTCGTCATTCCTGCCCTGCTCGCAGCAGGCGCAGCTCACGCCGCAGAAATCTATAATAAAGACGGCAACAAATTAGATGTCTACGGTAAAGTAGATGGTCTGCATTATTTCTCCAGCAACTCTAATAGCGATGGCGATCAGAGCTATGTTCGTTTCGGCTTCAAAGGCGAGACGCAGATTAACGATATGCTGACCGGTTATGGTCAGTGGGAATATAACGTCCAGGCTAACAATACCGAAAGCAATACCGATAACGCATGGACCCGTCTGGGCTTTGCGGGTCTGAAATTTGGCGAATACGGTTCATTCGACTACGGTCGTAACTACGGCGTACTGTACGACGTTGAAGGCTGGACCGATATGCTGCCAGAATTCGGTGGCGACTCTTACACCTATTCAGACAACTATATGACAGGCCGTACCAACGGCGTGGCAACCTATCGTAACAACGATTTCTTCGGTTTGGTTGACGGTCTGAACTTCGCTTTGCAGTATCAGGGCAAAAACGAAAACCAGAGCGGTGAAGGCGACGACGTAGGTACCAACAACCGTACCGGCAGCGACAACGTGCGTAAAGACAACGGCGACGGCTTCGGTATTTCCACTTCTTATGACTTCGGCATGGGCTTCAGCGCTGCGGCGGCCTACTCAACGTCCGACCGTACCAATGAGCAACAAAACGGCTCTCATGCCCAGTTTGCGAAAGGTGAAACGGCTGAAGCATGGACTACCGGCCTGAAATATGACGCGAATAACGTCTACCTTGCGGCCATGTACTCTGAAACGCGCAACATGACCCCGTATGGTAATTACGGTATCGCCGACAAGACGCAGAACGTGGAAGTCACCGCTCAATACCAGTTCGATTTCGGCCTGCGTCCGGCGATTTCTTACCTGCAGTCCAAAGGTAAAGATCTGCTCAATGCCAACGGCACCAATGCAGGCGATCACGATCTGGTTAAATACATGGATGTAGGCGCAACCTACTACTTCAACAAAAACATGTCCACCTACGTTGATTACAAAATCAACCTGCTGAACGATAACGACGACGGTAACTTCTACGCTAACAACGGTATCAACACTGATAACGTCGTGGCGATGGGTCTGGTTTACCAGTTCTAATCCCATAAAAAAACCCGCTGGCAATGGCGGGTTTCTTTTTTACGGTACGACGCACAACGGTTACTACACCACGCTTTCTCCGTGGATTTCACCCTTAAAGCCCGTTTTGGCAATCGCCGCCAGCAATTTCTGATTATCGAAATTTTCCGGCACCACCACCTGCGCCTGACGCGTTTTTAGCGACGCTTTCGCCTTAACGACACCCTCAGTCGTGCGCAATGCCTGATTAATCGAAATCACGCACAGCGGACAATTCATCTCGCCGACATCAATCGTCACCAGCTTATCGGCAGCCCACCCCAATGGGGACACCATCAGTAGCGCCAGGATAACTGCTTTTTTCATTCCATCCACTCCCAAATCCACGGCAAAACATATGGATAGGTTATCAGCGCCAGCACCAACGGTACGGCGAGCCAATATAGCCACACCAACACCCGACGGCTGACCACGTTCACGCACACCGGTTTAGTCGATAAATGTAAACGCCAGAAACCGCGCGCCATCAGTCCGATAGCCACAATCACCATCGGGATTTGTAACCAGCTCGCGCCCGGGATACCGACCAACCCTGCCGCAGAGATACCAAAAAGCAGGTACAGCAGCGGCCCAATGCAGCACAAGGTTGAAGCGCCAGCGGCGATAACCGCCGCCAGCAACGTCAGGAGCCCGCCCTTAATGCTGTTCGATGCTGACATAATCGTAGCTAAATGCGGCTGGATCGTAGAAGTTCAGTGGGTCGCCATCAACTTCGGCATACGGATAGCCGAGGTTATTGATGTCGCCCTGCTCAGCCGCTGGCGACAGCGCAAAATCGCGGCCGTGGTTAAAGCCAACCCAGTTCATTTCCCAGTTACCGAACAGGTAATCGTTCACCGCCGTCACCGCCGGGTCACCGTTTTCTTTCTTCTCGGTCAGGCGCATTTTCGTGACATCCGCCGGGTCAGCGGGCATCCAGCCAAAACCGGCCAGCCAGAACATGGCGCGGCAGTGTTGGCCGCCGCTGATTTTAGCTACTCCCTGCGCATCGGCACTGCCAAACGCTTTTTTAGAGTAGCTATCAAGCTTACGGCTGGCGCCTAAACGAATACCGAACATTTCGCGCGCCGGGATACCCACCGCACGACACAGCGCCACGAACACGGAGTTAATGTCGGTGCATTTACCGCCCAGCTTGCCGGTTTTAAGGATTTCGCCAACATCACCGGTACCGCAACCAATCACCGCATCGTCGCGATGCATATGGGTACTGACCCAATCGTGGATCAGGCGAGCCTGTTTCAGCGGTGCTTTTTCATTGCCAATAATTTTCAGGGCAGTCTCTTTCACGAGGCCATCCACGGGAATATGCGGGGTAGCATTCAGGAACGGCTTGATCTCATCTGGAATGACCGCACCTTCAACCGGCAGCTGCCAGTCGGCCAGGCGGTTATCTTTCAGCACTTCCCAATCGCGGGTTTCGATTTCCATCTCAACCTTGATTTCAAGCGGGCCGCTGGAGGCAGGCCAGGTCACGAACAGTACCTTTGCACCGTAGCGGTTGTTGGCGTTAAGCGTCGCCGACTGATAATTACCGCTAAAAGAGAGATTCAGCAATTGCTGGAAAGCCGTCTCTTCTGGAATAGGGATCCACAAATTCACCTTGCCGGAAGAGCCTTCAGGCGCCTTCAGGCTGTAGGTTTGCGTCATCACAAAACGGCGATATTTACCCGAAGATGAAACCGCAGGCTGCGCTTTTGCTTCTGTTTTCGCGAAAACCGGGCTAACCAGACCAAGGGTAGAGAGTGCCGCAGCACCTTTTAGAAAGTGACGCCTTTCCATTGTGTATCCTTCATCACCAGAAAAAGCTGGCGCTTAACCCCGCACCTGCGGAGGTTGGGCGCTATTATGCGACGACACACTCATCACGACAACGAATATGAGGGAGTAAAATTGGCAAAAGGAGGGCTAATGCTAAAAGCAGGCTGGCTTATTCCCTGCCCTGCGACAATGGCTTGCAGAGTTTATCCTGGAATGTGTGCCGGAAAGCCACGCTTGCGCGGTTTTGCCTACACTCATAGTCTAATGAGTAACATCTGTGCGCTGAGGACTGCAACATGACCACCTTTCATCAACTGACTGCCACCAATCTACAGGGTGAGCCTGTTTCCATGGCAGACTACGCCGGTAAACTGGTTCTGGTCGTGAATACGGCAAGCCACTGCGGCTTTACCCCCCAATACGCGGGGCTTGAAGCCCTCTATAAGAAGTACGCCGCTCAGGGACTGGTGATTCTGGGATTCCCCTGCAACCAGTTTGGTAAGCAGGAGCCTGGCGGCACGGACGACATTGCGCAGACCTGCCAGATAAACTACGGGGTGAGCTTTCCGATATTTGAAAAGGTGGCGGTCAACGGACGCGCCGCACATCCGGTGTTTCGTTATCTGAAAAACGCATTGCCGGGCGTATTCGGCAGGCGCATCAAGTGGAATTTCACCAAATTTCTGGTCGGTCGCGACGGCAAGCCGCTCCAGCGATTCGCCCCTATCACCACGCCGGAGAAAATGGAATCGACCATTGTCGCAGCTCTGGAGCGCTAAGCGCTTCATTTATCGGAGCGCACTTTTCACAACACAATAAAAGCGCAACTTCCAGGCTCGTCAGGCAGTGACGAATGGCAGCCGTAAAACGTGCTGGCATTCGTCGCCGGAATCCGTACCATACGCGACATACTTTTGCCTGCTGGCTTTTAGCGAACCCATCATTATATAGCTAATCAGATGGGGCTTAAGAACGCGCAAAGGGTGAACCAAGCCAAAGATGCGATCGCAGGTCGGGTCTGTCTAACGTTTGCCCTTAGATGCCCCTTTTGGTTTTAGAGAACGGTAATAATGCAAGAAGATCAAACAGTTTCAAAGAAAGAGCAGTACAACCTGAACAAATTACAAAAGCGTCTGCGTCGCAACGTGGGCGAAGCCATTGCCGACTTCAACATGATTGAAGATGGCGATCGCATTATGGTTTGCCTCTCCGGCGGTAAAGATAGCTACACCATGCTGGAAATCCTGCGCAATTTGCAGCAAAGCGCGCCGATTAGCTTTAGCCTGGTGGCAGTTAACCTCGATCAGAAACAGCCTGGGTTCCCAGAGCATATTCTGCCGGAGTATCTGGAAAAACTGGGTGTCGAGTACAAAATCGTCGAGGAAAATACCTATGGGATCGTGAAAGAGAAGATCCCGGAAGGCAAAACCACCTGCTCACTGTGCTCACGTCTGCGTCGCGGCATTCTGTACCGCACGGCTACGGAACTGGGCGCCACCAAAATTGCGCTAGGTCATCATCGCGATGATATTTTGCAGACTCTGTTCCTCAACATGTTCTACGGCGGCAAGATGAAAGGCATGCCACCGAAACTGATGAGCGACGACGGCAAACATATCGTTATCCGCCCGCTGGCCTACTGCCGCGAAAAAGATATCGAGCGTTTTGCCGAGGCCAAAGAATTCCCGATTATTCCATGCAACCTGTGCGGTTCACAGCCGAACCTCCAGCGTCAGGTGATTGGTGACATGCTGCGCGATTGGGATAAACGTTATCCGGGCCGTATCGAAACCATGTTCAGCGCCATGCAGAACGTCGTGCCTTCACACCTAAGCGACACCAGCCTGTTTGATTTCAAAGCGCTGACGCACGATTCTGAAGTGGTTGACGGCGGCGATCTGGCGTTCGACCGTGAAGAGTTGCCGTTACAGCCAATGGGTTGGCAGCCGGAAGAAGATGAAGGTCAGTTAGATGAACTACGTCTGGATGTGGTTGAAGTAAAATAATCTCTCTGGTGTCTCAGGCTGCCGCCTGAGACACCATTTGCTTTGCTTATTTAAGCAGACGCGCGCGACACGCCTTACCTTTAATCTTGCCTTTCTGTAACAGCTTAAACGCTTGATGCGCGACGTCAGCACGCACGGCGACGTACACGTGCGCCGGATGAACATCAATCTTGCCGATATCCGCGCCTACCAGCCCGACGTCACCGGTTAACGCGCCCAGCACGTCACCAGCGCGCATTTTGGCTTTTTTACCGCCGTCGATGCACAGGGTTGCCATCTCTGGCTCCAGTGGCACGATGCGCGTTTTAGCCGGTTCCGGCATCCAGTTCAGCTTAATATTGAGCATTTCAGCGAGGATGTTGGCACGCTGTGCTTCCTCCGGCGCGCAGAAGCTCACCGCCAGACCGCTGTTACCCGCACGGGCAGTACGACCAATACGGTGTACGTGCACTTCAGGATCCCAGGCAAGCTCATAGTTTACGACCATCGCCAGCGATTTAATGTCCAGCCCACGCGCGGCCACGTCGGTAGCGACCAGAATACGAGCGCTGCCGTTCGCAAAACGCACCAGCGTCTGGTCACGATCGCGCTGTTCGAGATCGCCGTGCAGCGCAATGGTGCTTTGCCCTGCGGCGTTAAGCTCCTCATAGACCGCCTGGCAATCTTTTTTGGTGTTGCAGAATACCACGCATGATGCAGGCTGATGCTGGCTCAGAAGCTGTTGCAGCAGCGCAATTTTACCGTGGCGAGGGACATCGAAGAACTGTTGTTCAACCGCAGGTAAGGCATCAACCGAGTCAATTTCTATTGTTTCCGGTTCGCGCTGGACGCGTCCGCTGATAGCGGCAATCGCGTCCGGCCAGGTCGCGGAGAACAGTAAAGTCTGACGTGATGCTGGGGCAAAACGAATCACTTCGTTGATGGCATCGCTAAAGCCCATGTCCAGCATGCGGTCTGCTTCGTCCATAACCAGCGTTTGTAACGCTTCAAGAGAGACGGTGCCTTTCTGCAGGTGGTCAAGCAGGCGGCCCGGCGTAGCGACAATAATGTGCGGCGCGTGCTGTAAGGAGTCACGCTGCGCGCCAAACGGCTGACCGCCGCAAAGCGTCAGGACTTTGATGTTTGGCAGAAAACGCGCCAGACGGCGAATTTCGCCTGCGACCTGGTCTGCCAGCTCGCGGGTCGGGCACAGCACCAGCGACTGGGTCTGGAACAGGCTGGCATCCACGTGCTGGAGCAGGCCAAGACCAAACGCAGCCGTTTTACCGCTGCCGGTTTTTGCCTGCACGCGCACGTCCTTACCGGCAAGGATCGCGGGCAACGCAGCCGCCTGAACCGGGGTCATGGAGAGATAGCCCAGGTCGTTCAGGTTGTCTAGCTGGGCGGCTGGCAGTGCATTAAGGGAGGCAAAAGCGGTCACAATATTTTCTCGCGAATTAGGGGCTGACGTTCAGCAGGCGCGTATCCTCGCAGATCTCGCTGGCTGATGCGACATAATAATCGATGAGTGGCGTAAGGGTAGCGGAAAACAGGCAAAAAAAAGCCGACTCTATTAAGCCGGCGTCGTACGAATCAATTGTGCTATGCAGTAATTCAAAAAAAGGAAGTAAGACAATATGGAGCGCAACGCCCATCGCTTGACGTTGCATTCACCTGCAGGAACGATATTGCCCCGATTGCAGTGGCGGTTTATTGACCTCGCTCAACTTAATCGGCGTTTTCACGGTTAAACGGTAATAAAAAGGTGATTTTTTACAACCATTTACTACGGTGTAACCACCACGTAACACCACCAATGAGTAATACCAGCATAATACAGAAGAGGGTGAACCCCATGTGCCAGCCGCCGCCTGGAATTCCCCCCAGGTTGACGCCAAACAAACCGGTCAGAAACGTGCTTGGCAAAAAGACCATCGCCATCAACGACATGTTATAGGTTCGTCGAGAGAGGTTTTCCTGCAGCATCTGGGCTATTTCATCGGTCATGACGGCAGTACGCGCAATACAGCCGTCGATCTCATCCAGCCCTCGCCCCAGTCGGTCAGCAATGTCCTGCATCCTGCGCCGGTGATCGTCGGTCATCCACGAAAGACGTTCGCTGGACAGCCGGGCATACACATCCCGCTGCGGCGCCATATAGCGACGCATGACAATTAATTGTTTACGCAGCAGCGCCAGGAAACCGCGCGGCGGCACCTCCTGCTCCATCAGGTTATCTTCCAGATCGATAATTTTGTCGTGCAGCTGTTCGATAAATTCGCTTGCGTGATCGGTTAGCGCGTCACACACGTCCACCAGCCAGGAGCCGCAGTCGGTGGGGCCGCTGCCCTCTTGCAGATCGCTAATCACGTCGTCAAGAGCCAGCACTTTACGCTGACGGGTTGAGACGATAATGCGTTCATCAATATATAAACGCATAGCCACCAGTTGGTCGGGACGCTCATCGGTACTGCCGTTAATACAGCGCAGCGTAATCAGCGTGCCTTCACCTAAACGCGTCACACGGGGGCGTACGCTTTCCCCTGCGAGCGCCTCTCGCACTGTACCCGGTAGCAATGGGGTGTTCGCCAACCATTGGGCGCTATCGGGGTGAGTGTAATTCAGGTGCAGCCAGCAGGGATTATCTTTGCTGACAATCTCAGTATCGGTTAACGGTTTTACCCCGCCCTGTCCATCCAGCAGCCACGCAAACACGGCGTCTGGCACGTTAAGATCTGCTCCCTTTATGGCTTCCACATCGCCTCCGGTCATCGCTATTGATCCTGATAGTCTAGCCATCTGCTTATGTTAAGCAACTCGCGGCGGTGCCATGGCGCTGAAATTATTCGTAAAAGGGAGGATATTTGATGGGTTTGAGCATATAAAGCCCGGCACAGACGCCGGGCGATAAGGGATGCCAGGTCAGAAGGATTGCCAGAAATGCCGATCACTCACTCCGGCTACCGAAGGCTGTAATCGCTCGGCGGCGGAGATTTCACCAGCCCCACGCACCTCGTTACCGATGCGGAAGCTTTGGGTGCGTGATTGCAGCTCAACAACCTGACGTTTGAGAATGTCTGAGGAACCTGCAAGCTCCTCCACGACGCCGATATTGCTTTGCGTCACCGTTTCCAGCTCTGCCAGGGCCATTGTAATCTGGTCGATACCTTTTTCCTGCTCGGAAGTCGACACGGCTATCTGCCCCATGAGGTTATTAAGCTCACCCGAGCCGGTCACAATCTCCTGCATATTTTTCTCCGCCTCAGCGACAATACTGGCCCCCTGCGTCACGTTTTCACTGGTGACGTTGATAAGGCTTTTAATACTCTTCGCCGCTTCGGCACTGCGATGGGCGAGGTTGCGCACTTCGCCCGCCACCACCGAAAATCCTTTCCCGTGGTCACCCGCCCGCGCCGCCTCTACTGCCGCATTGAGCGCCAGTATATTGGTCTGGAAGGCAATGCCATCAATCATGGCGATAATTTCCGTCATTTGTCGCGCGCAGTCGGTAATAGATTGCATATTGGTGGCGACATCGCCCATTAATGCCCCGCCCTTACGCGCGCACTGGGTTGCCTCACCGGCCCGCTCACTCGCCAGACGGGTATGTTCGGCGTTATTTTTGGTACTGGCTGCAATCTGTTCCATACTGGCTGCGGTCTGCATCAGCGTTGCCGATTGCTGCTCGGTTTTCACCGAGAGCTCAGCGCTCCGATTAGCTAACTGCTCCGATAATGTCATTGCCGTATCCGAGGATGCACGAATTTCTGCCACCAGCGTTGAAATATTGTTGGATAAGCTGTTGATCCCCGGAATTAAACGTCCGGCACAGTTGTCACCAAAAATGGGAATGCGCACCGCCAGGTTACCGTCATTAACCTCATCTATACTGCGCTTGACGGCATTGATTGGCGTCACCAGATATTTCGTCATGTACAGCCACAGCGATGCTAATGCTGCTACCCATACAATATTAATCGCCAGATGCAAGAATATATTCTTTGATAATATTAAGCAGATCACGTCTACGATAATAAAGACCGATAAAGTAAATATCAGGATAAACGTTCGGACGCTAATGTTCTTAAACATAACCCTTTCCCAATTCCTGGTGTGTATTTTTGTTATATCACCGGAAGTTGTATTTTCCAGACCATTTTAAGATTTTTCTGCACTTTAAACATTAGCTGCACCAGTTTACCTTTTCTCCGCCGTTTATCTGCCCTAAAGTGAAATCACCAACATCAATTGCATGAAAAATACTTAACCACATGGATTGAAAGAACAATATAAAAATTGAGCATATTTAATTTATCGGCATTTCATCTTCATTAAGCATTGCTAAATTAAAATACCCTATTTTCAGAATATTGTAATAAAGCTGATTTAGCTGATTATTTTTCTAGCTTAAATTCAGATTATACTGATAGATTAATAACAATCTCTTAATGAAAAGGTATGGATTGCATGATGCTGCACGCTTCGTGGGACCCGATACTCGTCGGTATTTCATTTCTGGTTGCCTTTATTGCTTCTTTTGTCGCCCTGGATAGCGCGGCGAAAATTGCCGCCTCCAATAAAAAAGCGGCGCTATTCTGGCGCATAACGGGCGGTGCCACTCTCGGCATTGGGATTTGGTCAATGCATTTTATCGGCATGCTGGCGATGAAAATGCCGATGCCGATGAGCTATCACCTTGAACTGACGATTGTTTCATTACTGGCGGCGATCGTTGCTTCATCGCTGGCGATAAATATTGCCGTTTCGGGTAATACGCTCTCGCTTAAGCGCCTGTGTATTGCGACGGCGCTTTTAAGCAGCGGCGTGGTCACGATGCACTACGTCGGTATGGCGGCGCTAATGGCGCACGATCAAATCACGTGGAGCATTCCTTTAATTCTTGCATCGGTTGTCATTGCCATCGTCGCCTCGTGGGTCGCTCTGTGGCTGGCGTTTAGCTTACGCTTAAACAGCAAAGGCGTTCTGTTAACCCGCATTGGCGCGGCGCTGGCGATGGGTATCGCGATTGCCGCAATGCACTACACCGGCATGAGCGCCGCGACCTTTCACGGTCATGGGCACGCCATGGCGCACTCTGCGGCGATGATAAGCGAAGAAGGCTTGTCTATCTGGGTTACCGCCACCACCCTTGTGCTGCTCGGCATGATGCTGATGATCTCAATGGTCGATTCGCAGGTTCGTACCACTCGCCTGACGGAGAATCTGCAACGCCTCAACCAACAGCTGGAACAACAGGCGCGTTTTGATGGCTTAACGGGGCTGGCGAACCGCAGCCAGATTGATATGCGGCTGTTAGCGTGTCTACACCAGTCGCGGCTGGCGGGCAGCACGTTTGCGCTGGTGTTGATGGATCTTGACCGGTTTAAGCTGGTGAACGACGCGTGGGGCCACCACGTCGGCGATAACCTGCTGGTCTCGGTAGCCAATCGCATGAGCGCATGTCTGACGCCCAAAATGACGCTCGCGCGGATTGGCGGGGATGAGTTTATCCTGCTGGCCCCCGACTGTAGTGAGGCCGAAATCGCTGATATCTGTACCCGCATGGTCGAGAGTATTCGCCGCCCGTTCTATCATTCCGGGCAGATACTGCAAATTTCCCTGAGCGTGGGCATCAGCTTCTATCCAAAACATGGTGAAACGCCGCAGGAACTGAAGCTGTCGGCGGACACGGCCATGTATAACGTCAAGCACAGCGGTCGTAACGGCTGGGTTTTCTACCATGAGTCAATGCTCGACAGCACCTGGCAAGGCGCGCACTTTCTCCAGGACCTCACCCAGGCCCTTGAACGCGGGCAATTTGAGCTGTGGTATCAGCCCAAATATCACGTCAAAGAAAAACGTATTTTCGGTTTTGAAGCGCTGCTGCGCTGGCGGCATCCGAAAAAAGGCATCCTGTTACCCGATGTTTTTTTGCCGACGCTCCAGAACACCGGGCTGATTACCCCGGTAGGCAACTGGATTCTGGAAAAAGGTTGTGAGCAGTTGCGCAAGTGGAGCCTGGCCGGGCACGACGACTGGACGCTTTCCCTGAATATTTCGCCGGTGCAGTTTGAACAGCAAAACTTTTACGAACTGGTCTGTGAAGCGCTTTTGCGTCATCGCGTTTCACCTACCCGCCTTATCATTGAACTGGCGGAAACGACCGCGCTGCATGGATTTGAGCGAAGCGCCCAGATATTTGACGACTTTTGTCGAATGGGCATCACCTTATCGATTGATAATTTCGGCGTGGGATACTCCAATATGCTGGCGCTACAGGATCTTCCCGCCAAAGAGCTGAAAGTGGACAAAAGCTTTATGAAGGATATGCGCGAAAACAGCAAAAATATCAAAATCGTCTCCACCATTATTCACATTGCGCATTCGATGAATATGGACGTGGTGGCGGAAGGCGTTGAAACCTACGAACAGCAGCGGATCCTCTCCGGGCTGGGCTGCGATGCGTTACAGGGGTTCTGGTTCTCAGACCCGGTGCCCGAAGAAGATATTGAAATTATGCTCAGTAATTTGCCGTTAAGCGGCGAGCCCAACGCACCGGCAGCTCTGCGTCGGGATATCTCCGCGGGCAAAAAACGTCAGGCCTGAAGTGCCCGCCACCTCAGGATGAGGCGCTTTTCTGACTTGTGTAGATAAAGTAGAGCGCAATCGCTAAACAGACCACCGCCGCAAACCGCGTGGGAGAGAATACGATGCTGGCATTATTCAGCCAGCCGAAATTATCGATGAGCATACTCATGGCAAGCTGTCCGAAGATCACCGCCACGGTGGCTACACCGGCACCAATTCGCTGCACGGCGATAACCATAATCACAATGTACGGCACGCCCAGCATCGCCCCTAACAGCTGCCATTTGGGGACATCCAGTAATGTCACAGCCTGTTTAGGTTCAAAATAGAGAATCAGTAATGCGGTGACTAACGCGCCGACCGAAAAGGTTAAAAAAGCACATTTCAGCACCCCGACCTGCCCGCCGAGGCGGCCATTGATCGCAGCTTGCACGCTCAGCGTTGCGCCGCCGAGCACCGCCAGTAAAATCATCAGTATGGTCATAACTTATCCCTTTGCCACCAGTAATAGTGCAGCCAGAATGAAAATCAGGGCATAAACGCGGCGCACATTAATTTTACGGTGCGGCGTACCAAATAAGCCGTAATGATCAATCAGCAGGCTTTTGAAAACCTGCCCTGCGAGGACGCCAATCATGGTCATCGCGACGCCAATAACGGGTGCGGCCACGGTTAATGCCACCACATAAATGGGGCCAAGTATGCCGCCCAGAAGCGTCCAGCCGGGCTGGGCAAAATACGACGGCGCGTTGCGCGGGCTAAAAAATAGCATCAATAAAAAGGTCAACACCGTGCCGACGCCGAAGATGCTAAAGGTCGCCCATAAATCGCCAACTTCAGCGCCTAGCGGCCCGAGGATCCCCGCCTCCACGGACAGCCCCATCCCCCCGACTATGGTCAGTAGTATCAGTAAAAATTGCATCCATCACTCTCCCGTTAAAAGTGCCGGGAAAGATAGGCGATTCAGACTGACTTAAAAATGGTATAAGTGGGGAAACACTTTTTCAGGTTCTGCATTAATGCTCGATCTTAGTAATATCAATATTCGCACGCTGATGTTCTTTATCGCCGTCTATGACGCGCAGAGTTTTTCGCGGGTCGCGCGTAAAGAAGGCGTTTCAGCATCGATGATTTCTCGCACCATGCAGCAGTTTGAAGCCGCCGTTGGGCAGCAGCTTTTCTATCGTAATACCCGCTCGGTGATCCCCACAGAAGCCGCGCATCAATTGATTGAGTTTGTCCGCGCGATGGCGGATGAGCTAAGTCGGGCAACAGAAGTCCTGCAAAATCGCGCCTCGACCCCATCAGGAACGGTGCGTATTAATGCTCCGGTCTTTTTTGGTCAACGCCACATCGCGCCATGGTTAAGCGGCCTGATTGAACGCTACCCCGCGTTACACGTTGAACTGATCCTCACCGATGATTTTATCGATCCGCATCGTGAAGCCGCCGATGTTATCTTCCGCATCGCTGCCCTCACCGACTCGGGTTTTCATGCCCGCACGTTTGGCGACCAGCATTATCATCTGGCCGCCTCACCCGGCTATCTGCAAAAACACGGCACCCCGCTGACGCCCGCGGATATTTCGCAGCACCGATGTCTGGTGTACAAAGGTTCTTCCGGCGCTAACCGCTGGCTGATGAAGCAAGGTACGCAGCCGTGGGTGCACTATCCGGTTACCGCGCGCATGACATCGAATAACGCAGAATCGCTCCTCACCGCGGCGTTAAGCGACATGGGACTGGTTTTGTTCCCGGACTGGTTGATTGGCGACAGCCTGAAAAACGGCAGCCTGGTGAAAGTGCTGGCGGATTTTGAGGTCGCAATACATGCCGACGCCCAGCAGATTTCGGCTATCTATCCCAACGCACGCCATCCACCGCTTAATGTTCGCGCAGTCATTGATTACTATCTTGAGGTGTTCGGTACGCCGCTCTACTGGCAAGTCCCATCTCCTGTTTAACAGGATTTCAGGGTTCGTGAGTGATCGGACCTATACATGGGCTTGAAGAGATCATTCTGCTGGCGGGAGTACGCCAGCAGGATGTTTTATTTAACAATCAGTGTTTCACCAGATACATCGTATGCGTGTACGCCACATCTTCCGGGTTGGTTATCGGATATCCTTTCACCCACGGTTTGATTAAACGCCCGTTGGTGTACTGGTAGATTGGCGCAATCGGCGCTTTCTCTGCGAGAATTTTTTCCGCTTCGTTGTAATCAGCATTACGTGCCGCCGCGGTATTTTCCTGCGATGCCTGGCGAATAACCTTATCGTAGGCCGGATCGTTAAAGCGTGAGATGTTGCCGCTATTGGTTGAGGTCAGCAGCGACAGGAACGTTGACGGTTCGTTGTAGTCCCCCACCCACGATGCGCGGATCACGTCAAAATTACCGGTATTGCGGCTATCGATGTAGGTTTTCCACTCCTGGTTTTGCAGCTTCACATCCACACCCAGATTTTTCTTCCACATCGATGCAACCGCAATAGCAATCTTCTGATGGTTTTCCGAGGTGTTGTACAACAGCGTGAGATTCAACGGACGGCCCGGACCGTAGCCCGCCGCCTGCAACAGCATTTTCGCCTGGGCGTTCAGCTCAGCCTGACTGCTTTGTTCCAGCGCCGATGGCTGCGGTTTAAAGCCCGCGGTCACGTCTGGCGTCAAACGCCACGCCGGTTTTTCACCCGTTCCCAGCACCTTCTCGGCAATAATGCGACGGTCGATGGTCATGCTCAGCGCCAGACGCACGCGCGCATCGGCGGTCGGCCCTTTCTGGGTATTGAAAGCGTAATAATAGGTGCCCAACTGGGCTGGGGTATAAACCTGACCCGGCAGCTCTTTTTTCAGCTTCTGATACTGGTTTTTCGGGAATGACTCGGTGATGTCGATATCGCCCGCACGATAACGTTTCGTTGCCGCCGACTCCTGGTTAATCGGTACAAAGGTCACTTTCTGGATAATAGTTTTCGCGTTATCCCAGTAATGTTTGTTCGGCGTTGCGACCAGTTTCTCGTTCACCACGCGGTCGGTCAGCACGTATGCGCCGTTACCCACCAGTTTCCCCGGACGCGTCCAGTTTTTATCACTGTCAACGTTAGCCTTGTTGACCGGGAACAGGGAGAAGTTGGCGGTCAGATTGACAAACCATGGCAGCGGTTTATCAAGCTGCACGCGCAGCGTGTGGGCATCAACCGCGGTAACTCCCAGGGTTTCAGGTTTGGCTTTACCGTCGATGATGTCCTGCGCGTTAGCCATCCCCGCAAGGGCCGCAAACCAGGCAAAAGGTGATGTCGTTTGCGGATCCACCAGACGCTGCCAGCTGTAAACAAAATCCTGCGCGGTCACCGGCGTGCCGTCTGACCATTTCGCATCGTTACGCAGGGTAAAGGTCCAGATTTTCTGATCGTTAGTCTGCCAGCGCGTCGCCACACCCGGAATGATATTGCCGTTGGCATCCTGGTTAACTAATCCTTCAAACAGGTCACGAATGACCTGAATCTCCGGCAAACCCACCGCTTTAGCAGGATCGAGTGATGCCGGCTCATCTTTAATATGGCGCACCAGCTCCTGCTGTTTCGCCAATACTGTCCCGGCGGGAACGTCGGCCGCGGTGGCGGCAAAACTCAGACCTGACAAGAGTGCGGCGCTACAGGCCAGGGTGAAAGGATACTTCATGACATCCCCTTAAAATAAAAATCCCAGATAACTTAATGAAAATATTATTTGTTTCACTTTACATAATTGCAAATAACATATCGCAGAAACTTGATTTGTACCGTCAATTACTACTCAGGAAACTATTTGATTCGCGGCGATTTTTGCACAACACTGCTGAGTATCTCCGTTTAGCATCAGGACTCGACGCATGTCTGCACTCCGCCCTCGCGCCCAGCGCGGCGCTTTCCCGCAGGGGACACAACATTACGGCCGCTCCATTCTGGGCGCGCCGCTTATCTGGTTTCCCGCGCCAGAAGCTGGCCCCCAGAGCGGTCTGATTATTGCCGGAACCCACGGCGACGAGAATTCCTCCATCGTCACCCTCTCCTGCGCGTTACGTGCGTTGGCCCCTGAACTTCGCCGCCATCACGTTATTCTGGCGGTCAACCCGGACGGCTGTCAGCTTGGCCTGCGGGCAAACGCCAATGGCGTCGATTTAAACCGCAATTTCCCCGCGGCTAACTGGAAGGCGGGCGAAACGGTGTATCGCTGGAACAGTGCCGCTGAGCAGCGCGACGTGGTGCTGACGACCGGTAGCCGTCCCGGCTCTGAACCGGAAAGTCGCGCGCTTTGTCAGCTCATCCACCAGATTAACCCGGCATGGGTGGTATCATTCCACGATCCGCTGGCCTGCATCGAAGATGCGCGGCGCAGCGAGTTGGGGCAATGGTTATCCGACGCCTTCACCCTGCCGCTGGTTAGCAGCGTGGGGTATGAGACGCCGGGCTCCTTTGGCAGCTGGTGCGACGATATTAGCCTGCACTGCATTACCGCCGAATTTCCCCCGGTCTCGGCAGATGAGGCCAGCGAGCAGTATCTGGCCGCCATGACCAGGCTGCTGCACTGGCAACCCGCCGGTCACAAATGAAGCGTTCCGCAGGTAAAACGTAGCGCGGGCTGGGCGTCAGCGGCAAGCCAGGTAGGCCCGTCGAGGTCGGCGAATCTGACCCTTGGGGCCAACGGCAACACGGCGGAAATCGCCCGTGAAGTGCAAAGCATACAGCCCAGCATCAGGCCAAATCCCTGCGCCTCGGCCTCGGCGGCGAGCAACAGCGCTTCCGTGAGCCCTCCGCTTTTATCCAGCTTGATATTGACCATATCGTAACGACCGCGCAGCACCGCCAGATCTTCGCGAGTGTGGCAGCTTTCATCGGCGCAAATCGGTAATGGATGAATGAAGTTTTCCAGCGCCTCGTCCTCGCCGACCGGTAACGGCTGCTCGAGCATGGCGACATTGAGATCGGCCAGCAGCTGGCAGCGCGCCGCGAGGCCATCGCCGCGCCAGGATTCATTCGCGTCAACAATCAGCGTCGCCTCGGGCGCTGCCTGACGAATGGCAACCATCCGTTCGCTGATAAAATGGTTATCCAGTTTGACCTTTAACAGCGTGGCCCCGCTATCAAATAAAGCCTTTGCACTGGCGGCCATTTGTTCAGGAGTGCCTATCACCACCGTTTGTGCGGTGGTCACCGTAGTCGGCAGCATGACGCCCAGCTGCGTGACAACGTCACCTCCAGCTAGCCCGCATTCCAGGCTCCACAGCGCGCAATCTACAGCATTACGCGCCGCACCGGCGGGCAGCAAGCTCGCCAGCTGTTCGCGCGTGATGCCCTGTTCAAGCTGTTCGCCAATCGCCATAATTTGCGCCATGACTGACGCAATGCTTTCGCCATAACGTGGATAAGGGGTGCATTCACCCGTTCCTTTCACCCCGTCCTGCTCAAGCTCTACCACCACCACTTTGGCTTCACTACGGCTACCGCGCGCAATCACAAACGGGGTATGTAGCGGCCAGGCTTCTTCAAATACGCACAGCTTTCTCATTTTCACTCCTTTCATTCAGGCGCAAATAGCGTTTGCCGTGTTAACACCTGATGTCATACACTAGGGCAGACGTTAACTATATGTAAACAGGAAGATAATCATGTCGCAAACCGTACATTTCCAGGGCAACCCTGTTGCCGTTCAAGGTTCTATCCCAAAGGCGGGCGATAAAGCTCAACCGTTTACGCTGGTGGCAAAAGATCTGTCTGACGTCACCCTGGCCCAGTTCGCTGGCAAACGTAAAGTGTTAAACATTTTCCCAAGCATCGATACCGGCGTTTGCGCCGCATCTGTGCGTAAATTCAACCAGTTAGCGGGTGAACTGGAGAACACCGTTGTTCTGTGTATCTCGGCTGACCTGCCGTTCGCCCAGTCCCGCTTCTGCGGCGCAGAAGGCCTGAGCAATGTGGTCACGCTGTCCATCCTGCGTGCGCCTGAATTCCTGCAAACCTACGGCGTTGGCATTGCTGACGGCGGCCTGAAAGGTCTGGCAGCGCGTGCTGTTGTCGTTATCGATGAAAACGACAAAGTGGTACACAGCGAGCTGGTGAACGAAATCACCAACGAGCCAGATTACGATGCCGCACTGGCAGCGCTGAAAGCGTAATTGCCCGGCAGCCAAACAAAAACAGCCTCTTTTCAGAGGCTGTTTTTTTATCAATCTTCGCTCTTCTTATTGCTCAGATTATATTCACGTAACTTATTCGCAATCGCGGTATGCGATACGCCAAGGCGTTTGGCAAGCTTACGCGTACTCGGATAGCTGTGATAAAGCTGAGAAAGCACCGAGCGCTCAAAGCGGCGGGTAATATCATCAAGTGAACCTTCCATCGCTTCCTCACCCACTGCGGCGCTTGTGACATCATTATCCGGCAGCAGCACATCCTGAGGACGCAGTTCGTAACCTTCCAGCTGAGTCAGCGCACGGTAGACCGCATTTTTCAACTGACGGACGTTTCCGGGCCAGCCGTAGCGCGTCAATACGGTGTTGAGGTCGCTTGACAGTTTTGGCCGCGAAATCCCCTGCTCATCGGCAAAGCGCGCAACAAACAGTTCGGTCAGCGGCATGATGTCCTGTGGACGATCGCGCAGCGGCGGCAGATTCAGCGTCAGCACGTTCAGGCGGTAATAGAGGTCTTCACGGAACAGGCCTTTTTGCACCAGTTCGACGAGATTTTTTTGCGTTGCACAGATAACGCGGACGTCGACATGCACTTCATGATCTTCGCCAACCCGGCGGAAAGTGCCGTCATTGAGAAAACGCAGCAGCTTAGTCTGCATGCGCGGCGACATTTCACCAATTTCGTCCAGCAGCACCGAGCCGCCGTTGGCCTGTTCAAAGAATCCTTTCTTGCCTTCTGCCGCATCGCCAAACAGCTCGCTCTCTACTGCATCTTCCGGGATTGAACCGCAGTTCAGCGCCAGATACGGTTTTGCCGCACGTGGGCTTGCCTGATGGCAAGCATGCGCCAGCAAATCTTTCCCGGTTCCCGTTTCACCGACGATCAGCAGCGGCGCGGTCAACAGCGCCAGTTTGCGCGACTGTTCCACCACCTGCCGCATACGCGGGCTGACGGCAACAATCTGGCTGAAGGCGCTGACATCCTGGGTGGTCATGGTTTGCAGCTGGCGCCCCATTCGTAGCGTTGAGCGCAGCATAATCACCGCGCCGCCCAGTATGCGGGTATCATTTTCGCCATTCAGATAGACCGGCGTGGCTTCCAGCAGGAAGTTCTGTCCGTGAATAACCACATGTTCGGCGATGGATTCCACGTCATCACTCTCAAGCCAACGTTGAAAGTTAAATCCGCTAATGAGCTGCGTGACGTTGTGGTTGCGCATCCGCTCCTGGTTCATGCCAAAAAGCTGGCAGCTTGCCGGGTTAGCACGTTCAATTTTGCTGCGCGTATCGAGCGACAACACCGGCTCCGGCATCGCTTCCAGCAAGGCGCTTAACGCCAGATGTTCACGTTCAGAAGGCATCCACGGCACGGTGCGAACGTCGGTCACCCCGGCAATGCGGCGGATCTCCGCCATCAGGCTGCTGAAGCTGGTGAATTCCAGCTCCGCGAAATTAAGATAGATTCGGCCAACAGGGTCGATATCGATACCGCGCAGGTCAATGCCGCGTAGCACCAATAAATCGAGCAGTTCACGTGTCAGACCGAGACGGTCTTCACAAAAGACTTCAAGACGCATGGGAGTATTCACCCTTAAAAGCCAAAGACGTATGAATAATAAGACAGTTCTTCACCGGCGGGAAGATGACTGTCAACAATTATTGACAGTATGGCGGAAAAACAGCGGGTTTGCTGTAAAGATATACGTTTGAGAGCATAAATAGAGAAGTGGCGGCGGCGTAACGTATGAATTATCGCGTAACAATCAACAAGCGAGCAGTCCCGGCGGCGCTTCGCTTGGCCGGGCTACACCGATGATTTGCCTGTCTACTGGTAACGGCATAATGCGGGAATTATCGCGCAACAATCGACAACGGAGCAGCCCCGGCGGCACTTCGTTTGGCCGGGCTACTCATTTGTAGGCCGGATAAGGCGTAGTCGCCATCCGGCAATCGGCGCGGTTAATTCATTACACCGATGATTTGCCTGTCTACTGGTAACAGCGTAATGCGGGAATTATCGCGCAACAATCGACAACGGAGCAGTCCCGACGGCGCTTCGCCTGGACGGGCTACTCATTTGTAGGCCGGATAAGGCGCAGCCGCCATCCGGCAATCGGCGCGATTAATTTATTGCGCCGCTGATTTGCCTTTCTGTAGGGTCTCTTTGAGTTGACCAATCAGCTCGCGACGGAAATCGCCCAGGCGCGGCTTGTCGTTATCCAGCCACGGCAGCGGGCGACACAGTTCCATGGCTTTGATCCCAAGACGCGCGGTCAGCAACCCGGCGCCGATGCCTTGCGCGGCACGGGTGGACAAGCGTGCGGCGAGATCCTGCGACATCCAGTCCATACCGATTTCACGCACCAGTTCTGTGGCACCGGCAAAGGCAATGTTAATCAGCACCAGACGGAACAGACGCAGACGGCTGTAATAGCCGAGCTCGATACCGTACAGTTTAGCGATGCGGTTGATTAGTCGCAGGTTACGCCAGGCGATAAAGGCCATGTCCACCAGCGCCAGCGGGCTTACGGCAATCATCAAGGTCGATTCGGCCGCCGAGCGGCTAATTTCACGACGCGCCTGAGCGTCCAGCACCGGCTGCACCAGATGGGCATAAAGACTGACCACCTCCCGGTCGCTCTGGGTTTCATGGATTGCCGCGTACCAGCGCTGAAGCGCCGGATGGGCTTGATCCAATCCCGCCTGACGCGCTAACCCTTCGCAAAACGCTCGCCCCTGTCCTACGCCGTGGCTGTGCATCAGCGTCCGCGCTTCATCCCGCTCCTGGGCGCGCTGACGTAAGCGCCACAGTCTGCGCCATTCTGTCGCCACCGAGCCCACACCGGCGCCAATAATCAACGCACCGGCAACACAACCGCCTAAGGACACCCAGTCCTGAGTCTGCCAGGCATGTGCCGTCCACTGTACGCCCTGAGCCACCACGCTGACGCCAAACAGCGCAAGCCCGGCACCCACCATTTTACGCCACAGGCTACGTTTCGGGCGCAACGCGGCTTCGACACTGGCCTCGGCTTGCCCTTCGCTTTCTAACTCTTCAAGGCTTACCGGCGCGAATTTCTCTGCCGCCTCGCCGTCAAAGGCCTGCGAGGATTTAAACTGTTCGAGTCTGGCTTCCTCAAGCGGGCCGGCAAAATCAATCCGTGGTTTAAATGAGTCGCTCATCGCAGTTTATCTCCAATCAAAAACTCCAGCGCGGCATCCAGACGGATATGCGGCAACGGCTGGTCAACGTCCATTGACTGCGGACGGAAATTCTCAAACTGAAAGCCCTGTTTATCCCAGAACGCCTGCCCCGGCAGCCGCGCGGGAACTTCGCCCGGGTATACGGTCAGCGGCTCGCCGTCGCTTAAACGATGCCCGCGCAGCGCAGGGATCTTCTCGCCGTTGACGTCAATTAATCCGCTTTGCGTCGCCTGCACTGACGCCAGCCCCAGACAATCCATGGTGATACCTTCAAAGGCCGCGTTCTGCCACGCGTCCTGGATCAACTGTTGCAGCAGCGACACCATATTCCCGTGCTGATCGACGGTCACATGATCGGCCTTAGTCGCGGCAAACAGCAGCTTGTCGATAACCGGCGAAAAGAGCCGCCGAAACAGCGTGCGCTGCCCATAGTGGAAACTGTGCATCAGTTGCGTCAGCGCCAGGCGCATATCGTTAAACGCCTGCGGGCCGCTGTTGAGCGGCTGTAAACAATCGACCAGGACAATCTGGCGGTCAAAATGGAGGAAGTGATCTTTATAAAATCCCTTAACCACTTTCTCGCAGTAATAGTTAAAACGTTCGCGCAGCATGCCCATGTTGGTGCCTTTGCCAGCCTGCGCCAGTTTGCTTTCCCCTACTCCGTCAACTTCCGGCCAGGGGAAGAACTGCAGCGCGGGCGCTCCGGCAAGGTCGCCCGGTAATACGAAGCGACCCGGCTGAATAAAATGCAGCCCTTGCTGTTTGCATTGATGCAGATAGTCGGTCCAGTCCTGGGCAATCTCCGCCAGACGGTTTTCGTCGGCAGGCGCTAACGGATCCAGCCCTTCGCAGAGCTGACGCCATTTTGCCGACCACTCGGCGCGCTGGCCATTCAGTAGCCCGGTCATTTGTCGCGACCAGCTTAAATAATCCTGAGTCAACATCGGCAGGTCGAGCAGCCACTCGCCGGGATAATCGACAATTTCCAGATACAACGTGGAGGTTTCTTTAAAATGGCGCAGCAGAGAATCATTGGATTTATAACGCAGCGCCAGGCGGATTTCGCTCACGCCGCGGGTTGGCGTCGGCCACATAGGCGGCTGACCGTATAGCTGGGCCAGACCTTCATCGTAGGTAAATCGGGGGACGCCAAGATCGCGTTGGGGAATGCGTTTTACCCCCAGCAGTCGTTCATCTCTGACCGCACTCAGTAACGGTAAACGCGCGCCGGTGTGGATATTCAGCAGTTGATTGACCATGCCGGTGATAAAAGCGGTTTTGCCGCTGCGGCTTAAGCCGGTCACGGCAATACGAAGATGCCGGTCAACGCTACGGTTGACCAGCGCATTGAATTCATTTTTAAGTCGCTTCATTGCTTTTTACACACTCCTGTCAACGCCAATGTTCTATTTTGCCATGGGGAAATACCGTTTGGCGAGGCGCGACAACAGCGGTTCCAGCACCACCGCCAGAACCATTTTCAGCGGACGGCGAGCGACAGACTTAATCGCCCACCCGGCAACGCCCGCCGGGCCATAGCGTAATGCAGTCAGCAGCGCTAACTTGCCGACGATTTTCAGGCCAGGTTTCACTTTCTGTCCTGCTCGCTGCCATTTATTGTTCATCATTGACCTCTTATTCAGAGTTGACGGAACCGGCTGCGCAAGCTGAATACATCAGATGTCACGTAGCGTTCCATCTCGCGCAGGCGCTGTTCTCCAGCGGCCAGTTCAGCATCCACCGCATCCAGTAAATCCCGGCTGGTGGGCTGGTGTTCATTATAGTTCGCCCCTTCCGGCATCGGGTCTAAGGCAAACGTCAGAATAATGTAGGCGACCACCACAAAGAAAAAGAGACCGAAGATCATCGCCAGAACGGTAATAATGCGCACCAGCTTCACCGGCACATCGAGATACTGCGCAATACCTGCGCATACCCCTTTCACCATACCTTGCTCTGGAATACGCCAGAGCTTTTTATTCCAATCCCAGGCTGCCATTATTTGTCCCTCCAGTTGGGATGCTCTGCATCAAGAATGGCTTCCAGCGCCTGAATACGCTCGCGCATCCGCTTTGCGTCATCGGTTAATTGCATCAACCGCTGCTTTTCGCCCTGCGAGAGTTCACCCGAGCGCGAGCGGTTGCTGTAGTGCAGCCATAGCCAAATTGGCAACACAAACAGAACAAACAACGTCAGTGGAATGCCAAGAAAAAGCGCGCTCATAGATACTCCTTATATGTTATGAGCCACAGTACCCACGGTACTGCTCAATATCTGGTTCGGTTAGCCCGGACGCGGCGTGATAGCGACGCCGGGCCTGCAAGAATTATTGGTTGTCTTGCTTCATTTTGGCTTTCAGCGCGGCCAGCTGATCGCTGATTTCATCATCGGCTTTCAGCTCAGCGAACTGCTGGTCCAGCGTCGGTTTTTTACCAAAAGCGTGGCTTTGGGCTTCGGCTTCCATATGGTCAATACGACGCTCAAAGGATTCGAAACGCGCCATCGCTTCATCGAGTTTACCGCTGTCCAGTTGACGGCGCACATCGCGGGATGAGCTTGCCGCCTGATGACGCAGCGTCAATGACTGCTGACGCGCACGGGTTTCGCTGAGTTTGTTTTCCAGCTCGCCAATCTCTTTTTTCATGCGAGTCAGGGTTTCATCAACCAGCGTCACTTCATGTTCCAGCGTGGCGATAACGTCGGTCAGCTTCTGTTTTTCAATCAGTGCGGCACGCGCCAGATCTTCTTTATCTTTACGCAGCGCCAGCTCGGCCTTCTCCTGCCACTCCTGCTGCTGTGCCAGTGCTTTTTCAACGCGACGGCTCAGTTCTTTCTTTTCCGCCAGCGCACGCGCCGAGGTTGAACGGACTTCAACCAGCGTGTCTTCCATTTCCTGGATCATCAAACGCACCAGTTTTTGCGGGTCTTCCGCTTTTTCCAGCAGTGAGTTGATGTTGGCGTTCACGATGTCGGCAAAACGAGAAAAAATACCCATAATTCAATCCTCATAGTTCTGTGTATCGGGCTAAGCCCTGCGTAAAGACTATTACAAGTTCCATGCCAACTTTTTATCTTATTGATTATAAAAGAAGTGATTGAATTTTGCCCAGCAAACACCTACAGTGAAATGGCGAATTACACCAACTAGTGGCGAATTTCATCATGGCAGAATACAAAGATAACCTCCTGGGCGAGGCAAACCGCTTTCTTGAAGTGCTGGAACAGGTTTCCCGGCTGGCACCGCTTAGCAAACCGGTGCTTATCATCGGCGAACGCGGTACCGGTAAGGAGCTTATCGCCAATCGGCTTCACTATCTGTCTTCATGCTGGCAAGGGCCGTTTATCTCGCTTAACTGTGCGGCACTCAACGAAAACTTGCTCGATAGCGAATTATTCGGCCACGAAGCCGGGGCATTTACCGGCGCGCAAAAGCGCCATCCGGGGCGTTTTGAGCGCGCCGATGGCGGCACCCTGTTTCTCGATGAACTGGCGACCGCGCCAATGCTGGTACAGGAAAAGTTATTACGCGTGATTGAATACGGGGAGCTTGAGCGCGTCGGCGGTAGCCAGCCGTTGCAGGTGAATGTTCGTCTGGTGTGCGCCACCAACGCCGACCTGCCGCAGTTGGTTGAAAACGGGACTTTCCGCGCCGACCTGCTCGACCGTCTGGCATTTGACGTCGTGCTGTTGCCGCCGATGCGCGAGCGCCAGAGCGACATTATGTTAATGGCGGACCACTTTGCCATTCAGATGTGCCGGGAGCTAAAGCTGCCGCTGTTTCCGGGCTTCACCGAGCGCGCCCGCGATACGCTGCTGAACTACCGCTGGCCGGGGAATATCCGTGAGCTAAAAAACGTGGTGGAACGTTCGGTCTATCGCCATGGCAGCAGTGAAATCCCGCTCGATGAGATTGTTATCGATCCTTTCCATCGTCAGCGCCAATCCGAGCCTCAGCCGACAAACGAAAAACTGGCGCTACCGTTAGATTTGCGCCAGTTCCAGCTAGACCAGGAAAAAGAGCTGTTACAGCAAAGTCTGCAACAGGCCCGGTTCAATCAAAAGCAGGCAGCGGATCTGCTGGGGCTTACCTATCATCAGCTGCGCGCGCTGTTAAAAAAGCATCAGCTTTGAGGTGACTTTGGCAGCATAACGGCGCTGACCAGCATCGCCCCCAGACATAAGGCACAGTTAAACCACAGCGCATACTGTGCCGCCGTCGCCATCCCTTGCGGCAGGAAAAGCGCGTACAGCGAGGCGGTCATCGCCAGGCCAAACGCCCCACCCAGCGAACTGCCCATTTTGTAGACGCCTGATGCCACGCCCACTTTACTTTCAGGGGCGTTGGCCACGGCGGTATCGGTTGATGGCGTGGCATAACATCCCAGCCCCAGACCGAACAGCACATTGCTAAAGAACACCGTGGCGATATAGACGCCGGTCTCCAGGAAGGTGCAGGATATTAGAAAAATCCCCACCATCGCAATCAGCGGCCCGCCCATCATCGGCAGTCTGGCACCATAGCGTTGCAGTAACTTTTCGCCGACACGAATCATCAGCAGCACCGTCACCAGATACCCCAGCGTCATCATTCCCGTCTGGAAGGGACTCAGATGGCGGCCTTGTTGCAGCCAGATACTGGTGATCATCATGGTGCCAATTGCGCCATTCAGCATAAAATTAGACAGCACCGCCGCACCGTAGGCACGGTTTTTAAAAAGCGCAAAGTCAATCAGCGCCGCCTCTTTTTTGCGCACTTCCGTACCCAGGAAAAAGACAATAGCCGCCACCGCGCCTATCAGCATTGACAGGCTCAGCGGGCTGCTCCAGCCCCAATGATGGCCTTTGGCAATAAACAGATTGAACAGCACTAACGCCGCCACCAGACTGAGCAATCCGCTGATATCGAGTTTATGCTGCCCCGCCGTTTCGCTGCGGCTTTCCGGGGTCGTGCGAATCAATAACAGCGCGGTCAACGCCACTACAATCGAGAAAACAAAAATCCATCGCCATCCCAGACCGGTGGCAATAGCGCCGCCAACGAAGGAGCACAGGCCGCTGCCGCCCCATGAACCAATCACCCAGAAGCTGACCGCACGTTGACGCGCTTTCCCGGCGTACCAGGTTTTAATTAAGGCAAGCGTCGCGGGCATGATACAGGCGGCAGAAAGCCCTTGTACCACTCTGCCGGCCAGAAACAGCACCGGCCCTTGCGAAACCACCAGCAGCGCGCTGCCAACCATGCTCAACGCGAGGCCAATGGTGGTTAAGCGGACGCGGCCAAATTTATCCGCCAGCCCGCCGCTCACCACCACAAAACAACCGCTAAACAGCGCGCTCAGGCTGACGGCCAGCGTGAGCGTTTCAAGCGAGATATCAAGGCTGCTTTTGACCACCGGCACCACGTTAATCACCGACTGGGCAAACAGCCAGAAGGTCAGGACGCTTAATACAATCCCCGCCAGCAGGCGGTCAGTGCCGACGTACGGCGCGGCATTTATCGAAACGCTACTCATGGCTCGCCCTCTTTCACAAAGCGCTAGGCGCGCAGATAGTATTCGGTGAGGCCGCACCACAACGCGGCGCCGGTGAGTAGAATGCTGTCGTTAAAATCGTATCCCGGGTTGTGCACCATGCAGCGGTCAGGCTCATCGCCGGCCCCGATGGTGAAATAGGCACCTTGCGGGTTTTTCTCCAGCATAAACGCAAAATCTTCGCTGCCCATAAACGGAGAAACGGTGCCTACCGCATCCTCACCAAACAATGACGTGGCAACCTGGCGCACCATCGCATTCGCCTGCGGATCGTTTTTTAATACCGGGCTGCCGTTAACATGCGTGAGCGTCGCGGTGGCATTGAAGCTTTCGGCCTGGGCAATCGCAATATCGTGAATACGTTGCAGGACGGTCTGGCGCACATCCTCATTGAGCGTGCGCACCGTCAACTTCATCAGCACATGGTCATTAATGATATTCGGCGCATGACCCGCCTGAATGCTGCCAACGGTCACCACCGCCGGATCGAACGGGCTGACGTTACGCGAGACAATAGTCTGTAACGCAAGCGTGATATGGCAAGCCACCACGGTGGCATCCACCGTATGCTCCGGTACGGCACCGTGTCCACCCACGCCCTGAACCTGAATATGCAGGGTGTCCGACGAGGCCATCATTGCGCCATCGCGTAGCCCAATCCGTCCCAGTTTTTGCCCCGGCATATTGTGCAGGCCAAAAATGTGGTCGCAGGGGAATTTGTCAAACAGACCGTCTTCCAGCATCACTCGACCGCCGTACAGCAACTCTTCTGCCGGCTGGAAAATCAGGTGCAACGTGCCGTTAAACTGGCGGGTACGCGCCAGATATTCGGCGGCATACAGCAGCGTGGTAGTATGACCGTCATGTCCGCAGCCGTGAAAACGCCCGTCGGTCTGGCTGGCCCACGGTTTGCCGCTGTTTTCCTGCATCGGTAAGGCATCCATATCGGCACGTAGCCCCAACCTTTTGTTACCGTCACCCACTTTCAGCGTCGCCACCACGCCGGTTCCCGCCAGCCCGTAATCAACCTCATAGCCCCACTCCTTAAGCAGCGCCGCAACTTGCTCACTGGTGCGATGCTCTTCGAAACCGATTTCCGGTTGCTGATGGAACTGGCGACGGAGGGCGGTAAATCGCGCTTCCTGAGTCTGTAATGCTTCGACGATAGGATGTGTCATTTTTGTTATCCCTTTATTGCTTCACAGTGATAACGTCGAGTTTATGTCGCTCACCCGGCTTTAAAATGCCATTTTTTGTCTTATTTTGACTAATAATGAAGTGACTGTTTTTCATACTGTTTAGTTATGACAAAATTCATCTGCTTATTTTTGTCCCGCGAGGTGCGCAACCATGACGCAGCAAGGCAACGACTTCACTATAGAAGTGAGCGATATTCGTCATCAGACGCTAAATGAGCCGCAGCGTCTGACGCTGTTGTGGGTATTGCAAGGTCATCTCGACCTGCAAACTCGCCACAGCTCGACGGCTATGACGGAAGGTGGGATCACTATCCTGAACCCCGGAGAGCAGGCACTGCTGCAAAGTTCACAGGCCTCCACGGTCATGATATTGAGCATTGCCAGCCACTGGTTAACCCGGCTGGATAGCCACTTTTTTGCCTTCGACTATCACGTGCCCCCGCCGTCCTCTCACGGACTGGTGGATGACGGCAAGCTGCGTGCGCTGATGCGCCAGCTGCTGGTGACGCACCTGCTCAGCCATGAAACCCCGTCACGCCTTGAAGCGAACCGTTGGCTTGCCGAATTGGCATTGCTGTTGGCGACGCATTTCCAGGTGCCGTCAACCCGCAACGTGCCGTATCACGATAGCGGCTGGAGCCAGCGGATCCGCCAGGTCGTGACGCGCATTGAGTCGCAGTACAATCAGCGGTTAACGCTTGCGGAAATCGCCCGTGCGGAGCGGGTTTCGGAAGCCTGGCTGTCCCGCTTGTTTCACAAAGAGGTCGGCGTCAGCTTTATGCAGTACATTACGGCCCTGCGGTTGAAAAAAGCGCAAGAGCAGTTGCTGGAGACCCCTTATTCTTTGCAGCGCATTGCGCAGGAGCAGGGCTTTGCCAGCTCACGCGTGATGAGCGATCTGTTTAAGCGCCGTCATGGCATGACGCCTCGGGAGTATCGTCTGCGCCCGGAAACTGCCGGCAAACGAGGCCGTCACGTCGAGCCTGGCGTCGATGATGTCCGCCCCGTTGCCGCCGAAACGCTCTATACGCTGCTTAATCGTGCGGAAAAACAGCCGTGGGAGGAGACCGCTCAGCCCCTGCGCAGCGCCCCGCCGCGGGAAATCGCCTTGCATTTGCCATCCCCTCGCCGCGTTACGCTGCGTCAGGTTCCGGTGGTCATCACCCTTCGTGAAATTGACGATCTGCTGCGCGATGATGTGCGCCGTTCGCTGGAAGCGTTGCATACGCAGATCCCCATTGACGGTATCGATATTCACGAGCCCTTTTTGAGCAGTCGCTTATTTAGCGACGGCTGGGATTCCCCGCTCACCACCGAGTGCGCCTGCTGGTATCCCCTGCAACAAGCGTTCACCTTTCTCGCAAAGAAAGGCTGGCGGGTTTTACTTCACACCAATATGACCACGCGCCCGGACCTGCTGCGGCAATTTTTACGGCTGAGCGCCCAGCACTTTCCCGCCACTACGCTTGCAAGCTGGCACTTTGTCTGGCACTGGTCGCCACAGGCCAGCATTGCTTCACGTGAGAAAATCTGGCAGCAGCAAAAAACAATTATTGATAACGCCTCCCCCGACTCGTTACTGGGTATCTGGCATCGTTTTCCCGCACCGCTTGCGACGACAACGGACGATGCTATTTTCCATTCGCCACTGCTTAAAGAAGCCGATTTTCTGGCCTGTTCCGCCAACGCCAACGAATGTCTCGATACCCAGCCGCCAGACCGTGCTCGTCTGGCGGCGACGGAGGATTATCCGGTTGAGAAAGTTCGTCTGATTCAACGCGCGCTACGCCAGCGCCACCTTTCACTGCCAATCTGGCTGTTGTCGTGGAACACCCTCACCGGCAGCACCCGCCGCACTAACGGGGAGTTTTTTCGCGGGGCGCTGCTCATCAATACGTTACTGGGTCTGAGCGAGCAGGTTGCGCTCGGCGGTTTCTGGTTGAATTCAAGCCTGCAAGGCGAAGCGCGCAGTAACGGCACCTTTGATACCTCTAGCCTTGCCTTGCTCTATCACCACGCCTTACCTCGACCGATTTACTGGGTACTGTGGTTGTGGCAGCGCTTGCAAGGTGACGTGCTGGTGAACGATAAGCAGGTCTTAGTTCTTCATCATCGCGGACGTTTCCAGTTGCTGCTGCGAAACCCGGTGGTGTTCAACCCGTGGCTTTCCAGTGAGGAGACGTTTATTCAGCGTTTTCGTCAATCTTGCCCGGTCGAACTTGCCGGATTACGCGGGCGATGGAAGATAAAGCGCCATCAGTTTGATCAACACCATGGGGCGCTGTTTCCACGGCTGGAGTCGCTTGAAAGCAGCAGCGGCCCGGACGAAGAGACCTGGACATGGCTTTTACACACCACCCGCCCCGCCCTCAGCGTCAGGGAGATTAATATTTCCGAGAACTGGCAGGTGCTCGACGCACTGGAGAGCAACGGCGTGGTGTTATACGAGCTCACCCCGCTCAATTGACGACTTTTACAGCGGTTGGGCGTAGACATTTGTACCTGATAGCCTTAAGTGCGATACACTTTGCAGATCAATCGAAAATATAACGAAACTATGCGCCTGAATTTGTCATCATTTCTGGCGGCGCTGGGGTTACTTTGCGGTCAGGCCCTTGCCGCGCCGCAGCCGCTCGCGCCACCCCGTGCCGATATTCGCGACAGCGGGTTTGTCTACTGCGTCAGTGGGCAGGTCAACACGTTCAACCCACAAAAAGCGGGCAGCGGGCTTATCGTCGATACGCTGGCGGCTCAGCTTTATGACCGCCTGCTCGACGTCGACCCTTATACCTATCGCCTGGTGCCGGAACTGGCGGAAAGCTGGGAGGTGCTGGATAACGGCGCGACCTACCGCTTCCACCTGCGTAATAACGTGAAGTTCCAGACCACCCGCTGGTTTACGCCAACGCGCGCGTTAAATGCCGACGATGTGGTGTTCACATTCGAGCGTATTTTTGACCGCAATCACCCGTGGCATAACGTCAACGGCGGCGCGTTCCCCTATTTTGACAGTCTGCAATTTGCCGATAGCGTGCAGAGCATACGCAAACTCGACAGCCACACGGTGGAGTTTCGTCTGACTCGCCCGGATGCCTCATTCCTGTGGCATCTGGCAACCCATTATGCTTCGGTGATGTCGGCTGAATATGCCAATAAGCTGGCAAAAGAAGATCATCAGGAATTGCTCGACCGCCAGCCGGTTGGCACCGGGCCGTTCTTGCTTGACGAATACCAGTCCGGGCAGTACATCCGCCTGCAACGTCACGCAAAATTCTGGCGCGGCACTCCGTTGATGCCGCAGGTGGTGGTCGATTTGGGTTCCGGCGGCACCGGACGCTTATCCAAACTGCTCACCGGCGAATGTGATGTGCTTGCGTGGCCGGCGGCCAGTCAGTTAACCATCCTGCGCGACGATCCCCGTCTGCGCTTGACGCTGCGTCCGGGGATGAACATCGCTTATCTGGCCTTTAATACCGATAAGCCGCCGTTAAATAATCCTGAAGTCCGTCATGCCCTCTCATTGGCGATTAATAACCAACGTCTGATGCAGTCAATTTATTACGGCACCGCTGAAACGGCCGCTTCTATTTTGCCGCGCGCCTCCTGGGCTTACGATAACGAAGCTAAAATTACGGAATACAATCCGCAAGAGGCGCGTCGACGGTTACAGGCGCTGGGGCTAAGTAAGTTAACGCTGCATCTTTGGGTGCCCACCAGCTCCCAGGCGTGGAACCCAAGCCCGCTGAAAACCGCCGAACTCATCCAGGCGGATATGGCGCAGATTGGCGTGAAAGTGATTATTGTGCCGGTCGAGGGGCGCTTCCAGGAAGCGCGGTTAATGGACATGAACCACGACCTGACGCTCTCCGGCTGGGCCACCGACAGTAACGACCCGGACAGCTTCTTCCGGCCATTACTGAGCTGCGCGGCGATAAACTCGCAGACCAATTTTGCCCACTGGTGTAATCGCGAATTTGACGACGTGCTAAGAAAGGCGCTGGACTCGCAGCAGTTGGCCTCACGCATTGATGCCTACGATGAAGCGCAGCAGATTCTGGCACGCGAACTGCCCATCCTGCCGCTGGCGTCCTCGCTGCGTCTACAGGCGTATCGCTACGACATGAAGGGGCTGGTGTTGAGCCCGTTTGGTAACACGTCGTTTGCCGGTGTTTCGCGGGAGAAGGAAGAAGAGAAGGTGCAGAAACCATGATTATTTTCACTCTTCGTCGCTTATTACTGCTGCTGGTCACCCTCTTTTTTCTGACGGTGGTCGGGTTCAGCCTGAGCTACTTTACCCCGCATGCGCCGTTGCAGGGAGCTTCACTGTGGAATGCGTGGGTATTCTGGTTTGAAGGCGTTATGCACTGGGATTTTGGCGTCTCCAGTATTAATGGCCAGCCTATTTCTGAGCAGCTTCGCCAGGTGTTCCCGGCCACGATGGAACTGTGCATTCTGGCCTTCGGCCTGGCGCTGCTGATTGGTATTCCGGTGGGGATGCTGGCAGGGATCTCTAACAATAAGTGGCAGGATAAAGTGATTAGCTTCTTTGCCCTGCTCGGCTTTTCGATCCCGGTGTTCTGGCTGGCGCTGTTGCTGACGCTCTTCTTCTCGCTCACGCTCGGCTGGCTGCCGGTTTCAGGACGCTTTGATCTGCTGTATGAGGTGAAGAACGTCACCGGATTTGCGCTGATTGACGCCTGGTTGTCCGACTCGCCGTGGCGTCACGAAATGATCATGAGCGCCGTGCGCCACATGGTGCTGCCAGTGCTGACGCTGGCCGTTGCGCCAACTACCGAGGTGGTGCGGTTGATGCGCATCAGCACCATCGCCATTTACGACACCAACTACGTGAAAGCCGCCGCCACTCGCGGGGTATCGCGGCTGACGATATTACGTCGTCACGTCCTGCACAATGCGCTGCCGCCCGTCATCCCCCGTCTGGGCCTGCAATTTTCGACCATGCTGACGCTGGCGATGATTACCGAAATGGTCTTTAACTGGCCAGGTCTTGGGCGCTGGATGATTAACGCCATCCGTCAACAAGACTACGCCGCCATCTCGGCGGGCGTGATGGTGATTGGTGCGCTGGTCATTATTATTAACGTGATCTCCGATATTTTGGGGGCTATGGCTAACCCGCTGAAACATAAGGAATGGTATGCCTTACGATAGCGTCTACCTCGAGAAGCGCCCGCCGGGCGCTCTGCGAACCGTGTGGCGTAAATTCTACGGCGACACCGTCGCAATGATCGGTTTCTATGGCTGTATCGGGCTCGTGCTGCTGTGCGTCTTTGGCGGATGGTTTTCCCCGTACGGCATCGATCAGCAGTTCCTTGGGTATCAGTTGCTGCCGCCGTCATGGTCGCGCTATGGGGAAGTCTCCTTCTTCCTGGGTACCGATGATTTAGGTCGTGATGTCTTAAGCCGTCTGCTGAGCGGCGCGGCGCCGACCGTCGGGGGAGCGTTTGTGGTGACTCTCGCCGCCACCGTCTTTGGCCTGGTGCTCGGTGCATTCGCGGGTTCCACGCGCGGCCTGCGCTCGGCGATGCTTAACCACATTCTCGATACCCTGCTGTCGATTCCATCCCTGCTGCTGGCGATTATCGTGGTGGCGTTTGCCGGGCCGCATCTGTCCCATGCCATGTTCGCTGTCTGGCTGGCCCTTTTGCCACGTATGGTGCGCTCCATCTACAGCATGGTTCATGACGAGCTGGAACGAGACTATGTCATTGCCGCCCGTCTCGACGGCGCGACGACCTTAAATATCCTGTGGTTTGCTGTTTTACCTAACATCGCCGCTGGGCTGGTCACGGAGATCACCCGTGCCTTGTCGATGGCCATCCTCGATATCGCAGCGCTCGGCTTCCTGGATTTGGGCGCACAGCTACCGTCGCCTGAATGGGGAGCGATGCTGGGCGATGCGCTGGAGCTGATTTATGTGGCGCCGTGGACCGTCATGCTGCCAGGCGCGGCCATTATGGTCAGCGTTCTGCTGGTTAACCTGCTGGGCGACGGTATTCGCCGGGCTATTAATGCCGGGGTGGAATAATGCCGTTACTTGATATTCGTAATTTAACCATCGAATTTAAAACCAGCGAAGGCTGGGTAAAGGCCGTCGACCGCGTGAGCATGACGCTTGCCGAAGGCGAGATCCGTGGTCTGGTCGGCGAGTCCGGTTCGGGAAAAAGCCTTATCGCCAAAGCGATTTGCGGCGTCACCAAAGATAACTGGCGGGTCACCGCCGACCGTATGCGTTTTGACGATATCGACCTGCTGCGCCTGTCGAATCGCGAGCGTCGGCGGTTGGTCGGACACAACGTGTCGATGATTTTCCAGGAGCCGCAGTCGTGTCTTGATCCGTCGGAACGGGTTGGCGAGCAACTGATGCAGAACATTCCCGGCTGGACCTTTAAAGGCCGCTGGTGGCAGCGATTTGGCTGGCGGAAACGTCGCGCCATTGAGCTATTGCATAGAGTCGGCATAAAAGATCACAAAGATGCGATGCGCAGCTTCCCTTATGAGTTGACGGAAGGCGAGTGTCAGAAGGTGATGATCGCCATCGCCCTCGCCAACCAGCCGCGTCTGCTGATTGCCGATGAGCCGACCAACGCCATGGAGCCGACCACTCAGGCGCAAATTTTCCGTTTGTTGACCGGTCTTAACCAAAACAACAACACCACCATCCTGCTGATTTCTCACGATTTGCAGATGCTGACCCATTGGGCGGATAAGATTAACGTCATGTACTGCGGGCAGACGGTTGAGAGCGCGCCAAGTGAAGAACTGGTGACCATTCCCCATCATCCTTATACCCAGGCGTTAATCCGGGCCATTCCCGATTTTGGCCGCTCGATGCCACATAAAAGCCGGTTGAATACCCTTTCTGGCGCGATTCCGCTGCTGGAACAGCTACCGATGGGCTGTCGTCTGGGGCCGCGCTGCCCTTACGCCCAGCGAAAATGTATTGAAACCCCGCGTCTGACGGGAGCGAAGAATCACCTGTTCGCCTGTCATTTCCCGCTCAATATGGAGAAAGAGTGACATGGTCGAAACCTTGCTTGAAGTGCGCAATCTGAGTAAGACCTTTCGCTACCGCACCGGTTGGTTCCATCGGCAAACGCTACAGGCGGTCAAGCCGCTGAGCTTTACGCTGCGTGAAAAACAGACGCTGGCGATTATTGGTGAGAATGGCTCCGGTAAATCTACGCTGGCGAAAATGCTGGCGGGGATGGTCGAGCCGACGACCGGTGAGTTGTTTATTGACGATCATCCACTGGAGTATGGCGATTACTCTTTCCGCAGCCAGCGCATCCGAATGATATTTCAGGATCCGAGCACCTCGCTGAACCCGCGTCAGCGTATCTCGCAGATCCTCGACTTCCCGCTGCGGCTCAATACCGATCTGGAAGCGGAAGCCCGACGTAAGCAGATTATCGACACCCTGCGGCTGGTCGGTCTGTTACCCGATCACGTCAGTTATTATCCGCATATGCTGGCGCCGGGGCAGAAGCAGCGTCTGGGGCTGGCGCGCGCGCTAATTTTGCGTCCAAAAGTGATTATCTGCGATGAAGCGCTGGCTTCGCTGGATATGTCGATGCGTTCGCAGCTGGTAAACCTGATGCTGGAGTTACAAGAGAAGCAAGGCATCTCATATATCTATGTGACGCAGCATTTGGGGATGATGAAGCATATCAGTGACCAGGTACTGGTGATGCATCAGGGCGAGGTCGTTGAGCGCGGCAGTACCGCCGATGTTCTGGCCTCCCCGCTGCACGATTTAACCAAGCGGTTGATTGCAGGCCACTTTGGCGAGGCTCTTACCGCCGATGCCTGGCGTAAAGACCGCTAACCTTTACGCGACAAATCATGTTTAACGGTGGCCTGTTATTTTTGCAGGCCGCTATAACGCTGACTAAGAGGATGAATAGCGATGGGTTTTCTTTCCGGTAAGCGCATTCTGATTACTGGCGTGGCCAGCAAACTGTCTATCGCCTACGGTATCGCTCAGGCGATGCACCGAGAAGGGGCTGAACTGGCGTTCACGTATCAAAACGACAAACTGAAAGGCCGGGTGGAAGATTTTGCCGCCGCGCTGGATTCCAGCATTGTCCTGCCTTGCGATGTGGCTGTCGATGAAAGCATCGAATCCCTGTTTATCGACTTAGCAAAAGTGTGGCCGAAATTTGACGGTTTCGTGCATTCCATTGGTTTTGCGCCCGCAGATCAGTTGGACGGCGATTATGTTAACGCGGTGACGCGCGAGGGTTTTAAAATCGCCCACGACATCAGCGCTTATAGCTTTGTGGCGATGGCAAAGTCCTGCCGCAGTATGCTTAACCCAGACTCTGCCCTACTGACACTGTCCTATCTGGGGGCCGAGCGGGCTATCCCTAACTACAACGTGATGGGCCTGGCAAAGGCGTCTCTGGAAGCCAACGTGCGTTATATGGCAAACGCCATGGGCCCGGAAGGAATTCGCGTGAATGCCATCTCTGCCGGTCCTATCCGTACGCTTGCCGCGTCCGGTATCAAGGATTTCCGCAAAATGCTGGCGCATTGCGAAGCGGTGACGCCAATTCGTCGCACGGTGACAATTGAAGACGTGGGCAATTCCGCGGCCTTCCTGTGCTCAAATCTGTCCGCCGGAATTACCGGTGAGATTGTGCACGTTGACGGCGGCTTCAGCATCGCGGCGATGAACGAGCTGGAGTTGAAGTAAGTTCCACACCTCCCCGGAGCATCCCGGCGTCGCGTTGCTCGGCCGGGCTACCGCTCTCTCTCGGCACATCGCCGGATGGCGGCTGCGCCTTATCCGGCCTACACGGTCCGTTGCCCGGGCGAGGCGTTTATGCCGACCCCGGGTACAATCTCCCGTAGGCCTGATTAGCCTAGCGCCATCAGGCATAACCCGCACATCGCCGGATGGCGGCTGCGCCTTATCCGGCCTACGCGGGCCGTAGCCCGGGCGAGACGTTTATGCCGACCCAAGGTACAATCTCACGTAGGCCTGATAAGCGTAGCGCCATCAGGCACAACGCACACATTGCCGGATGGCGGCTGCGCCTTATCCGGCCTACACGGGCCTTAGCCCGGGCGAGGCGTGTATGCCGCCCCCGGGGTACAATCTCCCGTAGGCCTGATAAGCGTAGCGCCATCAGGCATAACCCGCACATCGCCGGATGGCGGCTGCGCCTTATCCGGCCTACGCGGGCCGTAGCCCGGGCGAGGCGTTTACGCCGACCCCGGGAGCCGCGCCGATGCCTCCCCTTTCCTCTTTGTTATTCCTGTAAGTTATTAATTATCACCGAACAATATTTTCTCCCTCGTCACGCATGCGCCAGGATACTTATCTATAACGATCCGGCAACATCACCTTTGACGCGGCTGGCTCGCCACTATCAGATCAAGGAACACCCATGGAGCCACGCCACGTTTCCGGCAAAAACCACTGGTATCACGAAACCCAGTCGAGAACCCAACACAGTGATGTGATGCCGTTGGTTCCCGAGGCCGCGTACGTTGACGACCGTTTTTTACTCGATCTGACGCTGCCCGACGCGCTGCTTAACGCCAGCCTCAAGTGGCTACGTGCTGCCCGAAGGCTGGCTAATACGCTGTTTCCCAATGTCGTCACCACCAATCGACTGCACACCTTCAGCGCGTACGACAGACTGAGTACGGCCTTGACGGTCGCCCAAGTCTCGGGCGTCCAGCGGCTCTGTAATCACTATGCCGCCCGTCTGGCGCCTTTGCCCGGCCCCGACTCTTCGCGCGAGAGCAACCATCGGCTGGCGCAAATCACCCAATACGCCCGTCAACTAGCAAGCTCGCCGTCCATTATCACCCCGCGCGCTCGCCAGCAGCTCGACGATGTGGGTCTGACGCTGCACGATATTATTATCATTAATCAAGTGGTGGGCTTTGTCGGTTTTCAGGCGCGGGTTATCGCCCTTTTGCAGGCGCATCTGGGTTTCCCGGTACGATGGATCCCCGGAATGCCGGTACAAGAAGATGCGGACGCCGCGCTATTTAGCCACGACAGTGCGCAATGGCACACCGATCTCCACGGCATAGAGTCCCTTCAAACGAATACGCCGCAGGGCGAGGCCTTACACCGTTGGCAATCTATCCCGGAGCTTGAGGCGCTCGCGCCGGTGCTGGCACATGAAGAAGAGCTGTTAAATGGGCTCGGCGAGCTTATCGACGCGCTGACCTTCGCCCATCCGCTACAACCGCTCTCGTCGCTCATTCCTGCACGGATTAACGGTAGCGTCAGCTGTTTTAATTACTACAGTACCCAATGGCAAGGCGCAAGCGGCCTGCCGGAAGCCGTGCGAAACGGCGAGCGCGCAATGCATGCCTGGAGTCATCACTTTCCCTGCGAACGCGCGGTTGCGCAGGCGACCCAACTGCTCACCCGGGCGCCAGATCGCTTCAGCACCACACAGCTTGCACCGCTCTTAGAATACGGGCTATCGACACCAGATGCCATTACCCTGCTCGCCTGGAGTGCGTTAAGCGGTTGGTTAAACCGCCTGCGCATTGCCCTTGGCTGCGGGCAACAAGTTACGTAAAAGGGTGAAACAGCGCTTGCTGCCAACCCTTGATTCGCGTCACAATGTCAGCCGCTCTTTTGGCCACGAAAATAGAACATTATGCTTCAGGATAACCCGCTGCTCGCGCAGCTAAAACAGCAACTTCATTCCCAAACGCCACGTGCGGAAGGGGTCGTTAAAGCCACGGAAAAAGGTTTCGGTTTCCTCGAAGTCGATGCACAAAAAAGCTACTTTATTCCGCCGCCGCAGATGAAAAAAGTGATGCACGGCGACCGCATTATTGCCGTGATCCATTCTGAAAAAGATAAAGAGAGCGCCGAGCCAGAAGAACTGGTTGAACCGTTCCTGACCCGTTTTGTCGGCAGAGTGCATCGCAAAGATGACCGGCTTTCTATCGTGCCCGATCATCCCCTGCTCAAAGATGCCATTCCATGCCGCGCCGACCGCGATGTGACCCACGATTTTAAAGAGGGTGATTGGGCGGTTGCGCAGATGCGTCGCCACCCGCTAAAAGGCGACCGCACCTTCTACGCAGAACTGACCAAATTCATCACCTATGGCGACGATCACTTCGTGCCCTGGTGGGTCACCCTCGCCCGTCATAATCTTGAAAAAGAAGCGCCAGACGGCGTGGCGACCGAAATGCAGGATGAAGGCATTGAACGTCGCGATCTTACGGCGCTTGATTTCGTCACCATCGACAGTGCCAGCACCGAAGATATGGACGATGCGCTGTACGTTGAAGAGTCCAGCGACGGCAAGCTGCTGCTGACCGTGGCGATTGCCGATCCTACCGCGTGGATTGTTGAAGGAAGCAAGCTGGATAACGCGGCGAAAATTCGCTCCTTTACCAACTATCTGCCAGGTTTCAACATCCCGATGCTGCCGCGCGAGCTGTCTGACGACCTGTGTTCCCTGCGCGCCAACGTGGTTCGCCCGGTGCTGGCCTGTCAAATGACGCTGGCAGCAGATGGCACGATTGAAGACAATATTGAATTCTTTGCCGCCAACATTGAGTCGAAAGCCAAGCTTGCCTACGACGACGTATCGGGCTGGCTGGAAAACAGCGGTAGCTGGCAGCCGCAAAATGACGCGATTGCGCGTCAAATTACCCTGCTGGAACGCGTCTGCAAATTGCGCAGCGAATGGCGTAAAACCCACGCGCTGGTGTTCAAAGATCGTCCTGACTACCGTTTCGTGCTCGGTGAGAAAGGCGAAGTGCTGGATATCGTTGCCGAACCGCGCCGCATTGCTAACCGCATCGTTGAAGAGTCGATGATTGCCGCCAACATCTGCGCCGCCCGTGTGCTGCGCGATAAGCTTGGTTTCGGTATTTATAACGTGCACACCGGCTTTGCACCTGACAACACCGAAGCGCTGGCCGCACTGTTGAAAAATCACGACGTCCACGTTGACCCAGTGGAAGTCCTGACCCTGGAAGGCTTCTGCAAACTGCGCCGCGAACTGGACGCCCAGCCAACTGGGTTCCTCGACAGCCGCATTCGTCGCTTCCAGTCATTTGCTGAAATCAGCATCGAACCGGGCCCGCACTTTGGGTTAGGTCTGGAAGCGTATGCAACCTGGACCTCGCCGATTCGTAAGTACGGTGACATGGTTAACCATCGCCTGCTGAAAGCTATCATCAAAGGTGAAACCATCGCGCGTCCACAAGATGAGATCACCGTACAGATGGCCGAGCGCCGTCGTCTGAACCGTATGGCAGAGCGTGACGTGGCCGATTGGCTTTACGCTCGCTACCTCAGCCCACAGGCGGGTACCGAGACACGTTTTGCCGCTGAGATTATCGATGTCAGCCGCGGCGGGATGCGCGTGCGTCTAGTTGATAACGGCGCAGTAGCCTTTATCCCGGCCCCTTTCCTGCATGCCGTCCGCGATGAGATGGTTTGCAGCCAGGAAAACGGCACCGTACAGATCAAAGGCGAAGTGGCTTATAAAGTCACCGACGTCATTGATGTGACGATAGCCGAAGTCCGTATGGAAACCCGCAGCGTTATCGCCCGTCCGGCCGCGTAAGCGCCGTCACGCCGGGCAACGGTTCGCGCTTTATCAGCCATCAAACGGCCCTCTTCAGGGCCGTTTTTTTATCTGCACCACACCTCCTGACTTTTTTCCCTGCGAATTTTCGAAAACCGTTCACACTAAATATTGTGGCTGGGCTGTAGGTAATTACATCGCGGATGAATGAGGGAGAGTTGATGACAACATCTTTAGCACAAAACCTTCTTGATCCAAATTCGGGCAAAACCAGCCTTTTCTGGCGTTTTTCGCAGGATAATCCCACGTTACATCTGAGCGTAGACCCGGATGCCAAAGCGGAACTCACCGTCACATTAAGCCCGGAAAATGTGCAGCGCATTCAGGCCATCACCGTGACCACCTCCAGCGTCTCGCTCAATATTCAACTTAATGGTTACGACGTTCCAGTGCATTTAATTGGCCGTAAGATCAGTACCAGCGAGTGGGCCGGAACGGCCTCCTCCTGGTTTGATACCTCTTCCGTGGCGCGCGATCTCTTACAAGGGCTGCTTTTTGCTGAGCAGGTTGTCTCCGAAGCCAACGCGGTGATCGTGATCCTCGACCGTGACGGCAAGATCCAACGTTTCAACCGCTTATGCGAAGAATATACCGGCCTCAAAGAGCACGATGTCATTGGTAAAACCGCTTTTGAACTCTTTATGACGCCTCCCGAAGCCGCCGCTGCGCGAGAGAATGTGAGCCGCTTTTTCAGTAACGGTGGTCCTTATGAGGTCGAACGCTGGATAAAAACGCGTAAAGGGCCGCGCCTGTTTTTATTTCGCAATCGCTTTGTCCATAGCGGCAGCGGGAGAAACGAAGTTTTCCTTATTTGCTCCGGCACAGATATTACCGAAGAGCGCCGCGCCCAGGAGCGGCTAAGAGTACTGGCGAATACCGACACCATTACCGGCCTGCCCAACCGCCACGCGATAAACGAACTGATAGGCGAGGCCCTTGAAGGCCGTGGCCTGGAAGAACAAGTTGGTCTGGTGTATTTCGATCTCGATAATTTTAAAAAGGTTAACGATGCCTACGGCCATGTTTTTGGCGATCAGCTTCTGCAATCCGTCGCGCTGTCGATTTTAAGCTGTCTGGAGGAGGGTCAGACGTTAGCCCGGCTCGGAGGCGATGAGTTTATCGTACTGGCGACCGATACCTCGCAAAGCGCGCTGGAAGCGATGGCATCGCGCGTGCTCACTCGCCTGCGTGACCCTTTGCGAATTGGGCTCATCGAAGTCTACAGCGGCTGTTCATTGGGGATTTCGATTGCCCCCCAGCACGGGAAAGATAGGGAAAGTTTGATCCGCAATGCGGATACCGCAATGTATACCGCCAAGGAGAAGGGACGCGGGCGGTTTAGCGTGTTTACCCCCGAGATGAATCTGCGAGTATTCGAGTATCTGTGGCTTGATACGAATCTGCGTAAGGCGCTACAAAGCGACCAACTGGTCATTTATTACCAGCCTAAGGTGTCGCTGGACGGCAGAGTGCGCAGCCTTGAGGCGTTAGTGCGCTGGAATTCTCCTGAACGAGGTCTTATTCCGCCGATGGATTTTATCTCCTACGCAGAGGAATCAGGATTGATTGTCCCGCTTGGCCGTTGGGTCATGCTTGATGCGATTCGTCAGGTGGCGCTGTGGCGGGATAAAGGCATTCATTTGCGCGTCGCGGTCAACGTCTCGGCACGTCAGTTGGTCGACCAGTCCATTTTTTGCGACCTGCGCCAGGCGCTCAACGAGCGGGGATTCACGCAGTGTCCTATCGATATTGAATTGACCGAAAGTTGCTTGATTGACAATGCCGAGCAGGCGCTTACGGTTATTCAGCAATTTCGCGAGCTGGGCGCGCAAATTCATCTTGATGATTTTGGCACCGGTTATTCATCCCTCTCCCAGCTGACGCGCTTTCCTATCGACACCATCAAACTCGACCATATTTTTGTCCAGCGGGTTCACGACCGGTCGGTATCGCAGTCGCTGGTTCTGGCGATTATCGCCGTCGCCCGCGCGCTCAATTTACATATTGTGGCGGAGGGAGTTGAAGACGTCGACGATGATGCGTTTCTCACTCTGCACGGGGTGGATGAACGTCAGGGCTACCTTTTTGCCCATCCAATGCCCGCGGCGTTACTGGAACGCTGGCTGGAAGCACGTTCCCGGTTATAAGGTAAGCCGTTTTTTTCACTTCTCTTTTGTCACTAAATTTTGCATCATTGATTTCAATCGAATTTATTAACAGGATCCCACTATGTCCGAGCTCGATGCGCGCCAGATTGCCCAACGTATTGATACCGTACTTGATATTCTGGTCGGCGGCGATACCCATTCCGCAATGAACAACCTGGAAATATTAAAAGCGGAATTGCTGACGCTGGCTGCCGAAGAACGTGGTGGTAAGCCTGGTCAGCCAAAATCCCCCTGGGAAATCTAACCCTTTCGCCCGGCGAGCGGCGCAGAGGTGATAAACCCGCGCCCTCGCACAGAGATATTGATGCATTATTATGAATTCCCGACAGCAAACCATTTTACAATTGGTCATTGATAAAGGCCGAATGAGCGTTGCCGAGCTGGCAAAAATGTCCGGCGTATCAGAAGTGACCATTCGCCAGGATTTAAACCTGCTGGAGAAGCAAAGCTACCTGCGGCGAACCCACGGTTTTGCCGTGCCGCTGGATAGCGAAGACGTTGAAACAAGGATGATGAACAATTTCGCCCTCAAACGCGAACTGGCGGAGTTTGCCGCTTCGCTGGTACGCCCCGGTGAAACCGTATTTATTGAAAACGGCAGCAGCAATGCATTACTGGCGCGCGAACTGGCCACTCAGCCCGACATCACTATTATTACCGTCAGCAGCTATATTGCTCATCTGCTTAAAGAGACGCCGGGAGAAGTTATCCTGCTGGGCGGTATCTATCAGAAAAAAAGCGAAAGCATGGTAGGCCCGTTAACCCGCCAGTACATTCAGCAGGTGCATTTTAGCAAAGCGTTTATTGGCATTGATGGCTGGCAGCCTGAGACCGGTTTTACCGGACGAGACATGATGCGTTCCGATATCGTCAATGCGGTGCTGGAAAAAGGCACTGAAGCCATTGTGCTGACGGATAGCTCAAAATTTAGCGCCACCCATCCCTACCCGCTGGGGCCAATGAGCCGATTTAATCGGGTTATTACCGACGACAACCTGGCAACGGAAAAACAGCTCCAGCTTGAACAGGCTGGACTCACGGTAAATATTGTAAAACGTCCTTAAATAGTCAGCCCGATGCTCCCGCGCATCGGGCACGCCCCCTGCCCCTTATGCAGTAACCCGCCTCGCTATAAGAGTATTCTGATCCCTGATTTAAGACTTTTTAACCTGTCGATTACATCACAAAGTCGTAAACTTGATGTTAGCGATATAACAGGAAGTAACTATCACTTGCGTGACCTTTAGCAACAAAATTTACAACCTGCGCAACAAGTTTCATGGAGAACACTCAGCCTCTTAAGACAGCGGCTATAATTAAAGTGCTTTTTCCATGAATAGATAATTCAGGAGAAATAAAATGACGTCAATGAACAAAAAAATGACTGCTGCTGTTTTAGCTGTAACGCTGGTAATGTCGTTAAGTGCGTGTTCTAACTGGTCTAAACGCGACCGTAATACCGCGCTGGGTGCAGGTGCAGGTGCAATTGGTGGTGCCGTATTATCAGACGGTAGCGCGCTGGGTACGCTGGGCGGTGCCGCTGTCGGTGGGATTATCGGCCACCAGGTTGGCAAATAAGTTTTTAATAAATAAAAGGGCTCCGATGCAAATCGGGGCCCTTTTATTTTGTGTGGTTCCCGCCGTCGCGTTGCTCGAACGGGCTACCGGTGGACGTAGGCCGGATAAGCCAAAGCCGCCATCCGGCAATGTATGCGGTCATGCCTGATGGCGCGCAGCTTTCAGGCCTACGGACTACGGACACCGGTAGCCCGGGCGCACGCAGTGTCCCCGGGAAGGCAAGCCGCTTAACCGCCCGCCAGTTTCACCTTCATGCCTTTCGCTTCAAGCAGACTTTTCAACAAATCGCGCTTGTCGCCCTGAATCTCAATAACGCCGTCTTTAAGCGAACCGCCACAACCGCATTTCTTCTTCAGTTCAGCCGCAAGCTTTGCCAGCGCATCATCATCAAGATCGATGCCGGTAATCAGGCATACGCCCTTACCTTTACGCCCACTGGTCTGGCGCTGGATACGGACAATACCGTCCCCCTTTGGGCGCTCGGCGACAACTTTCGGTTCATCAATACGCCCGCTTTCGGTCGAATAGACCAGACGGCTGTTTGCGTCACTCATTACGCCCCCAGATTTAACGATGCATTAATATCACGCAGGGTCTGCGCCGGGTCGGCGGACTGCGTCACCGGACGGCCGATAACCATATAGTCAACGCCCGCAGCCTGAGCCTGTTCAGGCGTCATAATGCGGCGCTGATCGCCCGCCGCGCTGCCCGCAGGACGAATGCCCGGAGTAATCAGTTTAAATGACTGACCTAGCTCCTGCTTAAAGCGTACCGCTTCCTGCGCTGAACAGACAACGCCATCCAGACCGCAGCGTTGCGTCAGTGCCGCCAGCTTCGCCGCATAGTCCGCAGGTGACAACGTCACGCCAAGATCGAGCAAATCGCTCGACTCCATGCTGGTCAGCACGGTGACCGCAATTAACAGCGGCGCATCCTGACCAAACGGAACCAGGGCTTCACGCGCCGCGGTCATCATTCTCGCCCCACCAGAGGCATGTACGTTCACCATCCAGACGCCCAGATCCGCGGCGGCGGCTACCGCATGCGCCGTGGTATTGGGAATGTCGTGGAATTTGAGGTCGAGGAAGATATCAAAGCCGCGCTGCTGTAAGTCACGCACCAACTGTGGGCCAAACAAGGTAAACATCTCTTTGCCGACTTTTAAGCGGCAGTCACGCGGGTCAATCCGGTCAACGAAAGCCAGCGCCTTATCGCGATTATCATAATCGAGGGCGACAACAACGGGCGAGGAAGTAACGACACGGGAAGAAGATGAAGCAACAGACATGACTGGACCTTCTTATTGATGGGCACGCAGGGTGCGGAAAAGGTAAACGGGCAGCATTCTACCTGCGCGACCCGGCAGGCACAATGCCGGAGTCGGCTCAAGGGCAGAAATGTAGGCGTATTATCGCTTTGAGGGGCGTTTAGAATGGCTACTGACCGTCAAGGCCACGGATAGGTTTGATCGTTGACCACGCGCGACACGATGGGCAGTGCCAGTACATGGTATAGGCCGTAAAGCCACATTTCTGGCAACGATAGCGCGGCTTGCTACGCACCTGTTCTCCCACCATGTCACGCAGCACCATCAGGCTCTCTTTCGCGCGCCCTTCTTCCGCTTCATTCAGGTGGTAGTCCATCAGCTTGTGGAACACGCGCATCGTAGGATGGCGCTGAAGCTGGCGCGTGACGTAGGTTTGTGCAACGTCGCTGCCTTTGTTTTGCTCCATCACCTGCGCCAGCATTAATTCCGCCGTCGCGCCGGTGTTTTCTTCCACACAACGTTGCAGGAAATGTTCCCAATCGGCATTTCTGTCCAGTTGCTGATAGCAGGTTTGCAGCATTTCCAGCGTTTCGCTGACCAGCTCTTTATCCTGATTGATAACCTTCAGCAGGCTGTCCATGGCTTTCGCATAGTCACCTTTCGCTATCCACGCGCGCCCCATCATAATCGAGACGCGAGCGCTGGACGGGTCTGCCGAGGCGCCGCGCTTAAGCAACGACAATGCTTTATCCAGCTCATCGTTGCCCATTTGCTGCAACGCCAGTTCACACCAGAAATGGGCAATTTCGCCCCGATGTTTGTCTTTACCCAGCTTCACCAGACGTTCAGCAGTCTCAATGGCTTTTTGCCAGTCGCTGGTTGCCTGATAGATTTGCAGGAGCTGCTGCAATGCGCTGATGCGAAATTCGGTTTCATCAACCAGCTGGCTGAACATGTCTTCCGCGCGGTCGTACATGCCGGCCGCCATATAGTCACGCCCCAACTGCTGTACCGCCAGCAAACGCTGGTCATAGGTCAACGAGGCGCTTTCCATCAGCGTCTGGTGAATACGAATTGCCCGGTCTACCTCACCGCGCGAGCGAAACAGGTTCCCCAGCGTCAGGTGAGCTTCCACGGTGCCGGTATCCTCTTTGAGCATATCGAGGAACAGGTCAACCGCTTTGTCCTGCTGGTTGCTTAAAAGAAAGTTTACCCCTGCCACGTAATCACGTGACAAGCGGCTCGCTTCGTCCTGTTTGGACTGTTGTGCACTTCTGCGCCCCATATACCAGCCATAGGCGGCGGCGACGGGTAAGAGCAGAAACAACAACTCCAGCATAAATGATTATTCCTTTGCCATTGGTGTCGCAGGGGTCACCGGCGCAACCGTTTCTGGCGCAATTTGATGTTCCAGTCGTTTAATTTTACGTTCCGCACGCAGCAGCGAGACGCGCACGCGCAGCCAGAACAAGCCACAAACCAGCCAACCAATAGCAAAGCCAACGGCAAACAGCACCGCCAACAGCGTCGAAATTCTGAATTCACCCTGCGCCAGTAAATAATTAAAGGTCACAAGCTGATCGTTTTGCGCGCCCAGCGTCACTGAGATGACGAAAATCGCTAACACCAATAAAAAAATGAGTAGGTATTTCACATTACTTCCCGTTATGTGGCTTCAGCAGCGTGTAAACAGCACCTAGCCTTATAAAATAACATCTTCACCGCGACGACGAAATGGAAAAGCGTGTCGTAAGACAAGGATCTGTGGGTATGAACAATGAAAATCAACCCTTTCTCGTATTTCCGGTCGTCGCGCCCTTTTTTATGTCTCTTTTTCCAGCGGCCCGCAATACCGGCGAACTATCCACAGCGCCAGGGTGGCCAGTACCCATGAGATAGTTGTCGACACCATCAGATCGAGCGGCCAATGCATCCCCAATAGCAGACGGCTGCCCATCACCGTAATCGCCCACACCATGATGGCCGCCACCACCCATACCCGACGCCTTGACCATAGCAGCCCCGCCGCCAGCAGCGCCCAGGTGGCAGCAAACATCGTGTGCCCGGAGGGAAACGCAAAACCGGTCTCTTTTTGCCAATGATGGCGTAAAAACTTAGGGATAGTCTGCTGCCCGGATAGCTGTTCTTTCACCAGCGCCGCGCGTTCACTGCGCTTCAGCGCATAAAAATGCGCAACCGGAACGCGTTGCGTATTTTCCAGCCACACGACAAAGGGCCGCGGTTCTTGTACCTGGGCTTTCACCAGCGATTTAACACCTTGCCCGCCGACCACGGCAGCGCTGAGCGCGAGCACCAGAATAACCGATGCGCGTAAACCGGGGCGCAACAGCCAAAGACACAACGCACACAGCAACAGATGCGTGATAATGCCCCACGGCTGCGTGACCGTTTCAGTCACCGCATACAACGCTTTCAACCCTGCGCCACTTTGTCCTGGCAACCACTGCCAACCGGAGATCCAGATTCCCAGCGGCATCATAAACAGTATGGCTGCCGCTATGAAGGTTCGTACCGCAATGACGCGCATTTCTTTTCCTTTTTCCATCAATGTCACAACGTTAGCTGAAAATATATTGTCAAAATTGTGCGTTTTTACCGACGGTTGCCCGCGCACCATTAGGTGAAGTAAAGCACGTTGTGGCAAAATAAGGAAAACAGAAAGCGCTGCTAGCGCTGAGATAATCTGGAGAATCACATGCAGCTTAAACGTGTGGCAGAAGCCAAACTGCCAACCCCTTGGGGCGATTTCCTGATGGTGGGCTTTGAAGAACTGGCAACCGGGCACGATCACGTCGCGCTGGTATTTGGTGATATTACTGGGCAAACGCCCGTGCTGTCTCGTGTTCACTCAGAATGTTTGACCGGCGATGCATTATTTAGCCTGCGCTGTGACTGTGGTTTTCAGCTCGAAGCTGCCCTGTCACATATTGCGGAAGAAGGTCGTGGGATCCTGCTGTATCATCGTCAGGAAGGTCGTAACATCGGCCTGCTGAATAAGATTCGTGCCTATGCGTTACAAGACCAGGGCTATGATACCGTTGAAGCCAACCACCAGCTTGGTTTCGCCGCCGACGAACGCGATTTCACACTGTGCGCCGATATGTTCAAACTGCTGGGCGTTGACGCAGTACGTTTGTTGACCAATAACCCGAAAAAGGTCGAAATTCTGACTGAAGCGGGCATCAACATCACCGAGCGCGTGCCGCTGATTGTCGGACGTAACCCGAAAAATGCCCACTACCTTGATACTAAGGCTGAGAAGATGGGGCATTTGCTGAATAAATAATCCTGGCTGAGATCGCCGTTTAAATATAAACGGCGATTATCCTCTCTTCATGGTTTTTTTAGTGCCCTTTCTTCATAGCCCTACTGTTGCGGCTCTCTCAAGGGCGTATCTTCACTATCAGCACCAATGCTTTTTTTAATTTCCAACGCCCTCTGCTTGCAAAGTGCTTCGGTTTTGGCGTAAACAGCCCCAGAAGAAATAATGCTCGTGGAATCACATTTATAGTAATCAGTGCCTAAGGGATAGATTAATATAATGAATGATAAAACTAATCCTAATACCATAGCGCAGATGCCATATGCAACCAACGGTACACTAAATTTTATAATAATAAACTTAGCCAGATTCATTGGCGGTGTGCCTACGGGGAACAGACCACAAATCAGAACAAAATCAGCGACGACAGCCGTAGGTAAGATCAGAAAAAGGGGGATAGCTTTTGGATCAAACGAAACATAATCGGCACTATGAATAAGATCACTCACATCTTCAATGACGGTTGTATAAATTAAATAAATCATTCCAGTTACAAAGCAAATAATCAATGAAATTCTCAGACCATCCGTAATAAGCTTTATATTCATCACTGACCTGCATTAATCATTGACCATAAATATGGGTTGCTACGTTTGAGATTCCACTCCTGTATCTTACGATGTTCTGCCAGTCCCTTCTTAATACTTTCTATTAATTTTGGCGACAATTGATATGATTTATCCAAACTATATAAACCATAGGTAATCGCCACCCCTAAAGATACTACAAAAAATATAGTTACTGATATGGGAACAACCGAACTAACGAACATTGACATTGCCGTACCACCAAATACATTAACCGCAATCCTGGTTAAAAATAACGAAACAATCGCCTTAGCCACATCCATCGTAATATTACCAATAAACTGCGCAACGTCGTGTGCAGAAGAGAAGATCAACTCAGCGATCCGTACCGCCCCAGCAAAATAGATACAGAATCGTGTACCGCTTATCACCCCTTCTGAAATCCCTGCTTTAGTGATACTAAGCTCCAGTATTTTGAGATTATTTAAGCTGTAACGTGTTCCATTGATAATGCGCCTCAATGATGGATAGCCGGTCACCTTGATATAAACAACTCCCTTATGGATATACGAGATAGCTTTAATGCCTAAACTCTTAAGATTGAATACCAGTTTCCCTGAATCATGATAACTGATTAGCTTGACAATATTTTTACCTCCAGTGAGCGTATCTTTAATATTCCCCGCATACGTTGTGCCAATATTATAGAAACTATTAACAACCGTATAGGCTTCATCCAAAGTCAGCAATAGAATATGCTCAGTATTTTTGTGGAGAACATCTTCCAGCCCTAACGTGTTCAGTAAATAAGGATGCTTTGGCGTTAACTGGTTAACAGGCACCTTGCCGCGCAATGAATCCCCCAAATACTCTTCCCAGGATGAGTTTCTTAATTCAGATTTACCTACCTTTCTCATCGATTGATTAATCTCCTGTTAGATTGGCCATTATTGATGCACCAAACACATTCACAAAACAAATACCTTTCGCATTTCTTATAAATATTAAAAGCAGTGATTCACCGCCCATAATATATAACCGATAGATAGCCTTCAATATTTATTATCGCAAACATCAAGTCAACTTATTAACTTTATTGAAACCAGATAAAATAATTCACTGAAACAATATAATTTAAATGACTTATACATTAGATTATTTATTAGCATCAACCGATGACAGAGTTAAATAGACTCGTTAGCTAAGTAGTGGCATTGAACAAGCCCCTGCTCATCGGTTTCACTAATCATTCACTTTATTCGCCGTTTATTCATATAAACGGCGACCTTCCCTTAAAGCGAAATATTCTGCTCACTCTGCGCGTCAAAGATATGGCACTTCACCATATCAAATCGGAACCATACCGGGCTGTTCAACCCTGCGTCGAGGATCGGCCTTGCGTGATCCGATGGCATGCGCGCAGTCATCTCAAAATCGCCTACCTGCATGTACAGAAAGAACTCATGGCCCATATTTTCTACTCGGATAAGCGTTCCTCTGCCACAGCCCTCAGCAAAGGGCTGCGTTGACACGCTGACATACTCTGGACGTATCCCGAAGTAGACCTCTTTATCGACATAGTCCGCCACTTTACTTTGCTGTTGCGCACTAAGCGGTAGTGTGTCGTGGCCGACGGTAATGTGCAACCCGTCCTCTTTGTTAACAATGCTGGCGGGCTTAATGTTCATTTCAGGCGCGCCAATAAACCCGGCCACAAACATATTTTGCGGATAGTGATAGAGATTATCTGGCGTATCGACCTGCATGATATGCCCCAGTTTCATCACGCAAATACGATCGCCCATGGTCATCGCTTCCGTCTGATCGTGCGTCACGTAGACCGTGGTCGCCGGCTTACCGGATTGCTTTAGCTGTTTGTGGAGATCGGAGATACGAATGCGCATGGAGGCGCGCAGCTTCGCGTCGAGGTTTGATAGCGGCTCATCAAACAAGAACACGTCCGGCTTTTTGACAATCGCGCGCCCTACCGCCACGCGCTGCGCCTGGCCCCCGGAAAGCTGGCGTGGCAGACGATCCAGCAAATCCTCCAGTTCGAGAATTCTGGCGGCTTCATTCACCTGTGCATCAATCGTCGCTTTCGGCAGCTTGCTGAGCTTCAGGCCAAAGGCCAGATTCTCTCGGACCGTCATATGGGGATACAGGGCATAGTTCTGGAACACCATGGCAATACCGCGTTCCTTCGGCGCAAGATTATTGACGATTTTCTCACCGATCCGCACTTCTCCGCCGCTAATGGTCTCCAGTCCGGCCAGCATGCGCAGGGTGGTCGATTTCGCGCAGCCCGACGGCCCGACAATCACCATAAACTCCCCTTCCGCAATGTTAAGATCGATCCCATGTACCGCTTTGAAGCCGTTGGAGTAGACCTTTTCGAGTTTTTTAAAAATCACTTCAGCCATGATAGTTCCCTCTTAACCTTTAATTCCGCTGCTGGAGACACCCTGGACGAAGTAACGCTGTGCCAGGAAAAAGACAATGATGGACGGCAAAATGGAGATACTTGCCATTGCCAGAATTTCGTTCCACGGCGCGCCCTCGGTGACGTCGATAGACATTTTCAGCGCCAGCGCAATCGGATATTTATCCACGCTGTACACATAGATCAGCGGGCCGATAAAGTCGTTCATCGACCACATAAACTGGAACAGCGCTACAGAAATAATCGCGGGTTTCAAAATAGGCACCACCACGAACCACAGCACCTGCCAGGAGTTACAGCCATCTATCTGCGCGGCTTCTTCCATATCGCGCGGCACACCGCGTAAAAACTGAATCAACATAAACACGAAGAAACCTTGCGTGGCGAAAGCCGTGGGCAAATACAGCGGAAGATAGCTGTTGAGCATGCCCATTTCGCGGAACATCAAATACTGCGGAATAAGCAACACGGTACTCGGCAGCAGCATGGTAGTGATGAGCGTGGCGAACCAGAATTTCTTCCAGGGGATCTCAAAGCGGGCAAAACCGTACGCCACGATGGTGGACGAGATAACGGTCAGGACAACTTTCGGAATGACATATTTAAACGTGTTGATCATGTAATGGCCGAAGTTATATTCCGTCCCGGTTTTCCAGCCGTTAATGAAGCCATCCCAGGTCGTGTGAACGGGCCACAGATTGAGCGTGGTAAAAATTTCATGATTGGGTTTAAACGATGCCGAGAACATCCACGCCAGCGGATAGAGCATCATCAGCCCGACCACCAGCAAAATAAAATAGCGAAGTGAGCGGCTTATTTTTTCGCGGCGCAGGGTACGAGCCACTTCGCGCGCGGCCTCCTGCTCGGTAGATGACATTGCTTGCAGCTCAGCCATGTTTGCCTCCCTTATCGGCAGAGTAGAACACCCAGTATTTCGATGACTTAAAGGCGACCGCCGCAAAGACGGCGACAACCAGGAAAAGCACCCATGCCAGCGCAGCACCGTACCCCATATCAAAGTACTTAAAGGCGGTGTCATAGATGTAAAGTGAGAACAGATAGGTGTAATAGGTCGGGCCGCCGCCGGTAATCACGTATGGGCCGGTGAACTCCTGGAAGGTGCCGCTGGTTTGCATAATGAAATTGAAGAAGATAACCGGCGTAATCAGCGGCACGGTCACTTTCAGGAACATCTGCCACTTCGACGCCCCGTCGATCATCGCCGCTTCATATTGCGATTGCGGCACGTTTTGCAAAGCGGCCAGAAAGATAACCATCGCCGAACCAAACTGCCAGACCCGCAGGAGCGTGACCGAAATCAGCGCCAGCGACGGTTCGCCAAGCCAGTTAATCGGGTCAACGCCAATCACCGCCAGCATGCTATTGAATAGCCCATCAATGGCAAACAACGCCCGCCACAGCACCGCAATCGCCACTGAACTGCCGAGAATAGAGGGGATGTAGTAAGCGGTGCGGAAAAATCCAATGCCGCGGAGCTTAAAGTTGAGGACAAACGCAATCCCCAACGCAAAGGCGAGCTTGACCGGTATGGTCAGGAACACATAAATGAAGGTGACCGCCATTGACTTCCAGAATAACGAGTCTTCCGTCAGCATATAACGGTAGTTTTCTATACCAATAAACTGCGGCGGGCTCATCAAATCATACTGGGTAAAACTTAATAGAAATGATGAAACAAAAGGGAATGCCGTGAATACCAGCAACCCTATTATATAGGGTGATATCCATGCCAGACCTAATAATTTATTCTCGTTCATAGATTCCTCTAATATAATAAAGAAACGCAATATCACTCATCGTCAGGATAGGATGAGGGAGTGATCTTTATCACATTTAATAATGGCTAATAAAAATTAGCTGTGAGCACAAGCAAATTAATGAAAAAACATTTCATTTTTTAAGGATTAAATCCTATAGTCTGGAAATAATTTCTTTTCCTGATAAGGCTATTTCCATGGCACTGCGTCGTCATGCAACCTATTTTCCTGATAACGCGTCACTGATGATTAAGCACATTGCTGACCAGGACATCTGCCCACTGCACGCCCACGACTTTTATGAAATGGTGTGCGTCTCCTCCGGTAGCGGGATGCACGTCATCGACGGTATCTCGTGGCCGATTAGCTGCGGTTCGGTATTTATCGTGGCACCTCATGAGGAGCACTATTTTGAGAAAGTGGAAAAGCTCTCCCTGCTCAATATCCTGATTCACCCCGATTTTATGACCGATACCTTACTTTCGCTATTGACCGACTTCGCGCCTGAGAAACAATTTATGGCGACTCATCAAGCAATTGTACATAGTGCATTTTATACCAACCTATTAAATGAAGAATTAACCCATGATTTACCGCATCGCGCCATCATGCTGGAAACGCTATTTACGCAATTAGCCATATTCCTGCAGCGTGGACACGTCAGCCAAACCATCAATAATTATGCTAAAGAAGATTCAATTATTAATCTCCTGAATTACTTACATCACAATTATGCTAACGATCAATTAAGTATCGATTATCTGGCGCAGAAATTTAATATTCAAAAGCGGATGCTAGAGCGTAAAGTACAATCTATTACCGCACTAACTCCCAATGATTACATTACCCATGTCCGGTTATGCCACGCGATGAACCTGCTGGTCACCTCCCAGCAGACGATTACCGATATCGCCTACCAGTGCGGTTTTAACGATAGCAACTACTTCTCCCATCGCTTTAAACTGTTCTTTGGCATTCCACCGCGTACCGTCCGCAAATATGGACTGTTTCCGTTGATAAGCCATCGCACGGCTCTTCAGTCCTGAGGTGAAGAGCCTTTGCGCCACTCAGATAAACAGGTTCTGATACTCAATTAACGCCAGCATCGCCATCGCCTGACCGTATGGCATGGTGGTACGTTCGATGTTGCGGTAATAGTCGAGATCTTTGCCCATGCCGGTGCCAAATGAGACATTTTGCAATTCACCCTGCGGGGAAATTTGCCGCATCACGCCCTCCGCTGCCGCAACTCCGGTCGCCAGAAAACGCTTGTCGATATAGCGCTTACGCACCGCTTTCAGAATACCGTAGGCAAATCCTGCCGAAGCGGAAGACTCCAGATAGGAGGTCGGATCATCGAGCAGCGTATGCCAAAGCCCGCTTTCCCCGTCCTGACGCGCAGCCAGCGCCTCAACCTGCCGCGAGAGTTGCCCCAGCAAGAATTCACGCACCGGGTCGCCTTCTGGCAGATTGAGCATTTCAATAAAATCAGGGATGGCGACCGTCACCCAACTATTGCCCCGCCCCCACAACGCTTTGGCGTAGTGATGACGGCCTTCAAAATTCCAGCCGTGATACCAAAGCCCGGTTGGCGCATCGCACAGATACTGCGAATGAAGCAGGAACTGTCGTTTGGCCTCCGCCACCCACTCCGGTCGGTTAAGCACCAGACCGGCTTTGGCGAGCGGCATGACGCTCATCATCAGCGTATCGTCCCATAGCTGTTGATGATGGGCGTAGTTAAAGGTCATATGCTGTAAACCGCCAAGCTCAGTGCGCGGCATGTCATACATCACCCAGTTGGCCCAAATCTCGATATAACGCCGCCACGGCGTATGCCCACTTTCTTCATAGAGCGCGGCTAGCGTGAGCATAGGCGCCATCGTATTGACGTTTTTAGTGGGCGTACCTTCTTTAAAGCGATCGCTGAACCACTGCTCAACGATAGCCTTCCAGCGCGGATCACGCGTTTGCTGCCAGTATTGCCACAGCCCATAAAGGCCAATGCCATGCGTCCACTCCCATCCGCACCAGCCTTTGGTATCAACCACGCGGCCGTCCGCCAGCGTCATCAGAAATGCGCCATTTTCATCACGAATGTTGACCAGCGCATCAATGAGACTTTCCGTTATTTGCACCGTTTGCGCGGCGTTAAATTGCAGTTGTTTTCTGTCCATATTGCCTCTCATTTCATCGGTGCATGTTTGCGTAATGCACGTTTCGCGGTACGTTCGAACTCTTTTGCCGCATCTTCGGCGCTGATTTTGCCGTAATCGATTCGCTGGGTAAGATCCAGCCAGTACTGTTCTATCTCAGGATTTTTAAAATACGGCGAGATGTAGACGTGGTCAGACGGCATACTTTCTACCAGCTTGAGACCGGTGACCACCGGGTCGTCCGGCTGGGCGAGATTATTTTTTATCACGTAATCAGCAGCGGCTTTACTCACCGGGAACCCGCGCTCCAGCCCCATCAGCTGCACGCCTTCCGGTTGGTTGACCATGAAATCGAGCAGCATTGCCGCCTCTTTCGGATGCTTTGTGTTACGGCTGATGGCGAAGATCATCGACGGTTTGATAAACAGCCCGGCATCTTTGGCCCCCGGCAATAACGGATATGGCCCGACTTCCAGCTTCGCAGGCGGCGTCAGGGTATCTTCATACTTCGCCACCGCTGAGCTCATCAAGTTCGACCCACCAAATTCACCCTTGATCCACGGTTTCATTTCAAAAGGTTGTGCTTTACCAAACGATTGAATGTACTTCTGGCTCGGTAACACATGTTCTGCCACCAGTTTCTGGTACACCTGGACAAACTCCAGCCACTGCGCCTCGCTATAGGTAAACGCCCCTTTCTCATCAAGCATCGGCTGATTGTATTTCTGCACCATCCACGAGTTAATAAGCTCCATTGAGGTGGTGACTATCGCTGGATAATAGTTGTCACCCAACTTCTCTTTAAATACCCCTCCCGCGGCATACAGCTCATCCCAGGTTTTAGGGTAAGCAAGGCCCGCCTTTTTCCAGGTTTCAGTGTTGTAATACATAATCGGCGCTACCAGCGAGACGGGCAGCCCCTGAACTTTACCGTTGACCGTCACGGTACCGAGTTTGCCGGTATAGTTGTCGAGCCCAACCTCCTGGCGTAACTGGTTAAGATCGTAAAATCCGTCCCCTGAACGCGAAAATACCTGGATCCAACTCCAATCAAGTTGCATCACATCCGGTTCATTCTTTCCGGCAATTTGCGTCGACAGTCGCGACACGAAGCCATCCCAGCCGGTGTATTCCGCTTTGATCTTGATATTGGGGTGTGCCTGTTCAAAAGCGCGAAGGGTTTTTAACGTATTCTGGTGACGCGAGTTCGCCCCCCACCAGGACACACGTAAGGTCACTGTATCAGCGTCATCCGCCATCACCGGGCCGGTTGATAGCAATGCGCTGCACGCGAGCAGTACAGAAAAAGCGATTTTTTTCATGACAATCCTCCTGTCAGGAGAGCGGAAATATCCGCCAGATAAACGGCGGGTAATCCGTCGCGGTCAGAGGTGTAGAGCACCTGGCGTAGATCCGGGCTAAATGAAGGGTGTGGATGGGATGCCTGGCATTGGCCATCAATAACCCGCCAGGAGGTGTCGTGGCGGGTTATCTTACGGGTATGCTTCACCGCTGGCTCAAACAAATACAGCCACGGGTCGGTGAGCGCCGTGTAGCCACCATTGTCGGTTAAATCAACGGGCGTTCCGCAGCCATCGCCCACCAGCAGCGTTCCATCATAGTTGCTCATCAGATGCGAACAGGCTGGCATTTCCATCACCTTCTCGCTGCGGCGACTCCCGGCAATGGTCTGGCAAATATGGCGTTGATGGGTTTCTTTGTGTAAGGAGACAAACATAATGCGCGAACCATCCGGCACCCAGAATTCATGGGTGAAGGTTTCATTCTCCGCCTGGCTAATCGGCGCGCTTTTCCCCGTCTGGCGGTCAAACAACCAAATACGATTACGAATAAGATCGTGTGGTCCTTCATGGCAGAACATGATGGTATCAGTATCATTTGGGCGAAAACCCGGATGTCCCAGCCAGCGCGGTTCTTCAAACAAGACTTCTGAGCGACCGGAAGCCAGATCGACAATTTCGCAGCGCGTAGTCGGATTCATATGATATTGGCGCTGAAAATCATCCCAGTCATTCAACGGTAGCCAGGTCTGCGCAGACAGCGACATGCCGATCATTTTGCTACCCGTGCTATCCGGCGCCCATGCGCTGGTGCTGACCCATTGTGCGGGCAATTCGTACAGTACCTGTTCTTGCAGCGTGTCCAGTTCTACCCGCACAATCTGGCGGTTATGACGCATAAGAATAAGCGCCCGATCGTCCTCGGTTATGAAGCCATCAAAACTGTTATCCCCCTCACCTTCCGTGAGTTGACGCAGCGTATGGTGTTCGAGATCGAGCAGCCAATAGTTCCAGTTTCCCTGATCAACACCGCCGATCAGTAACTGCATCCCTCCTTTTAGAAAGCATTTCTGATAGAAATAGTTACGATGAAAAATACGCTCCTGCGGGGTCAAGCGCTCCACGCGGACGTGGGTCACAGGATCAATTTGAGATGTAAAGGTCAGCGGAGTGACATCACCCTTTGCCATAGTTTCCTCAATTTCAGCAGTGTTCGGGTTGGTTCAGATGCTCCCGTTGGATAAAGCGTACGGGAACGACCTCAGGATGCCTCTGCGCTTCCACGATAACCTTTGAAATAAAGACAAAGCCCATCTTCAGGATGACGCAATAATTAAGGTTGCTTAAATATCATTAATTATTACGACGATGCTCACATTCTTAATACGACAAAGTTCTTTCTTCATATTCCCGACAAAATCATTAAATAATTGGTGATTTATTAAAGGTTTCATCGTTGACGCCAGTGATTAACTACCTGCGATTATTCAGCGCAGGTCATTATCAGCAAGTCTGATAAAAACAATGGCGGGCTGAGCAGAATGCGCGATGCCATCTTTCTAATAATAAGAGGGAAGTATAAATATGATGTCCGGTAAATACCTTTTAGCAAGTTGCGTCTTGTTGACCAGCCATATGGTGCTGGCTGAAGAATATACCTCACCAATCCGCTCGCTCAGCCTTGACTACCGGCACGAGTACCGGGTACGTGACCGAACCCATTATGATAAATTAAATATGTCGGCCGCCCTGCCTGATAATTATAATTTTGCCATCGAGACAAAATACAAAACCGGCGGTGATGACACCAAGGATAGAATGTACAGCGACCCGGTGATTAATGCTGTTGAATTAACCTTGTCGAAATCATTTACGTTCGGCAATTTTAAAATCGCGCCGTTGATTCAACCTGAATTTAACTCTGAACGTACCGAATGGAAATTTGGTTTTGTACCGTGGTATACCATTAATGAGAACTGGGCCGTCGGTGGAATGTATCGCTTTGAAATGACCGATTATGCCAACGATCCAGACTGCGGGTACAATGGCGATAAATCCTGTAGCAAAAATAAGCACCGTACCGTGAACCGTGGCGATCTTTATTTGCGTTATACCCTTGATCGTTTCTCGACGACCTACAAATTCATCTATAAACACGGTGATGAAATTTTGTGGGGTAACCAGCATTACGACTACGAGCAAGAATGGCAGTTTGACTACACGCTCGGGGATAAAAAAGAGTGGAAACCGTACGTCACCTTTGGCGACATTGGTCGCTCGTCTACGTCAACCGAACGTCAGTTCCGTCTTCGTATGGGGGTTGTTTACACTTTCAAATAATCCAATACCCCATAGCTGTGGTTTAGAGCCTATCCCATCTGGCTATGGGGGCGTTTTTTCTCATTGCTGTCGTTTGTTTTGGGGCTAGCAATCGGCCCCTTTTTTATCCGCAGTGAATCCTGTCAACGCAAAGCAGAAGCGTCACCTTCGCTGCAAAACAGAGATGTCATGCTTTGTTTCAGAGAATGCGTTTGACCGCCTCGCTATATACTTCCAAGCGTTCTCTTTTCCCAACAGAAATCACGAAGACGACAACCTTCTCGTCTATGACCTGATATACAAGACGATATCCTGAAGACCGGAGCTTAATCTTGTAACAGTCATGCATAACATGGAGTTGTTCGCTTCAATCCGGGTGACTCAAGTACTTCAGCCAGCTTCTTTTTCAACTGTTCACGTACCGTCGAGCCCAGTTTTCGCCATTCCTTTAGTGCCCGCTCGTCAAAATCCAGAAAATAAGCCATCAGAGCTCATCAAGCGTCACACGTACTGGCTTTGGATGACGAAGCCGTTCTTTCACTATCTCCATGAGCTCAGCATCTTCATCACTCAGGAGTGTCTGTTTGAACGGTGATCACAGTCCGCTTTGTGCCATAAGCGGAAGTTGAGGGCGTCCTGCATATTTGTGTAGATCAACAGCTAGCCCTTTGAGCGGGAATAAGCAGGTATAAAATCCTTTCTCCAGCCCTAACTGGCGGTGAAATATTAATAGAATGGCCTAAAATATCTGATAAAACTGCAATTTATAGCCTGTGTTCACTACCCCTTAAGGTCGGTCATGAAATCCTTTTGCTTGCCAGACATTTACCGTTCAACAAATTTAAACACCATTGGGATGTGGAAAGATAATGCTGAAATCGGGGAAATCAGAGAGGAAAACTACTACGACCCGGTAAAACTAGCTCTGGCAACAGGCATAAAGCCGCATATGCCATTTTCGATCTCGCAGCTAATTGATGAATTAAATGAGCTCATAAGGGATGATCCGCTCGCTGACATCCTGCCAGAACACGGTTTCCATTTCACCTTCTTACCACTGACTCTACCACTCTATAAGGCAAACGAGCGATTGCCCCCTAAAGTTGAGCAATTGAAAAATATCTGGGCTGGATATTATTCGAAAAAGATTGTGATCAGAAACCTTCGTTTAATCGCTTTGCCCAGCCAGTTGTTACTGGCGGGTATCCCAGATGAGCCAGCGATAACTATGCGTCAGTCATTCTGCGAGAGAATTCTGGAGTCTAAGTGGAAAGATGAGTTGCTGATGCGGCACAGCAGCAGTCCATTACCGGCGCCATTCTGGCATAGCACGATCCTGCGATACAGCGCTGCTTTTATACCCGCAACCGTGCGGGAGTTTTTTTTGGAACGTCGGGAAATTGATTACGGGGATGTCGTTGGAGAATTGACATTAGCGAGGATAAGTTATAACTGGGAAAAATTTTATCCATTAGAGATGTAATATTGGCAATGTAGCTACATGCCGGATGAAATCGATGTATTCCTCAGCTTAAACGGGCGAGCTTAGGTCAGCTCCTCGCACATAGCGGACATTAGCACAGGCTCAATGCCCAGTGTCTTTATCGCACGAGTGAACTGGGTCAACTCACCTTCCCGCTCTGGGTTATTTACCCTGAATATACTGTGTCTATCAGAGTAGAGAGAGAGCGGTACGCCATGATCATTAAGGTAACCCCGGAGGGTTTCCATGTAAGTCCGGGTTGTTTCAGCAGGAGCGAAACGCCGCGCCATCAAAGCAGAGAAATTATTAGGACGCTTTCCACGTCGGCGGGAAACCAGACCAGTAGACCCTCCATTTCTATACCGTTGCACCAGACGTTTAACCTGGCGAATAGAAATGCCAATGCGTGCCGCAGCTTGTTCCTGAGTAATATGTCGATTAATTGACTCCTGAATAATCTGAAGTCGGTCGAGTTCCTTAAGACTCATCGTAACAGTCTCTTTGATCATGAAAAATCCCCCAGAGAATTGTCTGAGGGATTTAGAATGGTTCAAAGGGGACATTTCAGCCTGGTGTTAACAATCCGCCGTCAATCCTCGCTTATCCCAAGCCTTCGAGTTATTCGCCTGACGGTTCGTTTGCCTGGGTTAATACCGGGTAACAGCGGCCTGACGCTTTACGCCTAAGCCGTGTCCCCGGTTAACCTTTTATTTCAGCATATTACGGATCACATAGTGCAAAATACCGTCGTTCTGGTAATAGGTCAGCTCCGTGGCCGTATCAATCCGGCAGCGACAGGCCAGAGTGAGCTGTTGACCATCAGGACGCGTCAGTACCACAGGGATAGTCGCTCCGGGTTTTATCTGCTGTAGCCCGGCTATATCAATGCGTTCTTCACCGGTCAGACGTAACGTTTTACGACTCTCACCGTCTGGGAACTCCAGCGGCAAAATCCCCATCCCGATAAGGTTTGAACGGTGAATACGCTCAAAGGATTCGGCAATGACCACCCGAACGCCCAATAGGCGCGGCCCCTTCGCTGCCCAGTCGCGGCTGGAACCCGAGCCATACTCTTTACCGGCAATGACCGCCAGCGGCGTTCCCTGCGCCTGGTAGCGCATCGCGGCATCGTAGATGGACATTATCTCCGTGCCCGGCAGTAAACGCGTCATTCCGCCCTCTACGCCGGGAACCATTTCATTGCGGATACGAATATTGGCAAAAGTGCCACGCATCATTACCAGGTGATTACCCCGGCGCGAGCCGTAGGAGTTAAAGTCACGGGCAGCGACGCCATTCTCCTGAAGATAGCGTCCCGCCGGGCTGTCTGGCTTGATGCTCCCTGCCGGTGAAATGTGGTCAGTGGTGACCGAGTCCCCCAGCATCGCCAGCACGCGCGCGCTGTGAATATCCTGCAACGGTTCCGGGGTTACACCCATCTCGTCAAAGAATGGGGACAAACGGATATAGGTAGAATTATCCTGCCAGTCATAGGTGTCCGTCGCCGGAACATTGATAGCCTTCCACTCCGGGGTGCCCTCAAATACGGCGGCGTACTCTTTGTGGAACATATCGGTCGAGACTTGCTGCACGGCCTGAGCGATTTCTGCGCTTCCCGGCCAGATATCGTGTAAATAAACCGGCTGACCGTTACCATCAAGCCCTAACGGATCCCGGGTCAGGTTAACGTTCATATTGCCCGCCAGCGCGTAAGCCACCACCAACGGCGGCGAGGCCAGCCAGTTGGTTTTCACCAGCGGATGGATACGCCCTTCAAAGTTACGGTTGCCTGAAAGCACTGCGCCAACGGTCAGGTCGCCTTGCTTGATGGCGCTCTCAATTGGCTCCGGTAACGGGCCGGAGTTACCGATACAGGTGGTACACCCGTAGCCGACAAGGTTAAAACCCAGTTTATCTAAGTACGGGGTTAATCCGGCATGGGCAAGATAGTCCGACACCACTTTTGAGCCGGGCGCCAGCGACGCTTTGACCCATGGTTTCGGCATCAGCCCCCGTTCGACGGCTTTTTTAGCCAGCAGGCCTGCGGCCATCAGTACGCTTGGGTTAGAGGTGTTGGTGCAAGAGGTAATGGCGGCAATCACCACCGCGCCTTCGGGCAGTGCATGTTGCTGACCGTCGAGGGTAAAGTCGATTGCCGGTTTAGCCTGCTTGACTACGTTAAGCTCAAGCTCCGTGGACGCATTGAACGCCCGGGGCACATCGCCTAAAGCCACCCGATCCTGCGGCCGCTTCGGTCCGGCGAGACTGGCTTCCACATCGGCCATGTCCAGCGATAATGTCTGACTGAAGACCGGTTCATCACCGGCGTTGCGCCACATTCCCTGCGCTTTCGCATAGGCCTCCACCAGCGCCACCTGCTCAGCGCTACGCCCACTCAGGCGCATATAGGAGAGCGTCACCTCATCGAGCGGGAAGAAGCCACAGGTTGCGCCATATTCTGGCGCCATGTTGGCGATTGTCGCACGGTCAGCCAACGGCAGATAGTCCAGACCATCACCGTAGAATTCAACGAATTTCCCGACCACGCCCAGCTTACGCAGCATCTGCGTGACGGTGAGAACAAGGTCGGTTGCGGTAATCCCTTCGCTCAGTTTCCCGGTTAACTTAAAGCCCACCACATCAGGAATAAGCATTGAGACCGGCTGCCCAAGCATCGCCGCTTCAGCTTCAATCCCGCCAACGCCCCATCCCAGTACGCCAAGACCGTTGATCATCGTGGTGTGCGAATCGGTGCCCACCAGGGTATCGGGATAGGCGACCCATTCATTGCCCTGCTGTTCGCTCCACACCGCTTTCCCCAGATACTCAAGGTTAACCTGGTGGCAAATGCCGGTGCCCGGCGGCACGACGCGGAACTGACTGAAGGCCTGTTGGCCCCAGCGCAGGAAGGTATAGCGTTCGTGATTTCGCGCCATCTCAAGGCGAACGTTATCATCAAAGGCTTCGTCATCACCGAAACGATCCACGGTGACCGAGTGATCGATTACCAGATCGACCGGTGAAAGCGGATTAACTTTATGCGTATCACCGTCAAGCCGTTTAACGGCCTCGCGCATGGCAGCAAGATCCACCACCGCTGGAACGCCGGTAAAATCCTGCATCAATACGCGCGCCGGGCGATAGGCTATTTCCCGGTCGGCATGGGCATTTTTCAGCCACCCCGCGAGCGCCTCTATATCCTCGGCGGTCACCGAGTCGCCATCTTGCCAGCGTAAGAGGTTTTCGAGCAGAACTTTCAGTGATTTTGGTAGGCGGGAGAGATCTCCCAATGTCTGAGTCGCCAGCGCAAGGCTGTAGTAATGGTAAGTTTTATTATCGACCTGGAGCGTATCCTTGCAGGTCTCTCGTAGGGTTAACGACATAGCTCCTCCTTTAATGGCGGGTACTGCAACTCTCCTTGGGGTATGTATAAAAGATAACACAACCTGCGGATACCGCCGGGAAAGGGCTCAGATTGATAAACTATGTCAATACGTTAATAACATTCGTCAGCGTCTGGAATGATTAGCAGGGGAAGGATTTATGGCATTTTAGGGGCGGGAAATGGAAGGCAAATAATAACCATGAGATTATTGTTTCTTATTCTCATCCTGATTGAACAGGTCAATAAACGCCTTTTGTTCCGGGGTTAAATCCCACTCGTCGGGAACGGTCGCTTTTTTATTTTTCACCACCGGCTTGTGTTTCTCGACAGGTTGCTGAGGCTTCGTCGGCTTGACTCGTTCAAAGGTCAACATACTCAGCCCCAAAAAGTCCATACCAGGTAGGCAACCACGACCCAAAACAACGCCGAACCCAGGAATACGCTCAACCAAGCTACACGTTTTGCGCGAGTCCCTTTATTTTCTGACGTCATTACTGCCCTCTCGAAATCGATATTACTTATCATTTTCACACCAATCAATTGTTACAACTAATCGTTAATGAGATAAATCCTAAGTAAATTTTAAGCAGAAATCCAGCGATTTTACGAATTGCCGACAGAGATTTATTTATTCTTTTGACAACCCGTGAATATTTGAAATGAGAAGTTTGCCTTACGTTAAATTTATTTCTACTTTTGGGTCATTGTTACTAACGGGAACAATAATTAATCAAGAAATTCGCACAACGCAGGGGATTTACGGAGAGATTATTTGCGGAAGATATAAGGCAAGCCGCCTCCTTTTGAGAGGCGGATAATTCATCGGAATTATTTTTCTGGCAGTTTAATATCGTTAAACATGGCTTCAATGTCTTCATTCGAACGCAACGCCACCGCCGTATCGACCACATCACGGGTCAGGTGTGGGGCAAAGCGCTGAATAAAATCATACATATAGCTACGCAGGAACGTGCTGCGGCGGAAGCCAATTTTGGTGGTGCTATGGCTGAAAATGCCCTCTGCATCCAGTTTGACCAGATCGGGATCGGAGACCGGATCGACCGCCATGCTGGCGATAACCCCAACGCCCAGCCCCAGTCGAACGTAGGTTTTAATGACGTCGGCATCGGTGGCGGTGAACACAATGCGCGGCGTGAGCCCCGCTCGGTTGAAGGCGGTGTCCAGCTCGGAACGCCCGGTGAAGCCAAAGGTATAGGTGACCAGCGGATACTGCGCCAGTTCTTCAATGGTGACGGAGGTTTTAGACGCCAGCGGGTGCTCAGGCGTCACCACGATAGAACGGTTCCAGTGGTAGCACGGCAGCATCACCAAATCGTCATACAGGTGCAGCGCTTCGGTCGCAATGGCGAAGTCGGCATTGCCTTTCGAGACCGCTTCAGCAATCTGCGTTGGCGAGCCCTGATGCATATGCAGGGAAACCCGAGGGTAACGTTCAATAAAGCCCTTAATCACCCCAGGGAGGGCGTAACGCGCCTGGGTGTGGGTGGTGGCAACGTACAAAGAGCCTTTATCTGGCCAGGTGTGCTCACCGGCGACAGATTTAATCGCATCAACTTTCGACAACACTTCACGAGCAATGCGGATAATTTCCTGACCTGCGGGCGTGACCTGCGTCAGATGCTTACCGCTACGGGCGAAAATCTGGATACCCAGCTCATCCTCCAGCATCCTGACCTGCTTACTGATGCCCGGCTGCGAGGTATACAACCCTTCAGCGGTAGAGGAGACATTAAGGTTGTGATTGACCACCTCAACGATGTAGCGAAGTTGCTGTAATTTCATGCGGTTGTATCCAGTCTGCACTCGAGAAACGGTTATAAAGACGATTTAATCATAAGAAATGCCTCTTCTATAACCACTATATCATTTATAGCAAGTGTGTATAGGTGGAAACAAAAAATAATAACGAGGTTATAAAAAAGGGCCGCTTAGCGGCCCTTTGTGAACGTTATCAACGATAGGTTATTTTTTTGCTTCAACCCATTTACCGTCAACGAAGAACGCTGACCAGCCCGTTGCTTTTCCGTCTTTTTCAGAGGAAACATACTGCTGTTTGGTTTTGCGGCTAAAGCGCACCATCGTTTTATTCCCCGCCGGATCCTGCTGTGGCGCATCGGCCAGGTAACGCAGTTTTTCCGGCAAGCGGTCGCGGAAGCGGAACAGCTCTTCGACCAGCGGCGCACGGGTTTCACGGGATTTCGGGAAGGTGTTGGCAGCAAGGAAGACCCCTGCCGCACCGTCACGCAGCACGAAATAGGCGTCAGACTTCTCGCAAGGCAGCTCTGGCAGCGGCACCGGATCTTCCTTCGGTGGCGCAACTTCGCCACTGCGTAAGATTTTACGGGTGTTTTTGCACTCGTCGTTGGTACACGCCATGTACTTACCAAAACGTCCCATTTTCAGGTGCATTTCGGAACCACATTTTTCGCATTCAACGATTGGGCCGTCATAACCCTTGATACGGAACTCGCCTTCTTCGATCTCATAACCGTCACAGGTCGGGTTATTACCACAGACGTGCAGTTTACGTTTTGGATCGATGAGATAGCTGTCCATCGCCGTGCCGCATTTCTGGCAGCGACGTTTAGCGCGCAGCGCGTTGGTTTCAGCGTCATCGCCTTCCAGCACGTTCAGCACTTCGTTTTCCGGCACCAGGTTAATAGTGGTTTTGCAGCGCTCTTTCGGCGTCAGCGCATAGCCAGAACAGCCGAGGAACACGCCGGTGCTGGCGGTACGGATGCCCATTTTGCGACCACAGGTCGGACAATCGATGCTGGTAAGTACCATCTGGTTTGGCTGCATGCCGCCCTCTTCAGGCGACTTCTCAGCGGTTTCCAGCTGCTTGGTGAAATCACCAAAGAACAGATCCAGCACCTTCTTCCATTCGGCTTCATGATTCGCCACGCGGTCGAGATGATCTTCCATCTGCGCGGTGAAATCGTAGTTCATCAGCTCGCGGAAGTTCTCTTCCAGACGATCCGTGACGATCTCGCCCATTTTTTCAGCATAGAAGCGGCGGTTCTCAGAACGCACATAGCCCCTGTCCTGAATCGTCGAGATGATCGACGCATAGGTAGAAGGACGACCAATGCCCCGTTTTTCCAGCTCTTTAACCAAAGAGGCTTCGCTAAAGCGCGCAGGCGGTTTGGTGAAGTGCTGTGCTGGCATCAGTTCAACGAGAGTCAAGCTATCACCCTGTTTAACCACCGGCAGAACCCTGTCTTCATCGCCTTTACGCAGCGCTGGCATCACCTTCGTCCAACCGTCAAAACGCAGGGTACGACCGCGCGCTTTCAGTTTGAACTCACCGGCTTTCACGGTCAGGGTGGTGGAATCGTATTGCGCTGGCGTCATCTGACAGGCGACAAATTGACGCCAGATCAGCTGATACAGTTTCTGCGCATCCGCTTCCATATCTTTTAACGACTCAGCCACCACATTCACATCGGAAGGACGAATAGCTTCGTGCGCTTCCTGAGAGTTTTCTTTGCTGGCGTACTGATTGGCATTTTCCGGCAGGTATTTCTTACCGAAGTTGTCGCCAATATAATCGCGAACCATGTTAACCGCGTCCTGACTCAGGTTAGTGGAGTCGGTACGCATGTAGGTGATGTAGCCCGCTTCATACAAACGTTGCGCCATCATCATGGTTTTCTTTACCCCGAAGCCAAGACGGGTACTGGCCGCCTGCTGCAAGGTGGAGGTAATAAATGGCGCGCCAGGTTTGCTGCTGGTTGGCTTGTCTTCGCGTTCAAGAACGCTGTAACCGGCTTTTTCCAGCACACTGACGGCGGCCATGGTTTCGTCACGATTGACCGGACGGAACGGCTTGTCAGCTTTGTGCGTAACCTGCAACGCCAGAGCGTCGCCGCCCGGCGTCGTGGTATTGGCGTTAACTTCCCAGAACTCTTCTGGAACAAACGCTTTAATTTCACGCTCACGCTCTACGACCAGACGAACAGCCACCGACTGAACGCGACCTGCGGACAAACCGCGAGCGATTTTTTTCCACAATAGTGGAGAAACCATGTACCCCACCACGCGGTCCATAAAGCGACGCGCCTGCTGAGCGTTAACACGGTCAATATTCAGTTCACCCGGCTTTTCAAAAGCCTGTTGAATCGCATTTTTGGTTATTTCGTTGAACACGACGCGGCTATAGCGCGACTCATCACCACCGATCACTTCCCGCAGGTGCCATGCAATGGCCTCCCCTTCGCGGTCAAGGTCGGTTGCGAGATAGATGTGGTCGGCTTTTTCCGCCAACTGTTTAAGTTCCGAAACAACCTTTTCTTTACCCGGCAGCACTTCGTAATGTGCCGCCCAGTCATGCCATGGGTCGATACCCATGCGGTTAACTAGCGCGCCTCGTTCATCCTTTTTAGGCTTTTTGGCCGTTTTGGTGGAGGTAGAGTCAGCGCTCTTTTTGGCAGCTGAGCCACTTGTCGGCAAATCGCGGATATGACCGACGCTGGACTTAACCACGTAGTCATTACCCAGATACTTATTGATCGTTTTGGCTTTTGCCGGGGACTCAACGATAACGAGAGCTTTACCCATAATCACCTTACCTAATTTGATTCTTCCAGGAATACATCGCACATGTTCCACATTTCACTGGCGACAAGCCTTGTATGTTGCGGCAACACCAAAGGATATCAACCCTTTACTGCCCGGCATTTGATACAAGCAGCCAGGTGGCTGAGTTTACAGACTTTTTTTCGTCAGATGTTGAAGCACGAAGAATATTTGGTCGAATGTCAAGCAAATCTGTTGCCAGATCGCCGAAAGCGTCACACTGTACCTGATAAAATTCGTTACGCAACTTTATTAGCATGCAAACACCAATCATGCCAACTCTGAGGTAAAATCATTTCCCCCGGAAAACGTCGGGAAAATTTGCCCGAAATCAACGGCCGGCGTAAACTAGCGGCGAAAATTTGAGGAGTTGAATATGTCAAATAATAGCCAACCTATCGATCGTCAGACACTGCTTGTTGAAGCAAACAAACTCATTCGTGAGCATGAGGATACTTTAGCGGGTATTGAAGCCACTGGCGTAGAACAGCGCAATGGCGTGCTGGTTTTCAGCGGTGAGTATTACCTTGATGAACAGGGCCTGCCAACGCCGAAAAGTACGGCAGTATTTAATATGTTCAAGTATCTTGCCCACCAGCTGTCTGAAAAATATCACCTGGTTGACTGAACGCGAGGCGTTTGCCTGACGGCGTGAAAAAATGCCCGGTCAACTCGCGTTGCCGGGCATTGTTATTGATGGGCGCGTTTATTACAGCAGCGGTTTTTGCCCACGCTGCCACCAGCGCATCATCAGACGGTCTGCACTTTCCGCAGCGCTACCGGTAAAACGGTCCATCATTTTCTTACGCTGCATATAGCGCACGCTAATGACATCGCGTCCTTCCATCAGCCCCAGCAGCAGTTCATCGCTGGTGCCCACTTCATCCACTAGACCTTTTTCCTGCGCCTTTAAGCCGTACCAGTGTTCACCGGTGGCAACGTCGTCAACGTCCAGCGTCGGGCGCATCTCTTTGACAAAGTCCTTAAACAGCAGATGCGTTTCATTGAGCTCTTCGCGGAACTTTTGGCGCCCTTCTTCGGTGTTCTCACCCAACAACGTCAGGGTACGTTTGTACTGCCCGGCGGTATGCAGTTCGACATCGATGTCTTTATTTTTAAGGAAACGGTTAAGGTTTGGGATCTGCGCAACAACGCCGATAGATCCGAGAATAGCAAACGGCGCGGCAACAATTTTGTTTGCCACACAGGCCATCATATAGCCGCCGCTGGCGGCAACTTTGTCCACCGCCACCGTCAGAGGGATCTGTTTATCACGGATACGCTGGAGCTGAGAGGCAGCCAGTCCGTAACCATGTACCACCCCGCCAGGGCTCTCCAGACGCACCACCACCTGATCCTGCGCTGTGGCCATCGTCAGCACGGCGGTGATCTCTTCACGCAACGAGGCAACCTCGTGGGCATCCATACTGCCTTTAAAATCGATAACCCACACGCGTGGTTTCGCAGCCGCAGCCGTTCCGCCCTGCTTCGCTTTTTCTTTCGCCGCTTTGGCTTCCTGCTTTAATTTCTTCTTCTGCGCTTTATGCCAAAGCTTTTGCTGCGGCCCATCAAGAAGGGCTACGGCTAAATCTTCCTGCATTTCTTTGTGCTGCTCGCTAAGATTGGTGATGCGCAACTCACCGCGCTGCCGTTTGCGCTGCGTCAGATTGACGATAAGTATCGCAATAACAGCAATGGCGACGACAACAGTGACGATTTTCGCCAGAAACAGACCATATTGAAAAAGTAATTCCACACATCCACCTTGTACAAAAATCACAAAATCTGTCGCTCAGTGTACAACACCAAACCCAGTACGTCTTGATTGCAGTATCAGCCCGCGAGGCGCCTTCCAGTTTACTTTTTTGCTGATGAAATCATTGCAAATTGTTAATTATCCGTTATCTCTCCTGCTCGCTGATTGAAATAGCGCGGATATTCAGGCATAAAGCCCAAACGCCCTGAAAAGTACATAAAATCTGGCGTTTCTTACGCCAACAGGAGTCACCGTGCACTATCAACCCCAACTTGACTTGTTGCAAAACCGTATCATCCTCGTGACCGGCGCCAGCGATGGTATCGGTCGCGAAGCCGCATTGACCTATTCCCGCCACGGCGCCAGCGTCATTTTACTGGGTCGCAATGACGACAAACTTCGCGCCGTCGCACAAGAAATAGACCAGGCAGGCGGCATCCCCGCACGCTGGTACACCCTGGATCTGCTCACCTGTACGCCACAGTCCTGCCAGCAGATTGCCCAGCAAATTAGCCTCCACTACCCGCGTCTGGACGGCGTTTTGCATAATGCCGGGCTATTAGGCGATATCGTACCGATGATGGAGCAGGATCCCGAGGTGTGGCAGCAGGTGATGCAGGTTAATGTCAACGGCACCTTTATGTTGACCCAAGCGCTTATACCGCTGCTGCTGAAATCCGAATCCGGATCCTTAATCTTTACCTCTTCGAGCGTTGGTCGTGAAGGCCGTGCCAACTGGGGCGCCTATGCCGTCTCGAAATTTGCCACTGAAGGCATGATGCAGGTGCTGGCGGAAGAGTTTAAGGGCCAACATTTGCGCGTAAATTGCATTAATCCAGGCGGAACGCGAACCGGCATGCGTGCCAGCGCCTTCCCCACCGAAGACCCGCAAAAACTCAAAACTCCCGCCGATATTATGCCGCTCTATTTGTGGCTTATGGGCGATGATAGCCGCCGTAAAACCGGTATGACTTTTGATGCCCAGCCCGGGCGAAAACCAGGAATTGCCCAATGAGTGATGAACGTTATCGTGAGCGCCAACAGCGTGTGAAAGAGCGCGTTGCCGCCCGCGTTGCCGCAGCCCAGGACACCCGAGGCATTGTGATTGTGTTTACCGGCAACGGGAAAGGCAAAACCACCGCCGCGTTCGGCACCGCCACCCGCGCGGTGGGGCATGGTCATAACGTCGGCGTTATTCAGTTTATTAAAGGCACCTGGCCCAACGGTGAACGAAATCTGCTGGAGCCGCTGGGCGTAGAATTTCAGGTCATGGCGACCGGTTTTACCTGGGACACGCAAAACCGTGAAAGCGACACCGAGGCGTGTCTGGCGGTGTGGGAGCACGCCAAACGCATGCTGGCAGACGAAACCCTCGATATGGTGTTACTGGATGAACTGACCTATATGGTGGCCTACGATTATTTACCACTCGAAGAGGTGTTATCCGCGCTGAAAAAACGCCCGGCGCACCAGACGGTGATTATTACCGGTCGCGGCTGCCACCGGGATATTCTTGAATACGCCGATACGGTCAGCGAGCTACGCCCGGTCAAACATGCGTTTGAAGCCGGGATCAAGGCGCAGATTGGGATCGATTACTAAGCGTTAGCCGTGCAAGCAACGCCGCGTTCAGCGGCAGGCACAAGCAGTCCTCACCTAGCGCCAGTTCGTTTTCAATCATGTTCTGGCGTGAGACAAAGCGCTTTCGATATTCGGTCGGCGTCAGTCCACAATATTTGTTAAACGCGGCTATCAGGTATTTATGTTCCTGAAAACCGCAGCTGTGGCTGATGTCGGTTATGGGTGTGCGGGTATCTTGTAGCAAAGTACGCGCTTTATTCAGCCGCACCAGCGTCAGATACTCTTTGAAATTGTGTCGACTCACCTTTTTAAACAGTCGGGAAAACCACGAATAGCTCATTCCGGTATGGCTTGCGACGTCGCTAAGGGTCAACGGCTGGTCGAAATTCTGGTTGATATAATCGATGCCTTTTTTGATCATCTCTTCTTCGCGCAGCGAATTTTCCGCACGCCGCGTCGGTTGTCCAGCAGTCACTAACGCATCCAATAAAAGGTAGATGGCCGCAATACGCTGAAACGGTGCACGGTTATCAATAATCTGCTCAAGCAATGCGGAAAGGCGCTGAAAAACGTCGCGATCGTGCGCGTTTTGCGACGCTGAGTGCGTGCGCCAGGTTAATGAAGGCGCAGGATGCAGTTCATCAAACAATCCCGGCGAAAACTGCACCGTCAGCAATTGGCTGCCCGACGCTTGCGCGTTGAGCGAATGCACCTCTTCAGCATTGATATACAGCATTTCACCCGCAGAGAGCTCCACGCGCTGTTGCCCCACCGTGAGCGAAAAACGGCCCGCCAATACCGTAATCAGTTCCGGCGCCGGATGCCAGTGAGGCTCGCAATAGCGAACCTCAGCGGCAAACACGTTCAGTTTCTCCGCATCAAAAGCAATCAGCTCGTAGCCGCTATTGTGCGTCTGGCGCCCGGCTGGCGTCGCCGGGCGGGGGTGAGTCACTGAAAAAGGAAACACGCGTCATCTCCTGTTTTAAACCATTATTGGCGTCCGGCGAGCACCGCATTAAGCTCATCGCGCTCAATGTCGAGCGCCAGGAACTCAGTCAGCGCAATCAGCAGGCCGCAGAATAGATCCGGCGCCAGACGAATCAATTTCTCACGCACCTGCTCTGGTGGCCGCTGACTTTTCGCCGCAATCAGATCAACGACGCGAGCAAATGCCTCCGGCTGCTGGATAAGCTGTTGCAAAGAATTATCATCGCGCAGCGGGACGTAACGCTGCGGGCAATCAATTTTCACTTCCGCGTTTAACGGCAGGTCGCGGGAGGAGCTGCCGACATGGAGCTGCCAGATCCCCGGCGTCACCACCCAATCTGCGAGACCGGGATGATAACAAGCCAGCTCAGCAATCGGGAGTTGCAAAGACACCCGGCGAGTTTCTCCCGCCGCCAGCGTGACTTTCGTGAACGCTTTCAGCGCGTTAACCTCTCGAATCAACTCACCTGCAGGCGCGCTGACGTACAGCTGGACAATCTCTTTACCCTCACGATGGCCGGTGTTGGTCAAATCAAACGACAAGGTGAGCGTTTCGTTCTCGCCAATACAGCTCGCTGACAGCGCCAGATTGGCATAGGCAAATTGCGTATAGCTCAGGCCAAAGCCAAACGGGAACAGCGGCGTCAGGCGACGCTTATCATAGTAGCGATAACCGACAAAGAGCCCTTCGCCATAATGATGGCGCAAGTTCTCCCCCGGATAGTTCAGCCAGGCAGGCGTCTCCTCCAGCGTATTTGGCACCGTTACCGTCAGTTTGCCGCAAGGGTTGCGTTTGCCAAACAAAATCTCTGCCACCGCGCGGCCCATGCCCTGCCCGGCAAAGAAAGTCTCCAGCAGCGCTTTACACTCCCCGAGCCACGGCATCACGACGGCGTCGCTGTTCGCCAAGACCACCACCACATTTGGCTGCACCGCAGAGACTTCACGGATCAGGCGTTCATGCACTGCCAGGATGTTGAGATCCTGACGATCGCCATTTTCGCCATCTTCACCCACGGCGGTGCTAACAAAAATCACCGCAACGTCGGCATCCTGCGCCACCGCGCGGGCCTCGGCCAGCGCCTGTTCGTCACAGTGAAGGTCGTCAGGCGCGCCCACCGCCCAGGTGACGCTGAAATCATCCCCGGCAAGATCAAAAATTTCATCCAGCGGTCGGTCAAGAAGCCACGGCACGGTCGTCGCACAGCCTGAACCCTGAATCACCGGCTCCTGTGCTGGTTTACCCAACACTGCTATCCGACGGGTAGTTTCAGGACGCAATGGCAACAGGTCATCGCTATTCTTAAGTAACACGATAGACTCAGCGGCTAAGCGCTGCGCAAGCGCATGGTGAGCCGGGAAATCAGCCTGAGTTTGCGGACGACGATGGCGCTGCACTTTATCCAGCAGTACCAGCATCCGCTCGCAGGCGCGGTCGACCACCGCCATAGGCACGTCCCCGGCTTCAATCGCGGCAAGCAACGTTTGCTTATCACGCCGCGTTTCTGGCATGGCCAGATCGTTTCCTGCCAGCAAAGAGGCGGGACGGTCTTTAATGCCATACCAATCAGACATCACCAGCCCGTCGTAACCCCACTCCTCTCTTAGCACCTGCGTCAGCAAGAAAGGATCCTGCGAGGTTTGCATACCGTTTAACCGATTATAAGAGGACATCACCGTCCACGGCTGGGATTTCTTAATCGCACGGTGGAAACCGGCTAGGTAAATTTCACGCAGCGCACGCTCTTCAATAATCGAGTCCATTTCGGTGCGGCGATACTCAGAATTATTCGCCGCAAAGTGCTTCAAACTGGCGCCGACACCTTCATCCTGCAAACCGTTAATCAGCGCCGCAGCAATATCCCCGCTCACCACGGGATCTTCGGCGTAGTATTCATAACCCCGTCCAGCCAGCGGCGTGCGACGAATATTGATCCCCGGGCCAAGCAAAATGCCCACGCCCATATGCTGACATTCACGTCCCAGCGCTTGCCCCATTTGATAGACCAGATCAATGTCCCAGCTGCAGGCAAGGCTTGAACCATTCGGGAAACAGGTCGCCGGAAGCGAGGCGCTGAATAAGGCTTCACTGCCGCCTTTCACCGCCGACTCCTCGACGCTCGCCCGATCTGCCGTCTGAGTAATGACCGAAATGAAGTCATCCATACTCCACTTCTCGCTGCCGTCAATTTGCGCACTGCTGTAGCGTACGCCGTAGGTGCCATCGGTCATGACGATATCAGCAATGCCGTGCTGCGGCAGACTGGCTGTTCGCCACAGGCCACTGCCGGTTAATAAGGCCACTTTCTCTTCGGCGTTCATCGCGCTAATGAGGCTGCTAAAATCACGATTCATATCTCGACTCCCTGAGGTTAGTGCGCGTTTTGTTTACGCAGGCTGATTTTCTGCACAATGTCACGGTAGGTTTTTTCATCCAGCGAATAGGCCGCGATAAAAATAGCGCTTAAAGCAAACATCGCGCCGGGGAAAAGGGTCATTAAAATATTGATACCATTTAACGCACTGGCACTAATATCACCGGCATCATAATGGTAATAATCCAGCATCCATCCCGCACATCCGCCGCCAATAGCCATCGCAAGTTTGGTGATAAAGTTAAAGAAACCGTATATTGCGCCTTCTGTACGCACCCCATGATGCCACTCAGCATATTCCACCGTATCTGCAATCATCGACCACATCGCGACAAATCCCATCCCGAGCGTAATACTGAACAGGCACACACCGCTCATCACCAGCCAGAGATTATCACCGGCAATAAAGTACTGCATTAATACGCCCAGCACGCCAATCAATAGTGCCAGCAGCGCCATTTTCTTTTTGCCCATCCAGGCAATAATCTTGCCTGAAATCATGGTGCCTAAAATATAGGCCGCCGATTGAATCATAAAGAAGGTGGCCGTAAAGCCTTCGTTGCCAATAATGTATTTAATAAAGTAAACCGCGATGGCCATCCATACTGTGTAGGCAATATAGAAAAAGACGGTGAACAGCGACAGGTTAATCAACGGCGCATTGCCCATCACCGCGCGCAGCATTTCACGCAGGCCCGGTGCGGGCGTGTCCTCTTCTTCACCCACTCGTTCTTTCGTCATGCCAAAACAGGCAAGAAACAAAAACGTCGCCAGCAATGCGAAGCAGGAAACAGCAAAAACATAGCCCATCTGCTTGTCGTTAAACGGCGAAATGAGTAAATCGGCGGTGGTTGAAACGATAAGGTAGCCGACAATTGCCAGGACAAATCGATAAACCGAAAGAGATGATCGTGAGGCTTCGTGCTGAGTGAGACGGTTAGTTAATGCGGAATATGGCGTATTCACCGCAGTGTAAGCCAGGCAATAGATAGTATAAGAAGCTAACGCAAAAAAGAATTTCGCCTCGCCGCCAAAGGGCACAAAACAGAGTACCGTCAGGAAGCCAAGCGGAATCGAACCGTATAATAACCACGGGCGCAATTTCCCATAACGACTGTGGGTTTTATCAATCGCAAAACCGATCAGGATATTAAAGATGGCGTCAATCACGCGGGCGATCACAAATATCAAACTGGCCTGCGCGGCGCTAATGCCATAAATATTGGTGTAAAAATAGAGCAGAAAAAGAGAGACAAAACCAAAGGATAAATTAGAGGCTAAATCGCCAAAGCCATAGCCTATTTTTTCTTTAACACCGATAACCACATAACTTGCCGAGAGCTTTTTTGTTGTGTCCATTTCGGGCTACCCTTTCAGGAATCTGTGGCAACAGTATATGGCGTTGGCTAAGGCATCACTTTGCGTAATTTGTCCGGGGAATTCCTGTTTTTTGTCTTTATCTGGAAGTGTGAAATGAATCACAGGGAGATGAGGATAATAAAGCAGGTTTCGGCGGTTAACCCGCCGAAACCGAGGTCATTACGCTTTACCGCTGTTGCGGGTGCTGGAACGACGATTAGAATTGTTTTTCGGGCTGGCGCTGGTGGTGCTGTGACGCTTCACGGCACGACGAATCTGGTTTGCCTTCATGCGGCGACGATCTTTTTCCACCGCCACTTTGGATTCGGTTTCAGCCGGCAGTTCAACCAGCTTACGCAGATAGTTGGTCTGCGCCAGATCAAGCTCAGTATACCCGCCGCGCGGCAGGCCTTTAGGCAGTTGGATATCACCATAGCGCACGCGAATCAGACGGCTAACCTGCACGCCCACCGCTTCCCACAGACGACGAACCTCACGGTTACGACCTTCGGTAAGGGTCACGTTGTACCACTGGTTGATACCTTCACCGCCGCTAAACTTGATGGTTTTGAAGGCCGCAGGGCCATCTTCAAGCTGTACGCCGCGAGACAACTGACGCACTTTGTTGTCATCCACTTCGCCAAATACGCGCACCGCGTATTCACGTTCCACTTCACGGCTTGGGTGCATCAGGCGGTTCGCCAGCTCACCATCGGTGGTAAACAGCATCAGCCCACAGGTGTTGACGTCCAGACGCCCTACGGCAATCCAGCGCGCGCCGCGCAGTTTTGGCAGACGGTCAAAGACGGTTGGACGCCCTTCCGGGTCGTTACGGGTACACAACTCACCTTCCGGCTTGTAATACGCCAGAACGCGACAGATTTGTTCTACGGATTCTTTAACGGAGATAAGGTGTCCGTCGATACGAATTTTGAGACCGGGGATCACTTCAACACGATCGCCCAGCTTGGCGATTTTGCCGTCCACGCTGACGCGGCCCGCTTCAATAATGGTTTCAATTTCACGGCGGGAACCGTGGCCAGCACGCGCCAGCACTTTTTGCAGTTTTTCGCTTTTATCGCTCATCGAGCTTCCTTCAGGTGTCGCCTTCACAGGCGTCTTACAGACTTTATTATCAGCCGCAGGAATGAGTCACCGGGCTGCATAAGCAGGCGAACAGCCGCGTTAAATGACCACGCAGGCTACCCACCCAGAATTGTGACCGCACATAGTACACGAATTTTAGGATAAAAGGGCAGCTTGTTCCTGCCTTTTATCGCCTTCTTAAGCAGCGGGAAGGCCACGATGGGTCAATCAGGGGAGAAAGGCCGCTAAATGCAGATACCCGGCAGGCAAACGCCGCCGGGTGTTCGGGTATTACAGGAAAGGTTTAACGTCACCCACGCCTTCGCGGATAACCACGGGGGTATCGTCAGTCAGATCGACAACCGTCGTTGGCTGCTGGCCCAGATATCCACCGTGAATAATCAAATCCACCTGTTTTTCCAGACGGTCTTTAATTTCTTCCGGGTCGGACTCGGTAAATTCGCTGCCCGGCAGCATCAGCGAGGTGGAGAGCATCGGCTCGCCGAGCGTTTCCAGCAACGCTTGCGCTATCGGGTTAGAAGGAACGCGCATCCCGATGGTTTTACGTTTTTCTTGCAGCAGTCGACGCGGTACGTCTTTGGTGCCTTTAAGAATGAACGTGTAGTTACCCGGCGTGTTGTTTTTAATTAAACGAAACGCCACGTTATCGACATAAGAATAGGTGGACAATTCGGACAGGTCGCGACACATCAGGGTGAAGTTGTGACCGTCCGGGAGGTGACGGATGCGGCAAATACGCTCCATCGCCCCTTTGTCTTCAATTTTACAGCCTAAGGCGTAGCCAGAATCGGTTGGGTAGACGATGACGCCGCCCTTACGCACAATTTCAACCGCCTGGTTAATCAGACGCGCCTGTGGGTTATCCGGGTGGATATAAAAAAACTGACTCATGCTTCCCTCTCAATTGAATGCTGCGGCTGCTCCCAGCGCTGCCAGACTGCCTCGACGCCTGCGGGTAACCACAGTTTACGGCCCAGTTCAATCCACGGGCAGGGTTGATGGAAGTCCGACCCCTGTGACGCCAGTAAACCGTATTCGCGGGCATAGGTGGCAAGCTGAGTGCGCTCGTGAGGCGCCTGCTGGCACTGGGAGACTTCCATCGCGTCGCCGCCGTGTTCACTAAAGTGCGCCAGCAATCTTTTCAGCCACTTGGCGGACAAATTGTACCGCCCCGGATGGGCGATAACCGCAACCCCACCGGAATGATGAATGACTTCAATAGCTTCCTTTATTGTACACCACTGTGGCGGAACGTAACCGGTTTTCCCACGCGCGAGATATTTTTTAAAAACATCGCCAATATTGGACGCCTTGCCCTGCTCAACGAGGAAGCGAGCGAAGTGGCCTCGCGTCACCGCACCGCCATCGGCCATTTTCAGCGCGGCTTCCCACGCCCCAGGGATTTGCGCCTTTTCCAGACGCTCGGCAATCATTTTCCCGCGCAGCTGGCGACGTTCAATCTGCGCGGCCAGGAATTCGGTTAGCGCCGGGTTTTCAATATCAATATTGAGCCCGACAATATGAATTTCGTGGTTTTCCCACTGCGTCGAGATCTCGACGCCGGTAATCAACTGCAACGCCAGACCGGCGCGCGCAATTTCGGCCTGTGCCCGGGGAATGGCATTGATCGTATCGTGATCGGTAATCGCCAGCGTACCCACGCGCATTTCCCCTGCACGGTGTACCAGTTCTTCCGGCGTCAGGTGACCATCAGAGGCGACGGTATGGCTGTGAAGATCGTAAATCACTGCGTAATTGGTGTCGCTCAAAACAGCTCCCGTTGGACTACTCATTATGTTTCGCGGCCTATCATAACGGTATTGCGCTTATTTCTAAAATCAGGGGTTGACTTTGCCCCCTCGAACTAGTTAACTAGTACGCAAGTTCACTTAGTAAAGGTATCTGAAAATGACACGTAAAATCATTGCTTTGCACAACGGTTGGTGGCGTACTTCCCAGTAGGGCGGAGTCATCACGTCTGCGTAAAGCAAACAGATACCCAGCCCGCCAATGCGCGGGCTTTTTATTAAGCACAATAATACAGAATCAGGCGAGAACAACGATGCAAACACAAAAACCCCTGCTCGAGCTTCTGACCAGTGACGCGATTTACCGTGAGAATCCTACCGCGCTGTTTCATCAGTTGTGTGGTGCGCGCCCGGCGACTTTGCTGCTTGAGTCCGCAGATATCGATAGCAAGAACGATTTAAAAAGCCTGCTGCTGGTCGATAGCGCCCTGCGCATCACCGCGCTGGGCGATACCGTCACCATTCAGGCGCTGTCTGATAACGGTGCATCATTGCTGCCTCTGCTCGACGCTGCGCTGCCTTCAGGCGTTGAAAATAACCGTCAGCCCACCTGCCGCGTGCTGCGCTTCCCAGCCGTCAGCAACCTGCTGGATGAAGATGCCCGCCTGTGTTCGCTGTCGGTCTTTGATGCCCTGCGTTTGATGCAGGAACTGGTTGTCGTCCCGAAAGATGAACGTGAAGCCATGTTCTTTGGCGGATTATTCGCTTACGACCTGGTCGCCGGTTTTGAGGATTTACCGCAGCTTGAAAGCGATAACGCGTGCCCGGACTATTGCTTCTACCTGGCAGAAACCTTGCTGGTGATTGATCATCAGACTAAAAACACCCGTATTCAGGCAAGCCTGTTCACCCCATGCGAAGCGGAAAAAGATCGCCTACTACAACGTATTGCTCAGGTTCGCCAGCAGATGAACGAACCGCCGATGGCGCTGCCGGTGCATGAAATTAAAACCATGCGCTGCGAATGCAACCAGAGCGATGAAGAGTACGGCGACGTGGTGCGCAAAATGCAAAAAGCGATTCGCGCGGGGGAGATTTTCCAGGTGGTGCCTTCACGCCGCTTCTCTCTGCCCTGCCCGTCTGCACTGGCGGCTTACGACGTGCTGAAAAAGAGCAACCCAAGCCCGTATATGTTCTTTATGCAGGATAACGATTTCACGCTGTTTGGTGCATCGCCAGAGAGTTCACTTAAATACGACGCCACCAACCGTCAGATTGAAATTTACCCGATTGCCGGTACTCGTCCACGCGGTCGCCGCGCTGACGGCACGCTGGACCGCGATCTCGACAGCCGCATTGAACTTGAGATGCGTACCGATCATAAAGAGCTTTCCGAACATCTGATGCTGGTCGATCTCGCGCGTAACGACCTCGCCCGCATCTGTACGCCGGGTAGCCGCTACGTTGCAGACCTGACCAAAGTGGATCGTTACTCTTTCGTCATGCACCTGGTCTCCCGCGTGGTGGGCGAACTGCGTAAAGACCTCGACGTCCTGCACGCTTACCGCGCCTGTATGAATATGGGCACCCTGAGCGGTGCGCCAAAAGTCCGCGCCATGCAGCTTATCGCCGCAGCCGAAGGCAAGCGACGCGGCAGCTACGGCGGCGCGGTGGGCTACTTCACCGCTCATGGCGACCTCGACACCTGCATCGTTATCCGTTCAGCGTTTGTCGAAAACGGGATTGCCACCGTACAGGCTGGCGCAGGCGTGGTGCTCGATTCTGTCCCGCAGTCTGAAGCCGATGAAACCCGAAATAAAGCCCGTGCCGTTCTGCGCGCCATTGCTACCGCCCATCATGCACAGGAGATTTTCTGATGGCTGACATTCTGCTGCTCGATAATATCGACTCCTTTACTTACAACCTGGCGGATCAGCTGCGCGCAAACGGGCACAACGTCGTGATTTACCGTAACCATGTTCCGGCGCAAACGTTAATTGAACGTCTGGGCACGATGGATAACCCTGTGCTGATGCTGTCTCCTGGCCCCGGTGCGCCGTCGGAAGCAGGCTGCATGCCAGAACTGCTGACCCGTATGCGTGGCAAACTGCCGATTATCGGTATCTGCCTCGGTCATCAGGCGATTGTTGAAGCCTACGGCGGTTATGTCGGTCAAGCCGGTGAAATCCTGCATGGCAAAGCCTCAAGCATTGAGCACGACGGTCAGGCTATGTTCGACGGTTTAAGCAACCCGCTGCCGGTCGCGCGCTACCACTCTCTGGTGGGCAGCAACATTCCCGCAGGCTTAACCATTAACGCCCATTTCAACGGCATGGTGATGGCCGTTCGTCACGATGCGGATCGCGTTTGCGGCTTCCAGTTCCACCCGGAATCGATCCTCACCACGCAAGGCGCTCGTTTATTGGAGCAAACCCTGGCATGGGCGCTACAGAAACTGGAGCAGAGCAACACCCTGCAACCGATTCTGGAAAAACTCTACCAGGCGCAAACGCTGACTCAGCAAGAAAGCCACCAGCTCTTCTCCGCCGTGGTGCGCGGTGAAGTGAAACCAGAACAACTGGCCGCCGCGCTGGTGAGCATGAAAATTCGTGGCGAAAGCCCGAATGAGATTGCCGGGGCCGCCACCGCCCTGCTGGAGAACGCCGCGCCGTTCCCGCGCCCGGACTATCCGTTTGCCGATATCGTCGGCACCGGCGGCGACGGCAGCAACAGTATCAATATTTCCACCGCCAGCGCCTTCGTGGCCGCCGCGTGTGGCCTGAAGGTCGCCAAGCACGGCAACCGTAGCGTCTCCAGTAAGTCTGGCTCTTCCGACCTGCTGGCAGCGTTCGGGATAAACCTCGACATGAACGCGGACAAATCACGTCAGGCGCTGGATGAACTCGGCGTGTGCTTCCTGTTCGCACCGAAGTATCACACCGGTTTCCGCCACGCGATGCCGGTACGTCAGCAGCTGAAAACCCGCACTTTGTTTAACGTGCTGGGGCCGCTGATTAACCCGGCTCACCCGCCGCTGGCGTTGATTGGCGTCTACAGTCCAGAGCTGGTGCTGCCGATTGCAGAAACGCTGCGCGTGCTGGGTTACGAGCGCGCCGCGGTGGTACACAGTGGCGGTATGGATGAAGTCTCGCTCCATGCGCCAACCGTGGTGGCTGAACTGCATAACGGCGAAATTAAGAGCTACCAGTTAACCGCAGATGACTTTGGCCTCACCCCGTACCATCAGGCCGAGCTGGCGGGCGGTACGCCGGAAGAAAACCGTGACATTCTGACGCGCTTACTACAAGGTAAAGGTGAGACTGCGCACGAATCCGCCGTCGCGGTAAACGTCGCTATGTTGATGCGTCTTTACGGTCATGAAGACCTGAAAGCCAACGTCCAGCAGGTGCTTGATGTTCTACACAGCGGTGCCGCCTACGACCGCGTGACCGCATTAGCGGCAAGAGGATAAAAAATGCAGACCGTATTAGCGAAAATCGTTGCAGATAAAGCGATTTGGGTAGAAGCCCGTAAACAACAACAGCCTTTAGCCTCATTCCAGAACGAGGTACAGCCAAGCCAGCGTCATTTTTATGACGCGCTGCGCGGTACCCGCACCGCCTTTATTCTGGAGTGTAAGAAAGCCTCTCCGTCAAAAGGGGTGATTCGCGAGGATTTCGATCCGGCGCGTATTGCCAACGTATATAAGCATTACGCTTCGGCCATTTCTGTACTGACGGATGAAAAGTACTTCCAGGGCAGCTTTGATTTCCTGCCTATTGTCAGCCAAATCGCGCCGCAGCCCATTCTGTGCAAAGACTTTATTATCGACCCTTACCAGATTTATCTGGCCCGTTACTACCAGGCCGATGCCTGCCTGCTGATGCTGTCAGTGCTTGACGATGACCAGTATCGCCAGCTTTCGGCCGTCGCGCACAGCCTGAGCATGGGCGTGCTGACCGAAGTCAGTAACGAAGAAGAACTTGAACGCGCGATTGCCCTGAAGGCCCGGGTGGTCGGTATTAACAACCGCGACCTGCGCGATCTGTCCATCGATCTCAACCGCACCCGCCAACTTGCGCCGCGTCTGGGGCATGAGGTGACGGTTATCAGCGAGTCCGGCATTAATACCAATGCCCAGGTTCGCGAGCTGAGCCACTTCGCCAACGGCTTCCTGATTGGCTCGGCGATGATGTCGCATGATGACCTGAATGCCGCAGTCCGCCGTGTGTTATTAGGCGAGAACAAAGTCTGCGGTTTAACCCGACCCCAGGACGCGCAGGCCGCTTTCGAGGCTGGCGCGATTTATGGTGGACTTATTTTCGTCCCGACCTCGCCGCGGGCGGTTAGCGCTCAGCAAGCGCAAGAGGTGATTAACGCCGCCCCGCTCGCCTACGTTGGCGTATTCAGAAACGCGCCGGTGGCTGAGATTGTTGAACGCGTTACCGGTTTGCATCTTTGTGCCGTGCAATTACACGGCGATGAAGATCAAGCCTATATCGACGAACTTCGTGCCGCTTTGCCTGATGACGTACAAATCTGGAAAGCGCTCAGCGTTGCCGACACGCTGCCCGCACGAAATCTTAACCACGTCGACAAATATGTGTTCGACAACGGTCAAGGCGGTACGGGCCAGCGCTTTGATTGGTCTTTATTACAAGGTCAGGATCTCAGCAATGTGATTCTGGCGGGTGGATTAAGCGCAGATAACTGTGTGACCGCCGCCAAAAGCGGCTGCGCCGGGCTGGATTTCAACTCAGGCGTCGAATTAGAACCCGGCATTAAAGATGCCAGCAAACTGGCTTCGGCATTTCAAACGCTGCGCGCATATTAAGGAGCAATAATGAGCACTTTACTGAACCCCTATTTTGGTGAATTTGGCGGAATGTACGTTCCACAGATTCTGATGCCTGCCCTGCGCCAGCTGGAAGAAGCTTTCGTCAGCGCGCAAAAAGACCCGACTTTCCAGGCCGAATTTACCGACCTGCTGAAAAACTACGCCGGTCGTCCCACCGCGCTGACCAAATGCCGCAATCTGACGGCGGGCAGCAAAACCACGCTGTACTTAAAGCGTGAAGATCTGCTGCACGGCGGTGCGCATAAAACTAACCAGGTGTTAGGCCAGGCATTGCTGGCGAAACGGATGGGCAAAACCGAGATCATCGCTGAAACCGGCGCAGGTCAACACGGTGTCGCCTCCGCCCTCGCCTGTGCGCTGCTGGGTCTGAAATGCCGTATCTACATGGGTGCGAAAGACATTGAGCGCCAGTCGCCAAACGTCTTCCGTATGCGTCTGATGGGCGCGGAAGTGATCGCGGTACACAGCGGCTCCGCAACGCTGAAAGATGCCTGTAACGAGGCGCTGCGCGACTGGTCTGGCAGCTATGAAACCGCGCACTACATGCTCGGCACCGCCGCAGGCCCACACCCGTTCCCGACCATCGTGCGTGAATTCCAGCGCATGATTGGCGAAGAAACCAAAGTGCAGATCCGCGAAAAAGAAGGCCGTCTGCCGGATGCGGTTATCGCCTGCGTCGGGGGAGGTTCCAATGCCATCGGCATGTTCGCTGACTTTATTGAGGAGACCAGCGTCGGCCTGATTGGCGTCGAGCCTGCCGGTCACGGTATCGAATCTGGCGAGCACGGCGCACCGCTAAAACATGGTCGCGTTGGTATCTATTTTGGTATGAAATCGCCGATGATGCAGACCGATGAAGGCCAGATTGAAGAATCTTACTCCATCTCTGCCGGGCTGGATTTCCCATCCGTAGGCCCACAGCACGCTTTCCTGAACAGCATCGGCCGCGCGGAATACGTGTCGATTACCGATAACGAAGCGCTGGACGCGTTTAAAGAACTCAGCCGTCATGAAGGCATTATCCCGGCGCTGGAATCTTCTCACGCGCTGGCCCATGCACTGAAAATGATCCGCGAAAACCCGGAAAAAGAGCAACTTCTGGTGGTTAACCTCTCCGGTCGCGGCGACAAAGACATCTTTACCGTACATGATATTCTGAAAGCGCGAGGGGAAATCTGATGGAACGCTATGACAACCTATTTGCAACACTGAAGGCCCGCAAGGAAGGCGCATTCGTTCCCTTCGTCACCCTGGGCGATCCGAACCCCGGTCAGTCGCTGAAAATCATCGACACGCTGATTGAGGCTGGAGCCGATGCGCTGGAGCTTGGGATCCCGTTTTCCGATCCGCTGGCCGACGGCCCGACCATCCAGAACGCCACGCTGCGCGCATTTGCCGCGGGCGTCACGCCAACCCAGTGCTTTGGGATGCTGGCGGCGATTCGTCAAAAACACCCGACGATTCCCATTGGCCTGTTGATGTACGCAAACCTGGTCTTTAGCGGCGGTATTGATGAGTTCTATGCGCAATGTGAACGCGTAGGCGTCGATTCCGTGCTGGTTGCCGACGTACCGGTCGAGGAATCCGCACCGTTCCGCCAGGCAGCATTGCGCCACAATGTGGCACCGATCTTTATCTGCCCACCGAATGCGGATGATGAGCTGTTGCGCCAGATTGCTGAGCACGGACGGGGTTATACCTACCTGCTGTCCCGGGCGGGCGTTACCGGTACGGAGTCACGCGCCGCGCTGCCGCTGCACCATCTGGTAGAAAAACTGGCCAAGTACAACGCCGCGCCACCGCTGCAGGGCTTTGGTATTTCTGCCCCCGATCAGGTGACCGCGACCATTGAAGCCGGCGCTGCCGGGGCAATTTCCGGTTCCGCGATTGTTAAGATTATCGAGCGTAACGTCGAGAATCCGCAGGCAATGCTGGATGAGCTTTCACGCTTTGTGAAGAGCATGAAAGCCGCCACAATCACCGCCTGATACTCCGGCCGCCCGACTACCGTCAGGCGGCCGGATTTTGTTGCAGGCTGTCAGCGTACTGACGCGTAAGCTTAAATAACGCCTCCACCTCCTCCGCCTTCCATCCCGCCAGTACCTGATTCATCAGCTTTTGCCTTGCTATCGCAATCGCATCAAAAATAGCCCGACCTTTTTCACTCAGCGTCACTTCACTTATCCGCCGGTCCTGCGCGTTGGGCTGTTTATGCGCCAGTTCTAAGGCCTCTAATTTCTTCACCTGGCGGCTTACGGTGGTGTAATCACGCCCGAGGTTATCCGCGAGCTCAACCACCCCTATCGGGCCACTACGTCCAATAGCCACCAGCAGCGGGAAGAGGATTTGATCCAGCTGTACGCCGGCTGCCTGTAGCAACTGTTCGTCACGCACAGGTTGATTCATTACGCCGATGATATCCAGCAGCGCGCCGTGAAATTCGGTGATGTCATATTTATTATGTGCATATTGCATATATTTTCCAACCGGGTATAGTGCCGTTATCTGATATGTGCATTTTACACATAAATACCTTATGGAGACAGAATAATGAAAGCAGCCGTCGTGTTTGACCTCGCGCAAGGGCCGGTATGGGCCGACTTTACCGACCCACAGGCCGACGCGCAGCACACGCTGGTAAAGGTGCGCGCCGCCGCCATCAGCCACGTGGTGAAAAGCCGCGCCTCCGGCAAGCATTACAGCTTTGACGGCACGCTGCCCTTTGGCGTGGGTATTGACGGTACCGGATCGTTATCCGATGGTCAGCGCGTCTACTTTGCCTTTCCAGTCGCTCCCTGGGGAAGCATGGCGCAGTATGCTCCTGTCGCATTAACGCACTGCTTACCGCTGCCAGATGCGTTAGACGATATCACTGCGGCGGCAATGGCGAATCCCGGCATGTCGGCATGGGCAGCGCTGGTACAGCGTGCCGCGTTTAACGCAGGTGAAACGGTGCTGATTAACGGTGCCACCGGCACCGCCGGACAGTTAGCTATCCAGATTGCCCGCCATCTTGGGGCAAAGAAGGTGATTGCCACCGGACGTAACCCGCAGGCTTTAGCCTCTCTCGGCGCTGATGAATGCGTTGTGTTAACCACCGACGATGACACGCTAAGCGCGCAGTTCGCCGAGCAGGCCAGCCAGCAGATTGATGTGGTGGTGGATTATCTTTGGGGACACAGCGCGGAATTGCTGCTGCCAGCGTTAGCGAAACACACTCCAGCAGGCTCATCTATTCGTTATGTGCAGGTCGGCTCACTGGCGGGCAGTGACATTAATCTTAACGGTTCGGTATTGCGATCCTCGCCGCTGCAGCTGATGGGCAGTGGAATCGGCAGCCTGAGCTTACAGCAGCTGTTACAGGCGACCGGAGAGATGCTTCAGGCAGCCGTGGCGGGCAAATTTACCCTTGCTACCACCCCCGTCCCCCTGCATGAAGTCGCCGAAGCGTGGCCATTAGATAACAGCCACAAAAGAACGGTTTTTATGGTGGAGTAAAAAAAATCGCTTTCACACAAAAGATAGGGTTGATATCTTAGATGAGAACTATTATCTTTCTCATTACCGAATAGTTGAGCAAATCACTCAAGTATTCGGTACGACATTGCTCACATTGCTTCCAGTATTTTTGCCCGCATTTAATGCGGGCTTTTTTTTGACTTCAACATCGCCTTCAGCGCAATCGCTCTCTTTATGAGGCAAAACCTCTCACGTCGGACACCCGCAACGTAAAAGGGATAAAAATTTCGTTACGCAGCCCCACAAGCCTGACCAATAGAATTCAATCCCGTCTTATTTTTGAACTCACCGAGTTATCCAGCAAGGCGCCTGATTTTCTTTTCTTGAGTTCTGATGAAGCCTTTTTACTAATCGTCATTGCTTCATCATCCGCCAGGGTTTTTCCTTGAAATTTTGGCAACTTACCATCATCTTTAGAGGCATCGTCTGTCGGCCGGGTACTGTCTATCATGGACGAAATCTGATTCAGAAGTTGATTGATTTTCGCCTCCGTGACCGAAGGAGTGATGCTCGCGGTTTGCAACATATTCCCCAGACGATTAATCATACTCAAAATTTTTGCGGGAATAGGTTTAAATTTTGATGCTGCTTTTTGTTTAAGTCTCTGTAATTTCTTTTTTTTATCTTCTATCGTCTTTTCAGAAAGCGTTTTTTCAGGTTTAGACATTCCAACGGCAGAAAACACTTTTCCATTGTTGCGTAAAACTCTAAGAGGCATAACGACTTCTCCATACATTGCAGAATCTAATCACTATGCCTTCTTATCTGCGACACATTCATGCTGAGCCTTAAGCGGGTATGATGGAGGTTTTCACGCTCGTAGCTGTGACCCAAATTTCCCATGATATAGCCTATTTGCCTTCGTTGAAGCTAGCTATCCATGGGAAATGGTGATTACCCAATGGAGTGAGCCATTTGTTGAGTTCGATTATTCATCCTTCTTCTGAGCACTTTTGAAAGCGATCTCCTTTGCTAACTCCAGCGTGTTAGCTGGCATTTGCCATTTTCTGTCATGTGCGAATTTATGGTTATTATCATTATCAAATCCTGCGAGTAGGGCTTTCGCGACAAATTTCGAACAATTATGCGTTAATACGTTAAATTTATGATCCCCGGAGTTTTTAATATGATCCTCAATATTTTTAACATTAAGGTTCGGAAGGAATACCACACTCTCATCCTGGAGCATATCATTCCAATTCGCCATCTCATTTAAAATATCATTAGTAAAACCATTCCGTTCATTTTCAATATAACGTGTCTCGTTGTCCTCTCCCGTAACATTATACATACTGAACATACCATCACTATGGTGTATAACAATTGCACTGTGTGCAGATTTGTTAAAACTTAGCAATGCAACATTGTTATCTTTTTCGGATAGTTTATTAATAATTCCATCAATCCTGTTGAAGACAATATTTTCATCAATGTTAACGGTGTGACTTCCTGTTTTAACTTCAGCTAGCCAACATCTAATACCCCGAAAAAATTTGTGAGGCTTTACATTTCCACTTGAGACATCACTACTGTTCTGTTTTATATATTCCAGTGAGCTAGACAATGTCGAAGATTTACGTGCCTGAGGAAAAGCCAAATCAACAGGTGTGTTTTCAACAATTTTCACCTTGCCAATATAACCACCAGAGTTGATTTCATTTTTGGTTCCCTTTGCGGTAAGGTCATAGGTTCCTCTGCCCTTACAAAAAAAACGGCTAATGCCTAAATTATTAAGTTTCATGCTCATTATCTTTTATAGAAAAATCAAAAAACCATTGAATAGCGCCAGTTTCATATAAATAATTATTAACACATGAGTACATAATGCTTTATAGCATACGTCATCATTTCCGCCTTGCAAAAAACAATCATATGTTTAAATTATAACCTAACAAACCAGCCAAAATGATTCACGCCGACAAACGAGACCACTGAAAATCGTCTCCAATATTTACATTTTTTTCTGTTTTATCAAACGAGCCAACTCTTCCGCTGTTTTTTTTCTAAGAATATTCAGATCAATGTCGCCAAACTTTTTCATGAAAACATGATCGGTTAGCTTTGTGTTGATGATATTTCTTAATTTATTCTTATCATCACGAGATGGCGAAAAAACAGATAATCGCTCAACCTTTTCAGATAAAGACTTATTATTATACAATATTTGTGAAATGCTACTTTGTGTGCATTTCGGATCTAGCTCCACCGAACCAAACTTAGATGAAATTCTACGGAAAAGATCATCTTTTTCTTTTTCATTGAGAATACGGCCATGTATCTCACATGCAGCATCGATAGTTTTATTAATCTCAGAAGATAATATACTGATCTTTTCTTCTCTAGACCATTCGGTCTTACAACTATCTTTAAGTGCTCTATCTACTGATGATAATATCGCTTTGGTTTCAAACTTTTCCTTTACTCCACCAATTGAGAAGGTCATAACTTCATTTCTTGCTTTTAAGAAATTTCCGACAAAGCCGTATTTATTCTTTGAGATAATTTCTAAATTACATAGTTTTCTATCGCATATGTTCTTCACCAGGAATGATGACGCTTTTGAAATCATAGACATACCTCAAATATACATTGTAATACACCTTTCGTATATTAGAGCAAAATTTTATTTTTTTTATTAAAAAACGCTTATAACCGCGAATGGAGGTGTGTTGCCCCTATCAACCGATCACAGGAAAGTCTGCAGTTGGCACTACGGTTTATTATTTTGACACGTACCAAGATAAATACTTCATCAGTGAAATCGATCGGTTCACCCTTCACTACTGTTTCAGTAAAATTCCCGACATCGCCTTTCGTCCCAATAGGGTTGGTAGCAATCTCTGGTGAGACCGATGATAGTTATTAAGCATGCTAGATCTGTATCATAAGCCCCAACCCTCGGCCGGTCGTTGACATCTTTCGGCACCTCAACGCTATCCCCGTCCCCCCATCCAAGAAAGGCCATTGTTAATACCCAGAGATAATCCAGTGAGTATTGACATTCTGTCTTACTTTGTGTAAGCCGCTGAGATTTAGCCCAGAGAATCAAAGTTTAGATTGAGCATAGTTGTTTTTTTATATCTTACTCTCATGCTTTTCACTTAAATAACACCTCCTTTTAACTAACTGAGAATGAAGCATGCTTTTACCAACATCACGACTTATTAATGGGCAAGTTAATAATGGTGCCATTTCAACACCGGTATCTAGCCAGCAAAAATCAGGTGTTGAAAATAAAGTACATACACTAGTTATAAACGTTCAAAACACACCGATCTCTATAGTGAAGGACAACACAAAATCCTTTACTAAAAATATCGAAGGCACGCATCATGATGCTTCTTTTACAAGAGCAACATCATATAATAGAGCTCAGCATGGCACATGGCTAAAAAACCCTACTCACCTGGAACTAAAAAACAGAACTGATAGATCTAAAGTTGTCGGCATGGAAATAAAAGAATTGAAATCATTAATAAAAACAAGTGACAACATTGCAAAAAAACATTGTAACAACAACTCAGAACATGTTATAGCTCAGTCAGTACTGTGCAAACGACTATCAGGCATCAAGGCCAATAAAGATGAGACTCAGGTGTCCATGGAAGTACGCAGTATCATAGTGAATACTGCTTTAGCCTATCAGGAAAATAAAGTACTTCATGAAAACCACACAGGCACAAGATGGATAATTGAGAAAAACAATACAAATGAGGACTCAACTAAATTCAATACAGTTGATGCAGAGAATAGATTGTATTTCGATGACAAGGGTAAAGTTTATAGCATTGTCAATGGTGGTATAGGAAAAGACATTGCTGAAATTCTTGAACACGAGAAACAAAGAGTCCAATTTGGTAAGGATGTATCTAATTTACTAAGATCAGAATATGACACTTCATCCGCCATTCAGTTAAATCAGGTTGAATATGCGAATCAATCTGGTTTTAAAGAAACAAAAGAAAATAAATCTGAGGATATTACAAACAAAGTTGCCGATTATTCATTTTATCATATGGCAAAGTCTGCTGAGAGAGTGGTTTTCGCCAATGACGATATATCCAGAACCATCAGTAATGACAAGCAAATAACACTCACTGCTATTGATATTGATGACGTGGACAGAATCGAGTTGATAGCTTCCCGGCTCACTATGTCACTAGGTCGCTATCCTTCCACCGCTGAGGTTAAAGAAGTTATCAATATGCTGGATCTTAATGTTCCAGAACATTTAAGTGGTCTGAAAGGTGAAATAACTGATGCAGACTCAGAAACTATATTTTTTAAAAGTATAAAACATAGTTAATTAATTCAAGCACCTCTGCGATAAGGCAGCACACCGAGCTCTAAATGTACTGCCTTATCTGCTTCATTGCATTCGTCTAAAAGCTAAGGCACTGCGTAAGTAATTCCTGGACGCTCAGCGTAGCCTTTTGCAAGACCAGAGACGATGTTGAGTATGGTTGGGCGCAAAACTGTGCACCACTCAGTTTTCATGAACAACGCTCCTTGTCCGAGCGTCTATACAGAACGTAAGGAATTGATATCCGATTACTTCTCGAGCAGTTCAGTAAAACTGATGACAGTTCAATAAAATGATTCGCGCGGAAAAGAATGGAAAAAGCTGGTCATACAATAACCAGCTTTTTTGCAGAAGAAATCAGAAGCGATAGCCAGCTGAGAACATAAACACCCACGGATCCAGACGCGTACTCACGCTTTGGTTCACGCCACCCGCTTTAAACTTCACATTGGTGTCGATATCCATGTACCAGACCGACATGTTCACCAGCCAATCACGGTTAATCAAATAATCCAGCCCCACCTGACCTGCCGCCCCCCAGGAGTCGTCAAGACTGAGATCGGAAAGACCCGCTTCTTTCCCGGTGTCATTAAAGTCGTTATCAAAGAAAGTGGTGTAGTTAATCCCCGCTCCGACGTATGGGCGGAATTTACTCTGCGCATCGCCAAAATACCACTGCGCCATCAGGGTCGGCGGTAATTGATGGACGGTGGCAATATTGCCCGTTGGCCCGGTACCCACTTTATGGCGGAATGGGCTGGCAGCCAGTAACTCAATACCGATGTTATCAGTCGCCATATAGGTAAAGGTTAAGCCGAGCTGCGTATTATTACTGACGTTAAAACTGCCGAGGCTTCCCAGAACATTATCCGACCCTTCGGTTGGACGAACCGTCGCAGACCCCGCACGAATGAAAAACTCGCCTGCCTCATGCGCCCAGACGCTGCCAGATAAGGTACTTAACGCCAATGCAACCACTGCTAACTTTTTCATATCCACTTCCTCGTTATGGTTTTTCAAGCGCGGCAAATATACCTATAACGAGTTACTTTTGATCATTCATAGATCACATAAAGTCATGAGATTTAACTTTTATTGATCCAGATTAATTTTTACGCCTTTGTAACATAAGGTGATTAATACCCAGATCAATTTCCCACGCGTCACAACCCTCGCTCTGATGACGGATATTGGAGGATTAATCGGCGGCATAAACAGCCTATGCTTATCTTATGTACAGTTCCCTGCCCTGAGAGGTCGGATACGGCTTCCTCTTTACAAAGATATACTTAGCGGGTGTCCTGCGAAGAGTGCTACGGTCGCGAGATTTGCGGTACAATTGCCGGCTAATTAACACCTGCAATACTCAAGGAGAGTGCATGTCTATCACGGCGCAGTCTGTATACCGTGACACGGGTAATTTTTTCCGTAATCAGTTTGTTACCATCTTACTGATTTCATTGCTCTGTTCATTTATCACGGTGGTGCTCGGCCATGCCTTCTCTCCCAGCGAAGAGCAGCTTGCTACCCTGACGGTCGGCGATCATCTTACCGGGAGCACCGGTCTGTTTGATTTGGTTCAAAACATGACGCCGGAACAACAGCAAATCTTGCTGCAGTCCTCTGCGGCCTCAACGTTTGCTGGACTGATCGGCAATGCCATTCTGGCAGGCGGCATCTTGCTGATGATTCAGCTGATTTCTGCCGGTCAGTCGGTCAGCGCTATACGCGCCATCGGGGCGAGCGCACCGGTGCTGCCTAAGCTGCTGCTGCTCATCTTTATCAGCACTTTCCTGATTCAGATGGGCGTGATGCTAATTGTCGTTCCGGGGATTTTGCTGGCTATCGTGCTAGCCTTCGCGCCGGTGATGATGGTGCAGGATAAACTGGGCGTATTTTCTGCCATGCGTAACAGCACCCGTCTTGGCTGGGCCAATATGCGTCTTATCGCGCCGGCGGTTGTCGGTTGGATGCTGGCCAAAACCCTGCTGTTGCTGTTTGCCTCGAGCTTTGCCGTGCTCACCCCCTACCTGGGTGCGGTGGTGCTCAATACGCTGAGCAACCTGATATCGGCCCTGTTGCTGATTTATTTATTCCGCATGTATATGCTTATTCGTAACTAATCTGATGCTGTCCATTCGTGGACAGCGCTGAACGACGGAATCGAAGTATGAAGCAGTTTCTGGATTTTTTACCGCTGGTGGTTTTCTTCGCCTTTTACAAAATTTACGACATCTACACCGCGACGGCGGCGCTGATTGTCGCGACGGCCGTGGTACTGATTTACAGCTGGGTGCGCTATCGCAAAGTTGAAAAAATGGCGCTAATCACCTTCGTCCTGGTCGCCGTCTTTGGTGGCCTGACCCTGTTCTTCCACAACGATGAATTCATTAAGTGGAAAGTGACCGTTATTTACGCGCTGTTCGCCGGTGCCCTGCTGGTCAGCCAGTGGGTGATGAAAAAGCCGCTGATCCAGCGCATGCTGGGTAAAGAATTAACCCTGCCGCAAGCGGTCTGGTCGAAGCTAAACCTCGCCTGGGCGGTATTTTTCATTCTCTGTGGGCTCGCGAATATTTATATCGCCTTCTGGTTACCGCAAAATATCTGGGTCAACTTTAAGGTGTTCGGTTTGACGGCGTTAACGCTGGTATTTACCGTGTTAAGCGGATTTTATATCTATCGCCACATGCCACAAGACGACCATAAGTAAGCACAGAGAATAAGAATGACACAACAAAATGACGCTCCTCAGGGTGAGCTGGTATTACGCACATTAGCGATGCCTGCGGATACCAATGCCAACGGCGATATTTTCGGCGGTTGGATCATGTCGCAAATGGATATTGGTGGCGCCATTATGGCGAAAGAAGTGGCACACGGCCGCGTAGTCACCGTACGGGTTGATGGTATGACCTTCCTGCGGCCCGTTGCGGTGGGCGACGTGGTGTGCTGCTATGCACGCTGCGTAAAACGCGGCAATACGTCGATAACCATCAATATTGAAGTGTGGGTGAAGAAGGTTTCTTCCGAGCCGATAGGCCAGCGTTATAAAGCGACCGAGGCGCTGTTTATCTACGTCGCCGTCGATCCGCAAGGAAAACCGCGCGCTATTCCTGCAGCGTAATCACAAGCCCGGCAATTTTGCCGGGCTTGTTGCATTTAAAGGAAACCCAATACTTTTAAGACGAAGTAGCCCACCACAATCACGATAATCGGCAGGACGTACAGCGGGAAAAACTGAACGAAAATGGTATGACGCGGCACTTCAACACGCGCTTCCAGCGCTTCACGGCTTAGGCCTTCCGCCCCTTTCGCTTTCTCCAGAATCAGTTGGTCGTTCACCCCTTCACGCAGGAACTTCGCCTGACGCGACATACGCGCCCCGGAATCCTGTAGCGCCAGCGCCACAAAAATCAGTGCGAAAATAACCCAGAACAGAACGTTCAGGCTGTTGCTGAAATCTGGCTGCGGTGAGTTGTACCAGAACACATTTAAAAATGGCGTATTGAAACGCATCATTTCGACCATCACGTGGACAAAATCCATCATGACGGCATCGATTCCTGGCTGCTTAGCACTGTGCTCATACATAAATTTAAGCAAAGAAATCAAGGTCGATATCAGCGCGGGAATAAAGATAATCCACCCGGCAATGCGCTTAAGTATGGCAATGCGTCCAGCTTGTTGATACGTCATGGGTTCCCCTTGTTAAGACGCTTTATTTCGGGACTCAGCCTCAGTCTATCTGCTGATGGCGACTTTCGCCCGACTTTACGTTGGATATGATATACCATTCACCTGCATTCGTTATCCTAAAGGAGAGGTTGTTATGTCCGCCGAGCGCCAAATACGTGCTGCGATTTTTGATATGGATGGTTTACTGATCGATTCTGAACCATTGTGGGATCGTGCTGAGCACGAAGTGCTGGGGGAACTGGGCGTCGACTTTAACCGTCGCCATGAGCTTCCTGACACCCGTGGTTTGCGTATCGATTTGGTCGTCGATTTGTGGTTTGGGCAGCAACCGTGGAGCGGGCCTGACCGCGCGACCGTGGTGAAACGCATCATCGCCAGCGTCATATCGCAGGTCGAAGCCACACAGCCACTCCTGCCCGGCGTACGCGAAGCGGTTGCGCTGTGCAAGGCATCAGGGTTAAAAGTGGGCCTCGCCTCTGCCTCACCGCTGTATATGCTGGAAAAAGTGCTCGCCTTATTTGACCTACGCGAGCAATTTGATGCGCTGGCCTCCGCCGATACGCTGGCTTACAGCAAACCGCATCCGCAGGTCTATCTCAACTGCGCCGCTGAGCTGGGCGTAGACCCGCTGTGCTGCGTGGCGCTGGAAGATTCCGTCAACGGCATGATAGCCAGCAAAGCCGCGCGTATGCGCTCGATTGTCGTCCCTGATGCGGCAAGCCAGCAGGATCCTCGCTTTAGCCTGGCCGACGTCAAGCTATCATCCCTGGTCTCTCTGACTCGCGAAAATTTGTGCGGCTAATCGGTCTGCGGGCACTTATTGTGCCCGCAAATGCTAGCCACCTCATGAAAATGAAACGCCGTTTTAAATTTATTTGAATTTTACGTCTCTCCCTTCTATGCTTTGCCCTGTAGTCATCCATCCAAAATCAATAAAAGCAAAGACAGGGGTCGACATGATTCTTAATGCATTCAATTTGCAAGGTAAAGTGGCACTCGTCACCGGGTGCGATAAAGGTCTGGGTCAAGGAATGGCGCTCGGGTTAGCCGAAGCGGGTTGCGATATTGTCAGCGTCAGCCGCCGCGTGCCGCAAGAAACGGCAGAAAAAGTGAAGGCGCTTGGGCGTCAACTTTACGCCATTCAGGCCGATCTGAGTCAGCCGGACAGCATTGCTGATATTGTCCCCGCCGCCGTTAAAGCCGCCGGACGCATTGATATTCTGGTCAATAATGCTGGCACTATCCGCCGCGAAGATGCGCTGACCTTTAGCGAGAAAGATTGGGACGAGGTGATGAACCTGAATCTGAAATCGGTCTTTTTCCTCTCACAAGCGGTGGCGAAACAGTTTCTGACCCAGGGCTGCGGCGGAAAAATCATTAATATCGCGTCAATGCTCTCTTTCCAGGGCGGAATACGTGTGCCATCCTACACCGCCTCAAAAAGCGGTGTATTAGGCATCACGCGTTTATTAGCCAACGAATGGGCGCAGCACAATATTAACGTCAACGCGATTGCCCCGGGATATATGGCGACCGACAATACGCAGCAGCTGCGCGAAGACAGCGAGCGCAGCAAAGAAATCCTCGACAGGATCCCCGCCGCACGCTGGGGCACCCCGGAAGATCTCAAAGGCCCGGTGGTCTTTCTCGCCTCCCCGGCTTCTGATTACATCAATGGTTATACGGTAGCCGTTGACGGGGGTTGGCTGGCACGTTAATTTTTTGACAAAGAGTTACACTGTAACCACTTCCGCCTACTGTATAAAAACCCTATACTGTATGAATTTACAGAATAATGGGTTTTATCATGACGGCGGAAGGTCATCTGCTCTTTTCCATCGCCTGTGCGGTGTTTGCTAAAAATGCCGAACTGACGCCTGTGTTAGCGCAGGGAGACTGGTGGCATGTGGTGCCGTCAGCCATTTTGACCTGTCTGCTGCCCGACATCGATCACCCGCGCTCCTTTCTCGGGCAGCGGCTTAGCTGGCTGTCTAAACCCATTGCGCGAATGTTTGGCCATCGAGGGTTTACTCATAGCCTGTTGGCGGTATTTGCCCTGCTCACCGTGTTTTACCTCAAAGTACCGGATAGCTGGATTGTTCCCGCAGATGCGCTGCAAGGCATGGTGCTGGGTTATCTGAGCCATATTCTTGCCGATATGCTGACGCCCGCTGGAGTGCCCCTACTTTGGCCGTGCCGCTGGCGTTTTCGTTTGCCTATTCTCGCGCCGCGCAAGGGCAACCAGCTTGAGCGCGTGCTGTGCATGGCGCTTTTTGCCTACGCCGTGTTTATGCCGCAGTCCCTCCCCGACAACAGCGCCGTGCGCTGGTCATCCTCGGTGATTAATATGCTGCAAAACGATTTCAATCGGTTTATCCATGGGCGAGCTGAGCAATAATTCAGCGCAAAGCGCTTTTTTGGCATAAACAATTCCATTTGGATATAAGCGTGTTATTCCACTTCTGTTAACCTTCTCACATACAGACAAATCTTTACGGATTTGTTCTAAAAAAAGACTCGCCGCCGCGCGGCTATGGCTGCCGGACGGCGTGGACAAATTTTCAGGAGAACGGGGATGAACTTTCCATTAGTTGCGAACATTATCGTGTTCGTCGTATTGCTGTTTGCGCTTGCGCAAACGCGCCACAAACAGTGGAGCCTGGCGAAAAAAGTGCTGGTTGCTCTGGTTGTCGGCGTGGTCTTTGGCCTGGCTTTACAGATGATTTACGGCTCCGATAACCCGGTGCTTAAAGATTCCATCCAGTGGTTTAACATCGTCGGTAACGGCTATGTGCAACTGCTGCAGATGATTGTCATGCCACTGGTATTTGCCTCTATTCTGAGTGCGGTAGCGCGTCTGCATAACGCATCGCAACTGGGTAAAATCAGCGTACTGACCATTGGTACTCTGCTGTTCACCACCCTGATTGCCGCACTGGTCGGCGTACTGGTGACAAACCTGTTTGGTCTGACCGCGGAAGGTCTGGTGCAGGGTACGGCTGAAACCGCGCGCCTGAACGCGATTCAAAGCAACTATGCGGGCAAGGTCGCAGACCTGAGCGTGCCGCAGCTGCTGCTATCGTTTGTGCCGAAAAACCCGTTTGCTGACCTGACCGGTGCAAGCCCAACCTCCATTATCAGCGTGGTTATCTTCGCCGCATTCCTGGGCGTCGCCGCACTGAAACTGTTAAAAGACGACGCGCCAAAAGGCCAGCGTGTTCTGACCGCTATCGATACCCTGCAAAGCTGGGTGATGAAGCTGGTTCGTCTGGTTATGCAGCTGACCCCTTACGGCGTGCTGGCACTGATGACCAAAGTGGTTGCCGGTTCTAACCTGCAGGACATTATTAAGCTGGGCAGCTTCGTGGTCGCCTCTTACCTCGGCCTGCTGATTATGTTCGTGGTACACGGCATTCTGCTTGGCGTAAACGGTGTGAGTCCGCTGAAGTATTTCCGTAAAGTGTGGCCGGTGCTGACCTTTGCGTTTACCAGCCGTTCCAGCGCGGCGTCTATTCCGCTGAACGTGGAAGCGCAAACGCGTCGTCTGGGCGTGCCGGAATCCATCGCCAGCTTCTCCGCATCGTTTGGGGCAACCATTGGTCAGAACGGCTGTGCCGGTCTTTATCCTGCGATGCTGGCCGTCATGGTGGCGCCAACCGTCGGCATTAACCCTCTTGATCCACTGTGGATTGCGACGCTGGTCGGTATGGTTACCGTAAGCTCCGCAGGCGTTGCTGGCGTGGGCGGTGGTGCAACATTTGCCGCGCTTATCGTTCTGCCCGCGATGGGTCTGCCGGTGACGCTGGTTGCGCTGCTGATTTCCGTAGAGCCGCTTATCGACATGGGCCGTACCGCGCTTAACGTTAGCGGTTCGATGACCGCCGGTACGCTGACCAGCCAATGGCTGCGCCAGACCGACAAAGACGTACTCAATAGTGAAGAAGATGCTGAGTTAGCGCACCGCTAAGCTTGTTAGCTCACTTCCATAAAAAAACCGCTGATATCTTTATCAGCGGTTTTTTTTATTCCTGATTGCCACTAAGCGTCGATTTCTCCTTCCTGACGCATCTGTACCGCCCAACGCTGCGCCGCTTCAGGAATGGAGAACGCCTGCGAGCGTTGGAACGCGCTGCCCATCAGCACAAACGCCACGTACTTGCCGCGCAATAACCAGACATCGCGAAAGCCTTCAACTTTCACGGCGTGATCGGGTGGAGCGGGTTCAGAACGCGGAACATAGCTGATAATCTGCCGATTTTGTTGGCGAAACGGTTTCATAAGCAGTGAACTTCACAATCAGTAATAACAAATACAGGAAAGCCTTATGATAGCAGGATTCACCGGGCATCGACATAGACAAAAAAGCCCGGCAGGATCGCTGCCGGGCAAGGGTTGAGGGGGTGAAACAAAGGGTTATTACACGTCGCGGTAGGTTCCGAGACGATAGCCTCGCTCCGCAATCGCATACTTCAGCGATGCCGAGGTCAATACGTCCAGCTCGGCCAGACGCGGGTAACAATAAGCGCTACCCATAATGGTGTTATCAACCAGCGCCGGATGACACATCACCTCCACCGACTGCTCGCCGCGTGCTGCCGATTTATCCAGCACATCAAGGAACAGGGCTTCAGAGATGGCATCACCGTAAAACTCGCTGCTAAACCCTTCGCTGGTACGCAGAGCGTGCGGCAGGTCCGTATTCAGCGCAACAGTGCGGTCAACGCGCATCGCAACGCCTTTTGATTTCGCAAACGCCGCCACCAGCGGGAAGATTTGCGGGATCATGTGCACATGATGGTGGCTGTCTAAATGCGTCGGTTCCGCGTCAAACAGCTCAATGAAACGGTTGTACTGACACTCCAGTTCACGTGCAATCTCGTCTAGCGGCAGCGCGCCCTCTTCCGCCATTTGCCAGATCCACTTACCCAGCTTACCTTCGCGGGTAAGCCCAGGCATTGGCGTTAGCGGTTCGCCCAGCGTCAACACAAAGTGCATGCCAACGGCCAGTTCAGGCGTACGACGACTTAACTGCGCGGCATGTTCGATAGCCGCGCCGTTGACCAGCGCGGTCGTGGAGGTGACCACGCCGTGCTTACAGGCATCGAAAATACCGTAGTTCTGCCCTTTGCTTAGACCGAAATCATCCGCATTGACGATTAACAAACGTTCCATCATGCCTCCTGTCACTTTTTCAGTGTCTCCACGGTGGCAGCAAAATTCGGCAACCATTTTTCGTGGGCCAGAATCATCTCGCGCGCCAGAATCTCGGCATCTTTATCAGAGTGGATAAGCGGGCTCAGGTTCAGCGCCAGCAGGACATCGTTGAACTCACCGCTCAGTGCCGCCTGGCTTGCCGCAACTTCAAAGCCCTTGATGGTGTGGATAAGACCCAACACTTTTTCATCAAAGTGGGTCACACGCGGATGCGGTTTCGCGCCGTCGCGACCAAGGATTGAAGTCACTTCAATCGACCAGTCCGCCGGAATATTGTCGATATGACCGTGGTGTGGGATATTCACGTAGTGTTCGGTCTGCTTATCGTTATAGATGGCGTTGATGACTTCACACGCCGCATCGGAGTAGTAGGCCCCGCCGCGCAGTTCGAGCTCTTTTGGCTTCACATTCAGATCGGGATTTTTATAAAGCTCAAACAGCTGCTTCTCAACTTTCTGCACCACCTGAGCGCGCGCGCCACCTTTGTAGTACTCGCCCATTTCGATAGCCAGCATCTCTTTTTGCTTGAAGTAGTACAGCAGGTAAGAGCACGGCAGCAGATTCAGAGAGCGAATCAGCCCTTCGCTAAACGGCATATCGAAAATGTTTTTCACGGTGTTGGCTGACAGCGTACCGGAAGCCACGCCATCGAGCAGTTCAGCAAAGCGTGACTCACCGTTGACCAGCACATCGCGAATAAAGACCATATGGTTAAGACCAAACAGGTCGATAGACAAATCGTCTTTTTCGCTAAGGCGCAGAACGTCGGTGATGAACATTTTCATCCCGATTGGGATATTACACACGCCGATAAAGCGCTTGAAGTTGGTGTGGCGATAAACTGCTTCGGTCACCATACCGGCTGGGTTAGTGAAGTTAATCACCCACGCATCCGGGCAAATTTCCTGCACATCTTTGATGATGTCGAAAATCACCGGAATGGTACGCAGACCTTTAAACAGGCCGCCCGCACCGTTGGTTTCCTGTCCCAGATAGCCGTGGCTTAGCGGAATGCGTTCGTCTTTTTCACGCGCCTGGAGCTGACCAACACGGAGCTGCGTGGTGACAAAATTGGCATCCTTGAGCGCTTCACGGCGGTTAAGCGTTTTATAGACTTTCATCGGCACGCCGGCTTTTTCCACCATGCGTTCGCACAGCGCGTGGATAATATCCAGCTTCGCCTGCCCCTCTTCAACGTCCACCAGCCACAGTTCCGTTACCGGCAGTTCATGATAACGTTTGAGAAAACCTTCCAGTAATTCCGGCGTATAGCTGCTACCACCACCAATAGTAACGACTTTTAATTTCTGGCTCATATCTTTTCTCCCTGGAGATCCACAAGCTAAACGTGGTTGCCCCTCCGCATAATATGCGGCGAGCTAAATAATTTGTGACAGAACTACGAAATTATTCCGTAGCGCGTTATTTAATAACCGTCAGCTGCTTCCGATAATTACTTGGCGTGAATGAGGTCAGCTTTTTGAATGTTTTAATAAACAAACTGGGGCTGCTGTAACCTGATTCGTAGGCAATATCGGTTACTGAGTAGTTGGTTATTTCCAGCTGTTTTTTAGCAAAGTTAATGCGGATATCATTAATAATCTGCATTGGCGTTTTGCCATAATAACGTTGGGTGGCGCGAGTTAAATATTCCTGGGTCTTCCCGGATAACTCGACCATGTTTTCCAGCGCACCTTCACCAAACTGTAATTTATCGTGCATGGCTTCAACGGTGGTTTTTAACCACTGTGGCATGACGTCCTGCGTCTGTTCTTCACGGTGATGACGCAAGCGGTTAATCACGTAGAAGGAGACCAGTTCAATAAATTCGTCAAATTCAGTTTCGCGAAAATGCAGTGACGAAATAACCGACTCAATGTAGCTAAGAAAAGTGCTTTTGATCGAATAGACTTGCGAAGCAACCAACGCAAACGGCACCAATGACTGGTAGTGAGTATCGAAGAAATCTTTGCTGATCCCGACGTTCAGAATTCGCGTCGCGCCAAACTCGTAAAAGCTCTGGTGGTGAGAACCCATTGGGATGAAGACAAAATCTCCGCGCTCCAGCATAACCCGTTTGCCATTTATCACCTGATAGTAGCGGCCGGTCAGTACGATTGTGAACTCGTAATAATCATGCTGGTGCAACCCACTGATACTTTCCGTTTTGTTATAGATGAAGACATGAAAATTCTTACCGTTAAAGAGCTGTTGTTCTCGGGCGGTGTTGATTTCCATGCTGATCATCTTCGGTTGCCTCATAGGGAAAAGCCTATTGTACCTTCTCGTGAAGTTCGATCAATTCAGCAACCAGTTCACGGGCCAACATTGATGTCATTAGATGATCTTGCGCATGAACCAGCACCAGGCTTACCTTCATACGCCCTTCACCTTCATCGCTTTCGATGAGCTGGGTCTGGACACGATGGGCTTCGCTCAGCGCGATGCGGGACTGTTCCATGGTGTTTTTTGCGGTCGCGAAATCACCCTGTTTGGCTTGCTTTAATGCGGCATATGCCAGGCTTCGCGCCTGTCCTGAGTTGATAATCAGGCCCATCACCACTTCTTCGAGATCGTTTTCCTGCACGTCCTCAGCAACAACATTATCCAGATCGAACATTTTTATTCCCTTCTTGTTGAGGGCGGTATGGAGACTGGCTCCATACCGCATTGGCATTAGAATTTCAGTGAAGCCGCGATATCTTCTTCGCTTTCTTCTTCTTCGATGACCGCCTGTGCTTTGTTCGAGAGAATCACGAACGGCATGTACACAAGGGTTGAGACCGCAAGGTTAAAGAGTGCGACTAACAGCGCAGCGACGCTGCCGTTACTGTTAAAGAAGGCACCTAAACCGGTTGGCATTGTCCATGGGGCCAGGTTGGTGACCGGTGGAATGATGCCCATTGAGTAAGCAGCAAGGGTGATTGCGGCAAGAATCGGCTGAACCAGGACAAACGGAATAAACATCACCGGGTTCATGATAATCGGCAAACCAAACAGAATCGGCTCGTTAATCTGGAAGATGCCTGATGGCAGCGCCAGTTTCGCTACCTGACGATGGTCAGCACGACGTGAGGCGATAAAGATGGCAATAATCAGACCTAAGGTTGCACCGGAACCGCCCAACAGGATGTAGGAGTCGAGCATCGGTTTCGCCCAGAAGTGGAACTGTTGGCCTGCCGCAATGGCTGCATCAACGGAACCATACTGGTTATACAACGCGATGTTTTCCAGCGCCCAAGGGGTCATGATGCCGTTGTCCAGCGCGGTCAGCGCCAGCGAACCGTGTACACCGAAGAACCACAGCAGGGAGTTAAAGACCACATACGCCCAACCGACCACGCCACCCATCGCCGCCAGCGGTTTGGAGATGGAATCCATGATTATCTGGTGGAAGTTGTTGCCATAGGAGGCGAGGATCCAGGAGATAATGCCGAAGATGGACAGGATCAGGAACCCAGGGATTAAGGCCGAGAAAGAACGTGACACAGAGGACGGCACACTATCTGGCAGCGTAATCACCCAGTTACGGCGGATGACGAAGGTAAACAGTTCAGCGACCACCAGACCGATAATCATACCGGAGATGATGTTCTGACCGCCCAACCAGTTCGCGCCCACGGCGTAAGCATCGCCCACGCTATAAGGTGTGACGGTCATAAAGGCCGCGACCGCAAGCAGGCCGGCTGCCATCGGGTCAACTTTGCGCTCTTCCGCTAAAGCTGCGCCAATAAAGAAAGGCGCCATCAGCGACATAATGCCTAAGGTACCGTTATAAACGTTACCGCCGATGGCTTTAAAGCTGTCTAATGTGGCAATGGTTGATGCATCCAGACGAATGCCCATTGAATAGAAGAATGACCCCTCACCAAAGCTCAGGAAAACGTTATTAACTAATACAAACATGGCCCCAGCGAGGGTCAGTGGCATTAATTTAATAAAGCCGTTTTTAATGGCGTTAATGTGAGGCTGCTTTCCTATTTTAACAGCAAAAGGAAGGAGTACCTTTTCAAGCGAATCGATCACTTTACTCATATAAAATACCCTTAAAGGGCCGCAACAATAATTGCGGCGATTAAATATGAAATAACTCTTTGACGGGAAAAATAAATTAAATTACTGCGCAGCGGCTTTTTTAATTGCAGCAACAGCTGCTTTAAGCACACCTAAACCATCTACTTTGCCATACAGCGTTGAATCAATAACTTCGATTGGCTTGTTTGGTAAAATCTTTTGAATATCAGCCAACATATAACCAATTTGTGGACCGAGCAAAATAACGTCAGCCTCAGGGCCTTTTTCCGCCGCAAACGCTTCAGAGAATGCTTCAATGACAACGGGTACTTCGTATTTCTCAGCCTGTGCACGCATTTTGGAGACTAATAATGACGTGGACATTCCAGCTGAACAAAATAGGTAGATATGTTTCTTTTCCATTCACGCTTCCTCAACTTGTGAAATCTGCCATCATCGGGCGATGTTCCATGTGCCCACTACCCTCGTATGTAACAGATGAGTTATCTTCTGTTTATGCCCTGAGTATACGGCAACATTTTGGGCACGGATAATTCTCAACGCCCCAAAATTGTCTCTCATTGACCTCCCATCTTGATTGGCCTCACATTTTGGTCAAAATAATTCGCGACAAGAAATAAGCATCATGGCTCATAAAAAAACCCGACGCGATGGTCGGGTTTTCGTAGACATCCTATAAATACACGATTATTTCTTAGGTGCCTGCGGGTCTGTATCGTACTGAGCACAGGTCTGATAGCCAGAGTTGATCACATGACCGGTATCATCTAACGCCACAAAGTAGGTTTCTGTTTTACCATCACGTTGACCCAAGATATAGGTCTGGCAAGTACCACGAGCGTGAATCATTGATACTTCTGATGATGGTTTGCCTGCAACCTGCGCAACCTGCGCACGGCTCATCCCTTTCTTAACGTCTTTAACCACCGGCTGGGTGAATTGGTCTGCTGTGCGATCATAAGCGGTACAGCCAGCCAGCATTGTCATTACAGCGGCAGCGCCCAGAAGCCCGATTACATTCTTGTTCATCTTCCCTCTCCTTTTTTATGATGTTCATTAAGCCTGGAATAAATATCGCTATTTATCAACTAATACGGCCAAATGATCCCGGGCATCGACAATATTCGGATTAATTTACATCAGTCAAAACTGTGATCCTTGTCGTTTTAGCGCCAAAGAGGTAGCTTTAACACTTTGTTCTGGCGGCTTCTCGGCACGGCTGACACACACATTTCGGAGGGGTAAATGGCGTTACAACAAGAAATTATTCAGGCGCTTGGCGCAAAACCACAGGTTGATGCGAAAGAGGAGATCCGCCGTAGCGTCGATTTTCTCAAGGCTTATCTCAAAACCTATCCGTTTATCAAATCGTTAGTCCTTGGTATTAGCGGAGGTCAGGACTCCACGCTGACCGGGAAACTGTGCCAACAGGCGATTACTGAACTGCGGGCCGAAAGCGGCGACAACGCGCTGCAATTTATTGCCGTGCGCCTGCCCTACGGCGTGCAGTTTGACGAACAAGATTGTCAGGATGCTATCGCCTTTATCCAGCCAGACCGCGTACTGACGGTTAATATTAAGGCCGCCGTGCTCGCCAGCGAGGAGGCATTGCGTGAAGCGGGTATCGAGCTCAGTGACTTTGTTCGCGGCAATGAAAAAGCCCGTGAGCGCATGAAAGCACAATACAGCATCGCCGGGATGACCCACGGCGTGGTGGTCGGCACCGACCATGCGGCAGAAGCGATTACCGGTTTCTTCACCAAATACGGCGACGGCGGCACCGACATCAACCCTATTTTCCGCCTCAATAAACGCCAGGGTAAGCAGCTACTGGCCGAACTGGGCTGCCCGGAACATCTTTATAAGAAAGCACCAACCGCAGACCTCGAAGACGATCGCCCTTCTCTGCCTGACGAAGTGGCATTAGGCGTGAGTTACGACAATATTGATGATTATCTGGAAGGTAAAACGCTGGCACCTGAGGTGGCGCAGACGATTGAAGGCTGGTATCTCAAGACCGAGCATAAGCGTCGCACGCCTATCACCGTGTTTGATGATTTCTGGAAGAAATAAATGAGAAAACCGCCGGGTCTGCCCATAGCCTGTTGGCGTTTATGAGCAGATCCGGCGGTCTTAAGACAGTGTGCCGTTAAACTTATTCGGCAGGCGCAGGTGGCATTTTACCTTCTGGCGCATGGTGTTCTGTCAGACGCTTCTCAAAATTAGCATTAAACTGCTTTTTCTGTTCCGGCGTTAATACGTTGTAGATCTTGTTCTGGGTTTCCAGACGAGACAGCATCATAGCTTTATGCTGTTCTTCCATTTTGCTGACCTGAGCTTCTGCTTTTGCTTTGTCAAAAGTATCGCTAGCAATCAGGTTATGCATCGCACGCATCTCTTCCTGCGGCGGGCGCTTCATCTCATCGCGGCTCGCTTTACGAATGTCACGAATCTGTTGTTTCTGGGCGTCGGTCAGGTTGAGTCCCTGGAACATCATGTCATGACGCGGGCCCATATGACCTTTATGATGCTGCATCATTTTACCGTTCGGCTGAGCCGCTTCGGTGGTGGTAGAGGTCGTGGTATCGGCAGCGTGCGCCACACTTGCAGCACCCAGAGCCAGCGTAGAAGCAACGAACAGAGCAGTTAATTTTTTCATTATTGAGTCCTTACTTTCATTTATTCTGACGGCGTAGTGCCGTGTTGACGAGATTAACTTTACGGGGTTTATCGTCAATTAATCAGAGCGTGCGTAAAACAATGAAAGTGTAAAAAGCGTTTTCCAACCAACTATGAAGAAATTAAGGATAAATTGTGGAGAGTTGCAATGAAAATATACAAATGGCTGATAAAGAAGAGATTTTGAAGAAGTATAAAGCACCACAGATTAATAATAAAGCAATTTACCAGGAATATTCCGTAATAACGTCAGCGGCACAAGCGTTACACCACTTGCACCGCTGAGAACGTTAATTAAGACTCCGTCGGGCAACGTTCCAGCATCAGTCCGGCCCTTAATCCCAGCGCCACATCGGGATTAGGAAACAGGACATATTCACAAGGCGATGTCACTACATAGCGCGTGTCGCCATCTTCAGCCAACAGCGTCCCTTTGGCGAACGGGGTGAAATTCAACGTTTGTGGCGACATATAAAGATGAAAATCAGCGCTACGCCGGGTGATTTGCTGCACTACGCGATAGTAAAGCGGCACCATCGTCGAGCCACCGGCGAATTCTCCTGCCAGTAAATTCGCCAGCTGTCGCCCCACCAGCGCGAAACGCGAGAGATCGTTTTGACCAAACGGCCTGGCTTTGCCTAACTCCAGCGTGCATGACTGAGCATCAAACGACTCCCCGGTGAAATGGGTAAACGTGCCGCCAGGGGCTTGATGAAACACCAATGCTTCAAGCCCGGCTGAAGCCAGCCAGGTCAAAAATTGCGGGTCCCAGGGGGTTTCGCGCGCCGGTAATACTCCAAAACGCATATGGTGCGAACCCCGAATAGCCGTGTGCAAATCGAGATGCCAGCGCACTTGCGCAGGGCAACGTTGATAAAATGCCGCCACGGTTTGTTCAAGGCTTGCCGCACGAACCGTTTCATCACTGACCGGAAAAAGACGCCAGCGCGCGCCAAACATGCGATTGAGATCGCTGTGCAGGTAACGTTTATTATCGCGCAGTGCCGGTGGATTCCCCAGGACCACCAGCAGATGCCAGCGCAGCGGCTGTTTACCGCTGAGCAGTGCGGTTAGAAGATTATCGACCATCTCCACCGGCGCCGTTTCGTTACCGTGGATCCCAGCTGACAAAACCAACGCCTGTGAGCAAAGTTCATGCGGCGTGAGCTGTAATACGCCCGCTTCACGCCACTCCCAATGGAAATGTTCGCACTCCCCTTCAGGTTCAGATGGCAATCTCCCCGCCAGCGTATATGCCAGAAACTGTTTCATAAAAGCTCCTTAACGCTGGAAGGGGTAAAGTGAGCCCAGTTTCAGGATCTGGGTGAGCCTATCCAGCGCCTCACGCCCCTCCTGCAAGAGCTGCGGATCCGCGAGGTCCGCCACGGTCAGACGGTCGCGGTAATAACGCTCGACCCAATCATTCAGTGTGGCAAACAGCGCATCATTCATCATTACCGCCGGATTAAGCGCCTGACGTTCGGCGTCAGTCAGCACCACTCTTAAACGTAAACAGGCCGGGCCGCCGCCGTTCGCCATGCTCTCACGGAGGTCGAACACGCGAAGCGTATCAATCGGGTTATCCTGCGCCAGCAGCTCGTTAAGATAGCGCCAGACGCGCGGATTTTCCTGCGCTTCGCCTGGCAACACTAACATCATGCTGCCATCAGCCTTGCTCAATAACTGGCTGTTAAACAGGTAGGTGGATACCGCTTCAGCCACCGTCACTTTTTCCGCCGGCACTTCAATCGGCATAAAACCCGGTACCCGCTCGGCCAGTTGCTGCATTAACTGCGGCTGATGCAGGAACGCCTCGGCGTGGCAAAAAAGTACCTGCCGGTTACTGACCGCAATCACATCATTATGGAATACGCCCTGATCGATAACCTTTGGGTTTTGTTGGGCAAAAAGGGTCTGGTTCGGATTGATTTGGTTAAGCCGGGCCACCGCTTCGCTGGCCCCTCGGGTTTGCCGTGCAGGATAGCGATGCGGGCTTACGCCGCTGGCCGCATCCCGACCGTAGATGAACAACTGCGTGCCGGGCATACCGTAGTCGCGCCCTAGCCGATTATGGTTTGCCGCCCCTTCATCTCCCCATGCCGCCACCGACGGCAGCGGGCCGTGGACGGAAAAATGGTTGGTGTCGTGAAAAATAGCCTGCAAGATTACCTGAGTGGTAGGCGCTTCACTGGCTCGGTGCAACAAACTACTGAGATTCGCCACCGTCAAGTGTACTTTGCCGTCGAGCGCATCGGCTGATGGGCATACCGTCGCCGCATTAGCCACCCACATCGCCGACGCAGAGCTTGCGGCGCTGAGTAATTGAGGTGCCTGTGCCGCGGCTTTAGCGATAACCTGCTCATCGCGTCCGCTAAATCCCAACTGGCGCAGTAACGCCACGTTCGGGCGCTCCTGCGGCGGGATCACGCCCTGCGCGAAACCAGCGTCCGCCAGCGCCTTCATTTTTAAAAGCCCCTGCTTCGCCGCCAGCTGCGGATTGGAGACCTGGTACTGATGTTTTGTCGAGGCTTCATTTCCAAATGACAATCCGGCGTAATGGTGCGTCAGCCCGGGCAAGCCATCGAAGTTCACCTCCCAGGCGTTCATGATTTCACCTCATGCTGAAAATCAAGCCCCGGGCTAAGCGTTGCCGGCAGCGAGAGTTGCGGAGATTCCAGGCTTGCCATCGGCCAGGCGCAGTAGTCGGCGGCATACCATGCGCCAGGACGATGATTACCGGAGGCACCCGTTCCGCCAAATGGCGCACTGCTGGCCGCTCCGGTCAGCGGTTTGTTCCAGTTAACGATCCCCGCACGCGCCTCAAGCAACAGACGGTCAAACTTTTCCCTGTCTGGCGAAATCAGACCACAGGAGAGGCCGTAACGCGTCGCGTTAGCAAGCGTAATCGCCTGGCTAAAATCATCATAGCGCCAGACACCCAGCAGCGGCCCGAAAACTTCTTCATCGGCAATATCCCGCGCCTCGGTCAGTTCGATAATCCCCGGCGTCAGTAACGACGTTCCCTCTTTTAGCAGACGCGGGGCCAATAGCGTCGTCCCGCCCTTTTCCACCTGCATTTGCCAGGCTTGATAGACCCGCTGTGCCGCCTGCGCGGAAATCAGACCGCCGATAAACGGCTGCTGCTGCGCATTCCACGCATCAGGGACAATACGCCCACTCACTTCCACCAATCTTTGCAGGAAGGTGTCGCCGACGGCGCCGCGTTTGACCAACAGGCGACGGGCGCAGGTACAGCGCTGTCCGGCGGTGATAAATGCCGACTGGATAGTCAGGTGTACAGCAGCGTCAATATCGTCCGGGTCATCAACGATCAGCGGATTGTTTCCGCCCATTTCAAGGGCCAGCATTTTTTGCGGCTGTCCGGCAAGCTGGCGATGTAAATGAAAACCGGTGGTCGAGCTACCGGTAAACAATACCCCGTCCAGCCCCGATTGGCTGCTCAGCGCCTCCCCGGTCTCCCGTCCGCCCTGGAGCAAATTCAACACCCCCGGCGGCAGTCCGGCTTGCTCCCATAATTTCACCACGGCCTCGGCACAGTTCGGGGTTAATTCACTGGGTTTAAAGATCACCGTATTGCCAGCCAGCAGCGCCGGAACAATATGCCCGTTGGGGAGATGGCCCGGGAAATTATAGGGCCCGAATACCGCCAGCACGCCGTGCGGGCGATGACGAAGCGTCGCCGCGCCATCGGCCATTTCGCTATGACTCTCCCCGGTACGGCTGCGATAGGAGGCCAGTGAAATGGCGATTTTATTGACCATCGCGCCCACTTCCGTAGCCGCTTCCCACTGCGGTTTGCCGGTTTCACGCGCGATAACATCCGTTAATTCAGCCTTATGGCTCTCAAGCAATCCGGCGAACGCTTCAACAATCTGCTGACGTTCGGCAAACGGCCGACGCGCCCACGCCGGGAAGGCGTCACGGGCCGCCGCAACGGCCTGCTCTACCTGAAGTAAAGATGCCTCGTGACCCGACCAACTGGCTTCACCGGTCACCGGGTTAGCGCTGGAAAGTGGGGCGCCGCCGCCCGTCTGCCATTGTCCATTAATCCATAGGCTCATGATTTTTTCTCCTCAGGGCACAGCCGCACCAGTCGCACGCTATCGCCGAGATGGCAGTTCAGGGCATCAAGTTGTTCAGCATTTAAGATAAGGTTTTCAGTCTGCGGGTCGGCATGAACTAACATGGCGCGAAAATGCTGGTACTGTTCGTTGGCAACCACGCACAGCGGCATCTCTGCGCCGCAGGGTTGCCCTTCGGCCACCGTCACCAGGCGGCTCTTACGCACGGCGCGTACCCGGTCAATTTCACATTCAAGCGTCGGGCCGCCGTCAAAAATGTCGACATAATCACGATAGCGGAACCCCTCTTTTTCCAGCACCGCGCGCGCCGGTGCCGTTTGTGGGTGCACCTGGCCTATCACTGCGCGTGCTTCTTCGCTTAAAAAATCTGTATAGATAGGGTGCTTTGGCATCAATTCGGCGATAAACGCTTTTTGTCCGGTGCCGCACAGGTAGTCGGCGCGGGAAAATTCCATTGAGAAGAAGCGCTCCCCCAGACTTTTCCAGAATGGCGAGTAGCCGTGCTCGTCGATTACGCCACGCATCTCGGCAACCACTTTATGGTTGAAGCAGTCGCGGAAGGCCGCCATAAACAGAAAGCGCGAGCATGAGAGCAGATGGCCGTTACTCTCTTTTCGCCATTGCGGATCGAGAAACAGCGTGCACAGCTCGCTGCTGCCGGTGTGATCGTTAGTGAGAAAAAGCGTCGGCAGCGCGTTATAAACGTTCAGTTCTTTGGAGGCATGCACCAGCGTCCCGACGCGATAGTTGTACCAGGGATCGTTAATCCCCACCGCAACCTCAATCGCGCAAACGCCGACAACCGCGCCGCTGCGGGTATCTTCCAGCACAAAGACATACCCCTGGTCGCCGCGGGGCAGCGTACCTTGCCAGGTGGCTTGTGAACGGGCAATTCTTGCCGCCAGGGTTTGTTCATCGGCGGGTAATGATGTCAACCCGCCGCCCGTTCCCCCGGCAAGCGTAAGCAAACCGCCGAGATCTCCGGCGGCAATGGGACGGATAATCATCATGATGATTCTCCTTTAACAAAGCGTGCACAGGCGGTCTCGAAACGATTGAGACCCAGCGTGACATCCTCTTCATTAATAATCAGCGCAGGGGCAAAACGCACCACGCTGGCCCCCGCTATCAGTACCATCAACCCTTCTTGCGCCGCCAGCAGGCTTATCTGTTTCGCTTTACCGGCATATTCGTCGCGCAGAGCGCAGCCAATCAGCAAGCCCGCGCCGCGGATTTCACTGAATAGTCCCAGCTTTTCGTTAATGGCCTGCAACCGTTCTTTAAACCACTGTTCGCGCTGCTTCACGCCACCCAGCACCTGCGGGGTATTAATCATCGACAGCACGGTTCCTGCCACCGCGCAGGCCAGCGGATTACCCCCGTAGGTTGTGCCGTGGGTGCCCACGGTCATGACGCTGGCCATTTTGTCGCTGGCCAGCAGCGCACCAATCGGGAAGCCACCGCCCAGCGCTTTGGCGGTCGAAAGTAAATCCGGGGTGATGCCATAGTGCATGTAGGCGTACAGTTCGCCGGTGCGTCCGACGCCGGTTTGTACTTCATCAAAGATCAGCGCCGCGTGGTGACGGTCGCAAAGTTCACGCAGTTCTCGCAGGAATTCAACGGTTGCCGGAATAACCCCGCCTTCCCCCTGAATAGGTTCCACGATCACCGCACAGGTATCATCATCAATCAGCGTGCGGGCCGAGGCGATATCGTTATAAATGCCGTGACGAATATCCGGCGGCAGCGGCGCAAAATCCTGAGAATAAGCCGGTTGACCACCGGCGGTGACGGTAAACAGCGTGCGTCCATGAAAAGCATTTTTGAAAGCGACAATACCGGTTTTGTGTTCACCAAAATGGTCGTGCGCGTATTTGCGCGCCGTTTTCAGCGCCGCTTCATTAGCCTCGGCCCCGGAGTTACAGAAAAAGACGCGGTCAGCAAAGGTGGCGTCAATTAACTGCTTAGCCAGTCGCAGCGCCGGTTCGTTGGTATAGCCATTACCAGTATGCCAGAACCGGCCCGCCTGCTCGGTCAGCGCTTCAATCATCGCCGGGTGCGCATGCCCCAAGGCGTTTACCGCAATGCCGCCGGCAAAATCGATATAGCCTTTTCCTTCCTGGTCCCACAACCACGCCCCCTCACCGCGTACAGGAATAAACGTGGCGGGTGCGTAAACCGGCATCATCCATTGATCAAAGTTTTGACGGCTGATTGACTGAGACATAGCGACCTCGATAAGTAAACAAATGGTTTAATTTATGTTAATGATTTTAGTGTTTTCCCCTTTAATGTAGATTGCACGGTTCGTGCCAGCGAGAGAAAAAAGTGCATAAATGGGAGGTGAGAACGAAATATCAATAAGTTATGAATCATCAATATTCATTGAAACTGCATATATAGTGAATATTAATGGCATTGCATTACCTTGCAGGGTAAAATTTAGAAAAATTATGCATTGGCAAAATATCATTCTGGAATTGTGATCGACTGCGAAATTAATCGTAGATTTACGCCTCAAAACGGCGCAAGTTGCCCAAACCTGGTGCAGTTTTTGCTCAGCAAAACGGCAGCATTGATAAAAGAAATAGGCAATAGCGCTGAGTCAAAGCAGCGTTCAGCGTTAAATTCTGCTACTATCCCGTCACAATTCATCCTGCAAAGTGGCAACGACTATGAAATTTGTCTCCTTTAATATCAACGGCCTGCGTGCCCGTCCTCATCAACTGCAAGCCATCGTTGAAAAACATCAGCCAGATGTGATTGGCCTGCAGGAGACAAAGGTGCACGACGATATGTTCCCACTTGAAGAGGTCGCTAAGCTCGGTTACCACATCTTCTACCACGGGCAGAAAGGCCACTACGGCGTCGCAATCCTGACTAAGGCTGAGCCGATTGCGGTGCATCGCGGTTTCCCGACTGATGACGAAGATGCGCAGCGCCGTATCATCATCGCTGAAGTACCGTCTGAGTTTGGTAACGTCACGGTGATTAACGGCTACTTCCCGCAGGGTGAAAGCCGCGATCATGAAACCAAATTCCCGGCCAAGACGAAGTTCTACCAGGACTTGCAGGATTATCTGGAAACGCGTCTGAACAAAGATAATCCGGTGCTGATCATGGGTGATATGAATATCAGCCCTACTGATTTAGATATCGGTATCGGTGAAGAGAACCGTAAACGCTGGTTGCGCACCGGTAAGTGCTCGTTCCTGCCGGAAGAACGCGAGTGGATGGAACGCCTGCTGGGCTGGGGGTTGGTGGATACCTTCCGCAACGCCAACCCGGAAACGAACGACCGCTTCTCGTGGTTTGACTACCGCTCGAAAGGTTTTGACGACAACCGCGGCCTGCGTATTGACCTGCTGCTGGCAAGCCAGGCGCTGGCGGCGCACTGTGTTGAGACCGGAATTGATTACGAAATTCGTAGTATGGAAAAGCCGTCTGACCATGCGCCGGTGTGGGCGACGTTTAAATAAGCTGAATAATCGGTGTGCAATCCCGGCGGCGCTGCGCTTGGCCTGGCTACGCCATGTAGTCATGTAGGCCTGATAAGGCGTAGCCGCCATCAGGCATAACTGAGCACATTGCCGGATGGCGGCTACGCCTTATCCGGCCTACAGCAATCGGTAGCCTGGTGTCGCGCAGTGATGCTCGGCAACGATACGCCGAACGGCAAAAATTCTGAGCAAAATCAATAAACCGGCGCTAAGCTCTTGCTGTAGTGACTAATCTATAATACCGTCGCGCGCACTTTTCTTCCCGGCAGGAGGACCCCCATGCAAAAGAAGTCGGTATTACGCAGCCTTTAAGCTCCTGCTGATTGTCGCTGTTATCTACGCACTCTACGTTCTTATTCAGCATTTTGGTTTGGTCGATCTGGTGACGCATTTTCGCCAGCTTCAACGCCTCATTTTACAAAGCGGCACGCTTGGCTATGGCCTTTACATCGCCCTGTTTATTCTGGCGACGGTGTGTTTGATGCCGGGTAGCGTTTTGGTATTAGTCGGTGGCATGGTCTTTGGCCCGTGGCTGGGTACATTGCTGTCGCTGGTTGCCGCCACACTTGCCTCTGCGGCGTCATTTTTACTCGCCCGCGCGCTGGGCCGCACGCTGTTACTCAATTATGTCGGGCATACCGCCACTTTTCAGGCCATTGAGCGAGGCATTGCCCGCAACGGGATTGATTTCCTGATCCTCACCCGGCTTATTCCCCTGTTTCCCTATAATATTCAGAACTATGCCTACGGTTTAACGGCGATTCCCTTCTGGTCTTACACGCTGATATCCGCGCTGACCACCTTGCCGGGAATTTTTATCTACACGTTTATGGCCAGTGAACTTGCCGCCGACGGAATCACCCTCGCCTTTGTGCTGAAGCTTAGCCTCGCCGGTCTGGCGCTGTTTGCGCTCGTGCAGGCGGCAAAAGGCTATGCCCGGCGAAAACGGGTGGCATTCCCACAACAGGATCGCCGATGACTGGCTCACCCCGCACCCTTTGGTGCATCCGCGGCCTTATGGTGCTGATTTTTATCTCCGCGCTTTTGGCGTGGTGGTATATCCCTGCCGTCCACGCCTTTATTGACCGCAGCGTCAGCGCTTTTTTAGCCCTCGACCCGCACGAAATTGAACGCTTCATTCACTCTTACGGCCGGCTTGCGGCCGTGGTGTCGTTCCTGCTGATGATTCTCCAGGCGATTGCCGCTCCGCTTCCGGCATTTGTTATCACCTTTGCCAACGCCTCGCTGTTTGGCGCGTTCTGGGGCGGGCTGCTGTCATGGAGCAGTGCGATGGTCGGTGCCGCGTTATGCTTTTATATTGCGCGGGTGATGGGACGCGAGGTGGTGGAAAAGCTCACCGGTAAAACGGTGTTGCGTAGCGTCGATGAATTTTTTGAGCGGTATGGTAAACACACCATCCTGGTGTGTCGGCTGCTGCCTTTTGTTCCTTTTGATCCGGTGAGCTACGCCGCCGGGTTGACCTCAATACGTTTTCGTCAGTTTATGTTCGCCACCGGCCTCGGTCAGCTTCCCGCCACCGTGGTTTACTCCTGGGTCGGCAGCCTGTTGACCGGGGGAACCTTCTGGTTGGTGAGCGGGCTGTTTATTCTGTTCGCGCTGACTATTGTTATCGTTGCGGCGAAAGCCTTTTATCAAGAACGACAAAAGAGGAAATCCTGATGCGTTTTCATGGAGAAATCCTGCGCTGTGCACTGCTGGGGCTGGCGATGCTGTCACCCTTCGCCGCTAACGCCGATAGCTGGCAGCAGATTCAACGCGAAGCCGAAGGCCAGACCGTGTGGTTTAACGCCTGGGGCGGCGACGAGGCGGTCAATCACTATCTTGATTGGGTGAGCGGTGAAGTGAAACGCCACTACGCCATCGATCTGCGCATCGTGCATATTGCCGATGCCGCCGACACGGTAAAACGCATTCAGACCGAAGCGCGCGCCGGACGCAAAACCCACGGCTCAGTCGACTTGTTGTGGGTCAATGGGGAGAACTTCCGCGCGCTCAAAGAAGCCAACCTGCTGCAAACGGGCTGGGCCGAGCAGCTGCCAAACTGGCGCTATGTTGATACCAGCAAACCCGTGCGTGAAGACTTCTCCGTCGCGGTTGACGGTGCCGAATCCCCGTGGGGCAGCGCACAGTTGACCTTTATCGCCCGCCAACAGCAAACGCCCGAGCCGCCGACATCGCCACAGGCGCTGCTGGGCTATGCCAAAGCGCACCCGGGCACTATCACCTACCCGCGTCCGCCAGACTTTACCGGCACGGCGCTCATCGAGCAGCTACTAATAAATCTCACCCCCCAGCCGGACGCCTTAAAACAACCACCGAACGAGCGCACTTTTGCCGCCGTCACCGCGCCGTTATGGGCCTATCTCGACCAACTGCATCCTCTGCTGTGGCGTCAGGGTAAAGATTTTCCCCCTTCCACCGCACGGATGGACAGCCTGTTCACCGCGGGCACATTGCGGCTGTCGGTGACGTTTAACCCAATGCACGCTAAACAAAAAGTGGCAAAAGGTGAGTTACCCAAAGACAGCTATAGCTTTGGCTTTCCCCAGGGGATGATCGGCAACGTCCACTTTGTGACGATTCCCGCAAACTCCAGCGCCCGTGCCGCGGCCCAGGTGGTGGCAAATTTCCTGCTCTCGCCGGAAGCCCAGTTGCGCAAAGCCGACCCAACGGTCTGGGGCGATCCTTACGTGCTGGCGGTCGATAAATTAGCGCCAGAACAGCGAAAAGCATTACAGGCGCTTACCCCGGAAAACGCCCCTCCGGTGCTGGCTGAGCCTCATGCGGCGTGGGTGAATGCACTGGAGCAGGAATGGCTGCGCCGTTACGGTACGCATTAATCACTCTGTGCTGGGGCATGATGCTGATTATCTATCTGCCCCTGCTTCCTGCCGCAGGTGTCTTGTTGACGCCTGCGTTTTCGCTATTCCACTGGCAGCAGTTATTCAGCGACCCGCAGCTTAGTCAGGCCCTTCTCGCCACCCTTATCTCCTCGCTGGTGGCGATTGGCGGCGCATTGCTGCTCACGCTGCTGGTTATCGCGACCCTCTGGCCGTCACCCGGCTGGCAGCGGCTGGCGTCGCGGCTGCCCTGGCTATTAGCGCTTCCCCATGTGGCTTTCGCCACCTGCGCCCTGCTGCTGTTCGCGGAAGGCGGCGCGATATATGGTCTGCTGCCAGCGCTGCGGCCCGTGCAGGACAGCTACGGCATCGGGCTTGGCCTGGTACTCGCAGTCAAAGAAAGCGGTTTTTTATTGTGGGTGAGCTGGGCCATCCTCGGCGAGCGCCGGTTAGCCGAACAAACGGTGGTATTTAAAAGCCTCGGGTTTGGTCGTGGACAATGCCTCTTGTACGTTATCCTCCCGGCGCTAATGCCCTCGCTTAGCATCGCCCTGCTGGCGACAACGGCCTGGACGTTATCGGTCGTAGATGTGGCGATCATTATCGGCCCCGGAAATCCGCCGACCCTTGCAGTGCTGGCGTGGCAGTGGCTTAATTCCGGCGACCCGGACGACCAGGCGAAAGGCGCGCTGGCCTGTTTATTACTGCTCGCTATCCTCGCGCTAGTGGCCGGGGTTGCCCGCCAACTCTGGCGCGGCTGGCGAGCGAACTTTCCTCATCCCGACGGCGTTCGTAATCCCCACTTTCCTTCGTTGCCGGGAAGAGGGGTTAGCCTGATGCTGCCTTTAAGCGGCCTGATCTGCACCGCCCTATTGGCCTATCTGACCCACGCGTCGTTGCCTGCAACGCCTACCGTTAACAATAGCCTGTGGCTGGCGCTTTCGTCGGCAGCGCTTGGGGCGGTCGTCTGCTTATTGTGGCTGGAGTGGGGGCCCGTTCGGCATCAACGTTGGGTCGATCTGCCGCTGTTGTTGCCCGCGCTACCGCTCGCCGCCGGGCAATATCAATTGGCGCTCTACGGTTGGTTCGATGGTCGGTTTGATACCGTGCTATGGGGGCATTTATTGTGGGTGGTGCCGTGGATGCTGTTTATGCTGCGCCCCGCCTGGCGGCAAATAGATTCACGTCAGATTGTCCTCGCCCAAACCCTGGGGTGGACGCGCGGACGTATTTTTCTGCGGCTGAAATGTCCGCTGATTGTTCGTCCACTGCTGTCAGCGCTGGCGGTAGGATTTTCGGTGAGCATCGCGCAATATCTCCCCACCCAATGGCTGGGCGGCGGGCGAATCCCGACGCTCACCACCGAAGCCGTCGCATTAAGCAGCGGTGGCGCAACCGCCACCCTCGCTGCTCAGGCCTTGTGGCAACTGATTCTGCCAATGGTTTTCTTCTTATTGACCGCCCTGCTGGCGCGCCGGATAGGTCATCTTCGCCGAGGATTACGCTAATGTTACACGTCGAGGATTTGACGCTTTCGCGGGCGGGCTCTGTGCTACTGCACCGCGTCAACTTTACCGTTCAGCCGGGAGAAATTCTCACGCTAATGGGGCCGTCCGGCAGCGGTAAATCCACCCTTTTTGCCTGGATGGTCGGCGCGCTGGGCGCTGATTTTCGCGCCAGCGGCGAGCTGTGGCTAAACGGATGCCGCTGCGGCCCGCTACCTACGGAAAAGCGGCGCATCGGCATCTTATTTCAGGATGCGCTGTTGTTTGATCATCTGAGCGTGGGGGATAACCTGAGGCTGGCACTCCCGGCCTCGGTGGTTCGTCGGGAACGGCAAAATCAGGTGATGCAGGCGTTAGCCCATGCGGGGCTGGCAGAGTTTTACGATCGCGATCCGGCCACGCTGTCCGGCGGTCAACGTGCTCGTGTGGCGCTGTTGCGCGCGCTGCTGGCACAGCCACAAGCCCTGCTGCTCGACGAACCGTTTAGTCGACTTGACCCGCAGCTTCGCAGCAGTTTTCGTCAGTGGGTGTTCAATGAATTGCAACGCCGACAAATCCCGGTGGTCCAGGTGACACATGATGCCGATGATGTGCCTTCGGGCGGACGCTGTTTACAGCTCGAAAACTGGCGATGACGCGGGAAATCCTGCGTTAACGCAAGGTAATCTCTCTACTTGAGGCGCAAAATAATGCTCCAATTTTCTCCGTCGGATGATTTGATGAAACGTGTTTCTCAACTGACCGCGCTGGCCCTTGCGCTCGGTCTTGCCTCTTCTGCATTTGCCGCACAAACCCCGAAAACTTTGACCTTTACCCATCTGCTAGAACAAAAAGGTACCGCCATTGATACGCGTGTCAGCGCGTTTTATAACGGCTGGCCGCAGCAGGTGAATGGGACGCAGGGTCATGAACCCGGCGCTCTCAATCTTTCCGCAAGCTGGCTTTCTGCGATGAATAATGAGCAGTTGGCCGCGTGGGCGCAGCAACATCAGTTACAGAAAAATACCGATATCGCACTCTACGGCGACAGCAAAGATAACGACGCGGTTGCCAGCCGCCTTAAAGCGGCAGGCTATACTAATCTGTCGACCCTTAGCGATGCGCTGCAACAGCCTGAACGTCTGCAAAAATTACCGCATTTTGAGCAACTGGTTTATCCGCAATGGTTGCACGACCTGCAGCAAGGCAAAGACGTTGTTGCGAAACCGGCGGGTGATGTGAAGGTGATTGAAGCCGCCTGGGGCGCGCCGAAACTGTATCTGGTGAGCCATATCCCAGGGGCTGGGTATATCGACACCAACGAGGTGGAAAGCGAACCGCTGTGGAATAAAGTTTCCGACGCAAAATTAAAAGAACTGCTGGCGAAACACGGTATCCGTCATGACACTACGGTGGTGCTGTACGGCCGCGACGTCTATGCCGCCGCCCGCGTGGCGCAGATTATGCTTTATGCGGGCGTAAAAGATGTACGCCTTCTCGACGGCGGCTGGAAAACCTGGTCTGACGCTGGCCTGCCGGTGGAGCGGGGTTTACCTGAAAAAGTCGCCCCAGCCCCTGATTTTGGCGTCACCATACCTGCCCAGCCGCAGCTGATGCTGAATATGGAACAGGCGCGCGCGCTGCTGCATCGCCAGGATGCCTCATTGGTGAGTATTCGTTCGTGGCCGGAGTTTATCGGCACCACCAGTGGCTATAGCTACATCAAGCCAAAAGGCGAAATCGCTGGCGCTCGCTGGGGCCATGCGGGTAGCGATTCGACCCATATGGAAGACTTCCACAATCCTGACGGCACCATGCGCAGCGCTGACGATATTGCGGCTATGTGGAAATCGTGGAATATCTTGCCGACTCAACAAGTATCGTTCTACTGCGGCACCGGCTGGCGCGCATCAGAGACGTTTATGTACGCCCGCGCGATGGGCTGGCCGAACGTCAGCGTGTATGACGGCGGCTGGTATGAGTGGAGCGCCGATCCGAAAAATCCGGTTGTGACGGGCGAGCGCAAACCGGACAGCACGCTGTAATGGCGTTATTTACGATGCTGAGATATAGGCTCATCGCGTCATGAGATAAGGGTTTTGAATAATGGGGAAGTTTTCTTCCCCAAAAACTCACCACATTAAACGCAAACTACCACCCATCCCTCTCTTTTCACCCAATAACATCCAGTGCATGAGAATAAAAACTTCACGATGGGAATGAGTGATTACCCTTGCTTGAGCATCTTATTCACGGTGTCGCGGCCAACAATACCTGTGTCTACACGCCGATCAATTTCCAGTTCACACTGATATGACAATTTGGTCTTCTCATCGGAAACGCCCTGCTTTCCAGGCTCCAATATTGTCCGCTCACAATCAACAAGGTCTTTTAATGAGGCCGAGTGCAATTGTGACGGTTGTACGGTTGGACTGACGGCAATAGCTGACTGTTGCTGAAGACTTTCCTGTCGCTCTTGCTGTGCAGTCTCCTGCAACTGCTCCTGGTACTGTATTAAATCAAACATCTCCTCACAGCGCTCATAACGCGTATCAGCGATATTGGCTTTCATATCGTCAATATAGCGACCCGAGATTGCCGCACCAAGACGAGCGCCGAATGCTTCACCTTTCAAATTCTGACACTGCGGGTGACTTGCCTTTCCTACACATCCAGAAAGAATACCTATAGAGATCAGCACTAAAATGCGCTTACTGATCATAAGAACAATACCCACCCTTATGGTGAGAACCCGTGCCTCCATGCGGATGCTCGCCTTTCGGGCAAGCCATGGCTGATGCGGTTATCAGCAGCAGTCCCAAACACATCATCATTTTCTTCAATTTCATAAGATTTTCCTTGGTTAATAAAAAACCCGCGCATCATGCGCGGGTTCAAGTGTCGATTTGTGAGTGATGGTGCTATTTGGGGAGGACTAGGCCAAATGCCGTGGCGGCGGGCTTTACTGACTCAACGTCGTGAGAATTTCTGCCTCAGCGTAAATGGCCGATTTTATTTTGCTGAAGAGTTAAGCAATTTTAGCGTCATGTACCCGCCCCAGACCCGGTTAAACGTCGTTAACCAGCACAGCGCGCCAAACACCCACGCCATCCACGCGAACCACGCCGGAAACAGGCAGCCCAACACAAAGAGCAAAATGGTCTCGGTGCCTTCGGTTAGCCCGCCCAGATAGTAAAACGATTTATGGGCGTAGCCGGGATTATCTATCTGGTGCTTCGCCGCCAGCGCGGCAAACGCCAGAAAGCTGCTGCCGGTGCCTATAAACGCAAACAACAGCCAGCCTCCCGCCACGGCATTTGCCGCCGGGTCGGCGAGGATAAAACCAAACGGCACCAGCGCGTAGAACAGAAAATCGAGGGCGATATCGAGAAAACCGCCCGCATCCGTCAGGCCGCGACGGCGGGCAAGCGCACCGTCAAGGCCATCAAACAGCCGGTTTAATACAATCGCCGCCAGCGCGGCGACGTACCAGCCCAGCGCCAGGAACGGCAGCGCCAGTACGCCAATGGCAAATCCCACAAGGGTCATACCATCCGCCGAGATGCCAGGTCGATCCAGCACTTGCGCCACCCGGTTAAGACCGGGTTTCAGGCGGGGGTGCAGGTGTTTATCAAGCATCGGTTTTACCCCCAAACGGACATAGCCCCTGCGAGGGGATCTCCAGCGCAGCGTTAAAACGGGCGGATAAATTCTGAAACGCCACCAGCGCGGTCATTTCGGTGATCTGCGCGTCGTTAAAGTGACAGTGTAACTCTTGTTTGATCGTTTCGGTGATATTTGGCGGCGTCGCGGTCATGCCATCCGCATAACCCAGGGCCGCACGTTCAGCCGCGCTAAACACCGTGGCGGTCTGCCAGTCGTTGAGCGCCTGAACTTTATCCATTGCCCCACAGCGCTCTACCAGACGCAGGCTATTGGCATCAATGCAAAACGCACAGTCGCACTGCTGCGACACGCGGGTTAGCAGCAAGGCCCGCAGCGTCGGCTCAAGCCGGGCTTTTCGGCGCTCCAGATATCCGACAAACAGCGCAACCAGCCAGAACAGACGCGGCATACGCCCCCACCAGCGGGTCGGGTTGAGCACGCTGCCGTAATGTTTTTGCTGCATGGCAACGAGAGGTTTCAAACTCAGAGGTAACTGGCTGAGCGGCGGCACCCAGGGTTGTTGATTTTTCACCCGCAGACTCCTGCAAAACTTGGGGAAACGACAAAGCAGCGATAATATGCCATTCCCTTTATCACGTCTTTGACCACTATGCTGAAAACAATTGATGTTGTTGCTGCGATTATCGAAAAAAACGGCAAAATTCTGCTCGCCCAGCGCCCTGCTCATGCCGATCAAGCTGGGCTTTGGGAGTTTGCTGGGGGGAAAGTTGAGGCCGGTGAAAGCCAGCCGCAAGCGCTGGTGCGCGAACTCCAGGAAGAGCTCGCTATCCACGCGTGTCCCGGTCGCTATATTGCCAGCCATATGCGTGAGGTTTCCGGGCGAATGATTCATCTGCACGCCTGGCATGTCGCGCGCTATGACGGGGAAATTATCGCTCGCGAGCATAGCGCGCTGGCATGGTGTACACCACAAGAGGCACTGAATTACGATCTCGCCCCGGCCGATATCCCGCTACTTCAGGCGTTTATGGCTTTACCCGACGCCACACCAGCGGATTAGTGCTAATCGCGCGTTCATCGCGCTGGCACTGTAAAAGCACCCCTTCTGTTTTGATCACTGCGCCTTCTGAATAGTTCTCATCCTGATAAATACAGCACTGAGAGCAAGGCTGCACGCGCTGGCTATTCGTGTTATTGCTAAAGACTTCAGGCGGAACGTTAACTTCCACCTGAGGCCTCGCCTGCGCAGCGTGGCAACACAGAAGCAGCGCCCCCGCAATCCATAACCTTTTCATTCGTTATCTCCTTAAAAAATCTCTTCTTATAACTATCGACCAAATTGGCGGCGAACTTAACTTTTTTCCCTCATCGCTTTTGGTTATGACCTTACCTTGAATATTAATTTTATTACGCGCGGGGAAATTCCTTGTCATCGGTTAGCAGGGTGGTGATATAGTCGAAATAACGCACTGTATTAAACACAACCATAACAACTACATATATTCACAATCATAAGAGGTACTTATACTTATGGACAAGGTTTGCTCCCTGGATTCCTTCCTGGCTCATGTTCAACAACGCGACCCACACCAGACCGAGTTTGCTCAGGCTGTACGTGAAGTGATGACAACGCTCTGGCCGTTCCTCGAAAAGAACCCGCACTATCGCCAGCTTTCTTTGCTGGAGCGATTGGTTGAACCTGAGCGTGTTATTCAGTTTCGCGTCGTGTGGGTAGACGACCGTAACCAGGTGCAGGTTAACCGCGCATGGCGCGTGCAGTTCAGCTCGGCTATTGGGCCGTTCAAAGGTGGGATGCGCTTCCACCCATCCGTTAACTTATCTATTCTGAAATTCCTCGGCTTCGAACAGACCTTTAAAAATGCGCTGACCACCCTGCCTATGGGCGGCGGTAAAGGCGGTTCTGATTTCGATCCTAAAGGCAAAAGCGAAGGCGAAGTCATGCGTTTTTGTCAGTCGCTGATGACCGAACTGTACCGTCATCTGGGCGCAGATACCGACGTCCCTGCCGGTGATATCGGCGTCGGTGGCCGTGAAGTCGGCTTTATGGCCGGGATGATGAAAAAACTCTCCAACAACACCGCCTGTGTCTTTACCGGTAAAGGGCTGTCTTTCGGCGGCAGTCTGATTCGCCCAGAAGCCACGGGGTACGGTCTGGTCTATTTCACCGAAGCCATGCTCAAACGTCATGGTCTTGGTTTTGAAGGCACTCGCGTGGCGGTATCCGGCTCCGGTAACGTGGCACAATACGCCATCGAAAAAGCGATGGAGCTGGGTGCGCGCGTCATTACCGCCTCCGACTCCAGCGGCACCGTGGTGGATGAAGCCGGTTTCACCAAAGAAAAACTGGCTCGCCTGTGCGCCATCAAAGCCAGCCGCGACGGTCGCGTTGCCGACTATGCGCGTGAATTTGGTCTGGTGTATCTGGAAGGCAAGCAGCCGTGGGGCGTGCCGGTGGATATCGCCCTGCCGTGCGCCACCCAGAACGAACTGGACGTTGAGGCCGCCCGCGTACTTATCGCCAACGGCGTAAAAGCCGTGGCTGAAGGCGCCAACATGCCAACCACCATTGAAGCGACCGATTTGTTCCTCGACGCGGGCGTACTGTTCGCACCGGGTAAAGCGGCTAACGCCGGCGGTGTCGCCACATCCGGTCTGGAAATGGCGCAAAACGCTGCACGTATGGGGTGGAAAGCGGAGAAGGTTGATGCGCGTCTGCATCACATCATGCTGGATATTCACCACGCCTGCGTTGAGCACGGCGGTGAAGCGAAACAAACCAACTACGTTCGCGGCGCGAATATCGCAGGCTTTGTGAAAGTGGCCGATGCGATGCTGGGACAGGGTGTGATTTAATCACGGTCAGGGTGCCTGATGGCGCTACGCTTATCAGGCCTACAGGGTGTGAACGATGTAGGCCGGATAAGGCATCGCCGCCATCCGGCACCACAGCGCAACGACCTCACCTTATACTGCCTACGCGTCAGGCGCCGGGCTTGCTGCCCGCTTCTTCCCCTTGCCTTTGATGAATGTTTTCTTCGCGCCTCCAGCCGGAACCGCTAGTCCTCTGAATTGTCTTACCGGCGTGCTCTTAGCCTGGTCAATCAGCTGATACAGCGTTCCGACCAACGGCTGCATAAAGTCCTGATAGCGGCACTGCTTTTCGCTGATTTGCGTTAGCGTTGATTCCCAGTGCGCGGTCATATCCGGGCGAGTCGCCATCTCCGGCAGAGAATGGAAAAGCGCGCGTCCGGGATCGGTTGAGATAATATAGCGCCCTTTCTTGCTAAGAAAACCGCGCTTAAACAGCAGCTCAATAATCCCCGCGCGGGTAGCTTCAGTGCCTAAACCGTCGGTGGCGCGCAGGATCTTCTTCAGATCTTTATCCTGCACAAACCGCGCAATACCGGTCATGGCGGATAACAGCGTCGCATCGGTAAAGTGACGCGGCGGCTGGGTCTGACGCTCAACCACTTCACCGTTTTCGCACAGTAACTCATCGGCTTTGGCAACCACCGGCAACGGCGTACCGTCGTTTTCTTCATCGCGTTCTTTTGCCCCCAGCAGCGCACGCCAACCGGCCTCTGCGAGAAAACGCGCTTTCGCAACGAACTTACCGTTGGCAATATCGAGATCGATCTGGCACTTGCGGTACACCGCATCCGGGCAAAACTGCATCAGATACTGGCTGGCAACCAGGCGATAAACCTTAGCTTCGTTTTCCGTCAGATTTACGTTGCTGGCGCGCGCAGTGGGAATAATCGCGTGGTGAGCGTCGACCTTTTTATCATCCCAGCAGCGGTTGCGAATATCAGGATCCACCGCCGGTTGCGGCAACAGATCCGCCGCATGAACGCTGATGGCGTTGATTACCGCCTGTCGCCCGGCAAAATGTTCTTCCGGCAGATAGCGGCTATCGGAACGCGGATAGGTAATCAGTTTGTGGGTTTCATACAGTTTCTGGCAGATATCCAGTACGTTTTGCGCGCTCAATCCAAAGCGTTTGGCGGCTTCAATCTGCAAGGCGGAAAGCGAGAACGGCAGCGGCGCCGGTTCTGAATCCCGTTTATCATTATAGGCGGTGACTAACGCAGGCTGGCCGGTAATACGTTTGACGACATGCTCCGCCAGGGTGCGGTTGAGTAAACGCCCTTCTTCATCCTGATGCGGTTCGCAGGCTTCGCTTGGCTGCCAGGTGGCGGTAAAGCGTTCATCCTTTGGCGTGACGATATGCGCCTTCACTTCAAAGAAGTCTTTCGAGACGAAGTTTTCAATCTCTTCATCACGACGCACCACTAATCCCAGCACCGGCGTCTGCACGCGGCCCACGGAAAGTACGCCCTGATAGCCCGCGTTACGCCCTAAAATGGTGTAAGCGCGGGTCATATTGATACCGTACAACCAGTCGGCGCGCGCGCGGGCCAGCGCCGACACGCACAGCGGGATAAATTCGCTGTTGGCGCGCAGACGAGAAATTGCCCGTTCAACCGCCTGAGGGTTGAGGTCGTTAATCAGACAGCGCTGGACCTGACGACGCTTGTCCGCCGCCAAATCCAGGTAGTCCAGCACTTCATCCACCAGCAGCTGTCCTTCACGATCCGGGTCACCCGCGTGGACGACTTCGCTGGCTTCATGAATAAAACGCTTTATGACGTTGAGCTGCTTGGTGACCGAGGCGCGCGGCTGGAGCTGCCACTTTTCGGGAACAATGGGCAAATCCTGTAGATTCCAGCGCGCGTAGCGGCTGTCATAAGCATCCGGCTGCGCCTGCTCCAGCAGGTGACCAATACACCAGGTCACCACCTGACCATTACCACATTCGATAAAACCGTCGCCTTTACGATGAGGCTTAGGCAGGACGTCAGCAATGGCGCGTGCCAGGCTTGGTTTTTCCGCGATAAACAGGCGCATCGGTTTAGCGCAGCTCGATCATCGGACGGCCACCGCGTGCGGTCACCAGTTCGCCGATGGCGGTCAGGTTAATCCCAAATTCCGCAGCGGCGGCATGAACGGCGTCTTCCGCCTCCGGGGTCACCGCAATAAGCAGGCCGCCGGAGGTTTGCGGATCGCACAGCAGCGCGCGCTGGTCATCGCTCATCGCGCCCATCATGTGGCCGTAGCTGGCAAAGTTACGTTCGGTGCCGCCAGGCACTGCACCCAGCGCGATGTACTCTTCCACGCCCGGCAATTTCGGCACAGCATTAAAATCAATTTGCGCCTGCACGCCTGCGCCCTGGCACATTTCGCTCAGGTGCCCCAGTAGACCAAAGCCGGTGACATCGGTCATCGCCTTCACGCCGTCAATGTTGGCAAACGCAGAACCGACCAGGTTCATCTGGCACATCACTTCCGTCGCCAGCCCCTGATGTTCAGGTTTTAAGAGTGATTTTTTCTCGGCGGTGGTTAACACGCCGATTCCCAGCGGTTTGGTCAAAAACAGCTTACAGCCTGCCTGGGCGGTGCTGTTTTTCTTCACCCGCTCCGTCGGCACGATACCGGTGACCGCGAGACCGAAAATCGGCTCTGGTGCATCGATAGAGTGTCCGCCCGCCAGCGCAATGCCGGCCTGTTTGCAGGCAAAACGCCCGCCTTCGGTCACTTGTCGGGCAATTTCAGGCGCCAGTGTATTGATAGGCCAGCCGAGGATGGCAATCGCCATAATCGGTTTACCGCCCATCGCGAAAATGTCGCTTATCGCGTTGGTGGCGGCAATGCGGCCAAAGTCGAACGGATTATCGACAATCGGCATAAAGAAATCGGTGGTGCTGATAACGGAAGTTCCGTTACCGAGATCATAGACAGCAGCATCATCGCTTGTTTCGTTACCAACAAGCAGGTTCGGGTCGATAAACTTCGTTTGATCGCTGTGCAGGATAGTCTGCAACACCTTCGGTGAAATTTTACAACCGCAACCCGCTCCGTGGCTGTACTGGGTTAAACGAATGGCCTGCTCGCTCATGGACAACTCCTGTCATTGCTCTGGCATTTGCGTAAGGGCTGTATGTTAACGCCAGAACCGGGCGGTGATAAGTACGACTGTCTGAATTCGAGGGTATTTGCCTGGAATCCAGACAATCGTCGCGGATTTTCAGAGATAACGGACAAAGGGGGCCGGATCGGGCGCGACAATTGTGGTCGACGCTTTCAACTGCGGGGTTCCCAGATAGAGGAAACCGACGATTTTATCCAGCGCACCGCAGCCAAGACCTTCGCGTACCACCGGACTCTCGGTCAGCGCACCGCTGCGCCAGATGCCGTTAAAGCCCTGCGCTACCGCCGCCATCTGCATCGCCATCACCGCGCACCCGGCCGACATCTCTTGCTCCCAGACCGGCACCTTAGGGTGATCCTGGCATTTTGCGATAACCGCAATAATCAGCGGCGCACGGAACGGGGCGTTACGCGCTTTTTCGATGGCTTTTTCGTCACTTTGCGCGGCGACTGCGCCCTGCTCGAGCAAGCCGCTAAAACGGGCGCGCCCTTCGCCTTCAATAATAACAAACTGCCACGGCTGCAACGTGCCGTGATCCGGGGCGCGCATCCCGGCATGCAGGATATTTTGCAACTGTTCTCCGGCTGGCGCGGGTTCCGCCAGACGGGAAGCGCTGCGGCGATTCACCAGTAATTCAAGTGCATCCATCAGGTCACTCCTCTTACGTTATTTTTCATAAAATTAACATGTGCGAGGAATTTGTTACAGCGCAGAAGGCGATTCCTGCTGACAACGGGCGACGGTCTATTTAGGATAGCCTGACGTTTTACCGTTTCGGTGAACCTTTTTCGTTATTGCAGGGAGAATACATGCGAACCGTATGGCGCTTTATTGCCGGATTCTTTAAATGGATGTGGCGATTACTTAATTTCGTCCGTGAACTGGTGTTTAACCTGGTCTTTATCTTACTGGTGCTGGTATGCGTCGGTATCTGGATGCAGGTGAGCACCAGCAGCTCCTCTGAACGTAGCAGCCGGGGTGCCTTGTTGATGGACATCAGCGGCGTGGTGGTCGATAAACCGTCCACCAGCAGCAAGCTTAGCGTTATAGGCAAACAGATTTTTGGCGCCTCCTCCGATCGCCTGCAGGAAAACTCCCTGTTTGATATTGTGCAGACCATTCGTCAGGCGAAGGATGATCGCAATATCACCGGCATTGTGCTGGATCTGAAAAACTTTGCCGGTGGCGATCAGCCGTCGATGCAGTATATCGGTAAGGCGCTGCGCGAGTTCCGTGACAGCGGTAAACCGGTCTACGCGATTGGCGATAGCTACAGCCAGGGCCAGTATTACCTCGCCAGCTTTGCCAACAAAATCTGGCTGTCGCCACAGGGCGTGGTGGACTTGCATGGTTTCGCGACCAACGGTCTTTACTACAAAACCTTGCTCGATAAGCTGAAGGTTTCCACCCACGTCTTCCGCGTCGGCACCTACAAATCCGCCGTTGAACCGTTTATTCGCGACGATATGTCTCCCGCCGCGCGTGAAGCAGACAGCCGCTGGATTGGCGAACTCTGGCAAAACTACCTCAATACCGTAGCTGCCAACCGCCAGATTCCCGCCCAGCAGGTGTTCCCGGGCGCACAGGCGATGCTCGATGGCCTGCGTAAGGCCGACGGCGACACGGCAAAATACGCGCTGGATAACAAGCTGGTTGATACGCTCGCCTCCAGCGCCGACATCGAAAAAGCGATGACCAAGGCGTTTGGCTGGAGTAAAGCGGATAACAACTTCCGCGCCATCAGCATGTATGACTACGCGGTGAAAACCCCGGCGGATACCGGTTCAAGCATTGCCGTTGTCTTTGCTAACGGCGCCATCATGGACGGTGAGGAAACCCCGGGTAACGTGGGCGGTGACACCACGGCGGCACAGATTCGCGACGCGCGTCTGGATGCTAAAGTGAAAGCCATCGTGCTACGCGTAAACAGCCCTGGCGGCAGCGTCAGCGCCTCTGAAGTGATCCGCGCTGAACTGGCGGCAGCGAAAGCAGCGGGTAAACCGGTGGTGGTATCGATGGGTGGCATGGCGGCCTCTGGCGGCTATTGGATCTCAACGCCTGCGGATTACATCGTGGCAAGCCCAAGCACGCTGACCGGCTCAATCGGCATCTTTGGCGTGATAAATACGGTCGAAAATACGCTCGATTCTATCGGCGTTCATACCGACGGTGTTGCCACCTCACCGCTGGCCGACATGGCGGTGACCAAAGCGTTAACGCCTGAAGTTCAGCAGATGATGCAGTTGACCATTGAGAACGGCTACAAGCGCTTTATCACCCTCGTGGCGCAGTCGCGTAAGAGCACGCCGGAAGCTATCGATAAGATTGCGCAAGGCCACGTGTGGACCGGTCAGGACGCTAAAGCCAACGGTCTGGTCGACAGTCTGGGTGATTTCGATGACGCAGTGGCGAAAGCCGCAGAGCTTGCGAAGGTGAAAACCTGGCACATTGACTATTATCAGAGTGAGCCGACATTCTTCGATATGGTGATGGACAGCATGTCAGGCTCCGTGCGTGCAGCCCTGCCTCAGGCATTGCAGGCGTACCTGCCAGCTCCGCTGGCCTCTGCCGCAAACGCAGTCAAAGCCGAAAGCGATAAGCTCGCCGTGTTTAACGACCCGCAAAATCGCTATGCAATTTGCCTGACCTGCGCCAATATTCGCTAATCGCAATCCCCTCCTCAACGGAGGGGATTTTCTTTAGATTAATCATTCGACGACCACATGCAAAAAAAATCCATTTACGTCGCCTACACCGGCGGGACCATCGGGATGCAGCGCTCAGAACACGGCTACATTCCGGTTTCCGGTCATCTCCAGCGCCAGCTCGCGCTGATGCCTGAATTCCATCGCCCGGAAATGCCGGACTTTACCATCCACGAGTACGACCCGCTGATGGACTCTTCCGATATGACGCCGGAAGACTGGCAGCATATCGCCGACGATATCAAAGCGCATTACGATGACTACGATGGTTTTGTCATTCTGCACGGTACCGATACCATGGCTTTCACCGCCTCGGCGCTGTCGTTTATGCTGGAAAATCTGGGTAAGCCGGTCATCGTCACCGGCTCGCAGATCCCGCTGGCGGAGCTGCGTTCCGACGGACAAATCAACCTGCTGAACGCGCTTTACGTGGCGGCAAACTACCCGATTAACGAAGTCACCCTATTCTTTAATAATCGTCTCTATCGCGGAAACCGTACCACCAAAGCCCATGCCGATGGCTTTGATGCGTTTGCCTCGCCTAACCTAGCGCCGCTGCTGGAAGCCGGGATTCATATTCGTAAACTGGGCACACCACCGGCGCCGCACGGTGCAGGCGAGCTGATTGTGCACCCTATCACTCCGCAGCCGATTGGCGTGGTGACGATTTATCCGGGCATTTCCGCAGATGTGGTGCGTAACTTCCTGTTACAGCCGGTGAAAGCGCTGATCCTGCGTTCTTATGGCGTTGGCAATGCGCCGCAGAACGGCAATTTTATTAAAGAGCTGACCGAAGCCAGCCATCGCGGCATCCTGGTGGTTAATCTCACCCAGTGCATGTCCGGCAAGGTGAATATGGGCGGGTATGCCACCGGCAATGCGCTGGCGCAGGCGGGCGTGATTAGCGGTTTTGATATGACGGTAGAGGCGACGCTGACCAAGCTACACTATCTGCTGAGTCAAGGGCTTGATACCGAGACCATCCGTCAGGCTATGCAGCAGAACCTGCGCGGTGAACTGACGCCGGACGACTAAGGAGAAATCATGACGCAACGTGCTCTATTATTGGTGGATCTACAGAATGATTTTTGTGCCGGTGGCGCGCTTACCGTTGCCGAAGGCGACAGCACCATCGATGTGGCGAATCTGATGATCCGGGCCAGTAAAATCCTCGGCGATGTCGTTGTCGCAAGCCAGGACTGGCATCCAGCCAACCACGGTAGCTTCGCCAGTCAGCACGGCGTTCGGCCGTATACTCAGGGGACGCTTGATGGCTTACCGCAGACCTTTTGGCCGGATCACTGCGTACAGAACAGCGACGGGGCCGCGTTTCACCCGCTGCTGACAACGCAGGATATTGATGCGGTCTTTCATAAAGGTCAGAGCGTGAATATCGACAGCTACAGCGCCTTTTTTGATAACGGACACCGCCAGCAAACCGGGCTGGACGCGTGGCTTCGCGAGCACGATATCAACGAATTAATCGTGCTGGGTCTGGCGACGGACTATTGTGTGAAGTTCACCGTCCTGGATGCGTTGCAGCTGGGATACACCGTGAACGTGATAACGGACGGCTGCCGTGGCGTGAATATAGAGCCGCAAGACAGCGCCAATGCCTTTATGGAAATGGCCGCAGAAGGCGCCACGCTCTACACGCTTGATGACTGGCTCGAGACACAAAGTTAATTCCTGACCGTAGCCCGGACGAGGTGCGCCCGCGCCGACTCCGGGAATTTACCCGCGTCCCTCCCCTGATTTAACCTTTCATTCACGTGAACCCTCTCGCAGATTTAACGCAGCGGCAATGCTATGTTCAAACGGTTGTTTTTTCGCCACGCCATTGCTGTGGCATGTTTGTTTTTTTAATGTCAAAGAGGACCGTGTATGAAAATTTTGCCTTTGCTGGCAGCATTACCCCTGCTCTGCGCATCGGTTGTTTCTGCTAATTCCCTGATGTCCGTTGGCTATTTTAACGGCGGCGGTGATGTGACCGCTGGCCCCGGCGGCGATATCAATAAGCTCGACGTCCGCCAGATTACCCACCTCAACTATTCCTTTGGTCTTATCTACAACGATGAAAAAGATGAAACCAATGACGCATTGAAAGATCCCGCAAAACTGCATCAGATTTGGTTATCGCCAAAGGTGCAGGCGGATTTAGCCCAAATCCCCATGCTGCGTAAACAAAACCCAAATCTGAAAGTTCTGCTGTCCGTCGGCGGCTGGGGCGCACGAGGGTTCTCAGGGGCTGCGGCAACGCCTGAATCACGAGCGGTATTTATTCGCTCCGTACAGGATGTGGTGGCGAAATATGGCCTTGATGGAATTGATCTTGACTGGGAATACCCGGTTAACGGCGCGTGGGGTCTGGTCGCGAGCCAACCTGCGGACAAAGACAATTTCACGACGCTGCTAAAAGAGCTGCGTAGCGCAATGGGGCAAAACAAGCTAGTGACCATTGCCGTGGGCGCCAACGCCGAGAGCCCGAAAAGCTGGGTGGATGTGAAGGCGATTGCCCCGCTGCTCGATTACATCAACCTGATGACCTACGACATGGCGTATGGCACTCAGTATTTCAACTCCAATTTGTATGACTCCACCCAGTGGCCAACGGTGGCCGAGGCGGATAAATACAGCGCAGATTTTGTGGTGAATAATTATCTGGCTGCCGGTTTGAAACCGAGCCAGATGAATCTGGGTATCGGTTTTTACGGCCGCGTGCCAAAACGTAGCGTAGAGCCGGGTATTGACTGGAGTAAACCGGATGCGCAGAAAAATCCGGCGACACAACCGTATTTTGGCCCGCAGCAGGTTGAGCTGTTTAAATCGCTGGGAGTGGATTTAAGCAAGGATACCTACGTGAAATATAACGATATTGTCGCAAAACTTTTAAATGATCCGCAGAAACGGTTTACCGAGCACTGGGACGATCAAGCGAAAGTGCCGTACCTGACGGTGAAGTCGGACGACGGTAAGGGGCTATTTGCGTTGTCGTATGAGAATCCGCGCTCGGTCAGCATTAAAGCGGACTACATCAAGAGCAAAGGACTCGGCGGCGCGATGTTCTGGGAGTACGGAGCCGATGACAACAACCAACTGGCAAAACAGTTGGCTGAGTCACTGGGGATTAAGCACTAGCGCTTGACCCGGCGGCGCTGCGCTTGGCCGGGCTACGTGGCTGCTGTTGCCTGGTCGAGGCGGGACGTTGACTCCGGGGAGGCTCGGTGTAAATCCCGGCGGCGCTGCGCTTGGCCGGGCTACATGGCTGTTGTTGCCTGGACGAGGCGAAACGTTGACTCCGCGGCGGCCCGGTGTAAATCCCGGCGGCACTGTGCTTGGCCGGGCTACGTGGCTACCGTAGCCCGGACGAGGCGGGACGCCGACTCCGGGGCGGCTCGGTGTAAATCCCGGCGGCGCTGCGCTTGGCCGGGCTACATGGCTGCTGTTGCCTGGACGAGGCGGGACGCCGACTCCGGGGCGGCTCGGTGTAAATCCCGGCGGCGCTGCGCTTGGCCGGGCTACGTGGCTGCGGTTGCCTGGACGAGGCGGAACGTTGACCCCGGGGAGGCTCGATGTAAATCCCGGCGGCGCTGCGCTTGGCCGGGCTACGCGGCTGCTGTAGCCCGGACGAGGTGCGCTAGCACCGACTCCGGGGTTAAACCGGGGTCAAAATCCCGCTGTTGGCGTGAATACGATAACCGGCCCCCGGATGCGGGGCCTGCAAGCGGGCACTGCCGCCGAACAGCTTTTCGCGTAGCGTCCCCTCGCGGTACTCCTGCTTATAGACACCGCGTTTTTGCAATTCTGGGACCAGCAATTCCACCACGTCGGTGAAGGTTTCGTGCGTTACCGCATAGGCCAGGTTAAAACCGTCGACATCCGTTTCTTCAACCCACGATTGCAGCTCATCGGCTACCGTCTCGGCGCTGCCAACGGTCAGTGGGCCAAATCCGCCAATACCCACCCAATCGGCCATCGCTTTCACCGACCACTGTCTATCAGGGTCGGCCGTCGAGAAGGTATCCACCACCGACTGAATGGCGTTGGTTTTGGAATAGGTAAACACTTCATCCGGCTGGTACTGGCTAAAATCAATCCCCGTCCAGCCAGAAATCAGCGCCAGCGCACCTTCGTAGCTGGTATAGCTTTTGTACTCCTGCCATTTAGCCTGTGCCGCTTTGTCCGTTTCACCGACAATCGTGGTCTGCATATTAAAAATCAGAATACTGTGCGGATCGCGTCCGGCCTCTTCCGCGCGACGGCGAATATCGGCTACCGTCTTTTTCAACGCGCTTTTCGACGGTGATGCAACAAACACGCACTCCGCGTGGCTTGCAGCAAACTGTTTGCCACGGCTGGATGCACCGGCCTGATACAGCACCGGCGTGCGCTGCGGCGACGGCTCGCATAAATGGTAGCCCGGAACATCGAAGAATTTACCGTGATGGTTAATCGCGTGGATCTTACTCGGATCGCTGAAAATACGCCGTTCGCGGTCGCGTAAAATGGCCCCCTCCTCCCAACTGCCCTCCAGCAGCTTGTACACGACTTCCAGATATTCATCGGCATAGTCATAACGCGCATCATGCGCCGTTTGCGCCTGTTGACCGATATTGCGCGCCCCGCTCTCCAGATACGAGGTGACAATATTCCACCCCACACGCCCTTTGGTTAAGTGATCGAGCGTCGACAAGCGGCGGGCAAACGGATAGGGATGCTCAAACGACAGCGATGCCGTGAGGCCAAAGCCTAAATGCTCGGTGACCAGCGCCATCGGTGTCACCAGCGCCAGCGGATCGTTGACCGGCACCTGCGCCGCCTGGCGGATCGCCGCGTCGCCATTGCCGTTAAAGACGTCATATACGCCCAGCACGTCGGCAATAAACAGACCGTCGAATTTCCCGCGCTCCAGTAATCGCGCCAGATCAACCCAATACTCAAGATCTTTATACTGCCAGGAACGATCGCGCGGGTGCGCCCACAGGCCCGGCGACTGGTGGCCGACACAGTTCATATCAAAAGCGTTCAGACGAATTTCACGTTGTGATGGCATAACGGTCTCCCGATGCACCCGGCGAATCACCCGGTGCCATTAAATTTTGATGATGGATTTACGACAAGACAAGCTGACGACAGCCCAGCGTTTCCAGTACGTTTTGCGCAACCTGCTGCGCATGGTCGGCAACCTGCGGCAAGCCCATGAGCTCGCCAAAGCGTCCACGGGCGGCGGGGCCGGCTACCCAAATTTGAGGTGAGGCTTGAGACGAAATATCCACCTCAATGCCCATACCCAGCGGATCGGGCCGAATCAGACCGGCCTGCTGCAATGCGTGTAAGAACGGCTGGCTGGCAATCAGATCCGTATGATCGGGGCCCGTGGTGAGCACCAGATAATCCACCGTTTCCTGATGTGATTTGCCACCGCGAAGTATCAAATTAAGGCGAAGCCCCGGCGATTGGGCGCCTAACGTGCGTAAACGTGCGGCAAAATGGCGAAACGTCCCAGCACGACGTTTATCGGCAATCGCCTGCGCCCCCTGGGGAGCAATGCGGTAGCGATGCACATCCCAGAAGCGGCGTAAATGGCGTTGAAACTGGCGCTTCTCGCCTGCGCTCATCCGCTGCCAGATATCCTGTCCCTGCTGGCGTACGGCATCCAGCACCACCTGCCACGGCAGGCCAGCCGCATTGGCGCGCACGATATCAGCGCGAATCTGGCGTAAACGCTGGCGCAATGTGCCAGTAAGATAATCCCCCGGCCATTTCGGCAGATTTGTCGGGGCATTGGGGCGTGAAAGCAGGCCGTGGCGGGAAAAAGCCATCACCTCGCCCCGGTGTCCCTGGCGAACCAGCGACGCGACGACGTCAGCCATGCTGAGCGCGGTGCCCATTATCGCCACGCGGCCGTCAGGCGGTATCGCCGACAGCGCCTGTGCCTGCCACGGATTGGCAATCACCTGGGCGTGATGAGCCAGGGCGCGAACCGCCACGGGTAGACGCGGTGGCGGATGGCTCACCGCAAGGACTACGCTATCCGCGCGAAGACGTCGGCCGGTAGAGGTGACGATGTGGCCTGCTTGCCAATCGACGGCGCGCTCCTGAAGATGGGCTACTCGGTTGCCGTGCGCTTTTGCGACGTCGATAAACGCCGCCTCGACATAGCGGCCAAATGCCCCTCGCTGCGGGTAGACGCTGCCGTCAGGCTGCTGCGCAAACGGGTCTTGCGGAAAATCGCCGTAGCGACGATACCAGCGGTCAAAGGCGCCATCTTCGTCCCCCGCCAGCTGCATCCGCGCGGCAGGGACGTTAATGCGATGAGCAGGATCGGTTGCCGAATAGGCCACGCCCTGCCCCAGATGTTCGCGGGGCTCAATCACGCTGATACGCACCGGACTCGTGGCCTCGCGCAGCAAATGAATCGCCACCGCCGTGCCGCTAAAACCGCCGCCGACTATCACGATATGAGGCTCAGACATCACTCCCCCTTCAGCTCGCGCTGACGTGTTTCGCAGGACGTTTTGCCCCGCCAATCGTTTCGCCAAACGGCCCAGTGTTGACCTGCCCTTTAGCCGAACGCGGTTGCGTGCTGACCGGCAGCAGCGGCATCACCAGCTCAGCAAAACGATGGGCCTCTTCCAGATGCGGATAGCCGGAGAAGATAAAGTTTGTCACTCCCAGCGCCTGGTACTCGCGGATGCGCTCCGCCACCTGCTGTGGATTGCCGACAAGTGCAGTTCCCGCCCCGCCACGCACCAGTCCAACGCCCGCCCACAGATTCGGAGAGATGCGCAGCTTATCGCGGTTACCGTTGTGCAGAGCGCTCATGCGCGCCTGACCGGTCGAATCCATGCGGGCAAAAATCTGCTGCGCCTGGGCTATCGTGTCATCATCGAGATGGGCGATCAGCTTGTCTGCCGCAGCCCAGGCCTCTTCTTCCGTTTCGCGGACAATTACGTGCAGGCGGATCCCGTATTCCAGCTCACGCCCTTTTTCTTCGGCGCGGGCTTTCACCACCGCCAGTTTTTCGGCAACCTGCGCCGGCGGCTCGCCCCAGGTCAGGTAAGCATCAATGTGGTCGGCGGCAACGTCGATGGCCTGTTCAGACGATCCCCCAAAGTACAGCGGCGGCCCGTTCTTTTGCACCGTTGGGAACAGGACTTCGGCACCTTCAACCTGGAGGTGTTTACCGTGGTAATCGACCTTTTCACCTGCCAGAAGGCGACGATAGACGTCGAGAAATTCGTTCGTCACTTCATAACGTTCACTGTGGCTTAAGAAAATACCGTCCCCTTTGTTCTCCACCGGATCGCCGCCGGTGACCACGTTTATCAGCAGTCGGCCTTCAGAAAGACGATCCAGCGTGGCGGCCATACGTGCGGCCAACGTCGGCGGCTGGAGACCCGGTCTGACGGCCACCAGATAACGTAGATTACGGGTAATGGGGGCCAGCGCGGCGGCCACCAGCCAGGAATCCTCACAGCTTTTACCCGTCGGGATCAGCACGCCATAGTAGCCAAGGCTATCTGCCGCCAGCGCCACCTGCTGGAGATACGGCAGATCGACCGGACGACCGCCTTCCGTGGTGCCCAAATAGCGCCCGTCGCCATGGGTGGGGAGAAACCAAAAGACATTGATTTTCTGCGCGGCTTGTACTGTCATTATCCATTTCCTTTATAACTATATTTGGTATTTATAGAAGCAGTTATTTAAGTCAGTTATAAAGACATTAGCGAAATACGTGCCAGTTTTTAGAAGCTAAAATATATCTATTTTTCAGTGAGTTAATAATTCATCGCATCTGTAAGTGCTGTTGCAAACGCAACATGCTGACGCCGAAAACTGCCGCAATGGCAACAACCCGCCGCTTTCCCCCTCTGGCAAATCACCACGGCAAAAGATACCGTCGAGAAAGAAATTAGCTGGAGACGTTTGATGCTCAACACAGAACTCACCACAACCGGCCCGGCGCTGGTTGACCCCGCCTCACAGGCCTTTCAAAAGGTGCTGGATCGCCTTGCTCCTACCGACGCGACGGTACTTATCATCGGAGAAACCGGCACCGGCAAAGAGGTCGTTGCACGCTATCTGCACCGTTACAGCAAGCGCTCCCACGCGCCTTTTCTGGCGGTGAACTGCGGAGCATTAACCGAATCACTGGCGGAGTCGGAGCTTTTCGGTCATGAAAAAGGCGCGTTCAGCGGAGCCACGCATACGCATCAGGGATGGTTTGAGGCAGCAGACGGCGGGACGCTGTTGCTAGACGAGATTGGTGAGCTGAGCCTGGCGTTGCAGGTCAAGCTGCTGCGCGTGCTTCAGGAACGCGAAATCACCCGCGTCGGTTCCCACAAGCCTATCGGCATCAATGTCCGTGTGATTGCTGCGACGCACGTCGATCTGGCACAGGCCATTCAGGCGCGCCGCTTTCGTGAAGATCTCTTCTATCGCCTCAATATTGCCGCGGTCACCTTGCCGCCGCTGCGTCAACGTAAGCAGGATATCCCCGTACTGGCCCAGCATTTTATCCAGTTGTATGCCGCGCGTCTGGGCCGTCCTGCCCAGCAGCTCAGCCCGCAGGCGGTGGAACGGCTCATTGACTATTCGTGGCCGGGCAATATCCGCGAGCTGGAGAACACGTTGCACAACGCCGTGCTACTTCATCCTGACGACGAGCTAAGACCCGAGCATCTGCGCTTCACCTCTGCTGCCATAGCGCCCACGCCGCAGGCTGATGAGGGCGACGAACTCGCAAACTTTATGCGCCGCCAGATGGCTATCCATAACGGTGCCCTCTACGACCGCCTACTGCACACCATGATCCATACCGCCATGAGCGAGAGTAATAACAATCAAAGTCAGGCCGCCTCTTTACTGGGAATAAGCCGTCATACCCTGCGGACGCAGCTTGCGCATCTGGGGGTTATTAAGCAACGGCGGAAATCCGGCGAAACGGCGCTGCCCATTCCCCGCGAGCGGGAACTGCGAATTGGCTATCAGCGCTTTGGTAATCTGGGCGTGCTGAAAGCGCGTCAGCTGCTGGAACAATCCTTCGAGGCGCTGGGAGTGAACGTATTGTGGAGCGAGTATCCGGCGGGCCCACAGCTTCTTCAGGCGTTGAGCAATGACGAAATTGATTTTGGCACCACCGGCGAAGCGCCGCCGATTTTTGCTCAGGCTAAAGATAATGCGCTGCTGTACGTCGCCTGGGAGCCACCTGCTCCGCGTAGCGTGGCGATGGTGGTGCCGAATGCCAGTGATATTCGTACTCCAGAACAGCTGCGCGGTAAGCGAATTGCACTGAACAAAGGATCAAACGTTCACTGGCTTTTAGTGCAAATTCTGGAAGAAGCCGGGCTGGGGCTTGACGATGTGAAGGTGGTGTATGCGCCGCCAAAATATCCGTTAACCGCCAGTGACTATCTGGCGGCCGACGCCTGGATGATGTGGGATCCGGTGTTAAGCGCCGCCGAACGCAGTGGAACGCTAAGGGTGCTCGCCAGCGGCGAAGGCCGGGTCAATAACCATCAGTTTTACATTACCCGCCGTCAGTATGCGCTGCAAAATGAAGAAGTTATCGTCGGGATTGTGGCGGCGCTGGTGAAAACGGGCAAGTTTATCGACCGTCATCGTCAGGAAGCAGCTCAGTTACTGGCGAGCGAACTGGGGTTAGATGTCGGTTCACTGGCCTGTGCGCTGGCGCGCCGAAGCCATCAGACCCGGGAGATGGATATGCAGGCGGTACGGGCGCAACAAACCATCGCCGACCGCTTCTACGCGCTGGGCCTGTTAAACAGGCCCGTCGCGGTCAGAGAGGCAATCTGGTACGCCCGGGAGCGGTTAATCGAACCGTGGGCCGCCGCTTAGTGCTGTTTGAATGTCGCAATCGGCTTCGGTGAAATACCGAAGTCCTCTTTAAGTTGTTGTTTGCTTTTCATCACCATCTCCCCGCGGGTGTCGATAGTCATGTGCTGCGCGTCATTGTTATTGCGCGACTGCCAAAGCATCACCAGTTGCAGGCAGTTTTCTTTCTGCTCGGCGGTCAAGGCGACACCATCGGGCCATTTTCCCAGTTCAACGGCGGTGGCCAGACGCTGGTAAATTTCCGGCGTCATCGTGTCGATCATTTGCTCAATACTCATGCCCAGCTCCTTCTGTTGAGGAATAATTTGCTGAATCGTTTTTTCAACCCTTGATCGAGGTGCCGTTCTCGTCATCCGTGAAGTTTAGCGAGGCGGAATTGACGCAAAAACGTTCGCCGGTAGGCTGTGGGCCGTCAGGGAAAACGTGTCCCAGGTGAGCATCGCAATTTCCGCACCGAATCTCAGTACGTTGCATACCGTGGGAGTAATCGTTGAGATAACGGATGGCGGTGTCGCTTACTGGCTCGAAAAAGCTCGGCCAGCCGCAGCCGGAATCAAATTTACTCTGGGAATGAAAAAGCGGCGCATCACACACCAGACAGTGGTAAATGCCATCACGCTTGTTATGCAGCAAACGCCCGGTGAATGGGGGTTCCGTGCCATGTTTCTGCGTGACATAGAACTGCATTTCACTCAGGGTATTTTTCAGATCATCTGGGGTGGGTTTGTTGGCCATTTTGCTCACATCTCACTATGAAAAATACAATTACCAGAGGATTCTAACAAAACATTAACAATGAAACCTGAACTTTTGTTCTAAACTTAATCGGCGTAAAAAGGCAGCCGGTTAATTGTGACTCAAATCACATTTTTATCTCTCGAGCCCTTTAAAATCCCCGGCGCCGCCCTCATGTGGTTTCAAGCTCATAGGAAGAGTGAGGCAGGTCAGTCGTGCAAAGCTTAGGCAGAGGATTGATTTGTCGCAATGATTGACACGATTCCGCTTGACGCTGCGTAAGGTTTTTGTAATTTTACAGGCAACCTTTTATTCACTAACAAATAGCTGGTGGAATATATGACTATCAAAGTAGGTATCAACGGTTTTGGCCGTATCGGTCGCATTGTTTTCCGTGCTGCTCAGGAACGTTCTGACATCGAGATCGTTGCAATCAACGATCTGTTAGACGCAGACTACATGGCTTACATGCTGAAATATGACTCCACTCACGGCCGTTTCAACGGTACCGTTGAAGTGAAAGACGGTCATCTGGTCGTTAACGGTAAAAAAATCCGTGTTACCGCTGAGCGTGACCCAGCTAACCTGAAGTGGGACGAAGTCGGCGTTGACGTTGTTGCTGAAGCAACTGGTCTGTTCCTGACTGACGAAACTGCTCGTAAGCACATCACTGCTGGTGCGAAAAAAGTTGTTCTGACTGGTCCTTCTAAAGACAACACCCCTATGTTTGTTAAAGGCGCTAACTTTGACAAATACGAAGGTCAGGACATCGTTTCTAACGCATCTTGCACCACCAACTGCCTGGCACCGCTGGCTAAAGTTATCAACGACAACTTCGGCATCGTCGAAGGTCTGATGACCACCGTTCACGCGACCACCGCAACTCAGAAAACCGTTGATGGCCCGTCTCACAAAGACTGGCGTGGCGGTCGTGGCGCATCCCAGAACATCATCCCATCTTCTACCGGTGCTGCTAAAGCAGTAGGTAAAGTACTGCCAGAACTGAATGGCAAACTGACTGGTATGGCGTTCCGCGTTCCAACTCCTAACGTATCTGTTGTTGACCTGACCGTTCGTCTGGAAAAAGCTGCTTCTTATGAAGAAATTAAGAAAGCACTGAAAGCTGCTTCCGAAGGCGCAATGAAAGGCGTTCTGGGTTACACCGAAGACGACGTTGTATCTACCGATTTCAACGGTGAAGTTTGCACTTCCGTGTTCGATGCTAAAGCTGGTATCGCACTGAACGACAACTTCGTGAAACTGGTTTCCTGGTACGACAACGAAACTGGCTACTCTCACAAAGTTCTGGACCTGATCGCTCACATCTCTAAATAAGTTGAGATGAGAATCTGATCCAAAAAGGCGACTTCGGTCGCCTTTTTTTATGTCCAAAAATTTAAACACCAAGGATTGCATCATGATTAACAAAATTTTCGCTCTCCCGGTTCTTGAACAGCTTACCCCTGTCCTCTCTCGTCGCCAGCTTGATGAGCTGGCGCTTATTGTTGTCGATCATCCCAAAGTCAAAGCGTCCGTCGCTTTCCAGGGCGCACACCTGCTCTCCTGGAAACCCGCGGGTGAAGAAGAAGTACTGTGGCTGAGCGACAACACGCCGTTTAAAAACGGTGTCGCCCTGCGCGGTGGTGTACCGATCTGCTGGCCGTGGTTTGGCCCGGCGGCAACGGAAGGTTTCCCGGCGCACGGTTTTGCCCGTAATCTGCCGTGGGAGCTGAAAGCCCATAATGAAGACGATAACGGCGTCACCCTGACCTTCGAGCTGAAAAGCAGCGAGGCCACTCGTCAATACTGGCCGCATGAGTTCAGCCTGTTGGCGCGCTTTAAACTCGGTAAAACCTGTGAAATGGAGCTGGAAGCGCACGGTGAATTTGAAACCACTACCGCGCTGCACACCTATTTCAACGTGGGTGACATCCATGCGGTGAAAGTCAGCGGCCTGGGCGATCGTTATATCGATAAAGTGCAGAATGCCGAAATTGGCGAGCTGACCGACGGCGTCCAGACCTTCCCGGATCGTACCGACCGCGTCTATCTGAATCCAGAAGCGTGCAGCGTAATCCACGATACGTCGTTGAACCGTGCCATTGATGTGGTGCATCATCATCACGTGAACGTCGTCGGCTGGAACCCAGGCCCGGCGTTATCCGTCAGCATGGGCGATATGCCTGATGATGGTTACAAAACATTTGTTTGCGTAGAAACAGCTTGCGCAAGCGCTACGCAGAAAGCGACAGAAGAAAAACCAGCCCGCCTGGCGCAGACCATTAAAGTCGTCAAACGCTAAGTTTGATGCCTTGCCGGATGGCGGTTTACGCCACCATCCGGCTCTGAATCAGCACTACACCACATCCAGCGCCACTTTTCTGCCCGGGGCCGGAAACGCGTTGTCGAGCCGGGACACATCCTCTGCCGTTAAGGCAATGTTCAGCGCCGCCGCATTCTCCTCAACATGCGCCACCGTCGCCGCTTTTGGAATGGCCATCACCCCTTGATGGTGAATCACCCATGCCAATAGGATCTGCGCCGCCGTGGCCCGGTGGGCGCTGGCGATATCCTGCACCGTTTGATCCGCCAGTAAACCACGGCGTAAACGTCCAGCCTGAGCCAACGGACAGTAGGCCATTACTGGTATCTTATGAGACTGACACCACGGCAGCAGGTCATACTCAATTCCGCGCGAGGCCAGATGGTACAGCACCTGGTTTGCGGCGCACCCTGCACCGCCGTCAATCTTCATGAGTTCATGCATATCCGCAAGATCAAGATTAGAGACGCCCCAATGACGTATTTTGCCCTGAGCTATCAGTGTCTGCATCCCCTCCACCGTCTCTGCCAGCTCAAAGCCACCGCGCCAGTGCAGCAGATAGAGGTCAATCGTGTCTGTCCCCAAACGGCGCAGACTGGCCTCACAGGCTGCGGCTAATTTCTTTCCACCAGCATTCCAGGGATAAACCTTAGACACGAGAAATACATCATCACGCTTGCCGCGGATGGCCTCGCCCACGACCTCTTCTGCTCCGCCATCCGCATACATTTCGGCGGTATCAATCAGCGTCAGCCCCTGCGCAATACCGGCATTCAATGCCGCCACTTCCTGACGTCGATTGGCGGTGCTCTCGCCCATATACCAGGTTCCCTGCCCGATTGCGGGTAGCTGCGTGCCACAAAATTGCATCATGTTGTCCGTCATCGCCATCTCCTGTTAAAAGCCCCTACCGTAAAGGATAAACCACTGCGGATACGTTGTGACACTGCACAAATCTCACGCCCCGTTACTGGGCAATGAACCAGAACTGCACGGTTAATGGGCAAAAAAAAGCCCGCCGGTGGGCGAGCTTCAGGAACCAGACAACTGGCGATTTAGAAGGTGTAAGTCACGCCGGTTGAGAGCAGACCTGTCCAGCTTTTATCGACCATTGGGCTGTCAGTAACCTCGTCGGACAGACGGGTGTAACGCGCGGTACCGTAAACGCTCCAGCTACCGGCAAAGCGGTAATTGGCGGTCATTTCCAGATACGGGCTAAAGCTGCTGCTTGGGTCGTAGCTGCGCAGCCCACTGTGTGATGATTCACGATGGGAGACACCATAATAGTACTGGTTCTGGTTTTCGCTGTTCCACTCCACACCGATACCCGGGGTCAACGTCAGACCACCGTTGGTGTAGCGATAAACCCATGCGGTATCCCAGACAATGCCGTTACTGTTATCCAGTACGTCGCCAGAAAGCGCGGTACGCAGAGAACCATACTGCGTGTGGTGCATCCAGGAGACGCCCGCCATCACGGTAGATTTACGCTTATCAAGTCGGCGCAGCTGGCTGTTGTCGCTGTCGCCCGGCTTGAAGTACATCGGAGACCAGTAGCCCATCAGGGAGAGCTGATCGGTGCCGTCATTCCACAAATAGTAGCCGCCGCCTAAACCATGGAACCAGAAGTTATCGCCTTCATAGCTGATAACCGGCACAGGATAAACATCGTGGTCATACTGTTTGTATGGGTGTTCAACAATCCCCACGCCCGCACCCAGCGTGAATTTGTTATCCGCCTGAGCCGCCGTGGCAGAAGCGGCAATCAGTACCCCTAGGGTTAGAAGTTTGATTCGATTCACAATCCGTAATTCCTTTTTATTCAACGTGTCAGCAGCGGAAGTTTACCTGCCGCATTGTCGTATCACAAATTTTTTACCTGTCATGACAATAGACGACCCGTCATTATCCTGGCGGCTTATGGCATTGTTTTTGCAAATTCGTGACGGCTATATGAAAGTGCAAAAAAGTTTAAATGAATGAATAGCGGTAAATATTGATGAGTTGTTGATATGTCATTGAAATTCGATTTTATCGCCATGCAAGTTTTGCAAATGCCATCTACGCTTATTTTTAGAAGGTGTTATTGCCACGCACGACGGCGTTAATCCGCCAACAATCTGGCACACGGGTTGCTGGATGAGAGAGCGAGCGTCGTTCGGCTAACCCCTTCCGGGAGCCCCTACTACTCATACCAATGGCTCTTAACCTGTGCTAAAAAATGAAAGGACGGCATGCCATGAATATATTCGATCACTATCGCCAGCGCTATGAAGCTGCCAAGGACGAAGAGTTCACACTGCAGGAGTTTCTTGCCGTATGTAAGCAAGATCGCAGTGCCTATGCTAACGCAGCAGAACGGCTATTAACGGCTATTGGCGAGCCGATAATGGTTGATACTGCGCAGGAACCCCGGCTTTCCCGTCTCTTTTCAAACCGCGTCATTGGGCGCTATCCTGCGTTTGAAGAGTTTTACGGCATGGAAGAAGCCATTGAACAGATTGTTTCCTATTTGAAACACGCAGCCCAGGGGCTTGAAGAGAAGAAACAAATCCTCTATTTACTGGGCCCGGTCGGCGGTGGGAAATCCTCTCTTGCTGAACGCCTGAAAGTGCTGATGCAGCGCGTGCCGATTTATGTGCTGAGCGCCAACGGCGAGCGCAGCCCGGTCAATGACCATCCTCTGTGCTTGTTTAATCCGCAGGAAGACGCGCAAATTCTGGAAAAAGAGTACGGCGTCCCTAACCGCTATCTCGGTACGATTATGTCGCCGTGGGCGGCAAAACGTCTGCATGAGTTTGGTGGCGACATCACTAAATTCCGCGTCGTCAAAGTGTGGCCATCTATCCTGCAACAGATTGCCATTGCCAAAACGGAACCGGGTGATGAAAACAACCAGGATATTTCTGCGCTGGTCGGTAAAGTCGATATTCGTAAACTGGAGCATTTTGCGCAAAACGACCCGGATGCCTACGGCTATTCCGGCGCGCTGTGCCGTGCAAACCAGGGGATAATGGAATTCGTCGAGATGTTTAAAGCGCCGATTAAGGTGCTGCATCCACTGCTCACGGCGACTCAGGAAGGCAACTATAACGGTACAGAAGGCATTTCCGCCCTGCCGTTTAACGGTATTATCCTCGCGCACTCTAACGAATCTGAGTGGGTGACTTTCCGTAATAACAAAAACAACGAGGCCTTCCTTGACCGTGTTTACATCGTCAAAGTGCCTTACTGCCTGCGGATCTCTGAAGAGATCAAGATTTATGAAAAACTGCTTAATAACAGTGAGCTGACCCATGCGCCGTGTGCGCCGGGCACGCTGGAAACGCTGTCCCGCTTCTCGATTCTTTCGCGTCTGAAAGAGCCTGAGAACTCCAGCGTCTATTCAAAAATGCGCGTCTACGACGGCGAAAGCCTGAAGGATACCGATCCGAAAGCCAAATCGTACCAGGAGTATCGCGATTACGCCGGCGTTGATGAAGGGATGAACGGTCTGTCGACCCGTTTCGCCTTTAAAATCCTCTCTCGCGTCTTTAACTTTGACCATGCCGAAGTCGCGGCGAACCCGGTTCATTTGTTCTACGTACTGGAACAACAGATTGAGCGTGAGCAGTTCCCGCAAGAGCAAGCGGAGCGCTATCTTGAGTTCCTCAAAGGCTACCTGATCCCGAAATACGCCGAATTTATCGGCAAAGAGATTCAGACGGCGTACCTCGAATCCTATTCCGAGTACGGGCAGAATATTTTTGACCGTTACGTGACCTATGCTGACTTCTGGATTCAGGATCAGGAGTATCGCGACCCGGATACCGGCCAGCTGTTCGACCGCGAATCCCTGAACGCAGAGCTGGAAAAAATCGAGAAACCTGCCGGGATCAGTAACCCGAAAGATTTCCGTAACGAGATAGTCAACTTTGTGCTGCGCGCCCGCGCCCACAACAACGGTCGCAACCCGAACTGGACAAGCTACGAGAAGCTGCGCACGGTTATCGAGAAGAAAATGTTCTCCAATACCGAGGAGCTGCTGCCGGTGATTTCGTTTAACGCGAAGACCTCAACCGATGAGCAGAAAAAGCACGACGATTTTGTCGATCGGATGATGGAGAAAGGCTATACCCGTAAACAGGTGCGCCTCTTGTGTGAATGGTATCTGCGCGTGCGTAAATCATCATAATATCGCGCCCGGTAGCCTTATGTTTACCGGGCCGACAATAATGTCCCGTAGGCCGGATTGGCGTCAGCCCGTCCGGCACTTACAGGCGCTGTAAGTTGGCGTAAAGCAGTTCAGGAGGGGCTTATGACCTGGTTCATTGACCGGCGTCTGAACGGCAAAAATAAAAGCGCGGTGAACCGCCAGCGCTTCTTGCGTCGTTATAAAGCGCAAATAAAGCAGTCGATCTCCGAAGCCATCAACAAACGCTCGGTGACCGACGTTGACAGCGGCGAGTCTGTCTCGATTTCAACGGATGATATCAGCGAACCGATGTTCCATCAGGGACGCGGCGGATTACGTCACCGGGTGCACCCCGGGAACGACCATTTTGTCCAGAATGACCGTATCGAGCGCCCTCAGGGCGGCGGCGCTGGTGGCGGCAGCGGACAGGGACAAGCCAGCGCCGACGGTGAAGGCCAGGATGAGTTCGTTTTTCAGATTTCCAAAGATGAGTATCTGGACCTGTTGTTTGAGGATCTGGCATTACCTAACCTTAAGCGCAACCAGCAGCGACAGTTAAACGAGTATAAGACGCATCGCGCGGGCTTCACCGCCAATGGGGTTCCTGCCAATATTAGCGTTGTGCGTTCGCTACAAAACTCTCTCGCCCGCCGCACGGCGATGACGGCAGGAAAACGTCGCGAACTGCGGGCGCTGGAAGAGACGCTGGATGAGGTGGCAAAAAGCGAGCCCGTTCAGCTGCTGGAGGAAGAACGGTTACGCAAAGAGATTGCCGAATTGCGGGCAAAAATCGATCGCGTACCGTTTATCGATACCTTCGATCTGCGCTTTAGAAACTATGAGAAGCGTGCGGAACCTTCAAGTCAGGCGGTGATGTTCTGCCTGATGGACGTTTCAGGGTCGATGGATCAATCCACCAAAGACATGGCTAAACGCTTTTATATTCTGCTCTATTTGTTCCTGAGCCGAACCTATAAAAACGTCGAGGTGGTGTATATCCGCCACCATACGCAGGCCAAAGAAGTTGATGAACATGAGTTCTTTTACTCGCAGGAAACGGGCGGCACGATTGTCTCCAGCGCCCTCAAACTGATGGATGAGGTGGTGAAAGAGCGCTACGATCCGTCGCAGTGGAATATCTATGCGGCCCAGGCTTCGGATGGAGATAACTGGGCGGACGACTCGCCGCTGTGTCACGAAATTCTGGCGAAAAAAATCCTGCCGGTGGTGCGTTACTACAGCTATATCGAAATTACCCGCCGGGCGCATCAGACCTTATGGCGCGAGTACGAACATCTGCAGGCGTCGTTTGATAACTTCGCCATTCAGCATATTCGCGATCAGGAGGACATCTATCCGGTGTTCCGCGAGCTGTTCCACAAACAAGGTTCTGCGATTAAGGACTAAGCACCATAAATCAGCCAGTTAACTTCCCCTGCTGGCTGATTTTCTTTTCATACACCTTTTGTATTCATTTTAACCCTTCCATTACCTCATATGATGGCTATATACTGTTTAAATAAACAGCATCAGGAGGCATTTTGCCCGGTCGTCCATCTCATCGCCCTGCATTCACCCCTTCAGCCATTTACGCGTACCCTGAACACCTGCGCCAATGGTTAAAGGAAATTCCGACGCTTCCGGGTGTCTATGTTTTTCATGGTGAAAGTGAAACGCTGCCGCTTTATATCGGTAAGAGCGTGAATTTGCGCAGCCGCGTGATGTCGCACCTGCGGACCCCGGATGAAGCGTCCATGCTCCATCAATCAAAGCGGATAAGCTGGACGCGGACAGCGGGTGAAGTGGGCGCGCTGTTGCTGGAAGCGAAAATGATTAAAGAGCACCAGCCGCTCTTTAATAAACGCCTGCGCCGCACCCGCCAGCTTTGTTCACTGCTTTTTAAGGATAATAAACCGGAAGTGGTGTACGCGCAGGAAATTGATTTCGCCCACCAGCCCGGTCTGTATGGCCTTTTCTCAAACCGCCGCGCCGCGCTGGAAACCTTAAAATCGCTCGCTGATGAACATCAGCTCTGCTACGGGTTACTTGGCCTTGAGTCGCTTACCCGAGGACGCGGCTGTTTTCGCCAGGCCCTGCATCGATGCGCGGGCGCCTGTTGCGGTAAAGAGAGCGTGGAAGCACATCATCAGCGACTGATTAGCGCATTGCAGCGGCTGCAACTCGTTTGTTGGCCGTGGGAAGGCGCCATTGCGTTGAAAGAAGAGAGCGCCGACTTGACGCAGTACCATATCATCCGCAACTGGATGTGGCTGGGTTCGGTGAGTTCACTGGCTGACGCCGGTTCTTTATCACGGCAACAGCCCGGCTTTGATCATGACGGCTATAAAATCTTATGTAAGCCTCTGTTATCAGATTCAGCAAATATTATCACGCTTTGATCCCCTGGAATGTTATCCGTAACATCCATGCAAAAACGCAACATATTGACACCCAGGGTTTAACATTACTTGCTTATTAAGCCCTATTTCATGCAATATTCATGAACACTTCTTGCGCCGGTGCATTACAAAACATTTCTATTGCTAATACATAGCTAGAGATACCGTCTCCTCCATGATAAAATTCCGGCTGACACGGAAGAATAATTAATTTCATCATGAAAATGCAAAACACATTACTACGCTTCGTCATTTCCGCAGGCGTCGTTATCCTCACCTCATCTTTTCTGATATATGAACTGGTGGTCAGCCATCAGGATATGTCGGATTACATGCGTTATATCATCGATAAAGGTGAGTCGGCCTTTTTGTATGAGAAATATGAGAACCAGCTGATTATATCGCAAATATCACGATATGAGGATGAAAAGCCGTCGGCTGATACCGCTGCGCGGGCGTGTGCCAGCTTACAACACCGCGGAGAGGTGAGTGGACTCAATATCGACGGGATGTCTTACCCTGGGCTTCAGGGCTCGCTTACCGTTAACAGAACACCTTGTACACAATGGGTTAACGACCTTCCAACACTGGAAGCGTTTGATACCGCGATTGCCAGTAATAATATCTGGAAACCTATTCTTCCCGATGAGCCGAAAAATAATCAGCGCTTTCGCTATTATATTGATTTAGAGAATCAATATATTTACTTTAATTCTCGCGTTGTTATTACCGACCCAACATTAACCAGCTGGAATTTTCTCTACGGCAAACGCCTGGGTATTTCTCCTGGTAGTCTGGAAAATTTATTTCTCGGCCGTACGGTGGTGTCGAGTATTTATACTGACACTTTCACCCATAAGAATATCTTAACATTCCTGACCCCGATCTATCATCATGAGCAGCTTAAGGGAATTGTCATGGTCGATCTTTTCCATCAGGATTTACGTGACATTTTCATTACCCGCGATCGACCGCTGGTCTGGCGTTATCTCGATATCTCATTTACTGACTCAGATAATAATGCGCGTATCGACGTTCATCGCAGCGCCGCGCATCTTTTCAAGTACGTCCATTACCGTCGCCCGATGGCCGAAAACATGCATGTTGAGGTGTCACTTGACGTGATGTACTTCCTGCTGAGTTCATGGAAGTTGTTCCTGTTTTATCTGGCCACCACCGTTGCCCTACTGCAATTAGTGCGTACCCATTTTCGGATGTACCGCACCGTTAGCCAGGATAACATCAGTGATTCTCTCACCGGGCTGTATAACCGTAAAATCCTCTCAGAGGTGCAGAACATGCGCCTTCAGCGCCTGACGGAGCAAGGTGCCGGGATTGTCGTGATTGCGATAGATTGCGATAAACTCAAGTACATTAACGATACCTGGGGCCACAATGAGGGTGACCGGGCAATTGTATTACTGGCTGACGCTATCTCCGCTTCCATTCGTAAAAGCGATTACGGAGTGAGGCTTGGGGGAGACGAGTTCTCGATTATTCTTGTCGACTATGAAGAAGCGGAAGCGGGCGTCATTATCGAGCGGATCCAGGCCTATCTCAGTCTCACCGATACCCATAAACGCGTGAGCTTTTCATGGGGAGCTTATAAAATGCAGGCCGGTGACACGCTTGATAGCGCGATGAAAATCGCCGACGAACGCCTGTATCAGGATAAAAGACGAAGAGGTAGCCGAAGATAATGATGATTGAACCGATAACCGCTGACATTCATCAACGCCTGTTGGCGTTACTCGATGCAGAGCTTGCACGCTATCGCGTCATTGAACACGAGGCGGTTGGTAAATGCGAAGCCGTTTCCGAGATTCGCGGTACTGCGCTGGGACAGGGCGCTAAAGCGTTGGTGTGTAAGGTGAAAGGCAACGGCATGAATCAGCACGTGCTCGCCATTCTGCCCGCCGACCGGCAGGCGGATCTTGGCAAACTGGCGCAGTTGATTGGAGGAGTAAAAGCTTCGCTGGCAAGCCCGGCGGAGGTTGACGCGCTCACCGCCTGCGTCTTTGGCGCAATCCCCCCCTTTAGCTTCCACCACGCGCTGCGTCTGGTTGCAGACCCTCTGCTGTTCGAGCGTTTTGACGAGATAGCCTTTAACGCCGGCAGTCTGGATAAATCAGTGATCCTGAATACGCAAGACTACCTGCGTATTGCAAAGCCAGAGCTTATCGCCTTCCACCGTGAGAGCTAATCTTCGGTCCCCCTTACTCACGTCATATAATGTTGCCGCCCGGAGACGATTCCACTGTTTTTTCGCAAGCGCTGCCCGTTAATCACGAAATGCCTCAAATAATTAGTCAAATGCCTGAAATCCACGGCGAAAGTTGAAAAAGACCTGTTTACTGTGCGCTTCTTGCGTACAGTAAACGGATTGAAGCACGCTGCCATAATGAGCACTGCGCTCCGGGCCGTGATAGCGTTCAAACCAGCAATATTGTCTTTTTTTATTTTTGGCAAGGAACACCTCTCTATGCTCGATACCACCCTGATTATCCTCCTGGGATTGGCTGCCCTGGGTTTTGTCAGCCACAACACCACTGTCGCCGTTTCAATTCTGGTTTTGATTATTATCCGCGTCACGCCGCTTAGCACATTTTTCCCGTGGGTCGAAAAGCAGGGGCTGAGCATCGGGATTATAATCCTGACAATTAGCGTAATGGCGCCGATTGCCAGCGGTACATTGCCCGCCACCACGCTGCTCCATTCATTCGCCAACTGGAAATCACTGGTCGCTATCGCCGTTGGCGTAGCGGTTTCGTGGCTGGGCGGGCGTGGGGTCACTCTTATGGGAAGCCAGCCGCAGCTGGTGGCGGGATTACTCATCGGTACCGTGCTCGGCGTGGCATTGTTCCGGGGCGTCCCGGTTGGGCCGCTGATTGCCGCCGGGCTTGTATCGTTACTTATTGGGAAGTCGTAGACAGCGACGCCAGATAACGCCCCGGCGTCTGACCCAAGCCCTTTCGAAACATAGTGATAAAGGCGGTGGTCGAGTCGTAGCCCAGCGACAGCGCCACCTGCTGTACGCTCATGCCGCGCACCAGCATTTGCAATGCGAGGATGAGCTGCAGCTGGTGCCGCCAGCGGCGGAAGTTCAGGCCCGTCTCCTTAACCACCAGTCGCGCAAGGTTGCGTTCACTCATCGCAAAGCGCCCTGCCCACTGCGCGAGCGTCTGCCAGTTCGCAGGCTCGCGTTCCATCTGCTCCACCATCTGGCGGATTTTAGGATGCGCAGAAACCGGCAACTGAAGCTGCTGTTCCGGCTGCTGGGGAAGCTCATCGAACAGAACCTGCACAAGCCTTTGGGTTTCTGGCGTTTGGCGTGAGGCTTCATCTCGCAGCGCTAACGCCAGAATCAGCTCACGCACCAATGGAGAAATTTTTAATGTGCAGCAATGCGCTGGCATTCGTGCGCAGCCTGGCTCAATAAATAAAAAGCACAGCTGCGTTTGTGGCGTCGCCCGATTGCTGTGCGGCACTTCGCCTGGAACCCATACCGCAAACTGCGGTGGCACCATCCACAACGCGTTTTCCACCTCGCAGGTGATAGCGCCATGCAGGGCAAGAATCAGCTGTCCCTTACGATGTTGATGCACGGGAATATATTGCTCACCTTCTATGACCTGAATCCCAAAGGCCACAGCGGCATCCCGTTGGCTATCCGGGTGATAACCATCCAATCCTAATCCCAACATAATATTGTCCGAATTTAGCGATAATCTGTCATTTTAGCTTGATTTAAACTAGGGTAAAAACAGGTATCGTTGTTTTCCCATTTCTGAGTTGAGTAAACGATGTCTTCTTTATCTTCCTCTTCCAGCCAACGCGCATTGTTGATTGTTGGAATTTTGCTGATTGCCTCGACGTTACGGGTAACCTTTACGGGGGCCGCGCCCTTACTCGATGCTATCCGTGCCGACTATGGTTTGACCACCGCCCAGACCGGGATGCTCACCACTTTGCCGCTACTCGCCTTCGGGCTGGTGTCGCCTCTGGCGGCAGGAATTGCGCGCCGAATGGGTATGGAACGGAGTTTGTTTATCGCCATGGGGCTGATTTGTGCCGGGATCGTCATTCGCTCCCTGCCCTCCGTAGCCCTGATGTTTATCGGTACGGCGGTCATCGGCTGCGGGATAGCGCTTGGTAACGTCCTGCTACCAGGCTTAATAAAACGTGATTTTTCGACCCACGTAGCCAGATTTACCGGCGCGTATTCGGTTACCATGGGAGCTGCCGCCGCGTTAGGTTCCGCGCTGGTTGTGCCGATTGCGATGAACGGTTTTGGCTGGCGCGGTGCATTGCTGACGCTGATGGTCTTTCCCCTGCTGGCAATGCTATTTTGGCTGCCCCAATGGCGGGCAACACAGGGCACTTCGATTTCAAGTAGCGGAGCGGCGCATAATCGCGGTATCTGGCGTTCGGCGTTAGCCTGGCAAGTCACGTTATTCTTAGGCCTGAATTCGCTGGTTTATTATGTGATTATTGGCTGGTTGCCAGCCATTCTGATAAGCCAGGGCTACAGTGAAGCGCAAGCAGGCTCGCTGCACGGTTTACTGCAATTGGCGACCGCCGCACCGGGTTTTGTGGTGCCGTTGATTCTACATCGTTTAAAAGATCAGCGCGGCATTGCCATTATCACGGCACTGATGTGCGCTGTCAGCGCGCTAGGCTACACGTTATTTCCCTCACAGGCGGTGATCTGGACGATTGTCTTTGGTTTTGGCTCCGGTGCGACCATGATCCTTGGCCTGACCTTCATTGGGCTGCGCGCGAGCTCGGCTCATCAGGCCGCTGCACTTTCAGGTATGGCGCAAGCCGTGGGGTATTTACTGGCCGCATGTGGGCCACCGCTGATGGGCAAAATACACGATGCCAGCGGCGCGTGGCACATCTCGCTGATTTGCGTTGCGGTGATTGCTCTGGCGATGGCGGTCTTTGGCGGATTAGCGGGACGCGATAGAGAGATGCCGCGTTAACGACAACCCTGACGCAGTGCGACGGCACCGACGCGGGGTTATCCTCGAAAAAATGCCCGGCATACCAGCCGGGCATTTTTCGATTACTGGGCAGCAGCGTGCAGGAAAGCCTGAACTAACGGTGCTGGACGACCGGCAAGCGCATGGCGTTCATGCTGGAACAGCGTCGCCACAAAGAAGGGATGCGTCACCAACTCGACGGCCCGAATATCACCATTGTCATCCCACCCGGTCACCCGCAGCGGTTGAACATCCAGTTCGGCGGCAAATTCAGGGGATATCCCGTAGTTGCAGTGATAACCCTCTTCAATACTGTCGCGCCCGTATGCGCGTGCGATCAGGGTATTCGCGCGCAGTTCGACGGTGTCGCTTTTTTCCACCAGCGAGCAGGTCAGCGGCGCAATCACCATGCGCCCTTCGCTGTCTGTTTCAGCGTGTGCAGCGTCTTGCCAACCCATCACATTGCGTGCGTACTCCAGAATCGCGTGCTGGAAACCGCCACAGGTGCCCAGGAACGGCACGCTATTTTCGCGAGCATATCGCACCGCCATCAGCGCGCCTTGCGTATTCTGGTACGGGCTGGCAGGCACTAGCCAGATAGCGTGATAGTCGGCGAAATCCTCAGCGCTTTTAATATTTTGCGTGGGTAACCAATGGTACTCAACGGCTAGATCCAGTACCGCTGCCGCGTCATCAATAGCCAAAGGAATCGCCTGATGCGCAATCACATCGGCATTATAGTCGCCCACCAGAGCGATACGAAGAGAGGGAGTCACTGCTGCGTTTTCCATGGAAGTCCTTATGTACAGACGTTTAGAACGGCATAAGGAGCCTCACATTAGCGATCTGCGAACCGAATAGCAACACCCTGATAGCGAACCCAACGATTCTTTATGGTATGGTCAAAAAAGGATAAAGGGAGGAAGGATATGATCCAGTGTAAACGCGTTTATGACGACGCAGCACCTGATGATGGTTACCGTGTCCTGGTTGACCGGCTCTGGCCGCGCGGAATCAAAAAGGAGGCGCTTATCTTTGATGAATGGTGTAAAGACCTCACCCCGTCAGCCGAGCTTCGCAAAGCCTACCACGGTGAAATTATCGACTTTGCCACCTTTTGCCAGCACTATCGCGAGGAGCTTTCGCACCATCGCGAAGAGGGCCTGCGCCTGGCAAAAATTGCACAAGAGCGCGGGCTAACGCTAATTTACGCCGCCACCAATACCACGCAGAACCACGCGCGGGTACTCGCTGACTGGCTAAAAAAACTGTAATTCACTCTAACGCGACGCCATCCGCCGTCGCGTTATTCCACCAGCATCGCTCGTTCTTTCGCAGGCAATGCGTCCGGCGTTAATGGCAGTAAATACTCCGAACGGACAAAAGCAAAACCGTATTGGTTTTCACTCGCGCTGACATCCCCGGTCACTAACCACAGCGCCCGTGGCGCATCGGCAGCCAGCTCCGTCATCACGCCGTTAACCGGATTCAGACAACGCTCACCTGGGTTAATCAACGCAAACAGTTCCACGCTCTTACCAATATTAGCGCGGCCGACAGCAGTACGGGCACCGATGATAATGGCGGTGGCACCCGGTTTAAGCGAATACATACATCTCTCGTTAATCAGAATTATCTTAGAGGCGTAGTGTACTGGAAGGAGAATTTACTGTCATTTTTTCTGTGGATGATCGCGACGCCACAGCGCCCACTCCTCAATAGTTTCACCGTCAGGTAGCTTACAAAGGCTCGACTCCCCCTGCGCATTGACCTGACGAAGGCTTTCTCCTCCCTTCTGCTGACAGTAAACGGCAGCAGGATTGGCCATACCGATTTGCGGCGGTTTCGGCGCCTCAGGTTCGGCATGGGTTGCGCATCCGAGCAGGAATAGTGGCAACAGTAAACTCAAACGATTTAGCATTTTATCTCCTAAGTTTCGGACAGGAGTTTAACTTTAAACTCCATAATTTCTTCAATTTAGCTCCACTTTTGCGACGTATTGTACCACTCGTTCTCAACTGACCAGAGAACAGAACATTCCATAATCAATGAGTTTTATTTTTGCCCCATCGCCCCCGATGGGGCTTTTTTTTATCCGTAATAACCAACAGCTCCAGGCAAACGCCACTTTTAAGCAACATTGCGCTTACCTTATCGATACATAATGTATAAAATTTAGTTAATCCAGTTTTGTTTAGGATCATACACTATCAAACACATCATCGTTGAGGGGCCTTTGTTTTCATGTCAGATATCATTCTTGCACGCGTGTCGCAAACACTTGCCACCGAACAGTCGCTCGAAGGCCTCGTTCGGCAACTGCTTGAGATGCTTGGATTGGTTACCAGTATGGAATCAACCTATCTGACAAAAATTGATACTGACGCCCAGTTGCAGCACATTATTTATTCACGCAACAGCGGTGAGATGACAATCCCTGAAAATTTATCCGTACCGTGGAACGATTCGCTGTGCAAGCGCGCGCTGGATGATGGCTGCTTCTATACCGATCACGTTCCCGAGCAGTGGGGGGATTGTGATGCGGCAAAAGCCCTGGGGATCACCACCTTCCTGACCACACCAATACATCTGACCGATGGTTCATTGTATGGAACGCTATGTGCCACTAGCACCGAGCAAAAACCGCTCAGTTTTAACAGTGAACATGTGCTCGCTCTGTTTGCGAGTATCATCGCGCGTTATATTGAAAAAGAGTCGCTGGTTGCACAATTGCAGGAAGCTAACGCTGCGCTTATCTATCACTCCTACACCGATGCGCTCACCGGCCTTCCTAACCGCCGCGCCGTATTTGAAAACCTGGAAGTCTTGTTCTCACTGGCACGCCATTTAAATCATTCGGTGCTGCTTGCTTTTATCGATCTCGATAAGTTTAAGATGATTAACGACTGCTATGGGCATCAGGCGGGTGATGCGTTTTTACAGCAGGTTGGTCAGCGGTTGAGATCGGGCATTTCCGCAGACGACCAGCTGGGGCGATTGGGGGGGGATGAATTTATGGTCGCAACGCTGTCGCGTACGGCGGAACAACTTGAGCAGTTTACCAATACATTGCGCCAGCTCCTGATTGGCGATTATCTGCTAGGCGACACGATGATTCATTACCCTGGCGCCAGTATTGGTACGGTGGTAGTGGATCCGAATGTAATGAACCCAGACGCGGCCCTGCGTGCTGCCGATAGCGAGATGTATGAGGACAAAAAATTTCGTCATCGCCTGGAAATTAGCGCCCAGCGCATGGGGTAATTACAGTATTATACGCGCTGTCTATTGATAACAATCAGGATGTCACCATGAGATTGGGTATCGCCTTTCCCATCGTTATTTTCTTTATCGCGCTTGTCTTTCTAGGCTGGTTCTTTATTGGCGGTTATGCGCTACCGGGAGGTGCACAATGAGAAAGACCACGATAATCATGTTAATTATCGCCATCATTACCGTCGTAGGCGTCGAGTTCGGCTGGTGGTAAGCCTCTGATAAGTCGGTAATTTGCCGACTTATCGACTTTCTCCATTTTTTTTCTTCATCTCATACATCTGCGCATCTGCCTGCTGGATGGCATCATCTAATGAATCGACACACCGCGCGACGCCCCAGGACACCGATAACGGTATAGGCTTCCCCTGTGGGCTAAAGGGAAAAACGGCAATTCTGGCCGCAATTCGCTCAGCGATCATATGCGTATGCGCAATATCCGTACGGTTGAGCAAAATAATAAACTCATCGCCGCCGCTACGGATGACCCAATCTGCATTAGCGCGAATATCCGTCAGCATGCAATATGAGATGGCCTGCAGCGCCTTATCGCCAGCCGTATGCCCGTAGTTATCGTTGATCGCTTTAAACTTGTTACAGTCGAAAAGGATCACCGTACTAAACGGCAATGAACGCTGCTGAACAAGCGTGAAGATATTGCGCGTAAAACAGCCCGTCAGCGGGTCTCGATAAAAACGTAAATCCGCGCGATTTAAGTGATAACGGAAAAACAGGAACAGCAGAACCAACAACACCGGCGCCAGAATCAGCATCATTAATGCCCGAGGATCCTGCGTGACAAAAAACAAAACCGGTAGCGCGTATTTAATTTCATAGCGCAAAGATATCTGGTGAATTCGATAATCATCAAGCCAGCTACAATTGCCGACGATACACATTATTTCGCCCGTTTGACGGCTCTGGAATCCCAGTATTAAGCCCTCGGGTATCTTATTCGCAAATGCCGACAGCAACATGCGACGAATCTCAACGCGTGACAGATCGTAGGCAAGATAAGCAATAATATCGTTACTTGGCTCACTGGCGGAGAGATCGTAAATATAACTCACAATCGTATATCCCAGGTCGCCTGTAATTTTATCCGCGTAGAACTGCGTCGCACTGAGCGATTTTTTACGTAAGCTTTTTTGCAAGACACGGTCATAATACATTTCCGGTTTGCTAAAAAAATGGTGAGGGTTCTGCGCCATTTGCGATGTCTCGAATTGAAACGGGGCAGAATCGGTTGGCGTAAACCAGTAAAACCAGCGACCATCCTTTGCGATAAGGTAGCGATGAACGTCATGCTGTTCGGGATTGAGCGTCCGAACCTTGGCTCGTATATATTCAGCGGCCTGATAGATGCAACGTGCGCTGTCATCGGGTTGTTTGGTGATGAGTGCGCCATGGGCCTTATCGATGGCACCGGGTGCGGCATTGATAGCCCACGCATTGCCCCGAGGGGTAAAATTTGGTACATCCCCGCACAGCTGATGATGGCTGATTTGCTGATAGCGCACGCCGGTTGCCTCAGCCATTAACTCATTATCATTGAACATCGATACCATCTGGCTTTGTAACGCGTTAATGCCTTCGTTAACCTGCGACACAGAACGCTGGTAAAAGAAGACAATGGCCGTACAAACAAGGAGACATGTCACCGCAGCCGAAGCGAGGAGTGACTGTTTTTTGCGCAGACTATCCTGAATAATTCTCACTAATACCCCGGACCGATGGGTGAAATCCTTGAAACGTCACCCACATGACCCGGCGTGGCGTCACGGTACGTTTTCATTTCTGATGTGAATGATTATGGGTGATTTTTATACCGCAAGCGGGGATTTGATCGTGTCAGGCTTTTTACGTATTGGCAATAGGATTCCAGGAAGGCGAGCGGGAAACTCGCCGGGCAGAATTAGCGCTGGATATCAGAGCCTAAAAACCAAAAAGCGAGCGGGATCGAAAAGAGCACCGTAAAAATCGAGCTGTAAACGACTACCATGGCCCCTTGCAGAACAAACATGCTCGTTGTCCATTGCGAATACGGTAAATTATATTCACTCACCACGCCGCCAAACGTCGCCCGCCCTACCACTATGACGGCAATAACGAATACCACTAAAGCGGAAAGCAGAAATTTTTTGCCATTCGGCGTCCGCAGTTTTTCCAGAATCATCGCATCCTCCCGACGCTGTTCTCACAATTTTGCGCTGTATTTGTAACATTAATGCGGCATAAATTGAATGTTTATTGTTGCCATACATTCACAAACAGCACCTATACAGATCATAAAATTAACCTAAATCGTAAGTTGCATTTTAAATGCATTTTTTGATAAACAGTCCGGCTAATTTGTGATTTAATACATTCAACGTATAGGGGGGAAACATGCTACGCATTCCGCAAAGTTGTATTCATACCCGTTCCACGCCGTTCTGGAACAAGGACACGGCGCCAGCCGGTATTTTCCAGCGTCACCTTGATAAAGGGACACGCCAGGGAGTTTATCCACGACTTTCCGTTCACCAGGGTTCTGTCCGCTATCTGGGCTTCACCTCTGAAACCTCGACTGAACCTGACAGTGAACTCATTATCGAAGCCGGTCACTTTGGCGTATTTCCGCCGGAAAAGTGGCATTACATCGAAACCATGACCGACGATACCGTATTTAACATCGACTTCTTTGTCGAAGCTGATGTGCTGAAATCTCTATAGGCCCACAAAGCTATATAGTAAGGAGTCATCTATGTTACGCATCCCTGAAAATTTTGTTCATTCGCGTTCGACCCCGTTCTGGAACAAAGATACCGCGCCGAAAGCCCTATTCACCCATCACAATACGAAGGCCCACGTTTATGGTCGTCTTTCTGTGATGCAAGGAGCTGTCCGCTATTTCGGTTTTCCTGACGGCGATGCTACCGAGCCGGATGTTGAAGTCGTCATTGAAGCCGGCTCCTTTGGTATTTCTCCACCGCAGAAATGGCACCGTATCGAGCTGCTGACGGATGATACCTACTTCAATATCGATTTCTTTGCCGACCCGGACGCAACGCTTGAAGGCAAAGGCTTGGGCAAAGTCGTGAATTCGCACAAGGGGTAATAAAATGGGTAAGGCAACCTACACGGTGACCGTCACCAACAACAGCAACGGGATTTCTGTGGATTATGAAACTGAAACACCGATGGAACTGCTGATCCCTGATGTTGCGGCAGACGTGGTTAAAGATCTGATTAATACCGTCCGCGCATACGATACGGAAAACGAACACGACGTGTGCGGGTGGTAGTCTCTTTAGCACTAAAAAGGGAGCCAATGGCTCCCTTTTCTATTTGCTGTTCGCAAGTATCTTATTAATAAGACATTGTATTATTTGCTTTTCTATTCAAAGAAAACGCTTGGGTTGTCTGCCAGCGACACGAACGATTTGCTGTTTTTATCCAGCGCGCGAATCGCTCCGCTCTCAATGTCGTAAACCCAGCCGTGCAGACGAATGGCACCGTCACGCAGACCTACTGCCACCGATGGATGAGTTTTGATATTGTTCAACTGAGCAATAACGTTCTCCTCGACCATCGCATTAACTTTGTCGGTTTCATTATCGAAGGTTTTTTTCTCAACGACCGCTTTTGCTGCGTCGGAGTAGCGCAACCAATGTGAAACCGCAGGCATTGGCTCAAGACACTGACAGGTGGCGATGGCTTTCATCGCACCACAGTTTGAGTGTCCACAGATAACGATATCTGTCACCCCTAAGGCGACCACCGCGTACTCAATCGTCGCCGACACCCCACCTGGCTCCGGGCCAAAGGACGGTACGATGTTACCCGCGTTGCGGATAACAAACAGCTGGCCAGGTTCTTGCTGCGTGACGAGTTCCGGCACCAGACGACTGTCTGAACAGGAAATGAACAGTGCTTTCGGATTCTGGCTGGAGGCCAGACTGCGGAAGAGTTCCTTACGCTCTGGAAAAACATCTTTCTGGAAGTTGAGGAATCCTTCAATGATATGTTGCATAGCAGTATCTCTTTTTTGTTTTTACGCAGGTCATGATTGAAATCACATTTTTAGTGTACCACTTGGGAGCAGAAGAGAAAGCGTTCGATGGCATCAACTTTTTGATAGCCAGTGCGCTTCAAGCAATCGTTATGCGCATACGCACGCGTCATGAAGCTGCGAGCGAACAAATTCCGCAGGATACTCCCTGTAGAAAAACTGATGTGCCTGCAAGCGACTAAGCATATTGAGTTTTTTTACCAGACTGTCTACGCGATGATAGAACAATTTGGGGCATATACCGATTTCCAGGGCTGCGCCCATCAAGGTATTACTTATCAACATGCCATAAATCGTTATTTTATCTCTGCGGGAATAGTTTGCCATACACCTATAGCTGCGCAAGAAATCCATCGTCTCATGATATGTCGCCCCCTGCCCCTGGCATATTAGGTCGAGGGACTCTAATACAGATAATCGACTTTCAAGCGATATCAAAGGAGATAATGCGCGAGAATAAATATCTGTTCCTCCAATAAAAACAAAGCGTGATGCACGATGATGGCGCCTGACGCAGGATATGATTTCCATAATGGAACAGAAAGAACTAACATCAATAATACAGGTATACGGATAGCCACGATGATGCGCGAGGAGTTCCTCCAGGGCTAATCTTTGATAATGATTTTTGGTTTCAATGAAATAAGTCATATTTTTTACAACACATAAAGACAGCACTAATAAATGTTTCAGCATTATGCTGCCGTTAAATAAACGGGATAGAAGCAAAGTCTGGATGAATACTCCCCCCTGCCCGCCATAATTTTCTTTACGCGTTAACGCCACTGAACGTTCACAAAAAAAATAGGTTTAACTCTTTAAAACATCCTCGATATCTAATGCCAAAGTGAGTAACTAACGACTTAAAATACTCGATGAACAATCCCTTCTTCAGATATTCAAGGATAAACGCCGTTTGTCAGAACACGCTTAGTGTCAGAAAACACCACTCACTTAACAACGATATAATATCGCGTATACATAATTTATAGCAAAAAACACTAATTTATAATAAAATTATAGATTATTAATCCATTAAGACGATATTCATCAACATCGCGGTACAGATGGAATAGAAACCGCTATCATCTAAAATGCTCAACATATGGAGACGAGTCATGTTGTATCTTATTGACGGCAAGGTCATCTACGATTCCCTAAATGGAACTTTACGGCGTATCAATGAGAAACCCTTTGAAGCCACAACGCTTACGACTATTGCGCATAAAATTCTCACGCATCTAATACAACACCACGGTGAGCTCGTCACTCGCGATACGCTTTTTGATGACATCTGGGAGAAGGAAGGAATTGTCTCATCGTCCAATACACTGAATCAGTACATCAGCTTGCTGAGAAAAACGCTGACAGTCTATATCGGGGAACAGGAAGCCATTGTCACAGTGCCTCGTGCGGGCTATTACTTTAGTAAAAACATTAGCGTTTCTGAAAATATTGTTGCCCATAAAACCAAAACTCATTGGCTGAGATATGTTGCTGCCATGAGTGTACTAGCCACAATAATGTCAGGCGTTTTCGTTTACCTCATGCAGCCGGAAAAAAATATCCCACGTAAAATCGGCGAATTCAAAGGATGTGCTATCTATGATATCTCCGGTGTTAAAAGTGAGACGATGGACACCGTCAATGTTGATGTTGTGAAAAAAGCCTTAGCCATGAATAAACAAACCTGTTCGCAAAACACGGCGTTTTACATTCATGCGCAGGAAAAATTGCATCTGGATAAAGAGGCTCGAGTGCTGGTAAGCCGCTGCGTGGAGTGGCCCGATAGCCGTGACATTTGCCAAAATATGTATTATTACAGCTGGGTTCAGGGATGAAAAAATTGAAAGTGTTAATGTATAGTGTCGGGCTGCTCATTCTGGCTGGGCTTTTGATGATGGGTTATGTCTATACGCGACATAACCTTAACTTCACGTGTTCATCGTCTAACTCCTCCTTCCATAATAATGCTGAGAGCACACCTTTTTTAACGTTCAGTCAAAACATTTCCTTCTCACGCAGTGGTGCCGCTTTCCTTTATATTTCTGGCAATATTGAGAATGAAAATAAGTATTACAGTTTAAATCGTGCTGTTATTTATGACTATACGCGTATCGGCCCAGATGAGTATCTGATGGAAGTCACTAAGGCGTCTCGTTCTGGTGGAGACAACATCCCTGCCGAGCTTGAGAACAAGTACCTCATGCCACTTTTGTCTGGGGTGCAACGTATCATTCGAATTCGTCAGTTGCCTAACGGAAACATGGTTTTTGCTAATAATGCAGGGCCTTTTCTCATCTGCGCTGTACATTAAGAAAGCACGAAGGACACAGGGAATAAGGAGAATGGTTTGTCGGGAAAGGCATGGAGAAAACAGATAATTTAGTGTTTGTTTTATCTAAGAGTGAAAAATCTGGATTGCCGCTGGGAGACAACAATGGCGATCGCATAATGATTCCCCGTGCATTCGGGATTGCATCAGTCAGCGCATAAAGTCCCAGAGAAACGTGGCGCAGCCCCATGTTTCAGCGGCTCCCAAAGGTTAGCCAAAGATTTAACGGCTAACTTATTGAGTATCATTTTGAGCATCCATGCAAACCGGTCCCCTTAAGCCTGTGTGCCTGAACGTTTGATTAGCCGCATATGATAGATTTGAACACATTTAGAACGAATATTTATTCATCGAAAATAGCTAATCTATCGATGTCCCATCCTTCCTCCTAAAAGATCAAGGCAAACTTCTGCTTGTATTTGTTAAGTAATATCTGAGGGGAAAACAGCAATGTGTTACTATAATAAAAAGCGGTCTTAAGATGCAGGGATTAGACAGATGAGATTTTATAGTATCGATTATCTCCAAACGCAGTCTAACATCAATGATTTTTTAAAATACATTATTATATTTAGTAGTTTATTTATCCTTATTATTGTTTTTAGCCTGTACATGCGCCATCGCTTACAAACAAAATACCGTGACCTAACGATCATTGCCTTCTTATTTTTACTTTTTATCTCAGGTGTTCAGTATGCTGATTATACCGATAGCCAAAATATACACTCCCAATCATCACAAATGGTTAACTTTGTAAGGTTGCTATCACAAGAAAAAAAAGTAGATGTTAATTCTATATTTTCAAGTTCAGTGCAACTTTCAGATGGAATTATTGTTAAAATTAATGATCTTTACTACCGTGTTAACTTAAGCCCGGATCAAAAAACATACAACCTAATTGAGGTTTCGTTAGTAAACCCACAAATTGAAATCATTAAAAAATGAGGGCCGGAAATGATAATTTACATACCTATAATTATAAAATTGGGCTTGGGTATACTGTGTTTGATCGTGCAAATAAATCTTATGGGGAAAGGAAATCTGGCCCCCTCATCCGCAATGGATCAGGTTCAAAACTATGTTCTGGGGGGAATTATAGGTGGTGTAATTTACAACGAATCGATAACAGTACTCCAATTTGTCCTGGTGTTAATTATATGGACTTTTCTGGTCTTAGTCCTTAAATTTTTGAAAGAAAATAATAGGTTAGTTAAAAGAGTAATTGATGGAAAACCGATTACTTTGGTACATAACGGCTGCATCAATGTTCGGGAATGTTTGCGAAATGGCGTATCTGCAAATGATTTAATGTTCAAATTAAGAGCAAATGGAATTTATGAAATAGAGCAGCTAAAACGCGTAGTACTCGAGCAAAATGGGCAGTTAACCATTATACAGAGTGGTGATGAAAATATACGCTACCCAATCATAGTAGATGGTTTAGCCAACAATGATCTGCTAGAAATTCTTAACAAGGACAGTGACTGGTTGGAAAATGAAGTTACAAAGCAAGGTTTCAATAAAATCAGCGAAGTATATTTAGGTGAGTATTTATCGGGTAGGATTAATTTGTACGGATATGAAAAATAAACAATCCAGAATTCAGCACTACCAACTGGCACTACTCAGGCAATACCTGTTACCAGTTCAAACGTTCCCCTCTCTGCGAGGCAGGTGTTAGGTGTTGGAGATCAGGTACTAACAACAAGGATATTTCCTTACTTGAAAGAAAAATGACAGTCTTTGCAGGAGGTTAATCACTCACCGGAGATTCACCCCTTTCCGCCGAGGAAGATAGAAATTCGGCGCTTTATCCAGTTGAGTAAATGACGAATAAAAAAAAGGTCAGCATTTATAGCTGACCTGGACGAAAACGTTGAAAAATCACCGCAGGCTTAGCCTTGCCCAAAATTCGTTTACAAGAGTACTTTCCTCTTGGGCGGCATTGTAATTACAGCGGTAAAAATATGTAACACATTTCGCTTATGGAGCAGTATTTTAGGATAGTTCAATTGGCGATAAAAAGACCAAAAGGACAATTTAGCCTTGTAGTACGTCGCCGCAGCTTCAGCTTCCTTTATAAGTTGAATAACCGTATTGGCTCAATAGCAAAGGGATGTGAAGCTTTTCATTTGTTTTACTCACCGTAAAAATCACGGGTATTTCGGGGAAGAAAGAGTTTAGTTTTTCACTTTTAAAGTACTCACCAGTCTTAAAAGTGACCCGGTAAACGCCCTGCTGCATATCTTTATCCATGGGATAAAGCGACTTGATTCGCCCATCACCATCTGTTTTTCCCTCAGCGATCTTAGTCCAGCCCATGTCCTGTTGCTTTTCAAGCGTCACACCAACATTTTCAGATGGGATACCGGTTTGCTGATTCAGAACATGAACGCTCAATGTGCCGAGTGGTGCACAAAAAGCAACGGGAGCAAGAATTGACGCTGAAAGCACTAACAGCCCTTTGACTATCTTCATTTTTTTCATCCTGTAGTTGAGATCACAGGAAAATCTTAGCTGACACTCAGAGAAAAAATATTCAAATTATTGTGATACTTCATTGTACCAGCCAGCACTTGCAGCAAAAGGTTGCCCGGCCCATCTGGGAGCGGGTACCCGAATCAGGAGTCTCGGTACTGAGATAAAAATTCCTGTTCTAGCTCAAGCAACTTTTTCTTCCGATTTTTTATTTTTTCCACAGGCGCACCAAAATTCACTCCCCATTCTGGAAGGTGCTTTGTCACAAGAGATAATGCACCGACGGACGCCCCTTCCCAGACGGTAACGCCAGGAAGAATAACCGTGCCTGAACCAATAATGACATGGCATCTTAAAATAACTTCCCCGGAAGTGACTCCTGTGTATTTTGGATCGACTGTCGGATTAGTTAAGCTATTGCCAGTGTAATCATCTGTTTTACTATAGATTTTAACGCCTTGTGAAACACCGCTAAAATCCTCCATAGTTATACCTGCGCCAGCGGACAATAAAGAATATCCGCCTATATGTATAAATGATCCCAGGTTTAAAAAACCATTGCCATTGGCTACTATGGTTGTGTATCCGTCGATTCTGACATTATCACCAATGGAAATGTTATTCAGGCCTATTATTGTACAGTTTTTTGCAATAGAAACATTTCGTCCTACTTTCTTGAAGCCGAAATTTTTTAATTCATTCTCGGTGAAAAAACCAACATCAAAAGGGTTCATTTTTAATGGCCAACGTTACAAAGGGAAAATTTAGAGGGCAAAGTAGCATATTAATACTACCAGATATGTCCATGCCACCTTAACCAGCACACCTGCATACGGCGCGCTGTTACAAACTTGATGGTCGCTATGCTGACAAGTATGAGAAAGTGCTAGGTCAATGATTCGCGAGCAAACCGTTGGAGAAAATTGTTTTTTTAGTCAGTTTTGCAGGAATTTTGCAGAAAAGGAAAAGTGGGGGATAGCCGCCCGAAGGCGGCAACGGCAATTACTCACCGATTTCCAGCGCGTCCTGGATCGCATCGGCCAGTGACGCAACTTCCTGTGAAACGTTGCGCAAGTCCATCTGGGAGCGGATCCCAGAGTTTGCGGTAGAGGCTGAAACCGAGGCTTTAGATATTTCTAACGCGGCTTGAACAGCCAGCAAACGCTTACGGTTTTCAGAGGCGTCAGCGCCGGTGGCGTTGTCTAGATCGAAGTACCCTTCTAGTATAGCCATAAAAATACTCTATCAATCTGTTTTATATGGATAAATCTCTATTTTCAAACCACAAAACAGTAACGTTTCATGTGCTTTTAACTATCTGATTTACATAGCCTTAATTTTAGTTTTGCAGAACGAATATCTGAACTTTTTATGGCCGCTATGAGAGAAAAGCAGACCTTAGTATACTTCCTCAGGTATGCAATACCACACAGCCAGCATGGGTTACTCTGTGTCGTGGAGTTTGCAGAACAGTAGTAATGTTACTTTTGTATTCTGTTAACACGAACCACAGGAGGTTGCGTTTTCGTGTCCAGACTACCGTTAATACTGATCATTTGATCAGGTTCTACCGTACGACCATCAAAGACAGAAAGTGGAATCAGGGTATGAAGGCTGCCGGTTAGTCGCGAAAAAAAATTTACCTCCCTCTTGACCATCAATCAGATTCCCGCGCAGGGATATGATTGCACCGTCATGCATACTTTTAGCTTGTTGAACCGTCATGATTCGCGCATCTTCTGTACCTCGGCATCCTTCATCCAGAGCGTGTGGCGGCGGCGGCGCAGTATCTTTGTTCAGTCCACCATTGTCATCGTCAGTAAAAACTGTCGGGATTAAAAAAAATCTATTGATGGTGCCACGTATAATTTCATTCCGTCCTTACCTCAGTAACAACTTGACTTATTAAGTCTGATTGCTATTCCTTAATCTGGCAAACCAGAACAGTATTAAAAGATAATATCCCTATAAATCATCTAGCTGACAAGATACTAGCGATACGGTGAGGTTAAAATGCCCAGAAAAAATGAGAAAATATTCGGAATTGAAGAAAGTCCACGTTTTTTGAATTTTGAGGCAAAGTGTCATAAAGTTGGGTTCGCTGTTTTACTCTGTATTATCATTGTGGCCTTGTTTGGTGCATTTTCTGGTGGTTATTTCAGTGATGCCGTGAGTAAGAACACAACCGGAGAAATGACATTAAATTTCGAACGATTTGGACGTTTGCAAACAGAGTTCAATTTCAAAATTTCAGCTAAAAATCAACATCCTGGTGAAAATATTTATCGCCTAGGTGGAGATTTCAATATTTTTCATCAGATAGAAAATATCTGGCCTCAACCTGACAGAATGTACAGCAAGGGCGACGACCTTTACCTGGTATATAACGGACATGAAAACCGGAAAACAACATCCATCTGGTTACATGTCACCCCAGTAAAACCCGGTAGCGTAATAAGTGTAGTTCAGTTAAACACCAATCCTGAAATCCGTTTCAGACAATTTATTTATCCGTAGGAGATCAGTATGGAAATGGTGCTGAGAGCTCTAGCCATTTATCTTATTTTATTGGTTGTGTTCAAAATTTTGGGACGCCGGGCATTATTGCAAATGACCAGTTTCGACCTGATTCTATTATTGATTATCAGCGAAGCCACACAACAAGCATTACTTGGCAATGATTTTTCCATAACGGGCGCGATGCTCACCATTGTCACTCTAGTAGTGATTGATATAGTGTTTGGATTCCTTAAAAAACAGGTCAATGGCGCCGAATCTGCTCTAGATGGTTCACCTGTAATTTTGCTGGATCACGGCGTACCGTTAATGGAGAAAATGAAAATGGTTGATGTCTCTCTCGACGATATTTTAGTGGCTGCGCGGCAGAGTCAGGGTATTACGGAACTTGGGAAAATTAAGTATGCCATTCTGGAGCGCAATGGCCATATTTCAGTTATAGCTAATGAGGATTAAGGGGGGAAATAATGAAAAGCTCAGAGTACATCGAAGCCAAAACCGCTGGCGAGTTAACAAAAAAGATCGCAGATGCGTTCATTGATAGCGGCTTATCCTTAACCACGGCTGAATCTTGCACGGGGGGACTTCTGGCTGCCGCGCTTTGCGCGGAGGCAGATACGGCCGCTTTTTATGATATTGGCATCATTACTTTTAGCGACAATGCAAAACAGAAAATGCTTGGTGTGCAGGCCAGCACGCTGGAGAAATATACCGCCGTTAGTGAAGAAACGGTGATAGAAATGTCGGAAGGTGCCCGGATACGCGCCGGAACAGATATTAGCATTGCCATTAGTGGTTATGCTGGACCAGACGGTGGAGAGGATGGTACTCCAGCGGGGACAATTTGGTTTGCGTGGAATTTCCGCGGGCAGACGGTAACAAAACGGATACTTTTTTCCGGTGGCTGTCAGGATGTCATTGCAAAAGCAGTCTGTTACAGCCTGGCTGTTTTAGTGGAAGAAGTTTCTGCCTGGCAACAGCAGGGACTGTGGTTTGTCAGTGCCGTTGCCAGGCCATAAGCAGACTACAAAGAACTTTATTTTTTGGCTTCAACGCCCTTTGCGTCAGATCTCACAAGAAACTGCGCAGTCGTTTGCGGGAGATGTTTAATAAGCCAATCCGCCATATCCTGTTCTTCCGCCAGAATTTCCTTAATTGCGGGTATGGAGGCAGTGTCACCCGCCTTCTCAGCGGCAGCTAGAAACGAGGTATAACAAGCTATTTCAAATTGTTCAAATACATAGCCGCTGATCGCGCCCTTGATAATCTCATCTGAGGGGAGCATCCCTCCAATTGACTGACCAAAAGCGGCCATTTTACTCATCGAGTCTTTTAGTACAGAACGCGAGATATCATTTCGCTTAAGAATCTCTTCCAGCACTGTAATCTGGCGTTTTGTCTCGGTCAGGTGTTGCTCTATTCTGGCACGTAAATCAGGATAATTATCGATACGGCCTGCCATTGATTCCAGCATGGATTCTGCTTGCTTTTCCATCGCATGCGCATCCCGTAACCAATCATGGTAATGCTCAATATGATTCATCGTGATTTCCTCGAGTCAGTAATGTTATTTTTCCCCGGCCTTTTTATTGATATTGCCTACCGCAAGGTCGGTGAGTTTCAGGTCGGTATCTTTTTCTTCCTTAAGTGTTTCCGCGAGAAGTTTCACCGCTTTTTTATAACCCAGTTGTTCCGCCAGGGTGGCCAGAGTGCCGTAACTGGCTATCTCATAGTGCTCTACTTTCTGTGCCGCAGCGATTAATGCTGCGTCGCGAACCTCATTTTTTTCTGTGCTTTCGATGACCTCATTCGCTTCTTCAATCAACCCTTCCATTGCCACACATTTAATACGTTTAAGTTTAATTTCCGGTTCTTGTTCAAGTATTTGATCTATACGTTCTATTTGTCCTCGCGTTTCTTCCAGATGCGCACTAAAAGCCGCGCTGAGTTTTTCATTTGATGCTGCTCTGGCAAGTTTAGCCAGCCCACGCGTTAATTGTTTTTCGGCACTGTAGGTGTCTGAAAGCAAGTGAATAAATACATCTTCAATATTTTTCATATTCATAGGAATACCTTCTAGGCTGTAGAAATAATTGCGGGTCTTAAACGGACCCGCAAGGTACTCTTTTAGTTAAAAGAGAAGATTGAAGCTAATAATCAGGATTTGTCAGATTTATTGCCACCACTGTGACTATTCTGTCCACCTTTCTTACCGGCTTCAGATGCACGTTGCGGATCGTTTTTGAAATTCCCCCCGCTGTGCTGACCTCCTTTGCGGCCTGCTTCAGATGCCTTATCTCGGTCTTCAGCAAAATTACCGGAACCACCACGATGCTCTGCCATATATCACCTCATATATATCGGTTATGTCAGTCAGATACAAAAATGTATTTCGTACCTGTCGTTGTTCAGTGTTTAACATTAGTGGTTATTCTGATTTAGTCAAATTTATGGAATGTATCACATTATTTCGCCACCTTTATTTTTCAAAGCATTACAAGCCCCTCAGATTGTTAATTTCTACGTTACGCAAAATTAAAACAAACTAACTGCATGACAACCCTGATAATAATACCTAACCCATAAAAACCAGGATTAATCTCATGCAGAGCATGAATAAATTACAAATCTTTAATAATGTACCTGGCTAAATAACTTTTGAAAAAAATATCGCAAGATCTATTTCAAAGTTCGGGATAGCGGAGAACAATACGATGTAAACAAAATCTGTTCATATTTTGTCGAAGTAGTGGAAGAAACTGGTCATGCAATAACCAGTTTTGCAGAGAGGTTTTGCAGAAGAATTCAGAAGCGGTAGCCAGCAGAGAACATGAACACCCACGGTTCCAGTCTGGTACTTACGCTCTGGTTAACGCCACCCGCTTTAAACTTCACGTTAGTGTCGATATCCATGTACCAGACCGGCACCGTGAAAAAAATCGAATATCCTTCTGTTTTTTAAATAAAAACGCTCAATTTCATTCCTTGAATACAGGCAAATTCATGTGGTTTTAACTGATTGATATTAATGAAAATAAAAATAGTTTTGCAAAAGGATTTTTGGAGCAATCATGACTTACTCAGCAAGTTCCATTCTTTGTCTGTCCAGCAAACTCAGGTTATAAACAGAGTCAGCCGGCATCTCAACGCGCACCGAGATAAACACATCATCAGGAATATCGATCAGCTCACCATTCAGCACTGTTTCAGTGAAGTTTCCAGCATCGTCTTTCGTGCCAATCAGGTTTCGGGCAAACGCTGGTGCGTCCGGGTGAGTCCGGTGATAGGTTTTTACCAGTACTGAACCATCAGCATTAACCTCATAATCAAGCCAGAGAAGAGGCTGTTTATTGCGGTCCTGTGGAATATCAAAGCCCCCATCAATGCCACCCCAGCTCGCATCAGAGTTCATACCAGTGCAGCCTTCAATCAGGTATTCCCCGACAGCTAACCGTGTCACGGTACACCCCTCAGATTCTTCATTGATGTCGAAATGGCCATCGGAGTAGATTTTGATAATTGGCGATGCTTTCTTTATGAACCCACTGGAATCAACTGTGGTATTTCCTGAATCCCACGCAGTAAGCCATGGCTTCCAACCCACCCCACCTTCGCCAATACGCCAGGCCATTCGATTTGCAGATGTAACCTGAATCTGACTAAACAGACGCTCAGAACGATTCATGACCAATGCTGGGCAATATGCATCGGCCCAGTTAGTCCCTATCCCACCACCTCCCTGGACGATACCACCTTGCCTTGCCGCATTAGCTTCTGAAATTGTAGGGCAGTCCTGCGCACCGATTCCCCAGCAGCCGGTATATAAAACCCGGTTGGGGTTCCAGTCTAAGGTTGATGTCGCAACCGTGTATGTTGCAACGGTTCCTAACCCGAGGTTTGTACGAGCCCCCTGGGCTGAGGTTGACCCGGTACCTCCCTGATTAACAGGAACCGCGCCACCGGATTTTGTGGCCATGTTATCGGCAAGGTATTTCCATGATGGACCTGTGAAATTTGAACCATCAGGCAGCGTAACGGTAATGGTGCCACTGGCGGTGAACACTGATTGCCAGTTCTGTTTGTCATAGTTCAGTCCGCGCAGGGCTTCCGCGCTCTGGGTAACGAGTGCAGCGGTAACCAGGTTCATCGCAACACGCGGCATGGCATACCATGCTGCTCCCGCCTGACTTGGGCCAGTGAAGTTACTCACCAGCGTCAGCGATGTATTACTGTTAACGCTTTTCACCGGGAGTGAGTACGGAATACCGCCCACAGTAACAACGGCGAAATCACCGGCCGCCAGTTCGGTTGTGAACGCCGTGCCGGAACCGGTAACAGCGGCTGATTTGTTGGTCAGGGTTAATGTTCCTGCGGACATAAGGACTCCAGTGTTCATGAAATAAAAAACCCCGCCGGAGCGAGGTTAGTGATTTGGATAGTAAGCAGCCTCTACGAATAAAGCCGCGTATCGATGTAGATATACTGTTTTTTAAATCGTGGTGTGGGAGCCTGCCCGTTAATCTGTTCGCTGTAAATGGAATACCCGCCAACGATGTTGTCATAAGCGCGTGCCGTCAGCGTCCCATAAATATAAATCCCAGCAGCGGGATCTAACGGGACCAGGTAATTTGAACTCATACCAGATACAACTGCCGCCGGAAGCCCAACATTAACGTCGTAGTTTGCACCATTGCCATTTCCTGAGCCGTTCCACGGGTTATCTACAAAATGAAGCTCAAGCGGCAAACAATCTGTATTCCAGACCATATCGCCGTTAGCGTTATATACTGCCATTCCAACACCATGCGCAACAGGAACAACATTTGCGAACACGTAGACATGACCGCCTACCCCATTGCAGTTTAAATTCAGATTCCATTTCCCATTTGAAGCAACCGGAATAACATAAGCGGCACCGGTTGCAGAATCGTTACGGATAAATGAAATCACGTTTGCCGTGGCTGGAATGTCTGTGGGGATCGTCATATTTCCTGTGAAACGATATACACCGATAAAATTCATCGGTGTGACTTCAGGACTAATAAACAGACTACCGTCTTCACGAAAAATTTTAATACCATAACTCATTTGTACATCACCAATATTGGCTGATTTACTGACGCGTTAGACCAGGTTACCGTCCCATTGGCCACGGTCGCCGTTGCCGGAGTCTGGCCTTTTGAACCGCTAGGGGTGAATATGTTTTGCGGATCTGCGACCAGAGTTTTGCCCTCAACAACCGGATAAGCCTTAGAGCCTGACGCTGGCGAAGTGATAACTGCGGCAACAAAGGTGGGGTTGAATCGCCCCACCAGCTCATTCCCCTTAGCGTCGAACAACTGCACTCCGTAAGCCATAATCATCCCCTTTACATTGGTAGTTTGTCAGGTGTTCAGTAGACTTCCAGCCAGGAAAGAATCGAACATAAAGACTATTAATCGGTCTGACCCAATACGTCCCATTTTTATCAATGCGGATCTGTTTGATAGAAACTGTCGCAGTACGAAGTTCAGCACCGGCACCTAAATGCGAAGAATATACAGCCGTACAATCGACACTTTTAACGCCACTATTTAATGCCTGAGAAATAGAGGCGCAACCGCTAATATTTGCCAACAACAACCCGAAGAGTATTATTTTTGTCATATACCTTCTGTCCGTAATTATCTATTGTGGTTCTGCCATCACCTGCATTAGAACCATTAATTTCAAACGTTCCGTCTGCTTTCATGATGGTGCCTGTTTTACCCTGAACGTAATTCGATGAGCGTAATTCACCAATCTTTGCAAGGGTAATGCTGGCATACTGAATAAACGTATCACTGATAAACACCTGCCCATTAACCACGGCAAAAGGTGAATATTGCGTGTTGCCGCTGCCGCTCATCAGGACAAACTGGTTAGCGTTAAACCCGACGCGAGTAACCACTGGTTTACCAGACTCCGCCAGCACCGCAATCGACATCCCGGCGTTATACATTACCCCGTTGATGCGAACCCCAGTTTTCAGGGTGTAAATCGCTGAGGCTCCAGTGGCATCCACGACGGCGGTCAGCTTATCTTCCAGCGCCGCAGTTACGCCATTAAACTGCGCCTGCACCTGCGTGGACATTTCCGCCATGGCCTTATCCACATCAGCGATAGTTGTCTTCACCACCAGGATATCGGCGCGAACCTCACCTAACTGAGCAAACTGGTGCTCAACGGTTCCGTGGTTCGCCAGCGCGTTCTGCATAATGCCTTCAAGGTTGGTATCAATGTCTCCCGTAAGGCGTTCGCCATCCTCTGATGTCAGAAAATCGCCGGCAATATCTCCCAGGTAGTCATCAGCATTCGCGTTGGATTCACCACGAACCCAGCCTGTCCAGTCACTCTGATTGCCAATACGATCGACCAGGCGAGCACGATACCAGAATTCAACTCCAGCCTTTAAGCCCAACTGAGAGTAGGTATGTTGCGGATATGGCACTCCAACCAGTAGTAGAGGATTATCCCCATTACTGTTTACCGAATATTGCAATTCGGTTTGGAGCGTATCGCCTGTATCCGCTGGGAATGACCAGTCAATCTGTATCCCCCAGTTGATGGCAGTCGTCCGTAAACCAACTGGTTTCGGCACATCACCGGTGCGCCCAGTGAGGTGTGTCAGAACAGAAGTTGCCCATAGACTGGATGAACCACCAGAGTTGATAGCGCGGACGCGGAACAGATAATCCCCCTCGAAAATGCCAGGCACTTCGATATTGCGAAGGCCGGTCTCCGGTACGTTAATCCACTCATTGTCGCCGCGCTTCCACTGTACCCGATAGGCTATGACATCAGCCTGTGGCTTGCCGTTCTTGTCGAGAGGTGCATCCCATGTTGCCGTAAGGGTAGCTACTCGCTGCCCCTGGCGCACCGCGTCATAGCTCGCGACCACGATATTGGTCGGCTGGTTGACGAGGCCAGTTGGTATCAGGCTGGTTGGCGGCGTGTCCAGGCGGGCATTGTTATCGACCGCATCATATTTTGACGCGTTGTATTCTGCGCCAGTGATGCTGAAGGTATTTTCCTCGTCATTGAACGTCAGATTAGTTACACGGAAATACTGCAGGCGCAGCTGCCCAGCATCGATGACGAATACTGCATTAGGTGCTGGCACTGCAGTGAATGGCGTGGCCAAAATAAGTTGTGTGCCATTTACAGCCTGAATTACCCTGCTTTCAACAATACCACCCTGCGTTCGAATCATCAGCGTATCGCCAGCAACGGCGCTGGTACCGCGATCCGTTGTTACGGCTTTAAGTCCGGCGTTGTAATCAACAACACGTCCACCATAGACCCGCCCTGACAACCGTTCATCAGCAAAAGCGAAAACGGTACCCGGCACATATGCGAATCCATCAAGCCCGGTCTGCAGCGTGATGATGCGGTCAAGAGAGTTCGAATATACCGCCCAACCTCCACGGCGCTGCGCCTCGCTTTCTCGCGTACATCCGATCGCCGTCAACTGTGTCTGCTTAAACTTAAACTGCTTCACCAACTCAGGGAACATCACGGCGGTGGTGCGATCCTGGTAGTGATTATCCGGGTCGCTGAAATTAATCAGCGCCGAACTGTAGCGGTTCTTCTCGCTTCCGCTCGAGTAGCTCGGCTTACCCACAACGGATGCGCGGGTGAGTATCTGCAGCTTCGACGTATCCGCCGGCATGTCAGAGACAACATTGAACATGTTGTTGCCCCAGAACGTCATGCCATTGAAGCCCGCGGCGATATCCTTAATCACCTGCCAGGCATCGGCTTGCGCCTGAATATAAACGTCGAACATAAAACGTGGTTCTGTGGCGGAGCCTCCTTTTCCGTCCGGCACTTTCTGGTCGCAGCGCTGCGCAATCCGGTAAAGCTCCCACTTATCCAGCATGTCCGCCGACACGCGGCGCCCCAGGCCAAAGCGTTGCTCCGTCAGCACGTCGAACCAAATCCACGCAGGGTTATTGGTCCAGCCCCATTTGAATGTACCGTCCCATGTGCCGTTATAAGTGCGCGCCAGGGGATCGTAGTTTTGCGGAATGCGGATTACTCGTCCTTTCGGTTTGCAGGAAATCTTTGGGATATTACTGAATGACTTGGCATTGAACGATACGTACAACAGAGCGGTATGCGGATAGCGTAGACGGGCGTCAATCACCTCAGTAATAGCCTGCACCTGCGTTTTGTTCTGCAACATCTGGCTAGTGCTGTCATCGGTATCGCGAACGACTCGGATCTGCCAACTGCTGTTCGCTTTCGGAAGATTGATACGGTGTGTCAACTCATACAGCGAACTGAGTTTCTCCGTTACTGTCTTGGTTAGCACCGTTGCATAAGCACCACCATCAACGGACAAATCGATGTGATATTTTACGGTGGTGCCGACGATATCTCCGTCATTCTCCTGCTGCTGCAAACCAGTAATGCCGATGCGCACCAGTACCGCGTCGATCTGCGTGTTGCTGATAGCTCGCGTCCAGGGGGTAACTTTCGTAAGCGAAACACCAATGCTGGTTTCATTCTCAACCGCCGGAAAGCCGGGGATCGGTGTCTGCGACTGCGTCCCTGGGCGAAAATCCCAGGTAACATTCTCAAAGTTCATTGTGCCATCGGCATTACCTAGCGGCGTGCCATCTAAGAAAATTCGCGTGGCATCCAGTCCACCAGCAAACTCTCCCTCGCCCAACGCCAGCAGCATGCGGCACCGCGCCATTGATTGAGCTGAGTCTGGTTGTTCGACAGGCGTGTGTTGCTTCTGGCTGCCACCCTTTGCACCAGTAATCGTTGCCATATTGCACCCATAAAAAAAGCCACCCGTAGGTGGCTCATCATTTTAAGAAACCATTAGCTGTGATTTTCACAACCCGGTAATGATTTATCGATAATTAAATTACCTTCAGCCCGAACACCAATCTTGCCGAAAAGGAAGGAATGATTCAGCTGAGTGATAACCAGATTACTCAATCCAACAGCACATTTATCTTTCTCAATCGCTTTATCAATTGCTGTTTTCATATTTGGAATTCCTAGTGGGAAAATAACTACAGGATAGGAATCTTCAGCGATTACTCGTGGGCCAGTGACAAATTTATTACCGTTAATGTTGTAGTTTTTGGTACTACCAACAGTCAAATCAGCAACACGAATAGAACAGCCAGAAAGTAACAGAGCCCCAAGAGCAACAACTAAAATTTTTTTCATTAAGATCATCCTTTGATTGCAATCGGATTTATCCTAACACACGTTGTATGCAAACTATTACATTTTGAGTCTTCTCATTGATATCTATCAGATTAGGAAATTGCCTTATACCTATTTCTAGATATCCTGTGCGACGATACCTGCGCTGATAATTGCGCCGCCAATCTCGCGTTCGCCATACAGCAGCGCGACTGGATTGCCCATCGCCAGGGTGTTCACTGCCCCCCCGAAGGCATAGCTCGGTTTGTTATCTGGATCATCACGACCCTGAAGGCCCTTGGGTTGCGGGGAAAGCATCTGGTAGATGCCACCCGCCATCATTGATCCACCAGCGACCATCAGACTAGCCGCCAATGGAGAAGCCGCTCCACCAGACATAACAGTCATTACAACCCCAGCAACGAGCATCACAGCACCAAGTATTGTCTGGAATATTCCTGCCTTTTTTGCACCTTCCATTACCGGAGCAATACGAATTTCACTCTTTCCACCCAGTTCCTTGAAATCCTGCACGCCAATATTCCGCTTGCCACGAAATACCGCGAACACCATTCCATTCTTTTTAGCGTTCATCAGGTAGTCTTCCAGACCATCAAAATTGACGCATAAGGCTTTTACCGCCTCTGCAGACGTCTGAACTGCCAGTTTATGCACCCGACCGAACCGCGCGCCGAGCGCACCGTACAGACGGATAGTTGTTAACCGCGCCAAGGTTTAATCTCCTGTTTTAGGTCTTTGTGTCGGACGCAGATCATCGTCCGATCTTTGAAGTAGCCACGGGAATATGGCGTGATGCAAGAGGGCTGGCCGTATAGATGGTGCAACAGCTCGCCATCTTCGGTGATGACTCCCGCGTGGTTCCACTTACCAGATTCGACTTGCATGATGGCCATGCATCCGGGGGCCGGATCGCATTCAACAAATCCCTCTCTCTCCCAATTGTCGAAATAGAGGTTGTCCGGATACTGACTTTCCCACCACGGGTAATCAACGCGGAAGTCGGTCAGCTTCACACCTTGAGTAGCATGCCAGTCCATGACCAGCCCCCAGCAGTCGTGAGAGCCAAGAATGAACGGGCGGCCGATTAACGGAATAGCATCCGGCATAATTTCGGCATATTCGTCACTATCAGGCGCGTAGATACCCCATACCACACCTGACTGGTTGCATTGCTGGCGATCTAGGTCTGATGGGATAGCCCTTGCACCATCGCCAGGATGCGAGTGAATGACTCGAATTATGGTTCCCGCATCCTCTGCATTTGCCCAGTACTCAGCATCAATACGGAAATGCTCTGATGGGTTTTCATGACTGTTCGGAACCGGGATATAACGCTGGCGCCGCCCTGACTGAATGATGAAGCCGCAGCACTCGCACGGGGATTCCTCCAGCGCATGCGCTCGGATCGCCTTCATAATTGTTTTATTCATTTAGATGTCCAGTTATCGAGAGAAAAGCACGGTTGCTGGGTAGCCGCCGAAATCGAGGGTTGCGGTATTAGGCTCAGCCAGGCCAGCACCAAATCGCTTACGACAATCGCTCAGACAACCTCCGCATACATCCAATGCAGGGTCAGTGACTACATTACCTTTCGCATCGAAATACGCCGTGCCATTGTATGTACAGCCATCACCGCTGCGGTATTGACCGCGCAACGCCCACTCACAAAGTGATGTGATCTGCCTGGTGGGAATAACCAGATTCTGCAAATCCGCCGGGCTGCTAAGAGACCACGACACTACCTCATCATCTTCTGAGGTTTTGGTATCCAGCCAGAAGGTTTGCAAAGAGAACGCCGTCGGATCCGACGTTGGGTTAACGCCGCCCGGAAAGTTCACCGCATCCAGATAGATAGCGTAGGTATCAATAATGCTGACCTTCGCATTCACCATGTCCTTGAACTGTAGGCATAGTGCTGTGATATGCCCATCGAGGTTGGATACGCTCAGCTTAGGCTCTGCTGCCTGGTCGGTTGAGAGTGCAAGATCAGAAATCTGGAATGGCCAGAAATCGAAGGTCTTCCCGCCCCAGATAATTGGCTTCGGCCCCAGCTTTGACTCGTCGCCGTTCGCTGCGTCAACTTCGGCTGGTGTATGGGGGAATGGTGCGTAATGAAAGCGATGGATACCACCGCTGAACTCTGAAGCGTCTACTTCAACCAGGCGGACTCTGCCACCTGGTGCCAGCGTCGCCGCCTGATCGACAAGAGCCATTATGCGTAAACCCCGTAAGCTCGCTTGATAGTGAAGGTCAGCTCAGAAAACTTGCTGCTAAGCTGATTTTTCCGGATGGAGTCAGCGACAACCCGGTACAGCCCCTTAACCTCGCCTGGCGGCGTGATGATGAAGGACTTAACAGTATGGGCCAGCAGAAAGTCGCGGATCACGTTTACTTCTACTTCGGTACCGACATGCTTCATCGGCACCTGAATGGCGGTGGAGTTGATGCCGTTATCAGCTACCTGCTCATATCCATCACCAAACTGCGCCGACCGTACCGTCTGGCTGTATTCGACAGCCCCCGCCCCGAGTTGCGAGTGCCATTTGTAGATTTCAACTGCCATATTTGCTCCATAAAAAAACCCAGCCGGAGCTGGGTTATTCATAATGATTGGTATTTATGAAATATTCAGGCAACTAATTCTTTAATTTTCACCAAAATATCTTGTGTCATTTCAGCTTCTTTTAAAATGCAGTCCAACTGCGATTTATGAATATTTTGAGTTAATTCATAATCCGCCTCACACCTGGATTTATGACACATTTTTAGCTTAACAGAGAGTAATTGCAATGTTCTTACATGCGCCGGATGCAGTTGTTCTGCACAGTCTGCTAAATACTGGGACAAGCGAGCGTGAGTCCCACCTTTGAAAATTTTGCCGGGCATAGGATGATTTTTGGGTACGCGACCACCAGCAATCTCATGCGCAGCGTGAAACATGCTGTAGTATGCCCGACCAATTGAGGCCCTCAGATTAACTTCGTTCTCACCATCCCCAGCTATCGACTTTGCAAAATGAAGGATCTCAGAATGTGAAATCGCCATTTCAGTCTCCTATCACATGGAATGTGGCAATGCTATTTGAAGAGAAAATCTGATTATCAACTATCAATGAAGCAAGTTCATCATTGATTTCCCATAAACTATCTGAATATTCTGAAGTTATGCCAAAAGAGAAAATTAACATACCTTCCGCATCTGTATGAATTGATGCCTGTCTCGGTGGGAGTTTTAGCCTTTCCGCGATTTGCATTACAAGAGAAGCCATTTGAAATAAATAATCAGATTCCTCCCTGTCATCCATCAAAATTTTCATGATGGAATCGCAACGCATAATGTCATACCTTTGTTTTTCTGCAAATGATGATATATCGCTGGAGTTGAAAATTGGCTGACCTTTTATAAGCAACATTGTTTCGAGATCTCCCCAAAACCCTGCATTTAAATATGCATGGCAAAGCCCAGCAAAACCGACATAAGGGATGCTATTGTGGGAAATTTCACGCGCCAAGCGATACTGACATCTCTGGCCTAACGCGACTGAAAAATTCACCCAAACAACGTCATTATAAGGATTGATAAGGGCAAGTCGCCGATGGTTTTCCATAGCAGCAACATAGTTACCACCAACGATTTCTGCAAGCCCTATGACTAAAAGAGACTGATAGGTATCTGGTATTTTTTTAGCTTCGCGGATAACTACACGCAGGCCAAAATCACCAATAAGATTTTCTCCAGACTCGATGGAGGGAACTAGCTTTTCAAGAAGTTCATTGGTTTTCAGTTGAGGGTTAGCGCTAGTCATATCCACATCGGCCAAATGGTGTTTAACCGAATCATAGCAAAACTACTCATGCACCTAAACCTGGCTAAATATACATTGAGCAACTCCTTCAACAAAAAGCCCACCTGAGTGGGCTCCGTGCACAAGCCCCTATCGGGGCTTGCTGTTGGTGTTGGCGTGAGCTATCTCTTGCAAAATTGTTCAAATCTTTTCATGGATTTTTCGTCATCGCTTTGGATAATTCCTGGGGCCCCACTGAAAAAATCAGAGGCAAGCTGACCCACATAAATAAAGAACGGAGCCTCTCCGACATACCCACCGAATGCATTTTTTGCATTAACCCGGCCACAGACATACCCGCTGATTTTAGGCTTGCCATTATTCGCATCTGGTGAAAACCATACATCATTGAATTTTGCGCTATCTGGATCTTTCAATGACTGCTTGATTTGTGACTCCCCATAATTTATGGCTTCACTGTATTCTCCAAAGCACCCGGTAAGTGGCAAACAAGCAATCCCCACCAATAGCAATTTTTTCACTATCATCCCCTTGATTAGCATGGTTTAACGCATGATAACCAGGGGATGTCAGAATGTATCGATCAGATGCTATTAGCGATCAGTTTTAGCTTTTCTTTGGCTGTCGTAATCGCAAGCTCTTCAACTTGTCGGATGGTTAGATCTAGCTGATGGGGCAGGCTAACGGGGACGCTGATAATGCGAGTGCTATCGTCTGGGCCGTAAAACGTCACGCTAGCGCTGATTTCCTTTCCATTAAAATTGTCGTACCAAATAACATCATGAACCTGTATTTCGGCAATTTTCATTAATATTTTCCTCTTACGGCGCTCCAGAGCGGAGTGCCTGGTTTTCTTACTTGAGTATTGATGGTCTCGACCATCGCGTCGTTAAGTTGCTTGCCAATCGCCGCAGCATTTGCTGAGCCGCCCGTATTGGCTTGCCCACCTGAACCGATATTGATATCACCAAAGCTGACACTGATGATTGGCACACCTGCGGCGGTAACTCCTGACTGATTTCCACCAACAAGCCCGCCAGTAGCGTAACGCCCCAAATTACCGTTGTTCATCAGGCGATACAGATTGTCCACCCCGATCCGTCTGGTGGCTTCTTTAGTGAATACAAATTCATCCTTGTGGACAATGCCTGCTGGTTCGTATTTACCACCCGATCCAGTATATCCACCTGAGTCAAATCCTGTAGGTCGATATGAAGGCACTGCAAAAGACTGCCCGGCAGTAGGGGCTTTGGCGCCACCACTAATCCAGCCCATTGCGGCCTGGACGGCATAAGCCACAAGTAGCTGATTAACTACCTGAGCAATCATTTTGAGCATTGAAGAAGCAAACGATTTAAAACTGGCTGTACCGGTAGTAACCAAGTCTGTCAGCATGTCAGATAGGCCACTGAACGTAGAACCAGCCACATTCCGCATCGCTTCAAACGTGTTTGTTGCTGAGTCAGCATAATCGGCCCAGCCACGCTTTGCGCCGGCCTGCCAGTCGCTGCGAAGTTCATCCTCTTTCCGGTAGGTCTCCTCCTGATCTGCGAGAACCTTTTTCTGAGCGTCTGGGTTAAAGGCGTAGGATTCAGTCAGGCGCTGGCGCGTCGCTTCCCTTTCGGCCTCTCTGGTGGACAAGCCTCTAGCTGCCGCAGCAATTTCCGCCTGCTTGGCAGACTGTTGCTGGGCGAACTTAGTCGCCTGGTCAGCTAATGAGTTCAACTTTTGCTGTTTGGCAATCTGATCGCCCAATCCAGCATTAATATCTGCTTGGGCCAAGAGCTTATCTTTGTTCGCCAGCAGTGACTTTTCATCGAGTGTTAATGCGCGCCCTTTCGGATCGTTAGCGGTGGACTCGAGGATAGTGATTTTCGAAATTAACTCCCACTGCTGCTTACGCTGCTGGCTGATTACATCATTGATGTCACGATGATCCTGTAGCGTTTTGAGCTGCGCTTGCAGAGCCAAAGTCTCAGCATTGTAAGTATCGGTTGAGCGATCACCAGCTGAAGCCTTAACGGCTGGAGTGTTGGGGGTTTTGTTCGGATGGAACTGCTTATTAATACCATCAACAGCCTGCTGACGCTGTTGTTCACTCCACTTATCAGGCGCTATAGCAACATTTTTCCATAGCTCAGATAACGCACGGCTGCGCTTCTCCTGCCACGTCATTGATTGCTCGAGAATACGGTTCTGGTAAATCAGAGCATCCGTTCTCTTATTGTCAGCATCAGCCCCCTGCTTTATCGAAGCGCTGATATCATTTTGCAGTTGAGCCGCTTGTTGTAGTGGTGCTATCTGAGATTTCAGCGCGTTAATAGCAGCCAGTTGCGCCCTTCGACGCTGATTGTACTCGGCATCATCATTTGGCATGCCATATACATATTTACTGTCATTTCTCTCAGGTAGTAGTGCCTTTTCCCGCACCGCAAGCTCATCCTGCATCTTGCGCAGCATGTCATTTGGCGCATCCGGCCTTCCAACATTGAGCAATTCGTCCCACATTCCTTTGAGGGCCTTACTAACACTCGCTGCAGCTCGTTCAATCAGCCCCATATTATTGAGAATCTGCTGGCTTCTTTTTTGTTCGGCATCTCCGTATGCCTCGGCTGCCACCGCGGCTGCCCCTTCTTTATCTCCACGCCGTTCCAGTGACGCAATGTAGTCATACTGCGCCGAGGTGAGGAAATGAAGCGTCGAGTTTAGCTCTTCTGACGCCTTAGTCGGGGCGTCGTAAAGCCTCTGGAAGTTCTTTATTGTGGCATCAACTGACTGACCAGTCGCATCTTGCATCGACATGGCGGCACGGGTTACAGCTTCGAGCTGGTCAGTTTTGAATGTGCCAGCACCAACGACCTGAGAAAGCGTTCTCGCAGCTTCTGCAACCTTGCCACTTGAGCCACCAATTTTTTGAGCCAAATCAGAAAGTTTTGTAGCTGATTGTGCCGAGTAATTACCGGTCAGGATAAGCTGCTTGTTAAACTCCGTCGCTTCCTTCGACCCTTGATACCAGGCTGTCGCCAGCGCCCCAGCGCCAACAACCAAAGCACCAATGCCAATGGTGACAGGATTGAGCAAGCCAAGCAGCCCGCGCAAATAAGTACCGACACCGGAAATTGCACCACCCACTCCGCCGAACTGGTCTTTAATCTGCCCACCCTGCTGGAGCAGGATGAGGAACGGAGACTGCCCACCAGCCAGCTGTGTGGCGATATCTGTGAACTGTGCCGGAAGTGTGCGCATCGCTGCGCTGTACTGGCCCACGGAGATACCGGCGCGGCGTGCGGCGGCTTCCTGCCGGGATAGAGCCTCGGGTAGTATGTCAGCCACGCCGGAAAGCCGCTCGCGCGTCTGGTTCAGGATGGTGTTGAAGTGCTCGAATTGAGCGCTATTGATGCGTCCTGACTCGAAATGCGCCACCAGCTGCGCATGCTGTTCATCCAGCGAGTTGAATGCCCGGATGGTCGGGTCGATGGAGCCCAGCAGGTTCTTTAACGCAGCGGATTGCTTCTCGGCGGCTTGGGTGGCTGCCAGTTCTGCCTGTGCTTTCGCTGCTGCTTCACCGGTATCGGTCAGTTTTAGGCGGGTGTCGTCCAGAATTTTGCTATACGCCAGGAACGAGTCGGCATCAAGAAAGCCCTTCGCCTGGAAGTTACGTAGCGCTGCCTGCTGCTCGTCAAGCCGGTTCAGCGCCTTGTTTACCGGGTCGATGTTCCCCAGCAGCCCCTTTAGCGCGGTCTGCTGTTCCTTAATGCCTGCCGTGCCTTGTTTTGTCGACTCAGCGCCAGCACGGAAAACACTGTTCAGGTCATCAGCCTTGCCGACGGCACCTGCCGCTGCCTCTCCGAGTTTATCCAGTTCATTACTGGCTGTTTTCAGGTCGGAAACATCAGCCCTCAAAGTAATAGAGGCGATTTGGTCTGACATTATTTCGTCTCCTTATGCATTACCTTAAGCGCCTCGCTTTCCATGATTTGTAGGTCAGCCATACAGGCCGCCGCATCCTCAACCCCGTGTAACTCAAACATCCAGGGGAGTACGTTGTAATCAAGGCCGGTCGCCCCGCTCGCGCCAACGCGCCATTGGGTCGCAAGCGTGGAAAAGATAGTGAAAGACTTCCATACCGACGGCAGGATCCCCACATCTTCCTCCACGTCCTCAGGCGTTAAACCAAAAGCGTTCAACTCCGCGAGTGTCGGTCCCGGCGTATACATCGCTGCGGCGACCTGCCTCAGTTTTTTTCGCGGATGCCCATCAACTCTTTGGTATAAGCCAGGCCAATACTGTCGAACGCACGCGGGTAGTTCTTAAGTAGGACGATCACGTTATCGCGGGTGAATTCATCCGGTAATGCCCAACTATCGACGATTTCCATCAGGTAATCGGCCTGCGGCTCGATAGGGGCTTTTTTGCCGCCGGCCTTCTTGTGCAGTTGCTCGTCCATGGCTCGCAACTCTTCCAGCGTCTTATGGCGGAAGGTGACGGTCAGTTTGCCGTCGTCAGCACCGGCGCGCGGGATGCTGGCGGTAGCGGAGAACGTTGGGTTTGGAATCAGGGAGAATTTGGTCATGTGTTCATCTCAGAATAGCCCGGCGAACCGGGCCTGGTTGGTTAGCTGACAGTGACGGTACATGCCGCTGAGGTTAGGGTCTTGCCTGCGGCATCGGTGACTTCGCAGGTGTACGAACCGGCATCACCAGACGCAACCGACGGGATATTGAATGTTGATGCAGTTTTGCCCGGAATAGCGGTGCTGCCCTTCTTCCACACGTAGGTGTACGGCGCGGAACCACCCTGCATAACCACTGCCAGATCCAACGCAGCACCACTGGCAACAGTTTTGGTTGCTGGCAAGTCAGTCAGGAACGCCAGCGGCGTAGCGGATGCATCAACGATAGGGTAAATCTGCATATCTGATTCGAAGTTCATACGCGCTTCATTGCTTTCCACTGCGTTGATTTCGGTCTTCGGCACTTTCTGGAAGGACACCTTGGCAGAGTAGTAACGATCCGCTTTTCCGCGCGGGTTATGGAACCAGACAGCAGTGGTATCGCTAGATTCATCAAGTTCAATCAGCCGTTTGTAGATAGCCAACTGCGGGTCATGCGCGAAGGTGTAGACCTGCACCACGGCATTCTTGAACGTCGGGATGGTTCGGGCTTTATCATCTTCAAGGAACTGCACGCTGATGGTCTGCTGGTCACCGCCTTCGGTAGAGAGCGTCATCACCTGAGGCATGGTGATCCACGAATCAATTTTACGCAGTGTGCCAGCGCCAGTGCCTGCCGGGAATTTAGCGGTGTTGGTGGTATCGAACGCTTCCAGCACGATTTTTGTACCGGAGACTGACTTAACGCGCACGACCATGTTGTCGAGCTTCAACCAGCCAGAGTTAACCTGGACAACATCGCCCGCGAGGATGCCAGCAGCCGAGGCAACGGTCAGTTCGCATTCCGTGGCATTGGATGCTGCTGTGAAAATAATCGGCGCAAGATAGGCCTTGGCCACGTTTACACGTGACCCGTTAGGGATTGCGAATGCCATTGCATTCTCCTGAATTGAGGTAAGAAAAACCCGCCGAGTGGCGGGTCAGTAATCAGCGCGGTACTGCATGCTGACGGGGGTGGTGTAGGTGATCGAGCCGCTCGAGCCATTTGGTGCAGATGTCGGGCGATCCTGTATCGGCGTGCGCACCTGCGGCGGGCCGTTGATATAGACGGTCAAATCGCCATCCACCAGCGGCAGCCCTTCAGGGAAGGCATAGGCAACAGACTTTGCCAGCCCCCTTGTCAGTGTCACGCCGCTGCCGGCAGGCGCGATGATGTTGAGCTGGAGAATACCCTGATACGTACGCAACTGGCCTTCCAGATCCTGCCCCACAGTTTGCGCTGGCAGAACGTAAACACGTCCGTAAGGCGCATTATCCGGTGGAGTAAACGCGATGTTCGGCCAGGCTACTGGCAGCCCGAGCGAGGAGCAGATAACCGCGGTACGACCTTCCAGCAAGTCAGCGATCCGCATTGACTGGTCACCGGCCATTACGCACCTCGCTCATTGCCTCACGGAACAGTTGCGCGGCGTCCAGCGCAGTAACCCGCACCATCCCACCCGGAGCCTGGCCGGAGTGGCCATCTTCCAGGGCTCGGGCGTAAGGCAAGTTGTTAGTGAAGTAAATCGAACTTACGTGCCCTACCCGGAACACCTCAAGTACGGCCATGCCGCGGGTGTTCGAGCCCTGGCCGGAAGCGTCTGGCGTGTCGTTGGATTCAGTCGGCTGACTATCAAATCCCACGTACCAGTTATTTTTGAAGCGCCCACCGACATACCCATCCGGCTTTTTGACGTCCATTGAGTCGTTAACACGCAGACCGCGCTTGAGCCGTCCTGATTTGGTCAGGTTAGTAGGGTCATCACGCAGGATCGCATTATGCTCCCGAACAGCGGTGTTGTACGCAGATGCCGTCTGGTTGACCTGCCAGAGATCGGGATTACCAATAGGTGACATTTCCACCAGCCGACCGAGTATTTTGATACCCGTCCTACGTACCACCTCGTCCATCTCCTGCTTGGAACTATCAACGAACAACTGAATGGCAGCCAGGAACGGCTGATTAGCAGAACTAGCCATACTTACGTCCTCAGTTGGATGTTGTAGGAAATCAGCACATCGGCAGGCTTAACCGGATTCGGCTGCACCACTCGCCACTTTTTGCCGTCAATTTCGATGCGGTCATCGATTCGCACTTCCGTTTCACACGTAGCTGCCAGTTTCTTATCGCCAGTAGCAATCAGAGAGCCATCGATTTCACGCGTGGAGTATTCGGTGATAACGCCGATAACGGTGGCAATAACAGGCTCTGTGGTAACCTCCCTCCCGTATTGATCGCGGGTGGTGGTGCCGCCGCGGGTGAGCTGGTATGCCTTCCCGTTCTCGGTCAGCAGTCGGGTTGCTGTTGCGCGCATGCGGCGGTAGTCGATTGCCATATCATCCCCTTTCGATACGGATTTGATTGCCGCCCACCACCAGCCCGCGCAGCGAGGAATAGAACCAGGGAAACGACGGCACAGCCTTGTTCGTGCCCGGTTCGTACTGAACAGTCACAGCGCCCTCGACGCGCTCCATCGTGACGGCCCCACCACCAGCGACCGAAGGCGTGAGGTCAATCTCCTTCGATTCGATAGCCAGGCGGCATTGCGCGTCAACCAGGCGCTGCGGGATGGCGTCATCCGGCAGGTCAACACCATCAAAGCGAACGCCAGAACGCGGCCATGACAGCGGCTGTGATGCCCTGGAGCGCTGGCCGCGCCACTGCTGCCCTTCCAGATAGTCCATGGACTGCATCAGCATCTGACCGCACTCGCCATCATCGGTAGGAACGGTATACCCGCGCCCCGACGCGAACGCGCGCAGGTCAACGACGCTGGCGTAGCTGTTGAAGTCTGGCGAATGGGGATCGGCAACCAACATGCTTACTCCTCCAGACGCCAGTCCAGCGCCAGCCAGTTATTCACTTCGTCAGGATGAACACCTGCGCGCAGCGGGCCGCCCGGGAATTCAGGGATATCGCGTACCATGACCGCCAGCTCAATACCCTGCTGCTCCTGCTGCTCCTGCTGCTCCTGCTGCTCCTGCTGCTCCTGCTGCTCCTGCTGCTCCTGCTGCTCCTGCTGCTCCTGCTGCTCCTGCTGGGCAGAAGCATGTTCAGCGCCGTTCTGCGCCGCAATCTTTTCAGCCTCACGCTGCGCGCGCTGCTCTTTGGTTAATCCGGCCATTGGGCCTCCCGAAAAGAAAAGGGGCCGAAGCCCCAGTGGTTAACCCATGATGATGGCGGAATGACGCGGAGCCACAGCGGCCACACCCCACGCCAGACCGACCTCGTAACGCACCTGACGGTACTGACGGTACAGGGCGACCTGGAAGGTGATGCCGGATGCCGGGTCGGTCACGTTCATAACGTCGTCTGCGGTATCGCCACCTTCAGGCATCGCAGGGGTGCGGCTGGCCAGCAGGAATGCCCCCCGGTCAAACGCCATGTTCGGCGTAAACTCGCTGAGTACCGTGACGTCCGCCTGGTCAGCCAGATCCTGACGGAGGCCCGGTGCGCTGATGGTAATGCTGGAAGACGTCGCTGCCACAACCAGGTACTGGTTGTCATCACCATCAAACTTCACCGCAGTGCCCGCAGCAATACCGCCGGTGCCCGCCGAGATAGCAACGATGATATCGCCCTCTTTTTTCGCGCCGTTAACCTTGTAACCAGCCGCAGTGCTTTTCGCGGTGCGCTTGATACTGAAAGACTCATGGAGGTTGAAGCCCATGATGCGACCGATAACGCCTTCACGCAGCAGCTGGTCGGTCCCCGCCTCGTTCGCTTTAAACAGTACAGACTGCTTACCGCGAATGGAGGCCATCGCCTCGCCGCCAAGCACCATGCGCAGGTCGGTGGTTGGCGTGCCGTTATCGGTCAGAATTTGTCGCGCCAGAGCCGCATCTGACAGATCGTCCTTGATGCTAAACGGCGTATCTTTCGGTGCACCAACAGCGCGTGAGGAGTTGAGGTACAGTGCAGCAAGGTCGGCATCAACTTCGTTCGACAAGGCGCGGAAAGCCTGTTTGAACTGATCGGCCAGAATGATGTTGTAGGTACCGGCCGGGCCAAGTGCCAACTGCTCTTCACCATTCCATTTGACCGGGGCCATTTTGGATTTGGTGATTTTGACATCCACACCACCGATGGTCTGTTCGCCGGTATTCGGCGCTGCCGGTCCCGGTACAATGTCTTCAGTGGTGGCCGCCGGTGCGACTGGCGCACGCACGGTCTGGTCTTTTGCAGCTGCATCCGCTTTCGCGTCGCGCGCTACAGCAGGAATGAAGCCAGTTTGTTCGCGGGACACTACGTCCAGTGCGGTATAGATGGTCGGGATCAGACCAGTGAGAGTATTGCCTGCCATTTATGGCTCCTTTCGATTAATCAACGATGCTGACGCTGTCTTTGAGTGCCGCTTGCTTTCCGGCACCATCCAGAGCGTCAAAAGCAGCGCGTTTCATGGTTTTTTGCCCGGCCTGATGCTGCGATTGGTGAGAACCACCGCCGCTATTACCGGACGCTTTGAGGATGTAGTCTTTCTGCGGATGCAACTCGACCAGAGATTCCAGCGCTTCGTCAAAGCCAGCCAATTCGCCGGGCTTGGTGCGGGAGAACACCTTGTTGCCCTGCCCGTCGTAGGCCACGACCTTGCCGTCTTCAATTTTGAAGTTCTGCCCGAAGTGGGAGCGCACGAACTCAGCCGGGATCGCCATCTTCTCGGAAATGAACTTAGAGCCACCGAAGCGGCCGCCGATCATCTCGTCGTAGAGCTGGGTTTCTAGCTGTTTGGTCTTGCCGTTCGCTTCGTCCAGCTGCTGCTGGTAAACCTTGGTGATCTCGGCCTTAACCTGGTCAACGGCGCCAGCGTCGATCAGCTTCTTCTGGTCGATTTTGGTCATCATCTCCAGGGCCTCAAGTGCCTTGGTCGGGTCGGTGATGCCAGCGAATTTCGCAAGACCAGCTTCTGCCGCTTCCTTCGCCTCACGGTGAGTTTTGGCCTCACCGTTCAGAGATGTGATTTTGGTCATCGCTGCGGTCGCATCGAACGGGATCTCTTTGCCGTCATCATGGACATACACAGGCATACCGTTTTCAACGACCACATTGCCGTTGGCATCAAGTTTGAGTTTCATTGTTTTGCTCCAGCCTTCCGGCCATTGGTAATGGGTCATCCGACCCGGTCACCGCGTCGCATCCGCTCAGCGGCAGGCATAAAAAAAGGCCGCCCAAAGGCAGCCTGATGTTGATGAGGTCTGTGTTATTCAAACGCCGACGCATCCATGCGGCGTAGTTCGTCCAAGGTGAGAAACTCCCCTGCATCGTTAAACATTTCAGGCACAGTTATTTTGCCGTCACGCAGCATCTGCGCGCGGGTTACGCCCAGCACCTGCTCCTGTCGCGCGTACGGCTGCCGGGTAAGCCATTCGGGATAACTGGTATGCGCTGGCACCTGCCCGTCCATTGAGGCGCGTGTTACACCACTCAGAACACCTGAGGCTATCTGCAATTCTTCCCACGATTTCGTTAGCAGGATTTCCCCGGAGCGGCAGCAGAAGTGGATTTTGCCGGGCCCGCGCAGATACGGAACAACATGCCCCAGCGGTTTGCCGTCCAGCGAGTAGAGTTTGCGGTCGCGAATGATGCACCACTGACTAGTATGCGTGTCGAGCGTAGACGACCACTGCTTGGCTTTCACAATATCGCTGTTTGCCAGAGCGAAGTCCTGACGTGCTGTGGCGGCCATATGGTTCACCGCCGTACGTGTCACCACAGCCAGGTCGCGGCGAGAGGTGTTTATCACCCCGTCCTCGCGATTGCGCTGCGGTGTGCCCGCGACGCGCCGGACAATCTGCTCAACCGTTTCACCCTGGAAGAAACCAGAGCGAACAGCGTTGGTGATTTTGTCCAGCCGATCTGATTCAAGCTTCTGCCCCCACTCTTTCAGCAACCGGCCCTGAAAGGGTTGCGCCACAGCTGAGGCGTAAACCTGCTCTGGTGCGATGCTCTGGAGCGGAACATGCCGGAGGATCTGCTTAGGGATGATGCTGCTGAACAGGTCCAGCTGATAACCGGCCTCATATTCAACGTAGCGTGTTAGTTCGCGCGCCAGCGCATCATTAACCGGGTCATAGGCCTTGTGATTAAGGTCACGCACGCCAGCCAGCAGCGATGCCAGACGACGGGCGCTATAATTATCGGCGCGCTTCCCGTCCAGCAGCACCAGCAGTTTGGCTGCGAGGTCAGCATCCATCTTGTTCAGCAGCGACACCATTCGCCGGGCAACGCCAGTACCGTAGCGCGTCACATACAGACCATGCGCTATGGTCTCGTCCTGCAGGCGGTCATTGACGGTACGTGCCATATCACACCTCGTCTATCGTTCTGGTATCCAGCGAGGAGGAATCAGCCAATAACTCGTCCAAGACCTTTTCTGGGTCTGCATCTGCATCAATCAGGTTTAGTTTCTGAAGCGCTTTAATCGCATCGATGCGACGCAGGTCGCCACCCTGGCGCAGGGATTGGATAGCCATCGCCGCCGGTGGATTAAACTCTTTCGACTCAACATCCAGTTCGGTACGGACATCAACATTACCGCCCTCAGATTCCCCGATGTACTCAGCCATGATTTGCAGGATGTTGTCGATCGCGTCCTCCAGGCTGGTGGCCATGGTGTAGAGCGGCGACTGCTCCTGCATCTTTTCTTCAGACGTCTGGTCTACAGACTTCGTGGAGGTGTTGTCAGTCCGCAGCAGCTTTGCGCCCGCCTGCCGCATTTGCTCCACGAGGTCAGTCAGCGATTCTTTTCCTGATGCGATTGAAGTGCCGGTGTGTTCAACGTACTCAAGCCCCTGCTTCTGACGGTCGGAGAACTGAGTTGCAGACGAAGAGCCAATTACCAGTTCCTGCCCATCCTCCAGGCCGAATACCGTAAGCAACGGGACGCGCGCTACGTGAAGGATATTGTCCTGCTCACTCTGGCTCTGCCAGTGCTTGACGTTCAGCAGCGCCATATTGAGCAGCGGCGGTGACCCGCACATAAAGCCAGTGCGTTTGGTGTAGAGCGTGACCAGGGTGATATCCCTGCGGGAGGTTTGCCACTCTTCATGCAGGGTCCAGTTTACCTGGCCGTCAGTGCCAGTGGCCTTTCGATAAATCTGTACCTGCCCGGGTGTCAGCAGACGAATCTGCTCAACCTTTGTCTGCCCGAAGTCGTCGCCATCCACCACCACTACCTCTTTGATGCGTAGCGCGGTGAGTTGTATCTTTCCGCCGACCATCGTCGACTTCCATCCAATCACCTGACGGGGATTCAGCATCGTTATGTACGGTCGCGCACCGGTAGCCTTTTCATCTGCCTTGGTCTTAACCTGCTCAGCATCTACACGTGGATAATCCACCAGCGCATGAGACAGGCCATACTGCATCGCCAGGCTGAAGAACGCCTGCGCCCATACATCAAGGCGACTGCCTTCCAGATCCACATCCTTCGCAAATTCTCGCAGAGCATCCGGCACGTTCTCGCCAAGCTGAATAGGCTCAGCGAATACGCGGCCCACGTTCTGGTTGATGGTTTCTTCGTAAGCAGGCAGCAGCGTGGCCACAGCCAGGCGCTTTTCGTAGTCCTCTTTGTCTTCTTTCGGCCAGCGAGGGAGATATGACTCTCCGAGTTGGCGCATATACAACGTACCGCCCATCAGGGCATCATTAATGTCCCACGCCTGCACCATGTTCCCATAGTCCAGATTGGGTGTTGAAATATCAGGCATGGAGTTAGATCCGTAGGTTGGTGACTTTGCCGACTTTCTTCGGCGGTGAATGCAGAACGGCATATCGGGTAGCATCCCAGTCGTGGTCTTCCTGCTGGGTATCTACATCGTCAGGGTTTTTGCTGTCGCGCACGAGTACCGGCACACGGCTTATCCAGCCACGGCAGTAGTCGAAAACGTAAAATGCAGGTTTCTCTGGGGTGCCGGATTCAAGTTTCTTACCTTCGACAACGGCCTCAAGCATGTCAGCAAACAGGGCCGCACCGTTCACACGCGACCCAGGCTTTTTGTTGGATGGAACCCATTTAACGCCCTGCGATTCCATCTTCTGGGCAATGGAGAGTTCATCATCGCCAGTGTTGTAGATAGCCCCGTCAGCCGGGCCGGGGAGAACCGTCTTGCAGATGCCGGGCATGATATTCAGTTGCCCCTGCGTGACCCCGTTTAGCTTTATTTCTTCGGGTTCTGCCAGTTCTTCGCCCACCAGCCGTTTATTCACCCACGCCACGCCTTTGGCGACGTTAGTGGATGACATGTTCAGGCCTTTGTTGAGTTCATCAGGCGGGCAGCCGTACCATTCGCCAATCAGGATCAGCGACCCGGCAGGCGGGCAGAACTGACGGCCATCGGGCAGCTCTGCGGCGGTACCGTCGGCGCGCGCCCACCAGAGGTTAGAGAACGGCTTCGACTCGCCCCAGTCATGGGAGCGGTCGACGGTCCAGCTATCCGGGATGCGAAACGGTTTGATGACGTGCAATGACGCGTTCCACAGATGGTCAAAGCGCCCGCCGCTGGTAACATCCCAGGAGCCTTCTACCCAGGCTTTGCGCCGGTTCGGGTCTTTGATAGCCATCAGTGTTGCGATGTACTGTGGATCCAGGTACGGGTTCTCTTTGAACGATCCGTGTATTGCCACCCGCGTCAGCGTCACGTCCTCTTCACGCTCGGTCTGCGGGTTAAACACTTTTTGCGTTTCGCGAATGATGGTTCCGCGCGGCGCGGGCTCGATGAAGCGTTTCTTCACCCAGGTATGGCCGATGCCAAACGGGTTGGTCGTGCTAAACGTCTCCAGCGGGATCGGCTTGAGTAACGAGCCATCATCCCGCGGATAGTTCTCAGGCCGGAACGAAGAACGCCGGCAGGAGAACATCATCTCGTAGAACTCTCCAGACTGCTGCTTGGTCAGCTCGTTGAATCCGATGAATGGGAATTCCTGACCGTGATAATCCCAGTAGTCGCCCTCTTCCTTGCCGAAGCGGAATAGCAGTTCCTCTCCAGTCGGCCATACCCAGCGAAGCTCAGATGCTGACGCCAGATAGCGTGCGCCGTCGTTAAACAGGCGGTACATACGCTTCGACTGGGTGATGATGTCGGTAAGATTCTTATACTCGGTATCGAAAATGACGCCACGCCAGAACGAACCATAACCAAGACCAACTAGGCGACGAAAGCGAGCCAGTTGCGCAGCAGTTTTACCCGGGCCGCGTGTTCCTTCGTAGAGGATTTCGTTACACGGGCAACTCAGGGAGAGCGATTGCGATCCTGGCAAAGGTTTCCAGACGGCTTTGTAATTCATCCACCCAGTACCTCGCTCTGCTGCTTCTGCGCTGCCGCTTCCCAGTCGTCTACGTTATCGCAGGACGGGACCGGCATGATGCTGTGGGTTGCTGTGACCTTCTGTTCAACTTGCTCTTTGAACGCCTGCACACGAACGTGCTTGCCAAGCAGTTCGAGGTTCTTAACCTTATCAGGCCATTTAATCTTCTTAAGCAGCGCTGATGTGTTTCCCTCTGCAGCCATTTCAACGACATCCAGGCCAGATAGCGTCGTTCTCCAAACCTTTGGCCATTGAGATGCTGGCTTTAGCTCTCCTGTCGAGGTCAGGATGTCGAGCACATCCATCTGGTCAATTTCAACCAGACGATTAAGGACGTATGTCGCATTTATGCCAACCAGATCATTGCGTTGCGCTTTAAGTTCGGCAATTCTGGACTTGATGTCAGGTTTTGACATGTTTTCAGACGCGGTACGATTAGCTGTCTTTGCGCTGTACCCCGCCCGAATAGCCGCTTGCGTGGCGTTTAAATCGATGAGGTACTCGCGACAGAACATTTCTTGTTTGTCGGTGAGTGCCATTTTTTACTTCCAATAAGGAGATTATTATGAGCGATGACTTCAAAACAGGAGACATTGTTAAATTGAAATCAGGCGGACCTGACATGACCATCAGGTCATTTTCAACTACTCAAGGTCATTCTTTTCTTTGCCAATGGTTTGCTGGTAAAAAACTTGAGCAAGGTTATTTCAAACCGGAATCCATTGAGCGCGTTACCCCAAAGCCATAGCCCCAAACGCACCAACCTTAACTCTTGATGATGTTTCATCCTGGATGATGGATGCTTTATTGAGGGATGGTTGTCTATATCAGCAGGATGTTGTGGATTATCTCGTTAAACAGCATAACGAGCAGCATCTCAAAGAAAATGCGGATGGCAACCAAGCGCTATCAACCAAGGTAATAAACACCTTCCGGATTGACAGTGGTGAGGGTGTGGTTTGGGTCAAACCAGATAAATACTGGCGATACCGTGCTCCTGAGGACGAAGACGGTCGCGAGGCTCGCGGTTAAGATACAGGGCGATAAGCTCACCGTACTTTTGCCATTACCATGGGTCTACCCATGGTAATGGCAATAAAAAACCGCCCAGAGGCGGTCTTGGTGATGGCATTAGCTCGGCATGAGAAGTTTCAGAAAAGTTGAAGTGCCCAGACTACTCGATGGAATACGTCCCACCAAACTTCTCTGTTATCTTTTTTGTCATCCTATGGGAAAGGGTGAAATCGTCATCTGTTTTTGCGAAATCATGGATCACAATTACACTCCCGTCATTGTAGGGGTTTATCGTTACATCTCGGATTTCTATATTCAATAAAGCAAACTTCAACTGGCGTGAAAACTCTTCAAAATCAATTTTTTTTACAAAGTAACACATCCCACTAGCTGGCATCTTTTTCATAACATAAACTCTGGAGGTATATAGAATTTCATTATGCAATAGCAACCCGAAATAATCACTAACGCGGTAAAAGCCCCATCGCCGAAGATTTTCTTTGATGCTATTTTCGTCCCAGCTCGATTTTCCGTATCCCTGCCAGCTGGTTATTCGCCTTTTCGATGGCAGCCAGTAGCGGATTTATCCACAGAACAGCCTGGCAGTACGTTATTGAGATGGCGGTAGTGGTGCTATCACCGGCTGCGTTAGCGTTCCCGGAATCGGCGTGCATTGCGCTGGCACGTAAACGGTTCGCGTAGTTGAGCAGCCCACCAGCGACATCAGCAGGAACAGGCAGATCACAGGTTTTTTCACGTCGGAGAATCTCACGGTATTCGATAACAGTCTTTTCGGTTCCAGCATCGATAAGCGAGTTAAGATGGTTGGCGTTTTCCGCCACCTGGTTAAACCGGTTGAAGTTGAAAGCCTGGGTGGTTATTACGGTTGCCTGTAGAGCGTTGTCGCTGCGCAGTACCCGGTTATCACTCTCTGACGTGGTCAGTGCTGCATTGCTGCGCACCAGTAACACACAGAGCACTGCAATGGTGATTACGACGCCCACCAGCAGAATCGCGGCTATCGCAATTTTGTTGGGTTTCATCAGAATACTCCCGGTGCTGTTGCTGGCGTTCCTGGGTTAAGCGGCCCAAATCCATCATCCAGCTTTTGTGGCTTCTCACCCCATAAGCAAACTTCTCGCTCAATCTCACGCCGAGTAATTAATCCCTTCCACTTTTTGCCACCAGCATAGGTCCAGCGCCGTAACTGCTCGCATGCGCCTTTGATATCGCCCTGGTTGATAGTTCTCAGTAGCGTGGAGGTTTTGAAGTTACCGGCCCCAACGTTATAAACGAACGAATAAAGCGCGCCGCGTGTGGTTTCTGGGATAGGAACCTTAATATACGGGTTAATCTGGCTTGCTACGGTGGCAAGGTCTTTGTTGAGCAAGGCATCACACTCTGATTTCGTGTAAGTCTTACCCAGCATAATGTCTTTGCCTGTGTGCCCGTAGCAAATGGACCAGATACCGACCACATCCTGATATGGCTGATAGCGAACACCCTCTAGACCATCATTACCCGTTGGACCGGTAATCAGGGCCGCTGCAATAGCAATAGCGCCAGCAGGTACCGCAGCAAGAACGCTATTCCTCAAATTTGGTGACATGCCCATTAATTCGGTCCTCGCGTTCTTTTCGCCGGTCATCTTTAATTTTGAAATACAGATTCGTCAGGTACGTAAGTACGCCGATCATAATGCCCACCAGCACCCCAATGGCATTCCACTGCTCCGGGCTGTAGGCATTAAGTACACCGTTGATGATGCTCCCGGCTGAAGCGCCATAAGCAATGCCGGTGGTTATCTTTTCCATACGATACATGCTCTCACCTCACCGCTTGGCAGGTGCTGTGGCTAAAAGGGAAACTGAAAAACGCTCTGTCAAAAGCACCCCGGAGGATGCTTTTTGCAGAAGGTCTTCAGTAGATGCCACGGTTGCGAACGACGCGAACAGTATCGCCCTGCAGCGTGGTGATGTAGGCGTCCTGATTGTCGTTGACGACTGCAGTCATGGTTTCACCGCCGTCTGCATAAGAGATACGCGCGACGGGGGATTCAATCGGGGTATTATCGCCCAGGGGCTGAGACTCTTCGAACTCCAGGTTGTACCACTTGCCCAGCACCCTTACGTTCTCAACAAGTTTGCCTTCCGGGTTTTTACCAATCGTTTTTAATGCGTACATAGTGTTTTCCTTAATTGAAATAAAAAAAGCCGCTTATGCGGCCGGGGTTCTTCCGGTAGTAGATGGGGTCAGGCTCTCGGGCTGATTTAACGACAGCACGAAAGTGAAGGTTTCCCGGAGCCTGAAATAAAAAATCCCCGAAATTCCAGGAGCGGACACGGGGAAAGGCGTTGCACTAAACGGGCCTGTCAGCGGCCTTGAATAAGAAAAATCCCCGGCAGTTGCCAGGGATTGAATGTTTGGTATTTATTATCGCGGTGGTTGCAGCGGTCCCTCGAGAACCTGTGCTTCTCCGTTGTGGCAGATATCATCATTCATGGCCAGATGCCATACGCCGGTAACCATCCTGCCAGTTGCAATATCTTCAAATTCTTCCGGTGAGAAGTACGCTACTTGAACTTTTCCATCGTGCTGAATCCAGTAATAGCCTGCTTTCATCTCTTGGTCCTATTCCGCTGTTATTACAGAGCAGTATAGATATTTAGAAGCACGCTCATGCGTTAGAAAATCTACATAATGAATTAAGCCAGTAGGCCCACTTTGCTTTTGCACTAAAACAGCGGGCCTTAGGTAACTTGTGATCTCAAATCATGAGCTGATGGCTGGCCGGGTGCGCTAACACCCACCAGCCGCCCATTTTCACAGCAAAAAGCCCCCATCACTGGAGGTGCGTATAACATCCGAACTGGTAATCTAATAACCCCGCCATCACCAACTGCGTAAGAATTAGCTGGCAACGCTCGCGGCTAATATGGGTATTCAGTGCAATCTCTCCAGCCGTAGCTGGTTTTTTGCTTAATTCATTGAAAACAATGTACGGCACAAGCCGGAGCATTGACTTTTTATTATCACAATTAATTAGTGAATTTTTTTTACCTCGGGATTTATTGCATTAGCAGCTTCATGGAAGATATCCTCTAACCAACCAAGGATTTCGGCCTCACTGAGTTCATCAGGAATGACGGCGTCATATAGCCTTGATGATTTTCCATCTGTCAAATCAACACGATAAACCAGCCAACGCTCGTCCTTACGCTCAACCCCTATATGCCTTCCAAAAACATTGTAAATCATCATTTTCATTTACTAACTCTTTATTGATCGAAATGATTTGGGTTTACCTTATCTCACATGTGTTCTGGATACGGCTGCTTTTTGTATTACGCCTTCATAGAATCACACTACCTTTTACCAGCTGAAAAGAAATGGGTGACAGGTTTTGGCACAGATTAGACATTCTTGGTAAGCCATGACATGTTTGTTTTGCGATAAAAAACCCGCTCGGTGGCGGGTTTATAAAATTTTGGCAACATATCAAATATGCTTCAAATATGGCCTATTAAATTGACTTTTGCAAGACCTTGCTGCGAAAAAACAGATTTATGTTGCGATCGTGTTCTTACTACCTGCATTAGAGCTTCACTATCCATCAAAGCAAATATGTCGCACATCGCCCGCCAGTAGTCACCATAGTTTTTGCTCCAGTTGTCAGGTTTGACACCCACCAGCTCGGCAAGATCACAATATTGATAAACGTCCTTACCGGCCAACTTAGCTTTCACATCCTGCGCGGCAAGCCAGATAAGTTTACGCAGTCGCTCCATGGTCTTTTTTGCTACCCGCTTACCAGCCAGTTGGTGGCTGAACTGTTCCCAAGCCCATTGAGTTATTGTGACCTGATGGCCCCAGTTTGTGCTCTCGCTATAGTTCCATAGTAACCAGGCCTTCTGGTGCTCTTCCAGTGACAGTAGCGCACGGCGCCATGATGCAGTCGCGAACTCCAGAGGCCGCACCAAAGGAATGTGGGAACCCTTCGCATGTGATTGTTTGCCGGGAATCGGCGGGTTGTCGAGAACCTGCCATTTCTCATTTTCAGCATCCCATACTCGAGGCTTTTTCCGCTTGAAGGTTTTCGTGTCGAACTGCGCGTTCTCCAGCCAGGCCATTAACTGCCCTTTCGTTGCCCCACTTAAATCTGCAGTAGCAACAATTAGCTGTTGGCGGACATATTCGAGAAATTGAGTATTCATGTAGCACCGCCCATAGTTTTCACGTAATTCTTCAAGATTCGATAGTCAGCCAACACCGAGCCTGGAAAGCGGAATAAGCGCAATCGCATCCAGCGGACGCGGAGGTGGTCGGCAAAATAGGATTCGAATGTCATGCGGCCTCCCTACTCTTAATTAACCCGCGGCGCAGTGCGCTATAGCGCTTCCTGATGGCCTCGAGTTCTTCGATGGTATATCGGTGTGGAACGTCGTTGTTTTCGAGCGCCTCGACGCGTTCAGCGCCGATTTTCTCGATAAGGCCCAGGCGGTACTGCTGCTGATTGCCAGACAGCTGCACATTGCAGTGGTGACATTGTTTACTAATATTGTCCTCGTTATAGCGCAGGTGTGATGCCTTACCGCGTGAGCGGTAGTGGCCGGCTTCCCACTGGACGGTGTCGAACGTCCCGCAGCTGATACATGACAGATCGACATCGCGCTCTCGGATGTAGTCGTTGACGACGCGCTGGGTTAAATCCTCCCAATGCTTCAGCGGTTTAACCGCTGCTTTACGCTGGCGCCAGGCTGCACGTTCTTTCTTCTCAATGGCGCGCTGATGGGAACGCTCCCTGCGATGCGCATCTTCCCTGGCTTTCCTGGTCTGTTCTTTGCCATAGGCGCTGGCGCATTCGTACGAACAAACAATCTGCTCGCTTCGCGTCGGATGGAACCATTGGCGACATTCTTTGTTGGCGCACTTACGGCGCGGTGACTTAGCCATGTTCACCCCCACGCCTTGTTTTGCCAGACGCGGCTCGAGCGCGGCGCTTTATCCCCTTCCGGGAGCAAGGCGCTGACGGTCCAGGTGATGTTGTCACGGTTCAGACTGCGCTCAACTTTGACGCCACGGCGACGGTAGTTAGCCACCAGCTCGTCGGCCTGTTCGGTGGTGCATTCGTGATGATGGAACCAGGAATATTTCATCGGCATCATCCCCCGAAGCTAATCAACTGGGCAGCGGCGTTCTCGGCCTCCTGCTGTGTTCGGAAAGTGCGCGACAATATCCAGCGCCAGAGAACATCGAGCGCGGCCTTGTACAACTGCTGGAACTCAGTTTCGTCCATATTGGCAAAGGAGATGCTGCGGGGATGTTTGCGGAGTGTGCCGTCTGGCAACTGAATAGCGTCGTAATGCCCTGCCTCTACGATTACCCAGGCGCGATACGCATCAAATGATTTGCAGAGACTGATACCATTGGTGACACGGCGGCTTGCGATTTGGTCCAGATACTGCTCAGCAGCATCCAGTAGCGCGCCTTCGTTGCCACCGTAAGCCGAAAGGTATTTAGCATAACCGGTCACCAGCTTGCGTTCGTTAGACGATATGGCGCCGCCGGCAGGCTCCCAATACTCAAAGCCAAGGTTAAGCAGAGCAAAGAATCGCCGGTGAAATGCTGGGTTGCGGACCTGTTTGAACTCAGCCACCAACACGGCGCCGAGCTTAATTTTTGATTGCAGTATATCGCTGGTCTCGGGGGTAGCCGCGATCAGGATTCCTGAGTTTTGCTTGATGAGTTGTAACTGCGCCATGGTTTTCCCCGTGGCGCACAGTCGTCAGGTTCTGGTTGTTCAGACCAGTATGCTGATTATGCTGGATATACTGTTAAACGGTCAATTTTTTGCGGTCATCTCTCTGACAACTTCCAGCAGTGTCGCCCGAGACCAGTAATGATCATCTTTGCAGAGCTTTCTACTTAAAACCTTCCCATCGGATGACGACAGGATGAATCGGTCGCTAGCCGCCAAATCAAAAGACAAAACTTCGCGGCCACTAGCATCTGTGATGGTCGCTATAAAGTCTCCGGTAGGAGCTGAGTCAATTGCACCCACAATATTTCCCCCTGAGCGACATCCAGACGCAATAAAATATTTCCAGAAACCGTGCAGAAAGGAGCCCGGTTATTATGCAAGTAATCAATAAAACCAGTCGTCCGCGCTTTCCCACGTTTCTTGCAGGATCTCTTCGATGCGATGTTTATTGCTTTTTTCATCGCCTACCACGTTAAGCCCATCAGTACTTGCCCGGCGAACTATCAGCTTACAGTCTTCATAATTCTGACCTATGTGGCGCGAAAGTTCGGCTTCCAGTGCCGGCACTGCGCCATCGGGTAACTTTTTCTTTTTATCGATTGTGACTTCAACTCTCATCTATCCTCCTCTGCAAATACTGTATAAATAAACAGTACACCCATGCAGCAGATTTATCAATCCTATAAAAGCATTTTTTGCGAAGGTTACTATGTTGTTTCTAATGAGTTTTTATGAGGACAACAAAAAACCCGCCGGAGCGGGTTTATCAACATAAAGCTTGGTAGACTGGTTCAGATAATCGGAAAATCATCTAGCTCTTTACCACGTACAACCATTATCTCGTATGTAATAACACCCGCAACAACCACCTCGTCCAGACACTCTCCTTCCAGCGCTTCACCATCAGAGGTAGCAAGGGATTTACCCATCACTTCCGCGAACTGGTTTCGTCCGCAGTATGTGATAAAGGCTACTTTACTCTGTTATACAATCAGACATTTATTGACCACTACATAGCTAAAAGACGCTTCAATATGAAATCAAATTCTTCTTTGAAAAGAAGAGTCGCATCAACTTTAATATTTTTACAAACCACTAAATGAATCCTCAGTGGATTTTATACTCTCCAGCATGGCCTTTTGCTCAACATATTGCAAATAAAGGTCTGAAACTATTTCCATTGCAAGATTAAAGACCTTATGATAATGGCCGAAATGATCTACAACCTCTACTGCCAGCAATGAATTTGATGCATCTAAGTCTTTATTTTCACGATTCACACCAACCTTGTTAACATAATATTGCAAATAAACATGGGAGTTCATAGTTGTATATATCATATCTGCAATACGTAGCGTTTTATCTTTATCTATTGATATAAATGGTGACAGAGGAACCAATCGCTCACCTACGACATCAGTACGCAATATAAATATTTCTTTCTTTCGAACTTTAGCTTTATTTCCTTTGATTGGTTTAAGTGCCTCTTCATGTTGTGCATGCACAACAACACCTGCTCTCGAGTGACAAAGTACATCGTCAACAAGTTTTCTGGTGAGTTCCTCTACATCAACCTCTTGCGAGAACCCTATTGATTCGAATAATGGAATTGAAATATTTCTTATTGTATTTAACTTATCTATGTAAAACAAAAATGAGGAAACATTTATGTTTTTCAAACTCCCATCAATCAACCCATTAAGAATTGATTGATTGATGCTTTTCTTCGCATCATCATCTGAGTTTTTTATAAATAAAGCGGCATGATATTCCTGTATAGATTTGTGAATAAAAGCATATTGTTTAAAACCATCTTCCTTGATAAGACCTGTTATTTTTATTATATCTTGCAAAAAATTACTAGTATCATTCGATTTTGGTTTGTATCCACACCTATTCATGCTTTTGTCAATAAAATCAATAGCTTCCTGGTGTGTAATTGTTAATTTATTTTCCTTTAAAGATAAAAAGCTAAAAGCACAAAATATAGCTTTTACCAATCCACTATCATCATGAAACGCTTTTTCTCTAGAGAAAAAAAGCTTTCTTAAATCATGCCCCTCATATAATATATCAAAAATCCTTTGGTAATAGTCACTAGCTGTTTTCGGAATAATATCTGCATTTGGATAACAAGCACAAAAAAGAGAAACAAGAATCGGCGTCACTAAAGATGTCAGCAATTCATTATTAGATTTCAATATCTGTTTAGCTTTTTCTGCTTCAAATTTCCCCATCCTTTTATCAATCAAGTTGAATACATCTAAAGGAGAAAGATCCTGGATTTTAATTTCTTGTGCTATTGTTGATGTACATATTTCAGTGTGTGGTCTAGATGAAATTAATATTGGTGCTTTAAACTTATTCTTTATTAATTCAATTTCCTTATAAACAACCTTCCTTCTCCCCGAGGATATTTCATCGAAACCATCAAGCAGTAAAATGACTCTAGAACTGGACAATGCAGATTCTACTGAATCAATATCAGCCTTTACTCCACAATTATTTATTATCTCGACCAGCTTTTCGACAATCGAATTATCTTCTAGCGTTCTCAATTCCAAAAAGAATGGAAGGCGGAGACCTTTTCTAATCGTTTCAATTAATAACTTCTTCATCACTGTGCTTTTCCCATTACCAGCCACACCAGTGATATTTAAAATACAACCTTCCCCTGTCATTATCATGTTCTCTAAAAGAACAGACTCATTGTTATTATTTTTAAATCTTAAAGGATAATATATATCGTCTATAACAAATAAACTATCCTTTCCGTCAATTGTTTTTGTTTTTAAATTCTCATAGATATGTCCATTGACATAATTATCATAGCCCCCATCTTCTTTAAGACTCCTGATAAGTTTCTCACCTTTCTTAGAATTAAATCGCCAAGGATTTTTAAGAATATGTTCAAACAATCTCTCAAAACTCTTCTCAACGACCTTATCCACCCCTTTGTCAGCTTTGCTCGCCACATAACCTGCTATCATAGATTCAAACACACCTTTTCCTTAAATAATTAAAACTACACTATGGTTAGCATTGATTTCTATACTCCAGTATTTCAATGAATCAGTATGCTAACTGTCAACAGAATCTACCTGCTATGATAAACACAGGCCATTTACTCAGTAAGCTGCAAACCATCTGAATTAAATCACAAATGTGAATATCCGAGAAATATACTTTGTTGATAGTTATCACATTTGGTAGGATTTCTTATCAGTTTGACCTGCGATAGGTCAGGCTTGCTAAAGTACCTCCTTGACTAGACAATAAAAAGCAATTACACATGTTGATATGAACGCCACTGAGAAGTTTTTACACGGGAGTCTATAGCAGAGTTCGTACTTTGCTAGCAAATTCAGCCCCGAAAGAGTGTGTGCCCTTAATACTTGTTTATAAAGATTAACGGGCAGACTTCAGCCTTGCATTTCTGTATCGACCAATGTTCACTGATGCAGAAAGGACTTCCAGTATTAGTCTCATGCCTGCGCTCCTTTCAGTGCTACGGCGATTTCTTCGAAAAACTTCTCCCGAGAATGACTGGTCATGGCAGGTACAAACGCCCCCATCAATATGCCCTGATCGCAGTTTTCATCATCGGATAGAAGAACCATTTTCTTATCCAGACGAACTTTCGCTTCTTGCAGCTGCTCATTCCGGCTGGCGCGCTGGAGATACTCGGCGATAATTGCGATGGCCTTGTTGGTCTGCTTCACGGTTATATCGTTCATACTCACTGTTTCCATGTCTCTCATTTCACAGCCCTCAAGTGTGATACGTTCTTGCGGTAGCTGGCCCAGTCGAAATTCACCCAGATGCCGCTGTCCATGGTTAAGCGGTCGATAATTCGAAGCCCGGGAGATTCCTGAAGCCCTACATGGTTCAGGTTCGTCAGAACGCCGACCGGTTTCATCGAGGACAGCCGACGATCAACAACCTGGTTCAGAATGACCTTTTCGCCGCTGCTGCCGCGCTGAATACCGACCTCGTCCAGCACCAACAGGTCAACCTTGCAGAGATTATCCAGCAGGGAGGCCTCCGACTGGCCATCGTCATAGAACTCGCGGACACGAAGCATTAAATCCGGGATGGTGACGACCAGAACCGAATGGCCAGCAGCCAGTAGATGGTTTCCTATCGCCGCTGCAAGATGGTTTTTGCCGGTGTCTGGGCCGCCGCTGAATACGAAGCTCGCAAAGCCAGCCACGAAGTTGTGCGCGTAGCTTTTCGCCATGGTGTAGGCCTTGCGTTGTTGCTCGCTGGATACTTCGTAGTTGGCGAACGTGCAGCTGCGGTGCAGGCTCTGTATACCGGAACGGCCGAAGATTTTCTCAGTTCGCGCTTTATGGTTCAGTCTGCTCAGTTCCTCGCAATGCTTAAGCCCCTCTTCCCGCTGCCACGCCAGTAGCTCAGCGGCGCTGGTGAATTTCGGCTGTACACCTGGCGGAATGAGTTTCTTCAGACGCTCCAGCGCGCTGCCGGAATTAACAATATTTTTCATCGCTACCCCCTGAAACCTGGTGGGATGGTATTTTCTGGCTCAGAAATGTGGTTCACATCCCTGCCCGTTTTGCGCTCGGCGAGAGCAAACTTCGGCTTGAACAATCCCTGATACCCATTGGCAATGCTGGTGTTAATCACATCTACGGGGTTATGTCCGTCGTCCAGACAAGCCTTCAGCAGTTTGAATGCCTTGGTGACAGTCAACTCGGTCTTGATGGCCTTTCCAGATTGCTGGCGGTAGGCAACCCATTCACTCCAGGACTCAGAATCAAGCCACTCAGGGACAGGGATTGTCAGAGGGTCAAACTTCACCTTCCCCTTTGGGGGATTAGAGGGGGTTAGATCTGTTTTTATATTTGTATTTGGAAGAATGTCTTTGGTGTTCCCTGTTTTCGGGGATACCTTTCCCTGAATTCGGGGATAACCATCCCTGTTTTCGGGGATGGTTGAAGGGGCAAAATCACCATCCCTGTTTTCAGGGATAACCATCCCTGTTTTCGGGGATAACTGTCCCTGATTCCGGGGATTGCCAATCATGAATTCGCGGGCGCTAATAACCCACGTTTCGACTTCAGCAGCCGGGAACGCCGCCGGACACTTCATGCAATTTGGCTTGGTGTAAGCCCATTTATCCAGGCAGGTATTAATCCCTATGTATCTGATTTGCCCAATGCGGCGCAGGATGATGATGTTCCGATAGGCAAGGCTCAGCACAGCCTCAGAGACGTGCTTCACCTTCAGCGTCGTTTTATCTGCAATGAGGCTATTGGCAATGCGATCAGACTTCTTAGACCAGCCATAGGTCAGGCGAACGATAGCATTCAGCACCCGGAATTCACGGCCTGAAAGCTCAACGATACACAGGGCATCCTGAATCTGGTTGGCCAAGCGTAAATAGCCGTTCTCCAGTTCAGCCATGCGACTCTCCTGTTTTCCCAGCTGCGCGGGAAATTTGAATATTTCAGCGGTGTTTGACATACTTATCTCCGCAATTACCTACCGTTTTTGCACCAGAAAGCCGTTGGTGTTCGCGCACCGCGGCTTTCGCCTTTTCTGAATTACTCATCCCATAATCCCCGGAACCATGGTTGCTAAACTGGTCACGACAGCGGCCAGCGATTCATCCGGCAAGAAGCGCAATAAAGCCTCAGCAGCTTCACGGACTTCTTTCTCAAGCCGTTTAATTGGCTGCCCGAGTAGCTTTGCCTGGTGCGCTTCAGTGCATTCTTTCATTGCATCAGCAATCAGCTCTGCTTCCGTTTTCGCGAGCAGCCCATATTCACGCGCCACTCTCTCGTTATCGCGAGACATTACGTCTGTTATTACCGGGATCAGTAGCATCAGGTTTTTGTCATTCTTCGGGCCTGGCTCGTTAATCATCCGGAAGAAATTTTGTCTGGTGTTCACCTCGGAACCAGCAAGCAACAGACCGCGACCACCGCGGGCGATCCACTCTTTCGCTATCAGCTTCGAAATGTAGATTTGCGCCTGGCCTGGGGTGGCTTTCTGCCATGCTTTAACAGCTTCGCGAATACGGATTAACTTGCTGTTATTGCGTGGAGCGCTCTGATAATTCGATATCACCGCTTGCGCTGGCGCTCCTGTATCCTGATAAAAATTTAGAGCTTGCATGATTACGCTCCTTGCTTTGGTAGTCCGTCGGTTGGGTTTGGGTAAGCATCAGGATCGATTTCGTGCGGAGTTACCGCCCAATTAAGAAACTGACAAAGCTGGATAATTCGTTTTTGAGGGACACCGCTATCATGGATCCACTTACCAACGGCTTGGCCACTGATGCCGAAGTGTTTACCAATGCAAGCTCGCGAAGCGGCTTTGCTGATTTTTTCCTGGATATCTTTGTTCATATGCTCTCCTTCAGATGATGAATTGAAGCATACACGACGAAAGTTTATGTTTCAACAAACGAAACATATTGTTTTAGTGCCTAGCGAAACCTTAGGTTGTAAAATGAGTTTTATGAATGAGATTACTAACCCGGTCTTTGCCAAAAGAATTCAACAAGTCATGACTGAAAACGGCTGGAATAAATCCGATCTAGCCAAGAAGGTCATGCTTTCGCATACGGCTGTGCAAAATTGGGCTAAAGGTAAAAGTGTTGCTAGCGGAGAGAGGTTAAAAAGGCTCGCTGCGGCTACTGGGAAGCCTGAACATTGGTTCTTTTTGCCTGCTGATGTCTCTGAAGATATTCCTCAAGAGCAGGCAACACAAAGACAGTTAGATGAGACAGAATTGGTCATGCTCTCACTATTCAATCAGCTACCAGAGTCTGAAAAACTGAGGTTGATTCTTCATACCCAAGGAGTTCTGCGCGATATAGAGCTTCTCAAAAGTGATGTGTTCGATCTCATAAACAACGTTAAAAAATAAAAAAGAAACACCCAAGAATTAAAGGTGCCCTAGCGGCGCCTTTTTTTTCGCCCTCATGCGAAATTTATACTTTCACCGCACTTTACAAACGAAACTTATTGTTGCACACTTCAATTCATCGATAACAAGCGCATCGTTGTCAGGTGAAATGTTCCGCAGCTCAGCGATACGAGCACCGAGGGTGAAATGAAAGACTTTGCACGCAAACCAGCACGGCAGCAGGCCGTAAAACTGAATTATGTTGAGGCGTTCATCCGCCGTCTCTGCTACCTGCTGGCGCAGAAAGGAGATCCGGATGCATAACCAAAAGAAATGCGCTTACCACCTGTGTGGAAAGCCGATTGAGCAGGGAAAAGAAGTAAAGAATGAGCTGACGCTGATTCACGGCGCGCAGCTGACACACGAAGAACGCGATTATTGCTCTGTACGTTGTGCTTCATACGACCAGATGGCCCACGAGTCATAACGGTGGCGGATATGAGCGAAAAGTTATCACTTGAGCACCTGAAAGAATTACTCAGCTACTCACCAGAAACAGGTGATTTTACCTGGTTAGAAAAACGTGGTCGCGTCGCAGCAGGTGAAGTTGCAGGTCATCTTGATTCACGCGGATATATTCGAATCATCATCAATGGGAAAAAGTATCGAGCGCACCGCCTGGCCTGGTTCTACGTACATGGTAAATGGCCTGAAGACCAGATTGACCATGTAAACGGGAAGTGCTCTGACAACCGGTTGAAAAATCTGCGCGAAGCAACTTGTTCGCAGAACAACTTCAACAAGTCACTCCAGAAGAACAACACAAGCGGAGTGAAGGGTGTGTACTGGCACAAGGGTAAGCAGCGCTGGAGAGCCATCTGTCGCGTTGATGGGAAAAGATACACGGTAGGAAATTTTGTTGAATTAGAAAAGGCAGCGGAAGCAATAAACAACTTCCGCGAAGCAAATCACGGCTTATTCGCCAGAAATTTATAAAACCAGCGCAATGCTGAAACTCTCCGGTGCTCCCGACCAAAGTTACACCGGAATTTTTACCAAACCAAAAAGACACCCAATGGGCGCTATCAATGGCCCGGGGATTCTAACATCCGAAAAAGAGGATTGAACATGGAATTCTTCTATGTGGTCAAGGCCACTCAGAAATCTGGCAAGCAAGATGCTGTGATTTGGTTCACTGCAAAATCAGAAGCCCGGGCTAACCTCCAGCTTGATGTAGAGCTGGAAGATGCCGAAATCGAAACCGGTCGTGGCAAAGACTACATGAAGCCCGTTCGTACTGACTTCCCTGTGTTTAATGACCTGCCGGAAGAAGGAACGGTTGATTTTACCTGGTGTGAGCGCTACGAACTGGCCGACGACCAGCGCACCTGGCAGCTGAAACCCGGCGCGGCGCCGCAAGATACTTTCCACCAGGAAGATGCTGGCGACGCAGACGCAGACGCAGACGCAGACGCAGACGCAGACGCAGAACAGGATGAGGACAGCGTCCACGAAAGCAAGATTGTAAACGTCGAATACAACATTGCTCCCCTGTCCTTCCGCATCCAGGTACTGGCACAGTTCAATGCCGAAGAACGTCATGTTTACTGCATTAACAAGGAAACACAGGCCAAGTTATCTGCTCTCGAAATGGACATGGATAACAGCTATGTGCAGAACCTACTGCTGGCTATCGAAAACACTCCGGAAGTTAAAGCATATGACATGCCTGGTATCTGGAAACTCACTGACGCCATCAAGAAAATTTTTCCACAGGACAATCGCAGCGAACTGAACCAGGTGATCCGGTTCGTCAAAGCGTGGGTAGGCACCGAACACATCGATCGCGGCCTTTTGGTCAAAGAATGGCAGAAAGGCAACCGCGTGGAGCTGATTCAGCGGACTGATACTAAAACCAACGCCGGCGGCGGTAATAAAACCGATCGCAACCCTGACCTTGTCCACACGCTGGACACTCTGGACATTGATATTGCGCTGGCCACTCTACCAATGGATTTCAACATCTACGATATCCCTGGTGGCGTTTTCCGCCGCGCAAAAGAGATCGTTAGCAAGAAAGAAAGCCCGTTCAAAGAGTGGTCCGAAGCACTGCGCAAAACCGCCGGCATCCTGGACTATTCGCGCGCTGCTATCTTCGCGCTCATCCGTGGCGCCGCAGAGAACGTTCACCACTTCCCGGTCAGCCTGCAGACGTATATCAACGCGAACCTAACGGAAACCGACCACCAGCACCCAACCGAAGAAACCCTGGCAGCAGCTCGTCACGTGCCAGAAAAAAGCTGGGAAAACGAGATTAACGAGCAGGTCGCAGCAGAGCAGAAGGCTGCAGCCGAACAGCCAAAAATCGCCAGCATGGGCAACGGCATGTTCTCTATCGATGGCCTGATGGGAGAGCAGCTGGAACCAGCGCTTTCTGTCGTTGATCAGGTGCGCCAGCGCGCCGCCGAAGAAAAATTACACCCAGCAAATACCGAGGAAACCACCAGCGATGAGCAGATGGAAGAGACTGAGCGCGCCGAAGGCGAAACTAACAATGCGGTATCAGCAGGCGAAGGTACTGTGGAAGATGATCAGCAGACAGATACCGTAACAGAAACCGTATGCACCGGCTGCGGTGCTGTCGGTGGCGGTCATTGCCCGGACTGTGGCGCTGCATGCGGCGATGCTACCTATGTGGAAATGGAAGCCGGTTTGAAAGACGAGCTGGATGCGCTGGAGCACGAAACCAGCAACACGGCTATTCTGGCCGCTGCTGCGCCGAGCCTGGCTGCCGACGAGCAACCCGTGCCGGAGCTCGACTCTGCGCCGGAAGTAGCCACCGAAGCGCCAGAAGAACCGCAGTTAGAACCTGCTGCCGAGTACCCTGCTTTCTTCGAACCCGGCCGCTATGAAGGTCTACCAAACGAGGTTTATCACGCGGCAAACGGTATCAGCTCAACGCAGGTGAAAGATGCCCGAGTATCCCTGATGTACTTCAACGCGCGCCACGTCGAGAAGACCATCACGAAAGAGCGCTCCCCGGTTCTGGATATGGGAAATCTGGTACATGCGCTGGCGCTGCAACCAGAGCTACTGGATGCCGAGTTCAGCGTTGAACCGATTATCCCGGAAGGTGCGTTCACCACCACGGCAACGATCCGTGCGTTTATCGATGAGTATAACGCCAGCCTGCCAGCGCAGTTGTCAGCCGAAGATATCAAAGCGTTGCTGGAAGAACACAACGCCACCCTGCCGCCGCAGGTGCCGCTCGGCGCATCGCTGGAAGAAACTGGGCAAAGCTACATGGCTCTGCCTGCTGAGTACCAGCGTATTGAAGAAGGCCAGAAGCAGACCGCAACAGCAATGAAAGCCTGCATCAAAGAGTACAACGCCACCCTGCCGCCGCAGGTGAAAACAAGCGGCAGCCGTGACGCTCTACTCGAGCAGTTGGCGATTATTAATCCTGACCTGGTCGCGCAGGAAGCCCAGAAGCCCCAGCCGCTCAAAGTATCCGGCACGAAAGCCGATCTGATTCAGGCCGTGAAGTCTGTTAATCCGGGTGCCGTGTTCGCCGACGAGCTGCTGGACGCATGGCGAGATAACCCGGAAGGAAAAGTGCTGGTCTCCCGCCAGCAACTGAGTACCGCGCTGAATATTCAGAAAGCTCTACTCCAGCACCCGACCGCCGGCAAGCTGCTGACGCACCCGAGCCGCGCCGTCGAGGTGAGCTACTTCGGATTCGACGACGAAACCGGGCTGGAAGTCCGTGTGCGTCCGGATCTGGAAATCGACCTGGACGGTTTGCGTATCGGTGCCGACCTGAAAACCATCAGCATGTGGAACATCAAACAGGAAGGCCTGCGCGCCAAGCTGCACCGGGAGATCATCGACCGCGATTATCACCTGAGCGCAGCGATGTACTGCGACACGGCAGCACTTGACCAGTTCTTCTGGATTTTCGTCAATAAAGACGAGAACTATCACTGGATAGCAATTGTAGAGGCATCTGCCGAGCTTCTGGAACTGGGCATGCTGGAATATCGCAAGGCGATGCGCGCCATTGCAACCGGGTTTGATACTGGCGAATGGCCAGCGCCGATCACCACCGACTACACCGACGAACTGAACGACTTCGACACACGCCGTCTTGAAACGCTGCGCCTGGCATAAGGGGAATGATGATGGAAAACACAAATATCGTGAACGCTGAGCAGCAGACACCAAACACCATTTCAGCGAGCAATGCCATTTTCAATGTGCAGGCGTTAACCCAGCTGCAAGCCGTTGCCGGTTTGATGGCGCAGGCCGCCGTCACGGTTCCTGAACATCTTCGAGGTAACCCAGCCGACTGCATGGCCATCATCATGCAGGCCATGCAGTGGGGGATGAACCCATACGCAGTGGCACAGAAAACGCATCTGGTAAACGGCGTTCTCGGTTACGAGGCGCAGCTGGTCAACGCGGTAATTTCCAGCTCAAACGCAATCGTGGGCCGCTTCCACTATGAGTATGAAGGCGACTGGTCGAAATGCGCCAGCAGCCGTGAAGAGATCGTGAAGAAGCCAACGAAAGGCGGCGGCACGTACGACAAGAAAGAAATGGTACGCGGCTGGTCCAGCGCTGACGAACAGGGCCTGTCGGTTCGCGTGGGTGCGGTCATCCGCGGCGAGAGTGAAATCACCTGGGGAGAACCGGTCTTCCTTTCCAGCGTGATTACCCGCAATTCGCCGCTGTGGATATCAAACCCGAAACAGCAGATCGCTTACCTGGCACTGAAGTACTGGGCGCGCCTCTACTGCCCAGCGGTTGTTCTTGGAGTCTATACCCCTGATGAAGTCGAGCCACGCGCAGAGAAAGAGATTAACCCGGCGCCGCAGCGCATGGAGCTTAATGAAATCACTGGCGAGGCAGTGACATCCACCAGCAACGCTCAGGAATCAATTGCAGGCATCGAGTCTATCGCAGAGGAATTCCGCACCCGGATTGATGCTTCCGAAGATACCGACGCGGCAAAAGCCGTTGGCGAAGACATTAACCAGGCCAAAGCAAAGTTGGGGTCTGCGTTGTACACCGAGCTCAAGAACAAAGCTACACAGCGTTATCACCGGGTGAATGCTCGAAACAAAGTCGAGGCAACCATTAACTCTCTGCCGAACGCAGGTGAACCGGATGCGGCTGAGCTGTTCGCGAAGGCAGAAGCAACACTCACCGCCGCGCGGCGCCACCTGGGCGACGAACTTTACGAGCAGTTCCGCGTAACCCTCGACGACATGAAACCGGAATACGTTGGCTAACGGAGGTCGGCCCCGCATGGGGCCGGATACCAGCATGGTAAGTAAAATTGAACGTCAGAACGCGGTCGCCAATTACCTGCTTGATAACCCGCAGGCCAGCCCCGCAGAGATCAGCGAATCCCTTTGCATTACAGGTCGGAACTTGCGCCACATCATCAATTCACTGATCAAGAGCGGGACGATTGCCCGGTGCAAACGCAGTGAAGACTCCAGATGGTATCGCTTTGTGCAGAATACTCAACAGGTAGGCAAGTCCGGCGGCCAATCATCAGAATCAAACCAACTTAGCCAGCTGGAGGTGATAGCGACTCAATTAGAGAACCGCGGCCTGTGGCGCCGGGCAGCAACAGTCTTGGCAGAGTTATCCCGTCAGCAGAAGACAGTAACCGGCGTGGCCATCATTGCGTCGCGTCGTAACCGCTGCATCAGAACTGCGAAGGGGCGAGCATGAAGCTAATTAACAGAGGCAATAAACAATCCCCCATCGCACGTCAGGCATGCGAGATAGCGCTGGCAACGCACCAGGAACGCTACGGCGACTATGGGCGCAGCAAGATGAAAGAGACGTACACCATCCGGGTTGACGGGGTGAAGGTCTGGGTTGAAGTGGTGAACCGGAAGGCAAACTACGTGGCCACAGCGATGAAGGGAATGCGCCGACTGCGTGCGCTGCCGGGCCAGGTGAGTTGATTCTGAATTATCATATACAAACAACTGGCAGCTTTATAATGAGCTGCCAGCAGGAGGAAAAATGGCGAGGCTTGTACTGCTCTCAGAGTGGGCTGAACATGAGTTCGGTAATCCGATACCCGGCCCATCAACCTTAAGCAAATACGCAAAAAACGGAATGATCTCACCACCAGCTTGTAAAGTTGGTAAAAGCTGGCGCGTAGAGCTTACGGCTCGATTTATTGGTTTTACGTCACAACCAGAGATAAAAAAACAGGATCATCCGCTTTTGAGGAGAATCTTAGAGGATGGGCAGACCACGAAAGTATAACGTGACTATTCCGGGGCTCTCCCCCTACATGGACTCAAGAACGAATAAAGTCTACTGGCGCTATAAGCATCCAGTTACTGGAAAATTTCATGGATTGGGGTCTGATGAAACATTAGCGAAAGAACTGGCTACTGAGGCAAATAGCCGGTTAGCAGAACAACAAATGAGGCACACACTAAAAATTAAGGACGAGCTAATCAAAAGCCTGGGAGGCTCGTCAAGTGTGAGCGATTTCGTGGTTCGATATAAAGCTATTCAGGATGAACGTTATGAGCGCGGCGAAATAAAACTAAACACGTTAAAGCAAAAACAGTCTCCACTGAAAGTTCTTGAGCAACATCTGGGTATGCGGTCGCTGGATCAAGTATCCGTCAAAGACATCGTGGGGATCCTCGACGATTATCGAGAACAAGAGCATAACCGTATGGGACAAATATTCAGGAAAGTGGCAATTGATGTTTTCAAAGAAGCTCAGCAATTGGGCGAGGTTCCTGCTGGTTTCAATCCGGCGGAGTCCGCTAAAAAACCGCACGTAAAAATAACGCGCCAGCGACTCGATTTCGAAGAGTGGATACTTATATATAAGGCCGCAGAGAAAGAAAATTATTATTTACAGAAAGGCATGCTGTTGGCGATCGTAACCGGACAAAGAATATCTGACTTATGCAAAATGAAATTTACCGATGTTTCGGGGGATTATCTGCTTGTTGAGCAAGAGAAAACTGGTGCGAAGATCGCACTTCCACTGAAATTAAAATGCGAAAAGGTTGGTTACAGCATTGGTGACGTTGTCGCAATGTGCCGAGACAGCGTATTGAGTCCATATATGCTTCACCACCACAGCGCAAAAGGAACTGCTGTACGAGGTGGAAAAGTAAAACCAACAACCTTGACCACTGCATTCAGGAAAGCCAGAGATTCAGTGGACCGTGACTGGGCACAAAATGGTACCGCGCCGACATTCCACGAACAAAGGTCCTTAGCTGAACGGCTATATCGTGAACAGGGTGTTAATACCCAGATATTGATGGGTCACGCTAACCAGGCAATGACGGACAGGTACAATGATTCGCGAGGAAAAGAGTGGAGGAAATTGGTTATTTTATAGACAGTTTTGCAGAAGGGTTTTGCAGGAGTTTTGCAGAAGAGGAAAAATGGGGGATAGCCGCCCGAAGGCGGCAACGGCAATTACTCGCCGATTTCCAGCGCATCCTGGATGGCATCGGCCAGTGACGCAACTTCCTGTGAAACGTTGCGCAAGTCCATCTGGGAGCGGATCCCAGAGTTTGCGGTGGAGGCGGAAACCGAGGCTTTAGATATCTCTAACGCGGCCTGAACAGCCAGCAAACGCTTACGGTTTTCAGAGGCTTCAGCGTCGGTGACGTTGTCTAGATCGAAGTACCCTTCTAACATTGCTATCTCCTTATGTCATTCACCCCAGTTTAGGATGTTCCTCTTGCCCAAGCTATCAAAATAATACCCCTAATGAAATTTTTAGTAACAATTAATGCATTTTTCTTATTGCGTCCAGGGCCCAAAAAAGCAAAGGTAAATATATCTTTTTTCAATTTTTTATTTGTGTTTATTTTAGATATTACTTTTAAGCAATAAAGATTATCAATAATACAAAGATCTCATTCAGAGGCAGTAAATGGAATTCGATGAAATGCTCAGCGTTTTTTTTGAGCAAGTTAGATGTAAATCAGACTTTCTCCGTTTTTTGGCACAATTAAAGCAAAACAATATCTCTTACTATATCTATTTCGTCGCTACGGGAAATGTACAAGTGGTGACAACTGCGGACACCTACTTATCGTTAAAAAGCCAACGACGGTTAATTAAGATCAATCAAAATGCGAGTGATGCTTTGACACGCATCGCCACCAAACGCCATTTCAGCGGCTGTACTCGTTTTGACCAATATTGCCGGGAATTAGCCAGAGCGGGGGTATTCAAATGGGTGGTCGATGTCAATGAGGCAAATCGCCATTATTGGTCGAAAGACAATCGTCTGCTCCATACTGAAAATATTGTCAATCCTGACTATAACTATGTAGGGGAAATTGACAATGTGAATCTTTGATTAATTTCATAGCTTTGTTGATGTTATCCTTGCTTCAATAGCCTTACCGATTTTAATAAACGGCCTTTCAATAAAAATATGAAGTAAGGTGGCAAAAGCAATACACACAGTAGCCAACAACATAAATTTAGAAATACCAACAAATCCTTGCGGAAAGAAATCATTGTACTTACTTACACTATATATTATTGGATAATGAGAAATGTAGAGAGAGAATGAAATATCCCCTAAAAAGTTTAAAGCTTTCGATTGTTTTACTTCATTATTTTTTTCATACAATAAACAACCACACAGGAGTATAAGAGCCCAAAAGCCAAAGTCTTGCATGCCAAAGCCTGAATGGTTTGGTTTAAAATAAAATGAAACTGCCAGGCTAACGCACAGATAAAACAGTATAGATGAGACTTCTTTCCCAATCCTTAAACTAAAAGTGCTATATATTATATATAAAAACATACCTATAACAAATTCTATTAAAATTGGCGACCCTACAAATCTTAATAATGAAAAATATTCATGTCCTTCTGGGACTTTGGGAGCAGCAGTTCCGGCAATCAATACTTCGCCATTAAAATGGGTTTGAACAATAATAAATGGTAACAATATCAACAATGAGCATATAAACACCCTGTATCTATGATTTATGAGCATAGCAACTGAAAATAATGCATAAAAGTAAATTTCATAAGTCAAAGTCCATGCCGGGCCAAGTAAGTTATAGCCGAAACCAGGGGAAGGAAGCTTATAATCTCGGTGAATAAAAAATAAAGATCTTAAAATCAGTTCAATGGGATCTACATGATATAGTGCCAGATATCCAAATGCGAAAGTAACAATAAACGTAGGGTAAATTCTAAAGAATCTTCTAATATTAAAAACAATAATACTCCGCTGATTAACCGTAGAAGCGGCAATAATAAACCCACTAATCATAAAAAACAAATCGACACCAAATGCCCCGCCGCCAAATAATATGTATCCTAAATCTTTCTGCGCATAAACATCATTCAGAAAAAATCTAAAATGAAAAAAGACAACTAATAGAGCAGCAATACCACGTAACTGATGAATACTGTCTATGTTTTTTCTTTTTATCATTCTAATCAACCCTAATTTTAAATAATTATAATTTATTATGGTTCCAAACCGCAAAATCATAGCATCTATATCAATCTTGATCGAGACTCATCGGTACGTTATCGTTCATTAGATAAGCACTTGCCACCAGGATAAGAAAAATTGCTCTTTTTGAAAGAGCACATCCGAATAGTGCACATTCATTTATGTTGCATCCATTTTGGACATGCCATCAAAGTACATTATTAAGAATATGCTCATCGCAAAATTTAATACGCGAAAATGCTCGAGCATGGCCGTACGAGAGAATGTTGGTAGAGTTGTGCTAAATACGTTATAGAAAAATTAAAAGGCTAATACAAAAACGGGAACCAACCGGCTCCCGTTCTCTTCTAACCCAGAATCTGGATTACATATTCGCGATAATCGCGTCACCAAACTCTGAACATTTCAGCAGTTTAGCGCCTTCCATCAGACGTTCGAAGTCATAGGTCACGGTTTTGTTGTTGATAGCGCCTTCCATACCTTTAACAATCAGGTCAGCGGCTTCGAACCATTCCATATGACGTAACATCATTTCAGCGGACAGGATGATAGAACCTGGGTTCACTTTATCCTGGCCTGCGTACTTCGGTGCAGTACCGTGGGTCGCTTCAAACAGCGCACATTCGTCACCGATGTTAGCGCCTGGGGCGATACCGATACCACCCACCTGAGCGGCCAGCGCATCAGAGATGTAGTCACCGTTGAGGTTCATACACGCGATAACGTCGTATTCAGCAGGACGCAGCAGGATCTGCTGCAGGAATGCATCGGCGATCACATCTTTAATGATGATTTCTTTGCCGGTGTTCGGGTTCTTAATCTTCTGCCATGGGCCGCCATCAATCAGTTCGCCGCCGAATTCGTCGCGAATCAACTGGTATCCCCAGTCTTTGAACGCGCCTTCGGTGAACTTCATGATGTTGCCTTTGTGAACCAGGGTCAGAGAATCGCGGTCATTGGTGATAGCGTATTCAATCGCCGCACGCACCAGACGCTTGGTCCCTTCTTCTGAACACGGCTTAATGCCGATACCGCAATGCTCTGGGAAGCGAATTTTTTTCACGCCCATTTCATCACGCAGGAATTTGATCACTTTCTCGGCGTCAGCGGAATCCGCTTTCCACTCGATACCCGCATAGATATCTTCTGAGTTCTCACGGAAGATAACCATATCGGTCAGTTCTGGGTGTTTAACCGGGCTTGGGGTGCCCTGATAGTAACGAACTGGACGCAGGCAAACATAGAGATCCAGTTCCTGGCGCAGGGCAACGTTCAGGGAACGGATACCGCCGCCAACTGGCGTCGTCAGAGGACCTTTGATTGCAACACGGTAGTCGCGGATGAGATCCAGCGTTTCGGCTGGCAGCCAGACGTCCTGGCCGTAGAGTTGGGTAGATTTTTCCCCGGTGTAAATTTCCATCCAGGAAATTTTACGCTCGCCTTTGTAGGCTTTTTCAACAGCGGCATCAACCACTTTGAGCATTGCCGGAGTCACGTCAATGCCGATACCGTCGCCTTCAATAAATGGGATAATCGGATTGTGTGGCACGTTCAGCTTGCCGTCTTTCAGGGTGATTTTTTGACCTTCCGCCGGAACAACTACTTTGCTTTCCATTCACCTCTCCTTCGAGCGCTACTGGTGTGCTCGTCATCCTTTACGCCACAGGTTGTTGCCGCTACTACGCCCATTCCGTCTACCCGGAGATGCACTGTCTTACCGTCTTCCTGCAACACAAAGAGTTTGAGCATTTTTGTTAATGTTTTGTAATAAGCCTGTCAATACTACCTGATTGTTTGGCGCCATGAAAGACTCACGTTATTAGGCTATAATGCGCGAATCTATAAAGCCTGAAAATACTATGATTAAGACTTCATTTAGAAAAAACCAGCTTGAGCGATTCAGCTCACGACAAGCAACCAAACAACGTAAAGATAACCAACCAAAACGCGTTATCTTGTTTAATAAACCCTATGATGTTTTGCCGCAATTTACGGATGAAGCGGGACGTAGCACGCTAAAAGATTTTATTCCCGTACAAAATGTGTACGCCGCCGGACGGCTCGATCGCGACAGCGAAGGCCTATTGGTGTTAACAAATGACGGTGCGCTACAGGCCAGACTCACGCAGCCGGGCAAACGGACGGGTAAAATTTACTACGTGCAGGTTGAGGGGGAGCCGACGGATGAAGCGCTGGAAGCACTCCGCAACGGTGTGACGCTTAACGATGGCCCGACGTTACCCGCCGGTATTGAGCGCGTTGACGAACCCGCATGGTTATGGCCGCGTACGCCCCCCATTCGCGAGCGAAAAGCCATTCCTACCGCCTGGCTAAAAGTGACGCTATATGAAGGGCGCAACCGTCAGGTCAGACGCATGACGGCGCATGTTGGCTATCCGACGCTACGGTTGATCCGCTACGCCATGGGGGATTACACGCTGGACAATCTGCCAAACGGACAATGGCGAGATGCCTGATTATCCGCCGCTGAGCGCGGGAAATTCTCCGCGCTCACGATGGTGATAATGAGCGTCAGCCATGCCAGTTTGATTTCTCCCTTCTCTTCTTTATATCCTTATCCTCTACTCACCCGATAAGGATGCCGCATGTTCAAGCCCCATGTCACCGTTGCCTGTGTGGTCCACGCTGAAGGCAAATTTCTGATTGTTGAAGAGACGATTAACAATAAAGCGCTATGGAATCAGCCTGCCGGTCATCTGGAAGCGGATGAAACGCTCGTCCAGGCCGCCCGTCGTGAGCTTTGGGAAGAGACCGGAATTAGCGCCACGCCGCAGCATTTCCTGCGGGTTCATCAGTGGATTGCGCCTGACAAAACGCCTTTTTTACGCTTTCTGTTTGTGGTTGAGCTTAGCGAAATGTGCGCCACGGAACCGCACGACAGCGATATTGACCGCTGCCTGTGGCTAAGCGCTGAGGAAATTCTTAACGCGAAGAATCTTCGTTCTGCGCTGGTTGCGGAAAGCATCCGCAGCTATCAGCAGGATGCCCGCTATCCGCTGTCGCTTATTGGCGAATTTAACTGGCCGTTTACAGAGGGTGTCAAGTAAAAGGCTGCGTGATAGAATATGCCGCCTTGAAGTCCAATGTCGTGAGTATTCCTATGTCAGAAAGCCAGAAAAAAGTGATCGTCGGCATGTCCGGCGGTGTAGATTCCTCCGTTTCCGCCTACCTGTTATTGCAACAAGGTTATAAGGTAGAAGGCCTGTTCATGAAGAACTGGGAGGAAGACGACGGCGAGGAATACTGTACTGCTGCAGCCGATCTGGCCGATGCGCAAGCGGTTTGCGATAAGCTCGGCATTGAGCTGCACACGGTGAACTTCGCCGCCGAATACTGGGACAACGTTTTTGAACTCTTCCTGGAAGAGTACAAAGCGGGCCGCACGCCTAACCCGGATATTCTGTGCAACAAAGAGATCAAATTTAAAGCCTTCCTCGAGTTTGCCGCTGAAGATCTGGGGGCGGACTATATTGCTACCGGTCACTATGTGCGTCGCGCTGACGTAAACGGTAAAAGCCAGCTCCTGCGCGGCCTGGACGGCAATAAAGATCAGAGCTACTTCCTCTATACCCTGGGTCACGATCAGGTCGCGCAAAGCCTGTTCCCGGTGGGTGAACTTGAGAAGCCGCAGGTGCGTAAGATCGCCGAAGAGCTGGATCTCATCACCGCGAAGAAAAAAGACTCCACCGGTATCTGTTTTATCGGCGAGCGCAAGTTCCGCGAATTCCTCGGTCGCTATCTGCCCGCACAGCCGGGCAAGATCATCACCGTTGATGGTGAAGAGATCGGCAGCCATCAGGGGCTGATGTACCACACTCTGGGCCAGCGTAAAGGCCTTGGGATCGGTGGTATTAAAGAAGGCAGCGAAGAACCATGGTACGTGGTTGATAAAGACGTCGAGAACAACATTCTGGTTGTGGCTCAGGGTCACGACCACCCGCGTCTGATGTCCGTTGGGCTAATTGCCCAGCAGTTACATTGGGTTGACCGCGAACCGGTCACCGGTACTTTCCGTTGTACCGTCAAAACCCGCTATCGCCAGACGGATATCCCTTGCACGGTGATCGCGCTGGACGCAGAACGTATTGAGGTTCGCTTTGATGAACCTGTTGCCGCCGTCACCCCTGGTCAATCCGCCGTGTTCTATAACGGTGAAATTTGCCTCGGCGGCGGCGTCATTGAGCAGCGCTTGCCGCTGCCGGTAGCCTAACAATATTGAGCGTGACCCCGCACCTGCGGAGGTTCAACGTAGCCTGTCAGACATCGCGACGTCGGGCAGGCGCCAACAAGGAGTGAGCGTGGCGAAGAATTATTATGACATCACCCTGGCGCTGGCCGGCATCTGCCAGTCCGCCCGTCTGGTGCAGCAACTGGCCCATCAGGGGCACTGTGACGGCGACGCGCTCCACGTCTCGCTAAACAGCGTTATCGATCTCAACCCAGACTCCACGCTGGGCGTTTTCGGTGGCAGTGAAGCCAATCTTCGCCTTGGCCTTGAAACCCTGCTTGGCGTGCTGAATGCCAGCAGCCGACAAGGCCTGAACGCTGAACTCACCCGCTACACGCTGAGTTTAATGGTGCTTGAACGTAAGCTTGCCGCAGCCAAAGGCGCGATGGATACGCTCGGCAACCAAATTAACGGTCTGCAACGCCAGTTGGACCATTTTGACTTACAGTCAGAAACCCTCCTCAGCGCCATGGCGGGAATTTATGTCGATGTGATTAGCCCGCTTGGCCCACGCATTCAGGTCACCGGCTCCCCTGCCGTTTTACAAAGCCCACAGGTGCAAGCCAAAGTGCGCGCCTCGTTACTGGCCGGTATCCGCGCGGCGGTACTGTGGCACCAGGTCGGCGGTGGCCGCCTGCAGCTGATGTTTTCTCGTAATCGCCTGACTACTCAGGCCAAACAAATTCTTGCTCATTTAACCCCGGAGTTATGATCTATGGAATTATCCTCACTGACCGCCGTTTCCCCTGTCGATGGACGCTACGGCGATAAAGTCAGCGCGCTGCGCGGGATTTTCAGCGAATACGGTTTGCTGAAATTTCGTGTACAAGTCGAAGTACGCTGGCTGCAAAAGCTGGCCGCACACGCAGCCGTCAAGGAAGTTCCAGCTTTTGCTGCCGACGCAAACGGTTACCTTGATAGCATCGTGGCTAACTTCAATGAAGAAGACGCCGCCCGTATTAAAACTATCGAGCGCACCACTAACCACGATGTGAAGGCAGTTGAGTATTTCCTGAAAGAAAAAGTTGCCTCCGTGCCTGAGCTGCACGCCGTGTCAGAGTTTATCCACTTTGCCTGCACCTCTGAGGACATCAACAACCTGTCCCACGCCTTGATGCTGAAAACCGCCCGCGAGGAAGTTGTCCTGCCCTACTGGCGTAAAGTTATCGATGCGATTAAAGATCTGGCGGTGCAGTATCGCGATATCCCCCTGCTCTCACGTACCCATGGTCAACCGGCTACGCCGTCAACCATCGGTAAAGAGATGGCCAACGTGGCTTACCGCATGGAGCGCCAGTTCCGTCAGTTAGAACAGGTTGAAATTCTTGGTAAAATCAACGGTGCGGTCGGTAACTATAACGCCCACATCGCCGCTTACCCGGACGTTGACTGGCACCAGTTCAGCGAAGAGTTCGTCACGTCGCTGGGTATTCAGTGGAACCCGTACACCACGCAGATCGAGCCGCATGACTATATCGCCGAGCTGTTTGACTGCATCGCCCGTTTCAACACCATCCTTATCGACTTCGATCGCGATGTCTGGGGTTACGTTGCGCTGAACCACTTCAAGCAGAAAACTATTGCGGGTGAAATTGGCTCATCCACCATGCCGCATAAAGTTAACCCGATCGACTTCGAAAACTCCGAAGGCAACCTGGGTCTGTCCAATGCACTTCTGCAGCATCTGGCGAGCAAACTGCCGGTTTCCCGCTGGCAGCGCGACCTGACCGACTCCACCGTATTACGTAACCTGGGCGTGGGTATCGGCTATGCCGTGATCGCTTATCAGTCCACCCTGAAAGGCGTGAGCAAGCTGGAAGTGAACCGCGATCGTCTGCTGGATGAACTGGACCATAACTGGGAAGTGTTAGCGGAGCCGATTCAGACCGTCATGCGTCGTTATGGCATTGAAAAGCCTTACGAAAAACTCAAAGAGCTGACGCGCGGCAAACGCGTTGACGCCGAGGGCATGAAGCAGTTTATCGACGGTCTGGCGCTGCCAGAAGAAGAGAAAACCCGCCTTAAAGCCATGACGCCAGCGAACTATATTGGCCGTGCGACCACCATGGTTGATGAGTTGAAATAATTTCAACCTTCCCCTCCTTCGCTCTGAAGGAGGGGAAACGCCTGATAATTTAATCAATGTTTATCTCCACAACGCCATAATCGGCGTTAATATATTCATGTTATTAATTAAATGGAGATACAGTATGCGCGTACTCGTCGTAGAGGATAACGCTCTGTTACGTCACCACCTGAAAGTTCAGCTCCAGGATATGGGCCATCAGGTAGATGCCGCAGAGGATGCGAAAGAAGCCGATTATTATCTGGGAGAACATGTTCCCGATATTGCTATCGTCGATTTAGGGTTGCCGGATGAAGACGGCTTGTCGCTGATTCGCCGCTGGCGCAGCCATGATATTTCACTGCCTATTCTGGTGCTGACCGCCCGCGAAGGCTGGCAGGACAAAGTTGAAGTGCTGAGCGCGGGCGCTGACGACTACGTCACCAAACCCTTCCATATTGAAGAAGTCTCAGCGCGGATGCAGGCGTTGATGCGCCGTAACAGCGGGCACGCTTCACAGGTTATCTCCTTACCGCCCTTCCAGGTTGACCTTTCACGCCGCGAGCTCTCCATTAATGACGAGGTCATAAAACTGACCGCTTTCGAATACACCATCATGGAAACGCTGATTCGCAACAACGGTAAAGTTGTCAGCAAAGATGCCCTCATGTTGCAGCTGTACCCGGACGCCGAATTACGCGAAAGCCATACTATTGATGTTCTGATGGGGCGTTTACGTAAAAAAATTCAGACTCAGTATCCTCACGACGTGATCATTACCGTGCGTGGTCAGGGCTATTTATTTGAACTGCGCGCATGAGAAATCTTCGTCGGCACATTTTTCCCTTGTCGCTGCGGGTGCGTTTTCTGCTCGCGACCGCCGCCGTAGTTATCGTGTTGTCGCTTTCTTATGGCATGGTGGCGCTGGTCGGGTATAGCGTCAGCTTCGATAAGACGACATTTCGCCTGCTGCGCGGTGAAAGTAATCTGTTCTATACCTTAGCCAAATGGGAAAACAATAAGCTTAGCGTCGATATTCCCGATAATCTCAGCATGCAAAGCCCAACGGTAGCGCTGATTTATGACGCCCACGGTAAGTTGTTGTGGCAGCAAAAAGATCTTCCCTGGTTGGTTAACCGCATCAGGCCGGACTGGCTTAGGGGCAACGGCTTTTATGAAATCGAAGCCGACGTGGATTCCACCAGCTCGCTATTGCGAAACGATCACGAAATCCAAAAAGAGCTGACTGAAATGCGCCTCCAGGGCGATGATTCGGAGATGACTCACTCCGTCGCCGTCAACAGTTACCCCGCGACTCGCCTGATGCCCGCCGTGGTGATTGTGGTGGTGGACACCATCCCTATCGAGCTTAAGCGTTCCTATATGGTCTGGAACTGGTTCTCTTATGTGCTGGTCGCCAACCTGCTGCTTGTCATTCCACTGCTGTGGGTCGCCGCACACTGGAGCCTTCGCCCCATCGCCGCGCTCACACGTGAGGTACGGGAGTTGGAAGAGCATCATCGCGAGCATCTGAATTCCGAGACCACCCGCGAGCTCACGAGCCTGGTACGTAATCTCAATCGGTTATTAAAGAGCGAACGTGAACGTTACGACAAATATCGCACTACCCTGACCGATCTTACCCACAGTCTCAAAACGCCGCTGGCGGTATTACAAAGTTCACTGCGCTCTCTGCGTAGCGAGCAAATTAGCGTTAGCGAAGCCGAACCGGTCATGCTTGAGCAAATCAGCCGTATCTCCCAGCAGATTGGCTACTACCTACATCGTGCCAGTATGCGCACTGACAGCACGTTACTGAGCCGTGAGCTGCATCCGGTGGCGCCACTGCTCGACAGCCTGATCTCCGCGCTAAATAAGGTCTATCAGCGTAAAGGGGTCAATATTACGCTGGATATCTCACCCGAGATTGTCTTCATTGGCGAGAAGAACGACTTTATGGAAGTGATGGGCAATCTTCTGGATAACGCCTGCAAATATTGCCTGGAGTTCGTGGAGGTGTCCGCCCGCCAGAACGGCAATGACCTGCATATCATCGTTGAAGATGACGGCCCCGGAATTCCACAGGGTAAGCGCGATATCGTCTTTGATAGAGGCCAGCGCGCCGATACGCTGCGTCCTGGGCAAGGCGTTGGGCTTGCCGTCGTCCGCGATATTGTGGAGCAGTACGATGGGCGCATCGTGACTCACGATAGCCTGCTCGGCGGGTCAAAAATGGAGGTTATTTTCAGCCACCAGGATGTGGATAGTCACGAAGGGTAAATAGTGTTACCGCAGCAGGGTAGTTTTGTGAATAAGAAGGTATAATCCGGTCATACACCTGCTGCGGAAATATTAATATGGAATATCACTTAACGCTCAACTGGCCCGATTTTATGGCGCGCTACTGGCAAAAACGTCCGGTTGTGCTCAAACGCGGGTTCGCCAACTTTATTGACCCAATTTCACCCGATGAACTGGCCGGTCTGGCGATGGAAAACGAAGTCGATAGCCGACTGGTGAGCCACCTCGACGGGGAATGGCAGGTTAAACATGGCCCATTTGAAAGTTACGATCATCTGGGTGAAAGCAACTGGTCGCTGCTGGTTCAGGCCGTGGATCATTGGCACGAACCTTCTAGCGCGCTGATGCGCCCTTTCCGCACCCTGCCCGACTGGCGTCTGGACGATCTGATGATCTCATTCTCCGTGCCGGGCGGCGGCGTAGGCCCGCATGTTGATCAATATGACGTCTTTATTATCCAGGGTACCGGCCGTCGTCGCTGGCGTGTGGGTGAAAAGACCGTACAGAAGCAGCACTGCCCGCATCCCGATCTGTTACAGGTTGCTCCGTTCGAAGCCATCATCGATGAAGAGATGGAACCCGGCGACATCCTCTATATTCCACCCGGCTTCCCGCATGAAGGCTATGCGCTGGAAAACTCGCTTAACTATTCCGTGGGCTTCCGTTCACCGAACAGCCGTGAGTTGATTAGCGGTTTCGCTGACTATGTGTTGCAGCGCGATCTGGGCAATCAGCACTATAGCGATCCTGATGTGCCCTCGCGCGACCATCCAGCGGATTTGCTGCCGGAAGAGGTAGAGCGTCTGCGCGGGATGATGCTGGATCTAATCGGACAGCCGGAACATTTCCAGCAGTGGCTGGGCGAGTTTATCAGCCAGTCACGACATGAGCTGGATATTGCTCCGCCGGAACCTCCGTATCAGCCCGATGAGATTTATGATGCGCTGCAACAAGGCGACATGCTGCAACGTTTAGGCGGCCTGCGGGTGATTCGCATCGGTGATGATTTCTTTGTTAACGGCGAGAAAGTCGACTCTCCGCACCGTCAGGCGCTGGATGCGATGGCAGGAAGCATCATGTTAGAAAGCCAGCACTTCGGCGAGGCGCTGGACGATCCATCGTTCCTGGCCATGCTGGCGGCGCTGGTGAACAGCGGGTATTGGTTCTTCGCCGAGTAAACTGCGAGACTTCCCGGCGACGCTGCGCTTGGCCGGGCTAGCAATAGATGTAGGCCGGATAAGGTGAAACCGCCATCCGGCATCTATGCAGTTGTGCCTGATGGCGCTCTGCTTATCAGGCCTACAATGCTGTCGCTGGTAGCCCGGACGAGGCGGGACGCCGACTCCGGGGAGGCTCGGTGCCCAATCCCGGCGGCGCTACGCTTGGCCGGGCTAGCTACAGATGTAGGCCGGATAAGGTGAAACCGCCATCCGGCATTTATGCTGTTGTGCCTGATGGCGCTCTGCTTATCAGGCCTACAATGCTGTCGCTGGTAGCCCGGACGAGGCGGGACGCCGACTCCGGGGAGGCTCGGTGCCCAATCCCGGCGGCGCTGCGCTTGGCCGGGCTACGTGGCGGGACGCCGACTCCGGGTTTACATCGAATCTTACCGCTGGCGTTTTGCCGTCAACTCAGCAATCCGTACAATCACCTGCACTGCTTTTTCCATCCCTTCCAGCGTCACAAACTCGTGTTTGCCGTGGTAGTTATAGCCGCCGGTGAAAATGTTCGGGCATGGCAGTCCCATAAATGACAGCTGGGCACCGTCCGTTCCGCCGCGGATTGGCTTCATGTCGGGTTCAATTCCGCAGTCGCGCATTGCCTGCTGGGCGATATCTACCACGTGAGGATGATCGGCCACCTTTTCCCGCATGTTGTAGTAGCTGTCTTCAATAATCAGCTCAATATAACAATCCGGGTGAAGCCCCTTGCCAACCTTCTTGGCAATTTCCATCATTTTGCGTTTGCGCGCTTCAAACTGCTTGCGGTCAAAATCGCGCACGATGTAGTGCATTTCAGCGCGATCCACCGAGCCTTTCATGCTGGTCAGATGGTAGAAACCTTCATAGCCCTCGGTCTTTTCCGGGCTTTCATCCGCAGGCACTTCGGCATGAATGCGCGCGGCCAGCGACAGCGCGTTGACCATCACCCCTTTTGCGGTGCCGGGATGGACGTTATTGCCGACAATCTTGATGGTCACGGACGCTGCGTTGAAATTTTCATATTCCAGTTCGCCGACGCCGCCACCGTCGATGGTGTAGGCCCACTGAGCGTTAAAAGCCGCGACATCGAAATGTTTCGCGCCCTTGCCGACCTCTTCGTCCGGCGTGAAGGCCACGCGAATATCACCATGCGGCACATTTTTTTCTTTCATCACCGCCAGCGCGGTCATAATTTCCGCGATGCCCGCTTTATCATCGGCGCCGAGCAGCGTTTTGCCATCGGTGGTGATAAGCGTCTGACCAAGCAGCTGATGCAGTACCGGGAACATCACCGGCGACAGCACTTCATCGCCAATACCCAGCGCAATATCACCGCCGCGATAGTTTTCAACAATTTGTGGGTTGACGTTTTTACCGCTGAAATCAGGTGCGGTATCAACATGGGAAATAAATCCAATCGCCGGGATATCACCGCTAACGTTGGCAGGGAGCGTGCCCATCAGCGTACCCTTCTCACTCAGGGTGACGTTGACCAGTCCCATTGTTTCTAACTGTTCTTTGAGCAGGTTCAACAGCTTCCATTGTCCCTCGGTACTCGGTACCTGACGCACGCCAGACTTCGATTGCGTGTCCAGTGAAACGTACTGCAAAAAACGTTCGAGCAATTTATCCATGTAGCCACCCTCTCTTTTTGTGACAACATTATCAATAAGCGAGAAAAGACAAATATTGCGTCAGGTCACTTTTAGTCCGGCAAAGACGATTTTTTTCGCCAAACCACAGCTATTATATGTAGATACATACACGTAGCTTAGACAAGGATTGGCGATTGGGTATCGTTTGCCGTAGAATGCCAGCCCTTATTAATACATTTCAGACCTCTAAACGTCTAAAGGTGGTTAACCACAAACCCCGCATCGACACGCTTTCCGATGCGTTTACATGGGACAGAGTAATAAATTGAATACAAAATCGCGTTCGCTGTCACCGCTGGTGCAACTGGTGGGGATTCGCAAGGACTTCGATGGAAAAACGGTCATTTCGGATCTGGATTTGACTATCAACAACGGCGAGTTTCTCACGCTGCTTGGCCCCTCCGGTTGCGGTAAAACAACCGTTCTTCGGCTTATTGCCGGTCTGGAAAGTGTCGACGCCGGACAAATTTATCTGGAAAATCAGGACATCACAGAGGTGCCTGCTGAAGATCGTCACGTCAACACGGTCTTTCAGAGCTATGCGCTTTTCCCCCATATGACGGTTTTCGACAATGTTGCCTTCGGCCTGCGTATGCAAAAAACGCCCGCCAGCGACATCCCTCCCCGCGTCAACGATGCGCTGCGCATGGTGCAGTTAGAAGAGTTTGCGCAACGTAAACCGCACCAGCTCTCCGGCGGTCAGCAGCAGCGCGTGGCCATTGCTCGCGCGGTGGTCAACAAACCCAGCCTGCTACTGCTAGACGAATCCCTCTCCGCGCTCGACTACAAGCTGCGAAAGCAGATGCAAAACGAATTAAAAGCGTTGCAGCGTAAGCTTGGGATCACTTTCGTGTTCGTCACGCACGATCAGGAAGAAGCGCTGACCATGTCTGACCGTATTGTGGTGATGCGCGACGGCAAAATCGAGCAGGACGGCACGCCGCGTGAAATCTACGAAGAGCCGAAAAATTTGTTTGTCGCAAGCTTTATTGGCGAGATCAATATCTTTAGCGCCACGGTCATTGAACGCCTCGACAATCTTCGCGTCCGCGCCCTCGTGGAAGGCCGTGAATGCAACATCGACGTCAACTTCCCGGTGACGCCAGGGCAAAAACTTAACGTACTCTTGCGCCCTGAAGATCTACGCGTTGATGAGATTCACGATGGCACTGAGGTTGAAGGGCTTATTGGTTACGTTCGCGAGCGTAACTATAAAGGGATGACCCTTGAGTCGGTGGTTGAGCTGGAAAACGGCAAAATGGTTATCGTCAGTGAGTTCTTCAATGAAGATGACCCCGATTTTGACCATTCACTTGACCAGAAGATGGCCATTAATTGGGTTGAAAGCTGGGAGGTCGTACTGGCAGATGAAGAGCACAAGTAAGTTCCAGAATATGGTGATTGCCACCATCGTCGGTTGGCTTGTGCTGTTTGTGTTCCTGCCCAACCTGATGATCATCGGCACCAGTTTCCTGACGCGCGACGATGCCAACTTCGTCCAGATGGTCTTTACGCTGGATAACTATGCCCGGCTGCTCGACCCGCTGTACGCTGAGGTGTTGCTGCACTCACTCAACATGGCCATTATCGCCACGCTGGCGTGCCTGATACTGGGCTACCCGTTTGCCTGGTTTCTGGCACGTCTGCCGCAAAAGGTGCGTCCACTGCTGCTGTTTTTGTTGATTGTACCGTTCTGGACAAATTCACTGATTCGCATCTATGGGCTAAAAATCTTTCTCAGCACCAAAGGCTACCTCAATGAATTCCTGCTGTGGCTGGGCGTGATTGATACGCCAATCCGCATCATGTTTACGCCCAGCGCGGTTATCATTGGACTGGTGTATATCCTGCTGCCGTTTATGGTCATGCCACTGTATTCCAGCATCGAAAAGCTCGATAAACCGTTACTGGAAGCGGCAAAGGATCTTGGGGCCAACAAATTTCAGACCTTTATCCGCATTATTCTGCCGCTGACCATGCCGGGCATTATCGCCGGATGTCTGCTGGTTATGCTTCCCGCGATGGGCCTTTTCTATGTCTCGGACTTAATGGGCGGCGCGAAAAACCTGCTTATTGGTAACGTCATTAAGAGCCAGTTCCTCAATATTCGCGACTGGCCATTTGGGGCAGCCACCAGCATTACATTGACGGTAGTGATGGGGCTTATGCTGCTGGTGTACTGGCGGGCATCAAGACTGCTCAATAAAAAGGTGGAACTGGAATGATAGGTAAACTGCTGCGCGGTGGGTTTATGTCCGCCATTTATGCGTATCTCTATATTCCGATTATCATTTTAATCGTCAACTCGTTTAACAGCTCGCGCTTTGGCATCAACTGGCAAGGTTTCACCACCAAGTGGTACAGCCTGTTAATGAACAACGACAGCCTGCTGCAAGCGGCCCAGCACTCGCTGACGATGGCTATTTTCTCGGCCACCGCCGCGACATTAATTGGCTCACTGACCGCGGTCGCGCTTTATCGCTATCGCTTTCGCGGCAAACCCTTCGTCAGCGGCATGCTGTTCGTGGTGATGATGTCGCCGGATATCGTGATGGCGATTTCCTTGCTGGTGCTCTTTATGCTGCTGGGCATTCAGCTTGGCTTCTGGTCGCTGCTGTTCTCGCACATTACCTTTTGCCTGCCGTTTGTGGTGGTGACCGTCTACTCGCGGCTAAAAGGCTTTGATGTGCGCATGCTGGAGGCGGCTAAAGATCTGGGCGCCAGCGAGTTCACCATCTTGCGCAAGATCATTCTCCCACTGGCGCTGCCCGCGGTAGCCGCCGGTTGGCTTTTGAGCTTCACCTTGTCGATGGATGACGTTGTGGTCTCCTCTTTTGTGACCGGTCCAGGCTATGAAATTTTGCCGCTTAAGATCTACTCGATGGTGAAAGTTGGCGTATCACCGGAAGTCAATGCGCTCGCTACCATTTTGCTGGTACTGTCGCTATTGATGGTGGTTCTCAGCCAATTAATTGCACGTGATAAAACCAAAAGCCTGAACGTCAGGCACTAACCTCAGGGGACATAAAATGATGAAATGGTCACGCCACCTGCTCGCGGCAGGCGCTTTAGCACTCACCATGGGTGCCGCCCACGCGGACGATAGCAAAACGCTCTACTTCTACAACTGGACGGAGTATGTGCCGCCGGGGCTGCTTGAACAGTTCACCAAAGAGACAGGTATCAAGGTTATCTATTCCACTTACGAGTCGAATGAAACCATGTATGCCAAGCTCAAAACCTATAAAAATGGGGCTTACGATCTGGTCGTGCCATCCACTTACTTTGTCGACAAAATGCGCAAAGAAGGGATGATCCAGAAAATTGATAAAACCCAGTTGAGCAACTTTGGCAATCTCGACCCGGAGATGCTGAATAAGCCTTTCGATCCTAACAATGACTACTCGATTCCCTACATCTGGGGCGCCACGGCGATTGGCGTTAACAGCGACGTCATTGACCCTAAAACGGTGACAAGCTGGGCCGATTTATGGAAACCGGAATACAAAAGCAGCCTGTTATTAACCGATGATGCGCGCGAAGTGTTCCAGATTGCTTTACGCAAGCTGGGATATTCTGGTAACACCACCGCTCCAAAAGAGATTGAGGCGGCTTATCAGGAATTGCGCAAACTGATGCCAAACGTCGCGGCGTTCAACTCCGATAACCCTGCCAACCCGTATCTGGAAGGTGAAGTTAATCTGGGGATGGTGTGGAACGGTTCGGCGTTCGTTGCCCGTCAGGCCGGTGCGCCGCTGCAAGTGGTATGGCCAAAAGAAGGCGGCATTTTCTGGATGGACAGCCTCTCCATTCCTGCCAACGCCAAAAATAAAGAAGGCGCGCTGAAGCTGATTAACTTCTTACTGCGTCCAGACGTGGCTAAAGAGGTTGCGGAAACCGTCGGTTATCCTACGCCAAACCTGGCTGCGCGTAAGCTGTTAAGCCCGGAGATTGCTAACGATAAATCGCTCTACCCTGATGCCGAAACGATTAAAAATGGTGAATGGCAGAATGATGTTGGCAGCACCAGCACGCTGTACGAAGAGTATTATCAGAAGCTAAAAGCTGGACGTTAATCCGAAATGGTAGGCCTGATAAGCGTAGCGCCATCAGGCAATGCAGAGCAGATTGCCGGATGGCGGCATAACCGCCTTATCCGGCCTACCGGTCAGAGATCATTTCAGATCGTTTAAAAGATTTTCCACAAAAGCCGGTACCACTTCACTGGCTAAACCATAATGCTTTTCTTCGAACTCGCTGCCCACCTGGCTGGGTTCAAGATTGAGCTCCACGGTGTGCGCGCCGTGCAGTTTGGCTTCGTGAACAAACCCCGCCGCCGGGTAAACATGCCCGGACGTGCCGATGGCGATAAAAATATCCGCCATCGACAGCGCCAGGTAGATATTGTCCATCTCAAACGGCATTTCACCAAACCAGACGATATGCGGTCGCAGCGGCGCCGGGAACTGACAGCAGTGGCAGCGCTCATCAACCGATAGCTCCCCCGGCCAGTCGAATACCTGACCGCTTTGCGTACAACGCACTTTCAGCAGCTCACCGTGCATATGCAGCACGTTTTTATTGCCCGCGCGCTCATGCAAATTATCGATATTCTGCGTCACCAGCATAAAGCGATCGCCCAGCGCTTCTTCAAGCCTGGCAAGCGCAAGGTGCGCCGGATTGGGCGCAATCTCCGGCTGTTGCAGCTGCCGACGTCGTTCGTTATAGAAGTTTTGCACAAGCAGAGGATCGCGCGCGTAGCCTTCCGGGGTCGCCACGTCCTCCACTTTATGTTCTTCCCATAACCCATCGGCCGCACGGAAAGTACGGATCCCTGACTCTGCCGAAATACCGGCCCCGGTCAGCACCAATACCCTCGGTTTTTCTGTCTTATCTGACATAGCTCTGTCCGCGAAAAATGTACGCTGGCGAAGACGCTGGCGCAGCTGACGTTTATTCCGCCGAAAACGGCTCAATCGATGTAAGCGGCGCGACTGCATATCGACTCCATGTTAGTTGGTGAGATGAAGAAACGCTGCGCCGCGCATTCCACCTGCATCGCCATGTCGCGCACGTTCAATACGCGGCGGTCGGGCGACAGGGAGTAAATGACGCGGTAAGCGTTGCGCTAATCCATCGGCGATCGCTGAAAAATTAGATAATCCACCGCCGAGCACCACTAAATCCGGGTCGACAATGGTCAGGATATTACCCAGACACACGGCCAGCAGATCCAGATAACGCTCGACGTGTTCACGGGCGTTAGCGTCTCCCTGCTGCCACAGGGCAACGATTTCCGGCGAGGTCAGTGACTGCTGGTAGAAATGGTTATACAGCCAGGCAAACCCACGGCCGGACAAATAGTTTTCGATACAGCCATGTTGACCGCAGCCGCAGCGCGTGAGCGGGAAATCGCGCCCTACCACCTCCAGTGCATCAACCGGCAGGCGAATATGACCAAATTCGCCGGTGATATAACTGTGACCGGTAATCGATTTACCGTTTTGCACGATACCACCGCCGACGCCGGTGCCAAGGATCAGCCCCATCACCAGCGGATATTGGGTAAATTCGTCGTCCCAGGCTTCGGAGATGGCAAAACAGTTGGCGTCGTTATCAAGACGCACGTCTCTGTCCAGCAGGCGGCTTAAATCCGCACGCAGCGGCTTGCCAGAGGCCGCCGGGACGTTCGCGGCGTACAGCAAACCGCCCTCGGTTTCCGGCATACCGGGGATGCCGATACCTACCGTGCCCCGACACTGAAAACGCTCGTCGGCTTCTACCACCAGCCCGATGACCGCCTCCAGAAACGCGTCATAGCTCTCTTTCGGGGTGGGGATGCGTTTTTCCCACTGAAGCTGGCGCGATGAATCAAATACGCCCAGCGCGATTTTGCTGCCGCCAATGTCAAATCCATAATGCATCATTGTTCATTCCTCTAACTGACGCGCGCAGCAGCAACGCCACGCGGTCAGGACGTCAAATTACTGGCCACTCAGCACCCTCGCTGGGTCAATACGGCTGGCGCGACGGGCGGGATACCAGCTCGCCAGCAAACTCAGTAACAGTGCCGTGACCAGCACGTAAACGACATCCAGCCAGTGCAACTCAGACGGCAGGAAGTCGATAAAATAGATGTCGCCAGATAAGAACTGGTGACCAATAAGTTTTTCAATCCAGTTAATAATGTCGGTCAGATACAGCGAAGCCAGAACGCCGATAACCACGCCGCACAGGCTGCCAAACAGACCAGCCAATAAACCATACCATACGAAAATAGCGCGGATCAGCCCGTCTTTGGCGCCCAATGTGCGCAGTACCGCAATATCGCTACTTTTGTCTTTAACCGCCATCACCAGCGTGGAGACGATGTTAAAACAGGCCACGCCGATAACCAGCACCATCGCCAGATACATGATGGCGCGGATCATCTGGATATCGCGATACATATAGCCGTAGGTGCCAATCCAGCTTTTGATATAGACGTAATTGTTGGTCACTTCACCCGCGTCACGCACCAGCTTGTTGGCGTTAAACACGTCTTTCACTTTGATGGCGATACCGGAAACACTCTCACCCATATCAAGATATTGTTGCGCATCCTGCATGGGGATCATGGCAAAGCTGTGATCCAACTGGCCGCTGAGTTGCAAAATGCCGACCACATGCAAACGCACGCGTTTAGGCTGCAACAGTTTATGTTCGGCGTTGGAATTGGGGATCATAATCGACACCCAGCCACCGGCTTTCACCTTCAGCGCATCCGCAACCCCTTTACCGAGAATAATCTGCTGCTCACCGGCTTTAAAATTGGCCCAGGCATCGCCCTGCACAAAGCTCGGCAGCGCGCTAAGTCTGGCTTCCTGCTGCGGATCAACGCCTTTGACCTGGATTGCGCGCAGATTACTGCCACTCTCAATAAGGCCGGTAAAGTTGATATACGGTGCTGCGGCCTCAATGCCCTTCACCGCTTCGACCTTAGATAACACCCCGCGCCAGTTTTCCCACGGCTGATTAACCGCTTCAATTTCACCGTGCGGTACCACCGCCAGAATACGGTTATTCAGCTCGCGCTCGAAACCGTTCATCGCGCTAAGGCCTACGATCAGTACCGCCACGCCCAGCGCGATACCCACCGTGGAAATGATTGAAATCAGCGACACCATGCCGCCGCGCCGACGTCCGCGGCTAAAGCGCAGGCCAATCAGTAACGAAAGCGACGGAGCCATTAATGCGCTCCCATCAGGGTCAGTTCAGCGCTCAAATGGCCGTCACGCATTTCCAGCTGGCGTCCCATCCGTTTGGCGAGTTGCAGATCGTGGGTGACCACTAAAAACGCCGTACCCTGCAACTGATTGAGCTCGCCGAGCAGTTTGAAAATGCTATCGGCGTTTTTGGCATCAAGGTTACCGGTCGGTTCATCCGCCAGCACCAGGCGCGGGTTATTCACCAGCGCGCGGGCAATCGCCACGCGCTGACGCTCACCGCCGGAGAGCTCAGACGGACGGTGGCTGGCGCGGTGGTCAAGACCCACCGCTTTCAGCATCGCCAGCGCCCGCTCGTTGATTTCAGCCGTTTTCTTTTTGCCAATCAGCAGCGGCATAGCCACGTTTTCAAGGGCAGAAAAGTCCGGAAGCAGATGGTGAAACTGATAAATAAAGCCCAGTTTCTGGTTACGCAGTTCAGCTTTTGCGGCTGAGGAGAGCTTGCTCATCGGCTGACCGCTGAAAATCACATCGCCGGAAGTCGGCGTGTCCAGCCCGCCCAGCAGGTGTAACAACGTACTTTTCCCGGAGCCGGATGTGCCGACGATCGCCATCATTTCGCCTTCATCAATGCTGAAGCTGACATTGTGCAAAACATCAGTTTGCACGTTGCCTTCCTGATAGCGTTTGCACAGGTTGTCGCATTGCAACAGGATCTTATTCATAACGTAAAGCCTCAGCGGGTTGAGTGGCGGCAGCGCGCCAGGAAGGGTACAGCGTTGACAGCAGCGCAAGGGCCATGGCCACCAGCGCAATCACGATAACCTGCAGCGGTTCAATGGCAACCGGCAGTGCCGCACCATCAAGAAGCGCGCCGATAATCGGCATTAAATTATTCAGTTGGCTGGCGAGCAAGACGCCGAGCACCGCGCCCAGCAGCGCACCAATTACGCCTGCGCTGGCTCCTTGCACCATAAATACGGTGAGGATTTGACGCCGCGTCAGCCCCTGGGTTTGCAAAATCGCCACCTCGCCCTGCTTTTCCATCACCATCAGACCAAGCGAGGTGATGATGTTAAACGCCGCCACGGCGACGATAAGGCTAAGCAGCAGGCCCATCATGTTTTTTTCCATGCGCACGGCCTGGAACAGCTCGCCTTTGCGCTCGCGCCAGTCCTGCCATTTTGTGCCTTCTGGCAGCGTTTGCTGGCTTAAGGTATCCACCTGCAACGGTTTATCCAGCCACAGACGCCAGCCGGTAATGTTGCCTGCCGGGTAAAGCATCAGGCGCGACGCGTCCTGAATATTTACCAGCATCTGGTAGCCGTCGACTTCGCTGTTCGCTGCGAAAGTACCAATCACCGTAAACAGGCGCTGGCTAGGCAAACGCCCCATCGGGGTGAACTGGCTGGCGGACGGCACCATCACGCGGATTTGATCGCCGCGGTTAACGCCCAACTGTCCGGCCAGCTGTTCGCCGAGGATAACGTTATACTTTCCGGCCACGAGGTCAGCCTGTTTAACGTTAATCAGATACGGCGTCAACGGATCCTTTTGTGCCGGGTCAATACCCAGCATCACCCCCACCGAGACGCTGCGCGCGCTTTGCAGCACCACATCGCCGGTCGTGAGCGGCGCAACGCGCGTCACGCCTTGCAGCTTAACGCTTTGTTCAGGGAATTTTTGTGGGTTCAGCGAGCCTTGATCGGCGCTCAGAATGGCCTGCGGCATCAGCCCCAGGATGTTGTTTTGCAGCTCGCGTTCAAAGCCGTTCATCACCGAAAGGACGGTGACCAGCGCCATTACGCCAAGCGTAATGCCGATAGTCGACAGCCAGGAAACAAAGCGACCGAAACGGTCCGCTGCTCGCCCACGCATATAACGCAGGCCAATAAATAGTGCGACAGGTTGATACATGTAATCCGTCTGGTTGCTGATAGCAGAAGCACGAGTATATAAGCGAAAGCGGAATGGGTAAATGACTGAACCGTAAGCGCAAGCCTGACATTGGCTGACAATACAACACGGTGATTGAATTTTTCACCACAACGGGCAATAGTGATGTTTTCCCTTTATTTGCGAATTCATGATGATCCGCACCCTGAACCCTGTGTTGTTAGCCGCTGGCGCGCTGCTGCTTGCACTTTTTCTGATTTATACCGGCGTTAACGCCGCCGAGAAAGTGACCTGGATAATGGAAGTCACCCCGGTGATTATCGTGGTCCCCGTTTTGCTGTTAACGGCCAAACGTTATCCACTGACACCCCTGCTTTACACGCTGATTTTCTTTCACGCCATCATATTGATGGTCGGTGGGCAGTACACCTACGCGAAGGTGCCTATTGGTTTTGATGTGCAGGCGTGGTTTGACCTCAGCCGGAACCCGTACGACAAACTGGGCCATTTCTTCCAGGGGCTAGTACCGGCGCTGGCGACGCGCGAAATTCTGCTACGTGGGCACATTGTACGCGGGCGTAAGATGCTGGCGTTTCTGGTCTGCTGCGTGGCGCTGGCGATTAGCGCGACCTATGAGCTTATCGAATGGTGGGCGGCGCTGGCGATGGGACAAGGGGCGGATGATTTCCTCGGCACCCAGGGCGATCCGTGGGATACCCAATCGGATATGTTCTGCGCCCTGCTGGGCGCGCTAACCACGGTGATATTGCTGGCAGGCGTGCATTGTCGACAGCTAAAAGCTGCCGGATGGCGCTGACGCTTATCCGGCCTACGGGATACTCACTGTAGGCTGGATAAGGCGCTTACGCCGCCATCCGGCATTTTTTCTCTACCCGCGACGAAACTTGATAATCAGAATCGGCATGGCGAACAGCAGGGTTAAAAAGTTCGCCATGCTCACCGCCGTATCCTCAATCATCACGCCGTAAATCAGCCACATCACCAGTCCGCAAACGAACATAATGTACATCAGGCCGGAGATCCCCTGAGTATTGCGGGTGGCGATCACCTTAATAGCCTGGGGTAAGAACGACAGCGTCGTCAGGCATGCGGCCGCATAGCCAATCAAAGAAGCCCACTCCATGGTTACGCCTGCGCATCGCGAGTCACGGTAAGCGGACTTACCGGCACCTCATGCGGTGCGTTTGGCGTCGGCACTTTGCGATATTTATCCAACAGGTGAATCTGAATTTTGCGCAACTGATCGCCATTCAGACGGTAGTAGCGGAAATAGAGCACCAGCGTCACTGCAAAGAACACGACAGGCAGCACAATCATAATGAACTGCATGCCGAGCACGGTTTCGGTAGACTGGGCGACGTTTGGCGTATAGCCAATCACCCCGAGCACCACCGCGATAAAGAAGGCGGCAAACGCCGACCCGCCCTTCACCACCATCGTCTGCACCGCATAGGCGATACTTTCGCAACGAACGTTAAACTTGTACTCGCCGTAATCGACGGTATCCGCCACCATAATCACCTGCAATACCCAAAACAGCGCCGTGCCGATGTTCAGGAAAATCCCCGCAAGACAGATAACCAATACGTTCGCTGAACCCACTAACGCCATCAGTAGCAGCACGCCGCCGCTGACCATTGGCAGAATTGATGCCCCCGCCCAAAGTACTCGTCTTGACAGCGCCTTCGCCAGACGCGGGAACAGTATCAACGTCAGCAGGTTGGCAGCCCCTGCATAGGAGAGATAGTACGGGAACAGATCCGCATCGCCGACCACATAGGTGAAATAGTAAATAGCAAAACCGGTGATGATATTCGATGCCACGTTGTAGGCTAGCGCCATTCCCAGCAGGCAGGAAAGTTGGTCGTTTTTATAGATGAGCGCGAGAATGGATTTCAGCGACAGACGACTGCTGTCCGCCGTGGCATCGCTGTCTGATGAGAAGACTTCATGGACGTTACGCAGCGTAACAATCGTCGAGGCAATAAAGAACGCGATCAGCACCAGCGTGAACATCTGAAAACCAAACCCGCGATCCGCACCGCCCACATAGTTCACAAACGGCAGCGTTATCCCGGCGGTTACAAACCCGGCAAGGCTTGCGAAAAAGCGCGGGAACGGCACCAGCTGTTCGCGTTCGCGCTTATCGAGGGTGATGGTGGGCACCAGCGACCAGAATGGAATATCCATCAAGGTATAAGTCGTGCCCCACAGGATGTAGGTGATGCAGACGAATACCACCTGCGTGGTGCCTTCAAACAGATGGGCGCTGAACAGTAAAAACAGCACCAGCGAGTTCAACAGCGTGCCGAGCAGGATCCACGGCTTAAATTTACCCCAGCGCGTTCGCGTAGCGTTCACCACCCAGCCCATGATCGGGTCGTTGAACGCGTTCCAGATTTTCGCCACCAGAAATAGTGTACCGACGACGCCAACCGACAAGCCCACCACGTCGGTGTAGTAATACATCAGATACATGTAGACGATGCCGATGGCGAAATCCTTACCAAATGCACCGAACCCGTAACTTAATTTTGTTTTCAGAGAGATGCTCATAGGATACCGGGTCGCTGTTACCAGCGCCCGCCTTGATGTTATTAGAGATGTAAAACGCCGGATTCACCGCCCGGCGTCGCCGTAATTAACGGTGCAGCCAGGCCGGTAGCCAGTTGCCGTGCGAGGCAATCAGGTCATCCACCAGCGCATAGATTTCCTCAATGCCGAGCACGGCGGCGGTGTGCGGATCCATCATTGCGGCGTGATACACCCGGTCGCGATTTTCGGTCAAAATAGCTTCGGTGAGCAGCGTCTGTACGTTGATATTGGTCTGCATCATCGCCGCCAGATGCGACGGTATCGCCCCCACTTTGGTTGGCTGAATACCGTTGGCATCCACCAGGCACGCCACCTCAACGCAGCTTCCCTGCGGCAGGTTGTCGATAAGCGCATCGTTACGCACGTTGCCGTAAATCACGCTCGGTTCACCGGTCCAGATAGCGTTCATGATGGTGCTGGCGTATTCCCGCGATGGCTTAATATCGATGCGCTCCGCCGTTTTGTACTCCTCCAGCTCTTTATGCCAGTTCGCCAGTTGCTCCACGCAGCGTTTCGGATATTCGTCCAGCGGCACTTTATAGCGTTCAATCAAATCTTCACGCCCCGGCTTGATAAACCACGGGGTGTATTCGGCAAAGTGTTCTGAGGATTCGGTTACAAAGTAGCCCAGCTTCTTAAACATCTCGTAGCGCACAATATTCTGGCAGCGCTCATTGCCGTGTAAATTCGCTTTCGGCGCTTTGCCTTCGGCATAGGCGGCCAGCAGTTCCGGGTAGAGATCGACATAGCTGCCATCGGCCGTTTTGCGCTCCAGCTCCAGATAAAACGCCATATGGTTAATCCCGGCGCTGCGATAGCGTAATGTTGCCGGGTCGATATCCAGGTCGCGCGCCAGTTCTTCCGCCGTTCCCTGCACCGAGTGGCACAGCCCGACCTGCTTGATATGCGGATAACGGGCGTACATTGCCCAGGTATTCATCGCCATCGGATTGACGTAGTTGAGCATAGTGGCGTTCGGACAGACGTCGGTCATATCGTCGCATATCCGCCACAGATGAGGGATGGTGCGCAGCGCGCGCATAATGCCGCCCGGCCCCAGCGTATCGGCAATGGTTTGTTCCAGACCATGACGCTTACAGACCTCAAAATCGGTTACCGTGCACGGTTCATAGCCGCCAATCTGGAAGGCAACCACCACAAAATCCGCATTCTGCAACGCCGCGCGCTGGTCGGTGTGGCAGGTGATATGGCCGGAAGCCCCGGCAGAATCCATCAGCTTACGCACCACAATGTGCGACTCTTCCAGCCGCGTTTCGTCGATATCCATCAGGGCGATATGCGCCGACTTCAACGCCTCACGGTGGAAAACATCGCCGAGAATATTTTTAACAAAGATGGTTGAACCCGCGCCGATAAAGGTAATTTTTGGTGCTGTCATCGTGACTCTCCAGAACAGTAGTTAACCTCTTCATCGTGGCACGCGCGGTGAGTGAAAACCTCCGGCTTCCCGGATGAGCATTCCCATAAACTCAGATCGTCTGCACAGAGCGCGTAAATCTGAGGTTATGGGACAATGTCGGCGGAAAAGCAGAGTAATGCGCCTGCAATCAGGCCTATGCTTAAAGAAAAGTATGACTTTTGTGTCGGCATTCTCGGTCACCAGGCCAGAAACCTGCCATGATTCTGATAATTCAGGAAATGGAGTCATCATGAATATTGATCCGATAACCCTCCTCCCGCCCGACCCGCATATGTGCAACGGTGATGAGAAGCAGACCCGTAGCCCGCTGGCGTTGTATTCTGAATATCAGCGGATGGATATTGAGCTACGACGCCCGCACGTTATGCCCGCCAGCCACTGGCATGGTCAGGTTGAGGTGAACGTGCCGTTTGACGGCGACGTTGAGTATTTGATCAATAACGAAGTGGTTCAGATAGAACAAGGCCACATCACCCTGTTCTGGGCCTGCACCCCGCACCAGCTCACCCATATCGGCCATTGCGAAAAGATGGCGATTTTCAGCCTGCCGATGCATCTTTTTCTCTCCTGGCCGCTGGACCGCGAATTGATTAACCACGTCACCCACGGCATGGTGATTAAATCGCTGGCGACCCAACAACTCAGCACCTTTGAGGTATTACGCTGGCAGCAGGAGATGCGCAGCCCGAACGAACAGATTCGGCAGCTGGCGATCGATGAAATCGGCCTGATGCTTAAGCGCTTTAGCCTCTCCGGCTGGCAGCCTATTTTGCTCAACAAAACCTCGCGCACGCATAAAAATAGCGTCTCCCGTCACGCACAGTTTTACGTCAGCCAGATGCTGGGATTCATTGCCGATAACTACGATCAGGCATTAACCATTAACGATGTTGCCGAGCATGCGAAACTCAACGCCAACTATGCAATGGGTATTTTCCAGCGCGTCATGCAGTTAACGCTTAAACAGTACATTACCGCCATGCGGATCAACCACGTCCGTGCGCTTTTGAGCGACACCGATAAAACGATTCTCGATATCGCCATGACCGCCGGATTCCGCTCCAGCAGCCGTTTTTACAGCACATTCGGCAAGCTGGTCGGCATGTCGCCGCAGCAATACCGCAAGTTGAGCCAGCAGCGCCGACAGCCTGTCTGAAGCATTATCGTCTTTTTCAACGGTTGCACTCCCGCCACCATCACGGATAATAAGCGTATAAGATTGATATGATTACCGTATCGAACACGGCTTTTATTCTGGAGAACGTGCGCTGACTATGCCTGAACATGCCCGTTATGCCTTACCGACGAAACCCGGTGAGCAACGCCTGCTTGGCGAACTGACCGGTGCCGCTTGTGCGACGGTGGTCGCTGACATCGCAGAACATCATCCCGGCCCGGTGGTGTTAATCGCCCCGGATATGCAAAACGCTCTGCGCCTGCATGACGAAATTGGCCAGTTCACCGATGCGCTGGTGATGAACCTCGCCGACTGGGAGACGCTGCCTTACGACAGCTTCTCGCCGCATCAGGATATTATCTCCTCGCGCCTGTCAACGCTGTATCAGTTGCCAACCATGCAGCGCGGCGTGTTGATTGTGCCGGTCAGCACCTTAATGCAGCGCGTCTGCCCGCATAGCTTCCTGCACGGCCACGCGCTGGTGATGAAAAAAGGACAGCGCCTGTCGCGTGATGCGCTGCGTAACCAGCTTGATAGCGCCGGATACCGCCATGTTGATCAGGTGATGGAACACGGCGAATACGCCATCCGTGGCGCGCTGCTCGACCTCTATCCCATGGGCAGCGACCAGCCGTACCGCCTTGATTTCTTTGATGATGAAATTGATAGCCTGCGCGTCTTTGACGTCGACAGCCAGCGGACGCTTGATGAAGTTGACGCCATCAATCTGCTGCCCGCGCACGAATTCCCGACCGATAAAGCCGCCATTGAACTGTTCCGCAGCCAGTGGCGCGACCAGTTTGACGTTAAGCGCGATGCCGAGCATATCTATCAGCAAGTGAGTAAAGGCACGTTACCGGCGGGGATCGAGTACTGGCAGCCGCTGTTCTTTAGCGAGCCGCTACCGCCGCTCTTTAGCTACTTCCCGGCCAATACGCTGCTGGTGAATACCGGTGATATCGACACCAGCGCCAACCGTTTTCAGGCCGATGCCCAGGCCCGCTTTGAGAACCGCGGCGTTGATCCGATGCGCCCGCTGCTGGCCCCTGCTCACCTTTGGCTTCGCACCGACGAGCTCAACAGCGAGCTGAAAAAATGGCCGCGCGTCCAGCTTAAGACGGAGCATCTGGCGAAAAAAGCGGCCCACGTCAATATGGGCTTCCAGCCGCTGCCGGATCTTTCCGTGCAGGCGCAAAATAAAGCGCCGCTGGATAATCTGCGAAAATTTATTGAGTCCTTTAGCGGGCCGGTTATTTTTTCGGTGGAGAGTGAAGGCCGCCGTGAAGCGCTAGGTGAACTGCTGGCGCGTATTAAGCTTGCGCCTAAACGCATCCAGCGTCTTGACGAGGCGGAGGGCAACCAGCGCTATCTGATGATTGGCGCTGCCGAACATGGTTTTATCGACACCCAGAATAACCGCGCGCTTATCTGCGAAAGCGATCTCCTGGGCGAGCGCGTGGCGCGTCGCCGTCAGGACTCTCGCCGCACCATTAACCCGGATACCTTAATTCGCAACCTGGCGGAGCTGCATATCGGTCAGCCGGTGGTGCATCTTGAGCACGGGGTTGGGCGTTATGCCGGCATGACGACGCTGGAAACCGGTGGTATCACCGCCGAGTACCTGATGCTTATCTATGCCAACGACGCCAAGCTGTATGTGCCGGTGTCGTCGCTGCACCTTATCAGTCGCTACGCGGGTGGCGCGGACGAGAGTGCGCCGCTGCATAAACTGGGTAGCGATGCCTGGTCACGCGCGCGGCAGAAAGCGGCTGAAAAAGTGCGTGACGTGGCGGCTGAACTGCTGGATATCTACGCCCAGCGTGCGGCGAAAGAGGGCTTTGCCTTCAAGCACGACAAGGAGCAGTACCAGCTATTCTGCGACAGCTTCCCGTTTGAAACCACGCCGGATCAGGCGCAGGCCATCAACGCCGTTTTAAGCGATATGTGCCAGCCGCTGGCGATGGATCGTCTGGTGTGCGGCGACGTTGGCTTTGGCAAAACCGAAGTGGCAATGCGCGCCGCCTTCCTCGCCGTCGAAAACCACAAGCAGGTCGCGGTGCTGGTACCCACTACCCTGCTCGCTCAGCAGCACTACGATAACTTCCGCGACCGCTTTGCCAACTGGCCGGTGCGGATTGAAGTGTTATCACGTTTTCGTAGTGCCAAAGAGCAAACCCAGATTCTGGCCGAGGCCGCCGAAGGTAAGATTGATATTCTGATTGGCACCCATAAACTGCTGCAAAGCGACGTTAAGCTGCGCGATCTTGGGCTGTTGATTGTCGATGAGGAGCACCGTTTCGGCGTGCGCCACAAAGAGCGTATCAAAGCGATGCGCGCCGACGTCGATATTCTGACGCTCACCGCAACGCCGATTCCGCGAACCTTGAATATGGCGATGAGCGGTATGCGCGATCTGTCGATCATCGCCACGCCACCGGCGCGCCGTCTGGCGGTCAAAACCTTCGTCCGCGAGTACGACAGCCTGGTGGTGCGCGAAGCGATTTTGCGTGAAACGCTGCGCGGCGGTCAGGTGTACTATCTGTTCAACGACGTTGAAAATATTCAGAAAGCGGCGGATAAACTTGCCGAACTGGTGCCGGAAGCCCGCATTGCCATCGGCCACGGTCAGATGCGCGAGCGCGAACTGGAACGGGTGATGAATGATTTCCACCACCAGCGTTTCAACGTGCTGGTGTGTACCACCATCATCGAAACCGGTATCGATATTCCGACCGCCAACACCATCATCATTGAGCGCGCCGATCACTTTGGCCTGGCGCAGCTTCACCAGCTCAGAGGCCGCGTGGGGCGCTCCCACCATCAGGCCTATGCCTGGCTGTTAACGCCGCATCCAAAAGCGATGACGACCGATGCGCAAAAGCGTCTGGAGGCCATTGCCTCACTGGAAGATTTAGGCGCCGGATTTGCGCTGGCGACCCACGACCTTGAGATTCGTGGCGCGGGTGAGCTATTGGGTGAAGGTCAGAGTGGGCAGATGGAATCTATCGGCTTCTCGCTGTATATGGAGATGCTGGAAAACGCCGTCGATGCGCTTAAAGAGGGGCGCGAGCCGTCGCTTGAAGATCTCACCAGCCAGCAGACGGAAGTTGAGCTGCGGATGCCGTCGCTGCTACCGGATGACTATATCCCGGATGTAAATACGCGTCTGTCGTTCTACAAACGTATCGCCAGCGCCAAAGGTGAGCATGAGCTTGACGAGATTAAAGTCGAGTTGATTGACCGCTTCGGCCTGTTACCGGACGCCGCGCGCAACCTGCTGGACATTGCGCGTCTACGTCAGCAGGCGCAGAAGCTTGGGATCCGCAAGCTTGAAGGCAACGACAAAGGCGGCGTCATTGAGTTTGCCGAGAAAAATCACGTCAATCCTTCCTGGCTTATCGGTTTGCTGCAAAAACAACCGCAGCACTATCGGTTAGATGGCCCGACGCGTCTGCGCTTCTTCCAGGAACTGGCCGAGCGTAAAACGCGCATGGACTGGGTGCGTCAGTTTATGCAGCAACTTGAAGAAAACGCCCTCGCCTGACGGTAATTGTCGCGGGTACGTCAACGTACCCGCTACCGCTTACGGACTCGCTTCCCCAAAGTTTCCCCCCATCCGCACTTTTCCTGCTCATGAATTAACTAAAAAGCCGTTTCATTACGCGCCATTTCTCTTGCTTACCTCTGTTTACATTTTAATAAAAATGCGTATATTTCTCATTTGCATTCACTACGACATATGCGCGTAGCAACGATTGACCGTGGCCGTAGAGCTGCGGAGAAAAATAATTCTCATTTGATTAAGGGTTTACCATGTCTTTCACTTCCAACACCCGGGATGGTCGTACCGCGCCGTCTCTGATTGCTGTCGGCATTGCGCTGGCGCTCTACCCTCAACTGGGCATGACCGCTGATAAAACTGAAGACACGATTGTTGTCGAAGGTTCCTCGTCCGATAGCAGTAGCGATACGCAAAAACAGGACTACAGCGTTAAGACGACGACAGCCGGTACGAAAATGCAGATGGTGCAGCGCGATATTCCGCAATCAGTCAGCATCATCAGCGAGCAGCGTATGCAGGATCAGCAGTTGCAAACCCTGGGTGATGTGATGGACAGCACCACCGGCATCAGCCGTAGTCAGGCCGACTCTGACCGCAACAGCTATTACTCCCGCGGTTTTGAAATCGATAACTATATGGTCGACGGGATTCCCACCTATTTTGAATCCCGCTGGAATCTGGGCGATGCCCTGTCCGATACCGCGCTCTATGAACGTGTGGAAGTGGTTCGTGGTGCTAACGGACTGATGACCGGCACCGGTAATCCCTCCGCGTCAATCAATATGATCCGCAAGCACGCCACCAGCCGTGAATTCACCGGCAATGTTTCCGCCGAATACGGTAGCTGGAATAAGCAGCGTTATGTCACCGACCTGCAAAGCCCGCTAACCGAAGACGGTAACGTGCGCGCGCGTATTGTGGCCGGCTACCAAAATAATGATTCCTGGCTTGACCGTTACAACAGCGACAAAACGTTCTTCTCCGGTATTCTCGATGCAGACTTAGGTTCCGCCACCAGCCTCTCCGCAGGCTACGAGTATCAGCGAATCAACGTCGATAGCCCAACCTGGGGCGGCCTGCCGCGCTGGAATACCGACGGCAGCAGCCGTCAATACGACCGTGCGCACAGCACCGCGCCGGATTGGGCTTATAACGATAAAGATAGCAATAAAGTTTTTATGACCTTAAAGCAGCGCTTTGCCGACACCTGGCAGGCGACGCTTAACGCCACGCATACCGAGATTAAGTTCGACAGTAAAACCATGTATATCGACGCCTATGTCGATAAGAATACCGGTATGCTGGTTGGGCCTTACGGTAACTACGGCCCAGGCTTTGATTACGTTGGCGGCACCGGATGGAACAGCGGTAAACGTAAAGTCGATGCGCTGGACCTGTTTGCCGACGGCAGTTATGACCTGTTTGGTCGTCAGCATAATATGATGGTGGGCGGCAGCTACAGTAAGCAAAACAACCGCTATTTCAGCTCGTGGGCGAACGTATTCCCGGATGAAGTCGGTAGCTTCAATAATTTTGATAGCGCCACCTTCCCGGAAACCAACTGGAACCCGCAAAGTCTGGCGCAGGACGATACCACGCGCATGAAATCGCTGTATGCGGCAACCCGCGTGACGCTTGCCGATCCGCTGCACCTGATTCTCGGCGCGCGCTATACCAACTGGAGCATTGATACGCTCAGCTACACGATGGAGAAAAACCACACCACGCCGTATGCGGGTCTGGTTTATGACATCAACGATAACTGGTCAACCTACGCCAGCTATACCTCTATCTTCCAGCCGCAGAACGTGCGCGATAGCTCAGGGAAATACCTGACGCCGATTACCGGGAATAACTACGAGCTGGGCCTGAAATCCGACTGGATGGACAGCCGCCTGACCACAACGTTATCGGTGTTCCGTATTGAGCAGGATAATCTGGGCCAATCGACGGGCAACCCGATTCCGGGCAGCGCGGGGGATATTGCTTATACCACCGCAGACGGAACCGTCAGCAAAGGCGTGGAGTTTGAGATAAACGGCGCGCTTACCGATAACTGGCAGATGACCTTTGGCGCAACGCGATTTGTGGCGGAAGATAATGAAGGCAATGCGGTCAACCCGAACCTGCCGCGTACCAGCGTGAAACTGTTTACCCGCTATCGTCTGCCGGCAATGCCTGAGCTCACTGTGGGCGGCGGCGTGAACTGGCAAAACCGCGTCTATAAAGATACCGTCACACCGTTTGGTACCTTCCGTGCAGAACAGGGCAGCTATGCGCTGGTCGATCTGTTCACCCGCTACCAGGTTACGAAGAACTTTTCCGTACAGGGCAACCTCAACAACCTGTTCGACAAAACCTACGATACCAATATTGATGGTTCTATCGTGTACGGCGAACCGCGTAACGTGAGCGTCACGGCAAGTTACCAGTTCTGATGCCCTTCATGAGCTTCCCCGGGGTCGGCGTAAACGCCTCGCCCGGGCTACCGTTTAGCCCGTAGGCCTGATAAGCTTCGCGCCATCAGGCAAATAAGCGCAGAATGCCGGATGGCGGCGTTGCCTTATCCGGCCTACCGTTTAGGGCGTAGCCCGGCCGAGCGCAGCGACGCCGGGATGTCTACCCAACCCACAAACGTAAAAAAGGCAGCCATTCGGCTGCCTTAGTCTCCCCAAACCTATCACATCGAATAACTTAGTTATTACGAATGTAGTCGTCCATTTCGGTTTTCAGGTTATCGGATTTAGTGCCGAAAATCGCCTGAACGCCGGAACCTGCAACAACCACACCCGCCGCACCGAGTTTCTTCAGCCCTGGCTGATCCACTTTCGCGACATCGGCTACGCTTACGCGCAGACGGGTAATACAAGCATCGAGGTTAGTGATGTTTTCTTTACCACCGAAGGCGGCGACAAGCGCAGGCGCCATTTCGCTGGTTGCCGTAGCTTTAGAATCTTCAGTCGCGTCTTCACGACCCGGCGTTTTCAGGTTCAGTGCTTTAATCAGCACGCGGAAAACGACGTAGTAGACTACCGCATAGCAGATACCGACAATCGGGAACAGCCACAGTTTGCTGCTGTTACCGGACAGTACGATAAAGTCGATCAGACCGTGAGAGAACGAAGTCCCGTCACGCATCCCCAGCAGAATACAGATCGGGAATGCCAGACCTGCCAGAATAGCGTGGATGATGTACAGGATCGGCGCCACGAACATGAAGGAGAATTCGATTGGCTCGGTGATACCGGTCAGGAAAGAGGTCAGCGCAGCGGAGATCATGATGCCGCCGACTTTTGCACGGTTCTCTGGTTTAGCAGAGTGCCAGATAGCGATAGCCGCAGCCGGCAGACCGTACATTTTGAACAGGAAGCCGCCGGACAGTTTGCCCGCAGTTGGGTCACCTGCCATATAGCGAGGGATGTCGCCGTGGAACACCTGACCTGCTGCGTTGGTGTATTCACCAATCTGCATCTGGAAAGGAACGTTCCAGATGTGGTGCAGACCAAACGGCACCAGGCAGCGTTCGATGAAGCCGTAAATACCAAATGCCACGACTGGGTTCTGGTAAGCCGCCCACTGCGAGAAGGTCTGAATAGCAGTACCTACCGGTGGCCAGATGAAGGACAGCACGATACCCATAAAGATCGCGGTCAGACCAGAAATGATCGGCACGAAACGTTTACCGGCAAAGAAGCCCAGATACTCAGGCAGCTTGATGCGGTAGAAGCGGTTGAACATGTACGCCGCGATCGCACCCGCAATAATACCGCCTAATACGCCGGTATCCGCCAGGTGTTTAGCCGCGATCTCTTCCGCAGGCAAATGCAGCACCAGAGGAGCAACCACAGCCATGGTTTTCACCATGATGCCGTAGGCAACAACCGAAGCCAGCGCAGATACACCGTCGTTATTGGTAAAGCCTAATGCAACACCGATAGCGAAGATAAGTGGCATGTTGGCGAAAACGGAACCGCCCGCTTCTGCCATAACATGAGAAACGACGGCTGGCAGCCAGCTGAAGTTTGCGGAACCGACGCCCAGCAGGATACCTGCGATAGGCAGCACGGAAACCGGCAGCATCAGCGATTTACCGACCTTTTGCAGGTTAGCAAATGCATTCTTAAACATATTAGGAGTGCTCCTGAGTATTTGTACTTTTATCTACGTTTTCACGCATTAGTGAGTGGGGAGAGACTCACCAGGGACAGGGCATCTAAAGCGCCCTTTATTAATTACACAGAGTAAAATAATTCCCCTGAGTTTTGTTTGACCGCTATCACATTCCAAACGGTTATGACTTAGAATTTTAATCTTCTTTACAATAAACTGGCCCGTTTATTGGCAGATTGACGTTCACCGCCACTTTTACGGCGGTGAACTGTACTCGCTTTGAACATTAATTACGAGCATTAAAATAAGTCGCAAAATCAGGCAGATTGTAGGCGGGTAGGATCGATATGGAAGAGGTTCGCAAAGTTGTCCGTCGTCTGTTGCGCCAGCTGTTCTACGCTTACGCCTTTCAACACGGCCATGTATTCCGCGACATCGCGCACCATCGCCGGTTGGTTCTCCTTGCCACGATGCGGCACCGGTGCCAGATACGGAGAGTCGGTCTCAACCAGCAGTCTATCCAGTGGAACGTAGCGCGCGGCTTCACGTAACTGCTCCGCATTGCGGAAAGTGACGATCCCGGAGAACGAAATATAGAACCCCATATCCAGCAGCTTACCCGCCGTCTCAGTGTCTTCAGTGAAACAGTGTAGTACACCGCCACAATCCATCACGTTTTCTTCACGCAGGATAGCCAGCGTATCGGCACGCGCATCGCGGGTGTGCACAATCACCGGCTTATTCAGCTCACGGCCAATCTGGATATGCTGGCGAAATGACAGCTGTTGTTGGGCTTTGGTTTCCGGGGTATAAAAGTAATCAAGCCCCGTCTCGCCCATGGCGACAACGCCCTCTTCTGCGGCCATGCGGCGCAGATCTTCAACGTCATACGCCTCATCCTGATTAAGCGGATGTACGCCACAGGAGAACACCACTTCCGGGCGCTCCCCGACTAGACAGCGCATTTGACGATAGCCCGGCAAGGTCGTGGCGACGGCAAGTGCAAAACGAACGTCCCGTGCGGCGGCTTTCGCCATCACATCGTCAACGTCTTTATGCAGGGATTGGTAATCAAGGCCATCAAGATGGCAGTGCGAGTCGACTAAAAACATAATGTCTCTCTTAGAGGTGGGATACTGGCAGTACCGCACCAGGTTGCAAATACTGTTCCCAGCGCAACAGGCGCTCGGTGAGGATAAGTTCGCGGTTAAGCCCCGTGACGCTTAACAGCTGTTCCCGGCAAACGCAGGCATCAGCGGCAATGGCCTGCAATCGGGAAGCCGATAAAGCGTTCGCCAGCTGATTCACCAGCTCGGCGTGGTCGACGTTGGTTAAGCGTACGATCCGCTGCTGTTGTTTCATCGCGTCCAGCAGTAACGTTGACAGCCAGTGTAGTCGCTGGACGACGCTATCGTGGTTCAGCGCAGGTAAAAGCGCCAGCCAGTCGCCGTTATTCAGACTGATACCCAGCGCCTGACACAGCTTTTCACGCGCGGCCCACGACTCGGCAGCCAGCAGCTCAAGCGCGGCGGCTGGCGCATGATCGCAAAGCCGTAATGCCGTCAGCAGCGATTCCCGGGGCGCGGTCATCTCACGCTCAAGCCACGCCAGCGCATATTGCTCGCTCGGCGGGGCCAGGTGATAGAGTCGGCAGCGGCTACGCATCGTCGCCAGCAAACGCGCGGGTTCTTCACAGGCGAGAAAGAACCAGGTATTTTTCGGCGGTTCTTCCAGCGTTTTTAACAATGCATTGGCCGCGGCTTCGGTCAGCAGGGTCGCATCGGCGATCCACACCACTTTCGCCCCACCCAAACGGGCGTGTTCGTAGAGTTTTTCACTCACCCCGCGCACCGCATCAATACCCAGCGTACTTTTGCCTTTCTCAGGCTGTAAAACGTAATAATCAGGATGCGTTCCGGCCTGCATCAGTTGACAGCTGTGGCACTGGCCGCAGCTCTTGTGACCATCAGGCTGGTGACACATCAGAAAACGGGTAATGGCATAGGCCAGCGAATCGGCACCCATGCCCGCACGCGCTTGAATCAACAACGCATGGTGACCCCTTCCCGCTTGATAGCTCGACACAAGCTGTTCAAACGGCGGGCGTAACCACGGATACCATTTCATGCCTGTTGCTCCGCAACCCAGGTGGTGACGGTGGCACGGATGTCACTCATCACCTTTTCAAGCGGCTGTGTCGCATCTATGGTGCGAATGCTGGCGTCGGCCGCAGCCAGTTCCAGATAACGCGCGCGGGTACGGTTGAAGAAGTTCAGCGACTCCTGCTCGATACGATCAAGATCGCCACGCGCACGCGCACGCTTCAGGCCCACTTCCGGGGTCACGTCGAGATAAATGGTCAGATCGGGACGGAAGTCGCCCAGTACCGCATCGCGCAGCGTTGCCAGCATATGGCGGTCGATACCGCGTCCACCGCCCTGATAGGCCTGCGTCGAGAGATCGTGGCGGTCGCCAATCACCCACTGACCTTGCGCCAGCGCCGGTTTAATCACTGAATCCACAAGCTGCACACGGGCGGCGTAAAACATCAGCACTTCCGCTTTATCGGTAATCACTTCATCGCCAACCGATTTGATGTCCAGCACCAGGCTGCGCAGCTTCTCTGCCAGCACGGTGCCGCCGGGTTCGCGGGTAAACAGCAGGTCGTTGATGCCGAGGTCTCGCAGCGTTTCGACGATCACGTCCCGCGCGGTGGTTTTACCCGCCCCTTCCAGTCCTTCAATGACGATGTAATTACTGCGCATTTTTATCCTTTAGCACTTTCAGGTAATCCTGCACCGACCGGTTATGGCTTGCAAGATTGGTATTAAACGTATGTCCGCCTTTACCGTCGGCAACAAAATAGAGATACGGCGTTTTCGCCGGATGCGCGGCGGCCTTCAGCGAGGCTTCGCCCGGGTTGGCAATCGCCCCCGGCGGCATACCGGCAATAGTGTAGGTATTATACGCGGTTGGCGTCTCAAGATCCTTACGCGAGAGCTTGCCATCGTAGTTTTCACCCATCCCGTAGATCACGGTCGGGTCAGTTTGCAGCCGCATCCCGATACGCAGGCGGTTGATAAAGACCGATGCCACGCGATCGCGTTCTTCCGCCACCGCGGTCTCTTTTTCAATGATAGAGGCCATGGTGACAAACTGATTTTTATCTTTATAAGGGAGGTTTTCAGCGCGACCTTCCCAGGCTTTGTCCACTTCCGCCACCATCTTCTGGTGGGAGCGCTTAAGAATAGCGATATCGGTGGTGTTCGCGGTGTACATCCAGGTATCCGGCCAGAACCAACCCTCAACCCATTCCGGGTTATCCAATGCCAGGGCTTTAGCAACGGTCGCGTATTGATCGTCGCTCAGAGTATGTTTGATATAGGGCGCATCGCGAAGCTGTCTCAGGTAGTCAGAAAGACGCATTCCTTCAACAAAACGCAGCGGGAACTGCGCCTCTTTACCGCTGGCAATGAGCTTTAGCATATCGCGGACGGTCATTTGTGGCGTCAGCAGATAAGTCCCGGCTTTAAAGTGCGACAGTTCAGGCTCCAGGCGCAGTAACCACTGGAAAACCCGCGGACGGTTAAGCACCTTCTCAGTATAAAGCTGCCCGCCCAATGCCAGACGCCCGGTACCGGGCTTAAGGGTAAAGACGGTATCCTCTTTAATCAGCAACTTACTGTCCGCCAATTGACGCACCTTCCACATGCCCACGCCGGCGGCAATACCGAGGACAACCACTATCAATAACGTTATGCGTAACAGTTTCTTCATGCTAATCAGATGACTCACAAAGTGGGGCTAAAAATTGGTAAAGTTCACGGGCCGACCACTGCTGGTCCCCAAAGCGCTGTACGGGAATGACCGGCATCAGCGCGTTACACATCAGGACTTCATCCGCCTGCGCCAGCGCGGACAGCGGCGCCATGACTTCGACAACGCGATACGGCGAGTGTGCCAATTGCGCCATAATAAACTGCCGCATCACGCCGTTTACGCCGGCCTTGTCGAGGCGCGGCGTAAAAACGTCCTGCCCGCAGCGCCAGAACAAATTAGCCGCACAGCATTCCGTAAGCCACCCATCGCTGTCAAGGACAAGGGCCTCATCGGCGTCCGTCTGCTCAAGATGAGAACGAATCATCACCTGCTCAAGGCGATTGAGGTGTTTTATTCCTGCGAGGTACGCGTTACGCCCAAGTGGCACGGGGCTGAGCGCGAGGATTGCGCCCTCCTCTTTTAAGCGATGGTAGTGCGTGGGGGCGGGGCTAAGAGAAAGAATGCGCGTAGGTTGTTGGCAAAGTGCGCCGCTATACCCGCGGCCACCGCTACCACGGGTAATAATCACTTTGAGAACGCCCGTCTCCTGCCCGGCGGCCAAAGACCTCATTTCCGTAAGCAGCAGGTCTTTATCGACAAAAGGAATGGCAAGTCGTTCACAGGCCTGCTGTAAACGGCGTAGATGCCTATCAAGCAGACACACCTGACCCTCTACAATGCGCGCCGTGGTAAAGCAGCCATCGCCAAACTGAACGCTTCGATCGTTCGCAGGCAATGTGTCAGTCTGCGATCCATTGATTAATTGCATTCATTCTCCGTATATTATTACGCACTGGCTTCATTGTATTCGTGACACATCAAAATTACCAATACGAAAAGCCGCAGCGATGCTTGTAATTCTGAAATACCAAGCCCACTGTTGCTGACAATGAGAAATAAAATACATCCCATCAATACATTTAACGAAATCATCAGCATTTACCGAGTCAATATTTTTAGATTTAATTAATATCATATGTAGAAAAATAACATGCATATTTAAATATAGTTACAATATAATCCATCCAGTCTGGAAGAAATGTTACTTTCCACTGTCTATTTCCGACGGTGGAGCCACATGTATTTGTTTTCCAGAAAAACCCATATATTTCAAAAAGGATAATACCCATGAAAGGAAAACTGGCTGCAGTTGCCTTCCTGACCACTTTAGGAATGGCCTCCTCTGTGCTCGCAGAAGATGGAAAAGTAGATTTTACCGGTAATATTATTGAAGCCGGTTGCCAGGTAGATAGCTCACTGACTTCTCCACAGACAGTTAAATTAGGTGATGTCGCCAAAGCATCGCTGGCCACTGCGGGTGCAGTAGCAGCAAATACGACATTTAGCCTGAAATTAACGGGTTGCCCTGACGACCTGAAAGGCAAACCTGTTGTGGTTAAATATAGCGGTACGCCTGATACCGTGAATAACGACTATCTGCAACTGACCGATGCAGGCGGCACTGATGTGGCCGAAGGCGTGGCAATTCAGCTGCTAAACGGCGACGGTAGCGCTCTGCCGCTGTCTACAGAATCTAAACCAGCTACTATTGACACCTCTGCAGGTACGGCAACTATGGTCTTTAGCGCACAGTATGTCGCAACAACGGCGAGCGTGAAATCAGGTAAAGCCAACGGTACCGTTAACTTTACAATGACATACAATTAATCGTAATACGATTAATTCCCGCTTTTGGCTATAAGTAAAGCCGGGTCTTCCGGTTTTACTTTTTTGAGGTTAACCAAATGAAATTAGTGAATACACTAATCGCCACGACATTTTGTTTATCGATGGCGGCAGCGCATGCGGGCGTTATCGTTGGCGGCACTCGCATTATATATAGTGAAGAAAAAAAAGAGACGTCGATCAGCGTCAAAAACCCTGATAATTATTCATATCTTATTCAATCCTGGATTGATGAAGGCGAAAATAAAAATAATAAAGTACCTTTCATTGTCACACCTCCTCTTTTCCGCTTAGGCGGTACTGAAGAGAACAAGTTACGTATTATTCGTGCAGGCGGAAACTTACCAGACGATCGCGAATCATTATTCTGGATGAATATAAAGACTATTCCAGCAACAGAAAAACAAGAAAACGTTAACACATTACAGATCGCCGTTAAAACCCGTATCAAACTCATTTATCGGCCAAAAACACTGACCGATATCCCGGAAAAACTCACCGACAAGCTGAGCTGGGTACGCAGTGGGCAAAAACTGACCGTCAGTAACCCGACGGCCTATTACATGAACTTCAGCGAAGTAAAAGTCGGCAGCAGTAGAGTGCAAGACGCGACCTATGTTGCGCCAATGTCCAGCGCAACCTTTACCGTCCCTGCGAATGCATCGGGCGACATTAGCTGGAAAATTATCAATGACTACGGTGCCGCTGGTGATGTCCATCAAACCCGCCAGTAGTCGCTTGCGCCCTAAATCTCCGTAAGGATCGCGGAATGAAAGACGTGAATAAAAATAAAAGATCATTAACAAAACTGGCCTGTTTTATCGCATTACAGTGTGCGTTGCCAGTGCTTAACCCGGCGTTTGCACGCGAATATTTCAACCCGGCCATGTTAGGTATTGATGGGCCGAGTACCGATCTAACCGATCTGAGTGCCTTCGAAGATGGCGTCGGTCAGATGCCAGGCACCTATCGCGTGGACGTGCTGGTGAATAAAAGCTCACTTGGCACCTATGACATTGAATTTTCGATGCAAAAAGATGCATTGGGCAATGAGACGCTTCAGCCTTGCCTGAGCATTGAAATGCTGGCATCGTTTGGCATCCGCACGGAACAATTTCCTCAGTTAGCCAGTCATGGTCAATGTGCCAATCTGGCGGTGATTCCGCAGGCCAGCAGCAAACTTATCTTCAATAAACAGCAGCTTGAGCTCAGTATTCCTCAGGCGGCTATCAATACGGTCGCCCGGGGTTATGTTGCGCCGGAAAGACTTGATGAAGGCATCAATGCCCTGCTGCTTAACTACAACTTTACCGGCGGCAATACCGAAGCGCGACGCAACGGTTCTCAGGATTCCGACAGCTACTATCTGAACCTACAACCAGGACTCAATATCGGCGCCTGGCGCGTGCGCAATTACAGCACCTGGTCGCGAGACACCACGGGCAACAATACTCAGGATAACTGGGATTCGGCCTATACCTACGCCCAGCGCAATATTATTGCCCTTAAAAGCCAGCTGACCCTCGGTGAAAGCAACTCACCGTCGGATATGTTTGATAGCGTACCGTTCCGCGGCGCTCAGCTGGCCTCTGACGACGACATGCTGCCGGATAGCCTGCGCGGTTACGCTCCGGTAGTTCGCGGTATCGCGCGCACCAACGCCCAGGTCATTGTGAAGCAAAATGGCTACACCATTTACCAGACCTACGTTTCTCCGGGGGCGTTTGAAATCAATGATATGTTCCCGACCGGGAGCAGTGGCGATCTTGACGTGACCATTAAAGAAGCCGATGGCAGCGAACAGCATCAAATCGTCCCTTTCGCTTCCCTCCCCGTCTTACAACGTGAAGGGCGCCTGAAATACAGCCTGACCAGCGGCCAGTATCGCTCTTACGACAGCGCCGTAGATAAAGAATATTTTACCCAGGGTACCGCCATCTATGGCCTGCCCGCCGGATTTACCCTCTATGGCGGCGGACAATTCTCCCAACACTACCAGTCTGTACTGGCGGGTGTGGGTAAAAACTTTGGCGGTCTGGGGGCAGTATCCGTCGATGCGACCCAGGCATGGTCAACGCAAAAAGAGCAGGATAAAGAGAGCGGCCAGTCAGTACGCGTTCGCTACAGCAAAAACATCCTCACGACCGGCACTAATATTTCGATTTCGGGCTACCGCTATTCAACGTCCGGGTATTACACGCTATCGGAAGTACTCGATACCTGGCGTGATGACAACCAACTGGACACGATGGAACGTCGTCGTAATCGCGCTGAGTTACTGCTGAACCAGAACCTTGGGGAAAGCGCAGGCTCCCTCTCCCTGAACGCCATCAGCGAAGATTACTGGAATAGCGACCGCAATATGCGCTCAATCGGCGCGGGCTATAGCAATAGCTGGAATGGCATAACCTGGAGCGTGAACTACAGCTATAACCGCAATACAACCAGCGCCCGGGATAACGACGTAGTCTACAGCGAAGATCAGGTGTTCTCGCTGAGTATCAACGTTCCGCTGGATCGCTGGCTTAACAACAGTTGGGCGAGCTATGGCCTTAGCACCAGCAAACAGGGGAATACCAGCCATACGGTCGGCCTAAACGGTTCTGCGCTTGAAAATCAAAACCTGAACTGGAGCGTACAGGAAAGTAAAACCAACCACGGAGAAGGTACCGGCGGTAATGCCAGCCTCGATTACCAGGGCTCTTACGCGCGCATGAACGCGGCCTATGGCTATGACCACGATCAGCGCAGAGTCAACTACGGTATCAACGGCGGCATCATCGCGCATGCCAACGGTGTGACCTTAAGCCAGCAGTTGGGTGAAACATCCGCATTGGTGGAAGCCCCTGGTGCCAGCGGCGTCGACATCAGTAACCAGACCGGCGTCAGCACCGATTTCCGCGGCTATACCATCGTGCCTTACATCACGCCATATCGCGAAAACACCATTTCACTGGATACCGAAATGCTGCCTGAAGATGCCGATGTCACCCTTTCTGCCAAAACGGTCACCCCAACGCGCGGGGCTGTCGTCAGAGCACACTTTGATACGCATATTGGTAAACGTGTGCTAATGACGCTCACACGCCCATCAGGCGAAGACGTGCCATTTGGTGCCATGGTTACCGTTGATGGCGGTGACAATAGCAGCAGCGTTATTGTCGGCGACGGCGGTCAGGCCTATATCACCGGGATGCCTGAGCGCGGCGAACTCATGGCGAAGTGGGGTAATGCCGCAAATCAAACCTGCCGCGTCACGTTTAACCTCGCTGAGAATAACCCAACCAGCGGCATGATTACTACCCGCGCAACCTGTCGTTAATTCTCGATAGATGAGCATAAGTGGAATATTCAGGATGAATAAAAAGACAATCATTGCATTATTTATTCTTGCCGGGGAAGCACTGCTCCCCTTCTCTGCGCAGGCTTCTTTTCTTAATACTAATTCGGCAACGCAGAAGACGCTTAAATACAATCTTTCCCTGTGGAATATTCCGTCAGCGGTAAACGGTGAAACCTGGTACGATGACGGCGGTTCATATCAAGTGAGTGTCGTTCCGAGCACAAGCAGTGCGTGGGCGGATATTACCGTTAACGGAACCGCTGTGGGTATTAATAGCAAGGGGGCGACAATTTACGCCACCAATAATCCGGGCATCGGCATCGCCTATCAAGTCAACTACGATCCGCCATCCGCGACTACGCCTCAGTATGCCTGGGAGTTGCCCAATAAAATAACCTTCACGACCACTACGAGTGGAAGTGGCTATATGCATGTGAAATACATGCTTGTGCGTCTCACTGAAAATGTCCCTGCGGGAGCAATTACCCAAGCTCCTGACGTCACGTTGAATTACCATAACCCTACGGGCAGCGGTTACCCTGACATCTCATTTCTGGCGCTGTCTGGTATATCGTCGCAGCCTAAAATGACAAGCTGTACTATTAATGCGCCGTCAACGATTACTCTACCAACCCTGTATGGTAATAAATTGACCTCTGGCGCCCAGGAAGCTATTGATATCCCGACGATGACATTAACAAATTGCCCGGGTGCAATTTCAGGAATTAAATATGCTTTCAAAGCCACTTACGGAACACAAGACGCAAGCAATGGCATAATAAAAACCGTAACCGGCGATGGCTATGCAAAAAATGTTTATATTCAATTGCAAAATGCAGATGGTAGCCCAGCCATGGCAAACGGTACGCATGATCTTGAAAATTATAACGGCTCAGGTAACTACGATCTGCCGGGTTATAAAATCGGTTACTATATTTATGATGAAAACAACGTCACGGCCGGAAATGTAAAATCGACCATTCAGCTTGAGATTACCTATAACTAACTCTTTAGGATTGAAGATGAAAATGAATAATGGAAAAAAATTGTCGGTAATGATTCTGGCGTGTGGAAGTTTGTTCTCAAGTTTATGTTCCGCCAACTCGGTCAATATCGATATTAACGGTACCGTCGTGGCGTCACCCTGCGTGGTGAATGGCAGCCAGTCATCGTTGCAGGTCAAACTCGGCGACACGATCCAGGCGGACTCTCTCGCCGCCTCAGGCAGCTTGACCAGCTGGAGTGATTTTACCCTCGCGCTCACCAGTTGCCCGGCATCAACCAGCAGCTTTAGCGTAACGTTCAGCGGCGACGCGGATAGCGATGTGCCTGCCAACTACAAAAATACCGGCACCGCCACGAATCTATCGCTGGAGCTGACCACTGCCGATGGTGCAACCACGCTAAGTAACGGCACGGCGCTGAACAACGTCGCCATCCCCAACACGCATGCCTACAATCTGGCAATGCGGGCGCGTGCGGTTTCCAAAGGAAACGTCATGCCAGGCAGCATTATCGGCCAGGTACAAGCGACCTTTACCTACCAGTAATTGAGGACGGGCATGATGACAATACGGGTACGCAAACTTATCCCAACGCTCGCGAGTGTGATGCTTATTCTCGGTAGCAGCGCTCACGCTACCGACATTGATCTTCGCGGCACCGTCGTGGCCTCAGCCTGTACGGTTGATGCAGGAAGTCTTATTCAGACAGTAAAGTTTGAACAAGCACGGGCGGTGAACTACAAAACGCCTGGGGCAACCAGCGAATGGCAGGATTTTTCGTTAACCCTATCATCCTGCCCGCCATCGACGACCCAAGTCACGGCCACCACCAGCGGTAATGCCGATAACGACGATCCGACGAAGTTTGCTAATACGAATGGTGATGCGACGGGTATGGCGCTACAGATCATGACGCGCGATCATCTTACGGAAATTCAACCGCTCGGGTCGCTGGCGATAGCGGTCGATACCGTTAATCGGAGCGCCACCTTCCCGCTCTCTGCCCGGTTGTATACGCCAACCGGATCGGTGACGGCCGGCGAATTTAACACAACCGTACAATTCACCTTTACCTATCAATAATATCCACGTGGGGCTAAGCGCTCCACGTTTTTCTGAGTCTTGCCAATTTGCATAAAAAAACCGGAAACGGGTAAGCGTTTCCGGTTTTTTATACAACCACATTATCGGTCAACTGACGCTTAACGGCTCAGCATTTCCCGACAAGCCGACTCAGACCTTTTTAAAGATCAGTGAACCGTTAGTGCCGCCGAAGCCGAAGGAGTTACACAGCGTGTACTCCATGCCGCTAACCTGACGCGCCTCATGAGGCACGAAGTCCAGGTCACAACCTTCATCTGGGTTATCCAGGTTGATGGTTGGCGGTACGGCCTGATCGCGCAGTGCCAGGATAGAGTAGATAGATTCTACTGCACCCGCAGCACCCAGCAGGTGGCCGGTCATTGACTTAGTGGAGCTGACCATCACACGGCTTGCAGCGTCGCCGAAGACAGACTTAACGGCCTGTGCTTCTGCTTTATCGCCTGCTGGCGTAGAGGTACCGTGAGCATTCACGTAGCCAATCTGGCCCACATCAATACCCGCGTCACGAATGGCGTTAACCATCGCCAGCGCTGCACCTGCACCGTTTTCCGGTGGTGAAGTCATATGATACGCATCGCTACTCATACCGAAGCCCACGACTTCAGCATAAATTTTTGCGCCACGTTTTTTAGCGTGTTCGTACTCTTCGAGTACAACCATGCCCGCGCCGTCACCCAGCACAAAGCCATCACGATCTTTATCCCACGGACGGCTCGCCGCCTGCGGGTTATCGTTGCGTGTAGACAGTGCGCGTGCCGCGCCAAAGCCACCGACACCCAGCGGGGTGCTGGCTTTTTCTGCGCCACCGGCAACCATCGCATCTGCATCGCCATAGGCGATCATACGCGCGGCCTGACCGATGTTATGCACACCAGAGGTACAGGCGGTCGCGATGGAGATGCTCGGGCCACGTAAACCAAACATAATGGTCAGATGACCGGCCACCATGTTAACAATCGTCGACGGAACAAAGAACGGGCTAATCTTACGCGGTCCACCATTGACCAGTGAGGCATGGTTTTCTTCGATAAGACCCAGACCGCCAATACCGGAGCCGATAGCGGCGCCAATACGATGAGCGTTCTCTTCCGTAATTTCGAGGCCAGAATCCTGCATGGCCTGGGCGCCAGCGACAATTCCATATTGAATGAAGGCATCCATCTTGCGCTGTTCTTTGCGCGAGATAATGTCATCACAGTTAAAATCCTTTACTAAGCCAGCAAATTTCGTTGCATAGGCGCTAGTATCGAAATGGTCGATCAGGCTGATGCCACTCTGACCGGCAAGGAGAGCTTTCCAGGTAGACTCTACGGTATTGCCGACAGGAGACAACATGCCCAGTCCGGTCACAACTACACGACGCTTAGACACGTTTGTCCTCCAGGGAGGGATTAAAATAGATGCTTGTGGGACAAAAAGATAAAACTCAGGCGGTCGAATGACCGCCTGGAGATGTTCACTTACGCCTGGTGACCGTTGATGTAATCAATGGCAGCCTGAACGGTGGTGATTTTCTCAGCTTCTTCGTCCGGAATCTCAGTATCAAACTCTTCTTCCAGAGCCATTACCAGCTCAACGGTGTCAAGAGAATCTGCGCCCAGGTCTTCAACGAAGGAAGCATTGTTGGTCACTTCTTCCTGCTTAACGCCCAGCTGTTCGCCGATGATTTTCTTAACGCGTTCTTCGATAGTGCTCATACTCTTAAATTTCCTATCAAAACTCGCTTTCGCGATGGTTTTCGTAGTGTATAAAATGTTGAAAAATTTGCAACTAAATCCCGGCAGGTCATACCACGATTTTGCGCTATTTTGCGGGTGTTTGCCCTCATAACGCAAATGATTTTGCACTAATCATGCTCAGACATACGGAGATTGCCCGTTGTCTGAGCACTTTGTGCAAAACACGGTCAGACCATATACATCCCGCCGTTAACGTGCAACGTTTCACCCGTGATGTAACTTGCTTCGTCGGAAGCCAAAAATGCAACCGCACTGGCGATTTCATTTGGAGAGCCGAGGCGCCCCGCAGGAACTGCCGCCAAAGTACCCGCACGCTGCTCATCAGTCAGCGCACGCGTCATGTCCGTTTCAATAAAACCCGGAGCAACTACGTTTACAGTAATACCGCGTGACGCAATTTCACGCGCCAGTGATTTACTGAAGCCGATCAGACCCGCTTTCGCCGCAGCGTAGTTAGCCTGACCCGCATTTCCCATGGTACCAACCACAGAACCAACAGTGATAATACGTCCATGACGCTTTTTCATCATAGCGCGCATTACCGCTTTTGACAGACGGAAAACAGATGAAAGGTTGGTTTCGAGGATATCGTTCCACTCTTCATCTTTCATGCGCATTAACAGGTTATCACGAGTAATCCCAGCATTATTGACCAGAATGTCGACTTCACCAAATTCCGCACGAATTTTTTCCAGAACAGATTCAATAGATGCCGGGTCAGTCACATTCAACATCAGACCTTTACCCTTCGCACCCAGATAATCGCTAATAGCCTGCGCGCCATTTTCACTGGTCGCGGTGCCAATAACCGTCGCGCCGCGTGCGGCGAGTGTTTCAGCGATTGCGCGGCCAATACCGCGACTTGCACCCGTTACCAGTGCAATTTTACCTTCAAAGCTCATGCTATCCTCTTTTATTGCGCAAGTGCCGCTGACAGCGCAGCCGGCTCGTTAATCGCCGATGCCGTCAGGGTATCTACAATACGTTTGGTCAAACCGGTGAGGACTTTACCCGGGCCAACTTCATACAGGTGCTCAACGCCCTGGGACGCCATAAACTCAACGGTTTTGGTCCACTGAACTGGGCTGTACAGCTGACGAACTAAGGCATCGCGAATCGCGTCTGCATCGGTTTCGCACTTCACGTCGACGTTGTTCACAACCGGAATGGTCGGCGCGTTAAAGGTGATTTTTTGCAGCTCAACGGCCAGTTTGTCCGCCGCAGGCTTCATCAGCGCGCAGTGGGAAGGTACGCTCACCGGCAGTGGCAGCGCACGTTTTGCACCCGCTGCTTTACAGGCGGCGCCCGCACGTTCAACCGCTTCTTTATGACCGGCAATAACCACCTGGCCTGGCGAGTTGAAGTTGACCGGAGAAACGACCTGGCCTTCAGCAGATTCTTCACAGGCTTTCGCGATGGAAGCATCGTCAAGGCCGATGATAGCAGACATGCCGCCGGTGCCTTCTGGTACCGCTTCCTGCATGAATTTACCGCGCATTTCAACCAGACGTACGGCATCAGCAAACGCGATAACATTGGCGCAAACCAGCGCAGAATATTCGCCCAGGCTATGACCTGCAAGCATGGCTGGTGCTTTACCGCCCTGCTGCTGCCACAAACGGTACAGCGCAACGGAGGCGGTCAGGAGTGCCGGTTGAGTCTGCCAGGTTTTGTTTAACTCTTCAGCCGGGCCCTGCTGAGTCAACGCCCAGAGATCGTAACCCAGCGCCGCAGAGGCTTCATGAAAAGTTTCTTCAATCACCGGATAGGTTGCTGCCAGTTCAGACAACATCCCAACCGTCTGGGAACCTTGTCCTGGGAACACAAATGCGAATTGCGTCATGTTTTTTATCCTTATACTTAGAAACGAACCAGCGCCGAGCCCCAGGTGAAACCACCACCGAATGCCTCTAACAGTACCAGTTGACCGCGTTTGATACGGCCATCGCGGACGGCTTCGTCAAACGCGCAAGGTACGGAAGCAGCCGAGGTGTTGCCGTGACGGTCAAGCGTCACCACCACGTTGTCCATCGACATGCCGAGCTTCTTCGCTGTGGCGCTGATAATACGTAAATTCGCCTGATGCGGCACCAGCCAGTCCAGCTCTGAACGATCGAGGTTGTTCGCCTCAAGCGTTTCATCAACGATGTGCGCAAGCTCAGTAACGGCAACTTTGAAGACTTCGTTACCGGCCATCGTCAGATAGATGGAGTTATCTGGATTCACGCGGTCAGCGTTTGGCAGCGTCAACAGCTTGCCATAGCTACCGTCGGCGTGCAGATGGGTAGAGATGATCCCCTGCTCTTCAGATGCGCCCAGTACCACCGCACCCGCACCGTCACCAAAGATGATGATCGTGCCGCGATCGGTAGGATCGCAGGTGCGCGCCAGCGTATCTGCACCGACAACCAGCGCATATTTCACCGCACCGGATTTCACATACTGGTCGGCAACGCTTAGCGCATAGGTAAAGCCAGCACAGGCAGCGGCGACATCAAACGCCGGAGCGCCTTTCACGCCGAGCATATTTTGAATCTGGCATGCTGCACTTGGGAAAGCATGGGTGGCGGAAGTGGTCGCAACCACAATCAGGCCCAGTTCACTGGCTTCAATGCCCGCCATTTCCAGCGCGCGCTTAGCCGCTTCGTAACCCAGCGTAGACACGGACTCATCAGGGCCAGCAATACGGCGCTCACGGATACCTGTACGGGAGACAATCCACTCGTCGGAGGTATCAACCATTTTTTCCAGATCGGCATTAGTCCGCACCTGCTCAGGCAGGTAGCTGCCGGTACCAATAATCTTCGTATGCATGTACGCTCAGTCACTTTTCGCTAATATAGCCGCCCAACTCAACGTCCTGAAACTGGCCTTATTCGCTGGCCTCAGGCGCGTCAAATCCTGCGGGGTATACGGATTCCAGGCGAGCGGCAATTCTCTTGGGAACTTGTCGCTGCACTGCTTGTACTGCCTGTTCAATTGCGACCGTAAAGGCCCGCTGATTAGCCGCACCATGACTCTTTATCACCGTGCCGCGCAATCCTAACAGACAGGCGCCATTATACTGGTCGGGGTTGAGGTGACTAAATCGCCTTGTGAGGCTTTTTTGTAACCAACGCTTTAATAAAATGAGCCACCACGACCTTTTTTTACCCTCGCTCTGTGATTTCAGCAGCGAAAGGAACACTCTGACAACCCCTTCCATCGTCTTTAAGGTGACGTTACCTGTAAAGCCATCGCAAACCAGAACATCGGTTTTCCCCGTCAACAGTTCGTTGGCTTCAAGATAGCCGATATAGTTGAGGGAGGTGATTGTTTTTAGCACTAAAGAAGCATCGCGGATACTGTCATGCCCTTTAATTTCTTCTTCGCCAATGTTGAGCAGCGCGACGCGCGGGTTCGCAATCTCCAGCACTTCTTCTGCCATCACCGACCCCATGACGGCAAACTGCACCAGCATGGTACTGTCACAATCCACGTTGGCACCGAGATCCAGCACCACCGTTTTGCCCTTTTGCTGATGCGGTAACACCGTCACCAGCGCCGGGCGCTCAATCCCCTTAATCGGTTTGAGCAATAATTTAGCCAGCCCCATCAATGCGCCGGTATTTCCGGCACTGACGCAAGCTTCAGCCCGCCCTTCTTTCACCATTTCTAGCGCCACACGCATTGAGCTTCCGCGACTATGGCGAATCGCATGCGAGGGCCGTTCATCACTGGCAATAACCGACTGGGCAGGAATTATCTGCAAACGCGAACGTTGTTCAAAGTCAGCTTTGGCGAGTAATGGCGTAATGTCGTCGGGATTACCGACTAAAAGAAGTGAGAGTTGCGAATTAGAATCCAGTGCCTGCAATGCTGCAGGCACTGTCACGGAAGGGCCAAAATCGCCCCCCATGACATCTAACGCCAGGGTTAGACGTGTCAAGGTATCGTCGCCGCTTGGTTTGGTGTTTCCCCAGTTGCCCGGGGAAATGCCTCACTAAGCTTCACCACGCTATGGCTTTTGTCTTTCACCCACGAGAGGTAATTGACAAGAGCATCGCGTGATTACTTAGCGATGACCTTACGGCCACGGTAGAAACCGTCGGCAGTGATGTGGTGACGCAGGTGTTTCTCGCCAGAAGTTTTGTCTACAGACAAGTTGGCTGCGGTCAGAGCGTCATGGGAACGACGCATGCCACGTTTGGAACGGGTTGGTTTATTCTGTTGTACGGCCATGGACCTTACTCCTCAATTACTTTTGCTTTAAGCTGGCTAATACGGCAAATGGATTTGGCTTCTGTGCCTCTTCAGGCAATTCACCAAAGACCATGTCCGCCTCGGACACTTCACAGTGTTCAGAATCATGCACCGGAACTACCGGCAAGGCGAGGATGATTTCATCTTCAACCAACGCCAGCAGATCGATTTCACCGAATTCGTTAACCTCAATCGGCTCATACGCTTCCGGGAGTGCTTCAACCTGGTCATCATTTTTGACCGGACTGAAACAATACGTTGTGTGGACATGATGGGTAAACGATTTTCCGCAACGCTGACATTCCAGCGACACCGTCACCTTCGCATCACCGGTAATAACCGCGAGACGTTGGTTATCGATGGCGAAGGACATCTCGCATTCCACATCGGTATCCACACTGACTACGGACGCGGCAACACGCTCTACCTGATCGCGGGTATAGATACCCGTATAATCAAGGCGTTTTTGAGCCGTGCGAACCGGATCGAGAGTCAGGGGTAATTTTACGTTTTGCATAGGGCGCGCATATTAACTTTGTAGCGTCATAGAGTCAAAGAAAAAGGCAGCCTCAGGTTGCCTTTTGCCAATTATTCGCACACATTGCGGCCTATAGTTTAAAATGTCGGAATCTAATTCGCTACACTCTCGTTGAAAAATTATGCCTGAATTGATTCTTGCCTCCACTTCTCCCTATCGCAAACAGCTGTTAGAGAAGCTTGAACTGTCTTTTGAGTGCGCAGCCCCTGAGGTTCATGAACTGCCGCTGCCCGGTGAAACTCCGCGCAGTCTGGTACTGCGTCTGGCGCAGGCGAAAGCCCAGGCGCTGGCCCACCGCTACCCGCACCATCTTATTATTGGTTCCGATCAAGTTTGCGTGCTGGATGGTGAAATAACCGGCAAGCCTCACACTGAAGAGAATGCGCGTCTGCAATTAAAAAAGGCCAGCGGTAACGTGGTGACCTTTTATACCGGACTGGCGCTGTATAATTCCGCAAACGGGCAGTTGCAAACCGAATGCGAACCGTTCGATGTCCATTTCCGTCATCTGAGCGAGCAGGAAATTAACGTCTACATCCGCAAAGAGAGCCCACTAAACTGCGCCGGGAGCTTTAAAAGCGAAGGATTGGGCATCGCGCTGTTTGACCGCCTTGAGGGGCGCGATCCGAATACGCTGGTCGGTTTGCCATTGATTGCGCTGTGCAAAATGCTACGCCGTGAGAATCTCAATCCCCTGCTGGATTGAACGTTTTCCCGGATTCGTACCGGAGATGCCAGACAAAAAGTTGGCCCTGACCGGGTCACTTTTTTATCAGCAGCATAATGAAGGGGTTGTGTGGTGGGATAAAGCCCTGTAGCCCGGCCAAGCGCAGCGCCGCCGGGGAGATACGATGTCGCATTTCACACCGTACCTCCCGGAGTCAGCGTAAACGCTTCGTCCGGGCTACCGGTCTTATGCTTTACTTCTGGTTACGCAGCGCCTGCAAACAACGTTTGAGCACATTGTCCATCGGGGCTTCAACGCGCATCACCTCTCCGGTACCCGGATGGGTGAACTTCAGCGCGGCGGCGTGCAGGAAGAGACGGTTAAGCCCCGTACCGGCCAGCTGCTTATCAAACTCACGATCGCCATAACGGTCGTCAAACGCAATCGGATGCCCCGCATGCAGCGTATGCACACGAATCTGGTGCGTACGTCCGGTCACCGGGCTACAGCGCACAAGAGTCGCATGGGTATAACGCTCTTCCACCTTGAAGCGGGTTTCAGACGGTTTGCCTTCCTGACTGACGCGCACAATGCGTTCACCGCTTTGCAAAATATTCTTCAGCAAAGGCGCCTGCACGCTTTTCACATGCGACTGCCACTGTCCACGCACCAGCGCCAGATAATCTTTTTGCATCCCCTTCTCACGCAGCTGCTCATGCAGGGAACGCAGCGCTGAACGCTTCTTCGCTACCAGTAATACACCGGAAGTGTCACGGTCAAGACGGTGAACCAGTTCGAGGAAGCGGGCCTCAGGGCGTAACGCGCGAAGTCCTTCAATCACGCCAAAGCTTAACCCGCTGCCACCGTGAACCGCCGTACCCGATGGTTTATTAAGCACCAGGATATGGTCGTCCTCATAGAGGATAACGTCGCTCAATGCGGCCACTTTTTGCAGATGTGGCGAAACCGCGTCTTCTTCACGCTCAGCGACACGCACCGGCGGCACGCGTACCTGATCGCCATCTTCAAGTTTGTACTCTGGCTTGACGCGCTTCTTATTCACCCGCACTTCACCTTTGCGCAGGATGCGGTAAATCATACTCTTTGGCACGCCCTTAAGCTGGGTGCGCAAAAAGTTGTCAATTCGTTGCCCGGCTTCATCAGCGCTAATGGCAATCATTTTTACGGTCGGAGTCTCAGTTTTCATGGTGCGCGATTCTAATTATCCCCGCTCAATAGCGCCACTCATTTTTATATGCTTATATTTAGCATAATCGGTTTTCTCCTGGTGCTTTGCTCCGCGAGTTGTTTGTTATTAGAACAATCTCACCGGGCTGGTGAAGAAACTGTGAGTAACCGGGTGATAAAAGGTGAAAGTCATCTTGCTATAACCAGGTTAGCAAGGAATAATGAAGCTGTTTTCCGTGTTGAACCTGGAATAACAAGGATAATTACGGAAAGACCCATTTTGTTTGTTTGATCATCCACGCAGCAATGGCGTAAGACGTATTGATCGCTCAAACAGTTAGCGGGCTGCGGGTTGCAGTCCTTACCGGTACGTATACTGTACGATTTTTAGCGTATAGACAGAAAGCGAAGCGGGATATTCCCGTGCTTACGTAAGTAAGACGCCAGGACATCTGTTCTCTAAAAGATGACGAGTATAACTGGAATCTTCTCTGGAGAGTTATCCCAGGTTGTTCCCCAAATAATTGCACTGTGGTTCCGTTTGAAACACAGGCTACCGACACTCTGCGCCTCTTAAACGAGCGACAACCGTGAGGTTGGCGACGTGAATAGTCACGAGGCCATCGGTTTACCCCGGAAAGGCATTACTCTGCTCGCAGCTTAGTCGTCAATGTAAGAATAATGAGTAAGTTACGATGAAAAGAATGTTAATCAACGCAACTCAGCAGGAAGAGTTGCGTGTCGCCCTCGTTGATGGGCAGCGTCTGTACGATCTGGATATTGAAAGCCCAGGACACGAACAGAAAAAAGCGAACATCTACAAAGGCAAAATTACCCGTATTGAACCAAGTCTCGAAGCCGCATTTGTTGATTACGGCGCCGAACGTCATGGTTTCCTCCCCCTAAAAGAAATTGCTCGCGAATACTTCCCTGCCCATTACAACTCGCATGGCCGTCCAAATATCAAAGACGTGCTGCGTGAAGGTCAGGAAGTTATCGTACAGATTGATAAAGAAGAACGCGGCAACAAAGGCGCGGCGCTGACAACCTTTATCAGCCTGGCAGGCAGCTATCTGGTATTGATGCCAAACAACCCACGTGCCGGCGGTATCTCTCGTCGCATCGAAGGTGACGATCGTACTGAACTCAAAGAAGCGCTGGCCAGTCTCGAACTGCCAGACGGCATGGGCTTAATCGTCCGTACCGCAGGCGTCGGCAAATCAGCCGAAGCGTTGCAGTGGGATCTGAGCTTCCGCATGAAGCACTGGGAAGCCATCCAGAAAGCCGCTGAAAGCCGCCCTGCTCCGTTCCTGATTCACCAGGAGAGCAACGTTATCGTTCGTGCTTTCCGTGACTACCTGCGCCAGGACATTGGTGAAATCCTGATTGATAACCCGAAAGTGATGGAAATGGCGCGTCAGCACATTGCCGCACTGGGTCGCCCGGATTTCAGCAGCAAAATTAAACTGTACACCGGTGAAATTCCGCTGTTCAGCCATTACCAGATTGAATCGCAGATTGAATCCGCCTTCCAGCGTGAAGTCCGTCTGCCGTCCGGTGGCTCTATCGTTATCGATAGCACCGAAGCGCTGACCGCCATTGATATCAACTCCGCTCGAGCCACTCGCGGCGGCGATATCGAAGAGACCGCGTTTAACACCAACCTTGAAGCGGCCGATGAAATCGCTCGCCAGCTGCGTCTTCGTGACCTCGGCGGCCTGATTGTTATCGACTTCATCGACATGACGCCAGTCCGTCACCAGCGCGCGGTTGAAAACCGTCTGCGTGAAGCGGTACGTCAGGACCGTGCGCGTATCCAGATTAGCCATATCTCTCGCTTTGGTCTGCTGGAAATGTCTCGTCAGCGTCTTAGTCCTTCACTGGGTGAATCCAGCCATCACGTCTGCCCACGCTGCTCCGGCACCGGCACCGTGCGTGACAACGAATCACTGTCGCTGTCTATTCTGCGTCTGATTGAAGAAGAAGCGCTCAAAGAGAACACCAAAGAAGTTCATGCGATTGTGCCTGTGCCGATTGCCTCTTACCTGCTGAACGAAAAACGTGCCGCGGTAACTGCTATCGAAGCTCGCCAGACCGACGTGCGCTGCATCATCGTGCCAAACGATCAGATGGAAACGCCACACTACTCCGTCCTGCGCGTGCGTAAAGGTGAAGAAACCACTACGCTGAGCTATCTGCTGCCGAAGCTGCATGAAGAAGAGATGGCGCTGCCGGTAGACGATGAAGTCGCCGAGCGTAAGATTCCTGAGCAGCCTGCGCTGGCTACCTTCGTGATGCCTGAAGTACCGCCAACGGCTACCGCTGAAAGCGCAACCGCAGCTGCGCCGAAAGTAAAAGCCGCTGCCGCTGCACCGTCGGAACCGGGCCTTATCTCTCGTTTCTTCGCCGCGCTGAAAAACCTGTTTGCCGGTACCCCGGAAAAGCCGGTTGCAGCCGAGCCTGAGAAGCAACCTGAAGCTAAACCAGACCGTCAGCAAGATCGTCGCAAACCGCGTCAGAACAACCGTCGCGACCGTAATGACCGCAACGATCGCAGCGATCGTCGTAACGACCGCAATGACCGTGGCGATCGTAATGACCGCAACGAGCGTAACGAGAATACTGAAGGCCGCGAAGGTCGCGAGGACAACCGTCGCAACCGCCGTGAAAAACCGCAGCAGTCTTCTGAGGTGCGTGAAAACCGCCAGCAGAACGCTGCCGTTGTTGATGACAGCGAAAAAGCGAAGTCGCGTGACGATCAGCAGCAGTCACGTCGCGAACGTAACCGTCGCCGCAGTGATGATAAGCGTCAGACGCCACAGGAAGCGAAACCACAGAGCCGCGAAGAAGTTGTCGTCGCTCAGGAAGCCGCGCCTGAAGATCGCGTACAGAATATGCCGCGCCGTAAGCCGCGTCAGCTGTCGCAGAAAGTGCGTATCGAAACCGCAGAGCAGACCGCCGCTCGCGAATTCGCGCCAGAAGAACCGCAGACCGAAGCACCACGTACCACTACACTGGCAAAAGTTGACCTGCCAGCCGTCGTTGAGGCTCCAGTTCAGCCTGAGCACGATGAAAACGGTGAAGCACGTGATAACAACGGTATGCCGCGTCGTTCCCGTCGTTCTCCGCGCCACCTGCGCGTTAGCGGCCAGCGTCGTCGTCGCTATCGTGACGAGCGTTACCCAACCCAGTCACCGATGCCGCTGACGTTCGCCTGCGCATCACCGGAACTGGCTTCAGGTAAAGTGTGGATCCAATACCCGATTGCTCAGGTACAGGATCAGGCCGTTGTTGATGCACCGGTCGAGCAGGAAGTGATTGAACAGCCTGTAGTCACTGAAGCCGTTGCGCCAATTGCCGCAGCAGCCGAAGCGCCAGTACAGCCAGAAGTGATTGCACAGCCTGAAGTCCAGGACGCTGCCCCAGTTCAGGAAGAAACGCCTGCACCGGTAGTGGCTGAAACGACTGTGGATGAACAACCTGCGGCACAAACCGTAGACGTTCAGGTTGAAGAGGTGAAAGCGGAAGCGACGGTAGTTGAACCGGTCGTTGAATCAACGCCTGTCGTCGAAGCGGCGATTGAAGAAGCGCCAGCTGCGGCACCAGCCCCAGTCGTTGAAGCACCGGTTGCAGAAGCGCCAGTTGCCACACCTGCCCCGGTCGTTGAAGCGCCGGTTGCAGAAGAAGCACCGGTCGCGGCACCAGCACCTGTGGTGGAAGCTCCGGTAGAAGAAACGCCGGTGGTTGCGCCAACGCCTGTTGTTGAAGCACCTGCGCCAGTCACGGTTGCTAAAGTTGCGGTCAAGCATGCTACAGCACCAATGACTCGTGCACCTGCGCCAGACTACGTGCCGGATGCACCACGCCAGAGCGATTGGGTTCGCCCATCCTTCGATTTCGAAGGTAAAGGCTCAGCGGGCGGTCATAGCGCAACGCATACCGCCACGGCGGGTCCTACGCGTCCGCAGTCGGCTGAATAATCCGACACCGCAATATAAAAAATCGGCCCTGGTGGCCGATTTTTTTTTGCCCTGCAAACCGCAATTGCGTCCCCTATCCTTGCGTTTTGTTCGGCAGCCGCATTCCGGCTATTTGCGGCATCACCTCACGCATCAGGTCGAGGAATTTGCGTAATCGCGTCGGATAGTAACGCGCCCACGGATAGACTAAATGCACCGGTAAGGGTGTCGCCTGCCAGGCGGGTAACAGTTCCACCAACGCGCCGCTTGCCAGCTCCTCCTCCACCGTCCAGCTTGAGACCACGGCGGCCCCCACTCCAGCCAGCGCGGCATTTTTCGCCACATAAAGGCTATCGGTGCTTAAGCGCGCCGCGATTACCACGTTTGCCGTTTGCTGAGAATCCTGATGATGCAACACCACTTCATGCTGATAGAAAGTGCTGATGGCTATCCACGGCAGTATCGAAAGCTGTTCCGGTTGCGTCACGGCGGGATAGCGGCTCAATAACTCAGGGGTTGCCACGATGCAGCGCGGGACTTCTGCCAACAGCACTGACACGGTGGCGGGATCCACCTCTGCCCCAACGCGGATCGCGCAATCAACGTTATCGCTAATAAAGTCCACCGCCCGGTCATGCAGCATCCATTCGACACAAAGCTGTGGGTAACGTGCCAGAAAACCAACCAGCGGCATCAAAAGCTGCTGCTGACCAAAGGCGTGCGGTGCCCGCACCCGAAGCGTGCCGACCGGTTGCTCATCGATAACGTGTAACGCATCCTCCAGCGCAAGCCAGGAATCAACCACTTCTCGCGCATGCTGATAGCAGCGTTCGCCGTCGTCGGTCAACTTCATGGCGTGGGTCGAACGCAGCAGCAGCTTGGCCCCCAGCATCTCTTCCAGCGACTGTAATCGTCGGCTGATTGTCGCCTGAGTGGTCTCCATCTGCCGGGCGGCGGCTGACAGTGAACCAGATTCCACAATTCGGATGAACGTGCGCATTAACTCCACGCGATCTATACGCTCATTTCTCTTCATTATCTTGATGCCTATACGCCAAACGTATAACTGTTTTACCACTGCAATGGCTACCGCACCAGCCGCAACAGGCGGAAAATGCGCTCCATACACCGTTGAGGACTTAATGATGAACACCCAGAACACGCAAACCCGAACCGCCAGTATGATGATTTTTATCCTGGCCCTTGGCGCCGGTTTCAGCGTCGCCGCCATTTACTACGCCCAACCTCTGCTGCCGCTGATGGGCAGCAATTTGCACCTGAGCGTTGAGGGCATGGGGCTTATTCCCACGCTCACGCAAGCAGGCTATGCGCTGGGCATTTTGTTCCTGTTGCCGCTCGGCGACCGCTACGACCGCCGTACCTTAATCCTCGTAAAAAGCCTGGCGCTTGCCGTCCTGCTGCTGGTCTACAGCCTGACGCAACAGTTCCACTCGCTGCTGGCGGTAAGTCTGCTGATAGGGATGGCCGCCACCATGGCGCAGGATATTGTCCCCGCAGCCGCGATTCTGGCTCCCGCTGGCAAACAGGGGAAAATGGTGGGTACGGTAATGACCGGTCTGCTGTTGGGGATCCTGCTGTCACGGACGGTCAGCGGCGTGGTCGGTGAACTGTTTGGCTGGCGCGTCATGTATCAGGCGGCGGCGGTGAGCATCGCCTTGATAGGTGCGCTAATGTGGCGCGTGCTGCCTCATTTTGTGGCTCACTCCGAGTTACGCTATCCCGCGTTGATGATGTCGATGGCGCATCTGTGGCGCCGCTACCCGACGCTGCGTCGTGCCGCGGTGGCGCAGGGATTTCTGTCCATCGCCTTTAGCGCCTTCTGGTCTACGCTTGCGGTCATGCTCGCCGAGCACTATCACATGGGCAGCGCCGTGGCCGGTGGGTTTGGTATTGCCGGGGCGGCTGGTGCGCTAGCGGCACCGCTGGCAGGCGGTCTGGCGGATAAAGTGGGGGCAGAGAAAGTCACGCAGTTAGGTGCAGCGCTGGTGAGCGTCTCGTTCGCCCTGATGTTCCTGCTCCCCTTCCTGCCTACGATGGCACAGCTGGTATTGATTGCCATAGCGGCTATCGGCTTCGACCTGGGTCTCCAGTCCAGTCTGGTCGCGCACCAGAATCTGGTCTATAGCCTCGAACCGCAGGCCCGAGGCCGTCTGAATGCGCTGCTGTTTACCGGGGTCTTCATCGGCATGTCGTTAGGTTCAGTACTGGGTACACAAGTTTATGCATTCGCAGGCTGGGAAGGTGTGGTGGCGCTGGCAACGGTGGCGGGTCTTGTTGCGCTGGCAATTCGGGTTAGCGAAACTTACCGTTTACGCAGCGCTGCGGTCAGCACCCAGTAAACCCTAAAAAAAGCCCGCGACGGGGTGGTGCGCGGGCGATAAAAACATCTACATCGGCCAGATATTTTCTGGCCATCTTTATTATTTATTCAGTTGAAACAGCGACATGCCCTGCATATCGGTAAACGCTTTATACGCCGCCTGCAGGGCGGTTTGCTGCATGGTGTAGTTGGAAATGGTCTCGTTCCAGTCGACATCCACCAGGTTGCTCATCTGCTGGGTCTGCGCCAGTTTACGGTCATCGCCCAGCGCATCGAGATTTTCCAGCTCTTTAAGCTGGGTGCCCAGTTCAGCGCGAACGGTCAGCACGTTGTTCAGCGAGTTGCTCAGGCTGCGGTTAGTCCGGTCGATAGCGGCACTCATCTTATCTTTTGTCGCATCGTCCGCATCCGCTACCGGTGTATTCAGCGCGGCGATGGCGGAGTCGAGCGCGGTGAAAATATTATCGTCCGCATCCGGTTTGGCATTGCTGGTCGCGTGATCGAAAATCAAATTGCCCGTATGGCCAATGACCATGGAGCGCGAAGAGTCCACCTGCTGTTCCACGTTGATATCGCCGCCTACGTATTTGCCGCTGTCATCAAACGGCGGCGTATCCGTTTTGTAACCGGCAAAAATATAGCGCCCGTTGCCGTCGGTGCTGTTGGCCAGGTTCAGGATCTGGTCGCGGATCCCTTGCAGGTCGGTCGCCAATGACGCGCGGTCGTCATCGCTGAGCGTACCGTTGCCCGCATAAACAATCTTCTCCTGCGCCGCCTGAATGGCGGTGGTCACCTGTTTTAGCGTGCTTTCTTCCGTTGAAACGCGCTGGGTGGCAAAGGTACGCGCGGTGGCGTACTGCGCATTTTGCGCCTGCGCCTGCGACAGCACCACGGCCTGCGAGGCCGCCACCGGGTCGTCCGATGCACGGTTCACCCGTTTGCCGGTCGACATCTGCTCACCATACTTTAACCATTCAGACTGAGAGTTAGTGATACCCCCCATATTCTGCTGGTACATCATTAAGGTACTGACTCGCATCGTATGCCCTCTCCTTAGCGGATATTAATTAATGCGTCGAAGAGGGTGCTTGCGGTTTGCAGCACCTGCGCATTGGCCAGATAGTACTGTTGGAAGAGCTGCAGGTTGCCGTACTCTTCATCAAGATTGACGCCGGAGATAGACTGCTGCTGTTTGTTCAGCTGCGTCACCACGTTCGCCTGGGTCGTACTACTGCTTTTGAGCGTTGCCGTTTGAGTACCAATGTTACTTACCAGCGCGGCGTAGGCATCGTTAAAGCTTTTTGAGCCGCCAACCACTTTACTGGTTTGCAAATCGAGCAGCGCCTGACCGTTACGGTTATCGCTTTCACCGACGCTGGCACCGGTGGTATCGGCAAGTCCCATCGCGATTTGCGATTCACTGCTGATAGCCACTTTCATATTGACGATAGTGTCGCTCACCGGTTTGACAATAAAGCTATCGCCACTCTGCGCCGGATCGGTACCGCCGGTTTTAACCTGCGCCGTAACCGTAAGCCCATCAAACTTCAGCACGCCATTGGCAAGATCGCTACCGGAATCCAGTTTGACGCTGGTATTGTCAGACAGGCGCGTCACTTCCCAACCGCTGTCGGTTTTGGTGACTTTGTAGTCTGTGGCCTGGACGGCAGAAGACTTATCGATTGTGACTTTTAGATCAGCATCGCCGGTGTTTTTGCTATTCGATAACGCTGACGGCTCACCTAAGCTAAAGAAATCAACGCCCTTGTTACCGTCGGCATCAATCCCCTGTTTATGCACGGTATTGAAGGCATCACCGAACGCCAGCGCCATCTGATTGAGGCTATTGCGCGTCTGATCCAGATCCTGAGAGCGGAAGGTCAGCAGGCCGCCCAGTGAACCACCGGTCAGCAATTTTTCCGGGATCTCGACGTTGCCCGCCACATTATCGACATAGGCAACGGTAGTACGGTTAGGGTCCGAGCTGCTTGGCACCGCTGCCAGCTGGTTAGCTTTACTGCCTGCGACGAGGGTATAACCATTCGCCATGGTAATGTTATAGGTGCTGCCGTCCTGGACGTTGACTTCGACGCCCACCAGCTTATTCAGCTCGCTGACCAGCTGGTCACGCTGGTCGAGCAGATCGTTTGGCGATGCTCCTGCCCCCACGCCGGTCAGACGGGAGATTTTGTCATTCAGGCTGGCAATTTGTGAGGAGTAATTGTTGACCAAATCCACCGTGGAACTGATAGACAGGTTCACCTGCTTATCCTGATCGCGCAGATACTGGTCGACGACTTTAAACTGGTTTACCACGCCGTCCGCTTTTCCTAAAACGGTCTGGCGCGCCGCCGGGTCTTCCGCATTACTGACCAGCGTTTGCAGGCTGCTGAAAAAGTCCTGCAAAGTCGTCGACAGGTTATTGGTGGTACTGGAAATCATGCTGTCGATTTTCGACACCTGCTCGTAACGGGCGGTTAAGCTGCTGCTCTGATTCTGCGCCGCCCGGAGCTGGTTGGTAATAAAGGCATTGTACTCACGCTGCACGCCAGTCACGTTAACGCCATTACCCACCCAACCGCCCGCGCCTAGCGTGCTGTTGGCTGCCGCCAGCACCGTCGTCTGGCGGGTGTATCCGGCGACGTTGTAGCTCGAAATGTTATTACTGGTGGTATTCAAGGCTGACTGCGCGGCGCTGAGCCCGCTCATCGCGCTGTTAATTAAACTGGACATGAACGCTCCTTCTTAAGGCCATGGTATTACTTATCGGATGGCGGACTGCAAACTTGAGGCTAATCAGAACAGATTTTCGATATCGTTGCGGTAGGTATTGCTGACCTTCTCGCTCATCGATTTCAGCTGCTGGATCATGCCGGTTAATTTACGTGCGTACTGCGGGTCGGTGGCATATCCGGCGTTCTGTAACGCCTGCGCGCCCTGCTCCGCCGTTGCGGCCGACGTCACCGCCGCATAGCGCGGATTGCGGGTCAACAGGCCGACGTAATCAGACAAGGCTTCCAGATAAGAGCTGTAAACGCGGAATTTCGCTTTCACCTTTTTGGCCTCGCCGTTCTCAAACTCGGTGGTGGTTATCTCGGTCACTTTACCCTTCCAGCCTGCGGAAGCTTTAACGCCAAACAGGTTGAAGCTCGGCTCACCGTTTTGCTGGCGAATTTGCCGCTGGCCCCAGCCGGATTCAAGCGCAGCCTGCGCCAGAATCAGGTGATGGGGAATGCCGCTTTGCTCACTCGCCAGTCGCGCGGGTAGCGAGAGCTGGGCGAGGAAGTCTTTCGAGTCGCCGGACAGCGGAACATCGCTGCCATCCGGCGCTTTTGGCAGCGCTTTGCGGACCATTTGCGTCAGCGCCGCATTCTGATAGCTGGTGACCGTTTGCCTATCAAACTTCATCGGCACCTGGCCTGCGTTTTCATCAGGCGGCTGCTGCGCTGACAGCTGTTTCACCATCTCCTCCGCCAGACCCAACCCTTTGCCCGCAGTCATCTGCTGGGCAATTTGCTGGTCGTACATGCTGGTATAGAGTCGGGTCTGGTCGCTGCTGAACATGCCATCTTTCGGCAGCGTTTCGCGCATACTCTTGAGCATCATCTGCACGAACATCCCCTCCACCTGTCGCGCCACCGGCCGAAGATTGGCCTGCGGATCCTGCCCGGCTTTGGTTTTCAGCTCGTTTAATGACTGCGCGTCCCAGGCGGCGCTCGACAGTAATTTGCTGTCAGTCAGCATCAGACAATCTCCACCTTCGCCCGCAGGCAGCCCGCACTTTGCATGGCCTGGATGATGGACATCAGTTCCATCGGCGTTGCTCCCAGCGCATTCAGCGCGCGCACCACGTTGTTGAGATTGGCGCTGGCGCGCACGCTCTGCAACGAACCACCGCTCTGGCGTAAATCAATCTGCGTTTGCGGCGTCACCACCGTCTGTCCCCCGGCAAATGGCGTATCCGGCTGGCTAACCTGCGCCGAGCGGTTGACGGACACCGACAGATTGCCCTGCGCCACGGCACAGGTATCCAGCGTCACTTCACGGTTCATGACCACCGACCCAGTACGCGAGTTGATGATGATTTTCGCGTCCTGCGGCGGCATGCCCACTTCAAGGTTTTGAATATCCGCCAGCAAACGAACCTGACCGCTGCCGCCGCTTGGCGCGCGGATTTGCACGGTACGGGCATCCAGCGCGGTGGCGTTGCCCATGCTGCTGCGACGGTTGATGGTATCGGCAATCTGCTGCGCCATGGTGAAGTCATCATCATTGAGCTGCAGGTTGATGGTATTCCCGGCGCCAAACTGGCTTGGCAGCTCACGCTCAATGGTGGCGCCGCCCGTAATACGGCCACCGTTAAGCTGGTTCACCTGCACGCTGCTACCGCCCGCCGATGCGCCCGCACCGCCCACCAGAATATTACCCTGCGCCAGCGCATAAACCTGGCTATCGACGCCCTTCAACGGGGTCATCAGCAGCGTGCCGCCGCGCAGGCTTTTGGCGTTACCCATTGAGGAGACCACCACATCAATGGTTTGTCCCTGACGGCCAAACGCCGGAAGCTGCGCGGTCACCATCACCGCCGCCACGTTTTTCAGCTGCATATTGGTGCCCGCCGGAACGGTAATCCCTAGCTGTGACAGCATGTTGTTCAGGCTCTGGGTGGTAAACGGCGTTTGCGTCGTCTGGTCACCCGTCCCGTCTAGCCCCACGACCAGACCGTAGCCAATCAGCGAGTTTTCCCTAACCCCTTGTACGCTGGTCAGATCGCGAATGCGTTCGGCATGCGCCAGCCCGGTGACCAGCACCAACGCCAGCGTGAGCAGAGTTTTAAACATGATTCACCTCGTTACATCGGCGATAAGTTAAGGAAGAAACGCTGCAGCCAGCCCATATTCTGCGCTTCATTGATGTAGCCATTGCCCACGTATTCGATACGCGCATCCGCCACCTGCGTCGACGGCACGGTATTGCTGCCGCTGATGGTGCGTGGGTTAACGACCCCGGAGAAGCGGATAAACTCGGTGCCCTGGTTAATGGCTATCTGTTTTTCACCGACGACGTGCAGGTTGCCGTTTGCCAGCACCTGATCGACGGTGACGGTCAGCGTGCCGCTAAAGGTATTGCTGGCATTCGCCCCGCCCTTACCATTGAAGCTATTGCCACCGGAAGCCTCGACATCAGCACGTTCGTTGCCAAACAGACCTTGCAGGTAACGCGGCACGGTGTCGAAACCGAAACTTGTTTTGCCATCGCGGCTGGCGTTGGCCGACGAGCTTTTGCTCGCACTGACGTTTTCCTGCAACACGATAGTCAGCGTATCGCCGATATTGCGCGGACGACGATCCTCAAACAGCGGTTGATAGCCGTAGTTGATCGGCTGCGCGCTCTGGAAAATAGAGCCATTCACCACAGGCACCGGGCCGGGGATCGGTTGGGCGGTCGTTGCCCCTTCCACCAGCGGTTTGCTTGGAATCAAGGCGCACCCCGCCACGCTAAGGGCGACGACGGTTAAAAGCGGAAAACGGAACGCTGCGGATTTTTGCATTGCTTTCTTCTTCTGAATCTCAATGTATGCCCCGAGAGATCCCGGAGTCGGCGTTAACGCCTCGTCCGGGCTACGGATTGCCGGATGGCGGCTTCGCCTTATCCGGCCTACGGGTTTTCATCGTTTGTAGGCCTGATAAGACGCATGGGCGTCGCCATCAGGCGCTCTGTAGCCCGCACGACTTACAGTTGCGTCAGTTTTTGCAGCATCTGGTCGGTCGTCGATACCGCTTTACTGTTGATTTCGTACGCGCGCTGCACCTGAATCATGTTGACCAACTCTTCCGCCACGTTGACGTTCGAGGTCTCGACATATCCCTGATACAGCAGCCCCGCACCGTTCAAGCCCGGCGTGGTATCGTTTGGCGCCCCCGATGCCTGCGTTTCGATGTACAGGTTTTCACCAATACTCTCGAGACCGGTATCGTTCATAAAGGTCGACAGATTCAGCTGGCCGACCTGCACCGGGTTCGCTTGCCCCTGCTGGGTGACACTGACAATGCCGTCACGACCAATCGTGATGCTGATAGCGTTCGCCGGAATGGTAATAGCAGGCTGCACCTGATAGCCGCTGGCGGTCACCAGTTGGCCGTTCTGATCGACCTGGAACGAACCATCACGGGTATAGCCGGAGGAGCCGTCTGGCAGCAGAATCTGGAAGAAGCCGTCACCTTTAATCGCCACGTCTTTGCTGTTATTGGTCTGGGACAGGTTGCCCTGGCTGTGCAAACGCTCGGTCGCCACGGGACGTACCCCGGTACCGATTTGCAAGCCTGACGGCAGCGTCGTTTGTTCGGATGATTGCGCACCCGGCTGGCGAACGGTTTGATAAAGCAAGTCTTCAAACACCGCGCGCTGGCGCTTAAAACCATTGGTACTGACGTTCGCCAGGTTGTTGGCGATAACGTCCATATTGGTTTGCTGCGCATCAAGACCGGTTTTGGCGATCCATAATGAACTGATCATAATTTTCCTTAGCTCATTGACAGCAACTGGTTAGCTTTCTGCGTGTTTTCATCCACGCTGCTGATAACCTTCATCTGCATTTCAAAACGGCGCGAACTGGCGATCATTTCCGCCATCGCCGCCACGGGTTTCACGTTGCTGCCTTCCAGCACGCCGGATTGCAGGCGTAACGTTGGATCAGCCTGTAAAGTCTGCCCACGGGTCGCCAAGGCCTGCGGGGTGAGATGGAAAAGCCCATCGTCACCGCGCGTCACTTCCGTCGCATTGGCCTTAACCACTTTCAGCTTGCCGACCGGAGACACCGTGTTTGCCGGGTCGCCGGGCGTTAATGCCGAAATGGTGCCGTCTGCGGCGATAGTAATCTGCGAGCCTTCCGGCACGCTTAGCGGGCCGGCATCCCCGATAACCGGATGGCCCTGGATGGTCAACTGGCCGGTCGAGTCGACCTGAATATTGCCGTTGCGGGTATAGCCTTCACTGCCATCCGCCGACTGCACCGCCAGCCAGCCATCCTGCTGAATGGCGACGTCGAGCGGACGCGCGGTATAGTCCAGCTGTCCAGGGGTCATATCGGCCCCCGGCGTCGTGGCGGCCACCAGCGTGCGGGTTTCCAGTGACGGCCCCATTACCGGCACCGCGCGCATGGCATTGAGCTGCGCGCGAAAGCCTGGCGTTGATGTGTTTGCAAGGTTGCTCGCCGTGACCGCCTGCTGCTGCATGGTCTGGCTGGCGGCGCCCATTGCCGTGTATATCGCGTGATCCATAAGGTCGCCCTGTTAGCGGATTAACGCAGGTTAACCAGCGTGTTAAGGATCTGATCCTGGGTTTTGATGGTCTGCGCATTCGACTGATAGTTACGCTGCGCCACGATCATATTCACCAGCTCTTTACTCAGATCGACGTTAGAGGCTTCCAGCGCACCGTTGGTCAGCGAGCCGAAGTTACCCTCACCTGCCGTCCCCAGCAGCGCGACGCCAGAAGACTGCGTCGCAGACCAGACGTTGTCGCCTTCCGATTGCAGACCGCCGGTGTTGGAGAAGTTGGCGAGCACAATCTGACCCAGAAGCTGGCTTTGACGGTTGGAGTAGTTGCCGACCACCGAACCGTCATCGTTGACCTGATAGCTCACCAGGCTGCCCGGCTCATAGCCGTTCTGCGTGGTGGCAACCACGTCACTTGAGCCGGTGTTTTGCTGCATGGAATTGAGGAAGCTCAGAGAGAAGGTGCTCGCCTGCGAACCGTTCAGAGAAGCCAGCGCGATATTGATTTCCGGGTTGGCGTTGGCCGGGCCAAGAATTAATGCGCCTGGATTAGCCGGATCGGCAATATAGTTGGAGACTGAGGTCAGCGTACCGTTATTATCAAAGCCCATTTGCGCGGCTTTCACGGCTGCTGCGCCGCTGACGCTGGTATCCTGGGTGTACACATCCCACTTGTTCGCCGCGGTTTTCACGTAGTAAACGTTCAAGTCGTGGGAGTTACCCAGACTGTCATAAACGGTGACGGTCCCTTTTTTGTTGTAGGTGTCCGGGTCGCTGACGTTGAACGTTTTGGTGATCGTGCTATCCGTGGAATTCAGGTTCATCTGCATGGTGCCGGTGGTGGAGGCTTTCGCCGACATCAGGGTATTCGGAATAGACAGCCCTACCGGGTTTGCGCCTTGCTGGATAGTCGGCGGCGTACCGCTTGCCGGGTAGCCGGTCAGCTTCAACCCTTGTGAATTGACCAGATTGCGGTTCTCGTCGAGTGAGAATTGACCGTTACGGCTGTAGTACACCGTGCCACTGTTATCGACCAGGCGGAAGAAACCGTTCTGGCTGATAGCGACGTCCAGTGCACGCCCGGTGCTGGTCGTTGTGCCGTCGGTGAAATCCTGAGTTATCCCGGCGACTTTAACGCCCAGCCCCACTTTGGAGCCAGCGAACATATCGGCAAAGGACGCCGACCCGGATTTAAACCCGTAGGTGGCGGAGTTAGCGATGTTGTTGCCGATAACATCGAGGTTGGTGGCAGCCGCGTTTAACCCGCTGACCGCTTGTGAAAAGGCCATATCGTCTCTCCTGAAAGTGTGATGCGCGAAATCATTCAGGCTGCTTTAACGGCCCGAATAATGACGCGTTGAAAGGCTTAAATAATCTGGCGAACCTCATCCAGCGTGGTGGTGCCGTAGGTGCCCAGATCCAGTTTGTTGCCGTCTTTACCCAGCGTAACGCCCTGCACCAGCGCGAACTGCAACGGCTGAGCCACCAGCTGTGTCGTCCCCTGACTTGCCGCAAAGTTGATGGTATAAGCACCATCCGGCACCGCCGTGCCGTCATCCATCAAACCGTCCCAGGTAAAGGTGTGCACGCCAGCGGTCTGCGCGCCCATATTCAGCGTGCGGACAACTTTGCCGTTGCCATCGGTAATGGTCGCCGTCACTTTTTCAGCCGCCTGAGCCAGTTCAATGCCAAACGGCGTGGTGTCGACGCTGTCGCTGCTGCTGTTTTTCCCGGCCAGAATCGAGCTACCCGGGATCATCACGCCATGCCCCACCAGCGAGCTGGCCTGTAACGATTGGCTGTTATCGATTTGCCCGGAAATGGAGCCGAGGGTGGTGTTGAGCTTCTCAATACCGCTCAGCGTGCTGATCTGCGCCAGCTGGGAGGTTAATTCATTGTTTTGCAGCGGATTGGTGGGATCCTGATTTTTCAGCTGCGCTACTAACAGCGTCAGAAAACTGCTCTGAAGATCGGACGAACTGTTGGTTCCCGTACTGCTGACCGACGACGATATCGCGGTGCTGCTGGCAGTGTCGTTAATATTGGATACGACGGACATTGGTTATCTCCTTATTGCCCAAGCGTCAGCGTTTTGAGCATCATGCTTTTCACGGTATTGAGCACCTCGACGTTCGCCTGGTAGCTACGCGATGCCGACATGGTATTCACCATCTCTCCGACCACATCCACATTGGGCATGCGAACATACCCTTTGGCGTCAGCCAGCGGATTCCCCGGCTGATACACCAACTTGTCCGGCTCCTGGCTTTCCACAATGTCAGCCACTTTCACGCCACCGGTGGCGGCACCGATGGGCGCATCAACCTGGAAAACGACCTGCTTGGCGCGATACGGCTGACCGTCAGGCCCGGCGACGCTGTCGGCGTTCGCCAGGTTACTGGCGGCAACGTTTAAACGCTTGGACTGCGCGGTCAGTGCTGAACCGGCGACGTCGAAGATATTGAGTAATGCCATGGGTTAGTTCCCCTGCTGCAGGACACTCATCATGCCCTTGATTTGTCCGCCCAGAACCGTAAGACCGGTCTGGTACTGGAGGCTGTTATCGGCAAACTGCGTGCGTTCGCGGTCCATATCGACGGTGTTACCATCCATCGCAGGTTGATCGGGAATGCGGTAGAGCAAGTCGGTTTCCGGCGTCGAAATCGTCTGGGCGGGAATATGGCGCGAGGAGGTCAGCGTCAGCGCAACACCGCTGTTTTCCACCCGCCCCCTCTCCATCACTTTTTTGAGTTCACTGGAAAAATCCATATCGCGCGCCTGATACCCGGGGGTATCCGCGTTCGCGATATTGGCGGCCAGAATTTCCTGGCGCTGGGCGCGCAGATTTAGCGCTTCTTGCTGAAAACGTAATGAGGCGTCGAGTTTATCGAGCATGGCTCCTCCGCGAGTGGCAAAGTTTCAGCTCACAGCTTAATTCCCATGACGCGCGCGTTATCGCCGGAATAAGCGCAATATGCGTCGCTATTTATTGCGTTGATGTCGCAGCCGGAGGGGTAATATGTCTACATTCGCCATCCACTGGAGCGTTCAATGCGTCAGCTCATTGCCCCGTTAACCGCAGCGATACTGGCTTTTAGCCCGCTGGCTCAGGCCGTCGATATTCAGACGCAGCTGCGCGATTTTTTTACCGCGCGCCTGACCGGGTTTAGCGATGAGGTCAACGTCAGTCTGCGAAATACGCAGAATTTGAAATTGACCTGTGAGGAACCCGCTTTCAGTACGCCCGGCAATTCGCGGCTATGGGGAAACCTGACGGTGGTGGCCCAGTGTGGCAATGCGAAGCAGTATTTGCAGGTGAACGTGCAGGCGGTCGGTGATTACGTCGTGGCCGCTACGCCTATCGTGCGCGGCAGCCCACTTGACGGGCAGAGCGTGACTTTAATGCGCGGTCGTCTTGATAAGCTTCCACCGCGTACTATGCTGACGCTGGCGCAAGCCGAAGATGCGATTAGCCTGCGTGATGTGGCGATTGGCCAGCCAATTCAGCTGTCGATGGTACGCCAGTCATGGCGCGTCAAGGCCGGGCAGAAAGTCCAGGTGATTGCGCAGGGAGAGGGATTTAGTATCAACGGTGAAGGTCAGGCATTAAACAATGCGGGCGTGTCGCAAAACGCACGTGTGCGAATGTCGTCGGGACAGGTGGTGAGCGGGCAGGTTAATACTGATGGGAATATTCTGATTAATCTCTAAACGTCATAAAGAAACCGTATCGCTTGCCGATAGATAATTAACAATTAATGAGAGTCGGCGCCTGCGCCCATACCAGAGCCTCCATGAGGAAAGAACCATGAGCATCGATCGTACATCATCTCTGAAAGCTGTCACCAGCGTACAGCCACGCGAAATGCCAGAGACCAGCGCACAGAAAGCCCGCGCCGACAAGTCGACTACCGCCACCAGCGCAAGCGTCACCCTGAGCAATGCGCAGACGGCGTTAACCCGTTCTGATAGCAGCGACATCAACACGGCACGCGTTGAAGAACTTAAGACGGCGATCCGCAACGGTGAACTGAAGATGGACACCGGTAAAATTGCTGACGCTTTAATTCAGGACACGCAAGACTATTTGCAGAGTAAATAATCACATGAGCGGTTTGTCAGCGATTCTCGACCAAATGACCAGCATCCTGACCTCCTTACAAGAGGTGATGGATGCTGAGCAACAGCAACTCTCCGCAGGCAACGTTAATGGCCTACAACTTGCCAGCATCACCGAAGAGAAAAGCTCGTTGCTGGCAACTTTAGACTATCTGGAGAAGCAGCGTCGGGTTTTGCAAAATGCCCAGCGTGATGCTGAAGAAGGGATTAGCGAACGCTGGCAGGTGATTACCGACACGACGCAAGAATTACGGCGCAAAAACCAGCATAACGGCTGGCTGCTTGAAGGGCAGATTGTGCGTAATCAACAGGCGATTGACGTTCTCAAACCGTACCAGGAACCAGGCCTTTACGGTAAAGATGGTCAGGCCGCCAGTCCTGCCGTAGCGCGCAGCGCCAGGAAGTTTTCAGTCTGAAGCAATGCGGGGCCAAAGAGTGTGCCCCGCCCGATTCGTTTTGCTTACACCGTCCGGCGAGCAAATTCTTTAACTTTAAAGCCCAGCACCGCAAGCGTCGCAAAGTAAGCCACAATGCCCACCAGCACCACGCTAATCAGACGCAGCAAGCGATACAGCATCGTTCCCTGAGACCACTCCGGCATGACATGCATCATCCCCAAAAGCGCCGCGCCCATGACCACTACGGACACCACCAGACGCACCAGGAACAGACGCCAACCCGGCTGCGGAGTAAAGATTTTTTGCTTACGCAGCTGCCAGTAAAGCAGCGCCGCGTTAAGGCAGGCCGCCAGACCAATCGACAGCGATAGCCCGGCATGTTTAAGCGGGCCAATGAACGCCAGGTTCATCACCTGGGTTAAAATCAGCGTCACAATGGCAATTTTCACCGGCGTTTTGATGTCCTGACGCGAATAGAAACCTGGCGCCAGCACCTTCACAATAATCAGCCCCATCAGCCCCACCGAGTAGGCCACCAGCGCACGCTGGGTCATTGCCGCATCAAACGCGGTAAATTTGCCGTACTGGAACAGCGCCACGGTCAGCGGCTTCGCCAGAATCCCCAGCGCGACGGCGCTCGGGAGCGCCAGCAGGAAACATAAACGCAGTCCCCAATCCATCAGGCGCTGATATTCATCGTGGTTACCGCTGGCAAAGCTTTTTGACAGTGAGGGCAACAGAATCGTCCCCAGTGCCACACCCAGCACGCCAGATGGGAACTCCATCAGGCGGTCGGCGTAGTACATCCACGAAACGGAACCGGACACCAGGAATGACGCAAAAATAGTGTTGATAATTAAGGAGATCTGGCTCACTGACACGCCGAGGATCGCCGGGCCCATCTGTTTAATGACGCGGACTGCGCCCGCATCTTTAAAGTTGATGCGAGGAAGCACCAGCATGCCGATCTTTTTCAGGTGCGGTAGCTGATAGGCAAGCTGCAAGACGCCGCCCACGGTCACAGCCCACGCCAGCGCCAGCACCGGTGGATTGAAATACGGCGCGGCAAACAGGGCAAAACCAATCATGCTGACGTTCAGGAAGGTGGGCGCAAAGGCAGGAACAGAGAAGCGGTTCCAGGTGTTAAGAATGGCCCCCACCAGCGAGGCCAGCGAGATCAGCAGAATATAGGGGAAAGTGATGCGCAGCAGTTGAGTGGTGAGCGCAAACTTCTCAGCGGTATTGGCGAATCCGGGAGCGGTAATGGTTATCACCCACGGTGCCGCAATCATCCCCAGCACGGTAATGACCGCCAGCGCCAGAGTCAGCAGACCTGAGACATACGAAACAAATACCCGGGTCGCATCTTCACCCTGCTTGCTTTTGTATTCGGCAAGAATGGGAACGAACGCCTGAGAAAATGCCCCTTCAGCAAAAATTCTGCGCAACAGGTTCGGCAGCTTAAACGCCACAAAAAAGGCATCGGTAGCCATCCCGGCCCCGAAAATCCTTGCCACTATCGCATCGCGCGCAAATCCCAGTACGCGCGAAAACATGGTCATCGAGCTGACGGCTGCCAGCGATTTAAGTAGGTTCATTAATCTGTGATTCCACAACCTGGACCAAAGCGCCTCGTCGGCGGGCGCTGAAAAAGTGGCGTTAGTCTACCGGGTTCGGAATGAATTGCTACTCTCAGATGTTACAGCGAGTGAGAGTTTGTCGATGTGGCAGATAATGACGCCTGTGACATCCCGTAGGCCTGATAAGGCAACGCCGCCATCAGGCATCGTCTGGCACATTGCCGGATGGCGGCCGGTCTACATCCACGGGTAGCCCGGTCGAACGCAGTGACACCGGGATGGGCTCGGGATCTGCGCTTATTCGCGAATGGCCTCGCGCCACAATCCTTCCACTATGCGCTGGGCAAAAATCGCCTGCTCACCGGCCGTTTCAGGAACCGTCTGATTTTGCACACACTCAATAAAATGCCGCGCACAGCCGACGAAACCGCGTTGCTCAAGGGTGGTCTGCCAACCTGGGATCGGCTGGGTTACGACACCCGCACCGCGCTCTTCCCGCCATTCCCGCATATCGGTAACTTCATACAGCCCGCCGTCAGCGACCGCCTGCACCCATTCGCGCTGGCTGCCCGCTCGTCGGTGCATACTGGTGGTTATCTGCAAACCCGGTTGGCTGAAATGGTGTTCGGCATAGAACATACAGCCTTCATCGGTGGTATTTAACACACCACCGCTCAGTTTCGCCTTCCCGTCCGCCAGCCATAGTGCGGTATCCACCACATGCAGATAATCATCCAGCAACGTGAAACGCAGGTCGTGCGGGCCAACGCTGTTGGCCCGATGCTTATCCATACGCAGCGATGACATCTCACCGGCATGTTTTTTCAGCTCACGATACAGCGGAGAAAAACGGCGATTAAAGCCGACCATCAGCGTCAGGTTTTTACGCGCCGCCAGCGCGACCAGCCTTTCGGCATCGTCGAGTTTATCAGCCAGCGGTTTGTCGACGCAGACGTGAACACCGGCATTGAGCAATTCACTCACCACCGCATAATGCGACGCCGTCGAACTGTGGACAAACACGGCGTCGCACTGTGCGGCCAGGCTTGTTAGCGAGTCGGCGTAAGGCATGCGATAAGTTTCACACACCCGCAGCGCCTTTTCTTTGCCCGGTGACCAGGCCGCCTGTAAGGTCCAGTCGGTCGCAGCGCTTAATACGGGCAACCACGCCTTTTGTGCAATACCGCCCAGACCGACGACGCCAACGCGCAATTTAGCCATGCCGATTACTCCCCAAGATGTGCAAGCAGTGAGTCCAGACGCTGTTTTAACTCAGCGACCTCGCCTTCAAGCGCCAGGACGCGGTCGCGTAAATCTTCATTCGCCCCCGTTGGTTCAGGCTGGCTTGCCGCCATCGTGTCAACGTCAACCTCACCGCTGAACAGGTGCATATAGCGACTCTCGCGTTTTCCCGGCTCGCGCGGTAAGCGCACGACAAACGGGCCATCTTCGCGATTGGCCAGACGCTCAAGCGTATTTTCAACCTCAGCCATATCGGCAAATTCATGCATACGCTGCGCGCGTCCACGCAGTTCGCCCGGCGTTTGTGCGCCGCGCAACAGCAGCGTGGTCACGAGAGCAACCTCTGCGCCGGACAGCTTAAGGTCGCCAAATTCAGAATTACAAAAACGTTGTTCATACTTGGTGACGCGGTTGCCAAAACCACTGACCGTGCGCAGATAGTGACGCTTGACCAGCATATCCAGTTGCTCTTGCACTTCGGTGTCGCTTAGCGTCATCACCGGTTCACGGTTAGTTTTCTGGTTGCAGGCGGTGACAACACCGTTAATTGACAGCGGATATTGTTCAGGCGTAGTCACCTGTTTTTCCAGTAAACATCCGATAACTCGCGCTTCCAGCGGGCTTAATTGGTATTTCATTTTTGTCTCCTTATCGACCGGCCGTCCATTGTGGGGTGGTTAATGCGGTAAGCACATGGTCACGCCACTCGCCATCAATCAGTAAATAGTCTTTTGCATAGCCTTCTTTTTCAAACCCAAGACGCGCCAGCAGACCGCCGCTGCGATGGTTATGCGGCATGTAATTGGCCATGATACGGTGAATATGTTGCGTGCGTTGCATGTAACGTATTGCGCTGGTGAGCGCCTCATACATCATTCCCTGCCCCTGCCATTTTTGCGAAATGGAGTAGCCAAGGTAGCAGGCATGGAATGAGCCGCGCACCACGTTGGAAAAATTAGCCACGCCGATAATCTCTTTCTCCTCGGGATCGAGGAGCGCAAAATAATAGGCTGTTCCCTGCTTATGAAATTCATTAATCATCGACAACCGCGCCTGCCAACCCGAAGGATAACAATGGCTGTCGTCACGAATCGGTTCCCAGGGTTTTAAAAACTGCCGATTCTCTGCGTAATAATCAGCCAGACGCCATGCGTCCCTCTCGTGAACCAAACGGACAACAAGCCGGTCGGTGGTCAACCGCACTTTCGGTACACTACTGCGATAGCCAAACATCTCACTACTCCCGTACCCAACGTATACCCCGGTCTTTTCACTATACCTGCCCGAGGGCAGCCAATGAAAAACAATCTGTTATTCTGCATTGTGATAAAAAAAAGGGGCTGCTGGCAATACGTCAAAAGGTGAGACGGCCCGGCAAAATGAAGATGTTTATCATTAATGCCCAGCCGCAAGAAGTTGAGAGAATTCAGAATGATGATTTCTTAAACTATATTGGGCGTTTAATGCCATTTTCGGACAAATAAAATTCTCCCGCCTTTGCGAAAATCTGCCCTCAAAAATCTCGCAACGTGGGTCTTTGGCAACGCGTCGCGATCCCCTTATCTCTTGAAAGGTTCATCATGGGTGAAATTAGCATTACTAAACTGCTGGTGATTGTCGTACTGGTTATTTTATTGTTCGGCACCAAAAAGCTCGCCACGCTTGGCTCCGATGTCGGTGCGGCATTGAAAGGCTTTAAAAAAGCGATGAATGACGATAACAAAGGTGATGATGCCGACTTTTTGAATTCGCAAAGCACGACGGATGAGGCCACCAAAGCCGATAGCACCGCCAACCGTTAAGCATGATTACCCGCTGTGTCATTAGCATCAGAATTTACGCAGGTCAGAAGAATATGCCGGTAACGGGCCATTGATTTCACCCTCCAGCGGCACTTTCAGTATTTTCCGCTGTCGGAAACTTACTGGCATCGTATGCTGCTGTCTGTCAGGATGAACACGATGCTTCACGCTGAGGAACCCCATGAAAAAATTGTTAGTCATTGCCGCCCTGATCATAAGCGGTCTGGTTGTCGGCTGTAATCAGCTTACGCAATACTCCGTGAGCGAACAGGAGATCAATCAGGCGCTGCAAAAGCGCAATAATTTCTCCAAAGATATTGGGGTACCAGGCGTTGCCGACGCCCATATTGTGTTAAACAATCTCACCAGCGCGATTGGCCGAACCGAGCCAAACAAAATCACGCTCAGCGGCGACGCGAAACTGGATCTGAACTCTCTGTTCGGCAGTCAGAAAGCGAATATTGCTCTGACCCTGAAAGCCCTGCCGGTATTTAATCAGCAAGAAGGCGCGATTTATCTTCAGGAAATGGAAGTGGTCGATGCCAAAGTCGCCCCAGAGAAAATGCAGTCGGTGGTACAGACACTCATTCCTTATCTGAATCAATCGCTGCGCACTTACTTCAACAAGCAGCCAGCCTACGTGTTGAAAGAAGATGCCAGCCAGGGCGAAGCGCTGGCGAAGAAATACGCTAAAGGCATTGAAGTTAAACCGGGTGAAATTATTATCCCGTTTACTAACTGACTCCCCGCTGCCCGGTAATACCGGGCAGTTTTTTATTTAAAAAGGATGCAAAGGAAAACGTTTACGCTTATCCTTAGTGCCCGGCAAAAAGCAGCCATTATGACTGATCTCTCACCAGCCGGAGCCTTCCATGACCGCATTACCTCAAGTTCTTAAAATTCGCCGCCCTGATGACTGGCATATCCACCTTCGCGATGGCGAGATGCTGAACACGGTTGTTCCGTATACCAGTGAACTGTATGGCCGCGCGATTATCATGCCAAACCTGGTGCCGCCGATTACCACCGTGGAAGCGGCAATAGCGTATCGCCAGCGTATTCTGGACGCGGTTCCGGCCGGACATAACTTCACGCCGCTGATGACCTGCTATTTAACCGACACGCTGGATCCCAACGAACTTGAGCGTGGCTTTAATGAGGGCGTATTCACCGCCGCCAAGCTTTACCCTGCCAACGCCACCACCAATTCCAGCCACGGCGTAACCAGCACCGACGCGATTATGCCGGTGCTTGAGCGTATGCAAAAACTGGGGATGCCGCTGCTGGTTCACGGGGAAGTGACCCACGCTGATATCGACATCTTCGACCGCGAAGCGCGCTTTATCGATACCGTCATGGAGCCGCTGCGTCAGCGTCTGCCAGAACTGAAAGTCGTGTTCGAGCACATTACCACCAAAGATGCAGCGGAATATGTTCGCGACGGCAATGAACTTATCGCCGCCACGATTACGCCGCAACATCTGATGTTTAACCGCAACCATATGCTGGTTGGCGGCGTGCGCCCTCACCTTTACTGCTTGCCGATCCTTAAACGTAACGTGCACCAGCAGGCGCTGCGTGAGCTGGTTGCCAGCGGTTTCACCCGCGCCTTCCTCGGCACCGACTCAGCGCCTCATGCTCGCCATCGCAAAGAGGCAAGCTGCGGCTGTGCGGGCTGCTTCAATGCCCCGACCGCTCTTGGCAGCTACGCTAGCGTGTTCGAAGAGATGAATGCGCTTGAACACTTCGAAGCCTTCTGTTCCCTGAACGGCCCGCGTTTCTACGGCTTGCCGGTGAATGAAGATTTTGTCGAACTGGTACGTGAAGAAAGCACCGTGCCTGAAAGTATCGCCCTTACCGACGACACGCTGGTGCCATTCCTTGCCGGTGAATCCCTGCGCTGGACGGTAAAAAAATAAATTCGCGTCCCCTGTTGTAAACTCATGAGAGTGACTGTATAAATATACAGTATATTACACAGGGGGCAATTATGCGTATTGAAGTCACCGTAGCAAAAACCACCGCGCTACCCGCCGGCGCCTTAGACGCGCTGGCAGATGAACTTTCCCGCCGTATCAACGATCAATTTCCTGACCGTGGAGGTAGCGTGAGCGTACGCTACGCCGCGAACAATAATCTCTCCGTTATCGGCGGTATTAAAGAAGATAAAGACCGTATCACCGAAATTCTCCAGGAAACCTGGGAGAGCGCGGACGACTGGTTCATCACTGATTAACCCTTGTGACAACATTGTGTTTTTGCCGGGTCGCCCCGGCTTTTTTTTCATCTTTATCTGGTTGTTATTTCCACATTCCATCCCCATTATTTAAATCAGCCGCAAAAACAATGCACAAATGCTTGTTTATTGCGCAAACAACACGCTACTCAGGAATTTATGTTGCTTTTGACCTCAATTTTCGAGTATTGCTTAAATTGTTGTATACTGATAAAGCTTCACTAAAAAACGCATTAAACCTCGAGAGTTGTTGTTGCCTTTTAACGCATAAATAAGGGGTTATGATGGAAAAGAATAATGAAGTCATCCAGACCCATCCCCTCGTCGGATGGGACATCAGCACCGTAGACAGCTACGATGCCATGATGTTGCGCCTGCACTACCAAGACCCCAATGAATCGAGCAATAAAGAAGCAGAAGTTGGCCAGACGCTGTGGTTAACGACAGATGTCGCACGTCAATTTATTTCTATTCTGGAAGCTGGAATTGCCAAAATTGAATCTGGTGATTATCAGGCTAACGAGTATCGTCGGCATTAATACCGATACTTTCTTCTAATTAAGCTCAAAAGGCACCTTCGGGTGCCTTAATTATTTCCACACTTGTATAACAACTGTGGGTTAATTACTCTACCTGATACCGTTTCACGCCTTATCATCGCGTCAGGAAAGACTATGCAATACGACCTCATCATCATTGGCAGCGGCTCCGTCGGTGCTGCGGCAGGTTTCTATGCCCGTAAGGCGGGCTTAAATGTCCTGATGACCGACGCCCATATGCCGCCCCACCAGCATGGTAGCCATCACGGCGATACCCGTTTGATGCGCCACGCCTATGGTGAGGGCGAGAAATATGTGCCGCTGGTGCTTCGCGCGCAGACGTTGTGGGATGAATTAGCCGCCATCAGTGGCGAAGCTATTTTTGAACGCAGCGGCGTGGTCAATCTGGGGCCTGCCGACTCCACCTTCCTCGATACGGTTGCCCATAGCGCCGCCCAATTCTCGCTGCCGGTTGAGCATCTTGATGCCGCAGCGGTGATGCAACGCTGGCCGGAAATTACCGTGCCGCAGGATTACCGGGCCATCTTTGAACCTGACTCTGGCGTGCTTAAAAGTGAACTGGCAGTCAAAACGCTTATCGCCATGGCGAAAGATGCCGGCTGTGCGCAGCTCTTTAATTGCCCCGTTACCGCCATAAAAAGCGACGAAAGCGGCGTAACCATTGAGACGTCAGAAGGAAGCTGGCAGGGTAAAAAATTGCTGCTGACGGCAGGCACCTGGGTCAAACAGCTCTACCCAGAATTGCCCATTCAACCGGTGCGTAAGGTGTTCTCCTGGTTCCAGGCCGATGGTCGTTACAGTCAAAAAAATAATTTCCCGGCTTTTACCGGCGAGTTACCCAACGGCGACCAGTTCTACGGCTTCCCGGCGGTGGATGATGCTTTAAAAATTGGCAAGCATAATGGCGGGCAGGTCATCAATAGCCCGGAAGAGCGTAAAGCTTTCGGCGCGGTGGCGACAGATGGCTCCGAAGCGTTCAGCTTTCTGCGGCAAATTCTGCCGGGTATCGGCGGCTGTCTGCACGGCGCGGCCTGCACCTACGATAACTCACCGGATGAAGACTTTATTATCGACACGTTGCCAGGCCAACCGGATGTGCTGTTTATCGGCGGCCTGAGCGGCCACGGCTTTAAATTTGCGACGGTACTGGGAGAAATTGCCGCCCAGTTTGCCCAACACAAAACGCCAGAATTTGATTTAAGCGCTTTTGCACTCAACCGTTTTAATCACGAATAACAAAACGGCCCCGTGTTAACGGGGCCGTTCATTAGAGAATACTATGCGTCGCCTGCTCGACTTCCTTATCAATAACATCCGTGAGCACCTGATGCTTTACCTGCTGCTCTCGCTCCTGCTCGCTCTTATTGACGTCGCGTATCTCTATTTCAGCTAATTGCTGCTGTTTTCCGGGTCGGGGATACCCAGCTGCGTATTCAGACGTCCACGCGATTTATTGAAGATTTTATTGCCATTTTCACGCCCCGCCCGGCGCAGGCGCTGCTCTTCTTCCGGCAGTTTATGTTCTTCCTGGCAGGCTTCACTGCAACACCCTTCAAACTTTGCCGCGCAGGCCGGACACTGAATAAACAGCAGGTGACATCCGTCATTGAGGCAGTTGGTATGGCTGTCGCACGAAGCACCACACTGGTGACAATGGGCAATAACTTCATCTGAAATCCGCTCGCCCATACGTTCGTCAAAGACAAAGTTCTTGCCGATAAAACGCACCGGCAGCCCTTGTTCACGTGCACGACGCGCGTACTCGATAATACCGCCTTCGATATGCCAGACCTGTTTGAAGCCGTTATGCTTCATAAAGGCGCTGGCTTTTTCACAGCGAATGCCACCGGTGCAGTACATGACAATTTTTTTATCTTTGTTTTCCTGCATCATCTCAACCGCTTTTGGCAGCTGTTCACGGAAGGTATCCGCAGGAATTTCCAGCGCATTATCAAAATGGCCGACTTCATACTCATAATGGTTACGCATGTCGATAAACACCGCATCCGGGTCATCGAGCATGGCATTGACTTCAGCCGCCTTCAGATACTCTCCCACATCGCTGGCATCAAAGGTGGGATCGTCAATGCCGTCCGCCACGATACGGTCGCGAACCTTCATACGCAGCACCCAGAATGATTTACCGTCATCATCCAGAGCAATATTGAGACGTAAATTCTTCAATGCCGGATCAAAGCTATCTAAGCACGCGCGCAGCGCATCCACGTTGCTCGCCGGAACGCTTATCTGCGCATTGATGCCTTCACGCGCAAGGTAGACGCGGCCAAACACATTCAGCGCAGACAACGCGACGTACAGCGCATCACGGGTCGCTTTTGGATCGACAATGGTGAAATATTTATAGAATGAGATGGTAGTGCGTGGCTCAGTCTCAGCCAGCATCTGTGCTTTTAGCGTCTCATTCGATATGCGGTTATGTAACACTGGCATGGTGTTCTTATCCTGCAAAATTTAAATGATGAATTAGGTAATAATCGCCGCGCATGATATAGCAATCACTGTTAATTTACATCCACGCATTTTGCGCTACATTATCATCATCATTAATCACGTAAGAAAAACAATTGTTTGAATAAGCGTCAGTCGAGAGCTGGTCGTTTTGGATGACAGGAAAAAAGTGCAACAATAGCGTGAGTTGCTCATGACAACAGGAAAGACATGACCCAGTTACCCAAATTTACCGCCGCCCTCTTGCACCCTCGTTATTGGCCATACTGGCTAGGCGTTGGCTTGTTGTGGTTGATCGTACAGTTACCGTATCCGGTTCTTTATCGAATGGGAAATAGCCTGGGCAGACTGGCTTTGCGCTTAATGAAGCGCCGCGCGCAAATTGCATACCGCAACCTTGAGCTTTGTTTCCCGGAAAAGACGGACGAAGAACGCCATCAGATGGTGGTCAAAAACTTTGAGTCCGTAGGCATGGGCGTTATCGAAACCGGGATGGCCTGGTTTTGGCCGACCCGCCGGATTAATCGCTGGATGGACGCCAGCGGTCTTGAACACATTCGTACCGTTCAGGATTCCGGGCGAGGCGTGCTGCTTATCGGTATTCATTTTCTGACGCTTGAGATGGGTGCGCGGATGTTCGGCATTCACAATCCAGGGATCGGCGTCTATCGTCCAAACGACAACCCGGTTATCGATCTGATGCAGACCTGGGGACGCATGCGTTCCAATAAAGACATGATCGATCGTAAAGATCTCAAAGGGATGGTGCGCGCGCTTAAAAATGGCGAAATCATCTGGTACGCGCCGGATCACGACTACGGCCCGCGCGCCAGCGTGTTTGCACCGTTGTTTGCCGTTAAAGACGCTGCGACCACCTCCGGTACATGGATGCTGGCAAAAATGTCCAAAGCCTGCGTGGTGCCTTTCGTGCCGCGTCGTAAGCCAGATGGTAAGGGCTACGAGCTGATCATTCTGCCGCCTGAATGTAATCCTCCGCTCGATGATGCCGAAACTACCGCTAAATGGATGAATAAGGTCGTTGAGCAGTGCATCATGATGGCGCCGGAGCAATATATGTGGCTCCACCGCCGATTCAAAACGCGGCCCGAGGGCGTTCCCTCCCGCTACTAGCCGTCAAAAACGCGCAGCCCCGGCTGCGCGTTTTAGCTTTAAAAGCTCCCCACATTGCAACGCTATGAACACGGGTACATAATTAGCAGGCTTATAAATACACCCTTTCGGCGTGATATCGCCTGCGGATCCTTATGCAACCCTCAGATGTACCCATTAACTGGAAGCGCAATCTCACCGTCGTCTGGCTCGGCTGTTTTCTCACCGGTGCCGCATTCAGCCTGGTAATGCCTTTTCTCCCGCTCTACGTTGAACAACTCGGCATCACCGGTCATAGCCAGCTCAACATGTGGTCAGGGCTGGTGTTCAGTATTACCTTCCTATTCTCCGCCATTGCATCACCGCTTTGGGGCGGGCTGGCTGACCGTAAAGGCCGCAAAATTATGCTGCTGCGTTCGGCGCTGGGCATGGCAATCGTGATGCTGCTGATGGGGTTGGCGCAAAATATCTGGCAATTTTTGATCCTGCGCGCCTTGCTCGGCCTGCTGGGCGGTTTCATTCCCAATGCGAATGCGTTGATAGCGACCCAAATCCCACGCCATAAAAGCGGTTGGGCGCTGGGGACACTGTCTACCGGTGCCGTCAGCGGCGCACTGCTGGGGCCGCTAGCGGGCGGTTTTCTGGCGGATAATTACGGCCTGCGCCCCGTTTTCTTTATGACGGCTACCGTGCTGTTTATCTGCTTTATTTTGACGCTGTGCTTTATCAAAGAGCAGTTCACCCCGGTGTCGAAAAAAGAGATGCTTCATGTCAAAGAAGTCTTCGGCTCGCTGAAGAATCGTGAACTGGTGCTTAGCCTGTTTGTGACCACCCTGATTATTCAGGTGGCGACAGGTTCAATTGCGCCGATTCTGACGCTATACGTGCGCGACCTCGCGGGGAATATCAGCAACATTGCGTTTATCAGCGGCATGATAGCCTCAGTGCCCGGCGTTGCTGCCCTGCTTTGTGCGCCGCGACTGGGAAAATTAGGTGACCGTATTGGCCCGGAGAAGATCCTGATTGTGGCATTAGTGGTATCAGTACTGCTGCTTCTGCCCATGTCGTTTGTTCAGACACCGTGGCAGTTGGGTATTTTACGCTTCCTGCTGGGTGCCGCCGATGGCGCGCTCTTACCCGCCGTGCAGACATTGCTGGTGTACAACTCCAGCAATCAGATTGCCGGACGAATTTTTAGCTATAACCAATCATTCCGCGATATCGGTAACGTCACCGGGCCGCTGATTGGCGCCGCAGTCTCCGCACAATATGGCTTCAGGGCGGTATTCTGCGTTACCGCGCTGGTGGTGCTGATTAACGCGATTTACACCGGATATAGCCTGCGCCGCCGCTCATCCCCTGCTCACTCTTAATACATTCGCCCGGTCGTTTACATAAATTAAATGCGCCGGGCGTGTACAACTAAAAACTTAAGCTATTATTTTCCTGAATACCCATCAAATTGCAGGGAGTTGAGATGACTTTATACGCCACACTCGAAGAAGCTATTGATGCGGCACGTGAAACGTTCCTCGCCGATAATCCAGGCCTTGAGGAAGGTGATGCGAACGTTCAGCAATTCAATATGCAGAAATACGTTCAGCAAGACGGCGACATTATGTGGCAGGTCGAGTTCTTCGCTGACGATGATGAACAAGGGGAATGCCTGCCGATGCTTAGCGGCGAGGCAGCGCAGAGCGTATTTGACGGCGATTTCGATGAAGTCGAGCTACGTCAGGAGTGGGTTGAAGAAAATACGCTGCATGAATGGGATGAAGGCGAGTATCAGCTCGAACCCTCACTGGATACTGAGGAGGGCGAGGCCGCGGCTGATGAGTGGGATGAGCGCTAGTTACTCGTAGGGGCCGTGGCTTGCGTCAATGGGTAACAGCAGCGTATCAAAGACCAGCGAGAATGGCAGATCGAGAATGGTCACGTAACGCCAGGCTGAATCGCGCAGATCCCATTGAACGCCGGGATAATACTGGTTCCCATGACCTTGCCCGGGAATAGTACGGCTGATAATACTGCCGCATCCGCTGAGCATTAACGCCATAGCAGAGACCAGGATAATTCGTATCACGTCGTCATTCCTCATTAAACAGGCAAAAAAATACCGGCACAGTATGCCGGTATTTTCTTTCGGTGAATATGTCTTCCGTGTATTCCCGGAGTTGGCATAAACGCCCCCTCCGGGCTACCGTCGGGCGTAGGCCTGATAAGCAGCGCGCCATCAGGCATAACTCCGTAGATTGCCGGATGGCGGCGTTGCCTTATCCGGCCTACATGTTGCTTCCCCACTAGTCAGCGTAACCACCCGCCCGAGCTACCGTCGGACGTAGGCCTGATAAGCAGCGCGCCATCAGGTATAACTCTGCAGATTGCCGGATGGCGGCGTTGCCTTATCCGGCCTACATGTTGCGTCCCCAAGAGTCAGCGTAACCACCCGCCCGAGCTAGCGTCGGAAGTAGGCCTGATAAGCAGCGCGCCATCAGGCATAACTCTGCAGATTGCCGGATGTCGGCGTTGCCTTATCCGGCCTACATGTTGCTTCCCTTGCCCGGGCTACGGGTCAGAAGACTATCACCCTTATTTCGTTTTTAACGCCAACGGATTGAGCTTCAGCTTGCTGTACTCGCTGACCCACGAGGTGTATTTCTCAGGAGACGCCCAGACGCGATAGTGCAAACGCGCCAGCGTCACCGGGTCGCTCAGCAGTACCAGACGGCGGTCGCGGTTGAGTTTTTCCGGCGTTTCGTTCAGTGCCTGCTCAACATGGCGATCGCGAGCGATCTCCAGTACATGGCTTGCGCGGTGACGCGCAGTCGCCATGGCAGTTGCCAGCGCATTAAACGACGGGTTAAACACCGCATGCATAAAGCCATCATCCAGAATACGTTCACGGTTGAGCTTCAGATATTCTTCGGTATCGGCCAGCACTTTCGGCGTACTGTACTCTTCTGGAATTAAGAACAACTTCCAGCGCTTGGTGCGCAGCCCGTTGGTTGCCCGGCTCGAGACTACCGATACAAACGGCGACAGAATCAGCGAGAAAACAATTGGCGACAGCCAGAACAGGAAGCGCAGATCCAGCCACGCCATACCAACGGCCCATACCAGACCCAGCAGCATCTGCGAACCATGGCGCATAAAGGCTTCGCCCCACGGCGTCGAGTCATCGTCACGCTGCGGTGAGTTCCAGACCACTTCCCAACCGAGGAACGCGCTGACCACAAACACGGTATGGAACAACATACGTACCGGCGCCAGCAGCACTGAGAACAGCACTTCCAGCAGCAGGGAAATCGTCACGCGAATAAACCCGCCGTACTCTTTGGAACCTTTGCACCACACCAGAATAATGCTCAGCAGTTTCGGTAAGAACAGCAGCACCATGGTGGAGGCAAACAGCGCAATTGCCAGTTCAGGGCGCCACTGCGGCCACACCGGGAACAGCTGACGCGGTTGCAGGAAGTACTGAGGCTCAGTCAGCGCATGGACGACCTGTAGCGCCGTTGATAGGGCCAGGAACATAAACCATAGCGGCGCCGAGAGGTAAGACATCACGCCGGTCAGGAACACCGCACGGTGTACCGGGTGCATCCCTTTAACCAGGAACAGGCGGAAGTTCATCAGGTTACCCTGACACCAGCGACGGTCACGCTTAAGCTCATCCAGCAGGTTCGGCGGCAGCTCTTCATAAGAGCCCGGCAGATCGTAGGCAATCCACACGCCCCACCCTGCACGACGCATCAGCGCAGCTTCTACGAAGTCATGCGACAAAATAGACCCGGCAAAGTTACCGTCACCCGGCAGCGGTGCCAGCGCACAGTGCTCAATGAACGGCTTCACGCGGATAATGGCGTTGTGACCCCAGTAATGGGATTCACCCAGCTGCCAGAAGTGCAGACCCGCGGTAAACAACGGCCCGTAGACGCGCGTTGCGAACTGCTGGCAGCGTGCATACAGCGTGTCCATGCCTGAGGCGCGTGGCGATGACTGGATGATCCCCGCATTCGGGTTCGCATCCATCAGACGCACCAGGTTAGTCAGGCACTCACCTGACATCACCGAGTCGGCGTCCAGTACCACCATGTAGCTATACTGGTTGCCCCAGCGACGGCAAAAGTCATCGATGTTGCCACTTTTACGTTTCACGCGACGACGACGACGACGATAGAAGATCTGCCCTTCCCCCTGCACCTCGGCGATAAGCTCCATCCAGGCCTTTTGTTCTGCCACGCAGATGTCCGGGTTGTAGCTGTCGCTTAAGATATAGACGTCAAAGTGCTTCTCTTGCCCTGTAGCCTTAACGGATTCCCAAGTCGCACGCAGCCCCGCGAATACGCGGGAAACGTCCTCATTACAGATAGGCATAATCAACGCCGTCCGGTGTTCCGGGTTCAGCGGCTCATCGCCTACCGTCGAGGCAGAAATACTGTATTTATCCCGCCCGATAAGCAGTTGCAGAAAGCCCATTAACGCGGTCCAGAAACCGGCAGAGACCCAGCAGAACAGCACGGCGAACAGGATGAGGATCCCGGTTTGCAGCAAATAAGGCAGCAGCTGCATAAAGGAAACCCAGACGTTCTGCCCAATCATATCGGCAGGATTTATCAGCGCCCATCCTTGATACGGAAGAATGGTCTTCATGTACCAGGTGGCGACCACGGTCTGAGCCAGCGTCAGGATAAGCAGCGTGTAGCGGCGTAAAGACCCCACCGTACGCCATTTAGCCTCATGCTCCTGCTCTTCTTTGGTCAGGCGGGAAAGATAGCGCGGCGTGACATCACGGCCACGAAGGCGATCCCAAAAACGCCCCACCGGGTTTGTCCGCCACGGGTCGGGGAACATAGAAGAACGCGTTGCCTTTGGCATCGCCTTGAGCTGGGTACGTCCTTCATCGTCTTTGGTCAGCTGATCGCCCGCCAGAGAGTCAGGCCAGCTCTGTTCGAGCCGGGCCTTAACGGACGCCAGGGGCGTGTCATCATCACGAGAAAAAGTCTGATGTTCATCATCCAGCGCTTCATGAACAGCACGAATACTCGTGCTGGGAAGCGCGGCTTTTTCAGTCTCATTCAGCGACAGTGCATCGATGTACTTCGTTGTGTTATTCATTTGCAGGCAGCTGATAGCTCCAGGTTTCACTCAGCGGCTGATCGGCGTTGACCAGTGCGGCGCGCATTTCAGTGGTTTTCTTCGGATCTTTCACTTTTACCCGCAGCGTTAAGCGCCAGCCCTTAGTCACCGGGTTGTAGCGAACGCTGTTTTCAACGATTTCTCCGTTGTCGCCAATGCTGGCCTGCGCCGTTACCGGCGTATCCTGCGGCATTTTGCGCATGTCTGCGCCGGTGAAATCGACCACGAAGGCCACCGTACCGTCTGGCTGACGAATCAGATTAGACTGTTTCACATCGCCCGTTGAACGACGAGTCTGCATCACATACGCGCTGTCGGCGTCATGCAGTTTTTCTTCGTCACGGGTAAAGGTGATGGTGTACTTGTAGTTCATCTCTTTTCCGGCTTCCGGCAGCTTGTCCGGCGTCCAGTAAGCGACGATGTTATCGTTGGTTTCGTCGTTAGTTGGAATTTCAACCAGCTCAACAGTTCCTTTGCCCCAGTCACCTTTCGGCGTGATCCAGGCGCTTGGACGCAGATCATAGCGGTCGTCAAGATCTTCAAAGTGAGAGAACTGACGGCCACGTTGCAGCAAACCAAAGCCCTGAGGGTTTTCAGTCGCAAAGCTGCTCACGGCGAGGTGTTTAGGGTTGTTCAGCGGACGCCAAATCCATTCATCGTTACCCGCATGAATCGACAGGCCGTTTGAATCGTGCAGCTCTGGACGATAGTTCGTCGCCGGAGACGGTTGGTTTGGACCAAACAGGAACATACTGGTTAATGGTGCTACGCCCAGTTTGCCGACTTTATCGCGCAGATAAATTTTGGTCTGCACGTCAACCACGGTATCGCGGCCCGGCATGACGACAAAGCGGTAAGCACCGGTTGCGCGCGGGGAATCCAGAAGCGCATAAATCGTCAGGCGTTTATCGTTAGCTTTCGGACGCTCAATCCAGTATTCACGGAAGCGAGGGAACTCTTCACCGGACGGTAAAGCGGTATCAATCGCCAGGCCACGCGCGGACAGACCATATACCTGGCCCTGACCCAGTACGCGGAAATAGCTGGCGCCAAGCATACTGACGATTTCGTCGTTTTTATCTTTGCTGTTGACAGGGTAAAGCACTTTAAACCCGGCAAAACCGAGGTCTTTTACGGTGTCTTTATCGTGCTGAACATCACCAAAAGTAAAATAGTCCGGGCTGTATTTAATTTTACGCACGGAGGTTGCCGTGACTTCATTAATGGTCACCGGCGTGTCGAAGTACATACCCTGATGGTAGAATTCGAGCTTAAATGGGGTCTTTATTTTGCTCCAGTAAGCCTTATCGTGGTTGAACTGGATTTGCTGGTAGTCCGCATATTTCATATCGCGGAACACGGATGGCAGGTTGCTTTTCGGCGCTTCGTAGCTTTTATCCGCCAGCGACTTAGCCTGCTTCGCAACGTCATCAATAGTGAATGCCCATGCAGATGAAGTACACAGGGACAACATTACGGCTACGCCTAACCAGCGCAGTTTCATCATCTGTGGTGTATGTTTCATATAACTAAGCACTTCCCCCTTTGTGTGCTTAAATCGATCCGATCCATTTTACTGGAAATTCAAGCAATCCGACAACATAATCCCCATATTGTTCAGTGCAGTGGCTTATGGAGTAAGCAACCGTCACTGCGCTTTGCACTTTGCGTGCTTATCCTGGAGACAGGTAACCAGAGTTCGTGTAGGGTTGCCAACGAATGTAATCTTTATCGTCTGGCTACGTAAGGCGATTAGTCTGAGAATCTTAGCTAACCCTATGAATAACAAACCCGCACAGCGTGAATACTTCCTCGACTCCATTCGGGCCTGGTTGATGCTACTGGGAATACCCTTTCACATCTCATTACTTTACTCCAGCCACACCTGGCATATGAACAGCGAAACCCCTTCGTGGTGGCTGACGCTGTTTAACGATTTTATTCACTCATTTCGCATGCAGGTGTTCTTTGTTATCTCCGGCTACTTTTCCTACATGCTTTTTTTGCGTTATCCGCTGAAAAAGTGGTGGAAAGTGCGCGTAGAACGCGTGGGAATACCCTTTTTGACCGCGATCCCGCTGCTCACGTTGCCGCAGTTTTTAATGCTGCAATACGTAAAGGGTAAGACGGAAAGCTGGCACACGCTCACTTTCTACCAAAAATATAATACGCTGGCGTGGGAACTGGTGTCGCACCTGTGGTTCTTGCTGGTGCTGGTGGTGTTAACCACAATTGGAATTATGGCATTTCGCCTGCTGCGCCGTCGCCAGATTCGCAGACGAGCCGACGCGTTCGATAACATGTCGATGGCGAAACTGACGCTCATCTTCCTGCTGCTCGGCGTGGTTTATGCCGCCGTCCGCCGCACGCTTTTCCTGCTTTATCCGCCAATCTTAAGCGATGGTTTGTTTAACTTCGTGGTGATGCAAACGCTCTTCTACGTGCCGTTCTTTATTCTGGGCGCGCTGGCCTTTATCCACCCTCGGCTAAAAGCGCTCTTTACCGCCCCGTCTCCGTGGTGCGTTTTTGCGGCATTACTTGGCTTTATCGCCTATCTGATGAATCAGCGTTATGGTTCAGGTGAGGCGTGGATGTATGAAACAGAATCCGTGATTACGATGGTGCTGGGGCTGTGGATGGTCAACGTGGTGTTCTCGTTTGGCTATCGTCTGCTGAATTTCAAGTCAGCGCGCGTGACCTACTTCGTTAACGCCTCGTTGTTTATCTATCTGGTTCACCATCCATTAACGCTATTCTTCGGCGCGTGGATTATGCCGAATATCAACTCGAATCTGCTCGGCTTTACCACCGGTCTGGTCTTCGTGGTGGGCTGCGCCATCGTGCTTTATGAAATTCATCTGCGCATTCCTTTGCTGCGTTTCCTCTTCTCGGGAAAACCGCAGCAAAAGGCGGAGAAAGCACAGACGGCTAGCCGTTAAGTATTCGCGTCATTCGCCAGACTCGGGATGCGGGTCTGGCTTAGCTGATGCTGGTACAGCGCTAACATCTCTTCATCAAAACAGACAAAATAGACAATCTCAGGCAGGCTTCGGCGGGTTAAGAAAGCGGCGACCGTATTGACGGCGATCTCAACCGCCGCCTGGTGAGGATAGCCATACGCGCCGGTCGAAATCGCCGGAAAGGCTAACGTGTGGTAACCGTTATCCAGCGCCAGCTGCAAACTGTTGCGATACGCTTGTTCAAGTAGCGAGGCTTCGTTCTCCCCTCCCCCCTGCCAGATAGGCCCAACGGTATGAATTACCGCTTTTGCTTTGAGATTGCCCGCATGGGTAATCACCGCATGCCCTGGTGGACAGGTGCCCTGCTGCTGGCGCACGATGGCGCAAGCCTCCTGCAATGAGGGTCCCGCAGCCCGATGAATCGCGCCATCAACACCGCCGCCGCCCATTAATGATGGGTTTGCAGCATTCACAATGACATCGACCTCAAGGCGAGTGATATCCCCTTGCAACACCTGAATTCTTACGGTCATGCTTACAATCCTCTGACTAAGACTGCCCTATTGTCTACCATAGACAACGCAGACCGCAATTTCGTTTCGGGCTATTTGTATTCGACCTGCAAGATGGCCAGATTTTGTTCACGATTAATCCAATGCAACTGGGCGGAGCTTCTCTCATTAACGATGGTACGCCCTTCCAGCAGCGCGTTAAGCGGTATGGTCTGTTCCGTATGGCGTTGATTCTCATAACAGCTGACGCGAATTCTTTGTTGTGACGGCTGATTATAGTCACACGGTGATTCAACGATTTGCCCACGAAAATGGATAATGCCATCCGGCGCGGCAAGCGTATAACCGCTGTTCAACACCAGTAGCGAAGTAAGATAGAGCGGAAGGCGAGATAATGTTTGCATGGCAACTCCCCGTTTAGCCGGGGCCTCTCCTTATTTAAGGGAGGGCCTGTATGTTTAACCCATAATGAGTATACATTTCGTAAACATTTTAATTACATTATAACAGCAAAATAATTTCCGCAAGCCATTTTGACTTTTAAAATCATATAGTTAATATTAATATATCACATCAACATATATGTTTTTTATATTAATACTCATAAAGTCCTGGCAATAAAAAAGGCGGCAGGTTCAAAACCTACCGCCTTTTTTGACTCTATTGAGCTTTACAGCGCTGACTCGTCCACAAGCTGACTTTTCGCTTTGCGATTCGCCAGCCACAGACCGCTATTCTTCATGGCATAACCAAATAACAGCCCCACCAATAAAGAAGGCACCACCAGCTTCCAGTCTCCCTGCCCGGCAAAGGTCGCACAGGCACCAATAAAGGTTCCTGGAACAAATGCCAGTAGGGTCTGACGAGCCTGAATGCACATTAGAAATGCAACAATGCCCGTCATAACGTAGCTGACGATTTCCAGATGCGGCGCTAAGGCGCTGCCATAAATAATCACCAGCGCCCAGATAACACCGCTCATCGTGGTGCTGGCAGAGATTGCCAGTCCCTTAAGACCGCCGGTTGGGCAGGCGAAATAAGCCGTACAGCCTAAAAAACCGGCCCAGCTTAATAAACCCAAAGAGACAGCGACCCATCCCCAAATGCCGGAGAGGATACCTGTTGTGATTGCGATAGCTAAGATAACGTTCATGGCGGGCATCTTAGCAGATACCCGGCGTTATGATGAGATCATGAGCACGCTTTGCTCATCAAATACATTTCAATTACATTGGATTCGTGATCAAAATCACTCTTCTTCCGCTTCCTGCAGCTCATCGTACATGGCGGAGATCGCTTCACGGGTTAACGTCGCCATCGTACGCCAGAAGGTCGTCGTCGCGTGCGCTTCGAGTTTGCCGAGGAAAGTACCCACCCACGGCAGAAGGTAATCATCAAAGAGAACTTCCAGCGCATCGTCATCTTCTACGGCATTGTCCTCAAGCCAGGAGGCCGCCAGTAGCAGCGTCCCAATCTGATCGGCCGGGTTCTCGCCCAGTGGCATACCGCATTCGGTCAGGAAAGCGCGAACCTCGGCTTCCGTGGCCCCTTCCACCCACGCGCTGCGGTAAGGCGGAACGCTGCACTCTTCACCCACGAACAGCGCATTATAATCAGCGGCAATTTGCTGGATATCGCAGCTTTTTTGCAGACGGGCGAGCAGTTCATCCTGCTCCAGTGGCCAGTTAGCCACAAGCTTACCTTCGCGGATCAGGGTAAACAGCGGCACCAGCAGCGGATCCTGCGGTTGACGATAATACAGCGAGCCAAGCGCACGGCAGATGATAGAAAACTCGTTCATTAGTTAATCCAGTTAGTCATTAAAGTTCAGCAAATTCAGGAATCGGCGCCATTCCGCGCGACTCAAGGAAATTCAGGAAACGGCGCGGCGTAATGTTTAAGATCCGATCCTGTGGGAAGTCCACCGCATCAAGGATCTTCTGGCATTCGGTAAATTCACCCAGCGTGAAGGCGGTATGCGAATCCGAACCTAGCGCCAGCCAGCCGCCGGCATCGCGCACAGCCGCCGCAATCGCCTGACAGTTATGTTCACTGCCAATACGTGAGCTCACAAAAGAGGAGTTATTGATCTCAAGCGCCACATGATATTTCGCCGCCGCTTCGGCAATGGCCGGAATATCGACCGGGAATTTTGGGTTGCCGGGATGGCTTATCATATGCACGTTACCGCTCGCCATCGCCGCAATCATCGCCTGGGTGTGGATCTCTTTATTCTGCGGCGCAAAAACCGGCTCATGGAATCCGGCGATGATAAAATCGAGCGAGGTCAGCATCGGCCCGGTGCAATCAATTTCACCGTCGATGTTTTTAATGTTCGACTCGATCCCGCGCAGGATCCCCACACCATCTACCATACGCGGCCAGATGCGCATATTCACAAAATGCCAATAATGCGGAGCATCGGCCATATCCGGGCCGTGGTCGGTAATCGCGAAAAGTTTGATCCCTTTAAGCTTTGCCGCGGCAATATAGTCATGCAACGTGCTGTAAGCATGGGTGCTGGCAACAGTGTGCATATGTAAGTCAACAGGATACATCACATTCTCCTCTCTCGTCATAGGCCAAGAATAGCAGGAAAGCCTCGTATTTATTAGCCAGGGGCATCAATAGCCGCGCACCCTGTCAACCTCTCCGGTGGCTTTTTCGCCGCGTTCAAGCTTTTCTATCGTCTGCGAGATATAGGCGATAGCTTCTTGCGGGCGAGTGACCGCAGCCACATGGGGGGTGATGGTGACACGCGGATGACGCCACAGCGGGCTCTCATCGGGCAGAGGTTCGCGGCTAAAGACATCCAGCATTGCGCCTTTGAGTTTGCCGCTATCAAGTGCCACCAGCAGATCCTCTTCGACCACATGAACACCGCGTGCCAGATTCAGCACATAGCTATCGTCCGGCAATTGCGCCAGCAACGACTTATTAATAATGCCAACGGTTTGCGCGGTATTCGGTAGCAAATTAATCAGCACGCGGGTGTGTTGCAGGAAATCAGCAAGCTCCTCTTCTCCGGCAAAGCTTGTCACCTGCGGCCACGCTTTACGGCTGCGGCTCCAGCATCTGACCGGGAAGCCCCACGCCAGCAGGCTTTGCGCCACTTTAGAACCAAGAACACCTGCGCCCATAATGCCGATGGTGAACTCATCGTGCGAATAATCCGCCAGCGGCTGCCAGCGCCCTTCGCGCTGCAAAGCCTGATAGTCATCAAATCGACGGAACCAGTGCAGTACCTGACTGACGGCATACTCCTGCATCTGGCTTGCCATGCCGGTGTCTTCGAGCCGATATAAAGGAATAGAGTCCGCCAGCATTTCAGGATGCGCGTTGAGTTTACTCAGGATGGAATCCACCCCGGCACCCAATGCAAATACGGCTTTCAGCTGGCGTCCCTGAAGCATTTCAACGGGAGGATGCCACACAAGCGCGTAATCAGCGGGGGCATTATCGCCACGTTGCCACGCACGAATTTTCGCCCCCGGCAGTTTTTTGCCAAGCTCAGCTATCCAGTACGGGGTATCAAACGTAGGATGGTAAAAGATGATCTCCATAACGACTCCTGATTAAAAGCGCTTTACCGGCTACCCGTGCGGCACCGTTTTTTGATTTTTTGTGATTGAACAGCATAGCAAATTTCGTTTCGCTGTCCCGGTAAATGCGGCAGCGATCGCAAAAAAGACGATTTATGCGTATTTAAGAAGCAAGTTGCTGGAAGTTTGTCTAAACACACGTTTTTTTTAAAAAGTTTATTGACGGTGACAGCCCTTTTCCCTACATTATCGCTCGTCCCAGCAATGCTGGTGACGACAATATGGTGAGGTGTCCGAGTGGCTGAAGGAGCACGCCTGGAAAGTGTGTATACGGCAACGTATCGGGGGTTCGAATCCCCCCCTCACCGCCATATTTTAAGAAGAGCTCGTACGAAAGTACGGGCTTTTTTTTCGCATATTGCATACCTACGGGGGGATGAGAATCCCCGACCGGGGTTCGACAACTGGCGCTAGCCAGTTGGACAGACTGAGCGCGCAGCGAACAGGCTGCCCGAAGGGCGAGCAAAGCGAGTCAATCCCCCCCCCTCACCGCCATATTTTAAGAAGAGCTCGTACGAAAGTACGGGCTTTTTTTTTGCATATTGCACGCCTGCGGGGGGATGAGAATCCCCGACCGGGGTTCGACAACTGGCGCTAGCCAGTTGGACAGACTGAGCGCGAAGCGAACAGGCTGCCCGAAGGGCGAGCAAAGCGAGTCAATCCCCCCCCTCACCGCCATATTTTAAGAAGAGCTCGTACGAAAGTACGGGCTTTTTTTCGTCCGTAGACCGTCAACATCGTGCCGATATTTCCCCGGGGTCGCGTGCGCTCGCCCGGGCTACCGACTGGTGTAGGCCGGATAAGGCGAAGCCGCCATCCGGCATAACCGCGCACATTGCCGGATGGCGGCTTCGCCTTATCCGGCCTACGTATTGTTACTCTATCTCTCGAGTTCATCCATCGGCAGCTGGACCACAATCTCTTCTGCAATACCGAAGCGTTCAATCAACAACGCCTGCTGCTGACGGAAAGTGAGCGGCGTGAATATCTCTTTTCCTGAGGCATCTCTCACCACCTTCTCGCCTTTCACGATCCCGGTGATAGATTCCCGCCCCGCCAGGCGAATCAACATCGCCCCATCAAACCGGCTATTACCGCGACTCTGTTGGTGGCGCAACGGATATTCATGCTCCGGCGCATCCATCTCCAACAGCTGGCAATCGACGCGCGAGCGCCCCAGCGGTTTCCAGTTAACGCACCAGACGCCTTCATCTCTGTGCACGCGGGTTCCCCACACGGGATGCGGCGAATACCATGCTTGCAGCGGGAGAGGCTGACCGTGCAGCATCGTGGCATCGACGATAAACAGGGTCTCACCCAAACGCACAAATAGCGTGCCGTGCCCCGGTGAATCGGCGCTGACCGGGCGTGGGGAGCGCATTGTCGTCAGGCCATACTGCACGCTAAAGCCAAGCGCCTTTAACAACGCAAAAAGCGCCCCATGCCCTGCCCAGCAAGTACCGCCGGTACCATAACGCAGCCAGCTTGCGAAGAAATGATCGGGGATAAAACCGGGAAGCTCAGACTTAGCGCCTTTCGCCACCTGAATTCGACGAAGAAGATTGTCGAAAGGCACCGTTCGACACCATGCCTGATAGACTTGCGTTAACCCATGTTCGGTCAGCGCCGGTGGCTGAGTGAAGCCCAGCTTTTTCAGAACCTGCTCGGCACGAGCCGGGCTGATTGTCATCTGAATATCTCGCGTATTCATTATTTGCTGGAGACTCATGAGTCCTGGCCACAGAGAAATAGAACTATGAGAGATAGCATATTCAACGCGATTTTGTAAATAAATTGTAAAAATTACTCTTCAACCATCTGCGCATACTCGTCGCTGAGAAAATCCACCAGCGCTCTGACCGCCGGCAGTAAACCGCGCCGCGATGGGAACACCGCGTGGATCACCTCACGCTTCGGCTCCCATTCATCCAGCACGCGAACCAGCGTGCCGTCGGCCAGTTGTTCACGCGCCATCAGCACGGGCAGCTGCACGACGCCGACGCCTGCTACCGCCGCTTCACGCAGCGCGAGCATATCGTTGGTAATAAGCCGCGGGGTAAAATGCACCTCAGCTTTTGCCTTATCCGGGCCGGAGAGCTGCCATTTATGGATATGTTTCCCCGCCGACATGCTCAACCCCGGCCAGCGGCTCAGTTCATCGGGTGTCTGCGGTTTCCCCAATGCAGCCACAAGCGTCGGGCTTGCCACCAGACAGTGCCCACGATCTGCCAGCACCCGCATCACCAGATCGCTATCATCGAACGGACGAGGCCTGACGCGAATCGCCACGTCTACCCCTTCAGCCACCAGATCCACTCGCCGGTTTGTCGCTTCCAGCTGAATTTGCACGCCGGGGAAACGCATCATAAAGCGGGCCAGCATCGGCCCCACATGAACATGTAACAGCGTAACCGGACACGCGAGTCTGACGACGCCGCGCGGTTCAGCTTGCAGCATCGCAATCGCCTCCTGCGCCGCCTCCGCTTCAATCAGCATCGCTTTGCAGTGCTGGTAAAAGGTCTGCCCTACCTCGGTTACCGTGAACTGGCGGGTCGTGCGATAAATCAACCGCACGCCAAGCTGTTCTTCCAGTTGGGCAATACGTCGACTGAGCTTCGACTTCGGAATATCCAGCGCTCGCCCCGCCGCCGCAAACCCGCCGTTATCCACCACACGGACAAACCAGGCAAAATCATTAAGATCCTGCATTGCCACCTCATCGTTCTATTTTTGCAACAGTGAAGGTCACTTTTGCTATCTACCGGAATATTAACTCCAAATATAAGCTAATAAGCATCAAAGCTCACTACGCAGGAGAAAACAAATGAAACAGATTACGGGTGTCTATACCGCACCGCGTCCGCACTGGGTGGGCGATGGCTTCCCGGTTCGTTCGTTATTTTCTTATCAATCACACGGTGAAAGCCTGAGCCCTTTCCTGCTGCTGGATTACGCCGGGCCGCATCACTTCCCGGCCGATGGCGCAAAACGCGGTGTGGGCGAACATCCCCATCGTGGATTTGAAACCGTCACTATCGTCTACGCCGGTGAAGTTGAACATCGCGACTCAACCGGTAAAGGCGGCGTAATTGGCCCAGGCGACGTGCAGTGGATGACGGCGGGCGCAGGCATTCTCCATGAGGAGTTTCACTCGGCGGAGTTTGCCCGTCGGGGCGGCGAGCTGAAGATGATCCAGCTGTGGGTCAATCTTCCGGCCAAAAACAAAATGACCGCGCCCGGTTACCAGAGTATTGAGGCGGCAACGATTCCTGCGGTGAATCTGTCCGCTAGCGGTGGTTCCCTGCGGGTTATCGCAGGCCGCTACCAGGATGCGGTCGGCCCGGCAGACACCTTCTCACCGCTGAACGTCTGGGATCTGCAACTGCCCCAGGACGGCGAGTTTTCCTTTGAACAGCCCGACGGCTGGAGCACCGCCCTGGTGGTGCTGGAAGGCAGCGTGACGGTGAACGGTAGCGCAACGGCTCAGGAAGCACAGCTCGTGGTGTTGAGCCAACAAGGCCAGCGCGTGCATCTGCATGCGAGCAGCAACGCGAAAGTTCTGGTGCTTGCAGGGGCGCCTATTGATGAACCGATTGTCGGCTACGGCCCCTTCGTGATGAACAGTAAAACTGAAATCGAGGCAGCGATTCGCGATTTCAACTCCGGCCGTTTTGGTCAAATTGACGTTTAAAGAGGTGAAGAATATGTCTACTCCCGCTAATTTCAACGGTGCACGCCCGGTCATTGATGTCGACGATGCCGTGATGTTGCTAATCGATCACCAAAGCGGCCTGTTCCAGACCGTCGGTGATATGCCGATGCCAGAACTGCGCGCTCGTGCCGCTGCGCTGGCAAAAATGGCAACGCTGGCAGGTTTACCGGTCATCACCACCGCATCGGTGCCACAAGGTCCGAACGGCCCGCTGATCCCAGAGATCCACGCCAATGCGCCCCATGCGCAATACATTGCGCGTAAGGGCGAAATTAACGCCTGGGACAACCCGGAATTTGTGGCAGCGGTCAAGGCAACCGGACGTAAAACGTTAATTATCGCCGGGACAATCACCAGCGTTTGCATGGCATTCCCGGCGATTGCCGCCGTGGCCGATGGCTATAAAGTTTTCGCAGTGATTGATGCTTCCGGGACTTACAGCAAGATGGCTGAGGAAATTACGCTGGCCCGCGTAACGCAAGCGGGCGTCGTTCCGATGGATACCGCCGCGGTGGCGTCCGAACTCCAGCGCACGTGGAATCGCCCGGATGCCGCTGAATGGGCCGAGGTCTACACCCACGTCTTCCCGGCCTACCAGCTGCTTATCGAGAGCTATGCCCGCGCTCAGGACGTGGTGAAGAACAACGAACAGCTGGATTCCCAGCGCTAAATCCACTGCCCTGGCCTCAAAGGCCAGGGCAGTGTTCATTGCTTAACCAAACGAGACGTCACGCATAAATTATGCTTGACCGTTTTAGCCTGACTCCCTATAGTAGCGCCCCGTTGCCCACCTAAGGTGAGCAGCAAACAATATGGTGAGGTGTCCGAGTGGCTGAAGGAGCACGCCTGGAAAGTGTGTATACGGCAACGTATCGGGGGTTCGAATCCCCCCCTCACCGCCATATTTTAAGAAGAGCTCGTACGAAAGTACGGGCTTTTTTTCGCATATTGCATAGCTGGGGGGGATGAGAATCCCCGACCGGGGTTCGACAACTGGCTCTAGCCAGTTGGACAGACTGAGCGCGCAGCGAACAGGCTGCCCGAAGGGCGAGCAAAGCGAGTCAATCCCCCCCTCACCGCCATATTTTGAGAAAGAGCTCGTACGAAAGTACGGGCTTTTTTTTCGCATATTGCACGCCTGCGGGGGGATGAGAATCCCCGACCGGGGTTCGACAACTGGCGCTAGCCAGTTGGACAGACTGAGCGCGAAGCGAACAGGCTGCCCGAAGGGCGAGCAAAGCGAGTCAATCCCCCCCTCACCGCCATATTTTAAGAAGAGCTCGTACGAAAGTACGGGCTTTTTTTTCGTCTGTAGATCGTCAGCATCGTGCCGATATTTCCTGGGGTCGCATGCGCTCGCCCGGGCTACATTCGTCAATGCCTCGCCGGGCGGTTGTAGCCCGGGCAAGGCGTTTACGCCGCCCCCGGGACGTGCGCCGATCTACCCCACCTGCACCGCAACCCTGTCTGCCACTCCCGCCGCCAGTCTCAGCGTCTCTGCCGACAGCGGCGCCTCTACGCGAAGCTTGAGCTGTCCAACAATTCGCCCCTGAATAGGCTCACAGCTGCTATAAATCAACTGGCTGCCGCCCAGCACGCGGGCAATCTCGCGTAAATCGGGCTCCAGCCCATTCACCCCATTAAAATGCAGCGTCACAAACTGCTGCCCAACGTCCAGCTGCTCACCGTTTTCCGCACGACCGTGATGTAACGTCCCAAGCATCCCGCGCGTCACCTCGTGCTGCGGGTCGCCGAACACGCGCCACACTTCGCCTTGCTCAATCACCTGCCCTTTCTCCAGCACCGCCACCCGGTCACACAAGGTGCGAATAACGTCCATTTCATGGGTGATGAGCACAATTGTCAGCCCCAGCCGCTGGTTAATTTCTTTTAGCAGGCTCAACACCGCCAGCGTATTTTCCGGGTCGAGCGCCGACGTGGCCTCATCGCACAGCAGGATCTCCGGCTGAGTCACCAGCGCCCGGGCAATACCGGCACGTTGCTTTTGTCCGCCTGATAGCTGCGAAGGCCAGCTATCCCGCAGCGACTCAAGCCCGACCAACCTTAAAATATCGTCCACCCGGCGTTGCCTTTCAGCGACCGGGATTCCCGCCATCCGTAGCGGCAGCGCCACGTTCTCGGCCACTGTCCTGGTCGAGAGCAAATTAAAGTGCTGGAAGATCATCGACACCCGACGACGCAAATCCCGCAACTGTCTGCGGCCGCCGCTTATCGGTATTCCGTGAATGCAGATTTCACCGCCATCAGCGCTTTCCAGACGGTTAAATAAGCGCAGCAGAGTCGATTTCCCCGCCCCGCTGCGGCCAATAATGCCGAAAATCTCCCCGCGCTGAATGTCCAGATTCACCGCCTCTAACGCCTGCACTCCGTTCGGATAGGCCTTGCTGATGTTACGAAGCTGGAGATGAAGATGTTGCGTCATACCGTATACTCCTAAAACCCGGGGGCGATTTTTCCCTGATATCTCGTCAGGATAAACTGGCGTACCGCATCCGAATTCAGCGCTTTCGCCAGCTTCTGGATACCCGGGTCGTTAATGTTATCCGGCCTTGCCACCAGATATTCGACGTACAGGCTCTTGCCTTTTTCAACAATCAGCGCCTTGTCCGTATCAATGCCCGCTTCCAGCGCATAGTTGGCAAAAATAAACGCCAGATCCACCTGGCTTACCGCGCGCGCTAGCATCGCCCCTTCCAGCGGACGAATTTTAAAATGGTGTGGATTGGCGGTGATATCCTTCTCCGTCGACTGCGGATCTTGCGGATTCTTCAGCGAGATCAATCCCGCTTCCGCCAGCAGCACCAGCGCCCGTCCGGTATTCACCGGATCGTTTGGGATCGCAATGGTTGCCCCGTCAGGCAGCTCTTTAAGGCTTTTGTATTTCGTTGAATACGCGCCGAACGGTTCGATATGTACCCCCACCACCGGCACTAAATTGGTATGGCGAGTCTTGTTAAAATCATCCAGGAACGGGCGATACTGATAATAGTTAGCATCCAGATTCTTCTGGGCCAGCTGCTGATTGGGCTGAATAAAATCGTTGAATACCTTGATATCGAGATCAACCCCCTCCTTTGCCAGCGTCGGTTTCACAAATTCGAGAATCTCAGCATGTGGAACCGGCGTGGCGCCGACGACCAGCTTTTCATTGGCATAAGCCGACACGCTAAACAGCGCCAGCAGCCCGGCAATGATGGTTTTTTTCATGGTTTATCCTTATTTACGACTCATCCGGCGCACCAAACGGTCACCGCTCATTTGTAAAATCTGTACCAGAGCAATCAGCAGCACGACCGTCACCGCCATCACATCGGTCTGAAAACGTTGATAGCCAAAGCGGATCGCCAGATCCCCCAAACCACCGCCGCCGATAACGCCCGCCATCGAGGTGTAATCCACCAGCACGATAGACGTCACGGTCACCGCCGCAATCAGCCCGGATCGCGACTCCGGTAGCAAAGTGTACCAAATCAGTTGCCAGGTGCTGCCGCCCATCGCCCAGCTGGCTTCCACCAGCCCGTGATCGACTTCGCGCAACGATGTCTCAACCAGGCGTGCAAAGAAAGGCGCGCAGCCCGCGACCAGCGGCGGGATGGTGCCTTCAACGCCCAGTGACGTTCCGGTGATCATCGTGGTCAGCGGGATCATCACAATCAACAAAATGATGAAGGGCAGCGAGCGCATCACGTTCACCAGCAGTGAAAGCACCCGATGCAGCAAGGGCGCATACAGCAAGCGAGGCTGCCCGGTCAGGTAAAGAATGACGCCAAGCGGGAGGCCAATCAGTATCGTGAACCCGAGCGCCCAGCCCAGCATGGTCAGGGTGTCCGCGGCCGCTTGCGCCACATCCCCCCAGTCAATTTCGGCAAGAATTGCGAACATGCCGACTCCTTAGTTCCAGTCGTGGCGTGCAGGCGCTTTGCCGTTTAAAACCCAGTTGCCCAGAAGATGGTATTTCCAGCGCACCGGATCGTGCAGGGTATGCACGCGACCGTTACGCCAGTGGCGATCGAAGTTGTAGCGTGGATGCGTTGAGCGAGTCCCGCCCAGCTCAAACAGGCGTGAGGCGGCCTCCAGCGCGGCTTCGGTGGTGAAAATTTTGGCGCGCGCGACCGCCAAAGACGCCAGCGCCACGGTCTCTTCGGTCTGAAGATGCTTGTAGCGGTCGAGCACTTTGCCCGCCTGCTCCAATAGCGCTTCGGCGGCGGCAATGCGGCTATCAAGGACGCCAATCTGATGGATAGTCAGCGGATCATCCCCGGCGCGCTCCACGCCCGCGTCAATCCACGGACGAGCAAACTGGTTCACAAAGCTGACCGTGTCGCTGAGCGCCGCGCGCGCAATACCGGCGTCTATCGCTGCGGTGGTTAACTGCGCAAAGGGGCCGGCGAGCGTCGGCGTATCGTAGGATTTCCAGCTTGGGATCAGATTGAAGCTTTCTACCGGCAGATTGTCCGCCAGCACCGTACCGCTTGAGGTGGTGCGCTGTCCCAGGCAAGCCCAATCGTTGACCACCGTCAGACCCGGCGCGTTGTGCGGCACAAACGCCAGCTGCGCCCGTCCCTCATCGTCCAGCGCCAGCACGCCCAGCCAGTGTGCGTATAACGAGCCGGTGCAGTAGCCTTTACGACCATTAATCCGCAGACCCTGAGGGCTTTTTGTCAACCGCGTCTGAATATCCTGCACCGTCTTGCCGCCGGTTTCCGACAGCGCGTTGGCAAAGCGATGGCCGCTCAGCGCCAGCTCAAAGAAGAAACGCCGCTGGTCGTCGCTACCCTGCAGGCGGATATCCTCCAGCAAACAGTAGTGGTTCTGCGGAATTTGCCCCAGTGCCGGGTCAGCGGCTGAAACGATCGCAATCACCGAGGCAAGCGTCGCCGCCGAAACCTCCGCACCGCCAAACTCACGCGGGACGGTAATCCCCCACAGGCCGCTGTTGGAGTAGGTATTGACGACCTCCGCAGGAACGATGCCGGACAGATCCCGTTCCGATGCGCCGGTTTGCAGGAAGGCTGCTATTTCATGGGCGATACTGAGAGCCTCTTCATCGCTGGTAATTCGATAGGCATCTGGCGCCTGTTGGGTATAGTCTGGAGCGTTGTGGGTCACTGACATAGCATCATCTCTTCGGGTTTATCAGCACGCGCAAACACAATCATCCGATTGATATTTATACATATCCATTTATGGAATTAATTATTGTGTCTTTACGTTGTTAAGTTATATGAGTTGATAGCAAAGTTTATGCCAGCCTTAGAAGCTTTGTTTTTCAATCAGTTAGGTTTATTGATGCAGACGAGGCGGTGTGAAATGCAACACGCCTTCGCCAGCGCTGTTGGATTTGCAACAGCCGGAAAGAACAAAGCCCGGTTTCCCGGGCTTTGCAGAGGTGGCAACGTTTAGTCGTAGGCTTTGAGCGTCCGCTGGCAGAGCGCCGAGCGGACACAATCATCTTTATTGAAGCGGACAATCCCTACCATTTCATCTTCTTCAAACCGGGCCAGAGCGTCACTCAAACCCGACTGAACGCCGCGAGGCAAATCACACTGGGTGATATCCCCGTTCACGATAACCGTGACGTTCTCCCCGAGGCGGGTTAAAAACATCTTCATTTGCGCTGCGGTGACATTCTGAGCCTCATCAAGAATGACCACGGCATTTTCAAAGGTACGTCCGCGCATATAGGCGAACGGCGCGATCTCTACCTTACCGATTTCCGGGCGCAGGCAATATTGCATAAAGGAGGAGCCGAGCCGTTTCACCAGCACGTCATAGACGGGGCGAAAATACGGGGCAAACTTCTCCGAAATGTCTCCCGGCAGGAATCCCAGGTCTTCATCAGCCTGAAGCACGGGACGCGTGACGATGATTTTATTCACATCCTTATGGATCAGCGCCTCGGCCGCTTTCGCGGCGGAAAGCCAGGTTTTGCCGCAGCCCGCTTCGCCGGTGGCGAAGATCAGCTGCTTACTCTCGATAGCATTCAGATAGTGGGCCTGAGCGTCATTACGGGGGGCGATGGCCGAGGCGTCGCGACTGTCACGCGCCATGCCAATCGCTTCCACACCACTCATTTGCACAAGCGAGGTGACCGATTCTTCTTCACGTTGTTTGTGGCTGCGTGAATCCCGTCTGAGCACACGTTTTGCTTCGCGATGAGCTTTGATCACTGCTTTCTGTCTTCCCATGGATAGCACCTTGAGTTGTTGGTATACATCACACGCGCTAATAACAGCGCGATTATGCGCACGAACGTCTGAGGTTTGGCTTCCTTGTAAGCCATAGCAACTGCTGGTCGAAATGATGTGAATACGCGGCTACGCGCACCGCGCATAACATCGTTTACTACAAGTTGAATTCTGCATGGGGGGAAAATTAAGGTGACGAAATCGCTGCCGGAGGAGAGGCCTCCGCGCTGGATGGTGCGGTTTTTGATACTGCTAAGTCCAGTCAAGGACGCTACCATTCGCGATCTCCATAGTGAAACAACATCACTGCCGGGAACTACCGCTCTACTTAATGTTTACATCATAAAACACAAATAATGCAACATAAAATTTACACAAATATAACGATAGTCACCTGAGATAGCATCTGACAGTCATATGACAGTTTTATGTCAATTGCGGGGAAAATGAAAAAAAGTGCTGATTTTTGACGATATTCTTCAATTTGATGTGGGGATAAACCCGGCGGCGCTGCGCTTGGCCGGGCTACATTCGTGCATATTTGTAACCCGGCGAGCGCATGAATACCGATTTGTAGCCCGGCCAAGCGCAGCGCCGCCGGGAATACTCAAGCCTCCAGCAGCGTACTGCCTAAATAAGACTTCGGTGACACCACGCCCGGCAACACAAAGAAATACCCGCCGCCAATCGGCTTCACGTACTCCTCAAGCGCTTCGCCATTCAGCCGCTTCTGCACCGTCAGGAACCCTTTTTCAAGGTCATGCTGATAACACACAAACAGCAGCCCCATATCCAGCTGCCCGGAATTGGTCACGCCTAGCGAATAACTGTAGCCCCGGCGCATCATCAGGCTCGATTGCGTCTCTTTGGTGCGTGGGTTTGCCAGACGAATATGGCTGTCCAGCGCAATCACCTCGCCTTCCGGGTCCTGCGTGTAGTCCGGCACATCGTGCTCAAGCTTCATACCCAGCGGCGCACCGCTGTGCTTATCGCGGCCAAAAATCGTCTGCTGCTCTTTTAGCGGCGTGCGATCCCAGAACTCGACGTGGAACTGAATAATGCGTACCGCCTGATACGAACCGCCCGTCGCCCACGCCGGTTCACCCTGCTCGCCGGTTACCCACACCACCTCATCCATCAGCGCGCTATTGCTGCCGTCTGGATTCGCCGTGCCGTCTTTAAAGCCCAGCAGATTGACCGGCGTTTCTTTGCCTTTGCTGCGCGCCGCGTGGTCAGAGATAAACCCTTCGCGCTTCCAGCGCACGCTCAGCAAATCAGGCGTGTGCTTGATAATATCGCGCAGCGCGTGGATAACCGTGTCCTGGGTATTGGCGCAAATCTGCAGCAACAGATCGCCATGACACAGCGCGGCATCCAGCGAATCATTGGGAAAGCGCGTCATCTTGTGCAATTTTCGCGGCGCTTTATCCGCCAGCCCAAAGCGCGTATCAAACAGCGAATGGCCGACAGAGAGCGTCATCGTCAGGTTATCCGGCGCGATATACGCCCCCAGAATACCCGAGTCCATTGGCGGCAAGCGCGGATTTGGCGTATCCGGTGCCGGGCCGCCAGTCGTCAGAAACGCAATACGTTGCGTCAACAGACGAAACAGGCGCTCAAGGTCGGATTTATCTGCCGCCAGCACGTCAAACGCCACCAGCATCATCGATGCCTGCTGCGGCGTTAACACGCCCGCCTGGTGTTCTCCATAAAACGGCTGCGTTTCCATCCGACTATGGGTCGCAGGCGCAGCGTCGGGTTTTGCCGCATGGGCAACCGGACACCCGCCCGAGATAGCCAGCGCGCCTCCCAGCGCGCCGATCCCTTTTAATAAACGACGACGTGACGGTTCATTCAAATCGTCGGTGTGACTCTTTTCCATGGTGCTTAGTCCAGACCCAGGATCCCACGCAGCTGCGCCAGATCTTCCGCCAGTGTGGTGACAGGCCCTTTCAGCGCATTGCGGTCAGCGTCGGTCAGTTTGTCATAGGTTTCATAACCGTCTTTGGTACGGTATTTCGCCAGAATCGCATCCACTTTTTTGAAGTTGGCGTCAACTTTAGCCAGCAGCGCGCTGTTCTCTTTTTGTAGCTGCGGACGCAGCAGGTTAACAATTTTCTGCGCGCCATCGATGTTGGCCTGGAAATCCCACAGGTCAGTGTGGCTGTAACGATCCTCTTCACCGCTGATTTTGCTTGCTGCCACTTCTTCAATCAGACCCGCCGCGCCGCCGACCACTTTTGAAGGCGGGAAGGCCAGCTCATTGATGCGTTTTTGCAGTTCCAGTACGTCGCTGTTTAATTGCGTGGCGTACTGCTCCATGCCTTTGACGCTGTTATCGCCAAACAGGGCTTTTTCCAGACGGTGGAAGCCGGTGAATTTCGGGTCAGCCGCTTTCTGCTCGTAGTCGTCCTCACGCGCATCAATGCTACCGTCGAGGTCAGAGAACAGTTCGGCAATCGGCTCGATACGCTCATAGTACTGACGCGTTGGGGCATACAGGGATTTCGCTTTTTCGATATCGCCCGCTTTCACTGCGTCGGTAAAGGCTTGGGTGCCTTTGACCAGTTCAGCGGTTTGCTCCACGACATAGGCTTTATAAGCGGTGATTGCGGTGCTGAGATCCAGCAAGGCGTTGGCTTTTGCTGCGTCCGCTGTCGCTTCACCTTTCACAATCAGCTTCCCTTTCGGGTTGGTCAGCAGGCCGCAGGTCATGTCATATTCGCCCGGCTGCAAATTGGCGGTCATTTTCTGGGTGAAGCCCGGCGCGATGTTCTCACGCTCTTCAACCACCATCACCCCCTTGAGGATCTCCCACTCCAGCGCTTTCTGGCTGTGGTTCTGGATGATGAACTGGGTTTTACCGGCGTTCACGGTTATCGACATCGGTTCACACTGTTTGTCGTTTACCGTCACTTTAACCTGAGGAATATCGGCGGCGTGCGCCATAAACGCGGTCGAAAAGAGTGCGGCGATGCCCGTCTGCAACGCGCTGCGGCGGAAGTTCTTGGTCATGTTCCATCCCTTTAAAAGAAAGTTTGTTGTCACTAGCAACCGTTATCAGCCTTAAGGTGTGATACGTGAAGTTGATGTTGTTGGACGCGGAGGCCAGAAGAACAGCACCAGCGCCGGAATCAGATACAGGAAATAGACCGCCACTTCGCTGACGCTCGGCGCTTCCTGGTAACCCAAAATACCTTCCAGCAGCGTGCCAAACAGCGAATGCGTCGTCAGAGTGCCGCTAAAGTCAAAGGCGACATCCTGGAAGGCGTTCCACAATCCGGCTTCATGGAAGGCGCGAATCGCCCCTGCTGCCAGACCGGCTGCCACCAGCAGAATAAACAGACTCGTCCAGCGGAAGAACACGCCGAGATTCAGGCGGATACCGCCCCAGTAGAGCATGAAGCCCAGCACAATTGCCGTGGCCAGCCCAAGCATCGCACCGAGCGGTGGCCAGATGCCGAGGTCTTGCTGAAACGCGGCTAACAGAAAGAACACCGACTCCAGACCTTCACGCGCCACGGCGAAGAAAACCATCATCACCAGCGCCCAGCCGTGGTTATTGCCTTTTTGCAGCGCATTATCGACTGCCTGCTCAAGCTGCTGTTTGACGTTGCGGGAGACTTTGCGCATCCAGAACACCATCCAGGTGAGGATCACCACCGCAATCACCGCCACCACGCCTTCAAAAAGCTCCTGCTCTTTTTGCGGGAACTCGCCGGTGGTTTCGTTGATAAAGATCCCTAAGCCTAAGCACAGTGCGGCGGCAAGGAGTACGCCAATCCACATCACGCCAATCCAGCGGCCGCGCTGGGTACGCTTTAAATAGCTGGCAATCAGGCTGACAATCAGCGCCGCTTCCAGACCTTCCCGCAACATAATGAGAAACGGAACAAACATGCAGACATCCTTAAATGTGAAACGCCGTCAACTTTTGCAAAGTCCGGTAAATGTGAGTGATAGTGATTATCATTAAGAAAAGCGGAAACACAAGGGAAATGTGTGGGAAATAATGACGAGATGTAAACGAATAGCGGCAATATAGTTGCGCAATTTATCGGTAGCAGACTAAGGCTGTGCGCATGAAAAAGCCCGCAAAATTTGCGGGCTTGGGGACAGTCACGTAGGCATGATAAGCGCAGCGCCATCAGGCATAACCGCGCACATTGCCGGATGGCGGCTTTGCCTTATCCGGCCTACAACCGCAGCACCCTGTAGCCCGGCCAAGCGCAGCGCCGCCGGGATAAGCTCCGTGCTCCCCCGGAGTCGGTGCTAACGCACCTCGTCCGGGCTACAACCGCAGCAGCCTGTAGCCCGGCCAAGCGTAGCGCCGCCGGGATAAGCTCCGTGCTCCCCCGGAGTCGGTGCTAGCGCACCTCGTCCGGGCTACAATCGCAGCAGCCTGTAGCCCGGCCAAGCGTAGCGCCGCCGGGACAGGCACCGAGTTCCCCCGGAGTCGGCGCTATCGCACCTCGTCCGGGCTACCGGTACGAGGTAACGGTGCTGAATGATAATAGGCATCTGCTTTCGCAAAACGCTCTTGCATCGCGGCCGATGGCGCTTTACCCAGCAGGCTGAACACCACAATCCCGATACTGCCGAAGATAAAGCCTGGGATAATTTCATACAGCCCCAGCCAGGCGAACTGTTTCCAGACAATCACGGTGAGCGCACCAATAACCATCCCTGCCAGTGCACCGTTGCGGGTCATGCGTGACCACATCACCGAGAACAGTACCACCGGGCCAAACGCGGCGCCGAAGCCTGCCCACGCATAGCTCACCAGACCCAGCACGCGGTTTTCCGGGTTTGCCGCCAGCGCAATCGCCACCAGCGCCACCACCAGCACCATAAAGCGCCCTACCCACACCAGCTCTTTCTGGCTAGCGTTTTTACGCAGAAACGCTTTGTACAGATCTTCTGTAATCGCGCTGGAGCAGACCAGCAGCTGACAGCTTAACGTGGACATCACCGCCGCCAGAATGGCCGACAGCAGGATCCCCGCAATCCACGGGTTAAACAGAATTTGCGCAAGCTCGATAAACACGCGCTCCGCGTTCTGACTCACCGGGCCCGCTAACGCAGGGTTATTCTGGAAGTAGGCAATACCGAAGAAACCGACGGCAACCGCACCGGCCAGGCACAGGATCATCCATGTCATACTGATACGACGAGCGTGGACGATGCTGTGGTGGGAATCGGCCGCCATAAAGCGCGCCAGAATATGCGGCTGACCGAAGTAGCCCAGACCCCACCCCATCAGCGAAACAATCGCCACGAAGTTCAGACCTTTGAGCATATCCACGTTCTCAATGCTCTTTTGCTTAATCACTTCCAGCGAATCACCCAGGCCACCTACGGCAAATATCACGATAACCGGGGTCAGAATCAGGGCGAAAATCATCAGACTCGCCTGCACGGTATCGGTCCAGCTTACCGCGAGGAATCCACCAATAAAGGTGTACAGAATGGTCGCCGCCGCCCCGGCCCACAGCGCCGTTTCGTAGCTCATGCCAAAGGTGCTTTCAAACAGACGCGCACCGGCAACAATCCCGGAGGCACAGTAGATAGTGAAGAACAGCAAAATAACCAGCGCCGAGATAATTCGCAGTACGCGGCTATTATCTTCAAAACGCCCGGTAAAATAGTCCGGCAGCGTTAAGGCGTTATTATTGGCCTCGGTGTGCACGCGCAGACGCCCGGCCACCAGTTTCCAGTTAATCCATGCGCCTAAGGTCAGGCCAATGGCAATCCAGCTTTCCGAAATACCGGCGATAAAAATCGCCCCCGGCAGGCCCATCAGCAGCCAGCCGCTCATATCCGAAGCACCGGCAGACAGCGCGGTAACAAACGGCCCTAAGCTACGGCCCCCGAGAATATAATCATCGAAGTTTTTGGTATTACGCCATGCAAAAAAGCCAATGAGGATCATGCCAAAAATATAAACAAGAAAAGTCACCAGCATCGGTGTGCTAATAGTCATACGATCTCCAGGATTATTTATCGGCAACATTCCAATTTGCCGTTTATACCATTGCCGGAACGGGACAATGATTTGAGGCGACCGTATCCTGACGGAAGCTGAATTTTTTCACAAATGATTTAACACTGCATTCACATTAAATGCATCCCTGCTATCAGAGCATTTTTCTATAGGTTGCACTCTCTCACGCTTTTTCGGGTTGCACCATGAATAACTGTTAAGTGGCTCATGAAATAACGCTTTCTTACCGATTGCCAGGCAGGCTTATCATAAGTTTCACCATTAACATTTAATTCATTTTCAAGCCTGCAACGCACATCACATTTAACAAGGTTGCACAAAGTTGCAACATAGTGGATATTCCTGTCACGCACTTCATAATGAAAATCGAGCAACAGGAGTAGACAGCATGGGCACCACCACCATGGGGGTTAAGCTGGATGATGCAACGCGTGAGCGGATTAAGAGCGCGGCGACACGGATCGACCGCACCCCTCACTGGCTCATTAAGCAGGCAATTTTTAATTATCTGGAAAAGCTGGAAAATAACGAAACCTTACCGGAACTGCCTGCACTGCTGTCTGGTGCTGCCAATGAAAGCGACGAATCAACGTCGACGGTAGAAGAAAACCACCAGCCGTTCCTCGAATTTGCTGAACAGATCCTGCCGCAATCGGTCACTCGCGCCGCCATCACCGCCGCCTGGCGTCGCAGCGAAACCGATGCCGTCCCGATGCTTTTAGAACAGGCACGCCTGCCGCAAGCGGTGGCGGAAAAGTCGCATAAGCTCGCCTGGACGCTGGCCGAAAAACTGCGTAATCAAAAAACCGCCAGCGGTCGCGCTGGTATGGTGCAGAGCCTGTTGCAGGAGTTCTCCCTCTCCTCGCAAGAAGGGGTCGCGCTGATGTGTCTGGCGGAAGCGCTGCTGCGTATTCCCGATAAAGCCACCCGCGATGCGTTAATCCGCGACAAAATCAGCAACGGTAACTGGCAGTCGCACATTGGCCGCAGCCCGTCGCTGTTCGTCAACGCCGCCACCTGGGGCCTGCTGTTTACCGGTAAGCTGGTATCCACGCATAACGAAACCAGCCTGTCGCGTTCCCTGAACCGCATTATTGGTAAGAGCGGCGAACCGCTGGTGCGCAAAGGCGTCGACATGGCGATGCGCCTGATGGGCGAGCAGTTCGTCACCGGTGAAACCATCGCCGAAGCGCTGGCCAATGCCCGCAAACTGGAAGATAAAGGTTTCCGCTACTCCTACGATATGCTCGGCGAAGCCGCGCTGACCGCCGCCGATGCGCAGGCCTATATGGTTTCGTATCAGCAGGCGATTCACGCCATAGGTAAAGCGTCTAACGGTCGCGGGATCTATGAAGGACCGGGGATTTCCATCAAGCTCTCCGCCCTGCACCCGCGCTACAGCCGCGCCCAGTATGACCGGGTGATGGATGAGCTGTATCCGCGCCTGAAATCCTTAACGCTGCTGGCGCGTCAGTACGACATTGGCATTAATATCGACGCCGAAGAAGCCGACCGTCTGGAGATCTCTCTCGACCTGCTGGAAAAACTCTGTTTTGAGCCGGAACTGGCAGGCTGGAACGGCATTGGTTTCGTGATTCAGGCTTACATGAAGCGTTGTCCGTTCGTCATTGATTATCTGATTGACCTTGCTACCCGCAGCCGCCGTCGCCTGATGATCCGTCTGGTAAAAGGCGCCTACTGGGATAGCGAAATCAAACGTGCGCAGATGGACGGCCTTGAAGGCTACCCGGTTTATACCCGCAAGGTTTACACCGACGTCTCCTATCTGGCGTGCGCCAAAAAACTGCTGGCGGCGCCGAGCCAGATTTATCCGCAGTTCGCGACCCACAACGCCCACACGCTGGCGGCAATTTATCAACTGGCCGGGCAAAACTACTATCCGGGCCAGTACGAGTTCCAGTGCCTCCACGGCATGGGCGAGCCGCTGTATGAGCAGGTCGTCGGGAAAGTGGCTGACGGTAAGTTAAACCGCCCTTGTCGTATTTATGCGCCGGTCGGCACTCATGAAACCCTGCTGGCCTATCTGGTGCGACGTTTGTTGGAAAACGGGGCCAACACCTCGTTTGTCAACCGTATCGCCGACAGCAGTCTGCCGCTGGACGAACTGGTTGCCGACCCGGTGCAGGCGGTCGAGAAAATGGCGTTGCAGGAAGGTACTGCGGGTCTCCCGCATCCGAAAATTTCTCTGCCGCGCGAACTGTACGGTTCAGGGCGGGTGAACTCCGCCGGTCTGGATTTGGCGAACGAACATCGCCTGGCGTCACTCTCATCTTCCCTGCTCAATAGCGCATTGCAGAAATGGTCGGCCAAACCGATGCTCGAATCCGCGGTGACTGATGGCAATATGACGCCGGTCATCAACCCGGCGGAGCCGAAGGATATCGTCGGCTATGTGCGTGAAGCCACGGAGAGCGAAGTGGAGCACGCACTGGAAAGCGCGGTGAATAACGCGCCTATCTGGTTTGCCACGCCGCCTGAGGAACGCGCCGCCATTCTTGAGCGCGCGGCGGTGTTAATGGAAGATCAGATGCAGTTACTGATGGGGATCCTTGTGCGTGAAGCCGGGAAAACCTTCAGCAACGCTATCGCAGAAGTGCGTGAAGCCGTCGATTTCCTGCACTACTACGCCGGTCAGGTACGTGACGATTTTGATAATGAAACGCATCGCCCGTTAGGCCCGGTAGTGTGTATCAGCCCGTGGAACTTCCCGCTGGCGATCTTTATGGGCCAGATTGCCGCAGCACTCGCCGCTGGCAACAGCGTGCTGGCGAAACCGGCCGAACAGACGCCGCTTATCGCAGCCCAAGGTGTCGCCCTGCTGCTGGAAGCCGGCGTTCCGCCAGGCGTGGTGCAGCTTCTGCCGGGTCGCGGTGAAACCGTGGGCGCACAGCTTACCGGCGACGCCCGCGTGCGTGGCGTGATGTTTACCGGGTCGACCAGCGTCGCCACGCTGCTGCAGCGCAATATCGCCACGCGACTGGATGCACAAGGTCGTCCAACGCCGCTTATCGCTGAAACCGGCGGCATGAACGCGATGATTGTCGACTCTTCAGCGTTGACCGAGCAAGTGGTGGTGGACGTAGTCGCCTCGGCCTTTGATAGCGCCGGACAGCGCTGCTCGGCGCTACGTATTCTCTGTTTACAGGATGATATCGCCGATCACACCCTCACCATGCTGCGCGGCGCGATGGCCGAGTGCCGAATGGGCAATCCGGGCCGTCTGACCACCGATATTGGCCCGGTAATTGATGCGGAGGCCAAAGCCGGCATTGAGGATCATATCCAGACAATGCGCGCTAAAGGGCGCACCGTTTTCCAGGCCGCACGAGAAAACGCGCAGGACAGTCGGGAGTGGCAGAACGGCACCTTTATTCCGCCAACGCTTATCGAGCTGGAAAGTTTTGATGAGCTGACCAAAGAGGTCTTCGGCCCGGTGCTGCACGTGGTGCGCTACCACCGCAGCCAGCTTGATGCGCTGATCGGTCAGATTAATGCTTCCGGCTACGGTCTGACCCTTGGGGTGCATACCCGTATCGATGAAACCATCGCTCAGGTCACCGGTAGCGCTAAGGTCGGCAACCTGTATGTGAACCGCAATATGGTCGGTGCCGTGGTTGGCGTGCAGCCGTTCGGCGGCGAAGGGCTCTCAGGTACCGGGCCAAAAGCAGGCGGCCCGATGTATCTTTACCGTTTACTGGCAAGCCGCCCTGAAACGGCGCTGAAGGTGACGCTGGCGCGTCAGGATGCAGGTCAGGTGGTGGATACGCAGCTGAAAACGCTGCTGGAAAAACCGCTTAGCGAGCTGCAAACCTGGCTGACAAATCGTCCAGAACTGCTGGCGCTCAGCCAACAGTACAGCGAACTGGCGCAGGCCGGTACCCAACGGGTACTGCCGGGGCCAACCGGCGAGCGCAATACCTGGACGCTGGTGCCGCGCGAGCGCGTGCTGTGCCTTGCGGATAACGAAAACGATCTGCTGATACAGCTGGCGGCGGTTCTGGCGGTCGGCAGCGAAGTGCTATGGGCCGACGCGCCGTTACAACGGGAGCTGGCAAAATCGCTGCCGAAAGCGGTCACCGAACGCCTGCACTTTGCGAAGCCAGAAACGTTGATGACCAAATTCTTCGATGCGGTTATCTACCATGGTGATTCCGACCAGCTGCGCGAGCTGTGCGAGCAGGTGGCGGCGCGTGATGGGGCAATAGTATCGGTACAGGGCTTTGCGCGCGGGGAAACCAATCTGCTGCTTGAGCGTTTGTACCATGAGCGTTCACTCAGCGTGAACACCGCGGCGGCGGGCGGCAACGCCAGTTTGATGACCATCGGTTAACCGTTCAATCCCGGCCCCGGCGGCGCTGCGCTTGGCCGGGCTACAAATATGCATGAATGTAGCCCGGGCGAGCGCAAGCGACCCCGGGAACCCACCGCACTAAAACATCGATTTGGTCGTCCACACCCGGCTGCGCCAGCGGCGGAACATCAACACCGCACGTAATCCCTCATCAATAATGTACGCCAGCCAGACCCCGACCAGCCCCAGACCGGCGGACACGCCGAGCAGATACGAGAAGGGCAAGCTAACAATCCACATCACGATAACTCCGCAAATAAACGGAAAACGTACGTCGCCGGTGGCGTTCAAACTGCTGATAACGATTATGTTGGTCGCACGCCCCAGCTCCAGCAAAATGGAGAATAAAAACAGCCGTTTGGTCAGGGCGATAATCTCCTGATTACCGGTAAAAAGCTGCATGATCGGCACGGCAAACAGATAAATCAGCACGCTTATCGATAACGCCACCAGCATCCCCAGCCGCCAGCTTTTCACCCCTTGCCGGTACGCCGCGTCAATTTCCCTCGCCCCTACCGCCCGGCCGATAATAATCTGCGATGCCTGACCAATCGACATGGCGAACAGCGCAACAAACTGGCTAATGGTTGACGCGTAAACTTTGGTGGTCAGCGCCTCGGTGCCGAGAAAGGCGATAATGGCCGTCACCACCAGTTGCGACCCCGCATAAGAGAGGTTTTCGCCAGCCGAAGGCAGGCCATAGCGTAAAATTGCCCCCAGCATTTTGCGTGAGCATTGCTGCAATTTTTGCCAGCGGAAAACGTAGCCGATGTATTTTTTCAGCATCCACGCCGACATCAACATCCCAATCACGTTAGCAATCCCCACCGCAATGCCGACGCCGGTCACGCCAAGGCCAAGAAAGCTCAGTTTGCCATACAAAAACAGATAGTTGAGCACCACATTGACGACGCTGACGGTAATCGGCACCAGCATGGCCTGGCGCACGTAGCCGTGGGTACGGAGAATCGGCAGGATTGAAGAGTAAAGCGCAATCACCACCGAGATGCCGCCGATGATGCGAATAAACGGTGAACCCACCGCCACCAGTTCATGACTAAGCCCCAGCATGCGCAGGAAGCTGTCACCAAAAACCACAAATATCAGGCTCATGATGACGCCAATGAGGAAGGCTACCACCAGCCCATTGGTGATCACCCGCTCAACGCGCTTAAAGCGTTTAGCGCCAATAAGCTGCGACACGACAATCTGCACGCCGACGGTGAGGAAACCATAAAAGATCACCGAGATTGCCAGAATTTGATTCGCTACGCCGGTGGCAGCGACCGCTTCATCCGAATAGTGGCCCAACATAAAGACGCTGACATAGCCCAACATCAGCCGTAGCAGCTGTTCGACAAAAATGGGCCACGCCAGAGTATAAAGCCCTAACCGTCCCTGAGTTTCCACACCCGACATTGCTGATAATCTCCCTCTGCCCCACCGCACGCATCCTGCGTGGGATCATCAACCTTGTACGCCGTAGCGTCTACGCGAACCTTGCGCCATCGTTCAAATTTAAGAAAAACGCACGCTGGTTGGACAAGATTCGCGGTAAAATCGTGTTATATCCTGAACGCATTGGGTTTAACTGAACATCCGGGGAGTCAATCAATGAAACGTGTTTTACCGGCGCTTGCCCTGCTGCTGGCAAGCGGCTATACGCTTGCGGACGACTGTAGCAACGCCAGCACGCAGGCTGACATCAATGCTTGTACCGCAAACGAATATCAGGCGGCGGATAAGAAGCTCAATCAGACCTGGCAGGACGTTATGAAACGGGCAGCGCCCGCACAGCGTGATTTACTCAAGAAAGCGCAAAGCGCGTGGATTGCCCTGCGCGACGCTGACTGTGCGGTTATCAGCTCCGCCACTGAAGGCGGCAGTATTCAGCCGATGATTCACAGCCAGTGTCTGACCGATAAAACCGTCGACCGGGAAGCGTATCTTGCTTCCCTGATGCAGTGTGAAGAAGGCGATCTGAGCTGCCCGCTGCCGCCGGCTAACTAACGGACGCGAATCCCGTCGATGATGATCTGCTGAACATTTTCAACGGTTTGCTGAAAGAAGGTTTCATCACGCAGCGTTTTACCAGTCACCGCCTCGACCTGGGTAGCGAAATCGGCGTAATGCTGCGTGGTGGCCCAAATCATAAAAATCAAATGGTGCGGGTCTATAGGCGCGAGCTTGCCGCTATCAACCCAGGCCGCAATAATCGCAGACTTATCCGCCACCAGCGTTTTCAAATCCCCCGTCAGTTCATTCATCACCAACGGCGCTCCTTGTAGCATTTCCAGACAGAACAATTTTGAAGCCTGCGGATAGTCGCGCGACACTTCAAGTTTCAGCCGGATATACTCTTTGATGGCCACCAAAGGCGCCAGATCTTCACGAAATGCCCTCAGCGGCGCTAGCCAGATATCGAGGATTTGCTGCATCACGGCAACATACAGCGCTTCTTTGGAGGGAAAATAATAGAGCAGATTGGTTTTAGAGACCCCGGCCAGTTCGGCAACCTGCTCGAGGCGTGTACCGTGGATCCCATACTGCGAAAAGGTATTCAGCGCGGCGCTGAGAATGGCCTGTTTTTTGGCGCTGACCGCCTGCGAACGTTTGCCACTCTTTTTTACTGCATCCTGAGCCATCCGCCCTCTCCTTGTTATTTACAGCATCAATACCTATTTTGCGGGTTGGCGACAAAAAAAGAAACCGCCGGGTCAACCGGCGGTCTGATGAGGGACAGATAAATTACGCATTACTTGCTTTCGCGATGCGTACCATGGCTGTTTTTGCCACCTTTTTTACCCGCCTCCGAGGCGCGTTGGGGATCGTTTTTAAAGTTCCCGCCGCTATGCTGGCCTCCTTTACGACCTGCTTCTGATGCTCTATCACGGTCTTCAGCAAAGTTGCCTGAACCGCCACGATGGTTTGCCATTACTGACCTCCAGTTGTGAGAACGCATAATGCATGTTGTCGATGAAAAGGACCCGTACCGTTGCACGAGTCACTTAAAGCATAGCTGTCCGAGCGGCGGTCTTAAGGCTTCGTTCATATTTTGTTATATCTCACGCCCGTTATTTCTGGCGGCGGCCAAGGGAGCGGCATAATGCCCTCTTATCGCTCAGGAAATCATACATAGCAAAAATGTGTCATTGTGCGTCAAGGGCGGACACCGGTGGCAGCCTGACGTGCCACCTGCTTCTGGTTAAATTACGGGTTCGATACCGCACTCTTTTCAATAAGGTCTATGCTTAACAAGACTTGTTGTATCACCAACCAATTTGACACAGGAGAGTTAAGATGAGTGGAAACGCAAGTATTCTGGTGCTCTATTATTCTATGTACGGACACATAGAGACGATGGCGAAGGCCGTTGCCGAAGGCGCAAATAAGGTGGATGGCGTCGATGTCGTCATCAAGCGTGTACCAGAAACCATGCAGGCTGAAGCGTTCGCGAAAGCGGGCGGTAAAGCGCAAGCTGTCCCTGTCGCCACCCCACAAGAACTGGCGGATTACGACGCAATCATCTTTGGTACGCCAACCCGATTCGGCAATATGGCCGGACAAATGCGCACCTTCCTAGATCAGACCGGCGGCCTTTGGGCATCCGGCGCGCTGTACGGCAAACTGGCCAGCGTCTTTAGCTCAACGGGCACCGGCGGCGGGCAGGAACAAACGATTACTTCCACCTGGACGACGCTTGCCCATCACGGTATGGTGATTGTACCGATTGGCTACGCCGCTCAGGAATTGTTTGATATTTCAGAAGTTCGCGGCGGAACCCCCTACGGTGCGACCACGATTGCCGGCCCGGACGGTTCACGTCAACCGAGCCCTGAGGAGCTGTCTATTGCTCGCTATCAGGGTGAGTACGTGGCAGGACTGGCGGTTAAATTAAAAGGCTAATTATTGAGGGAGTCAGATATGCCCACACAAGCAGACAAAGCACATCACGTTGGTGAATGGGCGAGCTTACGTAATACCTCGCCTGAGATAGCCGAAGCGATTTTTGAACTGGCGAAGTACGATGAGAAAGTCGCGGAACAAATCTGGGAAGAAGGTAACGATGCCGTTCTTGAGCTGGCCTTTAGTAAAACAGATAAAGACTCGCTGTTTTGGGGTGAGCAAACCATTGAACGCAAAAACGTCTGATTAACGTTGGGTTCCCCCGGCGTCGCTGCGCTCGGACGGGCTACCGATGGGTGTAGGCCGGATAAGGCGTAGCCGCCATCCGGCAATCTGCACCGTTGTGCCTGATGGCGCTACGCTTATCAGGCCTACATGATATGTTGTAGCCCGGCCGAGCAAAGCGACGCCGGGAAATTCACGACACCACCACCCGCCTTTGCCAGCGCTTCGCCACGCTTTCCAGCCCAAAGCACAGTACGTAATAAACCACGCCAATAAACACGAAAATCGCCGTCGGGTAAATCTGCACGCGGTTATTCACCTGCCCTGCCACCGTGGTCAGTTCCGGCACGTTAACGATAAACGCCAGCGATGTATCTTTGAGTAGACCGATGAAAATGCCCACCAGCGACGGCAGCACGTTGCGCAGAGTCTGCGGCAGCAAAATCAAGCGTAAACTTTGCCCGGCACTCAGGCCTTGCGTCAGCGCCGCCTCATACTGCCCGACGGGCAGCGCCTGAAGGCCAGCCAGCACCGAGTGCATCACCATTGCAGCGGTAAACCAGGCCAGCGCCAGCGTAACCGTCACCGCGCCCGGCAGATCGCTACCGGTCAGCATCGGCAGCAAATACCAGAGCCAGAAGATGACAAAAATCAGCGGGATCCCGCGGATGATTTCGGCCCACAAATACAGTAGCCGCCGCACCGTACCGGGAAAGCGCCAGGCCACACAGGCAAGCAGAATCCCGCCAGGTAAGGCCAGAACTCCCGCGCCCACCGCCATCATCAGCGTGAGCGCTACCCCGCCCGGTTCACCGGCCGCCAGCCGTCCCCACAGCAAATAATCCAGGTTATCGTAAATTACCGCCAGATTAGCGTTCATAGCCAACCCCATCCTGTACGTTTGTGACCTGACGTTTGCGCGCAGATTGCCCTACCGGTTTTGGCCCCAGCCGGGTCAACAGTAACCCCAGCACTACGCCGGTGAACAGATACAGCACCGTGCCCACGGCAAACGCCTCCAGCGCATGCGCGTTATAGCTTTCAATTTGCCTTACCTGATAGGTCAATTCGGCAAAGCCAATGCCGCTTGCCAGCGAGGAGAGCTTCATCAAATTAAGATACTGCCCAACCACCGGCTGCCAGGCGTTCGCCAGCCCCTGGGGCAATAAAACATGACGCAGCAGACCGGCGGTGGAAAATCCCTGCGCTAATGCGGCTTCACGCTGTCCGTCGGGAACACTTCTGAGCCCGGATGCGACCTCTTCAATCAAAAATGCCGAGGTAAATACGCCCAATCCCCAGGCAGAGCAGATAAATTCCGGCGTGAGCCACCAGACGTTTCCCGGCAGAATCGACCAGTCGTGGGGATCGTTGATGAAATTGCGCAGCCCTGACGGCAGAAAATTCCACGCGGCGAAGTACCAGAACAGTAGCTGTACCAGTAACGGCGTATTGCGGAAAATGGATACCCAACAGGCGGTTACCGCCTTTCCCGCTCGTCCACCGGCAAGGCGTAGCAGCAAAAATAGCGCCGCCAGCACCGTGGCCAGCACCATCCCTGCCAGCGTAACCCAAAGCGTCGTGAGAAATCCCGAGATGACCCATTGCAGGGGCTGTCCGCTGAGAACCCCCTGCCAATCAAAATGAATCATGGCGTTGCCCGCTCCTGATGCAAAGGGTCGAGGACTTTTTGCAAGAAACGCACGGCGCGTGGATGACGAGGACGAACAAAAAATTCCTCCGGCGCCGCCACTTCCAGCACATCCCCACCGTCGATAAACACCACCCGGTCTGCGATTTCACGCGCGAACTGCATCTCGTGGGTGACCACAATCATGGTGATCCCACTGTGCGCCAGCGACTGCATGACCTGCAAAACTTCGCCTATCATCTCGGGATCCAGCGCTGAGGTCGGTTCATCAAAAAGAATGATTTGCGGCGAAGAAGCCAGCGCCCGCGCAATCGCCACGCGCTGTTGCTGTCCACCGGAGAGTTGGGAAGGCATCGCATCCGCTTTCTCCGCAAGCCCCACGCGAGCCAGTAGCTCAAGCGCTCGCTTATGCGCGTCGCGCCGCTTCCAGCCATGAACTGACTCCAGCGCCAGCATGATATTCTGCGCCGCCGACAAATGGGCATAGAGGTTGAACTGCTGGAAAACAAAACCAATCCGGCTGCGCAGCTGGCGTAACGCTTTGCCGCCGAGCTGCCTTGTCGGTTTGCCATCCACCAGAATCTCACCGCCGCTGAGGGTTTCAAGTTGGTTTATCAAGCGAATAAGCGTCGATTTACCGGAACCAGAAGGCCCCAAGATCGCCACCACTTCGCCGGGATTTATCGTCAAATCGATGCCGTTTAGCACACGATGACTGCCATATTCTTTCACACTCTGACGGAATTCCACGCTGGCATTCTGCAGATGTGAAAAATCCGCGGCCTGTGCCGCGGAGTGTGAGCGTAAAGCCGACAACATATTATTTTGCTTCTATGGTAAAGGAACGAGGCTGTGGGGCTTTGGTGGATGGGCCAAACCAGACGTCATAAATTTTCGCCGCATCACCGGATTTCTCCAGCGCCACCAGTTCATCATTCACCGCTTTCAGCAGCGCAGGTTCGCCTTTTTTGACGCCCACGCCGATCTCTTCTTTACTCAGCAATTCAGGCAGGATTTTAAATTTCGCTTTGTCCGGCGCTTCGCCCAGCAGGCCCGCCAGAATTGTGCTGTCCTGAGTGATCGCCTGCACATTGCCATTACGCAGCGCGGTTAACGCCAGCGGAATATCGTCATAGGAGAGCACGCGAGACTGCGGGAAACGCTGATGCAGCGTCTGTTCGCCGGTGGTGCCTTTTACTGCGCCAATGCGGGCTTTGCTGTAATCATCAAGCTTATCGCCGCTGTCTACCGGCACCAGGAACTGTTGTCCGGTGACAAAATACGGCGTTGAAAAATCAATGACCTGCGCACGTTCCGGGGTGATGGTGATGTCCGCGACAATCAAATCCGCCTTACCGGACTGCAATAACGGGATGCGGTTTGCCGGGTTAGTCGCCACCAGCTCCAGCTTCACGCCTAAGGATTTCGCCAGCGCTTTGGCAAAATCAACGTCGTAACCCACTAATTCATGGGTTTTAGCATCCACGGAACCAAACGGAGGGTTAGCGTCAAAGGTGGCGACCTTTACCACGCCTTTGGCTTTGATATCGGCCAGTTGGTCAGCCTGCGCTGAGAATGTGATCAGCCCTGTTGCCGTCAGGCCCAGGATCAGCGCTATTTTTGTGAACGTGCGGTGTGTCTTTGCCATAAGTTTTCTCGATACCCTGTTTTTGTTGTGTCCTTTTACGCTCCCACACCCTTATCAGCGGTACAAATAACAATTCGTTATTCCTTATGCTAAAAAAGGTTATAGGCAAAGCGGTTGTTATTTAAAGGTAAAATAGAATCGAGCCTGGTCGTTGATATGCCAAAATCAGTATTGCTATGGCAAATTTTGCATTTCCACTGAGAGTAACAGGATGTTCAAATAGGGAGGCGAAAGCAGTAAATAACTATGATTTCATAAGGTGATTGTTTCTTATCGTTACCCCCTGACACAACAATCCGCAAGCGTTCTTCACCACAGGCAACCTATTATGATTCTGACAATAAACCTAGGGTTTTCCCTGTAATTTGACTGCTTTATGGATGACTATAATGATTAAATTTACCCGCACCGCATTACTTATCGCCACATTGGCTGGCACCACGTTTGCCGCCGAGGCTGCCACAACCACCACCCCAGCCCCTGCGCAAGATCCCATTGTTCAGCACCTGAAACTCAGCGATGCCCAGGTATCAAAAATCAAAACCCTGCATCAGCAGCTGGAGAAAAACGTTGAAAGCATCTCAATGAAAGAGGTGAAAGACGGGATGATTATCGACATGATCCAGTCTGGAAAATGGGATGAAGCTGGCGTGCAGAAACAACTTGCCGCCTTCAGCAAGGTTGACCAGCAGGTGCGTTATTACAAAGTGAAGTACTACTTTGACCTGAGCCAGGTTCTGACCGCGGAGCAGCGCCAGCAGGTGCAGAAAGATTTAGCGCAGGCGGCTTCAGAGTAAGAATTTGTGTGGCGCGGTGGAGCGTTCCACCGCGTGTAAGTCATTGCAGGCGTCAGGTTTGCCGTCTACTGCTCACAGCCTTGGTTTTTGGAAAAATATTTTGGCCCCGGATTCATCGCCTTAAAACTGCCTTTTTCAAATATTTTATTATTTTCAATGGCGGCATCATCGAAAAACTGATCGGGATCGAAGCGAAATTTCATGTAGCTTACGCTTATTTTGCCATCGTCGGCGTATTGAACGATGTCTATCTCTTCCAGATTATCGCGGCTACGGAAGATAGTATTTGTCAGCGTTGGAATAGACGCGGCATTTGGGTTGTAGAGCGGATAAAGCACGCCCCCCATCATTAAACCTTTATCCGTAATTCGCATTGGGGTTGGAGAAACGTCCTTGCAAATAAACGGCTTAGATAAGTCTATCGGGCTACTAAAAAGACCAGCATGAGCAGAAACATTTGCCCCGAGTAACAAACCACCAATAATAAAAAGGCCCGTAGATTTTATTTTTTTCATTTAAATAAACTCATTAAAAAACCATTGAATATACTAAATCTTTTGCCCCAAAAATCAACACAGGATCTCTTATAAACATAACGGATTACGCTATCTATTATGTTAATTTATAGGGATACAGGTGAACGAGATTACCCGCGAGAGGGAAACATCCAATGCTCTCGGTTCTCTTTTGTAATTCCTCCAGAGGTAGCCCGGATATTGGCTCACGCCCTCCCCAGACCAGCAGGCCGTTTTTGCTGTAGTCCTCCATCACCTCAAGCGTTTTGCCATTATTTAACGCAATGACGAGCTTTTTATCTTTGACGGGCTGGGGGTGGTCCTCATCTTCAGCGATAAAAAAGCGTATCCCACCTGAGTCGGCATTTTGTTTATCGCGTGGCGTAATAATCACGCCGTTGGCCGCTACCGGAATAATTGTGAGCTGTGCGGATTGAGGTTCTGCCAATGCTGGCGAAGGCGCTCTGCCGCCCCAGACATGCAGCCCATCAGGAATACCGGGCGGCAGCGGATTAGGGCTCGCCGTCAGTTCGAGGGTTTTGCCGCTCTCGAACAAAACGATAATGCGCTCGCCTTTTTGCCATTGAATCTCGTCGTTCTGGCCCACGCTATAAATTTGCATACTCTGTCTCCCGAAATCGTCGTTACGCCACCGCCTGGATGACACAAGCCCGCAGGCCGTTACTCAGAACTGATTTTCTGGTCAATGCGTTGAATCATGTACGGATAGAACGGGTTCCACGTCACGCGCATTAATGTATCCAGATTAACCGTCAATACTCCCCGCTCGCCGCGAGCGGAAAAGGTGCCCAGACCGATACCATACTGATTGCGGGGCTCAGGATAACGTCCGTATAACGGATCGTTTACTGGAAAAGGCAGCGCAATATGGGAAAGGGAAAAGAGATCGGCTGGATAATCAATTCCTAATGGCTCGACGCTCTCCCGGGTTTCATGTGCAGCAACGGTGCTGGCTTGCGTTTTGGTGGTGTCTGATGTGATGTTCGAGACGATAGTCACGCTGTAATTACGCGGCGCTGGCGGCACCATTTTCGGCAACGCGCTGGCGGCCGACGCCCGGATTAACGGGGTCACAGTCGCCGCCTGGTTCAGGTCAAAGAGCACCACCTCACTGCCGTTTGCCGGCAGTTTATCGTACAACGCGTCAATCACCGCGCGACTGCTGACCGTAGAGTCCACTACCGACTGGAAGGTCAATATCGGCGGTAGCGCGCCCAACTTATGGTTTTGAGAATCTGCCTGGATCTGCTTTTGTAATGCCTGCGTCAGTGCATAAGATTGACGGGCGGCATTGACCGGGAACGAGTTGTATTTAAAAGGATTAAATTCGGGAATAATATCGAGCCATGCGGCTTTCGCAAAAGCGGGAAATATCGCAGGCCAGCCGGCAATACCCGTAAATCGCGCATAGGAGGTGATGCCTATCATGGGCGAAATAAGAATAAGGCGCTGCGGTTTATCCAGCGCAGGATTATCCAGGGCATCTAACGCGTATTTTAGTGCCAGCGCGCCACCGTTGGAAAATCCAACAATATGCAACGGCAAATTCTTTTGCGTAAGCCCCCTGGCTTCTCTGACCGCCAGACGCGTCGCCGCCAGCCAGTCCTGCCATTCCACTTCCGTAAGCGCACCGGGAACCGTGCCATGCGCCGGTAAACGAATGCCGACCGCAACATAACCCTGTTGTTGATAATTCAAGGCAATAGTGCGCAGGCTATATGGCCCGTCGGTGAGGCCGTGCAGTAGTACCACGGCGCCTTTGGGTTGCCCCTGCGGTTTTAGAATAAACGAGCGATTCCAGTTCAGAGAAAAATGGTCGGGATAGACGGGGCTTTCGGCATAATAACGATTAAGCGCGATGCGTTGGCTGGGTTCTAATTTATCGGTGACATTAAGACGAACGGCTTCGAAAATACGATTTTCCGTGTTGATGTAGTCATTCCAGTCGGCATTATCAATTTCATGCGCCGACATTTCCTGCGGGACAAAAGTATGCCAGCGCTCAAGGTCAGGCTTGCGTTGGATATCATATATCCGTGTCACCACCACACCCAGCAAGATGAAAATCGCGAAGTAACAACACCGTTTGGCCCATTTTTTTAACATTCGCATTTTGTCGCCCTTTGCGTTTTTACCATGCTAGCGCGTTGGCGTGGTCACGTAATACAGTCCCGCCAGCACTATCACATTCACGATCACGCTTACGAAAAAGAAGGTTTTAAACGGCTGCTTTTGCGTTTTATGGCGAAAGAGCTGCTGGCCGACGATGGCGCCAGGCCAGCCTCCCACAACCCCTAATACCAGCAGCGTCGATTCAGGCACCCGACGCCAGGCCTTGCGCGCCGCGGTTTTATCAACACCGTAAATAACAAACGTCAGTAGACTGGCGAGCAGGAACCACACGGCGGCGGGATGTAACGTTAACAGGCTGCCCACCGCGGCAAGTGCCAGAAGTAAATAACAAAAACGATTAAGATTCATACCCATAGCCACAGTTATTGTCCGCATGTACCCACGGAGATTATACCCGGAAAAAGGCGGCCGTTACGCCAGATGTTCTTTGATAGCATCCAGAAATAGCCCGAGCGCCGCATGTTGGTGATCGCGTGACTGATAAAGCCCGTAAATACCTAACGGCTGTGGTTCCAGCTGTGGCAGCACCCTCACCAACCGACCGCTGGCTAATCCGGCCCGCGCCTCAATTTCAGGCACCATCGCCACGCCAACATCCGCTTGCGCCATCTCACATAACAGCGACGATATTCCGGCACTAAAATTGCCGTGCACCGCCACCGATATCACCCCGTTATCTTTCTCGCGAAAAGACCACGACTGCCCGGAGAAGCGGCTGTAGTGCAAACAATTATGTTGCGCGAGGTCTTCAACGCTCGCCGGTACGCCCGCACGCGCAAGATAGTCCGGCGACGCGCACACTACCGACTGGCAGTCCCCAAGATAACGCGCAATAGCCCCGGGTTCCGGTTCGTTGGTTATCCGAATCGCGAGGTCGATTCGCTCACCGACCAGGCTTACCGGATGGTTGTTAATATCCACCTCAATACGTAACGCCGGATACTGGGCCAAAAAAGCCGGGATAACCGGCCCCAACAGGTGCGAGGCCGTAAAGTGCGCGCTGGCAATGCGTAAGGTGCCAGACGGGGTGACGCGGGTCGTATCCCCTTCAATACCCTGGGATAACAGGGCCAGCTGTCGGGTCTTTTCCAGCGTTTTTTCACCTGCGGGCGTGATGGTTAACCGCCGGGTTGAGCGGTGAATCAAGCGTGCTCCGGCCCACTTTTCCATCTCATCAAGATAACGACTCACCATCGGGCGGGAGATTCCAAGCGACCGCGCAGCCGCACTGAGGCTACCGAGCTCGCAGATGCGATTGTAGGTGATTGCCGCCATGATCCTGTCCATCACATCCCCATTTGATCGTTTTATGAAACTCAGCATGTATTGTTTCAGGAATTCTAGCAGAAGCCAGAATCGGTAGAATGCAAAAGACACGATAAACACTCATTCTCCAGGACGTCCCATGAATCTCAAATCTCTCACGCTGGTTTTATCCCTTGCCGCCGCCCCGGCCTTTGCCGCCCCACTCCACCTTGAGGTTTACAATCCTCAGGATAAAGGTATTTTCCCGGTCTCTTCCACGCTGGTATCCGGGCCTAAAGAAGCGGTCTTGTTTGATGCCCAGTTCAGCGTCAACGATGGCGAGAAACTGGTGCAGATGATTAAGGCCAGTGGTAAAACGCTTAAAGAGATTGTCATCACCTCCGGCGATCCTGATTTCTATTTCGGTCTTGAGCCGTTGGTGAAAGCCTTCCCACAGGCCAAAGTTGTGGCCTCGCAAGCGGTGGTTTCGCATATCCTGGCGACGAAAGACGCTAAGCTAGCCTTCTGGGGGCCACAGATGAAAGACGGCACACCGACAAAAATCATCGTGCCGCAGGTGGCAACGACCACCCGTTTTACCGTTGATGGTGAACCACTGGAGCTTAAACACGCCGGTGATTATGCGGCCTACGTGTGGATCCCCGCGAACAAAGCGATTCTGGGCGGCACCGGTATTGCTTCCGGTATTCACGTCTGGACGGCAGATACGCAAACCCCAGAGATTCGTCAGGGTTGGATAAAGGTGCTTGGCGAAATGCAGGCGCTGAAACCGCAGCAGGTTATTCCGGGCCACTATCTTGGGGAGCGTCCGGCCAATGACGCGGCAATCGCCTTTACCCGCAGCTATCTGCAAACCTTTGAACAGGCGCTGAAAGACCAGAAAGGATCGGCTGCGGTTATCAAAACAATGAAGGCCGCCTACCCTGACCTGGCAGAGGATAGCTCTCTGGAACTGAGCGCAAAGGTCAATACCGGTGAGATGAAGTGGTAGCGCTACGGCGCAACGTTGCGTAATAAATAAGGGCCACGAAACTGGCTCATCATGAATGGGTATCGTCTTTCGACGATACCCATTGTGTTTTAAATTAACGTCGCATTAATGCAAAAACACCCCAGCCAAAATACTCTCTGGTAAAGCTAACATGGCGCTCAGGCGCTATCGTCAGCTCCGCTCTTACCTCCGGCGCAAAGTCGTCATCAGGATTGGCCGTCAGCCAACGGCGCAGCGTCAGCCATTTTGCGGCTTCATATCTGTCCCACCCTTCCTGGTCTGCCAGCACCATTTCCACGACGTCGTACCCCAATGTCGCAAACGAGGAGACCAGCTCAGGCAGAGTGAGAAAATCAGCCAGCGAGGTTGCCCCACAGGCTTTCGCAATATCCTGCGTAGCAGGAACCTGGCGCCAGTAAGGTTCACCGATAAGCAGCATTCCGCCGGGCTTCAGGCTTTGCTCCAATAACTCGAGGGTGCCTGCAACGCCGCCGCCAATCCAGGTGGCCCCAATGCAGGCGGCAATGTCGCATTTATCCGCTGCGACATAGCCCGCGGCGTCGTTATGCTCAAAATGAACGTGTTCACTGACGCCCAGCTCCTCGGCTCGCCGTATAGCCTGTTCGGTGAACAGTGGACTCATATCAATACCGATGCCGGTAATCGCGTGATCGCGCGCCCAGGTGCAAAGCATCTCCCCCGAGCCGCTGCCCAAATCAAGAATGCGCGCACCAGGCGTCATCCGTAAAACACGCCCCAGCGTGGCATACTTTTCCGGGGTGAAGGGATTATGAATGCGGTGTTTACTTTCGCTAATGGTAAAAATACGTGGGATATCCATTATCCTCTCCTTAACGGTTGTCTAATTGAGCGCGAACGTTGTTCAGCCCCGTGGTGTTAATACGGTAGGGCTGACCATTGACGGACTTAATGAGTTTCTTGGTTTTGAGTTTTTTAAACACGCTGAGCGTGCAGTCGCTAAGCAAAAATCCTTCGCGGCTGTAGCATTCAACGGAAGTGACGCGGCCTGAAGCATCGCGGACGTGCGCAATACGTCCACCTTTGGCGAGAACGTGTAAGGTACGTTGTTCCTGACGGGATAAATTCATACTGGAAAACCTGTGTCATCATCATGGCAAAACGTGCAAACACACGGCGGTGTTCGCAGACAATTTCGGCGCATTGATAATCAGTCCGGCCTGAAAAGGTCGGGAAGCTGATTATCAGATGATTACATTTTCCAGCATCAAAGCCTCGGGGTGAGTTGAGAGTTATTTACGTGATGAATAATAACACGCAATTTTTATAGGTGTATTCAGCAGAGTCAAAAATGTGACGCACTTCGGGATTTTCCCCTGAAGCCGGTTTAAATCCCCCTCGGGCCGAGAAACAGGCAATGTGATTATTGTACGCTGCTCACACGCACTACCGGCGGCTGCATTTTTTTATCCAGACTGCCATGAATGCGGATTGTGTGCTCCGGTTTGACCGTGCGTCCATGAAACGCCGCAAGCGGGATCTGCACGTGCATGGTGCCGGTTTTATCCTGCAAGGTATATTTGTCCCCCTCCTGATGCGCCACCAGCTTGCCGCGTAAGGCAATCGTTGCGCCGTCGTCCATCGTCTGGACTTCTTTAATCGTGGTGAGTGGAATATCTTCGCTACCGTGCTGACCATCGGCTAACGCGTGAGGAGACGGTGGCGCTGAAGTCTCAACCGCAAAAGCGCCAGGAATAATAAGAAAAGCTAATAACGGCATCGTCGAAAATTTCATCTCCGCCCCTTTTTGCAGTGAACTTCATTTATTAAGTGTGGTTACTAATTCTTCATCCTGCAAGAATAAATAGTCTTAAAGGATAATATCGTTACAAATCATCTTATTGACAAAAATATAAATAAGACTTTTGCATTGATCGACCAGAATAATAATTCAATCAATAAATCAAACAGTTACATGATAAACACCTGTTTTATTAGACTGACATCAAAACAAAGATAAGAATATTCAACGGCCACTTCCGTCGATTTTGCTCTACGCTTATAAATCGTTGCAGAAAAAAGAGAGATTATTAATGTCTAATCAAAACAATCATAAAGAAGCCACCAACAAAACTCATTCAGGAAAATTTCCTGTTCCTCCTTTTCCTCGCCAGAAACAATCTTTTCCAGGACTTGCCTGCAAAATGGATCCCCGCCCGGACCACGGGGAAGAGAGCTACAAGGGTAGCGGCCGACTTAACGGCAGAAAAGCCTTAATCACCGGGGGTGATTCCGGTATTGGCGCTGCGGTGGCGATTGCTTTCGCCCGTGAAGGGGCAGATGTGGCGATTAATTATCTGCCAGCCGAAGAAGAGGATGCCCGTTCGGTCATCGAACTGATTGAAAAAGCGGGGAAAAAGGCGGTTGCCATCCCGGGTGATATCCGTGATGAAGCATTTTGCCAGCAACTGGTTTCGCAGGCGGCCGATGCGCTGGGCGGTCTTGATATTCTCGTCAATAATGCCGGACGTCAGCAATTCTGTGAGTCAATTGAAACACTCACTACAGAGGCATTTGACGCAACGTTTAAGACCAACGTGTATGCCATGTTCTGGATCACCAAAGCCGCTGTTCCCCATCTACAGCAAGGTAGCGTGATTATTAATACCACCTCGGTACAGGCTTATGAACCGAGTGAAATTCTGCTGGACTATGCCCAGACCAAAGCCTCTATCGTGGCTTTTACCAAATCCCTTGCCAAACAGTTAGGCCCTAAAGGAATACGGGTAAATGCGGTGGCACCGGGCCCATACTGGACGGCGCTGCAATGTTGTGGCGGTCAGACGCAGGAGAAGTTAGAACAGTTTGGCGCGTCTGCCCCTCTTGGCCGTCCGGGTCAGCCCGTGGAAATAGCGCCGCTGTACGTCACGCTGGCAGCGGAAGAAAACAGCTACACCTCAGGTCAGGTCTGGTGCTCTGACGGCGGGACCGGTACGCTGTAACGTTACGGGTGATTCGCAGGCGTGATACCACGCCTGCGGTCGTCCTATTCAGCGCAATAGCACCTTTCCAATAAGATAGGTTGTCGCCTGACCGCCTATAAGCACCCGCTCCCCTGCCAGCTGACAGCGTAAATCCCCGCCGCGTGCTGAGATCTGACGCGCCAGCATTTGCGTTTTGCCCTGCTTTTCCGCCCAGTAAGGAATGAGCATACTGTGCGTTGAACCGGTCACTGGGTCTTCCGCCACCGCTTCGCCTGGGCAGAAGAAACGGCTGACAAAGTCATACTCGCCCTCACCCGGGGCAGTCACGCAAACCATTTTTCCTAATGGGATCATGGCGTCAATATTCGGGCGTAGCGCCTCAAGCTGCTGCTGATTGTCCAATACCACCATATAATCGCGCGCCACCCGCACTTCCTGATAGCGGCTGATACCTAACGCTTCAAGCAGCAACGGCGGCGGCTGAATGGACTCGGTTTCCCAGGCAGGAAAATCAAGCGTAAGCCAATCACCGTTACGCGTCACCGTCAACGGCCCCACGAAGCGGGTATCGAAATGGATAGCGGTGTGTGGATAATCAAGGTATTCAAAAATGATATGCGCGGCGGCAAGCGTAGCATGCCCGCAGAGATTAATTTCCCCCTGCGTGGTAAACCAACGTAGCTCGAAGCCATCGTCGGTGGTGACGAAAAACGCGGTTTCTGACTGATTATGCTGCTGAGACATTTTCAATAAGATCTCATCAGGCAACCATTCGGTGAGAGGACAAACCGCTGCGGCGTTCCCTCCAAAAGTCACGGTGCTAAAAGCATCAACCATGTAAAAATCAATTTCTTTCATGACATAACCTTCTCATTTTTCTCGGGACCGTCCACGCTCTACCATGACATGACCGGGCGTAAAGTCGAATGCTTTTATGCACAATCATGTCTTTATTCACCGCAAACGGTGTCGACCGGATTGTACGAAGTATCAGCCACATGCCGTCGCGCTTTCCTGGCCATACGACGAATTGTGACCCCGCGCGCATTACCCACAATCACTTTACGGACATCTCGTCGCTTTTGATCGCTATCAAAAATAAACATACCGTCTGGTCGGTATGATCCCGCCATGAACATGGAAGCCCAACACCGCAAAAAAGATCCGGTTCGGTTGCATCAGCAGCTGCTGGAATCGGCCGCAATGATTGCCGGTCGGGATGGTATCGCCGCCCTGTCGCTTAACGCCGTCGCCCGTGAGGCGGGAGTGAGTAAAGGCGGATTGATACACCACTTTCCCAATAAACAGGCGCTTATTTTCGCGCTGTTTGCCCGGCTGCTGGCGATTATGGAAGAAGCTATCACCGCGCTAATGCGCGATGACGGCGTCAGTTACGGTCGATTTACCCGCGCCTATCTGAACTATCTTGCCGACCTGACGGATACGCATGAAAGCCGCCAGCTGATGGTGCTGTCGCTTGCAATGCCCGATGAACCGGTGCTTCGCCAATGCTGGCGCGACTGGATGCTGGGCCATCTTGCCCAGGGCGATGCGTTAGACAACGGCCCCACCGGGACGCTTGTGCGCTATGCCGCAGACGGTATCTGGCTCTCTGAGTTGACGGAAGGGATAACGATGAGCGCCGAGCATCGACGGGCACTGGTCGCCTCCCTTAATAAGATGACGCTTCCCGCGTGAAGCACACAGGCTGAGGCCGCGATGCGCTACAACATCAATGCCCGTTTTATTTATGACGCCTCCGATGGCACGCTGACGCTGCCGGATAGCAACGAACCGGACAGCCAGCTGTCGATCACCGCCAGCGCCCTGCTGTACTTTTTCCTGCGCAATACGGGCATCATAAGCCGGGAAGAAGTGTTAAAAAAAGTGTGGGATGACAATGGATTAACGTCATCTAACAGCAATCTCAATCAGTATCTGAGCATGCTGCGTAAGACCTTCCGCCACTATGGTATCGACAATATTATCGTCACCGTGTCACGCGGCTATTTGCAGCTCAACCCGGATGTCAGTATTGAAGCGCTTGATGAGTTAGCGCCGCCGCTGCCTGAATCGCCTGCCCCAGCGGATGTGGAAATCATTGCGGAACCGTTGCCGGTTGCAGAGCAAAAACCGCTCCCGCGCACAGGTCATGCGCGCGGTACGTGCTGGTATATGGCTGGCGCCTGCCTGCTCACCATCTCGCTGCTGCTGGTTATTTTTAGCTGGGTGGGGATTGGTGAATCACGTCCTATCGCCCTGACCCTTATCAGCCACAGCCAGTGTGAACTGCTGGCGAGCGACGAAATGCTGCGTTCCGTCAGTGCCGATGCTTACGGAAAAAATTTCGACGAGGTACGCCAGCGCCTAAACGTTGCCTGTAAACCCGGGGAACGTTTCCTGTTCTTCTATGGTGACAGGCTCGAGACTAACGGGCTGGGCCGCGTGTTTCTCGCACACTGCGCGATGCATGAAGACAATCCGTTTAGCTACTGCGATAACTACTTTTACTACTCCTGGAAGCCGTAATGAGACTCGCACCGCGTCCGTTCTTTGCCCTTTGCGTTTTGGTGTTTATCGCCGCCGTCGGCTTCTGCGCTTGGCACCTTTTGCCGGCGGTCAATGACGGTGCCATGAGCTGCTCCACCAAAGGCATCATGCGTTTTGAAAACATGGATAAGGAGAACGTTAACGGCAGCATTCACTTTAACTTTGGCGCTCAGGGTAAGGGGTCGATGGTGGTTGAAGGTTATACCGATTCCGCCGCCGGGTGGTTGTATCTTCAGCGCTATGTCAAATTCACCTACAGCAGCAAACGGATTTCCGCTACTGAGCGCCATTACCGGATCAATAAATGGGAGTCCAGCGCCTCGTCTATTGATGAATCGCCCGACGTGATTTTTGACTACTTTATGCGCGAGATGTCTGATAGCCACGATGGGCTGTTTTTAAACGCGCAGAAGCTTAATGACAAAGCGATTTTACTTAGTTCGATTAATTCACCGTTGTGGATTTGTACGCTGAAATCCGGTAGTAAGCTGGACTGATCTGCGACGTATCCTGATGTGACTACTTGCCGGTGCAAATCTCATGCTTGTCAGTTAGGGGGCTGGATCTTTAGGTTCATCTCACTGTTGCGCTCCTTTTGAAGATTTAGCCATATAAAATGCGCGAGTGCTGGGAGCGCGCAAGGGGCGGCCAATCGCCGCCGCCCCCTGCACCCCCGGGCTCTGGCGGCAAAATCGCCGCTGCGCGGTTCCCTCAGCTTTTCCCTTCCGGCTTCGGGTCGGGCGCGAGTTTACATCCCTGTAAACCGCACCCTCAGCCCACATCCCTGTGGGCTGCCCCGGCCTACAGGGAACGCTTCGGCGATTTAGACGCCACCTGAATCCGTGCGGTCTTTAAGTTAAAAGCTAAAACCAATCGTTCTGAAATCGGCAAGCCGGAGGATGCAAGGTATTACCAGGTGAACTTCATCCCACGCTTAACTGACAACCATTACGTCGAAAAAACCGCATTTTTTGTATTTAGCCTTCACGGCAAAACATGCGCCCGCCCACAGTTAGCGCCGCCCTCTGTTACCCGCATTTTTTAATTATTTAGCAATTTAGCAACATTTTCTGGTGGCTCGTTAAGTGCCAAAGAAATCGCCTTATTGTTCCTGAAATCTGATGTGCCTCTTCAGCATAAAGAGATAAATAGAAGGCTAAATAAGGCTAATTACTAGTATAAAAATCTAATTATTTATTACCCGCGGATTTAAATTCCACTCAATTTGCCACGCCCTATAGTGACCTTCGAACGCCGCTGCCGTGGGTTAACGCCGTGACACGGACGGTTTTCCTGAAATCACACAACCTGTCCAGAGGAATAAACCATGGGTGATGCATTAGGGCTTATCGAAACCAAAGGTCTGGTGGCCTGTATTGAAGCTGCGGATGCGATGTGCAAATCCGCCAACGTCGAGCTGATTAGCTACGAGAACATCGGCTCTGGCCTCGTCACCGTGATGGTGAAAGGCGACGTTGGCGCGGTGAAAGCGGCGGTCGATTCCGGCGTGGAATCTGCACAACGCATCGGGGAAGTGGTGACGTCGCTGGTGATTGCGCGTCCGCATAACGACATCAACAAAATTGTCATTAAACACAAGGCGTAACCGCCAGGAGAACGCAAATGGGTGATGCATTAGGTCTGATTGAAACCAAAGGTCTGGTGGCTTGTATCGAAGCGGCAGATGCAATGTGTAAAGCCGCCAACGTCGAGCTCATTGGCTATGAAAACGTCGGTTCTGGTCTCGTTACCGCCATGGTGAAAGGCGATGTCGGCGCGGTGAAAGCAGCGGTCGATTCCGGCGTGGAATCCGCACAGCGCATTGGTGAAGTGGTGACGTCGCTGGTGATTGCGCGTCCGCACAACGACATCAGCAAGATTATCTCGCACTACAAAATTATCGAGTAAACGGAGAGAACATGATGAAAGAAGCGCTTGGTCTGATTGAAACCAAAGGTCTGGTGGCCTGTATCGAAGCGGCAGATGCAATGTGTAAAGCCGCCAACGTCGAGCTGATTGGCTATGAAAACGTCGGTTCCGGTCTCGTTACCGCCATGGTGAAAGGCGATGTCGGCGCGGTGAATGCGGCGGTGGACTCCGGCGTCGAAGCGGCAAAACGCATCGGTGAAGTGGTGACCTCTCGCGTGATTGCGCGCCCGCACAATGACATCGAAAAAATCGCGTCGCAGCACAAAGCATGACTGACCGGGTACGCCCCGTCTGCACTCTTTTAGTCTGATGAAGGATAGACTCATGATTGAACTGGATACCGATTTGCTCTCCCGCCAGAACGCGAGAGAACGGGTGCGCAACGCCAAAAAGGCGCAGGCAATTTTCGCCACCTTCTCACAACAGCAAATCGATGCCATCGTGAAGAACGTGGCCCAGGAAGCGGCGCACCACGCCGAATCGCTGGCGAAAATGGCCGCAGAAGAAACCGGCTTTGGCAACTGGCAGGATAAAGTCCTGAAGAACCGTTTTGCCTCGCTGCGCGTTTACGACGCCATCAAAGATATGAAGACCGTCGGCATCATTCATGACGATCAAGAGAAAAAAGTGATGGACGTGGGCGTACCGCTGGGCGTGATCTGTGCGCTGGTGCCGTCAACCAACCCGACCTCAACCGTTATCTACAAAACGCTGATTGCGCTAAAAGCCGGTAACGCCATTATCTTTTCGCCGCATCCTGGCGCGCGTCAGTGTAGCTGGAAAGCGATTGAGATTGTCAAACGTGCCGCCGAAGCGGCGGGCGCCCCGGCAGGGATTGTCGATGGTATAACCGAACTGACGCTTGAAGCCACCTCAGAACTGATGCACAGCAAAGACGTGTCGCTGATTCTGGCGACCGGCGGTGAAGGCATGGTACGCGCGGCCTACGCGTCCGGCACGCCAACCATCAGCGGTGGCCCGGGCAACGGCCCGGCGTTTATCGAACGTAGCGCCGATATTCACCACGCGGTGAAAGATATCATTACCAGCAAAACCTTCGATAACGGCGTGATCTGCGCCTCCGAGCAGTCGATCATCGTCGAACGCTGCATTTACGATGAAGTCCATCGCGAACTGGAAGCTCAGGGCGCGTACTTTATGAACGAAAGCGAAGCGGCGAAAATGGCGGCCCTGCTGCTGCGGCCTAACGGCGCGATCAACCCGAAAACGGTCGGCAAAACCGCGCTGTATCTGAGCCAGATGGCCGGTTTCTGCGTTCCCGCCAGCACCCGCGTGCTGATTGCCGAACAGACCACCGTGGCGCATTCCAACCCCTACTCCCGCGAGAAGCTGTGCCCGGTACTCGGTCTGTACGTGGAAGAGAACTGGAAAGCCGCCTGCCACCGCGTGATGGAGCTTCTGACCAACGAAGGTCTTGGCCATACGCTTGTGATCCACACCCGCAACCAGGACGTTATCCGCCAGTTCTGCCTGGAAAAACCGGTTAACCGCATTCTCATCAATACGCCAGCGGCGCTCGGCGGCATTGGTGCCACCACCAATATCACCCCTGCCCTGACGCTCGGTTGCGGCGCGGTAGGCGGCGGTTCCAGCTCAGATAACGTCGGGCCGATGAACCTGATCAACATCCGCAGAGTGGGCTACGGCGTGCGCTCTATTGACGAACTGCGAGCACCGGGCAGCCGCGCGGAGCCTCAGCCATGCATCACCACGCCTGCCGCCTCTGCGCATCGCAGCATCCTTGATGATGCCCGTTTCACCTCTGCGGCCCCTGCAACGCATGGCGATGACCGCTTTGCGGCGAGCGCAAGCGTTGAGGATGAAATCAGCGAGCAGAACGTGGAGCGCGTCATCCGCCAGGTGCTGGAACGCCTTGGTAAGTAACACACTGATATAAGGCGATAAAACAATGATTCTCGCAAAGGTAGTCGGACATGTCGTCGCCACGCAAAAGTGCGATGAGCTACGCGGAAGCAACCTGCTGCTTATCAGCAAATTAGATGACTCGCAGCAGCCGATGCCAAACCAGACCTGGGTCGCCGTCGATAGCGTGGGCGCAGGCATGCATGACATCGTGCTGGCGGAAGAGTATCTGGCGCTCAACAAAGATCGTTATAAGGCGATGTCGGTGGTTGCCATTGTCGAGAACGTGTTTCGGGACGCTTAGGAGTGAATAACCCAATGAGTGAATTTTTACTGAAACCGCGGATCCGCTTTGGACAGGACGCCCTGTCGACGCTTGCCGAAGTCCCCGCCCACAACGTACTGCTGGTGACCGACCAGGCGATGGTCAAGTTTGGCCTCGCCGCCCGCGTTACGCAGATCCTGCGCCAGCGCGGTATCACTTTCCAGGTCTGGGACGATGTGGTCGCTGACCCGGATATCGCCACCGTGGTGCGCGGTATGAAGCGGATGGATAACAGCTACCCGGATCTGGTGATAGCACTCGGCGGCGGTTCGGTGATTGATGCCGCCAAAGCGGTTATTTTCGCCCTGGCGCAAACCCGTCCGAACGATAGCCGCAAGCCGCCCTGCTTTGTGGCTATTCCCACCACCAGCGGCACCGGTTCGGAAGTGACCAGCTTTTCCGTGGTGAAAGCCCACTCTGAAAAACTGGTGCTGGTTGACCCATCGCTGCTGCCGGATATCGCCATTCTAGATCCAACGCTTGTGGCCTCGGTGCCACCGGCTATCACCGCCGATACCGGAATGGACGTGCTGTGTCACGCGCTGGAAGCCTATGTTTCCCGGGCGGCCAGTGACTTTTCCGATGCGCTCGCGGAGAAGGTCGTACAGCAGGTATTTCGCTATCTGCCGACCTGCTGGCGCGACGGTAAGGATCTCGTGGCGCGCGAAAAAATGCACAACGCCTCCTGCATGGCGGGCATGGCCTTCACCAACGCCTCGCTGGGTATTACCCACAGTCTGGCGCACGCACTCGGCGGCGTGTTCCGCGTCCCGCACGGTCGCGCTAACGCGTTGTTGATGGCGGAAGTGGTGGCATGGAATGCGGATTTCCACGGCCAGTGCGATACCGATGCCGCCCGCAAATACGCCCGATTGGCCCATCTGCTGGACTTACCGGCACAGACCCCGCGGGAAGGTGTCGCCAGTCTGCTGGTCGCCATTGCGGCCTTAAAAGATGAAATGCAGATGCCTGCGGGAATAAAAGACACCGACGTTGAAACCGCCGATTTTGACGACCGATTGGCAGACATGGTGAGCCAGGCGCTGCGCGACAGCTGTACGCCGACAAACCCACGCACGCCGGACGCTCAAGCACTCACCGAACTCTATCGCCGGGCATGGACCGGTAACAGATAACCGATTGTTCATCAGGCTATTCGTAGGCCGGGTAAGGCGTTAGCCGCCACCCGGCAGGAATACGGACACTGTATCCACAGCCGGGTTGTCATCAACCGCGGAAAAAGAACATCTGGAGAATACTACATGGCACACTACAGCTTAACGCCGCGCGTCAAAGTGTTGGCAGAACGTTTACTCTCACAAAAAAGCACTCTGTGCACCGAACATGCCACCACGCTGAACGCCCTTGATAGCGATATCGCGGGGGTTCCTGCCGCCGTCAAACCGGCGCGCCGCTTCTATGAACTGATGCGCCAGCTGCCGCTCAACATCAGCGCCGACGAGCTGATTGTCGGCAACCAGACCCGCAAGCCGCACGGCGCAATTTTCCACGACGAAAGCGCCGCCCGTCGCCCTTCCGCGTTCCAGTTTCTCAACCTGAACAGCGACCTCGACTCGCCGGATTACAAGCTGGTGGTCGAAAAAGGCGTATTGGCGATTAAACATCAGCTGGAAGAGAAAACCCGCGCGCTGGGCAGCGCCGTCAGCCGCAGCGGTATGGACGAAGTCAACGGCTGCCGCGCGGCCATCTACGCCTGCGATGCCCTGATGGCGCTGGCGCAAAATCTGGCTAACAGCGCGGAAACCCTGGCCGCTGCTGAAACCAACGCTTACCGCAAAGCGGAACTGCTGGACAGCGCCGCCATTCTGCACCACGTTCCGGCGCATCCGGCGCGCAGCTTTAAAGAAGCCTGCCAGGCGTTCTACCTGTTCCAGCTGGCGCTCCAGTTGGACAACGGCAGCTACGCCGTCAACCCGGAAGGGGCGGACAAAGCCCTGCTGCCTTACTATCAGCACGATATCAACAGCGGCGCATTGTCGCAGCAGCAGGCGTATGAAATCGTCGAATCGCTGTGGTTCAAACTGGCGGAGCTAAGCGAAGTGCGCGCCGCCTGCGCTATCGACGGCTATCCGATGTTTGACGCCATGCTGCACGGCGCAAGCCTTGAAAATGCGCGCATTAACGACCTCTCCGACATGTTCCTTAGCGCGCAGCAAAACCTCAGCGCCCTGCATCTGCCGGTACGGCTGTTCAGCGGCGCGCAGAAAATCTCGAGCACGCCGTTTGCCGCCACCAGCGAAATGCCAACGGCTGAAGGCTTAACCCCACGCATGCAGCGCCTGCGCAACCACTACCTGACCGTGCGCCCGAGCGTCTCTATCTACCGCGCGCTGGCATTTACCGAAGTGGTGAAAGCCAATCCGGGGATGCCGACCATTCTGCTGCGCGCCAAAGCCTTCCGCCACGCCTGCGAAACCGCGCCGATTCTGATTCAGGACGACGAGCTGATCGTCGGTCATCCGTGCGGCAAGCCGCGTGCGGGCGCATTCTCGCCGGATATCGCCTGGCGCTGGGTCCGCGACGAACTGGACACCATGAGCACCCGTCCACAGGATCCGTTTGAGATCAGCGAAGAAGATAAGAAAACCATCCGCGAAGAGATCGTGCCGTTCTGGGAAGGCCGTTCGCTGGATGAGATCTGTGAAGCCCAGTACCGCGAAGCGGGCGTGTGGGCATTTAGCGGCGAGACCTTCGTCAGCGACCTCTCCTATCACCAGATCAACGGCGGCGGCGACACCTGCCCGGGCTACGACGTGCTGCTGTTCACCAAAGGGATGAACGGCATTAAGGCCGACGCCGAGGCGCATCTCGCCAGCCTGAGCATGGAAAAACCGGAAGATATCGACCGTATCTACTACTACAAGGCGGCGATTGAAACCTGCGAAGGGGTCATTAACTACTCGCACCGCATCGCCGCGCGCGCCCGTGAACTGGCAGCCCTTGAGCAGAACGCCCAGCGTCGCGCCGAGCTGCTGACCATCGCCGAAGTGAACCAGAACGTTCCGGCGAACCCGCCGAAAACCTTGCAGGAAGCGCTGCAAAGTATCTGGACCGTGGAATCGCTGTTTGAAATTGAAGAGAACCAGACCGGGCTGTCGCTGGGTCGCGTCGACCAGTATTGCTACCCGATGTTCGAAGCCGATATCCGTGAAGGCCGTCTGACTCACGATAGCGCGCTGGAGATGATGCAGGCGTTTATCATCAAGTGCGCCGAGCTGATGTGGATGTCGAGCGAGCTGGGAGCGAAATATTTCGCCGGTTATCAGCCGTTTATCAACCTGACCGTTGGCGGTCAGAAGCGCTCCGGCGGCGATGCCTGTAACGACCTGACCTACCTGATCATGGACGCCGTGCGCTTTGTGAAGGTTTACCAGCCGTCGCTGGCCTGCCGTATTCACAACCAGTCGCCGCAGAAGTATATGGAAAAAATCGTCGACGTGGTGAAAGCGGGCATGGGCTTCCCGGCCTGTCACTTCGATGACTCGCATATCAAGATGATGCTGCGCAAAGGCTTTGATTTCGAAGACGCGCGCGATTACTGCCTGATGGGCTGCGTCGAGCCGCAGAAATCCGGCCGCATCTATCAGTGGACCTCCACCGGTTATACCCAGTGGCCGATTGCCATCGAGTTCGTCTTAAACCGTGGTCGCATGGTGCTGTTCGATAGCTATCAGGGGCTGGATACCGGCGACCTGCGCGACCTGCACACCTTCGAAGAATTCGACGCGGCGGTGAAACAGCAGATTGCCCATATCGTACGCCTGTCGGCTATCGGTACGGTTATCAGCCAGCGCGTGCACCGCGACGTGGCGCCGAAACCGCTGATGTCGCTGCTGGTGGAAGGCTGCATGGAGCAAGGCAAAGACGTTGCAGCCGGTGGCGCGATGGTCAACCACGGGCCGGGGCTGATTTTCTCTGGTCTTGCAACCTACGTCGACTCGATGGCGGCGATTCGCAAGCTGGTATTCGAAGATAAGAAATACACCCTCGAGCAGATGCGCGACGCGATGCTGGCGAACTTCGAAGGCTTTGAAGGCCTGCGCCGCGACTGCCTCAATGCGCCGAAATACGGCAACGATGATAACTACGTTGACCAGTACGCGCTGGATATCACCGAGTGGACCGAGCGCGAGTGCCGTAAGTACAAAATGCTCTACTCCACACTGAGCCACGGCACCTTGTCTATCTCTAACAACACGCCGATTGGCGAGCTGACCAACGCTACGCCGAACGGTCGCCTGGCGTGGATGCCGCTCTCCGACGGCATCAGCCCAACCCAGGGCGCGGATAAACAAGGACCGACGGCGATCATCAAGTCGGTGAGCAAGATGAACGTCGAAACCATGAACATCGGCATGGTGCATAACTTCAAGTTCCTCAAAGGGCTGCTGGATACCCCGGAAGGACGCCACGGCCTGATTACCCTGCTGCGCACCGCGTCGATTCTCGGCAACGGCCAGATGCAATTCAGCTATGTCGATAACGAAGTGCTGAAAAAAGCCCAGCAGGAGCCGGAAAAATACCGCGACCTGATCGTCCGCGTGGCGGGGTACAGCGCCTACTTCGTGGAGCTGTGCAAAGAGGTACAGGACGAAATCATCAGCCGTACGGTGATTGAGAAGTTCTGATTAACGGAACCTAAAGGACAAGGACGTCCAACGTTTTCAGGAGGCAAGCGTGACAGGAAAGACAGAATTAACCGGGCGCATTTTTAACATCCAGAAGTACTCCATTTACGACGGCGACGGTATTCGCACGCTGGTGTTTTTCAAAGGCTGCAATATTCGCTGCCCGTGGTGCGCCAACCCTGAAGGGCTTTCAAGCCAGTTTCAGGTGATGTTCTCGCAGGATAAATGCATTAACTGCGGCGATTGCGTCAACGTCTGCCCGGCGGGGATTCACTATCGCGCGGAAGAAAACGGCGAGATGAAGCACTTCGTCAACCGCAATAAAGACTGTATCGGCTGCCGCAAGTGTGAAGAGATTTGCACCCAGAATGCGCTGGATATTATGGGCAAAGACGTCACCGTCAGCGAGCTGATGGACATCATTATGCAGGACTATGATTTCTACATTTCCTCCGGCGGCGGCGTGACCATCGGCGGCGGTGAAATGAGTCTGCAAACCGATTTTGCCGTCGCGCTGTTTAGTGAATGCAAAAAAATGATGCTCAATACCGCCGTCGAAACCCAGGGCACCACGCCGCTGGCAAACTATCAGAAGCTGGCGCCGGTCACCGATACCTTCTTATTCGACATCAAGCAGATTGACAGCGATCACCATAAGGCGCTGTTCGGCATCGGTAACGAAGGAGTGCGGCGCAATCTGGAGTGGCTGGTGGACTCAGGGGCCAACGTGATTGTGCGTATGCCGCTGGTTCGGGGCTATAACGACTCCTGGGAGGCCATCACCGGGGCCATCGACTATGTTCAGAAGCTGGCGAAGCGCGGCAATATCCGCCGTATCGATATGCTGCCGTACCACCAGTTGGGACGTAAGAAATATGAGCGTCTGGAGATGCCCTACCCCATCTTAAAAGACCCGACCTACAGCGTGGAAGAGCTGAACAAGCTGGAAGCCTTTTTTGCGCAATTTGATTTTGATATTCGCTTAGTTCGTCACTAAAGGAGCCGATCATGAAAAGTTTAGGCGTCATTGAAACGCGAGGATTAGTCGCCGCCATTCAGGCCGTAGATGCAGCCTGTAAAGCCGCAGGCGTGACCTGTATCGGCTATCGTAAAGTCGGTTCCGGGCTGGTGAGCGTCTGCTTTGAAGGTGAGATCAGCGCCGTGCATACCGCCATTGAACGCGGTGTGGAAGTGGCCTCAGCCACCGACGCCGAGGTTCACTCGCTGGTGATTGCCCGCCCGGAACGCTGCATCGTCGATGCACTCAGCAATCTGAAGGGGCATCCACCGCGGGCAAAAGCGCCGGTCACGACGGTTATCGACGCACCGGTTATCGAGCCGCAGGCACCCGCGCCGATTAGCGAGGATAAGAACGCGGCGCATAAGAAAGGGAAAAAGGCATGATTGACACCCTGCTACGAGAAAAGATCGTCGCCCGGTTGCACGAAGCGGCACCGACGATTCCGGTGGGAATTTCTAATCGCCATGTGCATCTGGCACAGCAGGACGTCGAGGCGTTATTTGGCAAGGGCTACACTTTAACGCCGCTGAAGCCGCTGCGTCAGCCGGGGCAGTTTGCCGCCGAAGAGTGCGTGACCATCGTCGGGCCAAAAGGCTCGCTGAAAAACGTCCGCGTGCTGGGGCCAACCCGTCCCGTCACCCAGCTTGAGGTGTCGCGCGCTGATTGCTTTACGCTGGGCATCAGCGCACCGGTTCGCGAGTCCGGTCAGTTAGAGAAAGCCGGTGACGCGCTGCTGGTCGGGCCGAAGGGCCACGTCGATTTGCATTCGCAGGTGATCTGCGCCTGGCGGCATATTCATATGTCGCCGCAGGACGCCCGCCGGTTGAATGTGGTTAACGGACAGAAGGTGAGCGTGCGCAGCGCCGGAGAACGCCAGCTTACCTTTGATGAGGTGGTGGTACGAGTTCGCGAAGATTTCGCGCTCGAGTTCCATATCGATACCGAAGAAGCGAATGCTGCCGGGCTGAAAAACGGCGCGCAGGTGACGCTCGTTCGCTAAGGGAGGCCAGCATGACCGATGCACAGACAGAACGTCTGGTAACACTGATCCTCGCGCGTTTGCAGCCGCCGGTGTTGGTGATGGTGACGCAAGCGTTGGGGTATCGCCACGTGATCCGCCAACGGCTGGCGGGATGCGGCGAGCGGCTGCATCTGGCGCTGGAGAGTGACATTGCCGACGGCGAACAGTGGCGCGAGTTGGGTGAGACGCTACCCGACTGGCAGCGCGCGCTGCCGCAGACTCGCTATAAAGCGCTACTGCTGCCGTTTCTCGATTACCCGCTGGCGGCAGAACTGGTGAGCGGTACGCTGCAAAGTCCGGTCGCACGTCGGCTGCACGATGCGCTATTGGCCGGGATCCCGGTGCTGGCTTTGCGCTATCACTGCGACCCGCGCAGCGAGCTAAACCAACTGCGCGGTTGTAGCGACAACAGTCGGTACGCCGCGCATGTTGAAGCGACGCTCTCCCGATTAACGGCGATTGGCGTCACGCTTTGTACCCTGAATGAAATGCTGGAAAAACTGGCCTCGGGCACAGACCGGCCGACCGCTGATGCGACGACCCGCCGTTATCTGACTGTCACAGATATCGTCAATAATCCGTCGCTGGCCGGGGCGCCCAACGTTGTACTGACCGATGCTGCCGTCGATTTTATTAAAGCAAAGCAAAAAACTGACCTCGATAATTAACCCTGGAGTTTAGATTATGTCTTCTAAAACAAAATGCTGGCTATGGATGCTGTTGGTTATCCTGTCAGAAACCTCAGCCACTTCCACCCTTAAAATGTTCGATACCAGCGAAGGGGCCACTAAAACCCTGCTGCTGGCGCTGATCGTCGTGCTCTACTGTGTTTGTTACTACTCCTTGTCGCGTGCGGTGAAAGATATCCCGGTTGGTCTGGCTTATGCCACCTGGTCCGGCACCGGCATTCTCGTTGTCTCAACGTTAGGTATGGCCTTCTACGGCCAGCATCCTGACACTGCTGCCGTGATTGGTATGGTCATTATTGCCAGCGGCATCGTGATTATGAATCTGTTCTCAAAAATGGGTCATGAAGAGGAAGAAGAAACGCCACCTACGCCGGTTTCTACCCTCGAGAAAAAAATCGCCAACTAACGCACAAGGAATAGCATATGTTTAATCTCGGATTTTTATGGCTGGCACTGTCTATCGGTTCTGAAATTACCGGCACCTCAATGATTAAAAAAACCAATGGCTTCAGCCGCCTGTGGCCATCGGTGCTGGTGGTGTGCGCCTATTCGCTGTGCTACTTCGCGCTAACCCGCGCTATGAGCACGATTCCAGTGGGCGTGGCCTACTCGCTGTGGTGCGGTTTTGGCATCGTCGGCGTGACCATTTGCTCAATGATCCTCTATAAGCAAAAACCCGACTTACCGGCTATTTTCGCTATGGTATTAATTATTAGCGGCGGAATTATCATGAACGTGTTCTCCGGGATGTAAGTCCGGCCCCCCTTTCTCATCGTTCATGGGAAAGGGGGTTATTAGCGTGAAAATCGTGCTTCATAAAACCGCCCCGCCTTTCCTTTTTTCATAACACCCTCAACTTTCATTATCAGCATTAATATTAATGTTATTAATAAATATTACGATTAATGCGTGACAGAATATTTATGTTTTATTTTTAATGAAACAAAATAAGTGATAGCACTCACATCACTGAACCTCTCACGTGCATTTACCCGTCAAAAACCCGAAGCCACCAACACTTTTGAAACGCCGTGCCATTTTTAAGCGCGTCATTTCTTTTTTTGTGAAGAACATCATCGTAATAACTTGTTACACCTATTAGTCTGGCCCGGTAACATCGTTAAAGTCATTGTTCACCGTCTTCTCACCCGGGCGGTTATTACTCTGAATAGTATTTTCATTAATGGATATTAATAAGTGTCTGGAGACGGAAAATGAAACTGACGAAAACCCTGTTAAGTTTATGTATTGGTACGACCCTCTTATTGAGCACCCACGCCACCGTGGCCCAAACCCTCCGCGCCGCTGACGTCCATCCTGCTGATTATCCTAACGTTGTCGCCGTTAAACATATGGGTGAAAAACTCAACGCTGCCACCGACGGCCGACTGGATATCAAGACCTTTCCCGGCGGCGTACTGGGTGATGAAAAACAGATGATTGAGCAGGCCCAGCTTGGCGCCATTGATATCATCCGTGTATCAATGGCGCCCGTGGCCGCCATTTTGCCTGAGATTAACGTCTTTACCCTGCCCTATATCTTCCGCGATGAAACGCATATGCACCACGTTCTCGACGGTATGATTGGCCAGGAAATCGGCGACCGGCTGACCGGAAACAGCAAGTCTCGTCTGGTATTCCTCGGCTGGATGGATGCCGGAACCCGTAACCTGATTACCAAAGCGCCGGTGGTCAAACCCGAAGACCTCAAGGGCATGAAGATTCGCGTCCAGACTAGCCCGGTTGCACTCGACACCTTAAAAGCCATGGGTGCAAACGCCATCGCGATGGGCACCAGTGAAGTGTTCAGCGGGATGCAAACCGGCGTGATTGACGGCACCGAAAATAACCCGCCAACCTACGTCGCCCATAACTATTTACCGGTTGCGAAGAACTTTACCTGGAGTAAACACTTCATCATGCCTGAACTGTTCCTGTTTTCTAAACCAAAATGGGACAAGCTGAAAAAAGAAGATCAGCAATTAATTTTAAAACTGGCTAAAGAAGCCCAGATTGAACAGCGCGAATTATGGGAAGCCTATAATGCTAAATCTCTCGAAACGATGAAAGCCAACGGCGTTCAGTTCCACGATATCGATACCAAAGCATATTATGACGCCACTCAATCGGTGCGTGATAAATATGGTAAAGACCATCAGGATCTCATCAAGAAAATTCAGGATGTGAAGTAACACTTTAGTTGGGCGAATGATTTCGCCCAACTACAGCCTAAATAATTCGAGGTCATTATTATGGATGAACGCTATTCGTCAGTCATGGATATTATCTACCGAATCTCCATGTGGATTGCCGGAATTGCATTATTAGTTATGGTGGCAGTTATTCCCGTGGGTATTTTCGCCCGTTACGTGATGAACAGCGCGCTGTCCTGGCCCGAGCCGGTGGCTATTTTATGTATGGTGACCTTTACCTTTATTGGTGCGGCGGTCAGTTATCGTGCAGGTTCCCATATTGCGGTCAGCATGGTCACCGACCGTCTGGGAGAAGGCGCTCGCCGCCTGTGCTTAATTCTGGCCGACATAACGATGATGGCCATCAGCCTGTTTATTTTGTGGTACGGCACTCTGCTGTGCTACGAGCTGTGGGAGCAACCGGTCGCTGAGTTCCCGTTATTAACCGCAGGAGAAAATTACCTGCCGCTGCCTATTGGTTCTGCCATCACCGTGCTTTTCATCATTGAGAAGCTCTGGCGCGGCCCGCAGTACCAACGTCCTGTCGTGATGCTGGGTTCCACCAGTTAACCCCCCTACTTTTGAGAAAAGGAAAGCAGATGGACGCATTTATTCTCGTTTTTACGCTGGCAATTATGCTGGCGATTGGGGTGCCGGTGGCCTTCGCAGTCGGCATTAGCGCGATTATCGGTGCCTGGTATATTGATATCCCGCTGGAAGCGGTCATGATCCAGCTCACCAATGGGGTCAATAAATTCTCCTTGCTGGCCATCCCGTTCTTTATTCTGGCCGGGGCCATTATGGCGGAGGGCGGTATCGCCCGCAGACTGGTGAACTTTGCCTATATTTTCGTCGGTTTTATTCGCGGCGGACTCTCACTGGTGAATATCGTGGCCTCCACTTTCTTCGGCGCGATTTCGGGTTCTTCGGTCGCCGATACGGCATCCATCGGTTCGGTGATGATCCCGGAAATGGACAAAAAAGGCTATCCGCGTGACTTTGCCGCCGCCGTCACCGCCAGCGGTTCCGTACAGGCCATTCTCACCCCGCCTAGCCATAACTCGGTGATTTATTCGCTGGCAACGGGCGGTACGGTTTCCATCGCCGCACTGTTTATCGCCGGTATTCTGCCTGGCTTGTTGCTGAGCCTATCGCTGATGGTCATGTGCGTGTGCTTCGCCAACAAACGCGGCTATCCGAAAGGTGAACGCGTGCCCTTCCGCCAGGCATTGAAGATTTTCGTCGATACTCTGTGGGGTTTGATGACCGTAGTCATCATTATGGGTGGGATCTTATCCGGCATCTTTACCGCCACCGAATCTGCGGCAATTGCCTGTCTGTGGTCGTTCTTCGTCACCATGTTTATCTATCGCGATTACAAATGGTCTGAACTACCAAAGCTGATGTATCGCACGGTGAAAACCGTCACCATCGTTATGATTCTTATCGGTTTTGCCGCGGCATTCGGCGCCATCATGACTTACATGCAGCTGCCGATGCGTATTACCGAAGCCTTCACCAGCATCTCCGATAATAAGTACGTGATCCTGATGTGCATTAACATCATGCTGCTACTTATCGGTACGTTGATGGATATGGCGCCGCTGATTTTGATTCTCACCCCGGTGCTGCTGCCCGTCACTAACGCTTTGGGTATCGACCCGGTGCACTTCGGCATGATTATGCTGGTTAACCTCGGCATTGGCTTAATTACCCCGCCGGTCGGTTCGGTGCTGTTCGTGGCAAGTGCTGTGAGTAAGCAGAAAATTGAGCAAGTGGTGAAAGCGATGCTGCCGTTCTACGCGGTGCTGTTCCTCGTGCTGCTACTGGTGACCTATATCCCGGCCATTTCGCTGTTCCTGCCAAAATTCTTCGGCGTCCTTTAATCCTCGTTATTTCCCCTTCAGGTCAATCTGAAGGGGAAATTTTATACAATAACAATTCGAAAAGTCTGATAATAGGACCATTGTTTATGTTGATATAGCCGGACAGGGGACACATCGATATAATTTGCGCATTGGTTCTTCCCCACTCTGCTCGATCGTTAAGGATTATTGATGACCACACAGCGCCTGGTGAGACTCGTCACAAGCGTGCTGATTGTCTCAATCCTGCTTCCCATTATCCTCAGCCTGTGGCTGGCTCACCGTCAGGCCAATGACCTGTTCAATCAGGAAATGGACGGTTATGCCGACCGCATTCTGGCGCGTACCCAGCGTGTAAAAGACCAGGTCCGCACCGCGCTAAATGAAATCAATCGCTTTAAGGGCGAACCTTGTAGTCTGGAACATCTGCGGCAGCTACAAAAAGTGTCCTATATTCATCAATATATTCAAGGTATTTTTTATCTGGATAATGCCATTAAGCCCTGCGAACTGCTCAGGAATACGCTATCTCAGAAAGTGCCGAATTCTGAATTTGTCACTCCCGGCGGATACCGCGTGTGGTTAACATCGCGTTACGATCTGCAGACCAACGACAATATGATTGCCGTCAGTCGCGGGAAATATATGGTGATGATCGATCCTGACTCGATGATCGATGTGCTGCCGCATCCCGCCTACCCTCTTCATGCGGCAATCATTAGTACCCGTAACCATCGGGTTATCGCCAGCAACTATGCCATCGACCCGGATATCTGGCAAAACGCCCTCCACACCTTCCAACCGGTGATAGAACATAACGGTGTGGTGTATAAACAGCAGCTTCTTCCCCCGGTTGGCGGCATCTTATTAACCTGGTCTACGACAAATCCTATCGATAACAGTTGGTACCACCAGCTGCTTTTCTGGCTACCGGTTGGGTTAGTGCTTAGCGCGCTGGCTTCGTTCCTGATGCTGCGCATTTTGCGCCAGCTACAATCGTCCCACTACCGTATTCTTGATGCGATTAAAGCCGGGGAAATTACCGTTCACTATCAGCCTATCGTGGCGCTAAAAAGCGGCCGCATTATCGGCGCCGAGGCGCTAGCTCGCTGGCAGCAACCCGATGGGCACTGGCTGCCGCCGGACATGTTCATCCCTCTTGCTGAACAAACAGGGGTGATTACCCAGCTGACTGAGCATATTGTCAGCAGCGTGTTCAGCGAGATGGGGCGCTGGCTGGCGCAGCATCCAGAGCAGCATATTTCGATTAATATTGCGGCAACCGACCTCTATTCATCGACGCTACCCGCGTTGATGAGCCAGCAGTGCGCGCGTTGGGGCGTGGAGCCGAGCCAAATTGCCATTGAGTTAACCGAGCGCGTTCTGGTCTCCCCGGAAAAAGCGCTGCCGGTACTCCAGAGCTATCGCCAGGCGGGCCACCCGATTTATATCGATGACTTTGGTGTCGGCTATTCCAGCCTGAGCTATCTGCAAGAACTTGAGGTGGATACGCTCAAAATCGACAAATGCTTCGTCGACACGCTGGCGTGTAATCCGGTGACCGCCCATATCATTGAGATTGCTAAATCACTCAACTTATCGATGGTGGCCGAAGGCATTGAGAGCGAGTGCCAGCGCGACTGGCTGGTCGCGCACGGCGTGCAATCGGGTCAAGGTTGGCTGTATAGCCCGTCATTGCCGAAAAAAGCGTTTATGGCCTGGGCGCAGGAGAACCGGCGTCAGACCGACGCCGAGCGATAGTAAGGTAAAGACACCACGCTGACCGGGCTTTCCGAAAGTTTCTGGCAGTGCCGTAGCGTACTTTCTCCGGCATAGCGGAAAAGAAACTCATCGGTATGACTTTGATGGATAAGCAGATCGCCGTTGATAAATTTCACCAGATCCATGCCATCACGCGAGCGATGCCCGGCACCCACTTCAAAATGCCCATTCCACAGTTCAGAAACATGCTCATAGACGTGAAGCGTGATTTCCACGATGCCTCGCGATGGGCAGTGTAATCGCAGGTGCGTTGAGGTGAAGTTCAATGCCCAACTGGGCGCAGAAAGAAAAGCTAACAGTAAAAGTGCGTATTTCATTATCTCAGAAGAAGCCATCATTCAATTCAGGCGATCATTATACCCCATTGATGTATATCGTTTTTTGCGTCAACACAATAATCATTAAATAACGCTAATGTGATGTTGCGATTTGCGGAAATATCATTTCCGCCCGTCGATGGTAATAGAGAAAATAACGGAAGCAATACTTCCGCCTTGTCGACAAATAAGGGCGCGCCAGCGCAGGCGAGTGCTCAGCCTCCCCCACGCTCACGAAAGCACCTGATTAAAATACCATCAGCCCACTACGGCCTCGGGCCAAACATCTCAATCAGCTGTTTCTCATCCGGCATCCCCACCACCTGCTGAAGCTCATTACGATCATTCATATAATAAATAGCCGGCGTGGCGTTGGCGCCGAGCGAGTCCATCAGCTGCTGATGGTGTTGTAGAAGATTAAAGGTTTCACGCGGCGTGGCGCCGTCAAAGCGCGGCAGTTTTTTGCCCCCCGAAAGCTCGTATTCACGCCAGGCGCTGACCGGGTCGGGCGCGTTGAGGATGGCGGTGGCGTTGCGGCCACTTTTCGGGTTTAAGAACGCCACCATCAGCGTATTAAGCTGCACTTTACCCGCGGCGACCCACGGCTGGGCTGCCGACCAGAACGTTTTACAGTACGGGCAGAACGGGTCGGCAAAGACGAATACTTTACGCGGCGCGGTATCGGCTCCCTCTTTCAGCGCTTTGGTTTTGTTGAGGGTCTGCCACATCTCCCGACCGAGCGGGATGTAAATCTGTTCGGTGAAATAGCCTTCGCTAAGGTTTTTACCCTTGTCATCGTAGAGATAGCCCGAGATAACGTGCTGGCCATCGGGAGTTAAGAACAGGTTGACCCCCATATCCTGATACTGACCGACCCAGCTTTTCATGCCGCCGGGCGCCTGCACGGGCTTCAGATTGGTGATATTTTGCCGATCGCTAAAGCGTTTAACGATATCGGGAATAGTGTCCTGCGCATAGGCCAGAACGGGTGTCATCAGTAGAGCAGATAAAAGAATACGTTTCATCGTCGCCTCTTGTGAAACGGGGGAGCGTGTGTTCCCCCGAATGCCGGTTTAGCGTTTTTTCAGCGCGTCGCTGACCATAGCATCAAATTGTTCAAAGGGAACCCAACCGGACAGCATTTCGTTGCCGATAAGCGTCGCCGGGGTGCCCTGAATCCCTAACTCTTGCGCCAGCATGAGGCTTTTCTTCAGCGTCTGCATGCTCTGCTCATCCGGCTTATTCACCGTCACGCCCGCCTTCGTTTTCGCCTGAGCAATGCTGGCATCATCGTGATAGCCCTTTTTTGCCATCAGGATATCGTTAAATTTCATAAATTGTTCCGGGTGTGCCCGCCAGACGGTTAGCGCGTCGCGTGCGGAGGTCACCGAGCTTTCGGAACGGTACGGCAGGAATTTGAATTGCACCGCCACATCGGGATATTTAGCCACAATCTTTTCCAGATACGGGTCGAATTTCTTGCAGTACGGACAGTTGTAGTCGGTGAAAACCACCAGCGTCAGACGGGGATGCGCCGCACCGATACGCGGTGAATTGGCATCACGAAACAGGAAGTCGGCATTCTTGGCAATCACCTCTTCTAGCTGTTGCTGGTTGGCCTGCGCGTCCTGTTGATCCAGTTTTTCTGCCGCTGCCGCCAGAATTTCCGGGTGGTTTAGCAACGTTTCTTTGACCAGCTCCTGCACGCGAGCCTCCTGCGCCGCGGTGAGCGCGGGCGCGGAAAACGCCTGTGTGGACAGTGAAAGTAAAATCAGGGTGAAGAGTGTCTTTTTCATAATGAATTAACCTTTAGCATTCTTGAGAGCGGTCAGGACGGTCTGCTGAGTGAGCAGCGGCGGCAATATTTGACCGTCGGGCAGCGCGGGGCCGTAAACCTGATTAAAGGGGATCGCGTAGCTGTGACGCTTTTGCAAAAACGCGGTGATCTGTTCGGACGGTTTACTCCAGTCGCCGCGCAGGGCGACAACGTCCGGTTGATTGAGCGCCGCAATGATTTCCGGCTGATTTAGCACCCGCAGTTCATTCACCTTGCAGGTCACGCACCAATCGGCGGAGATATCAACAAACACTCGTTTACCGTCCGTCAGCGCACGCGTGATGGCCTCTTCGCTGAGCGGCTGCCATGTGATGAGTGGATGCGCATCGGCAGTCGATGCCCTCGCCGCATCATCCTGGGTGAGCCCCCGAATCTGGTATCCGCCAAAGGCTGCAAGCGCAATCACCACCAGCCAGAATGCCAACGTGGTGCGCGGTGCGGTGCGAATAAACGCGCCCAGCGCGATAACCGTCAACGCCAGCGTGACAAGCCCGCTAAGCGTGTTCCCCAGATGCTGATTAAGCAGCGTCGCCAGCCATAGGCTGGAGGCCAGCATCATCAGAGCCAGAATCACTTTTAAGCTGTTCATCCAGCGGCCGGGACGCGGCAGCAGCTGCGCCGTTTTCGGGAGAAGCGCGACAAACAGCCACGGTAGCGCCATCCCCAGACCTAATAGCATAAAGATGAGCCACAGATCCCCAAGCGGGGCCGCCAGCGCAAAGGCCACGGCGGTACCGAGAAACGGTGCGGAGCACGGGGTGGCTAAGAGCGTGGCGAAAACGCCTTCAAAGAAGCTTCCCGCCAGCCCATTGCCTCCCGCCGTTGCCATACGTCCGGTGAGGGATGACGGCAGCAGCATCTCAAAGACGCCGAACAGATTGAGGGCGAAGATAAAGGTGACGGCAACCATCAGACCGATAAACCACGGATTCTGGAACTGAATCCCCCATCCCAGTGAAGCGCCGGTGATTTTCAGGGCGGTAATCATCGCTGCCAACAGGGCAAACGAGGTCAGAATCCCGGCGCTGGTCGCCAGGAATCGCAGCCGGATGCGGGCGGTGTCCGTGCCGCCATGGAGCACTGAATTAAGCTTCATGCCCATCACCGGTAGAACGCAGGGCATCAGGTTTAAGATAAGCCCGCCGAGCAGGGCAAACAGTACCATTTGGCCGAGGTTGCCCGTAGAGGCATCAGCGACGGCTGCTGCCTCTCGATCGGCGCCCACCGTGAGCGTGGTTTGCTGCGCCTTGCCGTCATTAGTGAGGACGAAAGAGAGCGTTTTCCCCGCCAGACTGGCGGGTTTTTCGCCCCACTCGTCGGTGACGGGCGTGGTTACAACCAGCGAGCTTCCACTGCTTTTTATTGCCGGTTCACCGGGAATAATGCCGCCCTCGAGCGGGTCAAAATAAATCTGCGCGTCGCGCCACTCCCCCGCCGTGCTGCCGGTTATCACCAGATTGCTGCCAGCAAGATGGGCGGACAGGTCGTCTGAAATACCGCTATCAGCCGGGATAGCGCGCATGGCTTGCGCAAATGCCGCCTCGAAATCGGGGTCGTCCGGCTGGTTGAAATCCAGATGCAGCGGATAGTCCGTTAGCAGACAGACGTTGCTACAGGTGGAGAGCGTCAGCATCCCATCCAGCACATCACCGGCATTTGCGCTGATGACCATCGGGATGACGACCTTCTTGTGGTAGCCCTGGGTGGTTAAGCCTGAAATTTCAAAGCGCGAAGGCACCGGCCAATACCACCGTGCCGTTTCACCCTTTTTCCAGGTGATTTCCGGCGCAACACCGCCTTCTCCTGGCGATCGCCAGTAGGTTTTCCATCCCGATTGCAGCTCGACGGTGAGCAGCCCATGCAATTGATCCTGACTTTTTTGTGCCTGGAAACGTACCCGGGCGTGATCGTTTTGCGGGGCGGTCAGCCACCCGCTATCTGCCGCATGAGCCACGCCCATGCACGACAGCAACAGGAGGACGAATCCCCTGAAGATATTCAGCATTTGTTTTCTCCGTAAATTGAATAATAAGTCGTACTAACGACGATTATTCATTCACGGAAGACGCAGTTTTTGAGGTGGATCCGTAGCGTAGGAGGCCTTGTGGGCGTGTCCCGTGGGACGTACGTCCGTTCCGCAGTCAGTAGTTGCAGCAGGGCCAGAAAGAGAATAACGGCGGGCAATGCGCCATCAAAAAATACGGGCTGCGCGCAGAGCAATGAATTAGCGCTAAGCTGACACGGTGACGGGCCAACCGGCGCATCATCGGGCGCGGGAGAAGAGAGAACCTGAACCGGGCTGGCGGCGTCTTGTAAAAAATGGTGTAGATAGACCGTCCGCTGAGCCAGGCAGATAACCATAGCAAAGCAGGCCAATATCAAAAACCATTTCGCAAGAAGCTGACGATTACGCATAAGTTACCAGATGATTCAGAACAGCCGAATCATAAACAATACAAATCATTGTGCAAGACTTTGCATGTAATGATTTGTCTGCATGGCTCGCGAGTGGTGACGCGCTATATGTGTGGGAATAGCACCAGCGGGTATGGTGGTGAGTTTTTGCATTGCCGACCCGTTGTGCGGGGGTTCCCCGGCGTCGCTGCGCTCGGCCGGGCTACGGTTTATGTAGCCCGGGCAAGGCGTTAGCCGCCTCCGGGGGAAGTGCGGAGCCAATCCCGGCGGCGCTGCGCTTGGCCGGGCTACGGTTTATGGCGCGGTGCGCTCAATTTCCGCAACGCGTTTGCGTACACCATACCAGCCAGCAACCAGCAGGATGGCAATCAGCGGTAGCGAACCAATGGTGTAGGTGCCGTTAGGGTAATCAAATGCCATCAGCACCAGCACGCTTAGCAGGAACAGCAGCGTCAACCACGAGGTAAACGGTGCACCCGGCAGCTTGAAGCTGACGTCGGCGGCCTGTCCGGCTTTGATAGCCTGACGCAGACGAAGTTGGCAAACCATAATAAATGCCCACGAGGCAATAATCCCCAGCGAAGCGAAGTTGAGCACAATCTCAAACACCTGAGCAGGCACCAGATAGTTGAGGAACACCCCGACCACGTACACCACCAGCGTCGCCATGATCCCCGCGTACGGGACATGCTGGCGGCTCATCTTAGCCATAAATTTCGGCGCTGACCCCCCCATCGCCATGGAGCGTAAAATACGCCCGGTGCAATAGAGCCCCGAGTTCAGGCTGGAGAGTGCGGCGGTCAGCACCACGATGTTCATAATGCTGCCGATATACGGCACGCCGAGCTTCGAGAAGAAGGTGACAAACGGGCTCTGCCCTGCCTGGTAAGCATTCCACGGCAGCAACAGCACCAGCAGCACCACGGAGCCAACGTAGAACAAGCCAATACGCCAGATCACGCTATTGATGGCCTTAGGAACCATGGTTTGCGGATCTTTGCATTCGCCCGCCGCGGTGCCGACCAGTTCGATTGAGGCGAAAGCGAACACCACCCCCTGAACCAGTACCAGCGCAGGCAGCAGACCGTGTGGGAAGAAGCCGCCGTTATCGGTAATGAGGTGGAAACCGGTCGCGTTACCATCGAGCGGTTTGCCGCTGCCCAGATAAACGGTGCCGACCACAAGGAAGATAACGATCGCCAGCACCTTAACGAGGGCAAACCAGAACTCCATTTCGGCAAACCATTTCACGCCAATCATGTTCATGGTGCCGACAATCGCCAGCGCCCCTAGCGCAAATACCCACTGCGGCACATCGCCAAACGCGCCCCAGTAGTGCATATACAGCGCCACGGCGGTGATATCCACGATACCGGTCATTGCCCAGTTAATGAAATACATCCAGCCCGCCACATAGGCGGCTTTCTCACCGAGGAATTCGCGAGCGTAGGAGACAAAGCTCCCGCTGGATGGCCGGTGTAATACCAGCTCGCCAAGCGCGCGGAGAATAAAGAAGGAGAAAATGCCGCAGACCAGATAGACCAGCGCCAGCGCCGGGCCGGCCATCTGTAAGCGCGCACCTGCGCCTAAAAATAGCCCGGTACCAATAGCGCCGCCGATGGCAATCATCTGCACCTGGCGGTTACCCATTGCTTTGTGGTAACCCGATTCATGAGAGTTAAGCCAGCGTCGTTTTGCCGCGTGTTGCTCCGTGGCCTGTGTGTTTTGTGTTTCCATCGTTTCCCTGTTACCTGTCTGTTTAAAGGAAGACTTCCGGTTGCGCGAATCGAACGACGATGCGCGATAACGTTGACCATTTTTCCCGTCATTCTGTGTAGGGATAAAATCGCCGCGAAGCATCCTACCTGCAATTAATAAGCGGTGCAAAACATACGCGGATTAGGCCGGCGTAGCTCTCGAAAAACGCGCCACGCGAGAACGCCGCCTTGCGCTGATTCTCAGGTAACCTTCAGGCATAAAAAAACGGCGTCCAACTGGACGCCGCTCAAATAATCTAAGGGTGATGATATTATCCACTAAGTATTAACAAAGTGGTTAACACCTGTAGGGAAAATTAATTTCCTTCCTCGTCAGGTTGTTTGACATGTAATAAATTGACCGTCGCGGCAAGGCACAAAATATAGCCAAACAGCTCGACGCCCTCTTCCACCATATTTTTCACCACGCGAACATAGCCTTCCTGCAAAATATCGTGCCAGAGAACCGACATACCAAACAGTCGGGAGAAAATAAGTACCGTCGCAAGGCCCGCGACCATCAGGCCGTAGGATGGCGTACGGGCATAGTCCACTAATTGTTTTGCCACCAATGAAGGGGTGCGCAGGACATAACCAATGGACACAATACTGCTCAACAGCGCAAACCATACCCAGCTGCCGTGACGGATAAGGTCGAATATACCGTCCAGTTCACGAATCAGCATGGCGAGGAAAAATCCAGCAATCAACACATTACATTGCCGCTGCACGCTGCTTTTACGGACGCGAATGAAGTGAATGACCACAATCAGCAACAGTATCCACTCTTGCACCACCTCGGTGAGTGAGGTTTCAGACAAGCCGTTGTTCATGATGTTGACGTCAACATGCAGGCAAAGCACTGCCGCAGCGACAGCTATAATCAAAAATATGATGCGCAAAAGAAGCTTAATTAAGATCATAAATATCACTAGTTTTTATAAAAAATGTATTTTACATCACTGAAATTTATTGAACTTATCCTTATGTGCCGCATCACCATTAATCGTCGCGGTTTTGCACAGGCGACGGCGCTATTTTAGTCGGGGAAAAGTGACGAAAAAATATTCAGTATAACAATGCCAGGAAGGATAAAAAACGGCGATTACAGTGGGTTAAGTTTTACTTTGGGGGCGCCGGGATAGCGCCCCCGCACATTATTATTTCAGATCGGGTAATTCTGGCTGCGTTTTTTGCGCCACTTCAACCGGCTGTGCCGCAGACGGTGCCTGAATGTTAAGCTGCTTTAACAAATCGCCAATTCGCGCATTGATGCGGTAAGTGGTGAACATCTCCGTAAACTGCATCTCAACATAGCGGCGCTGAGCGTTGAACACTTCATTTTCACTGTCCAGCATATCCAGCAGGCTACGCTCGCCAATGCTGAACTGTTCCTGGTAGGCGGTACGCACCACGGCGCTGCGGTCAGCGTAGTCTTTGGCGATTGGAACCTGCTGACGAGCGTTCTGCCAGGCGTTCCATGACAGGCGCAGTTCTTCATCGAGCTGACGCAGGGCATTGCGTTTAACATCCTGCGCCTCCTGCATTTTATAGGCATAGGATGACAGCTGGGCCTTGTCGCTGCCGCCGTTGAACAGGTTGTAGTTCATTCTCACCATGGCCTGCCATTCCTGATCGTGCCCACGGGTACCGTCGACGTTGTTATCCATTCTGCGTCCCAAATCAATATCAACGCTTGGATAGAAACGTGATTTGGCGGCTTCATACTGCTGGCGAGTGGCCTCAACATCGGCATCCGCTTGTTTGAGCAGCGGACTGTTTTCCAGCATCTGCTTGCGGGCATCAGCCACAGACGCGGGAATGTGTGTGGTCAGCGGCATCGACAGCCCTTCCGCCTCTTTCCCCACCACGCTGAAGTAGTTCGCCTGGGCATCCTGGAGATTGGTTTGTTCGGTCAGCAGATTGTTTCTCGCCTGCGCCAGACGGGCCTGCGCCTGTTCATAGTCCGCCTTGCGCCCTACCCCCTGTTCAGTACGCAGGCGAATCTGGTCGAACACCCGCTCGTGGCTTCGCAGGTTATCTTCCGCCAGTTTCACCATGCGCTGGCGCATCAGGACATCCAGATAGCTCTGAATCGCATTCAGCGCGGTGACTTCGCTGGTATTGAGCACCGAGTAGGCGCGAGAGTTCACCGTCGCCTTTTGACGGGAAACCTCACTGGTGGTGGCAAAACCGTTAAAGACATTTTGACGTAAATTGATCGAGGACTCGCTGCGATGCAGATTGCGACGGTGATCGTCAGCGCCTCGGGTGCTGGCGTTATCGGTCTGCTCCCAGCCCGTACCGGCAGATAAATCTAAGGTGGGTAAATAGCCCCCTTTTGCCGCACGAAGATCCTCATCGGCGGAATAACGACTGTTGACCGATGCACTCACCTGCGGGTGCCATAGCAAACTGTCTTTCACCGCTTGTTCAAGTGATGCCGCATTTGCCGCATGAGAGAACAGCAATGGTAATGAAATGCCGGTCAGCGCCAGAATATGTTTGCTCATAATTTCGTCCTTTTATTAATTTCCCTGATTGCCTGGGGTTAGCCTGGTGTTCTCAAGAGAGAAGATCGCTAAACCCTGTTTGTCTTATAAGAAAACCACATCATTAACCTCACGACTTTTAGCGTTCACGCAGCGCTTCCGCTTTAGCCCGTAAAATCGGTTTTAACAGATAGCTGAGTACCGTCTTTTGCCCGGTCATAATATCCACGGACACCGTCATCCCAGGGATAATCAGCAGCGGCTTATCTTCACTGCCGAGATAATTACGATCCGTTCTTAAGCGGATTTGGTAAAAACTGCGGCCTTCTTTGTCGGTGATGGTATCGGCACTAATATGTTCCAGTGAGCCTTTTAAACCGCCGTAAATGGTGTAGTCATAGGCGGTAAATTTAATCATCGCTTTTTGGCCCGGGTGTAAAAAGGCAATATCCTGAGGGCGTATTTTCGCCTCAACCAGCAGGCTGTCATCAAGCGGCACAATCTCCACCAGTTCGCTGCCCGGCTGGATAACGCCGCCAATGGTGGTGACCAGCATTTGCTGAATAATGCCGCGTACCGGCGAGGTCACCAGCGTCCGGTTGACCCGGTCTTCGATAGCCTTTCCGCTGGCTTCGGTTTTGGCGAGGTTAGTGCGCGCTTCGTTAAGTTGCCCGAGCATTTCACTGCGATAGCGGCCCCGCGCTTCGGCAATCTTATTTTCGATTTCCTTAATCGCCGAGCGGGCGCGGGGAATGGAGTGGGTAACTGAATCCAGTTGCCCCCGCGTTTCCACTTCCGAACGCCGCAGGCGGAGAATTTCGACTTTTGAAATCGCCCCGGCGCTAACCAGCGGTTCAGACATGCGGACTTCTTGCTGAAGCAGCCCCAGGCTATGGCTGAATTGTGTTTTTTTGGCTTCAAAATCCAGCAGTTCTTGTTTTTTTTGCGAGAGCTGCTCTTCCAGCCCCGCAATTTCGCTATTAAAGCGCGCACGCTGGGTATTGAATAATTCTTGCTCCCCACGGGCGATATTTGGCGCCTCGCGGGTGATCTCCTCGCTAATGACCAGCGGTTTATCATCAAGCTGCGCTTCCAGACGTAAGATTTGCGCCATCAATGCATAGCGGTCAGCTTCACTTTCACCGACGTTGGATTTGAAGCGGGTATCATCGAGCCTTAATAGCGGCTGCCCGGCCTCAACAACCTGCCCTTCATGCACGAAAACTTCCGAGACAATCCCCCCTTCCATGTTCTGCACTTTTTGCAGGCGTGAGGAGGGAATGGCTTTCCCTTCACCGCGGGCCACTTCATCAATCGGAGCGTTCGCAGCCCAGACGATCAGCGCGATGAAAAAGGCCAGACATGACCACAGCGTGATACGGGATGACCGGGGCGCATCGCCCATAATCAAGCCGTTGATACCGTTAACGGTCAGATCTTTTTCACCGCTTCCCGTTCCTAATCCACGCAGCCAGTTTTTTAATCCTTTATTGTGTCGCATGGATTTGCCCCTTTTTCAGCGCAGCCAGAACATTGTCCCGTGGGCCATCGGCAATAATGCGTCCCCGGTCGATAATAATAAGCCGGTCAACCAGCGTCAGCATTGAGGCGCGATGGGTGACTAACAGCAACGTGCGACCCACGGTAGATTCCGTCAGCGCCCGCCGCACGGCGTCTTCCGTGGTGTTATCCATCGAACTGGTCGGTTCATCCAGCAGCAATATCGGCGGGTCAAGCAGTAGCGCGCGCGCCAGCATGACCGCCTGGCGCTGTCCGCCGGAGAGGTTAAGCCCACGCTCGCCTACCTGCATGTTGTAACCATCAGGATGCTTACGCGCGAACTCATGAACGCCCGCCAGCTGAGAGGCTTTAAGCATCGCCTCGTTATCCACATAGCTGGCGCCGCTGAGCAAGTTATCGCGCAGCGTGCCGCTGAACAGATGAATATCCTGAGGCCCGTAACCGATGTTGTGCCGCACGTCGTTGACGTCAATTTGGTTGGAATCCATGCCGTCGAGCAGAATTTCGCCGCTGTTGGGCTGGTAAAAACCGATGATGAGCTTAGCCAGAGAGCTTTTTCCCGAGCCGCTGCGCCCGATAATGCCAACCCGCTCGCCCGGTTTTATGGTAAACGACACGTTGCTAAGCGACGGTCGTTTCTGATCCGGGTAGGTGAAGGTGACGTTCTGGAAGGTGATTGCGCCCTGCAATTTTTCACGCGCCACCAGGGGGCGATCGTCCTGGCGTTCCTGCGGTAAATCCATCATCTCTTCGGTGGTGTTCATCGTCATGCGGGCCTGCTGGTAGCGAGTTACTAACCCGCTCAGCTGCCCCATCGGCACCAATGCGCGGCCGTTTAGCATGTAACAGGCAATCAGGCCGCCCATACTGAGGTTGCCATCAATGATCAAATACACGCCCGCCACGATCATCGCGACGCCGGAGAATTGCTGTAACCAGGCGGTGAAGTTCATCGCCAGCGTGGAGAGCGTTTTAACGCGCAGCTCTTTTTGACTGAGCGTGACGAGCGTGCTTTCCCACATGTGCTGCCGTTCGCTTTGCGCGTTATTCACTTTGATGGCGTCAAGGCCACTGAGCGTTTCAATCAGCACCGCCTGCCGTTCCGACGCCAGTTTCATGGTGTCGTTAATGGTCTGGTTCAACGGTTTCTGGATAGCCCAGCTCACCAGCAGCGCTAAGGGGAAAGCGACCAGCGGGATAAAGACCAGCGGGCCACCGATGATGCCAATTACCAGCAGCATCAGCAGCGTAAAGGGCATGTCGATGAGCGTGGCCATGGTTAGCGATGAGAGAAAATCACGCAGTGATTGGATCTCATGGATGTTCTGCGCAAAGCTGCCCATCCGCGCCGGACGCGCTTTCATTGCCATTCCGGTGATCCGCTCAAACAGCGATGCCGAGACAATCATGTCGGTTTTCTTACCGGCAATATCCAGACAGCGTGTGCGCAAGGTCTTGAGTAACAGGTCGAATAAGAATGCGACCGTGATGCCAATCGCCAGCACCCATAGAGTGGATGTGGCCTGATTGGGCACGACCCGGTCATAAACGTTCATCACGAATAATGGCGTGCACAGCGCAATGACGTTAATCAGGAAGCTGGCAACAACCGCATCGATATAAAGAAAACGCGACAGTTTCAGCGTATCGCGAAACCATGTCCGGGTACGTGGCAGCAGCGTTGCTTTGGTTCGCTCGCTCTGGTGAATGGGCTGGATGAACAGCGTGATGCCGGTATATTCTTCAGCCAGTCGCGAGGGATCCAACTCAATTTGCCCGCCCTGGGTATCCCCGGACAATAGCTGGGCCTGCCCGCCCGGCGTCCATCCGCACAGTACCGCTGTACGGTTATTTTTCAGGATCAGGATGGCGGGCAGCGACAAGGCCGTTATTTTACTCAGCTCTCGTTTTAACATCCGCACGCGTAGCCCGGCGCGCGCGGCGGCGCGTGGGAAAACGGGAAGCGTTAAGCGATTATTTTTCAGGGGTAAACCTGCGGTGAGCGAAACGCGGCTTGACGCTTTTCCATATAACGTGCAGACGGCCATCAGGCTTTCAAGAAGCGGATCGTCACACAGCTCACGCTGATCTAATTGAACATCTTCATAGCGTTCAGTGACATCCTTTTCACCAGGGGTCGGTGATTGTAGTGTCATAGTTATATCCTTAATAACAAACCCGACTAAAACCGTTAGTACTTTCTTATTCCTGAAATTACGGGCATTGACTTAGCAGACATTACAATACTTGATTACTCTACCAAATTACCAGATATTCGAGCAGGAATCATTGAGAATATTCTTCAGTAATTCTTTATAATTAGCGCTAATGACAATAACGTAGAATGCTTAAGAAAAACAAATGCAATCTATGTTGAAACATAAATATAAAACAATTAATAACGCGCACCAGCCATTTGTTAAATTAAATAACAATATCAAATATCCAATAAAAACAAGCAGATGAAAGAAAGCTGACGCAGGTTAGCAGATAGGAAACATTAATAAAATCATTGTTGTATTAATCTTAACAGTTAATTACAGCTAATAACAAAACTAAAAAGTGCAATAAAAATAACAACAAGATAAATAAACCCAAAAATAACACATGAATATTATTACTAATGCGACATTGGATATATATATTTAGGGGATAAAAAACTAGACTCATTCTTAAGACCATCAACCGATACGTAATTTTTATTATAAATATGATTACCGGGTGGATTATCTCCACTGTCGACTACGTAATTTGCACTCTAAGGAGAGACCGCTATGTCAACAATTATAGGAACGATAAAGGCAGTTATGGGACAAGTGTGGATCGTCGCAACTGACGGCTCTCGTCGTCTGGCAACAGAAGGCGAACAGGTCATGCGCGGGGAATTAGTCGTCACCGACCAGGGGGCTGCGACCGTAACGTTGCCCAATGGCAAGAATATGGATCTCGGTCGTGGAAGTGAATGGGGTAATGAGGCGGTAGCGGTCTCAGTATCCGGCGGTAGCGATGAGCAGGCCATCGCCGCCGCACAGCAGGCTATCGCCGAGGGCGCTGACCCGACGCAAATTCTGGAAGCGACGGCCGCCGGTAACACCACCATTATTGATTCGTCGTCCGAACCAACAGGAGCCCACAGCGGGCACAGCCACGTTATTCTCGATTTGACCGGCGAAATACTTGATCCTACGGCAGGCTACCCGACCGAAGGGCTCGACGCCGCAAGATCTATGCCTGTAGAAGAAGTTACGCTACTACAGCCCGAGCAAGGCAACGACACCAACGTCGATACCGACACCGATACCCCTATCACCCCACCGCCCTCTCATCCATTACCGGAAGCCAGTATCACTATCGATGTGATTGCGGGTGATAACGTCATCAATATCAATGAGGCCGCCCAGCAAAAAACCGTGATTACCGGGTCAACCGGGCGGGATGTTCAGCCAGGCGATATCGTCACCGTGACGGTCAATGGCAACTCGTACCAGACGCAGGTTACGGCTGACGGGCGTTGGTCCGTTGAGGTGAACACCAGCGATTTGGTGGCATCGGGCGAAGTGCATGCTAGCGTGACGACGTACGACCAGTACGGTAATGAGGCGAGCGCGAGCGCAGAAAGCGCGGTCTCAGTAAATGTTACCGCGCCTGACGTGTCGCTGCATATCGACGTTATTAGCGGTGACGGCTTTGTTAATGCCGCCGAGGCGGAGAAGCCGACCACCACCGTCAGCGGCACCGTTGGCGGGGATGCGAAAGCCGGGGATGTGGTGCATCTGGAAGTGAACGGGATGGACTACCCTGCCACCGTGGTCGTGGGGGAAAACGGCGCGCTGGTCTGGCAGACCGAGGTGGCAACCAGCGATCTGCTTGCCGATCCGCAGGTGAACGGCAGCATTACCATCCGGGATGAGGCGGGTAACGAAGCCACCGCTTACGACGAGGAATCCGTGGTGTTTGATACCACTGCTCCTGACGTCTCGCTGCACATTGATGTTATCAGCGGTGATGGCTATATCAACGCCGCCGAGGCAGAGAAACCGACCACCACCATTAAAGGCACCGTCGGCGGCGACGCCAAAGCCGGGGACGTGGTCCATCTGGAAGTGAACGGCAAGGACTACCCCGCCACCGTCGTCGCAGATGAAAACGGCGCGCTGGTCTGGCAGACCGAGGTCGCTACCGGCGATCTGCTTGCCGACCCGCAGGTGAACGGCAGCATTACCATCCGGGATGAGGCGGGTAACGAAGCCACCGCTTACGATAAGGAATCCGTGGTGTTTGATACCACGGCTCCTGACGTCTCGCTGCACATTGATGTTATCAGCGGTGATGGCTATATCAACGCCGCCGAGGCGGAGAAACCGACCACCACCATCAGCGGCACCGTCGGCGGCGACGCCAAAGCCGGGGACGTGGTACATCTGGAAGTGAACGGGAAGGACTACCCTGCCACCGTGGTCGTGGGGGAAAACGGCGCGCTGGTCTGGCAGACCGAGGTCGCTACCGGCGATCTGCTTGCCGACCCGCAGGTGAACGGCAGCATTACCATCCGGGATGAGGCGGGTAACGAAGCCACCGCCGTTGATGATGAGTCCGTGGTGTTTGATACCACTGCTCCTGACGTCTCGCTGCACATTGATGTTATCAGCGGTGATGGCTATATCAACGCCGCCGAGGCAGAGAAACCGACCACCACCATCAGCGGCACCGTCGGCGGGGATGCGAAAGCCGGGGATGAGGTGCATCTGGAAGTGAACGGTCAGGACTACTCTGCCACCGTGGTCGTGGGGGAAAACGGCGCGCTGGTCTGGCAGACCGAGGTCGCCACCAGCGATCTGCTTGCCGACCCGCAGGTGAACGGCAGCATCACCATCCGGGATGAGGCAGGCAACGAAGCCACCGCCATTGATGATGAATCCGTGGTGTTTGATACCACGGCTCCTGACGTCTCACTGCACATTGATGTGATCAGCGGTGATGGCTATATCAACGCCGCCGAGGCAGAGAAACCGACCACCACCATCAGCGGTACCGTCGGCGGGGATGCGAAAGCCGGGGACGTGGTACATCTGGAAGTGAACGGTCAGGACTACTCTGCCACCGTGGTCGTGGGGGAAAACGGCACGCTGGTCTGGCAGACCGAGGTCGCCACCAGCGATCTGCTTGCCGATCCGCAGGTAAACGGCAGCATTACCATCCGGGATGAGGCGGGTAACGAAGCCACCGCTTACGATAAGGAATCCGTGGTGTTTGATACCACGGCTCCTGACGTCTCGCTGCACATTGATGTGATCAGCGGTGATGGCTATATCAACGCCGCCGAGGCGGAGAAACCGACCACCACCATCAGCGGCACCGTCGGCGGCGACGCCAAAGCCGGGGACGTGGTGAATCTGGAAGTGAACGGTCAGGACTACTCTGCCACCGTGGTCGTGGGGGAAAACGGCGCGCTGGTCTGGCAGACCGAGGTCGCCACCAGCGATCTGCTTGCTGACCCGCAGGTGAACGGCAGCATCACCATCCGGGATGAGGCGGGTAACGAAGCCACCGCCATTGATGATGAATCCGTGGTGTTTGATACCACGGCTCCTGACGTCTCACTGCACATTGATGTGATCAGCGGTGATGGCTATATCAACGCCGCCGAGGCAGAGAAACCGACCACCACCATCAGCGGTACCGTCGGCGGGGATGCGAAAGCCGGGGACGTGGTGAATCTGGAAGTGAACGGTCAGGACTACTCTGCCACCGTGGTCGTGGGGGAAAACGGCACGCTGGTCTGGCAGACCGAGGTCGCCACCAGCGATCTGCTTGCCGATCCGCAGGTAAACGGCAGCATTACCATCCGGGATGAGGCGGGCAACGAAGCCACCGCCATTGATGATGAATCCGTGGTGTTTGATACCACGGCTCCTGACGTCTCACTGCACATTGATGTTATCAGCGGTGATGGCTATATCAACGCCGCCGAGGCGGAGAAACCGACCACCACCATCAGCGGCACCGTCGGCGGCGACGCCAAAGCCGGGGACGTGGTGAATCTGGAAGTGAACGGTCAGGACTACTCTGCCACCGTGGTCGTGGGGGAAAACGGCGCGCTGGTCTGGCAGACCGAGGTCGCCACCAGCGATCTGCTTGCCGACCCGCAGGTGAACGGCAGCATCACCATCCGGGATGAGGCAGGCAACGAAGCCACCGCCATTGATGATGAATCCGTGGTGTTTGACACCACGCCTCCTGACGTCTCGCTGCACATTGATGTTATCAGCGGTGATGGCTATATCAACGCCGCCGAGGCAGAGAAACCGACCACCACCATCAGCGGCACCGTCGGCGGCGATGCGAAAGCCGGGGACGTGGTCCATCTGGAAGTGAACGGCAAGGACTACCCCACCACCGTCGTCGTGGGGGAAAACGGCGCGCTGGTCTGGCAGACCGAGGTCGCTACCGGCGATCTGCTCGCCGACCCGCAGGTGAACGGCAGCATTACCATCCGGGATGAGGCGGGTAACGAAGCCACCGCCATTGATGATGAATCCGTGGTGTTTGATACCACGCCTCCTGACGTCTCGCTGCACATTGATGTGATCAGCGGTGATGGCTATATCAACGCTGCCGAGGCGGAGAAACCGACCACCACCATCAGCGGTACCGTCGGCGGGGATGCGAAAGCCGGGGACGTGGTCCATCTGGAAGTGAACGGCAAGGACTACCCCGCCACTGTCGTCGCAGATGAAAACGGCGCGCTGGTCTGGCAGACCGAGGTGGCCACCAGCGATCTGCTTGCCGACCCGCAGGTGAACGGCAGCATCACCATCCGGGATGAGGCGGGCAACGAAGCCACCGCCATTGATGATGAATCCGTGGTGTTTGACACCACGCCTCCTGACGTCTCGCTGCACATTGATGTTATCAGCGGTGATGGCTATATCAACGCCGCCGAGGCGGAGAAACCGACCACCACCATCAGCGGTACCGTCGGCGGCGATGCCAAAGCCGGGGACGTGGTCCATCTGGAAATCAATGACAACACCTACACCGCGAAAGTGGTGGCGGACGCAGACGGTAACCTAATCTGGCAAACCGAGGTCGACACCCGCGATTTACTTAAAGACCCGATCGTCAACGGCACTATCACCATCACCGATGTAGCTGGAAACGAAGCTACAGCAACTGATAGCGAGCCGGTCATCATCGATACCGAGATCGACGTTAAGGTCACCATCGACCCGGTCACCGGCGACGATTTCCTGAGCTTTGCAGAAACTAACCAGCTGCCGGGTCAACCAGAGCCAGTCATCAAAGTGACTGGCACCGTTACCGGAGAGGCTAAGGCGGGCGATATCGTCAATGTTAAAGTCGGCGAGGTGACACAGCAGGCAACGGTCACCGATGATGGTAAGGGTAATCTGGTCTGGGAGAGCGAATTCACGGCTAAAAATCTGATGAATAACCCGGAAGTCACGGCATCCATCAGCATTAGCGATCCGGCAGGCAACACGGCTAGCCACTCGACCGAACGTTCCGTCACCATCGAAACCGGCAATCTCATTACCGGCGATGAAAAAGACAACGTGATTGATGGCAGTGATAGCAGCGATATTATTATCGCCGATACCCAGGGCTTCCAGCAGATACCGGGACAGAATTACAACATTGCCTTCGTGGTGGACAGTTCCGGCAGCGTGGGGGCGGCTGATATTAAAAGTATCATCGCCTCTCTCACCACCGTCTTTAACGCTCTGCATCAGAACGCGCAGTTGGCGAACGCTGGCGATGTGAAAATCCTGCTGGTCGATTTTGACGCTCAGGTGAACTTCGCCGTCTCGGTGAATCTTAAAGATTCCGGGGCCTTAAAAACGCTGACCGATGCCTTAGCCAAAATGACCAGCGGCGGCGGCACCAACTATGAGGATGCGTTTAAAACCACCGCAAACTGGTTCCATGACGTCTCTTCTGACAACAGCGAGAACCTGACCTACTTTATCACTGACGGTAAACCTACTTACTATCAGGATGATAAAACCAGCATAGACGTGGATGGTCGTACCGGTAGGAACGACGTTGTCACTCTCGATGTCACCAAAATTGATTATCATCCAGGCCAGGTGGTCTCGATGACTATCAACGGCGTTAGCCGTGTGGTCATTGATGCGAGCGGTAACGTGTATAGCTGGAACGGCAATAACCGGACAAATGTTGGCACCATGCGAGCGGACGGTAAAGGGGGTTACGAGATATCCGTGCGTGCGGGTAACGGCAGCAGCACGACAACCGATACCACCAGTAACTCCATCTCTGCCTTTGGCTTATTAATGGCGATGTGCGGCAACGTCGAAGCCATCGGTATCAACAACGGTATTAGCGCAAAAGATCTTATCGCCTACGATTCCGATGGAAAAGTGACGGCGGGGATCTCCGCAACCGAACTGGCCAACGCGATTCTCGGCGGTGACTATGTGCAGATGGCGGGTGCGCAGGATACCGTTCACGGCAACGGCGGCAACGACATTCTGTTTGGCGACATGGTGCAGTTTGGCGACAAAACCGGGTATGCCGCTATTCAGGAGTATGTTGCTGGCAAACTCAATATTCCCGTGAGTCAGCTGGAAGTGTCGCATATCGCGCAATATATCACCGAGCACCCCGCCGAGTTCGACCAGTCTCAAGCGGATGGCGGTAAAGACGTACTGTTCGGCGGTGTTGGTGACGATATCCTCTACGGCGGCGGCGGTGACGACATTCTGGTCGGCGGCAGCGGGGATGATGTCCTCTTTGGCGGTAAAGGCGATGACATTCTGATTGGCGATGGTTTTGACAGTCTGATCGGCATGGCCAACCACATGAATACTCCCGTCGACCAACTGACGTTCGATAAAGTGGCTGACTATGTGACCCAGCATAGCGACGAACTTGGCGCAATGGGCTCAGGCAATGACAAACTCTACGGCGGCGAAGGTAACGATATCCTGATTGGCGGCGGAGGCAACGATCTTCTCAACGGCGGTGAGGGTAACGACCTGCTGTTCGGCGGAACGGGCAATGATATTTTGATCGGTGGAAAAGGCAATGACACCCTGTACGGCGGCGCGGGCAGCGACACCTTCACCTGGCTTAAAGGTGACGATGGGCACGATGTCATAAAAGACTTCCGCGCTGACGAAGGCGACCGCATAGATTTAAGCGATCTGCTGGGCGATGTTGCCAATAACGATCTGGCGTCTTACATCAAAGTCAGCGATGACAATCACGGTAACACGGTGATTGAAATTAACACCAACGGGCAGATGCAAAGCGGAAACTCAACCATGAGTATCACCGTAGAGAACTGTGCGGCGGCGGATATTGATATTAATAGCCTGATTGCGAAACCGGATGCACCGGTGATTTAACCCTCACGAAACCGCCCCAACCTGTCGGCTGGGGCGGTTTTTCATACCCGTAAGATTAAAAAGCGTATTTTATTCCCACCATCCCCTGCGTATCGCTGTAGCCTTTATCGCCCACCTGCTGCGCGACGTTCCCCCACAGTTGCAGGTTTTGATTCAGCTGGCCTTCCACACCGGCTTTTAGCTCACCGATATTGCGTGTGCCTTGCTGGCGGCTGGTGACGCCGTTCATGCTGACGCCGTAGCTGCCGGAGTTGTGGATCCAGTTGGCTTCGACAAAGGGCTGGAACTCACGCGTTTTTCCGTCATCAATAGCGTTATGCCCTTTGATGTAGGCTCTCACGCCCAGACGCGTTTGCAGGTTGCCGTCATTTTTACCTTTCACGCGCGTGCCGTTGGCCTCCGTATGGTTATCCGCCTGCACGCCCATCCAGGTGATCTGCGCTTTTGGCTGCAACCACCAGCTGGAACGCCCATCCTGACGCGGCCCCATCAGATAGCTGTAACCGCCTTCCACCGAGGCTGTAAATCCGGCCGAGTTGTACTTCTCGCTCGCCAGCCCCTGGCCTGTGACGCTGTTTTTAAACCAGTTATATAAAACCCACGAGTCAAGGTAGCTACCGGTTTTATCCTCATCGTTCGCATACCAGGTTCCATAAACACCGACGCTGTAGCCGTCGACGCGCCCCCGTGAGCGGTACTGGCTCACGTTCGATTGGGTATTACTCTGCGCGTTGCCGTAGCCTGCCATCAGCCCCAGATGCCAGCGATCCAGACCATCATCACTCCACTGCGCAAGGTCGCCGCCCAGTTGTACAACATAACGGTTAGTTTGCGTGTGGAGCTGGTTTTGCGCCGTATCAAAGCGCGTATGACCACCAATCTGACGCAGCCACAGGCTGGTCACTTTCTCCTCGCCGGTCAGCAGGTCGGTATACTGCGTGTCACCGATGCGGTCATGCAAACGGAGGTTAAACATCGTGTTGGCTGCCGCCAGGTTGCCAAGATAAGACCCGATTTCAGGGCGGTATGTCGCCGGGCCGGTAGGCGCAACCGGGCCAACAGGATCCGTCGGGTCGGTTGGGTCCGTGGGATCGGTTGGGTCAGTTGGATCCGTAGGGTCGGTCGGGTCAGTTGGGTCGGTGGGATCCGTTGGATGCGTCGGATCGGTCGGCGCCATGGTGTTCGTCAGATACCAGTTATTGTGGCTGCTGTTACTGCCATCACCCCGGCCAAGAAAATATTCATAGCTGCCCGCGACAATACGCCCCGACTGAACAAACTCCCCCGCAGACAGTCCGCCCACTTCAATCACCTCAATACCGTTTAGCGTCTTAGCCCCCGTTCCCCCGGCGTTATGAATCAACACGTTGGTGGTTCCTGAGGTATCCCCGTTCACCACCAGTTTATCCGTTGGCGAAAAGTCGTTGCCCAGCGCGGTATTCATCACCAGCGTGCTGTTATCTCCGGCATAGTTCTCCGCGATGGTCAGCGTGTTGAATTGGTCAGAGCCACGGAGATCGACGCGCGAGTTATTGGCGGTAAGATGGGTGATAGCGCTGTTTGTCCTCATCGCCCAGGTTGATTGATTGAGGGTAATATTGGATGACGCCCCCGCGGCATGATCCGTCAATATCGCATTGGTTAATGAGGAATTCGTGGCGCTCAGCGTGCTGTCGTGAGCAGCAAACTGTGCCAGCAGGTCGCCATTCGCCGTCACTTCTGAACCTTCGATAACAAATTCGGCCCGCTGCGAGTCGCTGTCGCTCCAGGTGTAAAATAAGGCATCGTTATCGGTGGTAAGAGTGCTGTTCGTTAAGTGGAAAAGGCCGTCCCGTTCAATGCCCACCATCGCGTGGCCCTGCGAGTTGCCGGAAACGTTCATGCCCGAGATAGCGATATCGCCACCGTCTTTTGCCAACAAACCATACCGACCGTTACCGTCGACATCGAGGAGATGCTGGCCATTGCCCTGGATGAAAATTTTGCCGCCTTCCGATAACACGCCATACGACCCGTTATGCGTGGCCTCAATATTCATCCCAACCACGTTTATCGTCGCCGCGGCGTTGGTCGTATCCTTTGAGTCATAAGCAAACAGGCCCGCACCTTCATTGTACTGCGCACCGTGGTTATCGTTATTGTTGACCTGCAAGGTATGAGACCCGGATTGGCTCACCACATTGATCTCGGCGCCATTGCTCGCTTTGATTCCGGCGTCAGGGCTGTTATCAACCAGAACATCCATATCCATGATATCCAGCCGGGAGTGGTAACCATCAGCAATACCGTTGACGTTAATGCCGATACCCTCTTTTTGGGCACCGTTGACCGTTTGATTCCCCGAAACGGTCAGCGTATTGCCGGTATTGCTGACGATCGACATCTGCCCACCGCTATTAATATCGATGCCGTAGCGACCGTTGTCGTTGATAGTGACCTGCATGTTTTTGATTTCAATAGCGGCGGGTTTTGCCGAAGTCCCCTGATTGGTGATGCCTTCAATGGCGACACCGGCGTCGTAGGTATCCGACTCGGTGGATTTATTGCCAATAACATCAAGTCGTTGTGAGCCATCGCCGGTGATGCTAATCACCCCGCCATCACGCGCATAGAGGCCGTAAACGCCGTTATCATTGGCTTCTACATGCATATTTTTAATGACAATAGCGGCTTGCTTTTCCGGCGTATTCGCAGAAACACCGTGTGCCAGTAGCCCGGCGCCATACGACCATTCATCCAGCGTGGCCGCCGTATACTGCCGATTGGCGTTGGCGATTAAGGTGTTATTCCCCGATTGGCTTTCAATATGAATGACGCCGCTATTGGCTGCCACTACCCCTTCACGCTCATTATTGTTGGCAATGATATCCATATCTTTAATCATAAGCGTTGCGACATCGCCTGATGTGCTATCGGCCCCTTTCGCATGCAGACCTTTTCCCAGGTCCTGCCCGTTATCGGTCGCCATTCTGGTGTTATACACCTCCAGCAGGTGCTGTCCGCTGGTGCTGCTAATATTGACGATCCCCCCATCGCGGGCGGCAATACCCTGGTAAGCCTGATCGTCTACCCGAATATTCATATCCTGGATAGCGATAGTCGAACGGTCGCCGTTGGACGCTGAATGGTCGGCAATAATGCCATTACCCATGTTGCCATCCGCGCTGTTATTAGCGGCCACCTCAATTTTATTATTTTCGACGCCGACGATATTCACGACGCCGCCTTCCGTTGCGCGGATGCCGTGATAATCGTTGTCACGAACCTTGATATCCATGCCGGTAATATTGATGGTGCTCTTGAGGTCGTCATAAAGGCTACTGACACCTTTCGCGATGATTCCCGCCCCAAAGGCCCAGGGGTTGTCCTGGGAGGTCACATTAGCGATGGCCTCAAGCAGCTGGGTGCCATCGCCGCTGAGCGTGAGCATCCCGCCTTCGGTGGCGGAAAGACCGTAACGACCATTGTTGTTGGCTTGCACATTCATGTTCTGCACGACAAGCTGGGAAGCCTTGCCATCGGCTGCGCCCTGAACCTCAATTCCCGCGCCTTCCGTCCATGAGGTCGCATGGTTTTTATTGCCGTTAGCCTGAAGTGTATTCTGGACGTTTTCCGCGCTGATAATAGTGGCGGTGCTGCCTTCCGCTACCTGTAGACCATTTCGACCATTGTCCTTTATCTGAACATCCATGCCTTTGATATTCAGTGACGAGTTTCCTTTTACAATAATGCCGCCATCGCTATTCAGGCCATTCTCAATGACATGTAAATACTGGCGCCCATCCCCCAGGAGATCTACGCGTCCGTTGTTCCATGCCATAATCCCTGCTAATCCGTTGCCCTTCACCTCGGTGTTCATATTGATTATGTTCACCCGCGCCCCATCTTCTGACCAAATGCCACCGCCCCAGCCCACGCTGGCATTATTGTTATTCACAGAAAGGAACGAGCTATTGTTAGCTTTACCGGTAATGTTAACGGCGCTGCCAGCAGCATAAGCGAAAATTCCTTTACCCGCGTTATTGTTGAACTCAACCTGGGAAGCCTCGTTAATGGAGAACTGACCCGCGGTATCGGCGCGAATGCCGTTATTTGCATTACCATTGGAGCTGACGTTTATGTTGTTGAGAATAAAGTCAGCATTGGACTCCACCAGAATCCCTTCCCAACGATTGTTGTTCGCCTGGAATAGAATGTCAGGACTCATGCTGTTTAACGTTATCGATGCGCTATTAGAAAAGAATACCCCGGCGTTATTATTGCTGACGTCGATATTTTTTCCGGTACGGATTTCAGAGTCTTGCTCCCCTTCGGCTCGCAGCGCGCTGACGTAATTGTCAGATAAATTATTAAGAATCAGACCATCATTCCAGACATAATCACCTTGAGTAATATGGTAGGTCTGCTGTGCCCAGGCTCCCTGCCCGGCCACCGCCATAAAAAGCATATGTGTGATCACAACATTTTTATATTTCATTGGCTACGTCTCCTTACGTATAAAATCTGAAATGACAGGCGTTATTAAATAAGCCGCATGAGGAATAATATAAAAAGCACATTATCGTTATAAAGAATAAGTAAGTAATTATGTAAAGGCTTTCTCAGACATATTTACCATTATTCTCAAAACTGACAATTAATAGCATTAATAGACTTTAAATTTCATTTAAATCAATATCATCAGGCGTTTAAGTCGCTAAAGAATTAGATATTTACCTGGCTGTTTCCAATCGTTTATTACACGGTAGCACCGGCCAATTGATAGATTAAATCTATCAACACTAGCGTTACAATCGCTGTGATGAATATATACCAGAAGTAATTACGAAGATTATTTAATGCTTCAGGAAGGGGGGCTGTGGCTAAACTACTGTTTTTTCAATTAGCTAACGATGAGGCCAACACAAAATTTGCTTATAAGTTAGTGCGCTTAGCATTCATTACGCATTTTTATCAGCACCAGGATTTTTCATTTTTCTAAAGCCCAGGATATTTATGCTGTAAAAATCTGCATGATTGTTGATTAATATCAAAAATGACCGTCAGGAAAATATAAGAATATTACCACTAAGCTTTTCATATCCTATATATATTGATTTGAAAATAACGATAAATAAACTTCTTTATGTATTTTCATTTATTTACCCCACGATAATACGGCACTCGTCGGGTCGTTTCGGTTAGCGAATCATAAACCTCAACTTCCCCGGTGATAATAGTCATCCCCGCTTTACGTAAAGGCGGTATCTCGGCGGCAAGACGCTGAATACCAAACCAGAAAAGCGCATCCAGCGCCGTGACATCCAGCCCAGCCTCCAGCGCCAGCTTAAGGCGTTCCCGCGTGAGACGAGTTTGTTTGGCTATCTCCTGATACGGCGAGGACGTTGATTGCCCACCTTCCATGCGCCGGATACGATTTGCCAGACTGTACTGAAAAGTATCCGGGATGGCATCCATACTGGTTTTCAGGCTGTATACGCAGCCAAATCGCTTGCCGTTAAACGTCACATTTTTCTGGTTAAGCGCCAGCTCCTCACGCAAGCCTGCGATGAATTGCGGCGCTCTGACTAGCAGCAAACGAAAAGGCAGCTCGAAGCTGGTCACGTAGTCAACGTTGAGTAAGGCCGTGCGCAGACGTTCTTCTGCGCTCATCTTGCGGCACTCCTGCATGACCTCAGCCCACTGGCGAGTCAGTCGTGCAGGTTCAGCAGCTTCTTTAAAGCTATATTTTTCAATCTGATAATCAATAATGCCAGCCACGGTGAGTTCCTTTCTATTGCTATCAGTGGGTTACTTTAGCAACAGCGCCGCATTTACGAAATAGTGGCCTTTAAAAAGCGCCGCTACTCCTGCTGCCGATGCTTAAACTGGCTAACATCAATGTCAAACTGTTTGAGTTTACGCCACAAGGTCGTGCGGCCAATATTGAGCAAGCTGGACATCTCCTGCAACCGGCCACTGGTGACTCTTGCGGCGTGAATAATCGCCTCTTTCTCCCTGGCGGAAATACTCAGGCTAGCAGGGATTAATCCGCTATTTGCACCACTGCCGGGGCTATCGTGGAATAACCAGTCCGGGAGATTGCAAAGCCTGATATGTCCGTGTTCACAGCTTATGGCGATATTTTCAACAATACTGTTTAGCTCAAAATCATTGCCCGGCCAAGAGTAGGCCACCAGTTGCGCCAGCGCATCATCGTCCACTTTCAAGCGTGATGAAAAACGTCGTTCCAGGGTACGCAGTCGACTGTGAACCAGCGAGGGAATACTGTTGCGGCGCTCGCGCAGCGGCGGAATGCTGATCTCAAAAGAGTGCAACGCATAGTAGAGCTGACGACTAAATCGGTTTTGTTCGACCAGGTTTTCTAAATCGGTGGTGGTGGTGGCAATGACCTTCACATCCACCGGAATCAGCCTGCGCGCGTCAAGGCGGGTGACGACGCCCTGCTTTATCACCTGAAGCAGGATGGACTGGAGTTCCGGCGTCAGATATTCGACCTTCTCCAGAAATAACGTTCCGCCGGAGGCCAGTTCCAGGCGGCTGAGTCGGCCATTTTCCTCTTCCGTTGCCGTGCTGCCCATAAAATCGACCCCGAGGGCATTATCGGCATACAGCTGACAATTGACGGCAATGAATGGCCCCGCTGCGCGTTCGCTTTCGTTATGAATTGCCTGGGCTATCAACTCCTTCCCGACACCTTCTTCGCCGCACATCAATACCGGGAAACTGCCGCGGGAAGCCTGGCGGCCAAAATGGATCACCCGACGGGTTTCGGGATCGTCTGCCGACATCTGGGCAAAAGTGTGGCTGACTTTGCCAAGTTGGCTGGTCATCAACTGACGCATCTGTTCCACCGGGTGGAGCAGCAGAATAAAGCTTGTCCCTTGAGCTTCCACTATCGGCTTGAGGGTTATCACCGCATCAACAAACTGATGCTGGCTTTCAAACGTGACCTCCGCATGGCTGAGCGGCCTGGCATGCTTAATCGCGCGTCGCAAAAGCGCAGGAAGCGTCACCAGATCGGCAATATTTTTCCCCTGACAGGTCGCGGCATCAAGATGTAAAAGTCGTGCCGCCTGAGGGTTGAGAAACTGCAATATCCCCGCTTCATTCCACGCCATCACGCCGTCGTCCATGCTCTCGAGCAGGCCGTACATCTGGTTAAGGTGACGGTTAGACTCTGCCAGCAGGCTATCGGTCAGCAGCGAATTGCCTACTTCCCGGGCCATCGCCAGCGTCAGCGACAGGTCGGCGCTCCCGGAGTGTGGCGCAAGGCATGCCAGGGCGATGGAGCCAGACAGCCGACCGTGGTTATCAAATATCGGCGTAGAACAGAAGGCCCACGGGAAAAGTGCCTGTTTGAAGTGTTGCTCGCCGAGCGTTTTTACCGGCTGTCCCACCATTGATGCCAGCGACAAAGAACAGGTGCCGATAATGCTTTCTGCACAGTAGCTCCCGGCATGAAACCCGAGCTTATCGAGCTGCTCAAGCGTTTGCGGATGCCCGCTGCGGGTCAGAATACAGGCGGACTCGTCAAGGATAAACAGCGCGCACGGACGCTCCTCCATGTACTCCCACGCGTCTTCAAGAGCGGCCTGGCCGATGGTCAGCAGCGCCGTCTTTCGACGGCTGATGGAGGCGAACGTCAGCCCCTGCGCCTGATGCGGGGTGGTCCAGGTCTCGCGCTGCATCATCTTGCCGCAGCGGTGCCAGGACTGCGCGATAAATGACATCGGCGCCTGTTCGGGCTGCGGGTGGTGTATGCTCATCTGTGCCATTTCTCCTTTCTTTGCATTCCGTTTAAAACATTTTCCCCCGGCATCGCCTGACGCGATATCGGGGGAAAATTCAACACGGCGGAGCGCAGACAGAGAAACCGTCAGCGCAACAATTTAGTGTGTTGCCAGCCACTGAGTACCGAGACGGTCAGCGGCCAGAATCGCGCCGTACACGCTTTGTGCCGTCACCGCGAACGGCATATTGTGGATGGTTTCGCCTTCGGCACAGGTCGCCTCCGCAACGGCGAGAATTTTCTCTCTAATGCCGTCTTTCACGCCCATCTGCGCCAGCGTCATCGGCAGTCCGACTTTTTGACAGAAGCCGAGCACCGTTTCGATCTCTTCCATCGGGCTGTTTTGCAGCACCAGTTGGCACAAAGTCCCGAAAGCCACTTTTTCGCCATGGTATAAATGATGACACTCTTCGAGGATCGTGAACCCATTATGGATAGCGTGCGCCGCCGCCAGGCCGCTGCTTTCAAAACCGATGCCGCTCAGATAAGTATTGGCTTCCACGATACGTTCCAGCGCCATCGTCACCACTCCCGCTTCTGCCGCCAGACGGGCTTTCTCCCCTTCCGCCAGCAAAGTGTCATAGCACAGGCGCGCCAGGCTTAACGCCGCCGCGGTTGAGTATCCCCCCGCCATGCTTACCGCACGCGCGTCAAAACAGGCTTTTGCCTCAAACCAGGTGGAGAGCGCATCCCCCATCCCGGCCACCAGTAAGCGAACCGGGGCTTTGGCAATAATCGCCGTATCCATCACCACCATATCGGGGTTTTTCGGATAGACCAGATACTCTTCAAACTCACCCGTTTCGGTGTAAATCACCGACAGCGCGCTGGTTGGCGCATCGGTTGAGGCGATAGTTGGGATCACTACCACCGGCAAATGCTGGTAATACCCAATGGCCTTCGCCGTATCGAGGGTTTTACCGCCGCCAATACCGACCACACCTTTGCAGCCTTTTTGCTTAGCGATTGCCCCAAGACGATTAATCTCAGCATGGCTGCATTCGCCGTTAAAACGTTCGGCGTGGCAGCTAATGCCGTTTTCATGCAGACCGTTCAGAACCTTGTCACCGGCCAGCTTCATCACGAAATCATCGGCAATCACAAAGTAGCTGTCCGCCAGGTTTTTGGCATACTGACCGAATAACGCTGATGCATCAGGACCCTGAAGATATTTTGCTGGAGATTGAATAACTTGTAGCATTCTCTACACCCTCACATTGAACTCGTTTCCATGATGGCGTCGGGGATGTGGAACATGACCGACGCGGTGACAATCACTTTAGAGCGGGTGCAGAACAAAAAAATTCTTCATCATTTGGTTCCACTTCGAAACACTATCCATAAAATTTTGTTCCAAAACGAAACGCATCACAGGGCAGTCGGTCAGGATTGCGATCGCGATCCGCCGCTGATTCACACTATTCACAATTTTAATCAGTACCAATTCCACCATTTTGACCGTGAATAACAAAAAATAATAGCGCCCGCCCATCATGCCGATGATTCAAGGCTTCGCTCAACGGTGTTTAAGCTTGCCCCATCTCTCACTTTTATCATTGCCCATCAAATAACGTTCCATTTTGAAACAAATTCAGCGAATTGTGTTCCGCTATGAAACCGCTGACGACGGGGATTTTCTTTTTTTGCTGCCAGGCGAGAATCAACTCATCGGTCACGGTATCGCCACCGCAACCCTACACATGAGACAACCTCAGCGTGGTCTCTTAAAACATCCAGCGGAGTACGCAAAATGAAAAAATTGATTAACCGTGTGGAAGATGTCCTGGCTGAACAGCTGGCCGGGCTGGTAAAAGCACACCCGGAGCTGAAACTGTTTCAGGATCCGGTTTACGTCACCCGCGCCGACGCGCCGGTTGCTGGTAAGGTTGCCCTGCTTTCCGGCGGCGGCAGCGGGCATGAACCGATGCACTGCGGATTTATCGGTCGCGGTATGCTGAGCGGTGCCTGCCCGGGTGAGATTTTCACCTCGCCTACGCCCGATAAAATTTTCGAGTGCGCCATGCAGGTCGACGGCGGCGAAGGCGTCGTGCTGATCATCAAAAACTACACCGGCGATATCCTGAATTTCGAAACCGCCACCGAATTGCTGCACGAGAGCGGCGTCAACGTCACCACCGTGGTGGTGGATGATGATGTCGCGGTCAAAGATAGTCTGTACACCGCTGGACGGCGAGGCGTCGCCAATACGGTGCTTATCGAAAAGCTGATGGGCGCCGCCGCCGAGCGCGGCGACAGCCTGGAAGCCTGCGCGAATCTTGGACGGCAGCTCAATAACCAGGGCCACTCCATCGGCGTGGCGCTAAGCGCCTGCACCGTGCCGGCCGCCGGGAAACCGTCGTTTGAACTCAACGACCACGAGATGGAGTTTGGCGTGGGGATCCACGGCGAGCCCGGCATCGACCGCCGCGCCTTTACCTCCCTGGATAACACCGTCGATGCGATGTTTGCCACCCTGCTGGAAAACGGTCACTACAGCCGTACTCTGCGCCAATGGGATCCGCAGAAAGGCTGCTGGCAGGAAGTCGTGCAAACCAAGCAGGCGTTGCAAAAAGGCGACCAGGTGATTGCGCTGGTCAATAACCTCGGCGCCACGCCGCTTTCTGAGCTTTACGGCGTCTATAACCGGTTAGACACGCTGTGCGCTGAGGCGGGAATCACGATTGAACGCTCCCTGGTCGGGGCCTGGTGTACTTCCCTGGATATGTCCGGTTTTTCCATCACTTTACTGAAAGTTGATGCGGATACCCTCGCCCTGTGGGATGCCCCGGTTCACACGCCTGCCCTCAACTGGGGCCATTAAGGAGAACTGCTATGTCACTGAACAGAGATAACATCGTTGATTGGCTGTATCGCTGTGGCGAAATCTTCACCACGCAATGCGATTTTCTCACCGGACTGGATCGTGAAATTGGCGATGCCGATCACGGCCTCAATATGCACCGGGGGTTTAGCAAGGTGGTGGAAAAGCTGCCCTCGATTGCCGATAAGGATATTGGTTTTATTTTAAAAAACACCGGCATGGTGCTGCTTTCCAACGTCGGCGGTGCCAGCGGCCCGTTATTTGGCACGTTCTTTATTCGCGCAGCCCAGGTTACCCAGGCACGTCAGAACCTGACGCTTGAAGAACTGTATCTGATGATCCGTGAAGGCGCTGACGGCGTGGTCAGCCGGGGTAAGGCCGAACGCGGCGACAAAACCATGTGCGATGTCTGGCTGCCGGTGGTGGATTCTCTGCGTCAATCCACGGAGCAAAATCTCTCGATGACGGTCGCGCTGGACGCCGCCTGCGAGGTTGCGCAGCAGGCGGTACAGGCCACCATCACCCTGCAGGCGCGCAAAGGTCGCGCCAGCTATCTGGGGGAACGCAGTATCGGCCATCAGGATCCTGGGGCCACCTCTGCGCTGTTTATGATGCAAATGCTCGCCGCCGCGGCTCAGGCGTAAAAGGAGATAAGGCGATGGTAAATCTGGTCATTGTTTCTCACAGCGCCCAGTTGGGCCAGGGGGTCGGGGAACTGGCGCGTCAGATGTTAAGAGGAGATGGCTGCCGACTCGCCATCGCCGCCGGTATCGACGATCCTGAAAATCCCATTGGCACCGATCCTATCAAAGTCATGGATGCCATACTCTCCGTCGCGGATACCGATGCGATTCTGGTATTAATGGATATTGGCAGCGCGCTGATGAGCGCCGAAACCGCGCTCGATTTGCTGGATCCCGAGATTGCAGCACGCGTCCATCTTTGCCCAGCGCCGTTGGTGGAAGGGGCATTGGCGGCGACGGTCAGCGCCGCCAGCGGTGCCGACATTAATAAGGTGATTCAGGACGCCCAGGGGGCTCTTGCGGCTAAACGCGTTCAGCTCGGTTTTCCCGCGCAGGAAGCCCACACTTCAAACGAGGAATGCTCAGCCGACGCCCAGGGGCAGTCTCTGATTGTGGAAATCGCCAACCCCAACGGCCTGCACGTGCGCCCTGCCGCTCGACTGGTCGAGGGGCTGGCCGGTTTTAACGCCGATCTGCTGCTGGAAAAAGACGGTAAATGCGTCAAACCTGACAGTATTAACCAAATTGCGTTGTTGAAAGTCCGCTGCAACGACAAGCTTCGCCTGATTGCCAACGGCCCCGAGGCCGCCGAGGCGCTGGCCGCATTTGCCGCGCTGGCCGACGCTCATTTTGGCGAACACCTGACCACCCGCGTTCCGCCGACGGAAAATCCCCTTTTACTATCGACCGTTAGCGGCCAGGTATTGCACTACCAGCCGACCGTTTACGCGCTTGATCCTATGGCGGACGGCGACCCGAAGGCGGAGCTTCGTCGCGTTAAAATGGCGGTGAGCCATACGCTGGACGACCTGCTGGGGCTCGCTGCGCTGGCGGCAGAAAAATACTCGGAGGATATCGCCGCCATTTTCTTTGGTCAGCACAACTTGCTCGACGACCCGGAACTGCTCAACAGCATCAGCGATATCTTAAATCAGCAGAAATGCCGCGCAGAGTGGGCATGGTCGCAAGCCATGAGCGCGCTAAGCCAGCAGTATCAAGGCCTGGACGATGCCTATCTTCAGGCGCGCTATATTGATATTGAAGATATTCTGCATCGTACGCTGGGGCACCTGGCGGATAACCCTGATAGCGCTCCAGGTTTGCAGCATAGGACGGTGATCATCGCCGACAATATTTATCCGTCGGTGGTCTTGCAGCTGGATGCAACCAAAACGGCCGCCATCTGTTTACGCGACGGTAGCCCACTGGCGCATGGTGCAATCATTGCAAAAGCCGCTGGCATCCTCTGGCTATGCCAGCAGGGCGACGCCTTCGATGCCTACCATAACGGCGACCCGCTATCCTTAAACCGTCTCTAATCAAAATTCATCCCCTTTCTGACACGTCGGCCAGGCTTACGTGTCAGACCTCAATCTCAGGAAACCATTATGTCGCAATTTTTCTACAATCAACGTGAAAACCTCGTGAATAACGCGATTGAAGGGGCGATTATCGCCAGTCCCTGGAACAATCTTGCCCGTCTGGAAACCGATCCCGCCATCCGCATTGTGGTGCGTCAGGATCTGGATAAATCTCGCGTGGCGGTCATTTCCGGCGGCGGTGCGGGTCATGAACCGGCGCACGTCGGTTTTGTCGGAAAAGGCATGTTGACGGCAGCGGTCTGCGGCGATTTATTTGCCTCTCCGAGCGTCGATGCCGTACTGACCGCGATACAGGCGGTGACCGGCGAGGCGGGCTGCCTGCTGATTGTTAAAAACTACACCGGCGATCGGCTGAACTTCGGTCTGGCGGCGGAAAAAGCGCGTCGATTGGGCTTTAAAGTGGAGATGGTTATCGTCGGCGATGATATTTCGCTGCCGGACAATAAGCACCCTCGAGGCATTGCGGGCACGATCCTTATTCACAAAGTGGCCGGCTATTTTGCCGAGAACGGCAGCAATCTGGATACGGTTGCCCGGGAAGCGCGGCTGGCGATGGCGCGGGTATTCAGCCTGGGTGTCGCGCTGTCAAGCTGCCACCTTCCCGCCGACCCTGAAGACGGTGTTCGCCATCATCCGGGCAAGGCAGAACTGGGAATGGGGATCCACGGCGAGCCCGGTGCCAACGTTGTGGATACGCAAAACAGCCAGGAAATTGTCCGCCTGATGGTGGAGAAAATCGCCGCGGCATTGCCGACTACCGGTCGCCTGATGCTGATGCTCAATAACCTTGGCGGCGTTTCGGTCACCGAAATGGCGATCATCACCCGCGAACTGGCCACCAGCGCGCTGGCATCACGCACCGATTGGCTGATAGGGCCCGCGCCGCTGGTCAGCGCCCTTGATATGAAAGGTTTTTCCATTACCGCGATGGTGATGGAGGAGAGTGTTGAAAAGGCGCTGCTGGCTGAGGTCAGAACTTCAGGCTGGCTACCGCCGGTGAGCCTGCGTTCGCCGCAAACGGTGCCCTGCCAGATTCAAAGCGCGCGCGTCGACTTTACGCCATCGGACAATATGCAGACCCGCCAGATTGTCGAGACGGTCACGACCACTTTGTCGGACCTCGAAAGCTGTCTTAACGCTCTGGATGCCAAAGTCGGCGATGGGGATACCGGTTCAACCTTTGCCGCCGGTGCCCGTGAAATTGCCCGTCTGTTAAACGAGCATCAGCTACCGCTGGCGCAACTGGAGACGTTGTGCGGGTTAATTGGCGAACGCTTAACGGTGGTTATGGGCGGATCCAGCGGCGTGCTGATGTCGATTTTCTTCACCGCTGCCGGGCAGGCAATTCATGACGGTAAATCGGTCGTCAGCGCCCTACAGGCAGGGCTTGCGCAGATGAAGTTTTACGGCGGAGCCGACATAGGCGATCGGACGTTGATTGACGCTCTGCAACCGGCGCTGGAGGCGCTGGCGCAAAATCCTGGCAATCTGGATGCCGCCTACCGTGCCGCACAGGAAGGGGCGGACGCCACCAGCCGCGCAACCAAAGCCAATGCCGGGCGCGCGTCTTACCTGAACAGCGACAGTCTGGCAGGAAATATGGACCCTGGGGCCCATGCGGTCGCGATGGTGTTTAAAGCGCTGGCACAACATCAGGGGGCATAAGCCACACTGAGAGAGAGAAGGCAATGTAATATGCCCGCGAAATTTCGCGGGCTTTTTTGTGCAGGCTTTGCCCGACTCGCGCGACGATTTTATAGGCCGCTCTTCGCCTCGCCCTCTTCGCCGGTATTCATGATTCCCACAATACGTTTAGCGAGAAAAGCGAGTAAAACCCGCGTCACCGCGCTGTTCTGGTGATGTTTAGGGTACAGGGCGCTTATCTTCAGCGGCGGCGGTGAACACTCCGGCAAAAGCTGCACCAGCGTTCCCCGACGCAGCGCATCTTCAACAATAAACAGCGGCAACAGCGCGATGCCGCCGTCGGCTTCTGCGGCATCGCGAATCACTTCACCATGATTGCTGCTGAGGCTCCCGCGCACGGCGTAGGTATGCAGCGCATCGTCCGATTTTAATCGCCAGCCAATATGCCCTTCGCGACCGTACAACAGGCAGTTGTGCTGCATCAGGTCGGCGGCGACATTAGGGTGCCCATGGGATTGGAGATAGCCGGGGCTTGCGCAAATCACCATCGGCTCTTTACCCAGACCACGCGCGATGAGCGTTGAATCCATCAGGTTGCCAATCCTCAGCACCATATCGTAGCCCTCGCCCACCACATCAACATAGCGGTCGCTCATATCAATATGAACGGACAATTCCGGGTGAGCACGCTGAAACTCGATGATGAGAGGCGCCAGACGTCGTACGCCGTAAATCATCGGCAGGCTAATGCGAAACGATCCGGTCAGCTTCTGCTGACGGGCGGAGATAACCTGTTCGGCTTCGTGCACCTCGTCGAGAATACGTTGCGCATGATGAAAAAAGACCTGCCCGGTATCCGTTACCGATAATTTTCGAGTGTTTCGAACCAGTAACCGGGCAGCTACTTTTTTTTCCAGCGCCGCCATGCGGCGACTGACGAATTGTTTCGACAATTGCAGATGTTCCGCCGCGGCGGTGAAGCTGCCCATATTGACGATAGTTACAAAAATCCGTATGTCATCTAACTGCATTTTTATCACCCGATTCTGGACGCGCCTTCTTCGCGCATCATCTGGGAACTATTGTAAACGCGCAGGCGTCGGAAAGGGGGAATAAGCCCTGCGGTATCAGGGAGCGCTCCCCTGGAGCATGTGCTGCACCACGGCATCACAACGCATCTCGTTTTGAACCAGCAGGTTGAACGGGGGACGATCGTTTTTTAGCGCGGCGGCACGCAGGCGCTCAGGATGTTGGGTGAGCAACTCTCGCAGCTTCATTTCCCCCTGTCGTCTGGCGCTATCATCTCCCGCGCAAATAAGCGCTCCGGCATACTCAAGCGACAGCACCGCGCTGTCAGGCGCCAGTTGGCTTGCCTTAGCGTACGCCCCTATCGCCATTTCACCGTTATTCATCACCATACCGATACGCCCCAGCATCCGCCAGGCGTCAAGGTCGTCTGGTGCCGTCTGCACATGGCTGCGCAGCCCCAGCGCCAGCTGTTCGACTTCATCGGTGCGTAGCGGAGGCTGCGTCCGGTCAAGTAACCGGGTGACCAGCGTTGGCAAGGCCTCTTGCGCCAGGCGCAGGTTTGCCACCTCACCCATATCGGCGGTTTTCCAGAACACCCCGACGCTAATCACCACCAGCGCTAGCGCACCCGGCAATAATATTCTGCCACCCGATGCGCGCGTCGCGGCGGGCGCATTAGTCGGGATGTCCGTCAATAACGTACGCTGCAATTCCGCCACCATAGCGTCACGACCGGCGGAATCGTCTTGCTCAATCTCTTGCAGGCGAGCGTGATAAAAATCGCGGTTTAAGGTATCGCGGTCAACGTTATCGCGGGTTGACCACGGAAAGTACAGTAGCCCCACGCTCGCCACCAACAGCAGCACGACGGCAATGAAAAACAGGCTCATAGCGTTTTCTCTTTTTCCAGTAAGCGTGCCAGACGCTGGCGCTCTTCTTCACTGAGCGCGCCGCTTGCCGCTTGCGGCCGCCGGGTACGCATCACCACCACCGCGGCGCCGCCGAGGATAAATAAGGCAGGCAGCAACCACAGCACTAGCGTGCCGGGCGTGAGCGGAGGATCGTATCTGACAAAATTACCGTATCGCGCCACCATGTAATCGATAATTTGCTGTTTGCTTTGCCCTTGTTGCAGAAGCTGATACACCTTCTGGCGCATGTCGGCGGCGATCATCGCATTCGAATCCGCCACGCTATTGTTCTGGCATTTTGGGCAGCGTAGCTGGGAGATGATGTCGTGGAACGTCTGCTCCTGAGTCGCATCTTTAAACTGCCACGTTTCGGTGACCGCCAGCGCGTTTACGCTTAGCAGCAACGCGGCGATAGCGATTATCCAGCGCCTCATGATGATGCTCCCTGACTATATTGCTGCCACAGCGGCGCTAGCTGTTCACGCCAGACGCTGGCATCCAGCGCCCCCACGTGCCGCCAGCGCACAATGCCCTGCCCGTCAATTAAGAACGTCTCCGGCGCTCCATATACGCCAAGATCGAGCCCCAGCATACCGTCACCGTCAAACAGGCTAAGTGAATAGGGATTGCCCAGCCGATGCAGCCAGTCGACGGCCTTTTGACGATCGTCTTTATAGTTCATCCCCACCACTCTCACGCCCTCGGCGGATAGCTGATTGAGGAACTGATGCTCGGCGCGGCAGGTGGCGCACCAGGTGGCCCAGACGTTAAGCAGCAGCGGTTTTCCGCTGACCAGCACCTGACGGTCGTACAGCTTGCCCGGTTCGTCCAGCGCTTCCAGGCGAAATTCCGGCACCGGTTTTCCCATCAGCGCAGACTCCAGCAAGGTGGGATCGTCTCCGCCAGCGTTACGCAGTAATTGCCACATCAAAGCGATGGCCAGCGCCAGAAACAGGACAAGCGGGACAAATAGCGCCTTACGCTTCATGGGCGACTCCTTTAGCTTTTTTGCGCGTCCGGTAGCGCGGGTCAAACATGCAGAAAATACCGCCCAGCGCCATAAGCGCCCCGCCGTACCAGATCCAGCGAACAAACGGTTTATAGTACAGGCGCATAGCCCAACTGCCGTCATCCAGCTCCTCGCCAAGCGCGGCATACAAATCGCGCGTCAGCCCGCCGTCGATAGCCGCTTCGGTCATCATCATGCGGCTGGCGCTGTAAAAGCGTTTTTGCGCATATAACGTCGTTTCGGGACGCCCCTGACGCGTCACGTCGATAATCCCTTCACCACCAAACCAGTTGGGGCCAACGATGTCGCGTACTCCCTTGAAAACAAAGTGATACTGATGAATATCGACGCTGTCACCGGCCTTCATGCGCACGTCGCGTTCGACGCTGTAATTCTGACTGAAGGTAATGCCGATAACGGTGACCGCCACGCCAATATGTCCCAGCACCATGCCCCATTGGCTGGAGGTGAGTTTCGTTAGCCCGCGCCAGAAACCGTGGCGATGGGTGGCACGTTCATGCAATTCAATCAGCGCGAAGATAAGCACCCACAGCGCCATCATCATGCCAACGACCGTCATACCGACAATGCTGTCCTGTAAAAGCCAGGGCAGGAGCAGCGCCAGCGCGAAGGTCACGACCAGCGAGTAAGCCAGGCGTTTGACCTGCTTCGCCACGTCATCACGACGCCAGCGCACCAGCGGCCCAATCCCTAATAACAGCGCAAACGGTGCCATAAGGACGGTGAACAGAGTATTAAAATAGGGCTCGCCTACCGAGATGCTGCCCATTCCCAGCTCTTTGTGCACCAGCGGCAGCAGCGTGCCGAGCAGCACGACCAGCATTGCCGCAATAAGCAGGATGTTGTTACCGAGCAGGAAGGATTCTCGCGACCAGAGGGTATGCTCGACGCGCGCCCGCACGCTGCCGCCTTTAAGGGCATAGAGCAGGAGCGATCCGCCAATCACTATCACCAGCAGCGCCAGAATGAACATGCCGCGCGCCGGATCGGAGGCAAAAGCGTGCACCGACACCAGAACGCCGGAGCGCACCAGAAACGTGCCGAGCAGGCACAGCGAAAAGGCGACGATGGCGAGCAACACCGTCCAGGCCCGGAAGCTGCCCCGTTTTTCCGTCACCGCCAGCGAGTGCATCAACGCCGTACCGGCAAGCCACGGCATCAAGGACGCGTTCTCCACCGGATCCCAGAACCACCAGCCGCCCCAGCCTAGTTCATAGTAGGCCCACGACGATCCCAGCACGATACCCAGCGTCAAGAATACCCAGGCTGCCTGCGTCCACGGACGCGACCAGCGCGCCCAGGCGGTGTCCAGCCGTCCTGCCAGCAATGAGGCAATGGCGAAGGCAAACGCCACGGAAAAGCCCACGTAGCCCATATAGAGCAGCGGCGGGTGGAAGATCATGCCGATATCCTGCAACATCGGATTGAGATCGCGTCCGTCAATCGGGTAGTTAGGCAGGCCGCGCGTAAAGGGGTTGGAGGTCAGCAGAATGAACAGCAAGAAACCGACGCTTATCATGCCCATCACCGCCAGCACGCGGGCAACGGCATCCAGCGGCATTCGACGGCTAGCCACCGCCACCGCGAAGGCCCAGCCGCTCATCAGCAGAACCCACAGCAGCAAGGAGCCCTCATGCGCGCCCCAGGTCGCCGCCACGCGATACCACACCGGGAGCGCGCTGTTAGAGTTATCCGCGACATAGCGGACGGTAAAATCATTAACCACAAACGCATGCACCAGCACTAGAAATGCGCCAAGAATGCACAAGAAGAGTGCCCAGCTTAGCGGGCGCGCTAATGCCATCAGTCGTTGATTCTGTCGCCAGGCTCCCCACAGAGGATAAATCGCCAGCAGTACCGCCAGCCCTAGCGCCAGACACAGTAAAAAGTTGCCCAGTTCTGGCATCATGAGCGGGTATCCTTTTGCGCCGCAGGCGTCGTGGTCATCGCGTTATGCACTTCCGGCGGCGTGTAATTTTCATCATGTTTCGCCAGTACCTGAATCGCCGTCATATGCTGTTGGCTATCCAGAACCCCTTGCGCCACCGCGCCCTGCCCTTCGCGAAAAAGATCCGGCAATATTCCCCGATAGCTGACCGAGATAACACCGCGCGCATCATACAGACGAAACGTGACATCCAGCGTTTTCGCATCGCGTTTGATGCTGCCCGGCTGGACATATCCACCCACCCGCAGATGCTGACCGGGCTGCGGTTTTTCATGGGTTTCGTTTTTGCCATACAGCACTTCGCCCGGCGTATAAAACAGGTCAATATTGGCGCGCAGCGCATACAACATCAGACCGACGGCCAGGCCCAGTCCTGCCAACACAGCTAACACCAGATAGAGGCGATTTTTACGGCGTGCCAGCATCGGCCTGCTCCTTGTTGAACCGTTGACGTGACTCGCGCAGACGCTGGTCGCGACGTTGCTGGCGGCGTACCGCCTGGAGCAGCATCCGATGCTGCCAGCAGGTGTGGCCTATCAGACCAGCCAGCGCCAGCAGCGTGATTCCCACCGAGAGCCAGACATAGAAGGCGTAGCCGCCCATCTGCCAAAAAGCGCTCAACGAAGAAAATGCAGGGGTCATTGTGCCTCTCCTTTTTTCGCCAGATTTGCCACCCACGGGCGACGACGCTCCTGCCAGAGGATGAGGTTGCGCAGGCGCATCAGGGTCAATGTCATGGCCAGGCACAGAAAGGCGACCATGCAAATGCGTAGCGGCACGCGCATGCTGATATCCAGCGTCTGCCCGACGTTTGTCGTTCCCTGATGCAGCGTATTCCACCACACCACCGAATAGTGAATAACCGGCAGATTGACCACGCCCACCAGCACCAGAATGCCCACGGCTCGCCCGGCCTGACGCCGGTCGTCAAAGGCATGCCAGAGCGCAATTATCCCGGCATATAAAAACAGTAACACCAGCTCAGAGGTCAGGCGGGCATCCCAAATCCACCAGGTTCCCCACATCGGTTTGCCCCATGCCGCACCGGTAACCAGCGCGATAAAGGTATAGACCGCGCCGACGGGGGCCAGCGCCATCAGGGTTAAGTCGGCCATTTTCATCTGCCAGACCAGACCGCACAACGCCGCCATTGCCATCATCGCGTAAATCCCCATCGACCACATCGCGGCGGGAACGTGAATATAGATAATGCGGTAACTCTCGCCCTGCTGATAATCCGCCGGCGCGAAGACAAATCCCCAGCCAAGCCCGATGACCAGCAACAGCGCGCTTAGCGCCGTCAACCACGGCAGCCCGCGTCCACAAAGCGTGTACAGCCGCTCCGGTACGGCCAGTTGATGTAATGCTTTCCACATAAATTTGCTTACCCTAGCGAAAAAACAGGCCAGTTATACGGACAACCGCAGAGCGGCTGCGGTGGCAAAAGGACATAACGTCGCGCTTGCTGCCAGAAATGCGCCCAGTACCGCCAGATAGCCATCCACGGGCAGTCCCAGGACGGCGGCGTTAACTGCGGCGGAGGCAAAAATCAGCATCGGCACCAGCAGGGGCAGCACCAGCAAGCTAAGCAGTACGCCGCCGCGTTTTAAGCCGACCGTGAGCGCTGCTCCTACGGCCCCGATAAAACTTAGCGTCGGCGTGCCCAGCAACAAGGTGATAAATAAGATCCCGACGCTATGAGGCGTCATGCCCAGCAGTAATGCCGCCAGCGGCGACACCAGCAGCAACGGCAATCCGGTCATCATCCAGTGCGCGACGATTTTCACCATGACGACGCCCACCCATGGGGTCGGCAGCAGCATTAACTGCTCGAGCGAACCGTCCTGGAGATCATCACGAAACAGCCGATCCATTACCAGCAACGAGGCCAACAGCGCGGCTACCCAGACAACGCCGGGGGCAATTTGCGCCAGCAAAGCCGCTTCCGGCCCCACGCTAAAGGGGAACAGCGTAATCACTATCAGGAAAAACCACAGCGGGTTCAGGATATCGGCCCCCCGACGCCACGCGAGCCGCATTTCACATAGGAAAATCGCCCGTATCATGTGAACTCCCTCTCCTCACCGCAAAGTTCCACCGTGCGAAACGGGCAGTTCAGCGCTCTTAGCGGCTGATGGGTCGTTAACACGACGCTGCCACTGGCCTGAACATGCCGTTCTAGCTGATGCGTAACGGTTTCAATAGCCGCAACGTCCAGCGCCGCCAGCGGTTCATCGAGTATCCATAGCGCTGCATCGGTCATCCACAGACGCGCCAGCGCACTGCGGTGTTGTTGCCCAGCCGAAAGCTGATAGAGCGGCAGGTCTTCATATCCCGCCAGCCCCACCGCCGACAAGGCCGCTTCTCGCGACGCGGATGTCGAGCAGGGATAAAGCCAGCGCAGATTTTCCTCGGCGCTTAACGGCGCTTTGACCCCGGGTTTATGCCCCATCCACAACAGTTGCTGATGGAAGGTTTCCCGCACGTCGGCAAGCGGTTTGCCCTGCCAGCTCACGCTGCCGCTTTCCGGCTGACGCAGACCAGTTAAGACACGCAGCAGCGAGGTTTTACCGGCACCATTCTCCCCCGCAATCTGCACCATCTCGCCGCGCTTAACGCTGAAAGATAACGACTGGAACAGCACCCGCTCGTCATAGATACAGGTCAGTTGGTTGGCATCAAGCATGCACAAATCCCTTCAAAACAGACGGCTGAAAACATGTTCAGCAAAACCTATGCGGGGAGCGCCGCCAGTGCAGAGCTCCCCGAAAGTGGCTTACTGAGCTGGCAATTTAGAGATATCGGCATTGCCAAGCGCTTTGCCATCGTGAGTCAGGGTCTTGTCTTTACGAACCTTCGCCACGTCGGATGCCGTCACTGGCGGTGCCTTATTGCCCCAACTTGAGCGGATAAAGTTGGTGACGTCAGCGACCTGCTGATCGTCAAGACGCCAGCCAAACGATGGCATGGTCAGGTTGGACACGGCGCCCTTAACCGCCGGCGTTGTGCTGCCGGTGAGGATAATGTGGATAAGCGATGTCGCATCCTCCGTCTGCACGACCGGGTTGCCTTTCAGCGCCGGGAAAGCGCGCTTATAGCCCACGCCGTCGGTACGGTGGCAGGCGGCACAGTTGTCGACGTACAGTGAAGCCCCCGGTTTACTGTCGTTACCTTTCCACAGATCCTTCGCCACGCTATCTTCCACTGGCGCAGGCGTTTGTTTCCCTCCGCGCGGCGGCAGGGATTTCAGGTAGCGCGAAATCGCCGTAATGTCGTCATCGGAGAGGTATTGCAGACTGTGCTCAACCACATCGCTCATGCCGCCAAAGACCACGGATTTGTCGTTGCGCCCGGTTTTCAGGAACTCCGCCAGTTCAGCTTCGCTCCAGGTGCCCAGTCCATCGCGATTTTCACCGCGCAGGCTGGAGGCAACCCAACCGTCAATCGGGTTGTTGCTGCCGGAGAGATAGTCGTCGCCGTCTTTCTCGCTGAGCGCTTTTTCCTGCATGGTCAGGCTACGCGGCGTGTGGCATGCCCCGCAGTGACCTAATCCTTCCACCAGGTAGCGCCCGCGCTCCAGTACCGGATCCGCCTGCGTGTTGATGACGAAATCTTTCGGTTCTGGCGCGAACATCATGCGCCAGATAGACAGCGGCCAGCGCATTGAAAGCGGCCACGGAATATCGGAGTCACGATTGGCCTGCGCCTGCGGCTGCACGCCATGCATAAAGTAGGCGTACATCGCGCGCATGTCGGCTTCGCTAATGCGCGCAAACGACGGGTATGGCATTGCCGGATAGAGCGTTGAGCCATCTTTGCGAACGCCTTTACGCACCGCATCATCAAACTCTTCAAAGGTATAGTTGCCGATACCATGCGTTTTATCCGGCGTGATATTGGTGGAATAAATCGCGCCAATCGGGGTTTCCATCGACAAACCACCGGCAAAAGGTCTCCCTTCTTTACCGTTGGTATGACACGCCACGCAGTCACCTGCCCGCGCCAGGTATTCCCCTTGACGGAGCAGATTGCTGTCAACCGCAGCGTCCTGCGCAAAACTGGATAAACTCAGCGTACCGAGCACCAATGCTGATAACAGTGGGATCTTCATCGTTGCCTTCCTTATGCCTGTACCAGTGGACCGGGATTCGCGAGATATTTTTCACGGATGGCTTTAGCCGACCAGTAGGCCAGCGCGGCAACCGTCCCCGTTGGGTTGTATCCCAGCCCTTGCGGGAATGCGGAAGCGCCGATCACAAACACGTTGTGAACGTCCCAGCTTTGCAGATAGCGGTTTACCGCGCTGGTTTTCGGATCTTCCCCCATCACCGCCCCGCCGTTCATGTGGGTGGTCTGATAGCTGGTGGTATCGAAATGGCTGTTGGCGTTTTTTGGGCTGCCGAGGATATGTTTCGGGTTCATCGCTTTCGCGATAGGTGCCATTTTATCAAACATGAACTGGGCCATTTTGATGTCGTTTTCCTGCCAGTCAAACGTCATGCGTAGCAGCGGCTGGCCGAAGACATTTTTGTAGTTCGGATCGAGGTCAAGATAGTTCTGACGGTAAGATTGGTGCGCACCGTGGGCATCCATCGACAGGTGATGAGTGTAGGTATCGGCAACCGCCGCTTTCCATTTGCTCCCCCACGCAGGCGTGCCCGGCGGTACGGTAAGACCGGAGATCGGTTTGGTTCCGGCCTGGTTAACCCAGAAAGGTGAGCCGCCGACGAAACCCACCTCGGAATGGTCAAAGTTATCGGCATTAAAGTCGTCGAGTCCGACACCGTTACCCCCCGCACCAATAAACGGATTGGTGAAGGTATCTTTATCGAAGATAGCTTTAATGGTAGTCATGTTCTGGTAGGCAAAGTTACGCCCCACCACCCCTTCACCGGTTTGCGGGTCGTAAGGTTTACCGATGCCCGAAAGCAGCATCAGGTGAACGTTATGGAACTGGAATGCGCCCACAATCACCAGATCGGCGGGTTGTTCAACTTCACGCCCTTGTGCATCAACGTAAGTGACTCCGGTTGCGCGCTGTTTATCTCCGGTCAGATTCACCTTAAGAACGTTAGCGTTGGTACGCAGCTCAAAGCGACGCTCCTGACGCAGCGCGGGCAGGATATTAACGTTCGGCGAAGCCTTAGAGTACATGTAGCAAGCATAGCCGCTGCAATAACCGCAGAAGTTACACGGCCCCATCTGGGCGCCATAAGGGTTGGTGTACGAGTCAGAGGTATTCGCCGATGGCAGGTTATACGGGTGATAACCCACTTCACGCGCCGCTTTTTCAAAAAGCTGCGCCGACCAGGTGTTCTTTTGCGCCGGGAGCGGGAAGTTATCGGAGCGGTCAGGCGCAAACGGGTTGCCCCCGCGATCTTTGCCGACGATCTGCCCTTTGACCGACCACGCAGTCCCGGAAGTGCCAAAGACTTTTTCCGCTTTATCGAAGAAGGGCTCCAGCTCGTCATAGGTGACGCCGAAGTCCTGAATAATCATATCCTGCGGGATGAAGTTTTTGCCGTAGCGCTCTTCATAGTGGCTGCGCATGCGCAGCTCGATAGGGTCAGCGCGGAAGTGCACGCCTGACCAGTGCAAACCCGCACCGCCGACGCCCGTCCCCGGCAAAAATGCCGCCAATTGACGATACGGAACGGCGGTCTGGCTAGTGTTGTGACGAATAGTCACGGTGCTTTTGGACAAGTCCTGGAACAGTTTGCGGCGAATGTTATAGGTCAATTCATCAATAACCTGCGGATAGGCACCATCAGGCCAGGTATCGCGCATCGGGCCGCGCTCCAGCGCCACCACATTCAGCCCCGCTTCGGTTAATTCTTTGGCCATAATGGCCCCTACCCAACCGAACCCGACAATCACGGCGTCGGTTTTTTTCATTACAGTAGCCATTGTTATGCCCTCTCCCCACTGATTGATACTGGCGGGAAGGGATAACGCTCGCCCCGTTCAACCCAGTCCATAAAGTCCGCACGCGCGCCGGGGAAGTTAATCAACGTCCAGCCCACCATACCTTTGTTGCCGCCATGAATAGGATCGCTAAAGAATCCTTCACGGGTGTTTTGTAATAAATAGGAGAAGAAGAGAGAAGATGGCAGCTGTTTAAAGCTGGCAGAGCCGGACTCAAACTGACCTAATACTGCATCCTGTTTTGCGGCATCCAGCTCCGCAAAGGGTTTGCCGTACTGCTGGCGGCACCAGTCATTGGCTTCCACGATACCGAGGTTGTAGATTTGCTTTGGCACCAATGGGAGTTGATAGCCCATCTCTTTTGGCACATCGGGATTGAATGGCCCCTGCATATACCAGATGGAGCCTGTCGCATAAGGCATATTCATCTGGCGGTCGATAAACTCCGGTACTCCAGCTTCCAGCGCGCCGGGCCCGTGCTCATCGGCTGGAATCAACCGCGCGACGGCGGCTTTTAGAAATGTCCATTCATCGGCATTAAAAAACTGGGGTATCCACTCATTATCAGCCGTCTTTTTGGCTGCCGTATCCGCATGAGCTTTGCCCTCTGCCGCATTGGCATTTTCGACCAGCCCCAGCGTACCGACACCGCTGCCTCCCACAACCAGTGCAGGAATTATCGTCATCGACTTGACCAGGAAGTCGCGTCTCGAATTATTCGTTTTCTCGCCCGACATTGTCACATTCCTTTAATTGTTTTGATTGCACCACAGAATAAGAAATAGCCTATCCAATAAATGAAATATTGCCATTCCCACACGACGGTTTGAATGGCAATAAGAGCTATTATCGTCTGGCCTCAGCGTATGGCCGCGAAATAGACTTTTTTCACTATTACTGTGAATTATTTGCGATCAACAGAGAAACGGCCTGGCCCTGTCAATGCTAACAGCATAAAACCACCGCAAATGCTGATGTTTTTATAGAAATTAATCATTGCCATATACTGGTCCATTCCGCTCATTCCCCAATATGGATGGCCGATAAATCCGGTAACCACCGTGTATATTGCCAGAATCAGCGCCAGTGGACGGGTGAAATAACCAATCACGATAAGTAAACCAAACACCAGTTCAACAATAACCGCAACCACCGCGGCAATCTGCGGCAACGGCGCGCCTACTGCCGCCATGTAGCCTACCGTCCCTTCGAACCCAGTTATTTTCTGCCAGCCAAATAATACAAACAGGATTGCTACCAACACCCGGGCAATCAATAAGTAACTATCTTTATATTTATCCAATGATAAGTACTGCATGGTTTTTCCTTAAAATACGACCAGTGATAAAGCATTTGCTACTGACCTGGCAGCGACCGCCAGGTATCATTAACGCCATCCCCTGTAAAAAGTCTGATGATTATTAGATATCAATACTTTTTACACGCGTATTCTATTCCTTAAGAATTCACTTACAATATCACTCCACGATACTCTTTGTCCCACATTGGTTGACAATGTGCAAAATGCTTTATCGATTCAACAAAAGAAAATGTTTTCCTGATGAAATTATCACGCTAAAAGTATTGTGATGACGGCGCGCAGAGGCTGTGCCGCGGCCAGGGTCGTCATGTAAAGGTGGACAATCGACAATGATTAAGTCGATATATCTAATAAAAGGCGTAACCGGTTACTGATTTGAAATTCTCTGCCTGACCTGACGGCCCCAGCCAGATTTTACACTGAAGACAACGCTCACCAGGGTAAATGGGCGCTGTCCGTTTTAGGTTAAGTTAAGATGCCCGCCATGATTTCATTGCATCTCATAAAACTTGATATTTTGAATCATTCAGAAGGAAAAACTGTTCCGCCAAATGCAATAGTTCGTGCTCAGCGCTCTGATATTATCAAAGATGACAATCAATTTTGTTGAAATGCCACTATTGTTAATCTTGCGGTTTCCTTCGCAAACGAACCTTCCTGCACCTGTGCGTGTATGTCACTTGTACTGACTGCACACTGTTGCGTTATAACGCCAACAAAAGGAGTGTCTGACGTAGCGGGGCCTAAATGCCCTGGATAGGGTTCATATTCGAACCCTCGACCAGTTACTCTTGGTCCACGATTAGTTTGGAAATCGATGTAAACTATATCATTAACGTGGGCAGCATTAAGAAAATGATAGGCTTCTTTCCCATCGACCGTCCCTGCTACATATACTGCAAAGATTGTTCCCTTAGGTTGAGATAGCATCCAGTCTGTTGCCACCTCAAGTGAGAGGTCTGGAGGGGCTTCCACCGAATTCAGACGTAAAGAGCTAAGTCGATATTATCAGTTGTCATAATTTTTTATTTCCCTCTGAGGTCTTTAAGATCATCAACGAGATCTTGATAATATGTTATATCTTCTTCATTTTTTCTATTGGTGGCCATCTTTAATTTTACCAGTAACGATGACTCAATTTGATCTTCAAGATCGGTTGTCGCCATGGAGGGTTGTCTTTCAAGTCGCTTAGCCTGAGACAAAACAAGTTGATCGCCATCAATAATATGGAGATTATCATTTTTATCGACCAGGATGTTACCCATTACGTTGATGTCATGCATGTATAACCCTCTTGATTCAAGATGGTCGCTGGCACGGAAGTAATTTTCTTCGTTATCCACATCAAGCTCATGACCCTGTACAAATTTTGAAACTAATACATTCATGGGTTTATTATTGAATACCGCCTGCGCGCTGCGTGAGTAATCACAGTCATTATTGGCCTCATTTAAATAGCGGCTCACTCGTTCAGGTTTGGCATTTTTATGCTCTGGTGAATTCCAGTCAACAAAATTACCGCTGCTATTCACGGGTACTTTTATGACGAAATCACCACAGCGATAACAAGTACCGTAAGAACCCGCTCCAATTTGAGGCTGCGTTTCAATTTTTACCTTATCCAGTTTGGCAATAAATTGGTCAATAGCCGAAAGCTTCGTGGCGGTAGGCGCTTCGTTACGCAATTCGCCAGGAGCCGTATGCCTCATCGCGGTAGGCGCTTTAATACGGAATTGGCCAGGAGCCGTATGCTTCATCACGGCAGGCACTTCATTACGGGTGGGAAGCTGTGCTTTCGTTTCTGTTTCAGAATGGAGCATTGATCGCAAAAATGTCGCTCTGGAATTATGAATACCACAAATATTTTCTCGCAACTTACTCAAGTTTTCTGACGAGCAATGCGCATTAGATTGGTTTGATTTAGTAGTGAAATGCGAAGAAATATAGGATGAAGAAAGTGAGTATGGAGTAGGACTAAGCATTTTGTGACCTTAATTATTAGGGTGAGAAATATTAAATAAACTCTGTTTTCCGTGATTACAGGATATATTCCCACTACTCTATTTGAGAATGAGATTGAAGTTAAATTATCGAAACTTTTGATACCGAAATTTATATTTATAACTATATCTTTTATATTGCCATTGTGACTTTAAAAAAACGCCACTTTATAATTTTGCAGTTTTTTAAGGCGTATTTTTAAAAACTTATAGGGACTGATGTAGCATCACCCCATGAACTTGTCCCACAATCCTATAACCACGGCAGAGAGCGTTTTTCAGATTGAAAGTTTTGTTGTCCGTAATGCCCGATGCGTTGTTGCTAATGATGAGATGATGCGGTCGCTACCGCGTATTCCTGTCGCATGGCAGACCGCATCCATGCTAATCGACACGGCAACCTTTACGAGGGTGAGATGTTTGCAGTTAACTACTTCTGAATGGAACGACGCATATTACGTTAAAACGGCGCAAACTGGTCGAAAACTCAATGACATCATGCCCGCCACTATCGGGGCGCTGACGTCTAGATGAAAGGGGGCGAGGTCTCCAATGCTTTCGCAGCAGTCCAGCGCAAGACGACCGGCAATGGCACAATGAAACGAAAAAAGAAAAACCCAGGTCGCATAACGACCTGGGTTTCTAATTTGGCGGAAGCGTAGAGATTCGAACTCTAGAACCCTTTCGGGTCGCCGGTTTTCAAGACCGGTGCCTTCAACCGCTCGGCCACGCTTCCAATGCTGCGCACTATAAACATCCCAAACGGCCCTGTAAAGCACCAAAACGCGTTATTGGCGATGAAATTCACTTCTTTTTTATCGTCTGATTATTTCCTCGTCAATTTTGCCCGTCATGGACAAAAAAAAGACAGGCTACTGCGCGAGGAGACGTATTTTCATACGGGATAGGTTTAAAAGTTTAAAAGCAGAAAACCGCTGCAAACGACGAGCTACCGGGAGACAAAAGCAAAAAGGGGTTACCTTTCGGTAACCCCTTTGCGAATTTGGCGGAAGCGTAGAGATTCGAACTCTAGAACCCTTTCGGGTCGCCGGTTTTCAAGACCGGTGCCTTCAACCGCTCGGCCACGCTTCCAATGAGGCGCACTATAAACATCCCCATTGGGCCTGTAAAGCCCCAAAACGCACGACCGGGCGAAAAACGAGCAAAACCGTGTTATTCGCCTGAAAAAACAACAAAATGATGGGTTTTACTCGCCTTTTATTGATACTCAGTGTCTCAATGTTTTTTGATATACATGTCTTTGGTGTAATAGTAGCCCAGGCGGTCAGGGGTGAATCCCCCCACCCACGGTTTCACCAGGTGCGTGCGCACATAGTGATAGACGGGAATTGCCGGAACATCACGTCCCAGGAGATCTTCCGCTTTCTGATAATCACTCGCGCGTTGGGCCGGATCCAGCACTTTAGCGGCATCACGCAGCGCGCTGTCATAGTCCGGGTTACTGTACTTCGTTGTATTTTCGCTGTCGCCGGTACGGAAGGTATTCAGGAAGGTTGAGGCATCGTCGTAATCAGCAATCCAGGCATAGCGAACCACATCGAAATTGCCGGTATGCATCGTATCGAGCATGGTTTTCCACTCCTGGTTTTGCAATTTGGCCTCAACGCCGAGATTTTTCTTCCACATGGAAGCGGCGGCAATCGCGATACGCTGATGCGACTCGGAAGTGTTATAGAGAAGATTAAAGGTCAGCGGATGACTTTCACTGAATCCCGCCTCCGCCAGTAGCTTTTTCGCCTCGACAAGACGTTTTTCGAGCGGCCATGAGGCATAGTCTGGCCCGTGTAGTTTTATCCCACCGATTTCCGGTTGGCTAAACACCCACGCCGGACGCTGCCCCTGCCCTAGCACTTTCCCGGCAATGATGTCTTTATCCAGCGCCATATTCAGTGCCCGACGAACGCGCACATCGTTAAACGGGGCACGCGTGGTGTTGAATTCGTAGTAATAGGTCGCCAGCTGTGGCGAGACATTCACTTCAGAGCCCAGCGTCTTCTGCAACTGGCTGAACTGGTTAATTGGCAGCGTATAGACGATATCAACTTCGCCCGCCTTATAGCGGTTCACGTCCGAAGCTTCCGAACGAATCGGCAGATAGGTCACCTTATTAATGACGGTATTTGCATTATCCCAATAATGTGGGTTACGCACCGCCACAATGCGTTCATTCACTACCCACTGCGCCAGGCTATAGGCGCCGCTGCCCACAAAATGGTCCGGTTTGACCCACTTATCGCCATAGCGGCCGATCAGGACTTTATCGAGCGGCACCATCGACGGGTGGGTAAGCATCGCCAGGAATGATGAGGTTGGCTGCGTTAACGTCACTTCGAGCGTAGAATCGTTGAGCGCTTTTACCCCAAGGGTATCAGGTGATTTTTTACCCAGCGCAATGTCAGCGGCGTTCGCAATGTGCATATTGCCGGGGTAGCTTGCATAGGGAGAACCGGTGGCGGGCGTGACCAGCCGCTGCCAGCTCCAGACGATATCCTGGGCGGTGATGGCTGAGCCATCGCTCCAGACGATGCCCGGGCGTAAATGGAACGTCCAGACGGTGTTATCTTTATTCTCCCAGGATTGGGCCAGTCGGGGTTCGATTGTGCCGTCCGGTTTTATCGCCACCAGCCCGTCAAACAGATCGCTGATAATGTTAAATTCGACGTCGCTTTCCACTTTGTGCGGGTCAAGTGAGGCGGGTTCATTACCATTACTGCGCACCAGCTCCTGGGTATCAGCAAGCGCTGTTCCTTGCGGGACGTTTGCGGCCTGCGCCGCCCCTGTTAGTCCCATCGTCAGTAAAGCTATCGTGATGTAGTTATATTTTTGTATTTTCATTTCCATTGCCTTGTTGTTTTTACCTCTTTCACTTTCGGCATGGATATTGAATTACGCAAGGACTTTCAATAACCTATAAGATAGCGATCTCGCTATTTGTGGCATTGTTGGAAGAATTTGTGACCTGCCCATAATCCTCTGATTCGGCAGAGTAAAGATGGGTAAAACCATTTGGGAATAAAGAAGACTTTTTTTATGCTTAGCCATTAATAACATCCATCATAAGAGAGTGACTCATGGATCGCATAATTACTTCATCGCGTGACCGCTCATCGCTACTGAGCACCCATAAAGTCCTGCGTAATACCTATTTCCTGCTGAGCCTGACGCTGGCGTTTTCCGCCATCACCGCCACGGCCAGCACCGTACTGATGCTGCCATCGCCGGGGTTAATCCTGACGCTGGTCGGTATGTACGGACTGATGTTCCTGACTTATAAAACGGCGGATAAGCCTGTCGGTATTCTGTCCGCGTTCGCCTTCACCGGCTTCTTAGGTTATATCCTTGGGCCGATTCTGAACGCCTACCTGTCTGCGGGTATGGGCGACGTTATCGGTATGGCGCTGGGCGGTACGGCGTTAGTGTTCTTTAGCTGCTCGGCCTATGTGTTAACCACCCGTAAAGACATGTCCTTCCTCGGCGGTATGCTGATGGCGGGTATTGTGGTGGTGCTAATTGGTATGGTGGCGAACATCTTCCTGCAGCTGCCTGCCCTGCATCTGGCGATTAGCGCAGTGTTTATCCTGATTTCTTCAGGTGCCATCCTGTATGAAACCAGCAACATTATTCGCGGTGGTGAAACCAACTACATCCGCGCAACGGTGAGTCTGTACGTGTCTCTGTACAACATCTTCGTTAGCCTGCTGAGCATTCTGGGCTTCGCCAGCCGCGACTAACCTGAAGTCAGCCATCCCTCAAGGCCTCGCTTATGCGGGGCCTTTTTATTTGCTACACTTCCCGCCATCTGTATGTTGTGTGAAAAATTATGCTTATCTACGAAAATACCGAAATCGAGACCGATAACGACGGTTATCTTAAAGACTCAACGTTATGGAGCGAAGGGCTGGCTGCCGTCATTGCTGAAAAAGAAGGGATTACGTTGAGCCCGGAACACTGGGAAGTGGTGCGCTTTGTGCGTGAATTTTACCTGGAGTTCAACACCTCTCCAGCCATTCGAATGCTGGTCAAAGCCATGGCCAACACCTTTGGTGAAGAGAAAGGCAATAGCCGTTACCTGTACCGCTTGTTCCCGAAAGGCCCGGCGAAACAGGCAACAAAAATCGCCGGTCTCCCTAAACCGGTGAAGTGCATTTAGTAACGAATGCTGAAGTCGCGCCACGCTTTTTCGGGTTGATGAGGCTCTGCCAGAACTTTATCAACCCGAGCGCTTCTCGGCCCACCGGCTTTTAGCCATGCCAGCAGTTTTTCCACCTGCTCACCGTCCCCACAGGCCAGCACTTCGACGCTACCGTCATCCAGATTCCGCGCATAGCCGCGCACCCCAAGCCGCCCCGCTTCCTGCTGAGTAAAGTAGCGAAAACCGACGCCCTGCACCTGGCCATAAACCCAACAGATTACACATTTATCCACGCTGACTCCTCGTAAACGGTGATGATGAATTTCAATACTGTAACGTCAATTGTCCTGGCATTCTGCCGCCGTTCGTTGCATTTATGCGGGGAAGTCGGGAAAATGAAGCCCTTCCCATCAAAAAGCCAGATTAGAAAAATTATGAGTGTACGTTTAGTGTTAGCCAAAGGGCGCGAAAAATCATTGTTGCGCCGTCATCCCTGGGTCTTTTCCGGTGCGGTTGCGCGCATGGAAGGCAAAGCCAGCCTCGGCGAGACCATTGATATTGTTGATAGCCAGGGGAAATGGCTAGCCCGCGGTGCGTATTCTCCATCGTCGCAAATTCGTGCTCGCGTCTGGACATTTGACGCCAACGAAGCGATTGATATCGATTTCTTCGTTCGCCGTTTACAGCAGGCGCAGCAGTGGCGTGACTGGCTGGCGCAAAAAGACGGCCTCGATAGCTATCGCCTGATTGCCGGTGAATCCGACGGTCTGCCGGGCGTCACCATTGACCGATTCGGCACTTTCCTGGTGCTCCAGTTGCTGAGCGCCGGGGCTGAATATCAGCGCGCTGCGCTGATTAGCGCTCTGCAAACGCTCTACCCGCAGTGCGCAATTTACGATCGCAGCGATGTTGCGGTGCGTAAAAAAGAAGGAATGGAGCTGACCCAGGGCCCGGTGACCGGTGAGCTGCCGCCTGCGCTGCTGCCCATTGAAGAACACGGCATGAAACTGCTGGTAGACATTCAGGGCGGCCATAAAACCGGCTACTACCTCGATCAGCGTGACAGCCGTCTGGCGACCCGTCGCTACGTGGAAGGCAAACGCGTGCTGAACTGCTTCTCGTACACCGGCGGTTTTGCGGTTTCCGCGCTGATGGGCGGTTGCCGCCAGGTCACCAGCGTCGATACCTCGCAGGAAGCGCTGGATATCGCGCGCCAGAACGTTGAGCTAAATAAGCTCGATCTTAGCAAAGCTGAATTTGTCCGCGATGACGTGTTCAAACTGCTGCGTAAATATCGCGATCAGGGCGAGAAATTCGATGTCATCGTGATGGACCCACCAAAGTTCGTCGAGAACAAAAGCCAGCTGATGGGCGCTTGCCGCGGTTATAAAGACATCAACATGCTGGCTATCCAGTTGCTGAATCCGGGCGGCGTGCTGCTGACATTCTCCTGTTCTGGCCTGATGACCACCGATTTATTCCAGAAAATCATCGCTGACGCCGCAATAGATGCTGGTCGTGATGTACAATTTATAGAGCAGTTCCGTCAGGCAGCCGATCACCCGGTGATTGCGACATACCCGGAAGGGCTATATTTGAAAGGATTTGCCTGCCGCGTCATGTAACTTGAAAAGCGAAATGGTGTCTATATATCTATAGGTAGGATAAAGGCGCTATTTCCCGGGAGGAAGAATGATGATTACCAGCAAATTCGGAATTGGCCAGCAGGTGCGACACTCGTTGCTGGGCTACCTGGGCGTGGTGGTAGATATCGACCCGGTTTACTCGCTTGATGAACCTGAGCCCGACGATCTTGCGGCTAACGACGAACTCCGCGCGTTGCCCTGGTATCATGTGGTGATGGAAGATGACGAAGGCCAGCCAATGCATACTTATCTGGCCGAAGCGCAGTTAAGCAGTGAACTACGAGCCGATCATCCAGAACAACCGACTATGGATGAACTGGCCCGCACCATTCGCCGACAGCTACAGGCGCCACGGCTGCGCAACTAACCGCCGTTTAAAAAAACCCCGCGTTGCGGGGTTTTTTATTCAGGGTTATTTCGCCAATCCTAACCGTGGGATCTCAATGGCCGGACATCTGTCCATCACCACCTGCATCCCGGCATTACGCGCCAGAACAGCCGCCTGTTCATTGATAACCCCAAGCTGCAACCACAGCGTTTTCGCCCCAATGGCAACCGCCTCCTGAGCGACACCCCATGCGGCTTCTGAGTTGCGGAAAACATCGACCATATCGACCTTTTCCGGCACATCGGCAAGCGTGGCATACCCTTTTTGTCCCAATAACGTGCCGCCTGCAACCTTAGGTGAAACCGGGATCACGTGATAGCCCTGATCCAGCAGGTACTTCATCACCCTATAGCTTGGACGGTCAGGTTTGTCGCTGGCTCCCACCAGCGCAATGGTACGCGTTGTGGTCAAAATACTGGCAATCTCATTTTCTGTCATCATTATCCTCCTGGCCAATAGCTTAAGTGTATGCTAGCCGCTGATGTCGCGCGTCAAATTTTTGCCAATCAGGGCTTGCAGCCTGATTCTCTTGCAGTAATCTGTTGGGATCTCACACATTAGGGAATGTTTTATGGAACTGACTACTCGCACCCTGGCCGCGCGCAAACATATTGCGCTGGTTGCACACGATCACTGCAAAGATATGCTGATGAAATGGGTGGAGCGCCATAAGGAATGTCTGGCACAACATACGCTGTCGGCGACGGGAACTACCGGTAACCTGGTGCAACGCGCCACCGGGCTTGAAGTACAGGCGCTTTTAAGCGGCCCAATGGGCGGCGACCAGCAGGTTGGCGCGCTGATTTCGGAAGGCAAAATCGACGTCCTGATCTTCTTTTGGGATCCGCTAAACGCCGTACCGCACGATCCTGACGTCAAAGCGCTGCTGCGTCTGGCCACCGTCTGGAATATTCCGGTTGCCACTAACGCCTCTACCGCCGATTTCATCATTCAGTCGCCAAACTTTGGTCAACCGGTTGAGATTCTGATCCCCGATTACCAGCGCTATCTGGCAGAACGTCTGAAATAAGCGAGCTAAAAACCGGAGCGCGCACAGCGGCTCCGGTAAGCCTTACGGTTTACGCGCCACCGGTACCGACAACTGCTTTAAGACCTCCACAAACGATGAAGGCTGCGCCTGATTAAACATCAGCCAGACCCGAAGTTTCGCACGCGTTATCGCCACATACAGCAAACGCCGCTCTTCCGCATCCGGGAAATCTTCCGGCGCGGGCAGCAGCGCCTGCTCCATGATTGACTCGCGCGCGGGTGCCGGAAAACCATCAGTCCCTTCCTGTAGACCTAACACGATGACGTAATCTGCCTGTTGCCCTTTACTGGCATGCACCGTCATAAAATCAATATTCAGCTTCGGCCAACGGGTCACGGCTTTTTCAAGCGCAGCAGGTTTCAAATGGTGATAGCGAGCCAGAACCAGAATACGCTGGTCCGGCGTGGCATAGCCGCTGAGCTTATCAAACAGTGCATCGAGCTTATCGTCTGCCAGTAACGTCACCGCATTCTTATCACCCGGGGTTAAGCTATTGAGCGGTTTACTGAGCTGATGCGGGTTTTGTTGAATAAAGCGGTTAGCAATCTCACCAATACGGCCATTAAAACGGTAAGTGGTATCCAGTGCACAGCTGTCCCCTTCGCCAAAATAGTGGTTAAACGCCGTGGTCAGCGAGAGTTGCGCCCCGCTAAAGCGGTAGATGGCCTGCCAGTCATCGCCGACGGCATAGAGGGAAGTTTGTGAGTTCTGCTTGCGCAATGCCGCCAGAAGCGCCGCGCGTTGCGGCGAGATATCCTGGAATTCGTCCACCAGAATATATTTCCACGGGCTGATAAAACGGCCCTTCTCAAGAATAATGATCGCCTGATGAATAAGGCCGGAGAAGTCGACGGCATTCTCCTCTTTTAACGCGGTTTTCCAAGCTTTAACCAGCGGTGCCATCAGCTTCACACGCTTGCCAAACAGGTCGCGCACTTCTTCTGGCGCACCGGCTATCATTTCAGCCTGCGTGCCACCGTGCATCCGCATCAGGCTGACCCAGCGATCCAATCGGCTGCCCATGCGCTTAACGATTTTCTCATTTTCCCAGAAATTTTCGTCGCTCACGTCCCAACCCAGCTCTTCCTGCAACCATAGCCGCCAGCCCTTGGCCTGGGCTTTTTTCTCGCGACACTGTTGTTGCCAGCATTGGGTAAAAAGCGTGTGACGGGCGGTTGAATCGTTTTCCAGTTTGCTAACCACCGGCACTTTTTTGCTGCCCTGCTGGATGATAAACAGCGCCAGAGAGTGGAAGGTACGGGCAGTAATCGCATCAGTATGTAAGCGAGTTTGCAGGCGTTCATCCATCTCTTCCGCGGCTTTTTTGCCAAATGCCAGCAGCAGAATTTGTTCTGCTGACGCTTCGCCGCGCGCCATCAACCAGCCAGCTCGCGCCACCAGCACCGAGGTTTTTCCGCTACCGGCACCGGCGAGCACCAGCAATGAACGCTCGCCATTGACCACGGCTCGCGCCTGTGACGGATTCAGCGGCGAGGATTCGATTTGTTCGAAGAAGTCGCTGTACTGCGCCAGCATGGCGTCGGTGTAACGCTGGTTATGCTGAGCGCGGCCGCTCTCTTTATCTGCCAGCCAGGCCTTACATTGCTGCCAGGCTTCGCGGCAGTTACCAAACTCATCCAAACGGCTGGTTGGCAGGGGTAATCCTTCCAGCGCCTGCACAATTTGCTGGCGAATAGTCTGCGCCTGTTGGCGTGTCAGCCAATGGGTTTGCTCACGATTGCCGTTAATAATCGCCAGCTGCGCTTGTAATAGCCCGGCGGCTATTTCACTCATCTCCGCGCTCCACTGCTGCCATAGCCCCAGCAAATGACGGTGAAACCGCTGCGTCTCACCCCACTCGGTTCCATGCAGCCGCACGACTTTTTCCTCTGGCAGAACGAACTCCATCTCACCCCACACCAGGCCACGCTTGCAGTTGATACTGATTAACTGGTTGAAAGGGATAAGATATTCATGCTGCGGGCCGGAGACCTTCACGCCCGCATTGAGGATCTCAACCCGGTCGTAAGGGTGCTGCGCCATCCGCTTGCCCAATGTCGTTGCTTTTAGTTCCATGTCATGCAGAGTCCTGACTTTTTCGATATCTCACAGTGTAACCGCCAGAGAATAGGTGCTCCAGCCTAAAAAAACGTTACAATCACCAGGTCTTATTATTCACAGCGCTGCAGAGAGGATTTATGCGTACTGTTCTGAATATTTTGAATTTTGTTTTAGGTGGTTTTCTGACAACTTTGGGTTGGCTGCTGGCGACGTTGTTCAGCGTCGTGCTGATTATCACCCTTCCCCTCACCCGTTCTTGCTGGGAAATAACCAAACTCTCACTGTTCCCCTTCGGGAACGAAGCAGTGCATGTTGACGAACTGGAACCCGGTAGCAAAAGCAGCGTGATGAATGCTGGCGGAGCGCTGCTCAATATTGTCTGGTTTATTCTGTTTGGCTGGTGGCTGTGTCTGACGCATATTCTGGCGGGCATCGCTCAGTGCATCACTATTATTGGCATACCGGTAGGTATTGCGAACTTTAAAATTGCGGCCATCGCGCTGTGGCCGGTCGGTCGCCGTGTCGTGCCAGTAGAGGTGGCGCGCGCTGCGCGTGAAGCCAACGCTCGCCGTCGTTTCCAGTAATCAGGACCCGTCACCCGATATGCTAAGCCCTTTGCTTCGCCGCTATACCTGGAATAGTACCTGGCTATACAACGCCAGAATATTTATCGCATTAGTTGGCACTACCGCCCTGCCCTGGTGGCTGGGCGATGCCAAATTAACGATTCCCCTTACGCTCGGCGTCGTCGCCGCTGCGCTGACTGATTTAGACGATCGCCTCACCGGAAGACTGCGTAATCTGGTGATTACGCTTTTCTGCTTTTTTATCGCTTCAGCGTCAGTTGAACTGCTGTTTCCGTGGCCGTGGCTTTTCGCGCTTGGGTTAACCGTCTCGACCATCAGCTTCATTCTCCTTGGCGGTTTAGGCCAACGTTACGCCACCATCGCCTTTGGCGCGCTGCTGATTGCCATTTACACCATGCTCGGCGTGTCGCTTTACGCCCACTGGTATCAGCAACCGCTGCTGCTGATTGCTGGGGCGGTGTGGTACAACTTGCTGACGCTCACCGGGCATCTGATTTTCCCTATCCGTCCGCTTCAGGACAATCTTGCGCGCAGCTATGAGCAGTTGGCGCACTATCTTGAGCTGAAATCGCGGCTGTTCGACCCGGATCTCGATGATGAAAATCAAGCGCCACTCTACGAACTGGCGCTGGCGAATGGTCAGCTGGTTGCCACGCTTAATCAGACTAAAGCGTCGCTGCTCACCCGGCTGCGCGGCGATCGCGGTCAGCGCAGTACGCGACGTACGCTGCACTATTATTTTGTCGCTCAGGATATCCATGAGCGCGCCAGCTCATCGCACATCCAGTATCAGGCCCTGCGCGATCACTTTCGCTATAGCGATGTGATGTTCCGATTCCAGCGTCTGCTGTCGATGCAATCATTAGCCTGCCAGGCGTTATCCCGAGCCATACTGCTGCGTACCCCTTACCAGCACGATGCCCGTTTCGAACGCGCCTTCACCCATCTGGACGCCGCCCTTGACCGCGTCCGCGCAAGCGGAGCCGCGCCGGAGCAGATGAAAGCGCTGGGTTTTCTACTCAATAACCTGCGCGCTATTGACGCCCAACTGGCGACCATTGAGTCCGAACAGGTGCAGTCACAAGCGAAAAGCGATACGGAAAATCTGTTGGCGGATGACAGCATCCATGGCTTTGACGATATTCGTTCCCGCCTGAGCCGCAATATGTCGCCCGAATCGGCGTTGTTCCGCCATGCGGTGCGCATGTCATTGGTGCTGTGTGCGGGCTATGCCTTTATTCAATTAACCGGGTTACAGCACGGTTACTGGATTTTGCTCACCAGCCTCTTCGTTTGTCAGCCCAACTATAACGCCACTCGTCACCGACTTGCGCTGCGTATTATCGGCACATTGGTTGGCGTAGCGCTCGGCCTCCCCATCCTCTGGCTGGTGCCGTCGCTTGAGGGGCAGTTGATGCTTATCGTCATTACCGGTGTGTTGTTCTTTGCTTTTCGCAACGTGCAATACGCCCACGCCACGATGTTCATCACGCTGCTGGTGCTGCTGTGCTTTAACCTGCTCGGTGAAGGATTTGAGGTCGCGCTACCACGCGTCATTGATACGCTGATTGGCTGTGGAATCGCATGGATTGCCGTGAGCTTTATCTGGCCGGATTGGAAGTTCCGCAACCTGCCCCGAGTCCTTGAGCGAGCGGTGAATGCCAACTGTCGATATCTGGATGCTATTCTTGAGCAGTATCACCAGGGCCGGGATAACCGGCTCGCTTACCGGATAGCGCGTCGTGATGCGCACAATAGGGATGCTGAACTCGCCTCGGTGGTATCCAATATGTCGACTGAACCCAACGTCACCGCCGAAATGCGAGAAACGGCTTTCCGTTTACTGTGCCTGAATCATACGTTAACCAGCTATATCTCCGCGTTGGGCGCCCACCGGGAGAAATTGACTACACCAGAAATTCTGGCCCTTCTTGACGACGCGGTCTGCTATGTCGACGATGCCCTGCATCATCTACCCTCAGATGAAGACCGGGTTTCGCAGGCACTCAACGGATTATCAGCACGAATAAACCATCTTGAGCCTCGCCAGGACAGTAAAGAGCCTCTGGTTTTGCAACAAATAGGCCTGATGATTTCGCTGTTACCGGAAATCTGTCGGCTACAAAAGCAGGTTCTGAGCTAAGGCCTGCGCTTACTTCTTGTGGGTGTAATGATGCACCCACTCCTGGAGCTCCTGACGTTTTTGCGCTGGGAGCGCCGCAGCATGTACCCCCTGAATAGCCCCTTCCAATGAATAAATCACGTTCGGGCTTATCTGTTTACGCTTTTGGCGAAGTAGCAACCACGCCGATTTCGCCCCCATTTGATGCAACGCCTGAGCGTCCTTAACCCCCGCTTCATGTAACAAGAGTTCCATATGGAATGACAGATTAGGGAGATCCTTTAAACGCTTCGGATGTTTTTGCTGAGACTTTTCACGTCGCGCATCCTCCAGTGAATATGCGCCCAGTTGCAGCAAAACGGGCTTATTTGCCCAGAGTTCATCGTCTACGCGGAAGTACTTAAGCTGAAGTGGCCCTCCTCTTTTATGTAGCATTAATAATGGTGGTGAATGCTTGGTCTGATAAATGGCGGTTTTTTCGCACATTCTCAGATACAGTTCGCCCTCCGCCACCATGGCAAAAACCGTGTCGTCTACGGCAAGGCTGTACCCCCCAAACAGCGCTCGTGACCTGACTTTCCCTAATACCGCAAAATATTCCTGGGATTGATAAATCCGTTTATATGATATTATCTTCATGATTAATCCTTAATAATCATGTACATGGATTCATTAAATTCGTTAACGGAACACATAATTAGCAACATAAGGAACTTCACACAGGACGGCAAGGTGAATTTCACCTCCGAGGTAATTAGTGTGCAATTTTGCGAGTTGCTTTCAGAAAATGAGGTTGATCTTTACTATGCAGGGTAGTACTGTATATGCATACAGTAACCCACAAGGTTGGATTAGCTATGTATACTTCTGGTGTTGTTAATCGTTCTTCCGCGGCTGTCGTTAAAACGGCTTCCCATACTTTATCTCCGGTAGAGAATACGTCTGCCGCCTTAATCAGCGAAGTGCTCTACCGCGAAGACCAGCCGATGATGGCGCAGATGTTACTGCTACCATTACTCCAACAGCTGGGGCAACAATCTCGTTGGCAGCTGTGGCTCACGCCACAACAAAAACTGAGTCGCGAATGGGTGCAGTCGTCTGGCCTTCCGCTAACTAAAGTCATGCAATTGCGCCAGATGTCATCGTGCGACATGCTTGATTCTATGGTTCGTGCTTTGCGCACCGGAAATTATAGTGTTGTTATCGGTTGGTTAACGGAAGAATTGTCATCAGAGGAGCACGCACGTTTGTTAAGTGCGGCCGAAGAAGGTAATTCGATGGTGTTTATTATGCGACCAGTTCAGTCGACTTCTCACCCCACTGGACAATTTAATGGGCTAAAAATTCACTCAAATTTGTACCATTAATCAAAAATAGGATTTTTCTGAGTAATTTTTTTGAAACTTTTTTATCCCTAAGATTTACCGGCTCATTTTGCGCAGAAGGCTTGTCTGGTGCGGTTTTCAGTATTTTTCACTGTTTAATTTTTCAACATAAATGTTAAATATTGCGTATACAACTCTTTTTTTTTCATAAGCCTGACGGAGTTCACACTTGTAAGTTTCGAACGACGTTGTAGACTTTACATCGCCAGGGGTGCTCAGCTTATACCGCAGATATCTGCTAAGTAATTCACTAAGCCACGCCCCCGGTGGAAGGATTTAACCGTGAGTCTACTTAGAACTTCATGGCAAATTTTGGATGATAACGAGGCGCAAAAAATGAAAAAGACAGCTATCGCGATTGCAGTGGCACTGGCAGGCTTCGCTTCTGTAGCGCAGGCCGCTCCGCAAGACAACACCTGGTATGCTGGTGGTAAACTGGGCTGGTCTCAGTTCCATGACACTGGCTGGTACCAGAGTGACCTGAACAACAACGGTTCAACCCACAACAGCCAGCTGGGCGCAGGCGCCTTCGGTGGTTATCAGGTTAACCCGTATGTTGGTTTCGAAATGGGTTACGACTGGTTGGGTCGTATGGAATACACCGGTAGCCAGACTAACGGTGCTCTGAAAGCTCAGGGCGTTCAGCTGACCGCTAAACTGGGTTACCCAATCACTGACGACCTGGACATCTACACCCGTCTGGGTGGTATGGTTTGGCGTGCAGACTCCAGCAACAACAAAGCTGGCGATCACCACGACACCGGCGTTTCCCCAGTATTCGCTGGCGGCGTTGAGTGGGCAATGACCCGTGACATCGCTACCCGTCTGGAATACCAGTGGGTTAACAACATCGGCGACGCAAACAGCGTTGGCGTACGTCCAGACAACGGCATGCTGAGCGTAGGTGTTTCCTACCGTTTCGGCCAGCAGGATGCAGCAGCTCCAGTAGTTGCTCCAGCTCCAGCTCCAGCGCCAGAAGTACAGACCAAACACTTCACTCTGAAGTCTGACGTTCTGTTCACCTTCAACAAATCTACCCTGAAACCAGAAGGTAAGCAGGCTCTGGACCAGATGTACAGCCAGCTGAGCAACCTGGATCCGAAAGACGGTTCCGTAGTGGTTCTGGGCTTCACTGACCGCATCGGTTCTGACGCTTACAACCAGGGTCTGTCTGAGAAACGTGCACAGTCCGTAGTTGATTACCTGGTATCTAAAGGTATCCCTTCAGACAAAATCTCTGCACGTGGCATGGGCGAAGCTAACCCAGTTACTGGCAACACCTGTGACGGCGTGAAAGCGAAAGCTGCGCTGATCGATTGCCTGGCACCAGATCGTCGCGTTGAGATCGAAGTTAAAGGCAGCAAAGACGTTGTAACTCAGCCACAGGCTTAAGTTCTCGTCTCATAAAAAACCCCGCTAAGCGGGGTTTTTTTTTGCTTGTCTGACGATGAGTCGCCAAAAAAATGAGTCCGGGTAGCTACTTCTCTTTACCCAACATCGCTTCGAGATCCTGCTTAAGGCTGGACATCTTAGTGGCGTATTTCTCTTTGTTTTCGGCATCTTCAATTAACTGCACGATCGTTTCAGACAGCGTCTTACCACGACGCTGAGCAAGACCCGCTAACCGCTGCCAGACCACAAACTCCAGATCGATAGATTTCTTTCGCGTGTGTTGGTGCTCAGCGTTGAAATGGCGCTTGCGGCGTGCACGGATGGTCTGCTTCATGCGATTAACCAGCTGTGGATTAATATGCTGAGCAATCCAGTCATTTACCTGAACGGGTTCATGTTCCAGCTTCTGCAAAACATCGACAGCTTCTTGTGCGGCGCTGGCTTCAATGTAGCGGGTGATGGATTCGCCTTCCCGGTGTTTTTTCACCAGATATTTCCACTTCCAACCGCTTTCAAGATTTTCCAGTTGTTGATATTTCATTGCGATCTCAGTGTGACCGTGTAACTCTTTTCAGGATAACAGTTTTTTCCGAATGTGCTGAGAAGAAATCTGCAACTGTGATACGGATTAAGCCAGCGGTAAAAGATACTTCCTTAATCTCCGTGAGCTTCCCCGCAGCATCAGGTATAATCTCGCGTTTTACATCTGACTAAAAATAGCGACATTGACTATAAATACTCTTTCCCGGCGCTTTCTCGCCCCCGCGACTGAAGCATTTCAGGCGCTATTTGCCCAGCGTGAGCTGGCCTCAGAAAACGATACCTTATTCAGCGAGCTTCAAGCGCGTTTACACTATGCGCTGGAACAGTTTTTACATCCTCAGGGCATCTCCCCTTTCTTACTGGTCAAAGCACCGGAAGAAAAAGAGTACCTCCAGCTGCTTACGCAGAACATCGACTCTTTGCGCGATAGTGATGCGCAAGCGCTAACGGGCGTCAGCTATCAGGTGAATGGTAGCAAAGTCAGCATGACTGCTGCCCAGAGCTCAGAGGATAACTTTGCAAGCCAGGGTCCCGTCATTTTTGCCGACTGGGTTGAAGCGGAACAGCTTTTTGGCTGCGTACGCCAGTTTAACGGTGAAATTAGCCTCCAGCCGGGTCTGGTACATCAGGCCAATGGCGGCATCCTGATACTGTCCCTGCGTACACTAATGGCACAACCGCTGTTGTGGATGCGCCTGAAGAATCAGGTCATGCAACAACGTTTTGACTGGCTGACCTTTGATGATGCCCGTCCCCTGCCGGTAAGTATCCCCTCAATGCCATTGACGTTGAAAGTGGTCTTAATGGGCGACAGGGATTCTCTGGCCGACTTCCAGGAAATGGAACCGGAGCTGGCGGAGACCGCTTTGTATAGCGAATTTGAAGATAACCTGCAAATCTCCGATGAAGAGACGTTGAAGCAATGGTGCCAGTGGGTCTGGAATATCGCGCGTGAAAAATCGCTGCCGGGTCTTGCCCCGGATGCCTGGCCTTTGCTGATGCAGGAAGGTGCTCGCGATACCGGCGATCAGGAAATTATGCCGCTATGCCCGCTGTGGATTGCCCGTCAGCTTCGTGAAGCCGCTCCGTTTACCGACAACGACCGCATCAATGCTGAACAGCTGAAAACCATGCTGATGCAGCGTCAGTGGCGTGAAGGTTTCCTTGCTGAACGTATGCAGGATGAAATTCTACTTGAGCAGATTCTGATTGAAACCGAAGGTGAATGCATCGGTCAGATCAATGCCTTGTCAGTCATTGATTTCCCAGGCCATCCGCGTCCGTTCGGTGAGCCCTCCCGTATATCCTGCGTCGTCCACATTGGTGACGGCGAGTTTATTGATGTGGAACGCAAAGCGGAACTGGGCGGTAATCTGCACGCTAAAGGCATGATGTTGATGCAGGCCTTCCTGATGGCCGAGCTCGATCTGGACCAGCAGTTGCCCTTCTCTGCATCGTTGACCTTTGAGCAATCCTACAGTGAAGTCGATGGCGACAGCGCTTCGATGGCTGAGCTATGCGCGCTGATCAGTGCTCTCGCTAACGTACCGATTAACCAAAGCATCGCTATGACAGGTTCCGTCGATCAGTTCGGTCGCGCCCAGCCGATTGGCGGTCTGAATGAGAAAATTGAAGGCTTCTTCGCTATCTGTGCCCAGCGCGGGTTAACCGGTAAGCAAGGTGTCATTATCCCTTCTGCGAATGTCCGTCATCTGAGTCTCGCCACCGAAGTACAAGAAGCGGTAGAGGCCGGTGAATTTTCAATCTGGGCTATCGATGACATCGGTGATGCGTTACCGTTGCTGACACAGCTTAACTGGGATGGCGAAGGTCAGACGCTGTTACAAACTATTCAGGAACGCATTGCACAGGCCACGCAGCAGGAGCCCCGCAACCGCTTTCCGTGGCCGTTACGCTGGCTAAACCGATCACAATCCAACTGATCGGACTTGTTCAGCGTACACGTGTTAGCTATCCTGCGTTCCGAACTTAAAATAAGGCTTACTTAAAACATGGTAGATAAACGCGAATCCTATACGAAAGAAGACCTTCTTGCCTCTGGTCGCGGTGAACTGTTCGGCGCTAATGGCCCGCAGTTACCGGCACCGAGTATGCTGATGATGGATCGTGTCGTTAAGATGACCGAAACCGGCGGCAACTTTGACAAGGGTTATGTTGAAGCTGAGCTCGATATCAATCCTGATCTGTGGTTCTTCGGTTGCCACTTTATCGGCGATCCTGTGATGCCAGGCTGTCTGGGTCTGGATGCAATGTGGCAGCTGGTTGGTTTCTACCTCGGCTGGCTGGGCGGTGAAGGCAAAGGCCGTGCGCTCGGCGTAGGTGAAGTCAAGTTCACCGGTCAGGTTCTGCCAACGGCGAAGAAAGTGACCTACCGTATTCACTTTAAGCGTATCGTTAACCGTCGTCTGATCATGGGTCTGGCAGATGGTGAAGTACTGGTTGACGGTCGTCTGATCTACACCGCGAACGACCTGAAAGTGGGTCTGTTCCAGGACACTTCTGCATTCTAATACCGATTATCGTCCAGACCGGCGATAGATTAGTATTGTGAATCAAAAGGCGAAACCTCCGCACTGCGGAGGTTTCTTTTTAAAGAGACAGTGTCAGGCAACTACTGCCCTGTCCTCCATGGCTTCTCGCCAGCCTCCTAGCCAGTGAGACCTCTGATTAATAGTCTGGTAAGGACACATTTCTTTCGATCGTCCAGTAATACCGGCTTGATATCCGCGTTGATGTGCCCGGTCCAGGCGATCTCGTTTTTGTCTCTTCATGCCTCGTTTCCCTCATATTTTGGTCTGGTGGAAAAGAAAACAGTGGCTACAAATCGCGCAACCACATAATACGAATACCGCTAAATAATCTTCCCGTCAATGCGCAGAATTCATACCAATGTCATATTTGTGAGCTAATCAGAAGTTCATTTGTACAGAAAATGTGAAGTGGCATAAGTAACCAATTGAAGCCAGACATAAAAAAACCGCCGCCGGTTTTACACCGGCGGCGGCCCTTAGAACAATTAGTTCTACTTATGGTTGGCGATTGAGGGTCTGCGCAATAGAGGCCGCTTCCTGGCTCCACGCCTGCGCTAAGAGTTTCACCATCGCATCGTAACCATCCTGCTGCTGCGCCAGTTCTACATGGAATGGACGCTTAATCAGCTGGCCTTGATGGTTAAGCAGCCATTCGCCGCTCACCACGACTTTCCCATCATACCGCCCGTGGAAACCAGTGACCGACACGTTTAGCGTGTCCTGTGTGCTGGATAATGGCTGTGAAGAGACCACCCACCCCGGCAGCTGATTGCTCAGGTTAGAAACCAGCGTCGTACGGAGTTGCTGATCCAATGGGCTTGCCCAGAGGTTGTTACTGGCAATCACGTACTGAACGTCACTGGTCTGGTATACCACGCCGCTCCCGGCGAGGAAGTCAGGTATGTTGACCTGTTCCACCCACAGCATCCGCTGGTTGGTAGTGGCGCTGGTGTTTTGCACCACTCCCGTTGTCAACGGCAACTGGTAGTAGGTTTTATTTTCCCCGCTGCTGCAGGCTGCCAACAGGCAGGCTGCCGTCAGAACTAACCACTTCTTCATTATTTCGCCCTCTTAGGCTCTGGATCTTTTTTATCCTTCGCTTCAAATACCAGCGCGTTGCTCTTCTCGTTCAACGTTTTCAGTACAGGCTGCAACTCGCGCAGAACCTGATCCAGACGCTGCATATCGCCGACCATTTTGTTATAGGCCGCGGAGCCCGGCTGGAAGCCTTGCATGCTGCGGTTGAGTTCATTGAGCGTTTTCTGCATGTCAGCTGGAAGCTGCTGCGCGGATTGGCTAGCGGTGATCTTGTTAAGATTATCCAGCGTCGTTTGCAGACGGCGCATAGTGTTCTGGCTTTCGCTAAGCGTATTGGTTGCCTGCTGGACCATCGGCGTTAACGGCAGATTGTTGAACTTATCCAGCGTATCCATCAAACGCTGCTGGATTTGCGCCAGACCACCGCTCACGGTCGGGATAATGTCCACGCCATCAAATGACTTCACATCTTTCATCAACGGTTCTTTTGGATAGAAGTCGAGGTCGATGTAAAGCGCACCGGTGACCAGATTACCGGTTTTCAGCGAGCCCCGCAGTCCACGTTCAATCAGGGTTGGCAGATGGCCACGCACATCGAGGTTATCGCCAAACTGAGCCGCAAGTCGTTCGGGTTCAATCTGAATTTTTACCGGTATCCGATAATCACTGGTCAGCTTCTGGCGAAGGCCGGGAACAAAGTACGGTACCTGTGCCACGGTGCCCATACGAATACCGCGAAATTCAACCGGCGCGCCAACCTGAAGGCCTCGAACTGAATCTTTAAAGAACATCAGGTAATCAATATGCTGGGTATACAGCGAGTCCTGAATGCTTTTCTGGTCGTCGTAAAGTTTGAATTCGGTCTTCTCAGTGATTGGTTGACCCAGCTCAACGCCTTCCGGGACATCAAAACTCACGCCGCCGCTGAACAGCGTCGCCAGCGACCCCATTTCAACGCGCATCCCGGCAGAAGTCAGATCCACCGCGACGCCGCTGTCTTTCCAGAAGCGAACGTTGCTGGTCACCAGACGATCGTTCGGTGCGCTGATAAACAGCTGATAGGAGATGTCACGCTTTTGCGGATCGAAGGTGCTGGTTTCTACCGAACCCACGCGATAGCCACGGAACAGCACCGGGTCACCCGGATTGAGCTGGCCCGCTTTTTTGCTGTCGAGTATCACGCGAATACCTTTTGCATCCGGTGGCGCCAGCGGCGGTGCATCGAGCAGTTGATAATTGTCCGGTACCGAACCTTTCGAACCCGGCTGCAATTCGATATAGGCCCCAGAGAGCAGCGTACCCAGTCCGCTAATCCCTTCACGCCCAACCTGCGGCTTCACGACCCAGAATACCGAGTCCTTATGCAGCAGTTTTTCCATTCCTGAGTTCAGCCGTGCTTTGATTTCTACGTGCGTCAAATCGTCGGTCAGGGTAGTACTTTCTACCACGCCCACATCCACGCTGCGGCTCTTAATGGTGGTTTTACCCCCTTCAATCCCTTCAGCATTGGTGGTGATAAGCGTCACCTCCGGCCCCTGATGGCTGTAGTGGTAAAATAAGATCCAGGCGCCAATCAACGCCGTGACAATCGGGAAGATCCAAACGGGAGACCAGTTTTTCACTTTCTGCACGTTTGCCTCCCCACTCTTGGTTTCCATGTTTTTACGACTCCTCATGGCTTGCTTCAGGTTCCCGATCCCACGACAAACGCGGATCAAAGGTCATTGCTGAGAACATGGTCATTATGACGACTAACGCAAACATCAGCGCGCCAATGGCCGGGTAGATATTCATTAATCCCCCAATGCGCACCAGCGCAGAGAGGACGGCAATTACAAACACATCAATCATTGACCAGCGCCCGACGAACTCCACCACTTCATAAATCAGGTGCATACGTTCGCTGTCCCGGCTCCGACGCTTGAGGCCGTTTGCATCAAGACACAGCCAGGCAATGGCAATCATCTTTAAGGTAGGTACGAGAATACTGGCGATAAAAATCACCATCGCCACCGGATACGATCCTTCACTCCACAGCAATATCACCCCGGCGATAATGGTCGAGGGCATTTTGTCACCCAGCAGATCGGTTATCATGATCGGCAGGATATTGGCGGGAAGATACAGCAGAATCGACGTCACCAGCAGGGCCATCGTCCACTGCAGGCTATTTTTGCGTCGTGCGTGGCCTTTGCTGTGACAGCGCGGGCATTCAAGCTGGTCAGCGGGCAGAATAGCGGTGCAGCATGAGCATGAACGCAGCCCTTGCCGCAGACCGGTCATCCCCGGTTTTAGCGGCTGCGAGAGCGCTGGCATCGGGCCGATATCATCCCATAGCCAGCGGCGATCGACGCACTGGAAAGTACGTAATTGCAGCAGACAGAAGAGACACCACGGCAGGAAACTGCTGCCCACGCCGACATCGCCATAGGCCATCAGCTTCACAAAACTCACCAGTACGCCCGCGAGGAAGATTTCGGCCATGCCCCACGTTTTCAGCGCGAACAGAATCCGCGCCAGAAACGTTTTCAGTCGGTAAGGCATCCGCACGCGGTTAACCAGTAACAGAATGGTGATGAGACAAAACGCCGGCACCAGCTGAACAAACAGCAGGAAAAAAGTACCCAGACTGGCGTAGTCTTCTGAAAACATGACGCTGGGAATTTCCAGCAGCTCAACTTCACTGCTCACCCCTGCCACTTTCATATTGATAAAAGGGAACAGGTTAGCCAGCAGCAGCATAAAGAGTGCCACCAGGACGTACGCCGTGGGGCGTCGTCTGGGTTCATCCCACGCGGTGGTTAATGTCGTACCACAGCGTGGACAGTTTGCTTTATGTCGGTGCTCGAGGTGCGGCAACGCCACCAGCATGTCACACTGTGAACACAGAATATGCTGCGCAGCATGATGTTGTTCGCACATGAAAAGTCCTCAATCAGGCGCCGTTTTTCAACGCTTCCAGATATTCCCAACGTTCAAACGCTTCTTCTAACGCGCGTTCCGCCTGTGCCATGTCAGCCAGTACCTTTTGGGTATGGTCATGAGGCTGGCTAAAGAACGATGCGTCAGCAACCTGCGACTGTAATGCTTCCAGCTCCGCTTCCAGCGTTTCCAGCTTCTGCGGCAGCTGTTCCAGTTCGCGCTGCAGGTTATAGCTTAGTTTGCTACCACTGCGTTTGACAGTTTCTGCTTTTGGTTGAACTACTTCCGCCGTTTTTTTCACAACCGGTTGTTGACGCGACTGCGATTGCGCCTGTTGGCCGCGAGCATCGTGGTAGCCCCCGACATAACGACCAATGCGCCCATTGCCTTCAAAGATCCAGCATTCGGTCACAGTATTATCAACAAATTGACGATCGTGGCTTACCAGCAGGACGGTGCCCTGATAGCCGTCGATAAGCTCTTCTAACAGTTCGAGCGTTTCGACATCCAGGTCGTTGGTTGGTTCATCGAGAATCAACAGGTTACTCGGTTTCAGGAACAAACGAGCCAGCAGCAGACGGTTACGTTCGCCACCGGACAACGCACGCACCGGCGTCATCGCACGTTTCGGATGGAACAAGAAGTCCTGCAGGTAGCCCAGTACATGGCGCGGCTTACCGTTCACCATCACTTCTTGCTTCCCTTCCGCCAGGTTATCCATCACCGTTTTGTCCGGATCCAGCTCTGCGCGGTGCTGGTCGAAGTAAGCGACTTCCAGCTTAGTACCGACGTGAATTCGTCCGCTATCGGCCTGAAGCTGGCCGAGCATCAGCTTCAGCAATGTGGTTTTACCGCAGCCGTTCGGGCCAATCATGGCGATTTTATCGCTACGCTGTACCTGGGCGGAGAAGTCTTTCACCAGTACTTTGCCATCAACCTGGTAATTCACATCTTCCATTTCAAAGACGATTTTGCCGGAGCGAGAAGCTTCTTCGACCTGCATCTTCGCGCTACCCATCACTTCACGGCGCGCGCTACGTTCGTTACGCATTGCTTTTAGCGCGCGAACGCGGCCTTCGTTACGGGTACGACGCGCTTTGATACCCTGACGGATCCACACTTCTTCCTGCGCCAGTTTGCGATCGAATTCAGCGTTTTGCAGTTCTTCAACGCGCAGCGCTTCTTCTTTCTCCAGCAGATACTGGTCGTAGTTGCCCGGATAGGTCACCAGATTGCCGCGATCGAGATCGACAATGCGGGTCGCCATATTGCGAATAAATGAACGGTCGTGGGAGATGAAAATAATCGTCCCCTTGAAGGACTTCAGGAAGCCTTCAAGCCAGTCAATGGTTTCAATATCCAGGTGGTTCGTCGGTTCGTCTAACAGCAGCACGCGCGGTGCACTGACCAGCGCACGTCCTAGCGCGGCTTTACGCAGCCAGCCGCCGGAAAGCGAAGCCAATTCGGTATCTGCGGTCAGGCCGAGCTGATCCAGGACTTCGTTAATCCGGCTTTCGAGCTGCCACAAACCGTGGTTATCCAGCTGTTCCTGGACTTTCGCCAGTTCCTGGAGATTTTTATCGCTCGGATCGGTTATCACCAGATGCGAGATATCGTGGTAACGCTTGAGGTAAACCGCTTGTTCCGCGATCCCTTCGGCGACGAAATCGTAAACGCTGCCCTCAACGTTACGCGGAGGATCCTGTTGCAGACGCGCCACGACCAGATCCTGCTCGTAGATAATGCGCCCGTCGTCCAGCCCCAGCTCGCGGTTAAGGATTTTCATCAGCGTGGATTTGCCGGCGCCGTTACGGCCCACCAGACAAACGCGCTCGTTATCTTCAATATGCAGTTCGGCATTATTGAGAAGCGGCGCATCGCTGAACGATAGCCAGGCGCCGTGCATACTAATTAATGACATTCTTTATTCCTTTCAGGCCGCGGTGACAAGCCAGCAGTTGTGGATCTGACGGTTACGGGCAAAATCCGGCGACTGTGTTTTTTGGGTAATATCTTGTGCTTTCAGTCCCAGTTCAGCCAGACCGTCGTGGTCCATAAGGAAACCGCGTTTATTGTTGGAGAACATAATGGTGCCGCCTTTACGAAGCAGACGTTTCAGATCGGTCATTAAACGCAGATGATCGCGCTGCACATCGAACGCGTCTTCCATACGTTTAGAGTTTGAGAAGGTTGGCGGATCGATAAAGATCACATCGAACTGTTCGTCGGTATCGCGCAGCCATGCCAGCACATCCGCCTGCATCAGGCGATGCGGACGACCGGTCAAACCATTCAGGCGCAGGTTACGTTCCGCCCACTCGAGGTAGGTACGCGACATATCCACGGTAGTGGTAGAACGCGCACCGCCCAGACCGGCGTGCACGCTGGCGCTGCCGGTGTAGGCGAAGAGGTTAAGGAAATCTTTTCCTTTGCTCATCTGGCCCAACATGCGACGTGCGATACGGTGATCGAGGAACAGGCCGGTATCAAGATAGTCGGTCAGGTTGACCCACAGGCGCGCGTTATACTCGCTCACCTCCATGAAATCGCCCTTCTCGTTCATCTTCTGATACTGATTTTTTCCCTTCTGACGTTCGCGGGTTTTGAGCACTAGCTTATTAGGCGCAATTCCCAGAACCGAAATAGTGGCGGCGATAATATCAAACAGACGCTGACGCGCTTTATTGGCGTCGACGGTTTTCGGTGGCGCATATTCCTGCACGACCACCCAATCGGCGTAGCGGTCGACGGCAACGTTATATTCCGGCAAGTCGGCATCATACAGGCGGTAACATTCGATCCCTTCCTGCTTTGCCCACTTCTGGAATTTTTTGAAATTTTTGCGCAGACGGTTAGCGTAATCTTCGGCAAGCGATGCCGGAGCTTCACCGGTACTTTCGGTCAGGTGATAGTTTTTCTGAACGCAGTCCAGCGGGCCGTTTTTAGCCTTAAACTGACGTTCAGCGCGCAGTTGCAGGCAGCTTAACAGTTCAGGAGAAGCGCTGAACAAAGACAAGTTCCAGCCGCCAAACAGATTTTTCATACTGCGGCCCAGCAAGCTGTGCAGGGCAATCAGCGCGGGTTCACTTTCCAGACGCTCACCGTATGGCGGGTTGCTGATGACCGTGCCGTAAGGGCCTTTTGGCAGCGGATTACTCAATTGAGCAACGTCTTTGACCTCAAAGGTAATCAGTTCGCCAATCCCCGCGCGACGGGCGTTGCTGCGCGCAAGCTCCACCACGCGTCCGTCAACGTCAGAACCAAAGAAACGCGACTCATAGGCCGCAAGACCCGCGCGGGCGCGCGTTTGCGCATCGGCTTTAACCGACTGCCAGACCGCTTCGTCGTGCTGTGCCCAGCCGCTAAAGCCCCAGTGGCTGCGGTGTAAGCCTGGCGCGCGATCGGTGGCCCACATCGCCGCTTCAATCAGCAGCGTACCGGAACCACACATCGGGTCGAGCATCGGCGTACCGGGTACCCAGCCTGAACGCATGACGATAGCCGCCGCCAGGTTCTCTTTGATAGGCGCCATACCGGTGCGGTCGCGATAACCACGCAGGTGCAGGCCATCGCCGCTCAGGTCGAGGGAGATATAGGCGGTTTCTTTATTCAGACGCACGTTAATACGCAGATCCGGGTTTTCGCGATCGACGTTAGGACGCGGCAGATTTTTGCGGGTAAAGGCATCCACTATGGCGTCTTTGACCTTCAACGCACCGTACTGGCTGTTACGAATACTGTCATTCAGGCCGCCGAAGCTGACCGCGAAGGTGGCATCAGGGGTGAAGATTGACGTCCAGTCGATAGCCTGCACGCCAAGATAAAGATCGAGATCGCTCCAGACGCTACATTCCCCCAGCGGCATCATGATGCGTGAAGCCAGACGACTCCACATCAGGCTTTTGTACAGAAGCTGTGTATCGCCCTGGAAATGGACGCCACCCTGGGTTACCTGGCACGCTTGCGCGCCCAGACCTTCCAGTTCAGTTTTTAACAGCTCTTCCAGCCCACGGGCCGTACTGGCAAACAGAGAATTCATATCGTCACTTTTACTCGCAGAAAATTGTTGCGCATTATAGCCAATCTGCGCCCCATGTCATAAAGTTAAAGGCTTATTTCGACTCAGGGACAGCGTTGTGGCTACATTATCGCGGCTTTTTATTCATCCGGTGAAATCTATGCGGGGCATCGGCCTGACACACGCCTTTGCTGATATCAGCGGGTTGGCGTTCGACCGCATTTTTATGATTACCGAACCCGATGGCACCTTCATTACCGCCCGGCAGTTTCCGGCGATGGTGCGTTTTACGCCTGCCGTCCTGCATGATGGGCTACATCTGACCGCGCCGGATGGCAGTAGCGCGCTGGTACGCTTCACCGATTTCACGACTCAGGCGTCGCCTACCGAAGTTTGGGGCAACCATTTTACCTCGCGTATTGCCCCGGATGCCATCAATCAGTGGCTGTCGCCATTCTTCAAACGCGATGTACAACTGCGCTGGCTCGGCGCCGATTTGACTCGCCGGGTTAAACGCCATGACGCCGTTCCGCTTTCGTTTGCTGACGGCTTCCCCTTCCTCCTTACCAATGAAGCCTCGCTGCGGGACGTCCAGCAGCGCTGCCGTGCCAGCGTAAGTATGGAACAGTTTCGCCCCAATCTGGTGGTCACTGGCGTAGAAGCATGGGCCGAGGATAGTTGGAAAACGATTCGCATCGGTGATGTCATCTTTGACGTTGTGAAGCCATGCAGCCGCTGTATCTTTACCACCATAAGCCCGGAGAAAGGCCAAAAACATCCGGCGGGTGAACCGCTTAGCACTTTGCAGTCATTCCGCACCGACCCGGCTAACGGCGATGTCGATTTTGGACAAAACCTGATAGCCCGTAACAGCGGCGTGGTGCGCGTGGGCGATAAGGTGGAAATTCTCGCAACCGGCACGGCCAAAACCTACGCGGCCGGGAAAACCGATGACACGCTTGCGCCGCAGGCCGAGCAGGATGCAGAGGTGGAGATCGAGTGGGAAGGAAGCGCATTTAGCGGTAATAATCAGCAGATTGTGCTCGAACAGCTTGAACAACAGGGAATTCGCGTTCCATATTCCTGCCGTGCCGGACTTTGTGGAAGCTGTCGTGTGACGTTACTTGAAGGCGAAGTGACTCCGCTGAAGAAGAGCGCCATTGGCCAGGACGGAACGATACTGAGTTGCAGTTGCGTACCTAAAACCGCGCTGAAGCTAAAGCGTTAAACCGCTTGTTCCAGGTTGTAACCGACGTTTCCGAATTGCGGTTGCAGCCTGTCGTTCATCACTTTAATCGGATCGCCTAACTGCATTGTGCGCCCCGCAAGTACCAGACCTGGCTGCGCTAACAGACACAATGCGGCGTTCTCGCCGGGTTCAACCACTAAAAGATTCACCTGGCTATTGTCATCGCTTAGCCACACGCAAGCGGCGTCGCCGGTCGTCGGTGACCAGGCATCGTGATGGGTACGAAAATGCCAGCTTTTCGGCATTTGCGGCTTCAGGAAACGGATTGCCACCAGCGCATTTAAAATGAGCTCAGCGCGATGTTCTTTGGACAACGGTAGATCGCGGCACTTTTCTTCAAAAGAAAAATAGAGTGCGGCATCATCAACGCAAAAACCGGTAGGATCAAATGCATCGGGCGTTAACATGCGGCGGGCAAAACGCGAGCGAAATAACATACCATTGGCTAAATCGAGCATCATTCGATCGTGCTCTTCATCATAATACCAACGCCAGTTATCATCAGGTTTAATTCGCATTGCTCTCCCCCATCATTTTCGCATCCAATGCTGTGCCCGTTTCTTCCGCTGTGTTACGTTGCCCTGAATAATAAAAGACTAATATGTTTAAATAAGCAACAGTAGGGAAATATAAAGCAACCAGGGCCGGAAATAAAGCCCTGGATCACATTACCAGGAAAAAGACTAGATATGGGTAATGATTTCTTTAATCAACGGTGGGCCTTTAAAAATAAAACCGGAATAAATTTGTACCAGTGAAGCTCCTGCCGCCATTTTCTCGCGCGCCGCAGTCACTGAATCAATACCGCCAACGCCGATGATCGGCAGCTGACCTTTTAATTCTGCTGACAGCATACGAATAATTTCGGTACTTTTTAATTGTAATGGACGACCGCTTAAGCCACCCATTTCATCGCAATATTTCATCCCTTGAACCAAAGAACGATCTAATGTCGTATTGGTCGCAATTACACCATCAATATTGTGACGAACTAAACTGTCGGCAACCTGGATCAACTCTTCATGAGAAAGATCCGGCGCGATCTTCACCGCCACAGGAACATATTTGTGATGTTTTTCCTGAAGCTCAGATTGCTTATTTTTAATACCGGAAAGTAGATCATCGAGCGCTTCGCCATATTGCAAGCTACGCAGCCCTGGGGTATTTGGCGAGGAAATATTTATCGCAATATAACCGGCGTAGGCATAGATTTTTTCCATACAAATCAGATAGTCATCTTTACCCTGCTCTACCGGAGTGTCTTTATTCTTACCGATATTAATCCCCAGGATACCGTCAAAATGCGCTTTTTTAACGTTCTCGACCAGGTTATCAACGCCGTGATTGTTAAAGCCCATACGGTTGATCAACCCTTCAGCATCAACCAGGCGGAACAGACGCGGTTTGTCGTTTCCTGGTTGCGGACGCGGGGTGACGGTACCTATCTCAATGGAGCCGAATCCCATCGCCCCTAAGGCGTCGATGCATTCGCCATCTTTATCCAGGCCCGCGGCCAGCCCCAGTGGATTTTTAAACGTCAGACCCATACAGGTCACCGGTTTTTGCGGCACTTTCTGGCGCACCAGCGCTTCGAGTGGGGTGCCGGTGATACGGCGTAACTGTTGAAATGTTAATTCATGAGCGCGCTCTGGATCGAGCTGAAAAAGTGCTTTACGAACGAAGGGATAGTACATGAACTCTCCTGGATTCCCGGTGTGCAAACCGGGGGCGTATTATGTGCGATAACGCGCAGAAAGGGAATTGACCTATGGCAAAAAAAGCGCAAACGTTTTCTTTGCTTCTCCCCCGCACAGCAATCCTTTATGCCTTTTTTGGTAAACCAACGCTGGAAAAAGTATTTCGCCCTCCTTATGCGCTCTGCGACACTCATGCAAATGTTATGAAATTTAGATTAATGTTTGTTTTTAGTTATAAGGAGAGTTCATGCGCGTCATTACTTTAGCCGGTAGTCCCCGCTTCCCTTCCCGCTCCAGCGCCTTACTCGAGTACGCGCGGGAGAAATTATCGACGGCAGATGTCGAAGTCTTCCACTGGCATTTGCAAAATTTCTCCCCGGAGGATTTGTTCTATGCCCGTTTCGATAGCCCGGCCCTGCAAGCTCTGACCGAACAACTGGCGCATGCGGATGGGCTGATTATTGCTACGCCGGTTTATAAAGCCTCTTTCGCCGGGGCGCTGAAGGCGCTGCTCGATCTGTTACCTGAGCGCGCGCTGGAAGGTAAAGTGGTATTGCCGCTCGCCACCGGCGGCACGGTCGCACATATGCTGGCGGTGGACTACGCCCTGAAACCGGTGCTGAATGCGCTGAAGGCGCAGGAGATCCTGCAAGGCGTATTTGCTGACGACAGTCAGGTGACCGATTACCAGCATAAACCGCAGTTCAGCACGAATTTGCATCATCGTCTGGATAGCGCGCTGGAGACTTTCTGGCAAGCATTACACCGGCGGGATATTCAGGTTCCCGCATTAGGTACGGCAAGACGGGCCGAACATGTTTGATAAAGAAAACGCCGCGAGGGAACCTCAGCGGCGTTTTTGTTGATAATGTAGCCCGGCCGAACGAAGTGACGCCGGGAACAGGCTCCGAGCCTCCCGGCGTCGGCGCTAACGCCTCGGCCGGGCTACCAGTGCTTAGGCTAACGCCTTCGCAATCTTCTCGTACAGATCGCCGGACAGATTTTCCAGACCTTTCAATTGCTCAAGCGCCGCACGCATCAGCGCCTGACGTTTTGCGTCATAGCGTTTTAAGCGGATCAGCGGCTCAATCAGACGTGATGCAACCTGTGGGTTACGGCTGTTAAGCTCGGTGAGCATTTCCACCAGGAACTGGTAGCCGCTACCATCTTGGGCATGGAACGCCGCTGGATTACTGCCGGCAAACGCACCAATCAGAGAACGGATACGGTTCGGGTTGTTCATGCTGAATGAACGGTGGGTCAGCAGCTTACGCACTTTTTCCAGAACATCGTCCGCCGGACTTGTGGCTTGCAGGATGAACCATTTATCCATGACCAGACCATCGTGATGCCACTTGTCATCATACTCTTGCATCAGCGCGTCACGGCATGGCAATTCTGCGGCCACGGCCGCAGACAGCGCCGCCAGCACATCGGTCATGTTATCCGCTTCATGATACTGTTTGCTAACCAGTTTATCGGCCAGCTCACGGTCGCCAAACGCCAGATAACGCAGGCAGGTATTACGCAGCGAGCGTTTCGCGATGTCATCATGCTCAACACGGTAGCTGTCGAGTTTGTTGGCGTTGTAAATCGCTAAACATTCATCGGCAAGCTCGGTCGCCAGCGTGCGGGTCAGCGCTTCGCGTACCGCCGCAATCGCGATAGGATCGATAATCTCGAACAGTTCAGCCACTTCGCTTGCCGATGGCAGCGTCAGGATCTCTGCCGCCAGCGCCGGGTCGATCTTCTCATCTAACAAAATAGCCCGGAAAGCATCCGCCACGTGAATCGGCAGAGACAGCGGTTGCCCCTGCTGGTGACGAGCCACGTTGAGCTTGATGTAGGTTGCCAGCAGACTCTGCGCGGCATCCCAGCGTGAGAAATCGTTGCGCGCATGACGCATCAGGAACGTCAGTTGTTGATCGCTCCATTTATATTCCAGTTTCACCGGCGCTGAGAATTCACGCAGCAACGAAGGCACGGGCTGGAAGTAGACGTTATCAAAGACAAACGTCTGTTCGGCCTGGGTGACATTGAGCACATGGTGCACCGGATGGCCGTCTTTTTGCAGCGGGATCACCTTGCCTTCGTTATCGTACAGCTCGATATCAAAAGGAATGTGCAGCGGGTATTTCTCGTCCTGCTCCGCCGTTGCTGGCGTACGCTGACGAATAGTTAAGGTGTACTGCTCGGTTTCCGGGTTGTAGTCGTCCTGTACGCTCACAATCGGCGTACCGGCCTGGCTGTACCAGCGGCGGAAATGGGACAGATCCACGTTCGACGCGTCTTCCATCGCCTGGACGAAATCGTCGCAGGTGGCGGCGCTGCCGTCATGACGTTCGAAATAAAGCTGCATTCCTTTCTGGAAATTAGCTTCGCCCAGCAACGTGTGCAGCATACGGATCACTTCCGCACCCTTCTCGTAAACCGTCAGGGTATAGAAGTTATTCATCTCGATAACTTTATCTGGACGAATCGGATGCGCCATCGGGCTTGCGTCTTCAGCAAATTGCAGGCCACGCATGGTACGTACATTGCTGATACGATTGACAGCGCGTGAACCTAAATCAGAGCTGAACTCCTGATCGCGGAACACCGTCAGGCCCTCTTTTAAGCTCAGCTGGAACCAGTCGCGGCAGGTCACGCGGTTACCGGTCCAGTTATGGAAATATTCGTGACCGATCACGCGTTCAATATCGAGATAGTCTTTGTCGGTGGCGGTATCAGTACGCGCCAGCACGTATTTGGAGTTAAAGACGTTAAGCCCTTTGTTCTCCATCGCGCCCATATTAAAGAAGTCAACGGCGACAATCATATAGATGTCGAGGTCGTATTCGAGGCCAAAACGCTCTTCATCCCACTTCATGGAATTTTTCAGCGAGGTCATCGCCCACGGCGCGCGATCCAGGTTACCGCGGTCGACAAACAGTTCCAGCGCCACTTCACGCCCGGAGCGGGTTTTGAAGGTATCGCGCAGCACGTCGAAATCGCCGGCCACCAGCGCAAACAGATAGCACGGTTTTGGGAATGGATCCTGCCACTGCACCCAGTGACGGCCATTATCCAGCTCACCTTCGGCAATACGGTTACCATTGGAAAGCAGGAAAGGATATTTGCTTTTATCTGCGGTGATTTTGGTGGTAAAGCGCGCCAGCACATCCGGGCGGTCGAGATACCAGGTGATGTGACGGAAACCTTCCGCTTCGCACTGGGTACACAGCGCTTCACCAGATTGATACAGCCCTTCTAACGCCGTATTCGACGCAGGGCTAATTTCGTTCACAATCTTGAGCGTAAAACGCTCCGGCAGGCCAGAAATGACCAGGTGGCTATCTTCTTCTTTATAGTCGGTCCACGGTTGTCCGTTAACATGAAGGGAGATAAGCGTTAAATCTTCACCATTCAGACGGAGCGGCACATCAGACGCTGCGTGGCGGGAAACCTGGCTTTCCGCTGTCACGACGGTTTTTGCGGCATCCAGGTCAAAGGCCAGGTCAATATCACTAATCAGGTAGTCCGGCGCACGGTAGTCGTGGCGGTACTTGGCTTGGGGCTGTTGTGTCATAAAAAACCTTTAGCATCTTATGTAAATGTCAGCTCCAGTCTATTCCTGTTGTGTTATTCACGCTATGCAGAATCTTCATCTTTTCCAGTCAAATAGGTAAAAATGATACATTTACGCAACATGACGCACAAAAGCACAAGTGGCTCTTCGTGCCAAATGTTGTGATCGGGGTTCAATAAATTGTTAAACAGGGTATACTCCAGCGATTCTCCCTCTGTTGTTTAATGTACTAAACGCTCCTGTGAGAGGATGCTATTGCGCACCATGACACAATTCGCTTCCCCTGTTCTGCATTCATTGCTGGATACAGACGCCTACAAGCTGCATATGCAGCAGGCCGTTTTCCACCACTACTATGATGTTAATGTGGCGGCCGAATTTCGCTGCCGTGGTGACGATCTGCTAGGCATTTATGCTGACGCCATCCGCGAACAAGTCGACGCTATGCGTTCACTCACCTTGCGCGATGATGAATACCAGTGGCTATCCGGTTTACCGTTCTTCAAGCAAGACTATCTCGATTGGCTGCGCGACTTCCGCTATGACCCGCAGCAGGTTACCGTCACTAACGACAACGGCAAACTCAATATCCGTCTTGAAGGCCCGTGGCGTGAAGTGATCATGTGGGAAGTTCCGTTGCTGGCGGTGATAAGCGAGCTGGTTCATCGCTATCGCTCACCGGAATGCGGTGTGCCTGAGGCGCTTGAAATGCTGGAGCATAAGCTTGTCGACTTCAATCAGATGACCGCTGACCTCGATATGTCGGCTTTCAGGCTGATGGACTTTGGCACGCGCCGCCGCTTTTCTCGCGAGGTTCAGGAGGCCATCGTCAGCCGTCTGCAGCAGGAATCCTGGTTTACCGGCACCAGTAACTATGACCTGGCGCGCCGACTGACGTTGACGCCAATGGGTACTCAGGCGCACGAGTGGTTCCAGGCGCATCAGCAAATCAGCCCTGACCTTGCCACCAGCCAGCGTGCGGCGCTTGCGGCCTGGCTTATGGAATATCCTGACAAGCTCGGTATTGCGCTCACCGACTGTATCACCATGGATGCTTTCCTGCGTGACTTCGGCCCAGAGTTTGCTAACCGCTATCAAGGTTTACGCCATGACTCGGGCGACCCGGTTGAGTGGGGCGAGAAAGCCATTAGCCATTATCAGAAACTGGGAATCGACCCGCTGACCAAGGTGCTGGTGTTCTCCGATAATCTCGACCTGACTAAAGCCGTCGAACTGTATCGTCACTTTTCCTCACGGGTGAATCTCAGTTTCGGTATTGGTACGCGCCTGACCTGCGATATTCCGCAGGTAAAACCGCTGAATATTGTCATTAAACTGGTGGAGTGTAATGGCAAACCGGTGGCGAAACTCTCCGACAGTCCGGGTAAAACCATCTGTCACGATAAAGCGTTTGTACGCGCTTTACGCAAAGCCTTCGATCTCCCGCAGATCAAAAAGGCCAGTTAATCACCAAAGGGAGCCGTCAGGCTCCCTTCTTCTTTATTTATTTCCGAAAACATCCCTTCCCTGTGCGAATTCTGCTTGTCTGATGGAAGATGACAGGTAACATAGATATCCCCCCGTAGTGTTGGGGTAAACGATTTTTTTATTGGACTACGAATAGAGAGACTATTATGAGCGTTGTGCCTGTAGCCGACGTACTCCAGGGCCGCGTAGCCGTTGACAGCGAAGTCACCGTGCGCGGCTGGGTACGTACCCGCCGAGATTCAAAAGCTGGCTTTTCCTTCCTGGCCGTCTATGACGGTTCCTGCTTTGATCCTGTACAGGCCGTTATTAATAATTCTCTGCCCAATTACAATCAGGAAGTGCTGCGTCTGACCACTGGCTGTTCCGTTATTGTCACCGGTAAGATTGTCGCCTCTAAAGGTGAAGGTCAGAGTTTTGAAATTCAGGCCACCCACGTTGAAGTGACCGGCTGGGTCGAAGATCCAGATACCTATCCGATGGCGGCAAAACGCCACAGTATTGAGTATCTGCGTGAAGTTGCCCACATGCGTCCGCGTACCAACCTGATTGGTGCGGTTGCCCGCGTGCGTCATACGCTGGCACAGGCGCTGCATCGTTTCTTCGACGAACAGGGCTTCTTCTGGGTTTCTACCCCTCTGATTACGGCTTCAGATACTGAAGGTGCGGGTGAAATGTTCCGCGTTTCCACGCTGGACATGGAAAACCTGCCGCGTAACGATCAGGGTAAAGTGGATTACGACAAAGACTTCTTCGGTAAAGAAGCCTTCCTGACCGTATCCGGCCAGTTGAACGGCGAGACCTATGCCTGCGCACTGTCCAAAATCTATACCTTCGGCCCAACCTTCCGCGCTGAAAACTCCAATACCAGCCGTCACCTGGCTGAATTCTGGATGCTGGAGCCGGAAGTCGCATTTGCCGATCTGGAAGATAACGCCAAACTGGCGGAAGCCATGTTGAAGTATGTCTTTAAAGCCGTTCTGACCGAACGCGCTGACGACATGAAATTCTTCGCAGAACGTGTCGATAAAGACGCGATTGACCGTCTGGAACGTTTCGTTACCGCTGATTTTGCCCAGGTTGACTACACCGACGCGGTGACCATTCTGGAAAACTGCGGCAAGACCTTCGAAAACCCAGTGTATTGGGGCGTTGACCTCTCTTCCGAACACGAACGCTACCTGGCAGAAGAACACTTCAAAGCGCCGGTCGTCGTCAAAAACTACCCGAAAGAGATCAAAGCTTTCTATATGCGTCTGAACGATGACGGTAAAACCGTTGCCGCAATGGACGTTCTGGCACCGGGCATTGGCGAAATCATCGGTGGTTCTCAGCGTGAAGAGCGTCTGGACGTACTGGATGCGCGTATGGCTGAAATGGGTCTCAACAAAGAAGACTACTGGTGGTATCGCGACCTGCGCCGCTACGGCACCGTGCCACACTCTGGTTTCGGTTTGGGCTTCGAACGTCTGATCGCTTATGTCACTGGCGTACAAAACGTTCGTGACGTGATTGCGTTCCCAAGAACGCCGCGTAACGCAGCTTTCTGATTTAGTTATGTTGTCAAGGCCAGCCATCGTGCTGGCCTTTTTTTAATCCACTATGTAAAGAAATCTTTATTAAGTTTAACAAACTTAAGCATCAACCCCTTACCCTCCCTGCTGTGTTACAGACTATTTCATCGCCACATTTCTGTACAAAAAACAACCTTTCGTAGGTTGCATCTCAGAATTCACTTACGCCTTAGCATATTTTTCAACCGATTGAACGGCAATCCAGACGGCTAAAAAATGTCATATGTAAAACTTAACTCCTCCGCCCAGTGCGATAAGAAAAAGCATTATGCGAATAAAAGATAAGAAATTCATATTGATAGATAAAGAGCCGCTCAAATATTCCGCGTACACATCAGAATTTTGAGTTAGTTCACAAAGTTCCTTAAAATTAATAAATTCTTACACATTATTTCTTTTGCTTACTAATTCTTGAGGTTTGTAGCATTTTCAGGCTAGCGAAAGAATGTTTTGAATGGAAAGATGCCTCTCAGACACATAAAGACACCAAACTCTCATCAATAGTTCCGTAAATATTTATTGACGGAAGTAATTGTCGAAAGTCGAGAGTGTCTATAAAAAAAACCTAATGAGGGTAATAAATAATGATGAAGCGTAATATCCTGGCAGTGGTTATCCCTGCTCTGCTGGTAGCGGGTGCAGCGAACGCGGCCGAGATCTACAACAAAGATGGCAACAAGCTGGACCTGTACGGTAAAGTCAATGCCGAGCGTGATTTCGTCACCAGTGGCGACACCAAGAACTCCGACAGCACCTATGCACAGCTCGGTTTCAAAGGTGAGACTCAGATCAATGACCAGCTGGTTGGTTTTGGTCAGTGGGAATATCGCTTCATGGCAAACGGCCCGGAAGGCACCGCTGCGACTAACAAAAACCGTCTGGCCTTTGCGGGTCTGAAAGCCGGTGATGCAGGTAGCATCAGCTACGGTCGTAACTACGGTATTGCTTACGACGTCGCGTCTTACACCGATATGGCGCCATCCTTCTCAGGCATGACCTGGGGCGGTAACTACGTTGATAACTTCATGACCAGCCGTAGCACCGGTCTGTTAACTTACCGTAACAGCGACTTCTTCGGTCTGGTTGACGGCCTGAACATGGGCGTCCAGTACCAGGCGAAGAACGATCGTGGTAACGGTGATAACGTTTATACCTCTAACGGTGATGGCGTTGGTTACTCTCTGGGTTACGACTTTGCTGAAGGCTTCGGTGTGATTGCCACCTACAGCAACTCTAACCGTACCGTGAATCAGAAAGCGGACAACCAGGGTAACAAAGCGGAAGTCTGGGGTGTTGGCGGTAAGTACGACGCAAACAACATCTACCTGGCAGCCACCTATGCTGAAACCCGTAACACCACCCGTACCGGTAGCGACGGTGACGCTGGTTTCGCTAAGAAAACTCAGAACTTAGAATTGGTTGCTCAGTATCAGTTCGACTTCGGCCTGCGCCCAGCTATCTCTTACGTGCAGACCAAAGGTAAGGATCTGCCAGCATCTGGTGCCTTCGCAGGCGGCGATGCGGACCTGGCGAAATTCATCCAGGTTGGCGCAACTTACTACTTCAACAAAAACTTCAACATCGCAGCTGACTACTACATCAACCTGCTGGACAAAGATGACACCTACACCCGTGAAGTGGGCGGCATCAACGGCAACGATGACATGATGGCTCTGATGGCAACTTACCAGTTCTAATCAGCAGACCCTCGCTGCTATATGCCTAAAAAGCAGGACTTCGGTCCTGCTTTTTTACGTTCCTAAGATGAAGATCGTAACTTTTGAAAACCATCGCGCTTTTCATCTCTAATGGTTGGCATTTTGTAAATCTACCGTTAACCTGATAGCGGATCTCCCCCGAACTTAAAAATGGAACCTCGTCATGTTTGAGAACATTACCGCCGCCCCTGCCGACCCTATTCTTGGCCTGGCCGATCTGTTTCGCGCCGACGAACGCCCGAGCAAAATCAATCTCGGGATTGGTGTGTATAAAGATGAAACCGGTAAGACGCCGGTTCTGACCAGTGTAAAGAAAGCTGAACAGTATCTACTGGAAAATGAAACCACCAAAAACTACCTCGGTATTGATGGTATTCCTGAATTTGGTCGCTGCACGCAGGAACTGCTGTTTGGTAAAGGCAGCGCTATCGTCAACGATAAACGCGCGCGTACCGCACAAACCCCTGGTGGCACTGGCGCACTGCGCGTCGCGGCGGATTTTCTCGCTAAAAACACCGACGTAAAACGTATCTGGGTGAGCAATCCAAGCTGGCCTAACCATAAAAGCGTGTTTGGCGCAGCCGGTCTTGAAGTGCGTGAGTACAACTATTACAGCGCTGAGAAACACGCGCTCGATTTCGACGCTCTGCTGGCAAGTCTGAATGAAGCCGTAGCGGGCGACGTGGTTCTGTTCCACGGTTGCTGTCATAACCCAACCGGTATTGATCCAACGCTTGAGCAGTGGCAACAGCTGGCTGCCCTGTCGATTGAGAAAGGTTGGCTGCCGCTGTTTGACTTCGCCTACCAGGGATTTGCCCGTGGGCTGGAAGAAGACGCTGAAGGCCTGCGCGCGTTTGCCGCCGTGCACAAAGAGCTGATTGTCGCCAGCTCCTACTCGAAGAACTTTGGCCTTTATAATGAACGCGTCGGTGCCTGCACCCTGGTCGCTGCCGATGCCGAAAATGCCGATCGTGCTTTCAGCCAGATGAAAGCCGTTATCCGCGCCAACTACTCGAACCCACCGGCACACGGTGCTTCGGTTGTGGCGACTATTCTTAGCAACGACGCTCTGCGCGCAATCTGGGAGCAAGAGCTGACCGATATGCGCCAGCGCATTCAGCGTATGCGTCTGCTGTTTGTGAATACGTTGCAGGAGAAAGGTGCGGGCCGTGACTTTAGCTTCATCACCAAACAGAACGGAATGTTCTCGTTCAGCGGTCTGACTAAAGAGCAGGTGCTGCGTCTGCGTGAAGAGTTTGGCGTGTATGCGGTCGCATCCGGGCGTATTAACGTTGCTGGCATGACGCCGGACAACATGGCGCCGCTGTGCGAAGCTATCGTCGCTGTGCTGTAACACCGTAATGTCTGATGGCGCTCAGCTTTCAGGCCTACATTTCGGTAGCCCGGACGAGGTGCGATAGCACCGACTCCGGGAGTGCTCTGGTAGCGCTGCGCTTGCCGGGTGACTTGAGCATAAAAGTAAAAAGGCCGCTTTCGCGGCCTTTTGTATTTTTACCAGACGGGTAATTCATCCTGCAAAAACGGGTTATTCAAACGCTCGAAACCGAGCGTCGACATCGGCCCGTGTCCCGGGAGAAATTTCACATCATCACCCAGCGGCAATAGTTTATGTTTGATAGCATCAATCAGCTGCGCATGGTCGCCGCGCGGGAAATCACTGCGCCCTACGCCGCCTTTAAACAACACGTCACCAGAAATCAGTAAACGCGCCGCCTCGTCAAAGAACACCACGTGCCCCGGCGTATGCCCAGGACAGTGAAGCACCTGTAGCTTAACGTTACCGACGCTCACCGTGTCGCCTTCGCTCAGCCAACGATCCGGCACCAGCGGCTCGCACTCATCCAGACCAAACATCCGGCTTTGTGCAGGCAATCCCTGCAACCAGAATTCATCTTCTTTATCCGGCCCAATAATAGGCACACCATAGTGCTGCGCCAGTTCTGCCGACGCTCCCACATGATCAAGATGACCATGGGTCAGCAAAATTTGCTGTAACGTCACGCCAGCATCTGCTACCTGCTGTTTGATGGTTTCGGCATCACCGCCCGGGTCGACCAGCGCCGCCAGTTTAGTTTGCTCACACCAGATCAACGAACAGTTTTGCGCGAAAGCGGTAACCGGAATAATGCGATAATTCATGTTGCTCCTGTTTATACTCGTTGGCTGCTTGGTTCACCCGAATAATTGAAAATCGGGATTCACTTTCTTGCCGCCTTTCTACAGCTCGAAATCCATAGAGTATATACTTGTCACCGCCGAGACTCATCAATGATGTTAAACGGTGAGTATGACATTACCAGTGCCGTACTGGCCCGGTATCAATATGCACAAAGTTGCTGCGTGGATAATATCCTACTCCACCCGCTCCCATTGCTAATGCAGCTTTGCGAATATTGCTTAAAGCAACACCTTCAATATGGAAATCCATTGCCTGCCCTTTCGTGTGGTAGCTTTTCTTAGCTACACCACGGCTGTGCGCACGCAGCTCATTATTGGTATCAAGCGAGCGATATCCAGAAATCAATTGTACCGGTTTATTGGTGCCTAATAATCCCTGAAGGCGATAGAGCTGATCAAACAAAGAAGGATCGATGCTCTTTATTTTATTCGCGCGATAGTCACGGAAAAAATGGTTCAGTTTTGCTAATTCATCCTGAATATAGCCTCGGCCGTCAAAAAACTCGGCTTTTATCAACTCACCGGTGTGCAGATTGCTCAGCGTTAAAATACGCGGGCGTGGGGTCGAGAGGGTAGCAAACGCAGGTGTCGGTAAGATGGCCGCTGCGCCCAGCGCAACACCACCTAACGCCAGCAGTTTGCGGCGATTAGCGTCAAATTTGTCCATGATAATCAGGTCTACAGTCAGTAAATGTGGTCGGAATATATGCACTTCTGGCGCACGTTAAGCACCTTACCGGGCATCAAAGCCAGCGTCAAGGCGGCCTGCAGCGCAGATCTGCCAGCCCTGGACGTTCGAGGCTGGCATCTTCGCGTTTTATTCGACCACTACATTACCTGAACTACTTCATTTATCTGATCAATTGTTCCGCTTTTGGCAAAATCTGTGCACCGGATCGCGCAGTGGCATCATAATTGTAAATATCTGTGCGATATTGTGTCTGTCCATCAGCGCCAATGAATGCGGTCAAATAATAGAGATTAACCGGAATATTCTGCCGGATATTCACATAGCGCGTATTGCCTTCTTTCAGCGCCGCAGAAATGCGTGCGTCATTCCAGCCAGCATCCTGTAACAGCATATTTGCCAAATCCGAGGCTTTATTTACCCGCACACAGCCGGAACTTAACGCTCGCGCATCTTTCTGGAACAGATTATGGTTCGGCGTATCGTGCAGATAAATCGCATCCGAACTCGGCATATTAAACTTATAACGCCCTAAGGAGTTATGAGCGCCCGGCGATTGCTGGAAACGGAAAGGTAAATTCGATGCCGTGATCGTAGACCAGTCAACCTGCCATGGATCGATGGCCTCTTTACTGTTCCAGCCGCGCATCAACGTGTAGTTATGGCGTTCAAGGTAGCCCGGGTCATTACGCAGCTTCGGCAGGATATCGTTACGCGCAAGCGTTGGTGGCACGTTCCACGGCGGATTCACCACCACGTTATTCAGCGCGCTACTCATCATCGGCGTTTTACGATCGGGACGACCCACAATCACTCGCGATGCCAGCGCTTCATTACCATTGAGATAATAAACCAGCGAGTAGGCCGGAATATTCACCATGATGCCGGTAGAGACTTTGCCAGGCAGCAGTCGCAGACGCTGAATATTCAGCGCCAGAACCCCCGCGCGCTCGGCGGAAGAGACGTTGAGCCAGTCTCGGGTAGACGGGCCAATAACCCCATCCCCGCCTAGCCCTTGCGACGTCTGGAAACGCTTAACCGCTTCCACCAGCGTGCGATCGTAGACCTCGCTTTTGGCGTTGCTTTTAGCCTGACCGATATTGTCGCCCGGCAGCGCAATCGCAGGGCCATTATCCAGCACACCGTTACGCTGTAAAATTTCGCGCAGCGCTGGCACATCATTACTCCACTGCCCCGGACGTAATGAGGTTTTGCCGGTCAGCTTAGGCCACGGTCGCGAATCGCCGGTCAGCGCCAGCAGCGCTTGATGCATGGCAACGTACTGCGGGTGCTGCGGCGCTAAAGCGCTAATAAATTGTGTCAGGCCACCGTTATCCAGCGCGAGTTGCCACTGGTTAATCACCGACAGCGGTGGCGTGCCCAGCGTGTACGGCTTGCTGCTGTATAACCAGCGGTTGCCCTGTACCGGAATACCGCTAATGAAGTGGAGATAGCCCATTAGCGCATCCGACAGCACCACATCGCGGGCCATACCGGTGACGCCCGGGTCGGTGAGCAGTTCAACCCACTGCGTAAACTGCGGCTGGAAACCGGCGATGGCCACCTCGGCCAGCTGCTGCTGGAAGGCGTGAACCGCCTCGTGGTTATCCCACATCGGTTTCATCTCTCTGGCAGCGTACAACGTTACCAGAGGGTTCATGTAGACGGGTTTATACCCTACAGGCAGGAGGGCCTGGATCTCCGCGCGGCTTTTCGCCGCCGCGCCATCAGGTAAGGGTTGACTGCCTTCCAGATTAGCCATTGCAGAAGATTGCGTGCCCGGTTGCTCGAGGGCTGGCGAGACTTCGGCAGGCAATGCGCTGCTATCAGAAGGAACCAGCTCAGGCTCATCCGCAAACGCGGTACACAGTGGAGCAAACGCCATTGCCAGGCACAAACTCACGGCCGACAATCGACGACGATTTTCATTTTTCAGCAACATCCCTTGCCCCCTGTTAAATATACGAAGACCCGTAACATGGGCTTATCTTCAGTATATAAAGACAAAAATATTTTTGCCCGACGAAATGTAAAGAAGTCTAAAGATAATAACGTGATATGGCCTAAAAGCGGATAACAAAAAAGGCGACATTGCTGTCGCCTTGAGTTCTTTTTAGGACTTATCCTGCCGGACGCGCCCTACTACACCGGGATGAGTGCTACGAAGCGTCTGCCGTTCCGGGCAGAGTTTCCGGGAGCTGGGCGGCAAAACCGCGCAGACCCACGACGTGCACGTGTTCATGGTTATTGACCACTTTACGCACCAGTTTGTAGGTTGTCCCTTTCTCCGGGCTGATGTTTTCCGGCGCCGCGATAATTAACTGCATGTCCAGACGGTCGCACAGTTCGAACAGCGTGGCAATGGAACGGGCATCCAGACGGGCGGCTTCATCCAGGAACAGCAAGCGGCATGGCGACAGGTCTTTGCCGCGCAAGCGACGCGCTTCATCTTCCCAGCTTTGTACCACCATCACCAGAATCGACATCCCGGTACCGATAGCTTCACCGGTTGACAACGCACCGGATTCAGCGCGCAGCCAGCCGTCAGATCCGCGGTTAACCTCAACTTCCATTTCCAGATAGCTGCGGTAATCAAGCAGTTCTTCACCAATAGTCTGCGGCGTACGCTGTCCCATATCAATCTGCGGATTCAGGCGCTGATACAGCTTCGCCAGCGCTTCCGAGAAGGTCAGGCGATTGCTGTTAAACAGATCCTGATGCTGTTCATGCTGTTCAGAGAGCACGGTCAGCAGCATAGAGTGAGTTTCCCGCACGTTGACGTTCAGACGTACGCTGTTCACCTGGCCGAAGGAGACGCTCTGCAAGCCCTGGTTCAGCTGGCGAATACGGTTCTGTTCACGCTGAATCGTTTTGCGAATGATATTCGCGACGCTGCGGGAACTTATCGCCAGCTTCTGCTCGCGGCTAGTCAGCTCTTCGGTCAGACGGCTCAGTTCAATTTCCATCTGCTCGATAGCTTCAACCGGATCGTCGGTGCGAATAATATCCTGACGGATACGTTCGCGCAGATGCTGATAAACCGCGACAAAGAACTGAATTTTACGTTCTGGACGTTTCGGATCTTCCGACATACGCAGAACATCGCGCAGATGCTCGTTGTCCGCGACTGCCAGGCGCAATGCCCCTAACGCTTTATCCGACATAGAACGCAGATCGTCGGCGCTGAGATAAGCCAGTTCACGACGGTGCAGACGGCGTTCGACGTTGTTATCTTTCACCAGACGCATGACCGCACACCATCCGGCTTTGGCGCTCACGACCTGTTCACGCATTTCCAGATAATCACGTTCAAGTTTGCGAAGTTTACGGGTCAGGTTATCCATCTCCGCTTCGCAGAAGGTCAGCGCTTTTTCCAGCTGGTTACGACGCGCGCGGTTATTGCTCAACTGCGCATGCAGTTCGTCACGACGGGTACGCGCACGTTCTTCAGCACCCGCATCGGCGCGAACGCCAATATCTTTGAGCTCTTTATGCAGATCGTTGAGCAGCTCTTTTTTGGTGTCGTAAGAGCTTTTCAGTGAGGCCAGCACCTGGCTGTATTGGCTGACCTGGGCTGCATGAGTACGCATGGCGTCACGAGCACGGCTACGTTCGGCTTCCGCTTGTGCCAGACGCTGACGCAGCTTCTCGTTCAGATCGCTGTTGCCTGAAAGCATATCGGCAGAGTCAGAGTAGCCAAAGTGAGCGCGACGCTGCACCACTTCCGTCAGGGCAAAGGCCTGCTGACGCGCTTCTCGTTGTACCTGTTGCGACCAGGCGAAATCTTCTTTCAACTGCTCAAACTGCTCAGGATCGCTTTGCAGAACCGAGACGATAGGTTCAAGCTTCGCCAGCTGATTACCATACTGCTGGATAAAGCGCGCGGCTTCCTGAGCTTCATCCAGACGTTCCTGAATTTCATCAACACGATCGGCCAGCGTTTCATCCGCCAGCAGGCTCAGGCGTGGCAGCAGACGGTTCAGTTGGGCTACGCCCTCTTTCGCCTGTTCAAACTGCGCCTGTTGCTGCTGGTTGTCGCTTTCATGGCTACTGAGCGCACGCTCAAGCTCGGTGCGACGGGTGTTCAGCTTGCGAATTTCTGCTTCTGGATCGTCATCAAAGGCGACCGACAGATGGCTACCAATAAAGCGGCTGAATGCCTGGTGCAGACGCTGGGTTTTCTGCACGTCAAATGACAGCGTAGCGAAACGTTCGGAAAGGCCTTCACGCTCGGCGTGCAGGCTTTCAATACGACTTTCACGCGCTGCGCGGCCAAACAGCGGCACCGACGGGAAGCGAGAATAACGCCACTGACGGTCGGCAATTTTCACCACCACCGCTTTTTCCAGTTCATCGACGCTAAATACGCTGTCATCGAAGGACTGCGGATCCCCTTCAATCAGATAGAGGTCTTCCGGGCAATCTTCCAGACCTTCCAGATACTCGGCAATCTGCGAGAGATCCGGTACGACGATCGCGTGACGCGACGGGCCATATAGCGCGGAGAAGTACGGCGCGTCTTCAAGGCTAACGTCGTCATAAATTTCTGACAGCAGCACGCCGCCAAAACGTTCCGCCAGCGCGTTAAGACGCTGATCTTCAGAACCGCCCGGCTGGCTTAAACGTTCAATTTCGTCGTCAACGGCACGTTTGCGCGCGCCGACTTCATCACGCTCAACGATAGCTTCGCGTTCACGCTCCAGCAGCTGTTGCAGGTATTCGGTAACGTCCTGGCTTGACTCAAACTGCTCGCCGCTCTGTTCGCAAAGCTGGCTCAAACTGTTTTGCGCAGCAAGCCAGACCGGTGCGCGGTGCATCAGCGCTGAGATACGCGATTGCAGCTGTTCTTGTTCCTGACGCAGCGCCATGCGCTGTTCGCGGGCGTCGGTAACACAGTCGCTTAGCGCCGCGATTCGTGCTTCAAGCTCGTGATGCAGCGCTTCCAGGTCGTCAATATCGTACTGTTTGCCCTGACGCTTACAGAAATCTGCCAACAGGCGTTCAGCTTCCTGCTGTTCACGCAGACGCTGTTCCAGCTCATTCAAACGGCTGCGCAGCGGTTGCGCCTGTTCCGCCAGATGGCGCTGGTTGACGCCGTCGCGCAGCAGTTCACGGGCGATGTCCCAGGCTTCGTTACGCGCCAGCGGGCCATTGATGGCTTCCACCAGTTTGAACGCCTGTTCAAACTGGCTGTGAGCGGTTTGCGACACGCTCATTTTCTGCTCAAGCGTCAGCAGTTTTTCGGTCGCTTCCTGTTCTTTCGCCTGGAACGTTTCCAGCCATTCATCGGCGCTTTCCGGGGTTAAATCCGGCAGATGGCAAAGCTCTTTGGCGCGTTGCAGGGCTTGCAACGCCTGGGTGTACTGAATGGCGCGCGTTTGCTGCACGTCCAGCGCCTGCTGGTAGTCCGCCAGCTGGCTTTTCAGTTCATCCACTTCAAGCTCGGCGGCTTCGGCGCGAGCTTCATTTTCTTCCTGCTGTTCAGCGGCTTCCGCCACGACTTCATTTTGTTCTTCCAGACGAATTTGTAACTCGTCTAAATCCGCTTCGTAGCGTTCAATTTTTTCTTGCTGACGCAGCGCTGTCTGCACCAGGTTCAGATGATCGCTGGCAGCCTGGTGATCGGCCTCCAGATCCCCTTCCGCACCGTTATGCTCGTTCAGTTCACGCGCCATTTCTACGTGCTTAAACTGCTCAGCGGCAAGCTGCGAGCGCGAAGTGAACAGGTCACGTCGATACTCCAGCACTTTGTCCAGATGCACCCGACGCTCATTGGCGTGGCGCATATAGTCTGCCGCAACGTAGTCGGTCGCTTCAGAGATCAGGTGCTTGAACAGATCGCGGTCGGACTGGGTAACGCGAATCGCCTCAAGCGTCATACGGTTTTCGCGCAGCGCCGCTTCCATGTCCTGGAAGGCTTTACGTACGCCGCTGTTTTCCGGCAGCAGGTAATCACGCAGCGAGCGGGTGATCGCGCTGGAGATACCGCCGTACAGCGAGGCCTCAATCAGACGATAGTATTTGCTACGATCGGAGGCGGAACGCAGACGACGCGCTACGATCCCCAAATCGAACATCAAAGAGTGGTAGTCAGTAATCGAGTTGAACTGCTTGAACTGCACGCCTTCAATGGTGTCGAGCTTATCTTTTAGCTCCTGCAACGTTAAGACGCGCGCCTGGCGTTCGTTTAACGTTTCGGTCAAGAGCTGAGTCGGCTGATATGACGTTGGCAGGCCCTGAATGGCGAACGGTTTGATGTCGACTTTACGATCGCGTCCGGCGATCTGTTGCAGACGTACACCGACGACTACGCGCTGATTGCGTGAGTTCATCACGTCCAGCACCGAGTAACACACCCCCGCCTTCAGCTTACCGTGCAGACCTTTATCGCGTGAACCGCTGGTTGCCCCTGCTTCCGTGGTGTTACGGAAGTGCAGCAGCGTTAAGTCGGGAATTAGCGCCGTGACGAAAGCCGCCATGGTCGTCGATTTACCCGCACCGTTACCGCCTGAAAGCGTCGTGACCAGTTCATCCAGGTCAAAGGTACGGGCAAAGAACCCGTTCCAGTTAATCAGCGTAAGCGATCGAAATTTACCGCGCTCAATCATTATTCTTCCTCCCCGCTATCTGGCTGATTTTCGTCGTTCTCGTCATTGAGCAACAGATGGTTTTCGATAGGCATCGCTTCACCATCGCGGATCATGCGCAGCTGCGCTTCGCGCGCGTCATCACCCGAGCGCACATCCGCGCCAAAGCGGAAGACCGATTCGGTGATGCGGAATTTGCTGCTGTCATGGCCCATAAACCACACCATTCCCAGACGGCGCAGACGGTTGAGCGAGGAGCGGACTTTCTCTTGCAGTTTCTGACGATCGAGGTCAGAACCGGTAGAACGGTTGTTAACAAGCTTCAGCAGCTTGGTTTCATCAGCCAGAGATAACAGCTCATCGTACAGCTCTTGCTGGGTGAAGATGCCTTCATTGGCCAGACGCTCCGGGCTTAAATAGAGGTAGCAAAGAATTTTGCCGACCATCATATCCAGCTCAGAAAGCACCGAGCGCGGAATCAGCGTGGTGGAACGCGGGCGCAGGTAGAAGAATCCTTCCGGCGCGCGAATCAGCTCCACGTTGTAACGGGCGTAAAACTCTTCCAGGTACTCCTGGAAATCCATTAAAAAGGCGTGATTATCCAGCTCATCCAGACCAATGTGGCGGCCAGCACGCAGTGCGCTATCCAGCGCGGGAAAAAGAGGGTTGGCCAGGGCCTGTGCCAGTTTAACCGGCATCACTTGTTCAATATTTGTCGATGACATGCGCCTGTACCTTGGCTCCGTAATCATTAATCGACTGCCAGATTGCTGGCAGTCCGGTGAAATCTGCGTTTGCTACGCCCAAACGTACCGCCTGGTCTACGACCACACGCGCAACGTCGAAATGACGCGCCCGTGGATATTGTGCCAGGTACTCTTTCACCACCAGACCGAGGTCCAGCGGCAGCTGTTTGGTTTTATAGATGGCTAACTGTTCTTCAATTAGCGCGGCAAGCTGTTCGCGGATTTCGTTAAATTCTTCATATTCCAGATCCGGCGGAAGTTCCCCGGTAACCTCTTCGTCGCGCAGCGTCATCTCTTCATCACGCATATCCAGCAAACGGTCGGCGCTGGCATAGGTCAACGCCCATGGCGCATCGAAGTAATTCTGCACTGACTGACGCAGACGCTGAGCGAAAACGCGGTTTTTATCCATATCGATAGCGGTACGGATAAATTTATGCACGTGGCGGTCATAGCCAATCCACAGGTCAATCGCCTGCTGGCCCCAGCTCACAATGCGGTCAAGCTTACTTTGCAGATCGAAAACCAGGCGGTCAACAAAGTGCAAATCGTTATGGCTTAAGGTGGCGTCCTGAATACGCAGGAGGTTCGCCTGCAGTTTATCCCCCGCCGCATCCAGCGTATCCTGCAATTCACGCAGCGTGCCGGAGGTTTCGGACAACAGCAGTTCACAGCTGGAAATCGCTGCGCGCCAGTCTTTATTGAGCAACTGGGCAATATCGTCTTTCACCGACTGCTGCTGCTCATCCATAATGCGCTGCGTCAAATCGATGCTATCAAAAATTTCCGCTACCGAGTATTTGAGCGGTGCGTAAACGTTGCGGTGCCAGTGGAATTCATCGCCACCTTCATCCGCCGAATCAGCCGCTCGTTTGAGTTCACCTGCCACAATGGAGAGCTGCATCGACAGACGCAGCGTGGAGAACTCGCGCTGACGAATATAGTAGTCGGTGATGCCAATCCCTAATGGCGTCAGACGATAGATTGAGTTCCCTTCCGTGACTTCGCTGGTAAAGCGGTTCAGCAGACGTTGGCGCACCAGGTCGTTAATCGCGTTGTTGGCGCGCGTGCCGATGGTCTCACTGGTTTGCTCAAACGCATCACTGACGTGACGGAACGCATCCACCAGCTCGCCTTCCGTCATTTCACCTTCCAGTCGCTCACCGTTGAGCGTTGCTACCGCCAGCAAAAATGAGAGCCTGTCGACGGGTAGCGAGATGGCAAAATCATTTTTCCTGGCCCAGGCAACCAGTTCGGGGACTGTCTGGGAAAATTCACTCATCGTTTATCCTTGTTTCTGTCTGCGGCTTGCGCGCGGTGACATGAATATAGCGCCCCATGCTAATATACGGCTCCTGGCGGCAATAGCGTGTTTCCAGCTCCAGCAGGGCGTCAAAACAGTTCTTTTGCATCTGCTTATCGCGCAAATAGTCATGAAACACTCGCACGCCGGTTTTCCCGTTTATTTGCCAGCCACTCTCTTCCAGCCAGCGATAGACCTGTTGCGGATCGCGCGGGTAGTTCGGTGACAGCGTACGTCTTTTCTTTTTCGGCATGCCCAGCATCACGTAATCGAAGTTGCCGACCACCATGTTATGCATCAGCAGGCCGTTTGCATTGTAGAACATCAACGACAATGCGCCGCCCGGACGAAGTACCGTCCACAGCGTCTTTAAGACAGCCTGGGGCTCAGCCACCCATTCCAGCACCGCGTGAAACAATATCAGATCAACCGGGCTTTCCAAATGTTCGTCAACGTCCTGGACGGCGCAATGTATGAAATGCATGTTGTCGCTCACACCTTTCTCGGCTGCCGCCTGACTTGCGCGCGCGATCATTTCCGCGGAAAGATCGCATAACGTCACATGATGACCACGCTGGGCCATTTTTATCGCCGTCTGGCCTTCACCACCACCCGCATCCAGGACACGCAGCGGCCGGGAGCCCATTGTCGCCAATAGCGCATCCAGATCCTGCCACAGAATAGCCTGGCGCAGCTGACCTTTCGTGGTGCCATAAATATTGCGCGAAAACTTGTCTGCCATGTCATCGAAATTGCGATCCTGCACAGGACTTTCCTACTTCACCGCCACAAAGGGTCTATTTTGTCACACCCACGGCGAGAATGAAGCTATCTGGTGTAATATCCCTGCATTCATACGGTCAGATGGTTAAAAAAGGTACTCTACAGAATGCTTTTTATGCTGAAAAAGTATATCGGCGGTTTGATGCTGCCGCTTCCTCTTCTTCTTTTGCTGATTGGATTGGGAATTGTCCTGGTTTGGTTTACGCGTTTTCAAAAAACGGGAAAAACGGCAATTACCGCCGGTTGGCTACTGTTGCTTCTGCTAAGCCTGCAACCGGTCGCCGACAGTTTGCTTAAACCGATTGAGGACAAATACCCCACCTGGCGCAACGAAAAGTCGGTGCAGTACATTGTGGTGCTGGGCGGCGGCTATACCTGGAACCCGGAATGGGCGCCGAGCTCGAATCTGATTAACAACAGTTTACCGCGTCTGGCCGAGGGAATTCGTCTGTGGCAGGCTAATCCGGGATCGAAAATGATCTTCACCGGTGCGCGGGCGATAACCAATCCGGTGAGTACCGCAGAGAGTGGCGCGCGCGTCGCCGAAAGCCTGGGCGTTCCGCGTAGTGACATCATCGTGCTGGATACCCCGAAGGACACAGAAGAAGAAGCCAGCGCGGTGAAAGCCGCTATTGGTGATACGCCGTTCCTGCTGGTCACCTCCGCATCACACCTGCCGCGTGCCATGATCTTTTTTGAGCACGCCGGGTTACACCCGCTTCCTGCGCCAGCCAATCAGCTCGCCATTACTTCCCCGCTCAATCCGTGGGAGCGCCTCATCCCTTCACCGGTCTGGCTGATGCACAGTGACCGGGTCGGTTACGAGACGCTAGGGCGTATCTGGCAGTGGTTAAAAGGTGATTCAGGAAAGCCAGGGGAGCAGTGATTTGGCCGCCAAATCAAAGTTATCCCGGTTAAATTTACCGGTATTCACCAGCCGCTCAACCTCGTCCCACAGCAGGTAGAGCCAGCGCCGCCAGAGGAAGGCCTCAGCCACCGGTGCGCGCTGGAGGTAGTGCCACAGCAGCTGTTCCGCCTGCCCGCTTTCATGCAGGCGGAACAGGTCATATTCTCTTGGCGCCCACAGTATCGGCCCCGGGCCAACCATCGCCAGTAGCTGATCGCTGCGCGAATCTTTCAGCATACTGCGCAGCGTCAAATGGCCGTGCACCAGTACGCAGTTATCGCTAAACCCGTCAAAGAGCGTATCCAGGCGTTCACGGGTGCGAAACAGCAGCCGTTTGTCCTGCATCGTTAACCCCGTATTGTGATAGAGGCTAAGCGTCTCCCACAGCACTTCAAGCCGCTGGCGATACCAATTCGGCCAGCTATTTTCCTGGGTGCCATCGACAAAACCGACGCTTCCCGAGCTGTCTATTCTGTGCCACGCCAGCATCGCTTCAACAATTTGGTCTTTGAGGGCATCCCAGCGCTGCGGGTTGCGGGTGGGTGCTTCGACAGGAACGCCACGAAGGCGCTCAAGCAGCAGAACATCCGGCCCGGGATGTTCCTCGTGGGTCATGACGCCGTAAACCACCGGCATACGCACGGTGCCGCTGCGCGCCAGCATTGAGATTTTCCAGGCTAACTGCCGGGCTATACCGGGCGAGGAGAAGCTCCGGGCCAGTAACGGCATCGGGTTTCCTTCGGCATCATACAACGACCACAGCGCGGTATCCGTCTGCTCGTTAATACACTCCACGCGGCTGAGTGGTTCACCCAAAAGATGGCTAAGTTCTACACGTAGCTGTTCCATGTCAGATTACCCCTATAAAAGCCACTGCTTTCATAATGAGCATATGGAGTGGGAATTTCACCAGACAAGATCAAAATTGCAACAGAAAACCAGGAAATAGTGCCGCGAGAGACGCCTCCTTGCGATAAGGAGGCGAGAGGATTACTGCATTTGCGCGCGAACGCGATTCAAATCTTCGAGCGTATCCACGCCCGTACCCGGAACTTCTTTCGCCACGGCGACGTGAATTTTTTCGCCATACCACAGCACGCGTAGCTGCTCGAGCATCTCAATGTGCTCCAGCGGGCTTGGCGCCCAGTTAACGTAGCGGCGGATAAAACCGGCACGATAACCATAAATACCGATGTGGCGAAGCAAGGTGTCACCAATCTCTTCGCGGGTTTTCGCGAAACGGTCGCGATCCCAGGGGATCGTCGCGCGGGAGAAATAGAGCGCATAGCCGTCTTTGTCCATCACCACTTTCACGGCATTCGGATTAAAGGCTTCTTCCGCATCGTGGATTGGCACCGCGAGAGTGGCCATTCCAGAATGGCTAGCGGCTAAGTTTTCTGCCACCTGGCGGATGATAACCGCCGGGATCATCGGCTCATCGCCCTGCACGTTAACGATAACGGTGTCGTCGTTGAATCCGCACTTCTCAACCACTTCTGCCAGACGTTCGGTGCCGGACTGATGATCGGCACGCGTCATGCAAACTTCACCACCGGCCGCTTCAACAACGTTCGCCACGTCAGGATGGTCGGTTGCCACGATAATGCGCTCAGCGCCAGATTCACGCGCGCGTTCCAGCACGTGTACAATCATCGGCTTGCCGTTGATGTCCTGTAAAGGTTTCCCCGGCAGGCGCGTAGAGGCAAAACGCGCGGGAATGATGACAACGAAACTCATGGTCGGTTCTCTTCGGCAGCGAGTACGCGGGCTTCGGTTTCCAGCAAAACGGGAATTCCGTCACGCAGGGGAAACGCCAGATTATCAATTTTGCAAATCAGTTCTTGCTTGTCCTGGCTGTAGTAAAGTTTACCGTTGCAAACCGGGCAGGCAATAATTTCAAGTAGACGGTGATCCATGGTTCCTCCTGATGGGCCGTATCGAAAACCAGTGCAGCATATCATAGAGCGCTAACGGTCGGCGTCAATCTCCCAACCGTGACGTTGTTGAATAAAGAGTTTTTCAGCCACCTGCCCCAATTTGATACGACTCGCCCCCTGCCATCGGGCAAAGTCATTAATGGCCTGAATCAATCCGCTTTCAAGATGCTGAGTTATCCTCACGCCATCTTCCAGATACAGCGAGAAAATCTCCAGCACGCCGTCACGACGATGCATTTTGCTGTCCATTCGTCCGACGATTTCGCCACGGTGCAACAGCGGCAAAACAAAATAGCCGTACTGACGTTTAGGTGCAGGCGTATAGCATTCAAGCCGGTAAGTAAAATCGAATAGCTGCTCGGCACGCTTACGGTCCCAGACGACCGGATCGAACGGTGACAGCACCGCGCTATGCGTCGCCTTGAGTTTGCCCGCTAATGCCAGATTGAGCTGGGGATATAAACTCGCATGTACCCACATCTCACCGAGACTTTCGACGTTTACCGCGAGTATCACTCCGGCTTCTTGCCAGCGTGACATCAGGGCCGCTAAATCAGGCTGTCGTAAACGATAATAGTCCGCTAACCACTGGGGACGAAAAATCCCTAAGCTACGCGCGCTGTTTTCCAGCATCACCTCTTCAGCCTGCGCCTGCGTTAACGCATCGGTTTTATCATCCCAGTGCGGCATCACGCGCTCGGTGAGATCGTAAACCCGCTGGAAGTTTCGCCGCGCCACCACCATCACCTCCCCGGCGGTAAACAGCCCTTCGAGATGACGTTTGTGCGGTTTCCATTCCCACCAGCCGCTTTCCCCCTTACGAGGATGGCTAAAATCGGCGGAGCGTACGGGCCCTTTTTCCGCGATATGCGCCTTCAACGCAGCAATATCTTCGGCGTATTCATCCATCCAGCCTTGATGATATTTCCAGCCCATTTTATGGGGGGCAAGCATGCGATGACGCACAAGCGGAAAATCGCTGCGCGGCAGGAAGCAGGCTTCATGGGCCCAGTACTCCATGAGTTCGCCGCGAGAAAGCGCATCGTCCAGCCATGAAGGCGGATAAGCGCCGAGTCGACTAAAAAGCACCAGATAAGGGCTGCGGGCCACCACGTTGATGGTATCAATTTGCAGCAAAGACATGCGCTGAATAGTCGGGAGGATATCTGCCGCTTTCGGTTTGCGGCGTGGGCGGTGCAGAAGGCCCTGCGCCGCGAGGTGAAGATGGCGTGCGGCGCGGAGGGTAAGTTGCCGTTCAGTCATGCCGGTTCCCCCAGTTATCGCCGACGCCCGTTAGCGCCGTGCGAGGGTTATCAATTCCTGTAACAGGGTCTGAGCACGGTCGCCGGTGAGCACGGCGTCGACCGGCAGATACCACCAGTTATCCTGCGCAAAGTGGCGGCATTTCACCGCGTCTTTTTCCGTCATGATTAAGGTTTGGCCCGGCTCAACCACCGATTCAACATCCGCCTGAGTCAGCGCCTGATGATCGGCCAGCGCAACCGTACGCACCGGCTGCAGGCCATTATCATTAAGCGTGGCAAAAAAGCGTGGAGGATGACCAATTCCCGCCATCGCCACCACGTTTTGCAACGCACTGAGAGGTCGGCGTTCGCCGGTGAGCAGGTTTACCGCATCCCCCGGACGCAGGGTCATCGGAATTTCTCCCGCCTGTGCCTGGCCGCCGTTAACGATTCGGGCGTCTACCGTCTTTAGACGTGATGCCCGCTCGCGCATTGGGCCCGCCGGTAACCACCAGCCGTTGCCGAAACGGCGAACGCCGTCGATAACCACAATCTCTTTATCGCGCGCCAGCCGATAATGCTGGAGGCCATCATCCGTGACGATAATCTGCACATCATGCGCCGCCAGTAGCGCCTTTACGGCATCGACCCGCACGGGCGACACCGCAACGGGAGCACCGGTGCGCTGGAAAATCAGTACCGGTTCATCACCCGCTTGCGCCGTGGTGGTGTCCTTGTTCAGCAACAGCGGATAGCGTTCTGCTTTTCCGCCGTAACCGCGAGACACCACGCCGACACGAATGCCTTGTTGCTGCAACTGTTCAACAAGCCAGATAACCACCGGCGTTTTGCCATTGCCACCCGCCGTCAGATTTCCGACAACGACGACCGGACAAGGCGCTCGCCAGGTTTTTTTAATCCCGAGCTGATAGCACAGTCGGATGCTGCTGCTCACCAGGCCATAAAGCCAGGAAAGCGGCAGTAATAGCCGCCACAGCGGCGATTCGCCCGACCAGATTTTCGCAATCATTCGCCAAACTGCATTTTATGCAACTGCGCGTACACGCCACGATGTTCCAGCAGTTTCTGGTGATTACCACGCTCAACGATAACACCGTCCTCAACGACGATAATTTCATCGGCCTGTTCAATGGTGGAGAGACGGTGCGCAATCACCAGCGATGTGCGGTTTTTCTGCAACTCATCGAGTGCCGACTGAATCGCACGTTCTGATTCAGTATCCAGCGCCGAGGTGGCCTCATCGAGGATCAGTATCGGGCTGTTACGAAGCAGGGCTCGCGCAATGGCGATACGCTGACGTTGCCCACCGGAGAGCAGCACGCCATTTTCACCAATGATGGTATCGAGGCCGTTATCCATTTTGTTGATAAAGTCCATCGCGTAAGCCATACGTGCGGCTTCTTCAATCTGTTCGCGGCTGAACTCTTCGGTGCGCGCATACGCAATGTTATTGGCAACCGTGTCGTTGAACAGGTGGACGTTCTGTGAGACCAGAGCAACCTGATTACGCAGCGAGGAAAGCTTATACTCACGCAGGTCGTGACCGTCGAGTAAAATTTCGCCTTGATCGATATCGTAGAAACGCGTTAACAGGCTGGCGATGGTCGATTTGCCCGATCCTGAACGCCCCACCAATGCAACGGTTTTGCCTTCAGGGATCGTCAGGTTGATATCGCGCAGCGCCGGGATTTCACGGCCTGGGTAGGTAAAGGTGACGTTACGGAATTCAACCGTCCCCTTCGCACGTTCAACCTCGAGTTTACCTTCGTCTTTTTCCTGCTCACTGTCGAGAATGGAGAACAGCGTCTGGCACGCCGCCATCCCACGCTGGAACTGGGCGTTGACGTTAGTTAACGATTTCAGCGGGCGCATCAGCGCAATCATTGAGGAGAAGACCACGGTGATAGTACCGGCTGTCAGCGTTTCCATCACGCTTGGGAAGCTTGCCGCATACAGCACAAAGGCCAGCGCCAGTGAGGCAATCAGCTGGATGATAGGGTCAGAGATAGATGATGCGGAGACCAGTTTCATCCCCTGCAAACGCATCTTGTTGCTGACTTTATCAAAGCGCTGAGTTTCAACACCCTGACCACCGAACATCAGCACTTCTTTATGCCCTTTAAGCATCTGCTCGGCGCTGGTGGTGACCTGCCCCATGGTGTTCTGCATGTTTTTACTGATGCTACGGAAGCGCTTGGAGACCACGCGAATCGCTATCGACACGATAGGTGCCAGAACGATAAGAATGACCGACAGCTGCCAGCTATAGTAAAACATCATGATAAACAGGCCGATTATCGACGCACCTTCACGCACTACGGTAATCAGTGCGCTGGAGGAAGAGGAGGCAACCTGTTCTGAATCATAGGTAATGCGTGACAGCAGCGTCCCGGTGGACTGCTTGTCAAAGAAAGAAACCGGCATGCCCATCATATGGCTAAACAGCCGACGGCGGATGGTCATCACCACTTTGCCGGAAACCCAGGAAATACAGTAGCTAGAGACATAGCTTGTAATACCACGGAGGATCATCAAGCCAATAACGACCAGCGGCATCCACAGCAGCACTGAGCGATCTGTTTTACCAAAACCATCATCCAGTAATGGTTTAAGAAGCGATAACATGAAGGTATCGCTGGCTGCGTTGACAATTAACGCAATAGCCGCCACGATCAACCCGGCTTTAAACGGCGCGATAGTCGGCCAGAGTCGGCGGAAGGTCTGCCACGTGGAGAGATCTTTGTCGTTCTGCATTCAAAAAACCAGCTTATGTTGAAATAGCCGCATATTCTACCCGTTATCGCGAGTCTCGCCAAACCACTGATGATACCAACGAGGTAAAAGTTGATCTCGTAGGCTCTCAACCTTCCAGCCTTTGGCGTTAAAAGTGACGGTAATTTGCCCCTGATGTGGGGTATCAAACCAGGCATATTGGCGTTGGCGATAACGTGCTTTTACGCTAGTGGAAGGCAGTCGCCACGCGTTATAGCGGGATGCGGAAGCCAGGGCAGCCATGCCACCCACCCGTTGCAGTAATGCCATGCCCGACGATGTCGAACTACCATGGTGTGGAACCTGAATAATTGTAGACGCAAATGGCCGCCAGAAATGGCTAATCATGGACATTTCTGCCGCTAATTCAACATCTCCTGTGAGCAGAATGCTATTTTTACCATCATCAATCCTCACCACGCAGGATCCATTATTCCCTTTTTGCACTTTGCCAGGCAGCGGCCAGAGTGCGCGGAAAGTCAGCCCCTGCCACCGCCATGTTTCCCCACGCAGACAAGGCTTATGCCCCGCCCACCCCAACGGGCTTTTCACCCAGGCGTGCGGCCAGGTCTGCTGTATGGCGTGCAGTCCGCCACGGTGATCCAGATGTTCGTGGCTGAGGATAATGCCCTCGGGCGTCAGCCCATGCCATCGCAGCCAGGGAATAATCAGCTGATCGCCGCTGTTGCCCTCAGGCCATGCCAGGCCCGTATCATAGAGTATCGCGCTATCCCCTTTCGAGATAACCATCGCCAGCCCCTGCCCGACATCCAGCATCGTCACCTGCCATTGATCGGCAGGCGTTTTCCGCCACAGGGGAAAAGCCAGCAGTGTGCATAGTGGTATCCATAGCGCTGAAAATTGCCACCCGCCACGCAGACGCCAGAGCACAACGACCAACCAGGGAACCAGCGATATTCCCAGCCATGCCCCGTCGATACCCAACCAGCCCGCCGGCAGTAAACGCAAGTATGCAAAGACCAGCGCCAGCACGCGGTCCGCGCCGTACCACACCACCATCTCAACGGCGGCAGGCGCGCAGAGATGGAGAAACATCGCCAATAAAATCATTGGCACGGCGATAAACGTAATCACCGGCACGGCAACAATGTTGGCCAGCAATGACGTCAGGCTTATGCCATGAAACAGCCAGATTTGCAGGGGGGCCAGCAAGAGCATCAGCCCAATCTGCAAATGAATTAGGCTTACCAGCGGCCGCAGTCGACGTGAAAAATAACCTTCCGGTAGCGGCACCCATTGATACCAGAATATCAGCGTGCCGACGGCAAAGGCTGATAGCCATAAGCTATCCGAAAGTACCGTCAACGGATCGACAAACACAATGGTTGCCAGACAACACAACCACACTTCCCAGCCCGTCCACTGTCGGCCGCTCAAACGAAGCGAATACCAGATACCCGCAGCAACCACGGTACGCAACGCGGGAGGCTGCATGCCTGTCAGCATGGCGTAGGCCATCGCACATACCCACCCCACCAGCAGCGGATGCCGCCAGCTTATAAACCTGGCGGGGAGAAAAAACTGGATCCCACGAATCAGCAACCATCCTAGTGAAGCGCCCAGCGCAATATGAAGCCCGGATATCGCCATCAGGTGCGAGGTGCCCGTCTGCTGCATCAACGTTTTGATATCCTGTGATATCGCTAAGCGCTCCCCCATCCCCAGTCCCAGCATCACATCGCGCCAGGGTAAACTCCCCACGGTGTCTCTTAACGAATTTAAAAAGCGCGCCCGGAGGCTACAGGTTGTATCCAGCGGTTCGGCGGCGATAATGCGCCCCGTCAGCGCGCGATGCTGCGAGAGCGCATAACGCTGCGAGTCAAATCCACCGTCATTTAGCTGACCATGTACGGCTCTCGCGCTTACCGTCATACGCCAGCGCTGCCCTGCACAGGGAGGAGACGGTAGATAGTTCCCGTACAAAACCATCACCGCCCCCGGGAATAGACGTTGTCCTTCCAGATGGGTAATGGTGCCTTGATGCGTGGTTTGCCCATCGGTCTGCGTCAGCAGCATTTCAATATGGCGATTCTTTCCCGGTAAGAGTTCAGCAGGTAGTTTCACCTGCCAGGCAGCCAGCACCGCCCAGCAGAACATGAGCCCTGTCAGGCTGATAATTCGCGCAACTTTGCCACAAGCAGCCAGCAAAATGAGCGCAATCACGGCGCACTTTATGGACGTGAGTGAGGGTAATTCCGGCAATATGCTTAATGGAAGAATGCCGAGCAAAACGCTGCAGGCGAGCTGTGGAAGACGCATTAAAACCTCCTTGTTGCAGGAAGTGTCGCGCCAAATACCATTTGTGTCGTGAAGATAAAATGGACGTTACGCGGCGGGTTCCACAGAAGTTTATGGTGGCGGTAAGAGTTACAGTTGAAATGCGAGGCGGGTTCCAGAGGTGCAGGGTTTGCAGAAACGAAAAAAGCACCCGAAGGTGCTTTTTTCTCAATCAAGTTGGCCGCCGGAGCGACAGTAACTCAATCGTAAATATTGGCGCGGTCGCGCAGTTCTTTGCCTGGTTTAAAGTGCGGCACGTATTTGCCTTCCAGTTCCACTTTGTCGCCAGTCTTCGGGTTACGCCCGGTACGTGGTGCTCTGTAGTGCAGAGAGAAGCTGCCGAAACCGCGGATTTCAATGCGCTCGCCTTCAGCAAGAGTCGTAGCCATATGCTCCAACATCTCTTTTACCGCATCTTCCACTGCCTTAGCAGGGATATGGGATTGCTGGCTGGCAAGTCTTTCAATCAATTCTGACTTGGTCATGATTCCTCCGGTTTCCTTTAAGGAAAATTAGCTAACAGCTTATTAAACAAGGGCGGCCATAGCCGCCCTTTGTGCTAGATTACAGGCCGAAACCTGTAATCTGTCAAGTAAACTCATCACAATTCAGATTGTTAAGCCTGAATGGATAAAATTACTCGCCTTTAGCTGCTTTGAATGCTTCAGCCATCGCGTTAGAGAAGTTGCCTTCTTCCTGTTTGTTGTTAACAGTCGCGATTGCATCTTTCTCGTCAGCTTCGTCTTTCGCACGAACAGACAGGCTGATTGCGCGGTTTTTACGATCAACACCGGTGAATTTAGCTTCAACGTCGTCGCCAACGCTCAGAACCAGAGTTGCATCTTCAACGCGGTCACGTGATGCTTCAGAAGCACGCAGGTAACCTTCAACGCCGTCAGCCAGCTCTACGGTTGCGCCTTTAGCGTCAACTGCAGTCACTTTACCGTTAACGATAGCGCCTTTCTTGTTCAGAGCAACCCAGTTGTTGAACGGATCTTCTGCGAGCTGTTTAACGCCCAGGGAGATACGTTCACGTTCTGCGTCAACCTGCAGAACAACTGCTGCGATTTCGTCGCCTTTTTTGTATTCACGAACTGCTTCTTCACCTGTAGCGTTCCAGGAGATGTCAGACAGGTGAACCAGGCCGTCGATGCCGCCGTCCAGGCCGATGAAGATACCGAAGTCAGTGATAGACTTGATTTTACCTTCAACACGGTCGCCCTTGTTGTGGGTTTCTGCGAACAGCTGCCATGGGTTAGATTTGCACTGCTTCAGACCCAGGGAGATACGACGACGTTCTTCGTCGATATCCAGAACCATAACTTCCACTACATCACCAACGTTAACAACTTTGGATGGGTGGATGTTTTTGTTGGTCCAATCCATTTCGGAAACGTGAACCAGGCCTTCAACGCCTTCTTCGATTTCAACGAAGCAGCCGTAGTCGGTCAGGTTGGTCACGCGACCAGTCAGTTTGGTACCTTCTGGATAACGCTTAGCGATAGCTACCCATGGATCTTCGCCCAGCTGTTTCAGGCCGAGGGATACACGAGTACGTTCGCGATCGAACTTCAGCACTTTAACAGTGATTTCGTCGCCAACGTTTACGATTTCGCTTGGATGCTTAACGCGTTTCCATGCCATATCAGTGATGTGCAGCAGGCCGTCAACGCCGCCCAGATCAACGAATGCACCGTAGTCAGTGAGGTTCTTAACGATACCTTTAACTTCCATGCCTTCCTGCAGGTTTTCCAGCAGCTGATCGCGCTCTGCGCTGTTTTCGGATTCGATCACGGCACGACGAGAAACAACAACGTTGTTACGCTTCTGGTCCAGCTTGATTACTTTGAACTCAAGCTCTTTGCCTTCCAGGTGCAGAGTATCACGCACTGGACGAACGTCTACCAGAGAACCTGGCAGGAACGCACGAATACCGTTCAGCTCAACAGTGAAGCCACCTTTAACTTTGCCGTTGATAACACCAACTACAGTTTCAGCTTCTTCGTAAGCTTTTTCCAGCGTGATCCAAGCTTCGTGACGTTTAGCTTTCTCACGGGACAGCAGAGTTTCACCGAAGCCGTCTTCTACTGCATCCAGTGCAACGTCAACTTCGTCACCAACCTGGATTTCCAGCTCGCCCTGGGCGTTTTTGAACTGCTCTGCCGGAATGGCAGACTCAGATTTCAGACCGGCGTCAACCAGTACGATATCTTTGTCGATAGCAACAACAACACCACGAACGATGGAACCCGGACGGGTTTCGATAGTTTTTAAAGATTCTTCAAATAGTTGAGCAAAAGATTCAGTCATGTTTAATCTTCAGGTTTCATATTTAACGTCCACCTGGCTCCATGCCGGATGGGGTTGTTTAACATACCCGCTGTCAATCCATTGCAACGGGGGTACTACAAAATTCGGTCGCGTTTTACGCGAGTGCCAGCTTCTGGCGCGCATAGTCTAACGCTTTTTCAATAACTTGCTCAATGCTTAAGGTGGTGGAATCCAACACTAAAGCATCGGCGGCAGGAACCAGTGGCGCAACAGCACGATTACGATCGCGGTCGTCACGCTCCTTTATCTCTGCCAAAAGGCGCTCAAAGTTAACACTAAAGCCCTTTTCCTGCAACTGTAGCATGCGGCGGTTGGCACGTTCTTCCGATGACGCATCAAGGAAGATTTTTACCGGCGCATCCGGGAACACCACCGTACCCATATCACGGCCATCGGCAATCAGGCCTGGCAGCTCACGGAAGCCACGCTGGCGGCGCAACAGCGCTTCGCGAACGCGTGGGAATGCAGCAACCTGCGATGCCGCGTTCGCGACATCCTGGGTGCGAATTTCACCGCTCACATCTTCCCCTTCAAGGATGACTTCCAGCGCCCCACCGTTTGAGACAAAACGGACATCCAGGTGCGTGGCAAGCGGGACTAATGCATCTTCTAAGGTCACGTCAACATGATGATGCAGTGCGGCTAATGCCAGCACACGATAAATCGCACCCGAATCCAGTAAGTGCCACTGTAGTGCTTCAGCCATGGCTTTACACAGTGTGCCTTTACCCGCGCCACTTGGGCCGTCAATGGTAATTACCGGGGCAATTGCCGTCATCTCTATCTCCTTAATAAAAGGCATAATCAACGTAAACGCCGCGCATTATACGCATCTCTGCGCCAGACAGTTACCTTTGTATGCAAATTCCAGAATTGACCGTAAAAAAACAGGAGAATAGATAAGTATAGTGGGCTGGTGGGAGACCAGCCCGAAAAGTATTACCTTTAACGACTAACCTCAGGCAAGGGTACTGATTCGCGCCAGCTGTTCAAAATAGTCCGGGAAGGTTTTCGCCGTACATTTTGGGTCAAGGATCGTCACAGGCGTGTCAGACAGCGCCACCAGCGAGAAACACATCGCCATACGGTGATCGTTATAGGTGCCTATCTCTGCGAAATTAAGTTCAGTAGGCGGGGTCACGCGAATGTAGTCTTCGCCTTCTTCGACTTCAGCGCCCACTTTACGTAATTCAGTTGCCATCGCAAACAGACGGTCAGTCTCTTTCACCCGCCAGTTGTAGATATTGCGCAGCGTCGTCGTGCCTTTAGCGAACAACGCCGCGGTGGCGATAGTCATTGCCGCGTCAGGAATATGGTTCATGTCCATATCAATGGCGTTTAGCTCACCGCGAGTACAGGCAATAAAGTCGTCACCCCAGGTGATGGTTGCGCCCATTTTTTCCAGCACATCAGCAAAACGAATATCCCCCTGCACGCTATGGCGACCAATACCCGTTACCTTCACGGTACCGCCTTTAATCGCGCCGGCTGCAAGGAAATACGAAGCGGAGGAAGCATCGCCTTCAACCAGGTAGTGTCCTGGGGAGACATACTGTTGATTACCGCGCACGATGAAACGCTGGTAATTCTGGTTTTCAACGTCCACACCGAAGGTTTTCATCAGGTGCAGGGTTATATCAATATACGGCTTTGAGACCAGATCGCCTTTAATGGTAATGGCGGTATCCTGTGGGGCCAGCGGTGCCGTCATCAGCAGCGCGGTGAGAAACTGGCTCGATACGCTACCATCAACATCAATCTTTCCGCCGTTAAAACCGCCTTTCAGGCGAAGCGGCGGGTAGTTTTCCTGCTCAAGATAGTCAATCTGCGCGCCACCCTGACGCAAAGAATCAACCAGATGACCAATGGGACGCTCTTTCATCCGTGGTTCACCGGTCAGCACAATATTGTTCTGCCCCAGGCACAGCGCCGCTGCCAGCGGCCGCATGGCCGTGCCCGCATTGCCCAAAAACAGCTCCAGTTCACCAGAGGACTGCATCGGCCCCGCATTGCCGGTCACTTCACAGCGGGTGCGGTCAGCGGACAAGGTATAGTGAATTCCCAGAGCCTTCAGCGCATTGAGCATGTGGCGAACATCGTCACTATCCAGCAAGTTTGTCAGAACGGTTGTGCCGCGAGCCAATGCTGCTAACAACAGTGCGCGGTTCGACACGCTTTTAGAACCGGGCAGATTAATGGTGCCATCAACACGCGCGATAGGTTGTAACGTCAGGGATTCCATGAAACTCAACTCTCAAAAACAGAAGTAAAAACCCCACGGCGCAACCGTGGGGATGAAATAGAAAAATCCAGATTAACCGTGGCGGCGTTCGAATGCTTTCATAAAGTCTGTCAGCGCCTGTACGCCTTCCAGCGGCATGGCGTTGTAGATTGAGGCACGCATACCACCCACAACGCGGTGGCCCTTCAGCGCATGCAGGCCTGCGGCAAACGACTCTTCGAGGAACAACTTATCCAGCGCGCTATCCGCTAGCTGGAACGGCACGTTCATACGGGAGCGGTTGGCGGTCGCCACATCGTTACGATAGAAATCACTACCATCGATGGTGCTATACAGAAGATCGGCCTTCTGCTGATTAATTCTTTCCATGGCTTCAACGCCACCCTGCTCTTTGAGCCATTTGAACACCAGACCAGACAGGTACCAGGCGAAGGTCGGTGGGGTATTGAACATGGAGTCGTTATCGTTTAACACGGTGTAATCGAGAATGGACGGGCAAGCCACATGCGCTTTGCCCAGCAGGTCTTCACGAACAATGACCAGCGTTAAGCCCGCAGGCCCAATGTTTTTCTGAGCACCGGCATAGATAACACCGTAGCGGCTAACATCAATAGGACGTGACAGGATAGAAGAGGAGAAGTCAGCGGCCACAATGACGTCTTTACCAAAGTCTGGCGTCTCTTCAATGGCAATACCATCGATAGTTTCATTCGGGCAGTAGTGTACGTACGCCGCGTTGTCAGTGAGCTGCCATTCGCGCATCGGTTTTACCGCGCGCTTGCCGTCTACGGTAACTTTGGCATCAATGATATTCGGGGTGCAGTATTTTTTCGCTTCTTTGACCGCACTGGCAGCCCAGTAGCCCGCATCAACGTAATCTGCGGTCGTTTTTTCACCCAGGATATTGAGCGGAACACCGGCAAACTGCCCGCGACCGCCACCATGACAAAACAGCACTTTGTAGTTGGAAGGGATTTTGAGCAGGTCACGGAAATCCTTCTCTGCTTCTTCCGCCACCTGAATAAATTCTTTACCACGGTGGCTGACTTCCATTACCGACGTTCCTAAGCCATTCCAGTCGCAAAGTTCTGTCTGCGCCAGTTTAAGAACATCTGCCGGTAACATTGCCGGACCTGAACTGAAATTAAACACCTGAGCCATTTTCCCTCACCACGCTAAAAGCTATAAGTAATACCTGTGGATATCGGTTTTATCATTCAGTGACACGCGCCGCAATGTCTAAAACTTTCCACCGACGAATTGTGCACCGCATCACACAAAAGATTGTTCCATCTGGACGCCGTAAAACCGACAAAATTGCTGTCAGGCGTTGCGTTTAACCCGGCTGGCTTTACTCCACTCTGGATTCGCACAGCGAGGACATAATTGGCGCTCGCCCGCTTGCATAGTGATAACGTTGCTACAGCGGACACAGGCATATTCACCCGGCTCGGGCACCACTTTGTATCGGGTGATCAGTTTGTTTGGCAGAATGCACAAGCCCGGCTTAACGTCATCATCATGGTAATAGAACACGCTTATCTCGCCGTTGGTTTCCATCACGGCGAGCCGAACTTGTCCTAGCTGTTCCACGCTGCTAAGACGCAGTTCCATAAAGAAGTCCAGCTCGGTCATGTTGGCCTGGCGCACGTTGTCCCACGCTAACTGTCCGTCCTCGACAATGACTACCGCTTTACCTTCCAGTAGATCCTGCACCGTTTCACTTTTTCCCATCACCCACATAATTAAACGGTAAAGCAAGGCCAGGGAGACAAAAACCACCAGTACGGGCACCATCGGCACATCATCATAAAATGCCACGTCACCCGCCGCTGAACCGAGCGTCAAAATGATCAGCACTTCAAAAAGCGACATCTGTCGAACGCCACGCCGCCCGGTCATTTTGAGGAATAAGAACACCAGCACAAAGGTATAGAGACTTCTCAGCGCCACTTCAGCTAAAAACTCAGGAGGAACTTTATCAAATGCCATCCGTTGGATATCAAATACTTTCATTCTTCTATGCCTTAACAAAAGGTTATTTTCTATAAGCATAGACCTGTCTTTTATTTTCGCCGGAGATAGCACCCGTCACACAAAACCCGTATCATTGCGCGCTTTCCGTACGACTAAAGAGATTGCTATGACCCAGACCTATATTCCCGGCAAAGACGCCGCGCTGGAAGATTCCATCGCGCGCTTCCAGCAAAAGCTGCTCGACCTCGGTTTCGATATTGAAGAAGCCTCGTGGTTGAACCCTGTTCCTAACGTCTGGTCAGTGCATATTCGTGATAAAGCCTGTTCTTTATGCTTTACCAACGGTAAAGGTGCTACCAAAAAAGCAGCGCTGGCGTCAGCGCTGGGTGAGTACTTTGAACGTCTCTCAACCAACTATTTCTTTGCCGATTTCTGGCTGGGCGATGAAATCGCCAACGGCCCATTCGTGCACTACCCGAATGAAAAATGGTTCCCGCTGACCGAAGACGACGAAGTGCCGGAAGGTCTGCTCGACGCCCGTCTGCGCGCTTTTTATGATCCAGACGATCAGCTTAGCGCCAGCATGCTGGTCGATCTGCAATCCGGTAACGACGATCGCGGCGTATGCGGCCTGCCGTTTACCCGTCAATCCGATGGCGAAACCGTCTATATCCCGATGAACATCGTCGCGAACCTGTACGTGTCCAACGGCATGTCAGCCGGTAACACCCGCAATGAGGCGCGCGTTCAGGGTCTGTCAGAGGTCTTTGAGCGTTACGTGAAAAACCGCATTATTGCCGAAAGCATCAGCCTGCCGGAAATTCCAGCCGATGTGCTGGCGCGCTACCCGGGCGTGGTTGAGTCAATCGCAAAACTGGAAGCTGAAGGTTTCCCAATCTTTGCTTACGACGGTTCTCTGGGCGGTAAATACCCGGTTATCTGCGTGGTACTGTTCAACCCAGCAAACGGAACCTGCTTTGCGTCCTTTGGCGCGCACCCAGATTTCGGCGTCGCGCTGGAGCGTACGGTGACCGAGCTGCTGCAGGGCCGCGGCCTGAAAGATCTCGACGTGTTTACTCCCCCCACCTTCGATGACGAAGAAGTGGCTGAACACACCAACCTGGAAACCCACTTTATCGATTCCAGCGGTTCTATCTCCTGGGATCTGTTCAAGCAGGATGCGGACTATCCGTTTGTGGACTGGAGCTTCTCCGGTACCACCGAAGAAGAGTTCGCAACCCTGATGGCTATCTTCAAAGAAGAAGATAAAGAAGTGTACATCGCCGACTATGAGCACCTGAGCGTTTACGCCTGCCGCATCATCGTCCCTGGCATGTCCGACATTTATCCAGCAGAAGATCTGTGGCTGGCTAACAACAACATGGGTAGCCACCTGCGCGACACCATTCTCTCCTTGCCGGGCAGCGAGTGGGAAAAAGAAGAGTATCTGAATCTGATTGAACAGATTGACGATGAAGGTCTGGACGACTTCACCCGTGTCCGTGAACTGCTGGGTCTGGCGACGGGTTCCGATAACGGCTGGTACACGCTGCGTATCGGTGAGCTGAAAGCCATGCTGGCATTGGCCGGCGGTGACCTGGAACAGGCGCTGATCTGGACCGAGTGGACGATGGAATTCAACGCCTCGGTCTTTAGCCCGGAACGGGCAAACTACTACCGCTGCCTGCAGACTCTGCTGCTCTTGTCTCAGGAAGAAGATCGCCAGCCGCTTCAGTATCTGAATGCCTTCGTGCGCATGTATGGCGTAGATGCGGTAGAAGCTGCCAGCGCAGCCCTCAGCGGTGAAGAAGCCTTCTATGGTCTGCAACCTTCGGATGGCACGCTTGCCGCTTTCCCTGCACATCAGTCGCTGTTACAGGCATACGAAAAACTGCAGCGGGCAAAAGCCGCATTCTGGGCAAAATAAGTTAAAGCCTTATAAAGAGTAGGCTTAACGTAGACTCTACGCTATATTACGGGGCCAATTGCTGGCCCCGTTTTTATTTCCACGCTTCGCTTAACTGCGGTGTGAAAATAAAGTTAAAGATAAGTAAACACGATTATTGGTAGCTTACTTTTATTGTTAATTTACTTGATCATTACTCCATTTTAATTAACCAGTAAAATTAAGGGTAAAGAAAATATTCAACTGAATTTGCAAATCTTAAAATTTATTTTTATCATCAAAATCAATAAATTACCCTGCTTTAGTTGAAAAACCATCCACTTTGCAGGCCTATAAGCCAGGCGAGATATGATCTACATCAATTTCTCATCTATAATGCTTTGTTAGTATCTCATCGCCGATTAAATAAAAAGAGAGAGTTAGTGTGAAAGCTGACAACCCTTTTGATCTACTTCTCCCTGCTGCAATGGCTAAAGTTGCCGAAGAAGCAGGTGTCTATAAAGCAACTAAGCATCCGCTGAAAACCTTTTATCTGGCGATCACTGCGGGCGTTTTCATCTCGATTGCTTTTGTATTTTATATTACAGCAACCACGGGTACAGCTGGCATGCCGTTTGGCATCGCAAAACTGATTGGTGGTATCTGCTTCTCACTAGGCCTCATTCTTTGCGTTATTTGTGGCGCTGACCTCTTCACCTCAACCGTGCTCATCGTCGTGGCAAAAGCCAGCGGTCGTATCACCTGGGGTCAATTGGCAAAAAACTGGCTTAACGTCTATGTGGGTAACCTGATTGGCTGCCTGATCTTCGTACTGCTCATGTGGCTGTCCGGGGAATACATGACGGCCAACGGCGGATGGGGGCTCAACGTCCTGCAAACTGCCGACCACAAAATGCATCACACATTTATCGAAGCCGTCGCTCTCGGCATCCTGGCGAACCTGATGGTCTGCCTGGCAGTCTGGATGAGCTACTCTGGCCGCAGCCTGATGGACAAAGCCATGATTATGGTTCTGCCGGTTGCTATGTTCGTTGCCAGCGGTTTTGAGCACAGTATCGCAAACATGTTTATGATCCCTATGGGTATCGTAATACGCGATTTTGCTAGCCCGGAATTCTGGACCGCTGTCGGTTCTTCTCCGGAGAATTTCTCACACCTGACCGTGATGCATTTCATCACCGATAACCTGATTCCTGTCACTATCGGGAACATCATCGGCGGCGGTTTGCTGGTTGGGTTGACATACTGGGTCATTTACCTGCGTGGCGGTGACCGTCATTAATTTGATGGTTGCTCCAGGCAGTAAATAAAAGTCCACTTAAGAAGGTAGGTGTTACATGTCCGAACTTAATGAAAAGTTAGCCGCAGCCTGGGAAGGTTTTACCAAAGGTGATTGGCAGAATGAAGTAAACTTACGTGACTTCATCCAGAAAAACTACACTCCGTACGAGGGTGACGAGTCCTTCCTGGCTGGCGCTACTGAAGCGACCACCAAGCTGTGGGACAGCGTAATGGAAGGCGTTAAACTGGAAAACCGCACCCACGCGCCAGTTGACTTTGACACCGCCGTTGCTTCAACTATCACTTCCCACGACGCTGGCTACATCAACAAGTCGCTGGAAAAAATCGTTGGTCTGCAGACTGAAGCCCCACTGAAACGTGCTCTTATCCCGTTCGGCGGCATCAAAATGATCGAAGGTTCCTGCAAAGCGTATAATCGCGAACTGGACCCAATGATCAAAAAAATCTTCACCGAATACCGCAAAACCCACAACCAGGGCGTATTCGATGTTTACACCAAAGACATTCTGAACTGCCGTAAATCTGGCGTTCTGACTGGTCTGCCAGATGCTTACGGCCGTGGTCGTATCATCGGTGACTACCGTCGCATCGCGGTGTACGGTATCGACTTCCTGATGAAAGACAAATACGCACAGTTCGTGTCTCTGCAGTCTGACCTCGAAAATGGCGTAAACCTGGAAGCGACTATCCGTCTGCGTGAAGAAATCTCTGAACAGCACCGTGCGCTGGGTCAGATCAAAGAGATGGCTGCTAAATACGGCTACGACATCTCTGGTCCGGCTACCAACGCTCAGGAAGCTATTCAGTGGACTTACTTCGGCTACCTGGCTGCGGTTAAATCTCAGAACGGCGCGGCAATGTCCTTCGGTCGTACTTCCAGCTTCCTGGATATCTACATCGAACGTGACCTGAAAGCAGGTAAAATCACCGAGCAAGACGCTCAGGAAATGATTGACCACCTGGTCATGAAACTGCGTATGGTTCGCTTCCTGCGTACCCCTGAGTATGATGAACTGTTCTCCGGTGACCCAATCTGGGCGACTGAATCTATCGCAGGTATGGGCGTTGATGGCCGTACCCTGGTTACCAAAAACAGCTTCCGTTTCCTGAACACCCTGTACACCATGGGTCCTTCTCCAGAGCCGAACATCACCGTTCTGTGGTCTGAGAAACTGCCACTGGCGTTCAAAAAATATGCTGCTAAAGTCTCCATCGATACCTCTTCTCTGCAGTACGAGAACGATGATCTGATGCGTCCTGACTTTAACAACGATGACTACGCTATCGCTTGCTGCGTAAGCCCAATGATCGTTGGTAAGCAAATGCAGTTCTTCGGTGCTCGTGCAAACCTGGCGAAAACCATGCTGTACGCAATCAACGGCGGCGTTGATGAAAAACTGAAAATGCAGGTTGGTCCTAAGTCTGAACCAATGAAAGGCGACGTACTGAACTATGACGAAGTCATTGATCGTATGGACCACTTCATGGATTGGCTGGCTAAACAGTACGTCACCGCACTGAACGTCATCCACTACATGCACGACAAGTACAGCTACGAAGCTTCTCTGATGGCGCTGCACGACCGTGACGTTATCCGCACCATGGCGTGTGGTATCGCAGGTCTGTCCGTTGCTGCTGACTCCCTGTCTGCAATCAAATATGCGAAAGTTAAACCAATTCGTGACGAAGATGGTCTGGCTATCGACTTCGAAATCGAAGGCGAATACCCGCAGTTTGGTAACAACGACCCTCGCGTCGATGACATGGCAGTTGACCTGGTAGAACGTTTCATGAAGAAAATTCAGAAACTGACTACTTACCGTAACGCTATCCCGACTCAGTCTGTTCTGACCATCACCTCTAACGTGGTTTATGGTAAGAAAACCGGTAACACCCCAGACGGTCGTCGTGCTGGCGCGCCATTCGGCCCAGGTGCTAACCCAATGCACGGTCGTGACCAGAAAGGTGCTGTAGCCTCTCTGACCTCCGTTGCTAAACTGCCGTTTGCTTACGCTAAAGATGGTATTTCTTACACCTTCTCTATCGTTCCAAACGCTCTGGGTAAAGACGACGATGTTCGTAAAACCAACCTGGCAGGCCTGATGGATGGTTACTTCCACCACGAAGCGTCTGTTGAAGGTGGTCAACACCTGAACGTTAACGTTATGAACCGCGAAATGCTGCTCGACGCGATGGAAAACCCTGAGAAATATCCTCAGCTGACCATCCGTGTATCTGGCTACGCAGTACGTTTTAACTCCCTGACTAAAGAACAGCAGCAGGACGTTATCACTCGTACCTTCACTCAATCTATCTAATAGATTTGACTGAAATCGCGATTAAAAACGCGTAACATAAAGGCTCCACTTCGGTGGGGCCTTTCTTATAACCGACTCACGCTGAGTGGATTTTGCTTGCTGACTTCTATACTGAAGTTAACAAGCAAAATAAACTCGACGCGGCTTTATAACCGTGCTCGCAAACCTGGCTGTAAAGCCGGGAAGAACTGGAGATAACACCGCAATGTCCGTAATTGGTCGTATTCACTCCTTTGAGTCCTGTGGCACCGTTGATGGCCCAGGCATCCGCTTTATTACCTTCTTCCAGGGCTGCCTGATGCGCTGCCTGTACTGCCACAACCGCGATACGTGGGATACCCATGGCGGTAAAGAGATCACCGTTGAAGAGCTGATGAAAGAGGTGGTGACCTATCGCCACTTTATGAACGCATCCGGCGGTGGCGTAACGGCGTCTGGCGGCGAAGCTATCCTGCAAGCTGAGTTCGTTCGCGACTGGTTCCGCGCTTGCCACAAAGAAGGCATTCATACCTGTCTTGATACTAACGGTTTCGTTCGTCGCTACGATCCGGTGATTGATGAACTGCTGGAAGTCACCGATCTGGTCATGCTCGACCTTAAGCAGATGAACGATGAAATTCACCAGAATCTGGTCGGTGTGTCTAACCACCGTACGCTGGAATTTGCGCAGTATCTGTCGAAGAAAGACGTGAAGGTGTGGATCCGTTACGTGGTGGTTCCGGGCTGGTCTGATGATGATGATTCAGCGCACCGTCTGGGGGAATTTACCCGGGACATGGGCAACGTTGAGAAAATCGAACTGCTGCCGTACCACGAGCTGGGCAAACACAAGTGGGTCGCCATGGGTGAAGAGTACAAGCTCGACGGCGTTAAGCCGCCGAAGAAAGAGACCATGGAGCGCGTAAAAGGCATCCTCGAGCAGTACGGTCATAAGGTGATGTACTAAGCTCACCTGCCCTTCCCGGCGTCACTTCGTTCGGCCGGGCTACTTTCGTGCATATTTGTAGCCCGGCCGAGCGAAGCGACGCCGGGGAACTCAGCGCCGACGTGCCAGCAGCGGGAAAATTAACCCCAGCCCTATCAGCACAAACGGCATCGCCACGTTCAATGACAGCTGGAAGATCCACTCCGGGGTAAACGTCGCCATTTTCGGGAAGATCCCGGTGAGACAGGCAAAGGCGGTAAACAGGAAACACCATACGCCCACCGTCATCGCCAGCTTCCGATTACGAATAAACACATACTCCGAGTGATATTTTTGCCCTAACCGAATCACCGCAATAAACGCCACAAACACCCACAGGTAGCGCAGCGGCATCACCACCGAATTGAGGTTCAACAACCACTTATACAGGTTGTTCATATCCCCAATCCCTAACGTGGGAAGCATGATGAGCAGCGCCACCAGCACCAGCGTCAGCAGATAACCGTTTACCGGCGTGCCGGAGGCATTGGTACGGCAGAGTTTTTCGGGAATGTAACGGCTGTCAGCATCACTCAGCAGCACCTTCAGCGGCGCATCAATCGAGAACACCAGCGCGGCAATCTGCCCCAGGGTATTGGCAATCGCATAAACCACCATCAGGGCGTTGCCCATACCGTAGTACTCGCCCAGTTTCTGGAAAGCATAATACTGCCCGTTGGCCATCAGATCGTCTGGAATATTGTTGGAGTCAAACATCATCCCCATCGCAAGCGATCCCAGAATGGCGCATACCGCCACCATCACAGCGAGGAATATCATTCCCCGCGGGAATTCTTTACCGGGATTACGCGTATTGTTGACGTATGGGGAGATTTTTTCCGCGCCGCCGACGGCAAACACCAGCATTGAAATCGTGGTGATGTAGGTGAAATCGAAGTGCGGAATAAACGTGCGCCAGGTGATATTGGTCGTGGCAATTTTGACTTCTGTAATAGCGGGAGCCGTCACGGCCATCACCACATAAAGCAGCGACATCACAAACATCGCAATCCCGGCAATTGAGCCGACCAGCTTCAGTGATTTCATCCCGCGGGAAGCCACCCACATAAAGAAGATAAACAGCACCAGCGTAAAGCCCTGCAGCGCCACCACGCCATATTCGGTGATAAGGGAACCATTTCCCTTGAGCGCCCATCCCAAGGCAATCAAAATCGCCTGTGGCTTTTGTGCCAGATAGGGAATATGCACCACCCAATAGGTCCAGGCGGCCAGGTATGCCAGCCCTGGCCCCATGGTATTTTTAATCCACGTGCTTACCCCGCCCTTGCCATCCTTGAAGGTCGAGCCAAGCTGACCAACAATCAGGGCATAAGGGGTAAAATAAAGAGCGAAGATAAAAAGCCATGAGAAAACAACCACCAGCCCCTGGTTGGCATAGTTGTTGACGACGTTACCAAAACCCCAAACCGTAATAAACGACATCAGCGCGATGTTGTACCATCGCAACTGTTTTTGTTGATCGCTTGCCATAAATTCCGTTCCTTGAATGTTATTTTCGCGAATGCGTTATTTTTTTCGACGGATGATTATGCGAGCACCGGACAAGAAAAGGTAATGTGGCAGTGCAAAATTCCAACATCTCGCACATTTAATCGGGTTTATGGTATTGCAGAGGGAATGGCTGGCGCGCTGGAGTGAAAGCAACGCGCCGGGGGAGAATCAGGCATGAGCCACAGGAGTTGGATGATGTCCTGCTTTGCGCAGCAGCATCATGAGATAAATGAACGACACGCCGGCAATCATAATAAACAGCAGATTATCGGAGTAGTTCTGCATTAGCATCGCGGTGAGCATTGGCCCAACCAGACTGCCGATGGTATAGGAGAGCAGCAGCGCCTGGTTCATGGCCACAAGCTGATGATGTTCGACTTTTTCACAAGCCCAGGCCATCGCCACCGGATAAAGCGTGAAGCCCGCTGCGCCCAGGATAAATAGCGATGGTGCCATCATGGCCTGGTTCAGCATCCCCATACAGCCGATGATCACCACAAATACCTGTACGCGCAGCACCAGCAAACGACCATAGCGATCCGCCAGGCGACCAATCGGCCACTGCCCTAAAATACCGGCGCTCACCATCACTGCCATCCAGAATCCAATGCCCGAGTCGCTCACTCCGCGGTGGTTCAGATACAGCGGCATCAGGCCATATAGCGATCCCAGGACAATACCCGAGATAATACAGCCGTTCACACCCAAGCGCGCCTGGCGCAGTTTGAACATTGGCCATACGCGCGTGGTACCACTTTCAGCCTCGCTCTGCTGGTTCAGAATACGGGTGAAGAGCAGCGGTAGGATCCCTGCCAGCACAACGCCTGTCATCAGCGGCAGGATGGTCGCCATATCGGTTGGCAGCTTACTGACAATCAATTGCCCCAGCACGGTGCCGATATAGTACATCATCATGTAGGCCGCCAGCAGACGCCCACGGTTGTGCGTGGTTCCGCTGCACATCAGCGCGCTTTCCACGACCACCCAAATCATCGCACAGCCAACACCGGCAACAAAACGCCAGAACATCCAGCTCCAGAAGCCCACCATCAGGCCCAGCCCAACGCAGCCCGCGGCAAAAATCAGCGAGGCGATGTAATAGCTGTTGTTGAATCCCAGACGCTTGATAAGGCGTCCAGTCAGCATTGTGCCCACCAGGTTACCGGTGAAATAGGACGAGCTGACCACTCCCACCTGCCAGGTTGGCAGATTTTCATGAGCGAGCCAGAGCGGGACGAGCGTGTTTAATACCGCGATCGCCAGCGTCAATAAGAGTAAGCCACAGAGCAACAACAACACCGGGCGAGTATAGGTGGACATGGGTATCAGACCGTGAGGATAGACAGATTTCGAGCGCATCATGCCACCGCAAAAAACATTGTCAATCCACCGAATTTTCACCCTAAGACGCTTTATGGCCGAACGATTGATGTTTCTTATTCAGCGCATCGCTACAAAAGCATCATAGAAATTTATTTGATTGTTTTTATTGAGAAAGGGAATAAATATGCCGGCAGGGTTCAGTTGAAAAAATTCATGGACAAAAAGTGCCAGGGCATAGCTGCCCCGGCACTTTTTCGCTTAGCTCGCCACCGCCATGCCGACGGTCATGTGCAGACCGTAGAACACGCCGCGGCCAATCAGCTCACCCGCCAGCACCAGCACGAACGCCAGGCTCAGCAGCGGCAGCGCAGGCTGATAGCCTTTAAGCTGCGGCACCACCCAGCACACCAGCGCCAGCGCAATGGCCGCCACGCGCCATGCCATCAGTGAACCATAGTCCGGCACCAGCGCGGACGCCTGCTGAATTGAACTGTGAATCGCGGCCAGTTCAACGCCCTGCATCAGGGCCACCACCACGCTCACCGCCAGCGCCGCCAGGCTCACTACCGGCAGCAGACGCAGCGCCCAGCCTTCCACTCGCGCCCAGCTCAGCAGCAGATAACCTAGCAGAGGCCCGCCGATAAACAGCGTCAGGAAGAACGAGAGCGGCGTCCAGACCGTGTACCAGGTCGGCACGGTGTCGATGGTGTTATACACGCGCACCATCATCCACACGAAGACCACGCCCAGCACCGCCGTCACCACCAGCCACAGGCTGCGTAACGCACAGGAGAGCTTGTTCGTCACCGCCAGCAGCCAGCCAATCCCGCCCACGGCAAAGAAGATTGAGCCGCTGGCAATTTCGTTACTCAGCGACGAAGCGCCAATACGGTTAAGCGAGTTAAAGGCGCGCATCGGTGAGCCTAAGTGCAGAATGGAGGCGATAAAGCCAATGCCCATCAGCACCCACAGCGCAAACATGCTTACCACCACCCGCTGCTGCTGCTCACGCGACAGCTGCCCTTTCATCAGCGCCAGTGCCAGAACGATAAATCCTCCGGCCACACACTGCCCTAAGACCGTGAAAATCATCAGCGGCCATTCATGCCATCCACTTCCCATCTCACACCTCCTTCGGGTTGGCCAGATAACCAGTGGTATCGCCGCACGGACGTGCATTGGCGTTTGGTTTAATCACAATGCTCGGTTTGGTGAAATGCGCAGACGGCAGTGGCGCTACCGCCGCCAGCATCCCGTGCTTTTTACGCAGCTCTTCAATCGGGCCAAAGTCCAGCGCGCGCAGCGGGCAGGATTCCACACAGATCGGTTTCTTGCCGTCCGCTACGCGCTCATGGCAGCCGTCGCACTTGGTCATATGACCTTTTGCTTCGTTGTACTGCGGCGCGCCGTAAGGGCAGGCCATATGGCAATAGCGGCAGCCGATACACACGTCTTCGTTTACCACCACAAAACCGTCTTCGCGTTTGTGCATCGCGCCGCTCGGACAGACCTTGGTACAGGCCGGATCTTCGCAGTGGTTACAGGCAATCGACAGGTAGTAGGCAAAGACGTTCTGGTTCCAGACGCCGTTATCTTCCTGCCAGTCGCCGCCCGCGTATTCGTAGATACGACGGAAGCTGACGTCCGGGGTTAAGTTCTTGTAATCTTTACAGGCCAGTTCACAGGTTTTGCAACCGGTGCAACGCGCCGAGTCAATAAAAAAGCCATATTGCGTGGTCATCAGTTACTCCTCACGCCTTCTCTACCTGAACAAGGTTGGTGTGCGATGGGTTGCCTTTCGCCAGCGGCGATGGGCGCGATGAGGTCAGAATATTAATGGAGCCACCATGGTCGACCTTATCGCCGAACATATCCGCCTGTAACCACGCCCCCTGTCCCATTGCCGTCACCCCAGGCATAATCCTTGGCGTCACCTTAGCTTGAATAAACAACTGGCCACGATCGTTAAATACCTTAACCTTGTCGCCATTAACTATTCCGCGCGGTTTAGCATCAATCGGGTTAATCCACACCTCTTGCTGGCAAGCCTGCTGTAAGACATCAATGTTGCCATAGCTGGAGTGCGTTCTGGCCTTGTAATGGAACCCGGTGAGTTGCAGCGGATAATGCTGTCGCTGCGGATCATCCCAACCTTCCACTTCTGCGGCATAAATCGGTAGTGGATCGATAATATCCCCAGCAGGTAATTCCCAGGTCGATGCAATTTCGGCCAATCGCTGTGAATAGATTTCAATTTTCCCTGATGGCGTTTTTAATGGATTCGCCTGAGGATCTTCACGGAAAGAACGATAGGCCACGTAGTGCTCTTCAGGACATTTACGCTTATAAATCCCCGTTTTTTTCATCTCTTCATAGGAAGGCATATCGGGATTACGTTCACGCGTTTTCTCGAATAGATATTTTATCCATTCATGTTGCGTACGCCCTTCGGTAAAGGTATTCCAGACATCATCACCCAACCGTTTTGCTATCTCGCTTAGCATCCAGTAAATAGGCTTACGTTCAAATTTCGCCGTGGTAGCGGGCTGCCCTAAAATGACATAGCCCATATTCCCCGCAGACTCATGCGAGATCAGATCTTCCTGTTCGGTTGGCATAAGGTCGGGCAACAGAATGTCATAATATTTCGCTGATGCCGTGACAAAGTGATCCATCCCGACAATCATTTCGCACTTACTTTCGTCTTGTAATATTTCGTGGGTTCTGGCGATATGGCTGTTTTGATTGATCAGTGTATTACTGGCGTAACACCACATAAATTTAATCGGGACATCAAGCTTATCCTTGCCTCTGACACCATCGCGGGTCGCCGTCATTTCAGCGCCTCGTTCAATAGCCTCGGTCCAGGTGAACACGGATATTTGTGTTTTCACTGGATTATCCAGCATGGAAAACCACTCAACGCCTAAATCAAAGGTTCCTTCACGGGCGCCAGAGTTACCGCCGTTAATGCCGACGTTACCGGTCAGGATAGAGAGCATCGCAATAGCGCGAGAAGCTTGTTCTCCATTAGCATGCCGTTGCGGCCCCCAACCCTGGCAAATATAGGCCGGTTTGGCAGAGCCTATTTCACGCGCCAGTTGAATGATTTTATCTTGCGGGATACCGGTAATTTTCGCTGCCCACTCGGGAGTTTTGGCGATACCGTCCGGCCCATTCCCCTGGATATAGGCTTTATAATGGGCATTCGGCAATGCCCCTTCCGGCAAGGTTTTCTCATCGTAGCCGATGCAGTATTTATCGAGGAAAGGCTGGTCAACCATATTTTCAGCGATAAGCACCCAAGCAATGCCTGCCGCCAGCGCGCCGTCAGTACCGGGACGAATAGGCAACCACTCATCTTCTCGCCCGGCGCCTGTATCCGTATAGCGCGGATCGATAATGATCATTCGCGCATTTGAGCGTTCACGCGCCTGCTCAACATAATAAGTGACGCCACCGCCGCTCATTCGGGTTTCAGCCGGGTTATTACCAAACATCACAACCAATTTGGTATTCGCAATATCGTCCGGGCTATTACCATCATTTCCGCCGAACATATAATTCATACCGGCGCTAATTTGCGCAGTACTGTAGCTTCCGTAGCGGCTTAAATATCCACCACAAGAGTTCATTAAGCGATAAGGCACGTTGGAGTTGGTAATATTGCCGCCATCCACGCCGGTGCCATATAAAACATGCACCGCTTCGTTGCCATAATCCTTAAGCGTCTTTTTCAGGCTGTTGGCAATAGTATCCAGCGCTTCATCCCAGCTAATTCGTTCGAATTTGCCTTCCCCGCGCTTACCGACCCGTTTCATTGGATATTTGATACGGTCTGGGTGATTCATGCGACGGCGAATAGACCGACCGCGCAGACAAGCTCTGACCTGATGTTGGCCATAAATATCTTCACCGGTGGTATCGGACTCAACCCAATACACTTCATCATCTTTCACATGGAGCCGTAGCAAACAGCGGCTACCACAGTTAACGGTACAAGAACTCCAGACGGCCTTTTCTTCTAATTTTGCGGCCTTTTCACTGGCGGCAAAAACTTTATGGCTGAAGGGTAATGAGATCCCTCCCGCAGCAGCAACCAAGCCGGTGGCGGCACCGACCTGAATAATTTTTCGTCGACTCACCGGTGTTTTAATTAATTGTGTTATTTGATCATCTGACATTTTTCCCCCTATACATCCTTGCCTGGTGATAAAAAAAGCCGGAAATTATTCCGGCTTTCAATTTAACTTGCGACCGCCATGCCGACGGTCATATGCAGACCGTAGAACACGCCGCGGCCAATCAGCTCACCCACCAGCACCAGCACGAACGCCAGGCTCAGCAGCGGCAGCGCAGGCTGATAGCCTTTAAGCTGCGGCACCACCCAGCACACCAGCGCCAGCGCAATGGCCACCACGCGCCATGCCATCAGCGAACCATAGTCCGGCACCAGCGCGGATGCCTGCTGAATTGAGCTGTGAATTGCGGCCAGCTCAACGCCCTGCATCAGGGACACCACCACGCTCACCGCCAGCGCCGCCAGGCTCACTACCGGCAGAAGACGCAGCGCCCAGCCTTCCACTCGCGCCCAGCTCAGCAGCAGGTAACCCAGAAGCGGGCCGCCGATAAACAGCGTCAGGAAGAACGAGAGCGGCGTCCAGACCGTGTACCAGGTCGGCACGGTGTCGATGGTGTTATACACGCGCACCATCATCCACACGAAGACCACCCCCAGCACCGCTGTCACCACTAGCCACAGGCTGCGTAACGCACAGGAGAGCTTATTCGTCACCGCCAGCAGCCAGCCAATCCCGCCCACGGCAAAGAAGATTGAACCGCTGGCAATTTCGTTACTCAGCGACGAAGCGCCGATACGGTTAAGCGAGTTAAAGGCGCGCATCGGTGAGCCTAAGTGCAGAATGGAGGCGATAAAACCAATCCCCATCAGCACCCACAGCGCAAACATGCTTACCACCACCCGCTGCTGCTGCTCACGCGACAGCTGCCCTTTCATCAGCGCCAGCGCCAGAACGATAAATCCTCCGGCCACACACTGCCCTAAGACCGTGAAAATCATCAGCGGCCATTCATGCCATCCACTTCCCATCTCACACCTCCTTCGGGTTGGCCAGATAGCCAGTGGTGTCGCCGCACGGACGTGCATTGGCGTTTGGTTTGATCACAATGCTCGGTCTGGTGAAATGCGCAGACGGCAGTGGCGCTACCGCCGCCAGCGTCCCGTGCTTTTTACGCAGCTCTTCAATCGGGCCAAAGTCCAGCGCACGCAGCGGGCAGGATTCGACGCAAATGGGTTTCTTGCCGTCCGCCACGCGCTCATGGCAGCCGTCGCATTTAGTCATATGACCTTTTGCTTCGTTGTACTGCGGCGCGCCGTATGGGCAGGCCATATGGCAATAGCGACAGCCGATACAGACGTCCTCGTTTACCACCACGAAACCGTCTTCGCGTTTGTGCATCGCGCCGCTCGGACAGACCTTGGTGCAGGCCGGATCTTCGCAGTGGTTACAGGCAATCGACAGGTAGTAGGCAAAGACGTTCTGATTCCAGACGCCGTTATCTTCCTGCCAGTCGCCGCCCGCGTATTCGTAAATACGACGGAAGCTGACGTCCGGGGTTAAGTTCTTGAAATCTTTACAGGCCAGTTCACAGGTTTTGCAACCAGTGCAACGTGCCGAGTCAATAAAAAAGCCATATTGCGTGGTCATCGATTATTCCTTACACCTTCTCAACCTGAACAAGGTTGGTATGCGATGGGTTACCTTTCGCCAGCGGCGATGGGCGCTGGGTCGTCAGCACGTTGATAGAGCCGGCCTGATCGATACGTCCCGCATCCGGGTTGTACCAGGCGCCCTCACCCAACGCGACGATGCCCGGCATCATGCGCGGTGTCACTTTGGCTTCAATATGGACTTCACCACGGTCGTTGAAGATACGAATGCGATCGCCATTAGCAATGCCACGTTTCTTCGCATCAATTGGGTTGATCCACATTTCCTGACGGCAAGATGCTTTAAGGACATCAACGTTGCCGTAGGTAGAGTGCACGCGAGCCTTGTAGTGGAAACCGGTCAGCTGGAGCGGGTATTTTTCCGCCAGCGGATCGTTGTAGTTTTCAAAGCCCGGGGTGTAGATAGGTAACGGATCGATGACATCACCTTCCGCTATCTCCCAGGTCGCCGCGATTTTCGCCAGGTCCTGTGAGTAGATCTCAATTTTGCCCGACGGCGTGGTCAATGGATTGGCCTGCGGGTCTTCGCGGAAGGCTTTATAAGCGACGTGATGACCTTCTGGGTCGCGCTGCTTGAAGATCCCCTGCTTGCGGAAGGTATCGAAATCAGGCAACTCCGGCACGGCTTTACGAGAAAGTTCGTGCAGATGACGCATCCAGCCTTCCTGCGTACGCCCTTCAGTGAACTGTTGCTCAACGCCCATGCGTTTCGCAAGCTCGGTGGTCATGTCATAAATCGTTTTGCACTCAAAGCGTGGCTTTATCACCTGATCGGTGAAGATAACGTAGGACATGTTGCCGCAGGAGGCATCCATCGCGAAGTCCATCTGTTCAGATGCGGTGCAATCTGGCAGCAGGATATCGGCATATTTCGCAGACGACGTCATGTGGCAGTCAATCACCACAATCATTTCGCATTTCTTATCGTCCTGCAGGATTTCATGGGTGCGGTTGATTTCAGAGTGCTGGTTAATCAGACAGTTACCGGCATAGTTCCAGATCATTTTGATCGGCACGTCCAGCTTGTCTTTGCCGCGCACACCGTCGCGCAGCGCCGTCATTTCCGGCCCGCGAACGATAGCATCGGTCCACATAAACATGGAGATACTGGTTTCAACGGGGTTTTCAAGCGTTGGCATACGCTCAAACGGCACCTGATAGGAGCCTTCGCGCGCGCCACTGTTGCCGCCGTGAATCCCGACGTTGCCGGTCAGAATCGACAGCATGGAAATGGCACGCGTAGCGATTTCACCGTTAGCGTGACGCTGCGGCCCCCAACCCTGAGAAATGTAGGCCGGTTTTGCGCTGCCAATTTCACGCGCGAGCTTCACGATGCGGTCAGCCGGAATTCCGGTAATGGTGGAGGCCCACTCCGGCGTTTTCGCCGTCGCATCACTGCCCTGGCCCAGGATATAAGCCTTATAGTGACCGTTCGCCGGTGCACCTTCCGGCAGGGTTTTCTCGTCATAACCGACGCAATATTTATCGAGGAACGCCTGATCGACCAGGTTCTCGTTAATCATTACCCATGCCAGCGCGGACACCAGCGCGGCGTCGGTGCCTGGACGAATTGGGATCCATTCATCTTCACGCCCCGCACCGGTATCGGTGTAGCGCGGATCGATGATAATCATGCGCGCATTGGATTTCTGACGCGCCTGCTCCAGATAATAAGTGACCCCGCCGCCGCTCATTCGCGTTTCGCCAGGGTTATTACCAAACAGCACCACCAGCTTACTGTTTTCAATATCAGACGGGCTATTACCGTCAGCCCAACCGCCGTAGGTATAGTTCAGCCCTTCAGCAATCTGGGCAGAAGAGTAGTCACCATAATGGTTCAGATAACCGCCGCAGCAGTTCATCAAACGCGCAATCAGCGTTTTTCCCGGCGGCCAGGAGCGGGTTAACGTCCCGCCAAGCGTGCCGGTACCATAGTTGAGATAAATGGATTCATTACCGTAGTCTTTGATTAAACGCTTCATGTTGTCGGTAATGGTGTCAAAGGCCTCTTCCCAGCTAATACGCTCGAATTTTCCTTCACCACGTTTACCCACGCGTTTCATTGGGTACTTCAGACGGTCTGGGTTATAGACGCGACGACGCATAGAGCGACCGCGCAGGCAGGCACGAACCTGATGCAGACCATCGTAGTCATCATCACCGGTGTTATCGGTTTCGACGTATTTAATCTCGCCATCGACAACATGCATGCGCAGCGGGCAGCGGCTGCCACAGTTAACCGTACAGGCGCTCCAGGTCACACGCTCGACGGCGTTAGTTGGGGCAATGACTTCTGCGGCGCTGACGATACGGCTGAAGGGAAGCGTTAATGCGCTGCTGGCCACTGCCAGTCCGCCTATCGCCGTCGTTTTCATCAAACCACGACGGCTGACCTCGGCTGCCAGTAAAGCATCGGGGATTTCAGTTTTCATGGATACTCACTTCGTTGCTGACATTGAAAACATTGATCGTTATATAGATTTATATATAACGAAATTCTGTTATTGTAGTTTTATATGCTGGTGTTACTTAGAAGGGAGTATTAAACGTTCTACCAGGAGAGGTATTGTTCAGTATCAATATGAGATATAAAAAAAGCGCCTTGCGGCGCTTTTTTCTAAACGATCGGTAAAAATGAGGATTAACCGATAAATTCCAGACCGTTCATGTAAGGACGCAGTACCTCTGGTACTTCAATGCGACCATCTGCCTGCTGATAGTTTTCCAGCACGGCGACCAGCGTACGGCCAACTGCCAGACCAGACCCGTTCAGGGTATGGACCAGACGCGTTTTCTTGTCAGACTTGCTGCGGCAGCGAGCCTGCATACGACGTGCCTGGAAATCGCCGACGTTGGAGCATGAAGAAATTTCGCGGTAGGTGTTCTGCGCCGGAACCCAGACTTCAAGATCGTAGGTTTTGCATGCGCTAAAGCCCATGTCGCCGGTACACAGAATGATTTTACGGTACGGCAGGCCCAGCAATTGCAGCACTTTTTCCGCGTGACCGGTCATCTCTTCCAGCGCCGTCATCGAATCTTCCGGGCGAACAATCTGCACCATCTCAACTTTGTCGAACTGGTGCATACGAATCAGACCACGGGTATCACGACCGTAAGAACCGGCTTCAGAACGGAAGCACGGCGTATGCGCGGTCATTTTGATTGGCAGGTCGTCTTCGTCGATGATTTCATCGCGTACCAGGTTCGTCAGCGGCACTTCCGCCGTTGGGATCAGCGCGTAGTTGCTGCTGTCAGACTCTTCTTCCAGCGGACGCGTGTGGAACAGATCGCCGGCAAATTTCGGCAGCTGACCCGTACCGTACAGCGTGTCCTGGTTAACCAGGTAAGGCACATAGTTTTCACTATAGCCGTGCTGCTCGGTGTGCAGATCCAGCATGAACTGCGCCAGCGCGCGGTGCATACGGGCGATCTGGCCTTTCATGACAACAAAACGTGAACCGGTCAGCTTAACGGCAGCGGCAAAATCCAGACCGCTATGCATTTCGCCAAGCGTCACGTGGTCACGCACTTCAAAGTCAAATTCACGCGGGGTGCCCCAGCGGCTGACTTCGACGTTGTCATTTTCGTCACGGCCTACCGGTGCATCGTCGTGTGGAACGTTCGGGATCGCCAGCGCAATATCGCGGATTTCCGCCAGCAGAACGTCCAGTTCAGCTTTCGCGGCATCAAGTTGTTCGCCGAGTTTATTCACTTCCAGGCGTAAAGGCTCAATGTCTTCCCCGCGTGCTTTCGCCTGGCCGATGGATTTCGATCGCGAGTTACGCTCTGCCTGCAGATTTTCAGTTTCTACCTGCAGTACTTTACGACGCTCTTCAAGAGCGCGAAGTTTATCTACATCCAGCTTAAAGCCCCGGCGTGCCAGTTTTTCTGCGACTGCGTCTGGCTCTGTGCGCAGCAGATTGGGATCGAGCATGCTTATCCTATGCTTATCGAATTGAAAGTGGAGTATGTGACCGCAGCCCGCGGTCACAGAGGTACATCGACAACATTACCGCAACGCCTGCGCTAGCGGTAGCGTTTTGTGTGGCTATTTTGATCCTGTTCAGCAAGCCAGGCGAGCTTTTCGCCAATCTTGCCTTCAAGACCCCGTTTTGTCGGATGATAATAGCGAGTTTGCGCCATCTCGCTGGGAAAATACTCTTCACCCGCGGCGTACGCATTTGGCTCATCATGGGCGTAGCGATATTCCTGCCCGTAGCCCATCTCTTTCATCAATTTTGTTGGCGCATTACGCAGATGAACCGGAACGTCGTAATCCGGGCGATCACGAGCGTCGGCCATCGCCGCTTTAAACGCGGTGTACACCGCGTTACTCTTCGGAGCACAGGCCAGATAGACAATCGCCTGAGCGATAGCGCGTTCCCCTTCTGCGGGGCCAACGCGAGTAAAGCAGTCCCAGGCCGAAATGGCCACCTGCATTGCTCGCGGATCGGCATTGCCCACATCTTCTGAGGCAATGGCCAGACAGCGTCGCGCCACGTAGAGCGGATCGCCACCGGCGCTGATGATACGGGCATACCAGTAGAGTGCCGCATCCGGCGCGCTACCGCGCACGGATTTATGTAACGCCGAAATCAGGTCGTAGAAGCGATCGCCTTTGTTATCAAAACGCGCGCTGCGCTCGCCGGCGATTTCAGTCAACAGTTGAGGTTGCAGTACACGCTTACCGGCATCTTCCAGCTCGGCCATATCGGCCATCATTTCCAGGGTGTTCAGCGCCCGACGAGCGTCACCGTTCACCAGTTGCGCAATCGCAAGACGGGTTTCATCAGGCAGAATAATGTCCTGCCCGCCATAGCCGCGAGCTTTGTCTTCCATCGCCTGCGTGAGCACTTGCTCAATATCTTCGGTGGTTAGCGATTTTAACAAATAGACACGCGCCCGGGAGAGCAACGCGGAATTCAACTCGAACGATGGGTTTTCGGTGGTGGCGCCGATAAAAGTGATGGTGCCGTCTTCAATATGCGGCAGGAAGGCATCCTGCTGGCTTTTGTTGAAGCGGTGGACTTCGTCAACGAACAGAATCGTCCGCCGTCCGGCATTGCGGTTTTGCCGCGCCCGTTCGATGGCTTCACGGATCTCTTTGACGCCAGAGGTGACCGCGGAGATACGTTCAACATCGGCGTTAGCATAGCGCGCAATCACCTCCGCAAGCGTGGTTTTGCCGGTTCCCGGCGGCCCCCAGAGGATCATCGAGTGAAGGTGCCCGGCTTCGATGGCGCGCGGCAGCGGTTTACCGGCCGCCAGCAAATGCTGTTGACCGATATACTGCGCTAAGTTTTCTGGCCGCATACGCGCGGCCAGAGGTTGGAAGATATTATCAGAAAAATCGAGCGACAAATTGCCCACGCATGCCTCTTACTTACGCTGATCGTCCACCGTCACGCCCTGCGGCGGTGTAAAGGTGAATTTAGAGGGGTCAACCGCGCCGTTTTGCTGCGTTTTCAGCTGGTAGCTACTGCGCTGATCGTCCTGTTCGATGGCGCTAAACTGATGGATGGTGCCATCACGGCCAACGTTGATGGTGAATTTTTTCAGATTACCGTTGCTGGCGCGTGGCGTCAGCACAAAATCATCGCCATTTTGCTGGATATTATATTGCTGCCAGTCACTCGCCTGGTTACGCGCAATGAGCATAAACGGCGTGTTGCCGGTAGCATCTTTCAGATTCGTCGCGGTCGCCTGTTCAACGAACGGGTTGTAGAACCACAAGGTTTTGCCGTCAGAAACCAGAACACTTTCATCCGGCTGGGTCATGTGCCAGTTGAACAGATTGGGACGTTTTACCCACAGATCGCCCTGACCGTCCTGTACCGCGTTGCCGCTACCGTCAGTCACTTTTTGGGTAAAGCTGGCGTGGAAGCTGCTGACTTTATCCAGGCGGTTTTTCAGGTCACCGGCGGCATCAGCCCATACGCTGCTGACAACAAAGCTGGAAAGTAATGCACATGTGATCGCGAACTTTTTCATTGTTATTCCTTAAATAGCCTCATGCTCCCGCCAGGAGAGCCTCTGTCACTCACTCTATGATGCCATTTCGTGCGGTGACAGAAGAATATGCTTAATTCTGACTCATTTACCGATCTTTGCAATCAATCAAACGGCGGTGGCGCTAGCACCTCACGGTTACCATTATGCCCCTGTTCGCTGACGATCCCCTGCGCTTCCATCTGCTCGATGATACGCGCCGCGCGGTTGTAGCCGATACGGAACTGACGCTGTACGCCTGAGATCGAAGCTTTGCGTTTCTGCGTCACGAAGTTCACCGCCTGATCGAATAACGGATCCAGCTCTTCTGCGCCGTCAAAACCACCGCCGTTACCGCCTTCGCTTTCACTATCGGAGGTAATGCCTTCAATATATTGCGGGCGACCGCGCGCTTTCCAGTCCTGCACAACCGCATGCACTTCCTGGTCACGTACGAATGCACCGTGGACACGAATCGGGGTATTGGAGTTAGGGGCCGCATAGAGCATGTCACCCATGCCCAGTAATGATTCAGCGCCGCCCTGATCAAGAATGGTACGCGAGTCGATTTTACTGGAAACCGTAAACGCAATACGCGTTGGAATGTTCGCTTTAATCAGGCCAGTGATAACATCGACCGACGGACGCTGAGTCGCTAATACCAGGTGGATACCGGCCGCACGGGCTTTCTGCGCCAGACGTGCAATCAGTTCTTCCACTTTTTTCCCGACGGTCATCATCAGGTCAGCAAATTCATCGACTAGCACAACGATATACGGCAGTTTTTCCAGCACCGGATGGGTGGCATCCATGCTGTCGCCCGGTTTCCAGTATGGGTCTGGAATCGGACGTCCCATGCGGGCTGCTTCCGCGATTTTATCGTTATAACCGGCCAGGTTACGTACGCCCAACGCTGACATCAGCTTGTAGCGACGTTCCATTTCATTGACGCTCCAGCGCAGGGCGTTGGCGGCATCTTTCATGTCGGTGACAACTTCAGTCAGCAGATGCGGAATGCCTTCATATACCGACAGTTCCAGCATTTTCGGGTCGATCATGATGAAACGCACATCTTCCGGCTGCGCTTTATAAAGCATGCTGAGGATCATGGCGTTGACACCGACGGATTTACCCGAACCGGTGGTACCAGCGACCAGCAGGTGTGGCATTTTCGCAAGATCGGCCACCACCGGCTCACCGGCAATGTCTTTACCCAATACCACGGTCAGCGGTGACGGATTATCACGGAATTTTTCGCAATCCAGCACTTCACGCAGATAAACGGTCTGACGTTTTTTGTTCGGCAGTTCCAGGCCCACGTATGGCTTACCAGGAATCACCTCAACCACGCGCACAGCGACGGTCGACAGTGAACGTGCCAGGTCGCGGGAGAGATTGGAGATACGTGCAGCTTTCACGCCCGGAGCCAGGTTCAATTCAAAGCGCGTGATCACCGGACCCGGTGAATAGTTCACGACATCAGCTTTAATGCGATAGTCTGCCAACCGCGTTTCCACCAGACGCGCCATCTGTTCCAGCGCAAATGTATCAACCGGTTCCACTTCTGTCGGCGGTGGCGTTAAAAGATCCAGCGACGGTAGCGGCGTGGTCGGACGTTGTAGCGGACGATCGTCGCCGTTACGCATTAACAGCGGGTGAATCAGGCTCTCCTGCGGCGGTGGCGTAACCGGCTGCTGAACCGGGTGTTGCGGTTGCGCATACTGCGGCGCCTGGGGCTGGTGCACCGGTTGCTGCGGCTGAGCATATTGCGGCTGTTGCACCGGCTGTTGCACCGGCTGTTGCGGCTGAGCAAACTGCTGCGGCGCGTGCTGAGGCTGCTGCTGAGAGTACTGCGGCTGCGCTGGCGCAACCGGTTCTGGCATTACGCTCGGCGTAAATAACGGCGCTTTCGGCGTATCATCTACCAATGTTTTCATCGGTGAGAATTCAAAATCATCGGCCGTGTAGGCGTACGCGCCATCCGGCTGTTCACTCGCGTAGCGTGTCTGCTGCGAGGCAGCAAACTGGCGCGCGAGTTCTGCTTCCGCGACGTTATCCGCATCATCATCCTCAGTTGCATACTGAGCGTGCTGCGTATCTGTTTCACCGTAACGCTGCTGCTGGGTGGCAGCAAACTGACGCGCTAGGGCATCCTGATGTCGCGCATCGGCTTCATCATCGTTGAGGTTATCGGAATCGTCAGTTTGATAGCGCTCTGCTTCACGCGCGGCCCGCTCTTCAGCCATACGCTGGGAGGGCAGCTTAATACCATACGACGCCAGTTCACGACGCGTAGGAACACGCACGCGATTTGGCGCAGGCAATTTCGGGCCAATGCCTTCTTTAACCTGAGGACGCGGCCCTTCGGCTGGGCTGAATAACGGCGCGGAAGCCGCGGCGGCAGTAGCAGCTACGCTACCCGCAGCGACAGAAGCATCGCGCACGCTTGCGGCGATAGGGGCAACGGTTGCGGTAGGTTCAGGCACCGAAACCGGCGTGGAGCTCGACGGGAATACGCCCTGCTGTTCCACGGGTGCCAGAGGCTCAGGAATCGGCTGATACCACGCGGCCAGCTGCTCGCGTTCACGAGCGCGTTTCTCTTCCACTTCTTCGAAGTAATAGAGAGGCGGGCGATGCGCGGGCTTCACCTCTTCTGCAATAGTCGGCTCAGGTTCGGCTGCGGGTGCCGGTTCAACAATCTGAGGCTGTGCGTACTGCGGTTCCTGATATACAGGCTGCTGTGGCTGCGCGTACTGCGGCTCCTGATAAACAGGCTGCTGTGGCTGAGCGTACTGCGGCTCCTGATAAACAGGCTGCTGTGGCTGCGCGTACTGCGGCTCCTGATAAGCAGGCTGCTGCGGCTGCGCGTACTGCGGTTCCTGATAAGCAGGCTGCTGCGGCTGCGCGTACTGCGGTTCCTGATAAACAGGCTGCTGCGGCTGCGCGTACTGCGGCTCCTGATATGCAGGCTGCTGCGGCTGCGCGTACTGCGGTTCCTGATAAACAGGCTGCTGCGGCTGTGCGTACTGCGGCTCTTGATATGCAGGCTGCTGCGACTGTGCGTACTGCGGTTCCTGATATGCAGGCTGCTGCGGCTGCGCGTACTGCGGCTCCTGATATACAGACTGCTGCGGCTGCGCGTACTGCGGCTCCTGATAAACAGGCTGCTGCGGCTGCGCGGCCAACAGAGGATCGTAAGCAGGCTGAGGTGTTGGCGGCCACCCTTCAGGCGTCGGAGCAATATTTGTTTCTGTGGTCACAGGCGGCGGAACAGCCTGCCACTCAACGTCTGGGATGGTCGCTGGCTGCGCGGCGTCGGCAGTCCAGGCGGGGGCTGTGACTATCGGAGCGACCACAGGGGCGGCTTCAGTCACCGAATGGCCGTTTAATAACGGATCGAACTCGTCATAATGTGTCGCACGCGCGGCAGTGGCGCCAGAGAACAGCACATCGTCAGGGTCAGCTTTAGCTGCGTAGCGCTCGGCCTCTTCAGGGTCATCCATGCGGCGCCCTGAGAACAGCGCTTCGTCAGTTTTGCGCCCCATTGGATTTGAGAATTTTTCGGCAATACGTTTACGTCGAGCCAGTGCTCCGCGAAGGATACGCGCACGGCGAGATTCCCGGGATGCTTTCGACGTAGCCTCCCCTTCCTCTTCGTATTCGTCATCTTCGTAGACGTCTTCTTCGACCCAGCTATCATCACGGCGAGTGCGGTTACTGGCGAACGTCAGAATATTGAGGATCCAGCTGCCCATTTTTTCAGCAATGCTGACCCACGACCAGCCGGTAAACAGCGTTAACCCCGCAGCCCAAATGCACAATAGTGCAATGGTGCCGCCGCTGCTGTGCAGCATCGGTTGTAACGCCGTGCTTAACAGGCTGCCGACAACGCCACCGGAAGCGAAATACCAGATGTCATCGGCGTTAATAGCCGCCAGGCCACAGGAGGTGAGAATAATCGCCAGCACGCCAATCAGGCGTAACGATACGGCAAAATAGTCGATGTAGTCTTCGCTTGCCCGGTGTCGCCAGGCAAACCAGCAGCCGCCGACAATGATCACCGGAATGGTGTAAGCCATCACGCCGAAGATAAAGAACAGCGTGTCAGCAAGCCATGCGCCTGATGCGCCACACAAATTGTGGATAGGCTCGTGCCAGGCCGTTTGAGACCAGCTGGGATCGGAAGGATTAAAGCTCAGTAATGCTGCCATCAACCAGACGGCAAAAATGGCGCATAAAAGGAGCAACGCCTCAAGGAGTCGGCGTCCGCTGCTGAGTTTTGTAAGTTTGACTTCTTTGTCTTCTGTATATTCCTGGCTCAAGAAAGGCTCTCCAGGTGCCAAATGCTAAAACGGACAACAGTGCCAGATTACGCTGACACTGTTGCTGTATGGATTAACAGGAGTGTAATCAAACTACGCTGATTTTGCACCTGTTCCGTTTTAGCGGGTCTTAATTACCAGACGATTACTCTGTTTGACCTCTTCCATAACGACATACGTACGGGTGTCATTGACGCCTGGCAGGCGTAGCAGAGTCTCGCCAAGGAGCTTACGGTAAGCCGACATATCAGGTACACGGGTTTTCAACAAATAGTCGAAATCACCGGAAACCAGGTGACACTCTTGAATTTCTTCAAGTTTTTGTACGGCGGTATTAAATTGTTCAAACACATCCGGGGCGCCACGATTCAGAGTAATCTCAACAAAAACCAGCAGCGACGCATCCAGATAATGCGGGTTCAGCAGCGCGGTATAGCCCTGAATAAAACCCTGTCGTTCCAGACGACGTACGCGCTCAAGGCACGGGGTCGGAGAAAGTCCTACTCTTTTGGAAAGCTCGACGTTCGAAATGCGCCCATCTTTTTGCAATTCATTCAGGATGTTGCGGTCAATGCGGTCGAGATCTTTGCCAGGGCGTTTTTTACTATCTACCATTATTATTGTCTCTCTGTATTCCTTCCCTACTCCTGTCTTGACTCTGTGTCACTTCACTGTTCAGAGCCTTATCCCGATTTCAATACGCCGTTGTTGCTGCAACGACGTATATCCCAGGGTATGCGTATGAGAAGCCCCGGTGCCACCCTCCGACATCACGTATGAAGTCTGTCCACGCCATACGTAGATTTCAGTGACCGGGTAAAAATGGCATTTGCGTGCATGAAAATTCACCACACGCGAAACACTGCTTTTCTTCTTCCTTGAATGTTGTCGCAAAAGCACAGGTGATTGTCAAAGCAAAACATCTTTTTTTAGTACAACATGCCAGATATTCATCATCAGCCGGGCTTGATTCACATGTAATCGTCTTATAACTCCCCTGCTGACAGTAGAAATAGTTATGTTTTTTGATGTTAAATTAAGCATCAATCGGCATATTCTATTGCACATATCGTTAACAAAATCGCAGCGCTCTTTTTTTACGTCTGCAAATTCCCTACAATCCAGACCAATGTCTGCCAACAATTATGGGGATCTCATGGGCACGGCCAAACACAGTAAGTTGTTAATCCTTGGTTCAGGACCTGCGGGATATACCGCAGCGGTCTATGCTGCACGCGCAAACCTGCAACCGGTACTGATTACCGGTCTGGAAAAAGGCGGTCAGTTGACCACCACCACTGAAGTGGAAAACTGGCCAGGCGATCCGAACGATCTGACCGGTCCGCTGCTGATGGAACGCATGCACGAGCATGCCACCAAATTTGAAACCGAAATTCTTTTCGATCACATTCACAGCGTCGATCTGCAAAACCGTCCCTTCCGTCTGACTGGCGATAGCGGCGAGTACACCTGCGATGCATTGATCATTGCTACCGGCGCTTCTGCTCGTTATCTGGGCCTCCCTTCCGAAGAAGCCTTTAAAGGACGCGGTGTTTCCGCCTGCGCAACCTGTGACGGATTCTTCTACCGCAACCAGAAAGTGGCGGTGATTGGTGGTGGCAATACGGCGGTTGAAGAAGCGCTGTATCTGTCGAACATTGCCTCTGAAGTGCACCTGATTCACCGTCGCGACTCTTTCCGCGCGGAAAAAATTCTCATTAAGCGTCTGATGGATAAAGTGGCAAGCGGCAATATCGTCCTGCACACCAACCGTACGCTGGAAGAAGTTACCGGCGATCAAATGGGCGTGAGCGGTCTGCGTTTGCGTGATACCCAGAGCGATGATATTGAGTCGCTGGACGTTGCCGGTCTGTTTGTGGCTATCGGTCACAGCCCGAACACCGCCATTTTCCAGGGTCAGCTGGAACTGGAAAACGGCTACATCAAAGTTCAGTCCGGTATTCATGGCAATGCGACACAGACCAGCATTCCGGGTGTCTTTGCTGCGGGTGACGTGATGGACCACATTTATCGTCAGGCAATTACCTCTGCGGGCACCGGCTGTATGGCCGCGCTGGATGCAGAGCGTTATCTCGACGGTCTGGCCGACGCTTGCAAATAATCTTTACAAGTCAGTAACAAAAGTAAAAAAGGCGACGATAAGTCGCCTTTATTTTGTCTGCGATGTAACATTGCCGCGCACATAACTGAAACCATTATCCACCTGCTAAGCGCCCAATGAATAAAAGTCGCCAACAAGAACTCACCCGCTGGCTCAAACAGCAAAGCGTTGTCTCACGCCGCTGGTTGATGATCTCCCGCCTGCTCGGCTTCGCAAGCGGTGTACTGATCATCGCCCAGGCCTGGTTCCTGGCCCGTATTCTTCATCACATGATAATGGAGAATATTCCACGAGAAGCCCTGCTGATGCCGTTTATCCAACTGGTGCTGATTTTTATTCTGCGCGCCTGGGTGGTGTGGTTGCGCGAACGCGTCGGTTTCCATGCCGGGCAACAGATTCGCTTTGAGATCCGTCGTCAGGTGCTGGATCGCCTCCAGCAAGCAGGCCCGGCCTGGATTCAGGGCAAGCCTGCCGGTAGCTGGGCGACGCTTATCCTCGAACAAATTGACGATATGCATGATTATTACGCCCGCTATTTGCCACAGATGGCGCTGGCGACCTGCGTGCCACTGTTAATTGTGGCGGCTATCTTCCCCTCAAACTGGGCCGCCGCATTGATCCTGCTGGTCACCGCCCCGCTCATTCCAATGTTTATGGCGCTGGTCGGCATGGGTGCCGCCGATGCTAACCGACGGAACTTCCTTGCGCTGGCGCGACTGAGCGGCCATTTCCTCGACCGTTTACGCGGCATGGACACCTTGCGCATTTTCGGGCGCGGTGAGGCTGAAACCGACCGCATCCGTGAAGCCTCGCAAGATTTTCGTCATCGCACCATGGAAGTGCTGCGTCTGGCCTTCTTGTCATCCGGCGTGCTCGAGTTCTTTACCTCGCTCTCCATTGCGCTGGTCGCGGTTTACTTCGGCTTCTCTTATCTGGGCGAGCTGAACTTTGGCAGCTACGGTATGGCGGTCACGCTGTCCTCCGGCTTCCTGGCATTGATTCTGGCCCCTGAATTCTTCCAGCCGCTGCGTGATTTAGGGACTTTCTACCACGCCAAGGCCCAAGCCGTGGGGGCCGCTGATAGTCTGAAAACCTTCCTTGAAGCCCCACTGGCGCATCCTGAACAGGGAGAGCAGATTCTCGAGACCAGCGGGCCGGTTACACTTCATGCTAAAGATCTGTTTATCACCTCGCCAGAAGGCAAAATGCTGGCTGGGCCGCTTAACTTCACCCTCGACGCCGGGCAACGTGCGGTGCTGGTGGGGCAAAGCGGTTCGGGGAAAAGTACGTTGCTGAATGCGCTGGCTGGATTTTTACCCTACAGCGGGTCTTTACAGATTAACGGCGTTGAACTGCGCCATCTCCAGTCTGAAGGCTGGCACCGCCTGATGAGTTGGGTTGGGCAAAACCCGCAGCTTCCGGCGCCAACGCTACGTGACAACGTGCTGCTGGGAAATCCAGACGCCAGTGAAGAAGAACTCAATAACGCGCTTGAAAAAGCATGGGTTAACGAGTTTCTGCCACAGCTTCCGCAGGGTGTAGATACCGCGGTTGGCGAACAGTCCGCCCGTTTGTCCGTCGGCCAGGCACAACGCGTCGCGGTTGCCCGCGCGCTGATAGCGCCGTGTCGCCTGTTACTGCTGGATGAACCGGCCGCAAGCCTTGATGCCCATAGCGAGCAACGGGTGATGCAGGCCCTCACCGAAGCGTCGACTCAACAAACCACGCTGATGGTCACTCATCAACTGGAAGGGTTGGCCGAATGGGATGCTATCTGGGTGATGGATAACGGTCAGATCATTGAACAGGGTACGTATCAACAGTTGGTTGAGGCCAATGGCGTGTTCACTAGCCTGCTGGCCAATCGTCAGGAGGAGATTTAAATGCGCGCATTGCTGCCTTATCTGGCGCTCTATAAACGCCACAAATGGCTGTTAAGCCTCGGCGTCGTGTTGGCGATAATCACACTGTTAGCCAGCATTGGGCTTCTGACGCTCTCCGGCTGGTTCCTTTCCGCATCGGCCGTGGTCGGTTTTGCGGGCGCCTACACCTTCAACTATATGCTGCCTGCCGCAGGCGTGCGCGGTGCGGCAATTGTTCGTACCGCCGGTCGCTACTTCGAGCGTCTGGTCAGCCACGATGCCACCTTCCGTGTGCTGCAACACCTGCGCGTTTTCACATTCAGTAAACTGTTGCCGCTCTCCCCTGCCGGGCTTGCGCGTTTTCGTCAAGGCGAGCTGCTAAACCGTATGGTGGCGGATGTCGACACACTGGATCACCTCTATCTGCGCGTGATTTCTCCGCTCATTGGTGCACTGGTGGTCATTCTGGTAGTCACCGCGGGGCTTAGCATCCTGGACGTGGGCCTCGCCCTCACGCTTGGCGGCATCATGCTGGCGACGCTGTTCATTCTGCCGCCGCTGTTTTACCGCGCGGGCAAACCCACCGGCGAGCAGCTCACTACGCTGCGTGGGCAATATCGCCAACAGCTTACCGGCTGGCTTCAGGGACAAGCAGAGTTGACGATTTTCAACGCCAGCCAGCGCTATCGCAAGCAGATGGAGCAGACTGAGCTGAACTGGCACGATGCCCAGCGCCGCCAGTCGGAACTTACCGCCCTTTCCCAGGCGCTGATGCTGCTTATCGGCGGTGCGGCGGTGGTCGCCATGTTGTGGCTTGCGGCCGGCGGCGTGGGTGAACATACCCAGCCGGGCGCCCTTATCGCCCTGTTTGTCTTCTGCGCGCTGGCAGCGTTCGAAGCGCTTGCTCCAGTTACCGGCGCGTTCCAGCATCTGGGTCAGGTTATCGCCTCGGCGCTGCGCGTCAGCCAGATTATTGAACAGCAGCCTGAAGTGACCTTCCCGCAGCAAACCACCGCCCGCCCGGAGCAGGTGGCGCTGACGCTGGAAAACGTCTCCTTCACCTATCCTGATCAGTCGCAGCCTGCGCTGAATAATCTCTCGCTACATATTAACGCCGGTGAACATATCGCCATTCTCGGCCGTACCGGCTGCGGTAAATCAACGCTGTTGCAGCTCCTGACACGCGCCTGGGATCCGCAGCAAGGCCAAATCCAGCTTAACGACAAACCGCTTAGCAGCATTGATGAGCCAACGCTTCGTCAGACCATGAGCCTGGTGCCGCAGCGTGTACACCTGTTTAGCGCCACTCTGCGTGACAATCTCCTGCTGGCAAAACCTCAGGCCAGTGACGAGATGCTTTGCCAGGTTTTGCGTCGTACCGGGTTAGAAAAACTGCTGGAAGACACTGGTCTTAACAGCTGGCTGGGTGAAGGTGGTCGTCAGCTTTCCGGGGGCGAATTACGCCGTCTGGGGATTGCCCGCGCCTTGTTGCACGATACGCCCTTAATGCTGCTGGACGAACCTACGGAAGGTCTGGACGCCACCACGGAAAGCCAGATTCTCGAACTGCTGGCAGACGTGATGCGTGAAAAAACGCTGTTAATGGTCACCCATCGTCTGCGCGGCCTGGCAAGATTTAATCAGATAATTGTCATGGACAATGGGCAAATTATTGAGCAAGGTAATCATTCAGAATTGCTGGCAAAACAAGGTCGTTACTACCAGTTTAAACAGCGTCTGTAGGCTATGATTAGTTAACTTTGTTTCGTGAGGTCGTCGCGACATGCGCCTTGTCCAGCTTTCCCGGCATTCGATAGCATTTCCCTCACCGGAGGGCGCATTACGCGAACCAAATGGACTGCTTGCCCTCGGCGGCGATCTGGCCCCTGCCCGGCTGTTAATGGCCTATCAGCGCGGGATCTTCCCGTGGTTTTCTCCCGGTGACCCGATTCTTTGGTGGTCACCGGATCCGCGCGCCGTACTGTGGCCCGAGCAATTTCATCTCAGCCGCAGCATGAAACGTTTTCATAAGACCTCCCCTTACCGCGTCACCCTGAATTATGCCTTTAGCGAAGTGATTGAAGGCTGCGCGCAGGATCGTCATGAAGGTACCTGGATAACCAGCAGTATCAGCCAGGCTTATCATCGACTGCACGAGCTTGGCCATGCGCACTCCATTGAGGTCTGGCAGGACGATATGCTGGTAGGCGGCATGTACGGCGTTGCGATGGGCGAACTGTTTTGCGGCGAGTCAATGTTCAGCCGCGCGGAGAACGCCTCTAAGACGGCGTTGTACGTGTTCTGTGAGGCATTTCATAAGGCAGGCGGTAAACTCATCGACTGTCAGGTGTTAAACAGCCACACTGCATCGCTGGGCGCGACCGAAATTCCGCGTCGTGATTATCTGGAACAGGTCGACAACCTGCGTGCCGGACGCTTAACTCATCAATTTTGGGTGCCACGTCAGTTGTTTTGCGCTGAAAGGTAAATGTTTTCAGCACAATTTCCATGAGGATGATATAATTGCCGACGAGAGTCGCTTCTGCCTTTTGCCCCGCCGCCGTTTGGGAATCATTCGAGTCAGATAACGCCCACGTTTATCCTGCTGTTTCCGGCCTGGTTCGCGCCCATCACATGACCTGTTTGTGTGGTGAAAGGGTGATGCGCAAAAACGACTTTCGCCGATAAAGACGGACAATTCTTTACTTACTTGATGAACTTCGGCATTATCTTGCCGGTTCAAATTACGGTAGTGATACCCCAGAGGATTAGATGGCCAAAGAAGACAATATTGAAATGCAGGGTACCGTACTTGATACGTTACCTAATACCATGTTCCGCGTAGAACTGGAAAACGGACACGTGGTGACTGCACATATCTCCGGTAAAATGCGCAAAAACTATATCCGCATCCTGACGGGCGACAAAGTGACTGTTGAGCTGACCCCGTACGACCTGAGCAAAGGCCGCATTGTCTTCCGTAGTCGCTAATAACCGCAGATAATGAGCATCTGGCGCAACGTTCGCCGAACGCGATTTGCCAAATAATGCCTCGCTCACTGCGGGGCATTTTTATGGGCAAAAAAAAGCACCGAATATTCGGTGCTTTTTATCAATGTGTCTTGCGACTATTGCCTATCAGATTTCCGGTGTCCCTTTAAAACCCATCAGCATCAGCATCGGTTCTTGCTCAGTGGAAACTGGGTCAAACTGATAATGGTTACCCTGACGGTCGCCACCGATATACCAGGAGATCTCTGTTTTTCCTTCTGCCAACGCTTTACGTACCGCTTTATCGACATCAACCATACGATATTCGCGCTTGTAGTTCAGATACAGCGAGGCTTCTGAATTATAGTTACACGATGGGCGATGGTTCCAGGTGACGCTATCCGCATTCCAGTCATTGCTTGCTGGATAGAAGAAGAGCTGATCGGCGCCGTTCATTTCTACTTTGCCCCCGTAGATACGCAAGCTGTATTTAAACAGCGACGCATCCTGGCCTTGCGGCAGCGGCGGGATGGCAAATTTTACCAGCGTCATCGTTTCCGGGTTTTTAGTGCGACCGCCGTTTTTCCAGTTATCGCTCACATCCAGATTTGCTGGCGCTGCGTGTTTCGCATCAGGCTCTTCGCTCATCACCAGCGCATTCTCTTTCGCGGTGGAGAAGCCATAAGGCACAGCGCTGCCGCAATCAATGCCTTTATTCATACAGCGCTCCGTCATGTATTGCGCCCCTTCGACCGTCCAGCCATTCATGAAATCGGCATGAGCGGAGTAAATGCTTCCCCAATGCTCCTCACGTGTATCACCATTCATAACCGGATCCATCGATAGCTGGATTTTCGCGGTATCGAGCGTTTTAATCTGCGGCAGCACGTAGGCAATGTTCATATTAACCGTCGGCACTTTCACCGGATAGTCCGTTGGGCACGCGCCGTTGACGTCATAGGTCGCGTTGCTATGCCCGTGCGTCGGCTTCAGGTTGACGCCGTCCCAGCAGTTAGGGAACTGGATACCAATATTGAACTGCACTGCATCACCCGCTTTACGAAGCCCGCAGATCTCCCCTGCTTTATTGCTATAACCGTTGCCATTTGCACACAAGAAAGTAATGCGCGAACTCGGCGCCGAGCCATGGTGATCGCCCGCCAGTAACTCAAGCCCCGCTGGATACGGATGCAAAGGATACTGCTCAACTTTACTCGTCTGGTAGTACGTTTTCTGATAGGCCGGAGTGACAATCTGACCATCCGGTAGCTTCATGGACGGCGCCCAATACGCCGAGCTATCAGCCTTGTTGTCACACGTCGTTTCCGGCTGCGCACGCAGCGTCTGGTAAGTTGAGACGGCATCCGTATGGGTATTGCCGAAGAAATCATGCCACATCGCCTGATTTGGCTTACCAAACATCATGATGGCATCGTCACCCAAAGTATGGTGGTAAGCGCAGACCACATGGGCCTGAGGGCCTGCGTGGGCGGCAAAAGCCGTGACGGATAATAGTGGGATTAGGCTCAACGTAAGCGGGTTTAGTTTCATTTTTTGCACTCCTTCCTTGTTAGTAGGAATGCAGAAATAGCAAAGCGGGGAGGATGTTACACATCATCAAATATCATTTTGGCTCACCGTATATAATGAAAAGCGATTCAGGTACGCAATTTTTGCTGCCACCGAAATGAAGTGTTTAAGCTGCCTAGCATAAAAAAACCGGGCCATCCTCCAGCCCGGTTTTTATTCACTTCACCCACTTCAGCCCTTAATGTGCCGCTTCCGGTTTATGCTTCTGAGCACTCTGGAAGTCGTAGGTCAGTTCGTTTTTCTCTTTATCGAGCGCTACGGTGACCTGACCGCCGTCGACCAGTGAACCAAACAGCAGTTCGTTAGCCAGCGGTTTCTTCAGGTTATCCTGAATTACACGCGCCATTGGACGTGCGCCCATCGCACGGTCGTAGCCTTTTTCGGCCAGCCAATTACGCGCTTCCTGGCTGACTTCCAGCGACACGCCTTTCTGATCCAACTGAACCTGCAGCTCGACGATAAACTTATCCACCACCTGATGGATAACGTCGGTCGACAGATGATCGAACCAGATAATGTTGTCCAGACGGTTACGGAACTCTGGCGTAAAGATCTTTTTGATCTCTTCCATCGCGTCGGTGCTGTTGTCCTGATGGATAAGGCCAATCGATTTACGCTCGGTTTCACGTACGCCGGCGTTGGTGGTCATCACCAGCACCACGTTACGGAAATCGGCTTTACGACCGTTGTTATCCGTCAGCGTGCCGTTGTCCATCACCTGCAACAGCAGGTTAAAGACATCCGGGTGCGCTTTCTCGATTTCGTCCAGCAGCAGTACCGCGTGAGGATGCTTAATCACCGCATCGGTCAGCAGGCCGCCCTGGTCAAAACCAACATATCCCGGAGGCGCACCAATCAAGCGACTCACCGTATGACGTTCCATATATTCGGACATATCAAAACGCAGCAGCTCAATACCCATCGCCTTCGCCAGCTGCACGGTTACTTCTGTTTTACCGACACCGGTAGGGCCAGCAAACAAGAAGGAACCGACCGGACGATGATCGTGGCCGAGACCGGCACGGCTCATCTTGATGGCTTCGGTCAGGGCATCAATCGCTTTATCCTGGCCGAATACCAGCATTTTCAGGCGATTGCCGAGATTTTTCAGCGTATCGCGATCGCTTTGGGAGACGCTTTTCTCCGGGATACGCGCGATACGCGCCACCACGGATTCAATGTCCGCCACGTTGATCGTTTTCTTACGCTTGCTCACCGGCATCAGACGCGCACGCGCACCGGCTTCATCAATCACATCAATCGCTTTATCCGGCAGATGACGATCGTTGATGTATTTCACCGCCAGCTCAACCGCCGCACGCACCGCTTTAGCGGTATAACGCACGTCGTGGTGTGCTTCGTATTTCGGTTTCAGGCCGTTAATAATCTGCACGGTCTCTTCAACCGATGGCTCGGTAATATCGATTTTCTGGAAACGACGCGCCAGCGCCCTGTCCTTCTCAAAGATATTGCTGAACTCCTGGTAAGTGGTAGAACCCATCACCCGAATTTTGCCGCTGGACAGCAGCGGTTTGATGAGGTTCGCCGCATCCACCTGGCCGCCCGACGCCGCACCCGCACCGATAATGGTGTGGATTTCGTCGATAAACAGAATGCTGTTGGTGTCCTGCTCTAACTGCTTGAGCAGCGCTTTAAAGCGTTTTTCAAAATCACCGCGATATTTGGTGCCCGCCAGCAGCGAACCAATATCCAGTGAATAGATGGTGCAGTCAGCCATGATTTCCGGCACGTCACCGCGTACGATACGCCATGCCAGACCTTCGGCAATCGCGGTTTTACCCACGCCCGACTCCCCCACCAGCAGCGGGTTATTTTTACGGCGACGGCACAGAACCTGAATGGTGCGTTCCAGCTCTTTATCACGACCAATCAGCGGGTCGATTCCGCCAACGCGAGCAAGCTGATTGAGGTTGGTGGTGAAGTTTTCCATACGATCCTCCCCGCCTGCTTGCTCTTCATTGGTTTGCTGGCTAGCCGCATCAGAAGGCTGGCTCGGCTCGTCTTTACGCGTGCCGTGAGAGATGAAGTTCACCACATCAAGGCGGCTGACTTCATGTTTACGCAGAAGATACGCAGCCTGCGACTCCTGCTCGCTGAAAATCGCCACAAGGACGTTCGCGCCGGTTACTTCGCTACGCCCGGAAGACTGGACGTGGAAGACCGCGCGCTGGAGAACACGCTGGAAGCTGAGCGTCGGTTGCGTTTCGCGCTCTTCTTCACTGACCGGCAAGACCGGCGTGGTTTGTTCGATGAAGGCTTCGAGTTCCTGACGCAGCGCCACTAAATCGACCGAACACGCTTCCAGCGCTTCACGGGCAGATGGGTTGCTGAGCAGAGCCAGCAACAAGTGCTCTACGGTCATAAACTCGTGACGGTGCTCGCGCGCTCTGGCGAAAGCCATGTTTAAACTGAGTTCCAGTTCTTGATTGAGCATTGGCACCTCCCCCAATTTTCATGCCTGTATCAGGCTTGTTCCAGCGTACACAACAGTGGATGCTCGTTGTCCTTCGCGTACTGATTCACCATCGCAACTTTGGTCTCGGCGACTTCTGCCGTAAATACACCACAAATTGCTTTACCTTGATAGTGAACCGCTAGCATCAGTTGCGTTGCACGTTCTACATCATAAGAAAAGAATTTTTGTAACACGTCAATAACAAACTCCATCGGAGTGTAATCATCATTGACCAATATCACTTTATACATCGATGGGGGTTGAAGCCCATCCTTAAGTTTATCTGCGGTAAGCTGGTCAAAATCCAGCCAGTCTCTGGTCTTACTCATTGTCAGTCATCATCGTCGGTGTCATTTGGTGTTACTGACGAGTGGTCAATACCCGTCATACTTCAAGTGGCAGATGCGTTGGCTGCGCTCGCTCACCCCAGTCACTTACTTAAGTAAGCTCCTGGGGATTCACTCCCTTGCCGCCTTCCTGCCACTCGAATTATTTTGGGTAAACACGTCGGGTATCGTATTATTGGCAAGATCAATGACACATTCCCCGCCAACCACGTTTCCGTTCGTTCCTGCGTATACAGCCTCTGAATTTACTGTAGATCATAGATAGCTATCACCTATAGCTGTCATTCGCGAGCTCTGTCACATTCCCGTCAATAGCGTTAACTGCTTCAAATTTTGGTGCATTTTCCCCCTTTAGCCTCCCTCTAACGCTTGACGCACTGGCCGAAATATCTAAATTGTACTGGCGAGAGTTGGTGAGGTTTTGAACAATCCTGACTCCACCACCGGTTCATTCCATCTTATAAACGTATAATAGAATTACGAAGGATGTCGAAGTATGGAAATGGGTACTGTTAAGTGGTTCAACAATGCTAAAGGGTTTGGTTTTATCTGCCCGGAAGGCGGTGGCGAAGATATCTTCGCACATTACTCCACCATCCAGATGGATGGCTACAGAACATTAAAAGCCGGGCAATCCGTCCATTTTGATGTCCACGAGGGGCCGAAAGGCAACCATGCCAGCGTTATCATTCCCGTGGAAGTACAAGCAGAAACGGCTGCCTAGTGCACTGCCCCATTGTGTACATCCCGCTACCAAAATGCCAGCCCTTCTGACTGGCATTTTTTCTGTCTTGTTCGACGCGATTATTCCCGCGCCAGTGCCTCCACCGGATCAAGCCGCGCCGCGTTGCGCGCCGGTAACCAGCCAAACAATACCCCTGTTATCGTCGAACAGATAAACGCCGTCAAGAGCGCCAGCGGTGAAAAACCAATCTCCCAGCCCGGCAGTACCAGTTGCAGCAACAGCGCGATGATCAACGACAGCGTGACACCTAGCGCGCCGCCCACCAGGCAGACGAGAATAGCCTCAATCAAAAACTGCTGAAGCACGTTGCTGGCCCGCGCGCCCACCGCCATACGAATACCAATTTCTCGCGTGCGTTCGGTCACCGACACCAGCATGATATTCATCACTCCGATACCGCCGACCACCAGCGAGATGACCGCCACTAACGTTAAGAACAGCTGTAATGTATGTGTGGTGCGTTCTGCCGTTTTCAAGACGCTGTCCATGTTCCAGACGAAGAAATCTTTTTTGCCGTGACGCAAATTGAGTAATCGGGTTAGCTGCTGTTCCGCAAGGCTACTGTCATACCCCTCTTTAACCCTGACGGTTATCGAGTTTAGCCACGCCTGGCCCATCACCCGCCCGGACATGGTCGAATACGGCAGCCACACGCGAAGCACCTTGCTGCTGCCAAACATCGACTGTTTCTCATCCGACACGCCGATTACCGTCGCTGGCGTATTGCCGACCAGAATCACTTCCCCCACCACGCGGGGCTTATTGGGAAATAGCTGACGACGCGTATTACTGTCCAGAATCACCACCTGCGAACGCTCGGCAGCCTGCACCTCGTTAAAGGTATTCCCCTCGCTAAAGGTCATGCCATAGACGCTAAAGTAATGCTGGCCAATCCCTTGTACGCTGGCGGCCACATCAATATTGCCCGCACGTATCCGCAGATTTTTCGAAACCGATGGGGTAACTGAACTGACCCACGACTGTTTTTCAATGGCGAGCAGGTCGTCATATTTCAATGACTGCTGGTACTGCGGATCGTCGTCGCCAAAATCTTTCCCCGGATAGACGTCGATAGTATTTGTGCCGATGGCGCGAATGTCTGCCAGCACCATCTGCTTAGCGGCGTCACCGACCACCACAATCGACACCACCGAGGCAATGCCGATAATAATCCCCAGCATCGTCAGCAAGGTGCGCATCTTGTTCGCCACCATTGCCCGCCAGGCCATCGACAGCGCTTCCCGGAAGCTATTGCTGAACTGCCGCCAGCCGGAAACGTTCTGCGTCACCGGCTGACGCGCCGCGACCGTGCTTTCCCGCGCCGGGGGATTACGAATAATTTCGCCATCGCGAATTTCAATCACGCGTTCAGCCTGTGCGGCCACCAGCGGGTCATGAGTGACGATGATGATGGTATGGCCCTGCTCTTTGAGCTGATGGAGGATAGCCATCACCTCTTCGCCGGAATGGCTGTCGAGTGCGCCAGTGGGTTCATCGGCCAGAATCACCTGACCGCCGTTCATCAGCGCACGAGCAATACTCACGCGCTGCTGCTGGCCGCCGGAGAGCTGCGATGGCGCATAATCCACCCGGTCTTGCATACCCAACCGTTGTAGCAGCTGTTTTGCTCTTTCCAGCCGCGCTTTACGTTCCATCCCGGCGTACACCGCCGGCACCTCAACGTTCTGCGCCGCCGTCAGATGCGAAAGCAGATGATAGCGCTGGAAGATAAACCCAAAGTGTTCGCGACGCAGCTGCGCCAGCGCATCGCCGTCGAGCGTCGCCACGTCGGTGCCCGCCACCCGGTAAGTGCCGCTGGTCGGTTTATCCAGGCAGCCGAGAATATTCATCAACGTGGATTTGCCGGAACCCGATGCTCCGACAATAGCCACCATTTCCCCGGCGTTGATTTGCAGAGAAATGCCTTTTAGCACCTCCACGCTGCTGTCGCCCGAGGGATAGCTTCGGCGGATATCGGTCAGTTCAAGCAAGGCGGTCATTTTTCGGCTCCGGCTTTGCCTTCTCCGATAATCACTTCATCGCCCGCGTCCAGCCCTTTGGCTATCTCAACATCGGTATCATTGCGCGCGCCAATGACCACCTCACGCGTTTTCACTTCGCCATTGCGCAGCAAACGCACGTTGTAGCGGTTATCACCCACGTTATCACCCAATGCGGAGAGTGGAATGGTGAGGACGTCATTCACGCCGCTAAGCTGAATATGCACCTGTGCGGTCATCTCAAGACGCAATACGCCTTTCGGGTTCGGCACTTCAAAACGGGCGTAGTAGAAGATGGCATCGTTCACCTTCTCCGGCGTCGGGAGAATATCCTTGAGCGTGCCTTCATAGCGCGTCAGCGGGTCGCCCAATACGGTGAACCACGCCTTCTGACCGGGTTTAAGATGGATAACGTCCGCTTCCGACACCTGCGCTTTAACCAGCATGGTGCTGAGATCCGCCAGCGTCAGAATGTTAGGCGCCTGTTGGGCGGCGATAACCGTCTGCCCTTGCAGCGTCGTAATTTGCGTCACTTCGCCGCGCATAGGGGCGACAATACGGGTGTAATCGAGGTTGGTTTTCGCCGTGTCCAATGAAGCCTGGTTGCGTTTAATCTGCGCATCAATGGTGCCAATCTGCGCCTGCTTAACCGCGACTTCGGTGGCTGCGGTATCCAGATCCTGACGTGAAATCGCCTGAGTTTGTGCCAGGCGCTGCTGGCGCGAGTAAGTAACACTGGCGAGCTTCCACTCCGCTTGCGCTTGCTTACGCTGCGCATTAAGCTCCATCAGCGTGGCCTCAACCTCTTTAATCTGGTTCTCCGCCTGTTCGGGGTCGATAACCCCTAAAAGCTGATCTTTAACCACTTTATCGCCGATATTCACCGACAGCGTTTTAAGCTGCCCGCTCACCTGAGCACCCACATCGACTTTGCGCAATGCATCAAGTTTCCCGGTCGCCAGGACGCTCTGTTCAAGGGAGCTTTTACGCACAATTAATGTCTGGTAATTCGGTAACGGCGCATTGAGCATTTTCCAGACATAGATCACCGCAATAATGAGCAGGATAATGGCAATCAAATACCGTTTTTTAAATTTTCCCTTGATGATCATAAAAATCCTGAGTTCCCCAGTGAATTCGACAGAATGAAAAAACGTACGTCAACGAAAGCTCAACCAGATTGAGAAAATCCCAAAAATCACCGAATGATTGAGAATATGTTTAGCTTTCCGATTGTAAAATACTGAAAATTTTTATATTTAGGTCGTAAACTATGTCACAGCTTAGCGATAATTCACTCACCGAATCGCGTCATTTCACCGGACTTGGGCTCTTTTTTAGCCTTTTTCGCGGCCAATGGCGACCAGGTGAATTCTGGAATAAACGCAGCTTTCGACGGAAGTTTATGCTGCGCTCTTTATTGATGCCACGTTTAAGCCGTGAATGGATGCACGAACTGTCTCAGTGGTCCAATCTTGATGCGCTGTTAACCCGACAACCTCGTCTTCCTGTGCGCCTGCATCGCCCGTATCTGGCGGTTAATTTCAGCCGCCAGCAGGTACTGGAAGCGTTGCGTTATCACTATACGCTGTTGTCTGCGGCGATGTCCTCTGAAGAGTTGTCGACCTACCTGAATACACAGGCTTTGCCTCTGGCGCAAATCGAAGGCAAAAATGGTGAGATTTTTACCTTCGAACTGACCATGCAGGTCAACCTCGATAAAGAGGGCGATAGTACTATCCTGATGCGTAATAGCGAGGGTGACGTGCTGGCGGAAATGACGTTTACCCTTCTGGCGTATGAGAATACGCGCACGCTGTTTATTGGTGGGCTTCAGGGTGGACGCAGCGACCTGCCGCATGAAGCAATCCAGAGCGCAACCAAAGCCTGCCACGGTCTGTTCCCCAAACGCCTGGTAATGGAAGCGGTTTGCCGTTTTGCGCAGCGTCTGCAGGTTGAGCAAATTCTTGCGGTCAGCAACGACGCGCATATTTTCCGGGGTGAACGTTATCAGGATAAGAATAAAAAAATTCTCTCCGATTACAATTCATTCTGGGAAGCCGTCGGCGGTGAGTGCGATAAACAGGGTTATTTCCATATCCCGATTGATATTGCGCGAAAAGATGAGTCTGAAATCGCCAGTAAAAAGCGCGCAGAATACCGCAGACGCTATCAATTACTGGATACCATCCAACAACAGATGGCTGATTTATTTCACCACTAATTTCACGTCATTTTCCACAACGTCTATCGGCGTTGTGGAACCTTAAAAGCATCAAATGTAAATAATCAATAAACGAGATTATAACTTTTCAATACGTTTCTTTACCGTTTACATTCGATTGACCCTCACTCTGCTGAAATGCTCTCATCCTTCCAGAGATGAGATTTCCCGATGGCAAGCCTTGTTGAACTTCCCCATTCCGCCGCACTGCAACCTCTTTCCGGCTGGCGATTATTTCGCCTGCTCGCCAGTGGAACGTTGACGCCGGGAACCGCCTGGAAAAATCCCGCCTACCGACGCAAATTTATGCTGCGCAGCATGAGCACTCCGCGTATGACCGGGAAGCTATTAGCGCGCCTGGCTGAACAGCCGCAGTTGCTGCAGATTCTTAACGCCCAGCCCGGATTGCCGTGCCGCCTGCATCGCCCGTGGCTCGCCATGCATATGCGCCATCAACAAACCATCGATGCACTGTGCTTCCATTATCAGCAGATGCTCGACAAGCTGCCGGGGAACATCGTTAGCGGTTATCTCTCAGCCCACGGCGTACCGCTGGCTCAGATTGAAGGCAAAGAGGGCCAGCGCTACAGCATTGGCCTGCGCGCCGATGCGATGCAGGATAAAGAAGGCGAAGCCACGCTGACGTTTCACGACGAAGACGGCACCGTGCTGGCGGAGCTGACCTTCACGTTATGTCAGTACCACGGCGTCAATACCTTCTTTATTGGTGGCCTACAGGGCGCAAAAGCGGATGTGCCGCATCAGTTGATCCAGTCGGCGACCAAAGCCTGTCACGGCTTGTTCCCGAAACGTCTGGTCGTCGATGCGCTGTTGACGCTGGGTACGCTGTTCTCGGTTGAACAGGTGCGCGCCGTCAGTAATGAAACGCACATCTATCGTAGCGTGCGCTACCGTCGTAAGAAACGCGATGCGCTTCATGCGGATTACAACGGTTTCTGGGAATCTTTAAGCGCCGTGACCGATGCTAATGGGGATTACATTTTGCCGTTAGCGCTGCCGCGCAAAACGATGGAAGAGATTGCCAGCAAGAAGCGCGCGGAATATCGCCGTCGCTATACGCTGCTGGATGCACTCCAGCAGCAAATTATCGACAGCGTTCAGCGTTAATCTGCCTTCCCGCGCGCCAGCCAGACGACGCGGGAAAACATTTTTTTTAGCAGCGGAGGCACGGCATCAATGCCTCGTCGCCCTGCTTCCATCGCCACCTCAATGGCTAAATCAGGCTTTGAAGAGCGGTGGATCGCTTTAGTGATCACCCGGCGCATGTTCATGGGGATATTGTCCGGCAACTGCGCAACGCGGTGGTAAACATGGGAAAAACCCTGTTTATACATAAAGTGTTCCATATCCAGCGCGGGTAGCGTGGTGAGGTGATGGCGTTCCAGTTCCTTATCGTTATTGAGCACGCCGCGGACGGTGGCCGCATATTTTTTTCCAGCCTCGTCGCCGTCGACCAGCACATGCCATTCAATCCCCATTCGCCGGGCAAACTTAATCAACGGTTTTAAGCCGGATTGGGCAAACTCAATGACCTTGATACCTTCTGCATCAAAATGGTGCCCGCACTGGCGCGCCAGTTCGTTAATCACCCAGGTTTCAGTTTCCCCCTCCACCAGCAGCCAGCAGCGGGCAAACAGCGAAGAGGCGCGATTAAAGCGAATGTGGAAAGAGATTCGTCGGCTGTCCTCGGCGTTCATCCCCTCAGGCCCCAAACGCCAGGCGGCAACGCGGGAAGACTCACGTACCAGACGGCAGACATTCTGCATCGGCGTCAGCGACAGCAATTCGCCGGAATTGGTGGTGGCAATGCGTTGCAACGGCATCAAATTAAGCAGGCTCCACGCCACCGACAGCATAATGGGATGCAGCCGTGTTTCCGGGTCTTCCACCAGCAGCAGCGGACGCGCGTCTTTATCGAGCCTGACGGCCCCTTTTGCCTGCAGTAAGGTGGCAAACATGCCCAGCAGAATCACCCGGTGATTGCGCGCGCCGGGTTTATCGATCATCCGATTGATCAAATCCAGATAGCGCCAACTGCGCTGTTCATCATGCGAACGACGGCGCATTAAGCGCTGAATGGCGGGGCCGGAGCCCTGTTCAGAGAAGTAGTGCTCCAGCAGTTGTCCCATCGCCGCCAGCCCCTGACGAATTTGCCCGTCGCTGAGATTTTGCGGATGGGTCACCAGTTCACGGGAGAGAAAATCAAGCTGACGGGCAGTAATTTCCACATCCGGCACGTTCGGTACCGTGCCGTTGCGAATACGGCGCATAAATCGCGCATCCCGCAGCCGCAGTACCGGCATTAAGCGAATCAGCTCGCGCGCCTTAGCATCAATATCTTCAAGCTCGATCGCGTGGCCGTTGCTGTCAATAAAGCTGCGCAGCGTCAGGACGCTATCGTCGGCGGCAAGCTCGCCTTCCAGACGATAGAAAATTCGCTGATAACCATCGTCACATAGCGTCCAGCAGTCGGAGAGGCCCCGATAGCGACGCCCACGATAGCGCCCCGGTTCGTTTTCGCGGAAGGTGAGAATAATATGCAGATGGTGCTCGCGACCTTCGATGTCGCCGGGAGGGAACCAGAAATCGTTATGAGTAAAGTGATACAGCCCCTCATGCGGAGAGAGCAGCAGCGTTAACGCATCCAGCAGGCTCGATTTACCCCAGGCATTCTCGCCGATTAAGACATTATTCTCCTCAAGCATTAACGACAATCGGTTAATGCCGCGAAACCCTACAATTTCGGTGCGTTCAAGAAGCATAATCCCTCCGTAATACGGTGCCTGTCATCCTTCGTTATCGGCAGTATAGCGGTATGCGCCTCGCTTGGCACCCGCCTCCCACCACGCTTTGCGCCCGTTTGTGGATTAAATAACCACGCCAGGTAATAAAGTGCGCTCCCACTCCTGTGACGCGATTATTCCGAAAATAATGCACTACACTCAAAATCAAAGAATGAATTGCCTAAGGAATAACACCACATTGTTTTGTATCAAAGTTCACGTCTTTATTTAACTGGTTAAAGGATGCCGTTAGTTTCTAAAATAGCGCGGACTATACCTGCCCCCCTTTTTTGGCAGGTATAAATTCTGTCGTCATCCTTTGTGACGATACTATTTTGTGATTCGAGGTGGTTATGTTTAGAAAATTGGCTGCGGAGTGCTTCGGCACCTTCTGGCTGGTATTTGGTGGTTGCGGTAGCGCGGTTCTGGCTGCAGCGTTTCCAGAATTAGGGATTGGTTTTGCGGGTGTCGCACTGGCATTCGGTTTAACCGTTCTGACGATGGCTTATGCCGTAGGTCATATTTCTGGCGGTCACTTTAACCCGGCCGTAACCCTGGGTCTGTGGGCTGGCGGTCGTTTCCCGGCAAAAGAGGTGATTGGTTATATTATCGCGCAGGTTGTCGGCGGTATTATTGCTGCGGCTATTTTGTACCTCGTTGCCAGCGGTAAAGCGGGCTTCGATGCGGCTGCGAGCGGTTTTGCCTCTAACGGTTACGGCGAGCACTCTCCGGGCGGTTTCTCTATGCTTTCCGCTATCGTGATTGAAATCGTACTGACCTGTGGTTTCCTGATTGTTATCCACGGTGCGACCGATAAAAATGCACCGGCAGGCTTCGCGCCTATCGCTATCGGCCTGGCGCTGACCCTGATTCACCTGATCAGCATTCCGGTCACTAACACCTCCGTTAACCCAGCGCGCAGTACCGCAGTTGCCATCTTCCAGGGCGGCTGGGCGCTGAACCAGCTGTGGCTGTTCTGGGTAATGCCAATTATTGGCGGTATCCTGGGTGGCCTGATTTATCGCACGCTGCTGGAAAAGAAATAAGAGTCTGGTAGACCGGATAAGGCGAAAGCCGCCATCCGGCAATCTGCGCCGTTGTGCCTGATGGCGCTACGCTTATCAGGCCTACAAGCATGTAGCCCGGGCGAGGCGTTCACGCCGACCCCGGGGGCTCGGTGCATCATCCGCCTACCCTCGCAAAGACCCGGATTCTCCGGGTCTTTCTTTTTTCGTGGCTTTACTCAGAATACTGTTTTAGGTAGTGTCTGTGCGCGATTTCAATACTGCAAGGAACAGTGTCAGCCATGTTATCTGGATTGCTCATCATTCTGGTGCCGCTCATTATCGGCTACCTTATTCCCCTGACCCACCGTGGCGCACTTGGGCTGATTAATCGCCTGTTAAGCTGGATTGTGTACCTTATTCTCTTCTTCATGGGGATAAGCCTGGCATTTCTGGATAATCTGGCTTCAAACTTGCTGGATATTTTCCACTATTCCGCCATCAGCATTGTCGTTATTCTCGTCTGTAATACCGCCGCGCTCCTGTGGCTGGAAAAAATCCGCCCGTGGGGTCACCCTAAACATCAGGAGAAATTACCCTCCCGTTTAGCCATGGCGCTGGAATCATTAAAACTGTGTTTCGTGGTAGTAACCGGTTTTGTTCTGGGACTGAGCGGCCTCTCCTTTTTACAACACGCCACCGCTGCCAGCGAATATACGCTGATCTTCCTGCTGTTCCTGGTGGGTATTCAATTGCGTAATAGCGGTATGACGCTTCGCCAGATTATTCTAAACCGCCGCGGGATGCTGATTGCGCTGGTTGTCGTCGCCAGCTCAATGGTCGCAGGCGTCATTAATGCCTTTCTGCTCGACCTGCCGATTAAAACCGGTCTGGCGATGGCCTCCGGTTTTGGCTGGTACTCCCTGTCCGGTATTCTGCTGACCGATGCCTTCGGCCCGGTTATCGGCAGCGCCACCTTCTTTAACGATCTGGCGCGTGAGCTGGTCGCCATCATGTTGATTCCAGGCCTGGTCCGTCGCAGTCGTTCCACCGCCCTTGGCCTGTGCGGCGCAACATCTATGGACTTCACCCTCCCCGTTCTACAACGCTCCGGCGGCGTAGAGATGGTGCCTCCCGCCATCGTTCACGGTTTTGTTTTAAGCCTGCTGGTGCCTATCCTGATGGCCTTTTTCACCGCCTGATACCTCTCTGGCGGTAGCTCCGGCTGCCGCCAAAATTGCGCTAAATCAACCTCTCTTTAAGTTGCACTAAAAATGCCTTTTCAAGGCTTACCTCCAGGCTTACCCTTTAACATGTATATTAAATATAACTTTAAAAAAGGTGTGACCATGTTTTGTGTGCAATGTGAACAAACCATTCGTACTCCGGCAGGAAACGGCTGCTCTTACTCACAGGGTATGTGCGGGAAGACGGCTGAAACATCCGATCTGCAGGATCTGCTGATTGCTTCTCTGCAAGGTCTGTCCGCATGGGCGGTGAAGGCTCGTGAATACGGCATCATCAGCCACGAGGTGGATAACTTCGCCCCGCGCGCGTTCTTCTCTACGCTGACTAACGTCAACTTCGACTCACCCCGCATCGTGGGCTACGCACGTGAAGCGATTGCCCTGCGCGAAGCGCTGAAAGCGCAGTGTCTGACCGTGGATGCGCACGCCTCCGTTGATAACCCAATGGCCGATCTGCAGCTCGTAAGCGACGATCTTGGCGCGCTGCAACAACAGGCGGCGGAATTTACCCCGAATAAAGACAAAGCGACCATCGGCGAGAACATCCTCGGCCTGCGTCTTCTGTGCCTGTACGGTCTGAAAGGTGCGGCAGCTTACATGGAGCACGCCCACGTTCTCGATCAGTACGACAACGACATCTACGCGCAGTACCACAAAATCATGGCGTGGCTGGGTACCTGGCCTTCCGATATGAACGCTCTGCTGGAGTGCTCAATGGAAATCGGCCAGATGAACTTCAAAGTGATGAGCATTCTGGACGCCGGTGAAACCACTAAATACGGTCATCCGACGCCAACTCAGGTCAACGTGAAAGCGACCGAAGGCAAATGTATTCTGATTTCCGGGCACGACCTGAAAGATCTGTACAACCTGCTGGTACAAACCGAAGGCACCGGCGTGAACGTCTATACCCACGGTGAAATGCTACCAGCTCACGGTTACCCGGAACTGCGTAAATTCAAACATCTGATCGGTAACTACGGCAGCGGCTGGCAGAATCAGCAGGTGGAATTTGCCCGCTTCCCTGGCCCAATCGTGATGACCTCTAACTGCATCATCGACCCAACCGTTGGCGCTTACGACGACCGTATCTGGACGCGTAGCATCGTCGGCTGGCCAAACGTAAGCCACCTGGAAGGTGATGATTTTGGCCCGGTTATCGCACAGGCCCAGCAAATGGCGGGCTTCCCGTACAGCGAAATCCCACACCTCATCACCGTCGGTTTCGGTCGTCAGACTCTGCTGGGTGCCGCGGATTCGCTGATTGATCTGGTGAGCCGCGAAAAACTGCGTCACATCTTCCTCGTCGGCGGCTGTGACGGCGCGCGCGGCGAACGTAACTACTTCACCGACTTCGCCACCAGCGTACCGGACGACTGTCTGATCCTGACTCTGGCCTGCGGTAAATACCGTTTCAACAAACTGGAATTCGGCGATATCGAAGGTCTGCCGCGTCTGATTGATGCCGGTCAGTGTAACGATGCGTACTCTGCCATCATCCTGGCGGTCACGCTGGCTGAGAAACTGGGCTGTGGCGTGAACGATCTGCCGCTGTCTCTGGTGCTTTCCTGGTTCGAACAAAAAGCCATCGTCATTCTGCTGACCCTGCTGTCTCTGGGCGTGAAAAACATCGTCACCGGCCCAACCGCACCAGGCTTCTTTACGCCGGATCTGCTGGCTGTTCTCAACGAGAAATTCGGTCTGCGTTCCGTGACCACCGTTGAAGAAGACATGAAGCAGCTGCTGAACGCGTAAGGAGTAAAAAATGACAATGCCAACTCATCAGTGCCCATGGCGGATGCAGGTTCATCACATCCATCAGGAAACGCCGGACGTATGGACGATTTCGTTGCTATGCCACGACGCCTATCCTTACCGCGCCGGACAGTATGCACTGGTCAGCGTGCGTAATTCAGCGGAAACCCTGCGCGCCTACACCATCTCTTCAACACCGGGCGTGAGCGAGTACATTACGCTGACCGTCCGTCGTATTGATGATGGTGCGGGTTCACAGTGGCTGACCCGCGACGTGAAGCGCGGCGATTATATCTGGCTGTCCGATGCGATGGGTGAATTCACCTGTGACGATAAAGCACAAGACAAGTTCCTGATGCTGGCCGCCGGCTGTGGCGTGACGCCTATCATGTCGATGCGTCGCTGGTTGGCGAAGTACCGTCCGCAGGCCGACGTACAGGTCATCTTCAGCGTTCGTTCACCGGAAGATGTGATTTTTGCCGACGAATGGCGTCAGTATCCGGTCACCCTGGTGGCAGAAAACAACGCTACCCACGGTTTTGTGGCTGGTCGCCTTGGCACCGAGCTGTTAAAAAGCGTACCGGATCTGGCCTCTCGCACCGTAATGACCTGCGGCCCCGCGCCGTATATGGATCAGGTGGAAAAAGAGGTGAGGGCGCTTGGCGTCACCCGCTTCTTTAAAGAGAAGTTCTTCACGCCGGTCGCTGAAGCGGCCACCAGCGGCTTGAAGTTCACCAAGCTGCAACCGGCAAAAGAGTTTTACGCACCGGTCGGCACCACGCTACTGGATGCGCTGGAAAGCAACAACGTTCCCGTGGTTGCCGCATGCCGTGCGGGCGTTTGCGGTTGCTGTAAGACGAAGGTGATCTCCGGTGAGTATACGGTCAGCAGCACGATGACGCTGACCGACGCGGAAATTGCTGACGGGTTTGTACTGGCATGCTCGTGTCACCCGCAAGGGGATTTGGTGCTAGCGTAGTGACGTTTTGATGTCACAAAAGCCGCCCAGGCTAGCCGGGCGGCTTTTTTATTACCGCAATGAATGGATTATGGGTTGTCAGCGTTCTTTTCGCCTGTACATTGAACAAAATATATCCAGAAACATACATACACCGCTAACTAATTCCTGTAAGGTGAGTATTCAACTCACCCGGCCGGAGGGGATATCCCCAACATCCAGTTTAAGTGCCAGGTGTGTTCGAACAAAAAGTTCTATTTCACGACCTTTAGTTCTGACTTATCACAACCACATGGTGCAGTATGTTCCCAATGCGGAACACGTCTCACCGCCATTTCATGCATACCTAAACCAATACGGAGCCGGTGGCAAAAGAAGGTTGTTTAGAAGAAGGCCTCATTAGAGGCTTTCTCTGGAACCCTCGCCTGGCAAGGCCGACGCCCCGTGATGCTCTCCCTTCCTCCGCCATATTCCGAATCCAGCAGCCTCCCCCGCAAAAAAGCGAACATAAACATTTCACCCATCAATTTTTCAACCACACTTAACGTTCACAGACCGATCAATTTTTCAAAAAAGGAATCTTATGAAAAAAGTCGCTATCGTCGGCACCGGCCCTACAGGGATCTACACCTTTCATGCGCTGATCGAACGCGGTGAACCGCTGGCTGTGCAGCTTTATGAGCAAGCCGAACAGGCGGGCGTCGGTATGCCCTACAACAATGAACATAATTCCGAACATATGCTGGCAAATATCGCCAGTATTGAGATCCCGCCGATTGAGATAAGCTACCTGACGTGGCTACAAAACCAAAGCGATGAGTACCTGGCGCAATTTGGCGTGGAACGCACCGCACTCCATGAACGGCAGTTTTTGCCGCGCGTGCTGCTTGGTGACTATTATCGCGATCGCTTTTTATTCCTTGTCGATAAAGCGCGGGAGGCCGGATTTGAGGTTTCTGTCTATGAATCCAGCGAGGTCACCGACCTGCGCGCGAACCCGGACGGGATCTCAGTGTGGGTAAACCACGCCTCGCAGCCCGTTGATGTCGATTTTGCCGCTATCGCCACCGGGCACCTGTGGCCGGAAACGGATAAACCCTCGCGACAATACTTCCCAAGCCCGTGGACCGGCCTGATGGACGCGAAAATTAGCGCCTGCCGGGTAGGCATTCTGGGCACCTCGCTCAGCGCTATCGACGCGGCGGTCGCCGTGGTATGCCAACACGGCACTTTTACCACCGAGGCTGACGACACCATCCGCTTTACGCGCAAACCCGGCAGCGAAAACCTGAAACTGACCCTGATGTCGCGCACCGGCGTGCTGCCTGAAGCCGATTTTTACTGCCCGCTACCCTATGAACCGCTGACGGTCGCCACTGAAGACGCCATCGAACGCCTGATTGCACAAGGTCAAAATGGATTATTGGATCGCATTTTCGGGCTTATTGTAAAGCAGTTGCAGGAAGCGGCACCGCAGTGGAGCGAGCTGATTGGCCTTGAAACGCTCACCGCCGATACCTTCTCTGACGCCTGTTTTGCCGAACGCATTCACCACGACCCGTTTGACTGGGCGAGGTTCAATTTGCTGGAAGTAGAACGTAATAAGCAACAACAACATACGGTGGCATGGCGCTATACCCTGCTGCGGCTGCATGAAGTTATCGAAGATATCGTGCCGCATCTTGATGAGGCTGACCGCGCACGCTTCAAACGCGGGCTGTCGCGGGTATTTATCGATAACTATGCCGCCATTCCCTCTGAGTCTATTCGTCGGCTGCTGGCGCTACATGATGCCGGGCTGATTGAGATAGTGGCATTGGGAACGGAGTATGAACGCAAAAACGAGCAGGGAAAAACGGTTATCTATCATGATAATCAGCGCCGTGAATTTGACGTTTTTATTGATGCCCGTGGGCAAAAAGCCCTGAAAAGTAAAGATATCCCCTTCCCCTCGCTGCGTGAACAGCTTCTGGCCTGCGGGGATGACATCCCGGATATCGGTGAAGATTACACTCTGCAAGCGCCGGAAAATGCCCGGGGCCGCATTGCCTTTGGTGGGCTGCCCTGGTTAATGCACGACCGTCCGTTTATTCAGGGGCTGGTGGTTAGCGCGGAAATTGGCGCGGCGATGGCAAGCGCATTGGCGAAAAGCGCGGTGAGGCGTCGACGAAACTGGTGGGGCAATGAGGAGAGGGATTTCCCATCGGATTAAATAAAGCGGCTAACTTATTGCACTATAAAGAAATCAGCACAGTACGATCCCCTCTCCCCTATGGGGAGAGGGCTAGGGTGAGGGGGTGAACGGGTGACAAAAGAAAGAGAATTATCTTTAATATCAGCGCTGTAACCCTCACCCCAACCCTCACCCTTAAATAGGGAGAGGGGGCTTACCGTGCCAATATTGGGATTTTGCCCATGTCTCACTCGGCTAGCGCCAAGCGGAATTATTCCCCAGCGCATATTTCCCCGCGCCGATAAACGCAATGGCCAGTGCAGCAATAAAGAAATAGACCAGGCTTTCAATCGCCCATGCCCCGGTTTTATCCAGCGCGCCGGTTTTATCAAGCCCAACCATCAACCAGGCCACCACCATAGTCAACGCCAGCACCAGCGCCGCGGGGCGCGTTAGTACGCCGATGATAAGCAGAATGGGCGCCACCACCTCGCCCACCAGCACGCCGTAGGCGATAAAGCCCGGCAGCCCTTTTGCCACCAGCATCGTGCTGATACCGTCGACGCCGTCAAACAGCTTGTGCAGACCATGAAATAGCATCAATCCACCGACGGCAACGCGGAGTAAAAACTTACCAAAATCCTCATGTGACAAAAGGCGATTAACTGAATTTAATAATGTTGCGATCATTTTAATAATTTCCCTGTTTTTCCCTGTAGAACACCACGTTAATGGTTATCACTTACAAAATATACCTGCTGAAAATAAGGGCATTATTCCGGCGAAACGACAAGATTCATCTAAACTTGTAACCGGTATCACATTTAAGGAGAAGGACAACCATGAAACAGACCGTAGCCAACTACATCGCCAAAACCCTTGAACAAGCCGGAGTAAAAAGAATCTGGGGTGTGACGGGTGACTCCCTGAACGGACTCTCCGACAGCCTGAACCGGATGGGCACCATTGAATGGATGCCGACACGACACGAAGAGGTCGCCGCGTTCGCTGCCGGAGCCGAAGCACATCTGACGGGCGAACTGGCGGTGTGCGCGGGTTCATGCGGGCCGGGAAACCTGCATCTTATCAACGGGTTATTCGACTGTCACCGCAACCATGTTCCGGTGGTGGCGATTGCGGCGCATATTCCGTCGAGCGAAATCGGCAGCGGTTATTTTCAGGAGACGCATCCGCAAGAGTTGTTCCGCGAATGCAGCCACTATTGCGAGCTGGTGTCATCCCCGGAGCAAATCCCTCAGGTATTGGCTATCGCTATGCGTAAAGCGGTGTTGAACCGTGGCGTATCGGTGGTGGTGTTGCCGGGCGACGTGGCGCTGAAAGCCGCGCCGGAAAGCGCCAGCACGCATTGGTATCCTGCGCCGCAGCCGGTGGTCACGCCCAATGAAGATGAGTTGAAAAAATTAGCCCAGCTGCTGCGTTATTCCAGCAACATCGCGCTGATGTGCGGCAGCGGCTGTGCCGGGGCGCATAAAGAGCTGGTGGAATTTGCCGGCAAGCTGAAATCACCTATTATCCACGCGCTGCGCGGCAAAGAGCACGTCGAGTACGACAATCCGTATGACGTGGGCATGACCGGGCTGATTGGTTTTTCCAGCGGTTTCCATGCCATGATGAACGCCGACACGCTGATCCTGCTCGGCACCCAGTTCCCCTATCGCCCGTTCTATCCGACGGACGCTAAAATCATCCAGATCGATATCAACCCGGCCAGCATCGGCGCGCACAGTAAGGTGGATATGGCGCTTATCGGCGACATTAAATCCACCCTCACCGCCCTGTTGCCGCATCTGGAAGAAAAAACCGACCGGAAGTTCCTCGATAAAGCGCTCAGTGATTATCGCGATGCGCGTAAAGATCTCGACTCTCTGGCAAAACCCAGCGATAAAGCCATTCATCCGCAGTATCTGGCGCAGCAAATCAGCCACTTTGCCGCAGAAGATGCCATCTTCACCTGTGACGTCGGTACGCCCACCGTGTGGGCCGCGCGCTATCTAAAAATGAACGGCAAACGCCGCCTGATTGGATCATTTACCCACGGCTCAATGGCTAACGCCATGCCGCAAGCGCTGGGCGCGCAGGCCACCGCTCCTGACCGTCAGGTCGTAGCCATGTGCGGCGATGGCGGCTTTAGTATGCTGATGGGCGATTTTCTCTCCGTCGCGCAAATGAAGCTGCCGGTAAAAATCGTGGTGTTTAACAACAGCGTGCTGGGCTTTGTCGCCATGGAGATGAAAGCCGGTGGCTACCTGACCGACGGCACCGAACTGCACGACACCAATTTTGCGCGTATCGCGGAAGCCTGCGGTATTACCGGTATTCGCGTGGAGAAATCGGCAGACGTGGACGAAGCGCTGCAGCGCGCCTTTAGCATCGACGGCCCGGTACTGGTTGACGTGGTGGTGGCCAAAGAAGAGCTCGCCATGCCGCCGCAGGTAAAACTGGAGCAGGCCAAAGGGTTTAGCCTGTATATGCTGCGCGCGATTATCAACGGGCGCGGTGATGAAGTCATTGAACTGGCGAAAACCAACTGGCTGAGGTAAAAATGATGGCATTCTTCTGAGTTTAAAAAGGAAATGCCGTGATTGATTTACGCAGTGATACCGTTACCCGCCCAACGCGCGCCATGCTTGATGCCATGGTCGCCGCACCGGTCGGCGATGACGTTTATGGCGATGACCCTACCGTCAACGCCCTTCAGCAGTACGCCGCCGAGCTGGCAGGTAAAGAGGCCGCCCTCTTCCTGCCAACCGGCACCCAGGCCAATCTGGTGGCGCTGCTCTCCCACTGCGAACGCGGCGAAGAATATATCGTTGGTCAGGGCGCGCATAACTACCTGTACGAAGCCGGCGGTGCCGCGGTGCTGGGCAGCATCCAGCCGCAGCCGATTGACGCCGCGTCTGACGGCACCCTACCGCTGGATAAAGTCGCCGCCAAAATCAAAGCCGATGATATTCACTTCGCCCGCACGAAATTACTGAGCATTGAAAACACCCATAACGGCAAAGTGCTGCCCCAGGCGTACCTGAAAGAAGCGTGGGAATTTACCCGCGAGCGCGGGCTCGCGCTGCACGTTGACGGTGCGCGTATTTTCAACGCTCTGGTCAGCTACGGCTGCGAACTCAAAGACATTGCCCAGTACTGCGACTCTTTCACCATCTGCCTTTCCAAAGGGCTGGGCACGCCGGTGGGTTCGCTACTGGTCGGTAGCCATGATTACATTAAACGCGCAAACCGCTGGCGTAAAATGACCGGCGGCGGGATGCGTCAGGCTGGATTCCTCGCAGCCGCTGGGATGTATGCGCTAAAAAATAACGTCGCACGTTTGCAAGATGACCACGACAATGCCGCCTGGCTTGCCGGGCAGCTACGCGAGATTGGCGCAGACGTCATGCGACATGACACCAATATGCTGTTTGTACGCGTGGGTGAGGCAAACGCCAGCGCGCTGGGCGCATTTATGCACCAACGCGGCGTACTGATTAACGCTTCGCCGATCGTGCGCCTGGTGACGCATTTAGACGTCAATCGTCAGCAGTTAGCTGAGGTTGTCGGCCACTGGAAAGCCTTTTTAGCCCGTTAAGGAGTTCGGCGTGTCACAGACGATTTTAATTTTTGGGGCCAGCGGCTATATCGGCCAGCATCTGGTCACCGAATTAAGCCAGCGCGGGTATACGGTGCGGGCGGTGGCACGTCGTATTGACCGGCTGCAAAAATTACAGCTGCCGGGGGTTACCTGCCATGCGGTTGATCTGGAGAAAAACAGCGATTTTTCGTCCCTGCTTCACGGCGTAGACACCGTTTATTATCTGGTTCACGGCATGGGCGAAAGCAAAGACTTTATCGCCCACGAGCGCCGGGTGGCGGAGAACGTGCGCGACGCGCTGCGCCAGACCCCGGTGAAACAACTGATTTTCTTAAGCTCGCTTCAGGCACCGGAGCATGAACAATCCGCGCACCTGCGCGCCCGGCAGTTGACCGGCGATATCCTGCGTGAGGCCGGCGTTCCGGTTAGCGAGCTGCGCGCCGGAATTATCGTCGGCGCCGGCTCTGCGGCGTTTGAGGTGATGCGCGATATGGTTTACAACCTGCCGGTACTGACACCGCCGCGTTGGGTACGCTCGCGCACCACGCCGATTGCGCTGGAGAACCTGCTGGTCTATCTGGTGGAATTGCTCAACCATCCAGCAACTGAGCACCGCGTGTTCGAGGCCGCCGGGCCGGAGGAGTTGACCTACCAGCAGCAGTTTGAGCATTTTATGGCGGTCAGCGGCCGTCATCGCTTGTTGATCCCTATTCCCTTCCCCACCAGTTGGATCTCGGTATGGTTTTTAAACGTCATAACGTCCGTGCCACCAACGATCGCCAAAGCGCTGATCCAGGGATTAAAGCACGATCTTCTGGCAGACGATCGTGAACTGCGCGCGCTCATCCCGCAAACGTTGATCCCTTTCGATGAGGCGGTGCGCCGCACGCTGGAAGATGAGAAAGAACTCGCTAACTCCAGCGACTGGGGCTACGACGCGCAGGCATTTGCCCGCTGGCGTCCAGAGTATGGATTTTTCGCCAAACAGGCCGGATTCACGATAAAAACCTCAGCAAGCCTGTCGGCGCTGTGGAAAGTGGTTAACCGCCTCGGCGGTAAAAAAGAGGGCTATTTCTTTGGTAATGCGCTGTGGAAAACGCGCGCAGCCATGGATCTTTTGGTCGGCCACCGGCTGGCAAAAGGCCGCCCCGAGCATCCTATGTTGCAGACCGGCGATAGCGTCGATAGCTGGAAGGTGATTATCGTTGAGCCGGAAAAAGCGCTAACCTTACTGTTCGGGATGAAAGCGCCGGGTCTGGGTCGTCTTTGCTTTACGATGGTCGATAAAGGTACGCATCGTGAACTCGACGTTCGCGCCTGGTGGCACCCGCACGGTATGCCAGGCTTAATCTACTGGTTACTGATGATTCCGGCCCACCTGTTTATCTTCCGCGGGATGGCCCGGAAAATCGCTCGTCTGGCAGAAGAAGAGACAAGAAAAAGTGCGCTTTAACACTTTTTTGTCTTAGTTTCCCATTGCATACGAGTGAAATAAACGGAAGAATGCGCACGAAACTCTTTTTTATCACTGTGGATTATTATGAAGGTACTGGTCACCGGCGCCACCAGCGGTTTAGGCAGAAATGCAGTTGAATATCTGCGTAACAAGGGCATTAGCGTCAGAGCGAGCGGTCGCAATGAAGCGATGGGCAAACTGCTGGAGAAAATGGGCGCAGAGTTCGTCCATGCTGACCTGACCGAGTTAGTTTCTTCTCAGGCCAAAGTGATGCTGGCGGGTGTCGATACCCTGTGGCATTGCTCAAGCTTTACCTCGCCGTGGGGCACACAAGCGGCGTTTGATTTAGCCAACGTCCGCGCGACCCGTCGTCTGGGTGAATGGGCCGTGGCCTGGGGCGTGCGTAACTTTATACATATCTCCTCGCCTTCCCTGTATTTCGATTATCACCACCACCGCGATATTAAAGAAGATTTTCGCCCACACCGTTTCGCCAACGAATTTGCACGCAGCAAAGCCGCCAGCGAAGAGGTGATACAACTGTTGGCCCAGGCTAACCCCAATACCCGCTTCACTATTTTGCGTCCACAGAGCGTCTTCGGCCCACACGACAAAGTGTTTATCCCGCGCCTGGCGCAGATGATGCATCACTACGGCAGCGTACTGCTCCCCCGCGGTGGCCATGCGATGGTCGATATGACCTATTACGAAAACGCCGTACACGCCATGTGGCTCGCCAGCCAGCCGCGCTGCGATAACCTGCCGTCTGGCCGCGCCTACAACATCACCAACGGTGAACCACGCACGCTGCGCAGCATCGTAGAGCGATTGATTGATGAGCTGGATATTTCCTGCCGTATTCGTTCGGTGCCTTATCCGATGCTGGATATGATTGCGCGCAGCATGGAGCGCTTTGGCGATAAAAAAGCCAAGGAGCCGTCGCTGACTCACTACGGCGTGTCAAAGCTCAACTTCGACTTCACGCTGGATATCAGCCGCGCGCGTGAAGAGCTTGGCTACGAACCGATTATCTCGCTCGACGACGGTATTATTCGTACCGCCGCCTGGCTTGAAGATCACGGGAAACTGCCCCGCTAGCTTAACCCTGCCCGTATTTTTCCAGCAGCGCTTCCGCAATGGCCTGGCTTTCGGCGTCAGCCACGCCATCCCAGCGCGTCGGACGGAAGTGCATCTGGAAGGCGGCAATCACTCTCATCTGTTGCATACGGGTCATCCCCGGCCTCACCTCATAACCGTAACGCGCTAACAGATCGAGCAGGTTGTTTGTTGACACCGGCGCGTGTGGCGCGCGTCCGTTAAGATAAAACGCCACGCGATTTTCATTTGGCCAGGCACCAATCCCCTGCTGCGCCAGCGACTGCCATGGGAACAGCGGGCCGGGATCGTCTTTACGCTGCGGCGCCACGTCGGAATGGCCCAGCACGTTCTCCGGCGGAATGTTGTAGCGTTTGATAATGTCTTTTGCCAGCGGGATAAGCGCCTGTATCTGCGCTGGTTCAAACGGCGTAAAGAACTTCGTGCCTTCTGTTTTTTGCCAGCCCTTATTCTCAAGCTCGATACCTATCGAGGTATCATTAATACGCGTAGCACCGCGCCAGAAGCTGACGCCCGCATGCCAGGCCAGTTCAGACTCCGGCACAAGCTGCCAGATGCGCGGTTTACCGCGCGTCAGCGGCGGCACGGCGGGGATCAGATAATGTACGCTGACCTGATCACCGGTAAGTGTCGTCAGCGAGACGTCAAAATCATCCGCAGTGTAGTGCAGCACCAGGATTTTGACACGAGGATAAGCCGCCGGGGCCGAACGGCTGGTATCCAGCACGTAGCCAGGTTTCTCAACGGTCGCTTTCTTCTCTTCCCCAGCACACCCTGCCAGCAATGCCGCCAGCATAAAAACCGTCAGAAAACGTTTCATCGGCGTGTTTTAACCGCCGTGCCGCTTACGCTCACCATCAGCATACTGCTGTCTTTCCCGACCGTTTCATAGTCGATATCGATGCCAACCACGGCATCTGCGCCCAGCGCTTTGGCCTGTTCGCCCAGCTCTTTAAACGCTATCTCGCGCGCTTTGCGCAGCTCTTTTTCATAGGCACCTGAACGGCCACCGACGATATCGCGAATACCGGCAAAAAAATCGCGGAAAATATTCGCCCCGAGAATCGCTTCTCCGGTAACGACGCCGCAATACTCGACAATAGACTGCCCTTCCAGAGTGGGGGTGGTGGAAAATTGCATGACTGGCTCCTTCTTTAACGTTCAATACCTTAGCTCAATGCGGTAAACGCATTATCGAACCGATTTGCTATGCTTGAAAAGGGATTACTCCATTATCGTATACATTAATCACGCCTGCTGCATGGCGTGATGAGTGTCGAGATTGCTAACAAGGAATCATTCTATGCGTTACACCAACCTTGCCCTTATTCTTCCTGCTGCGCTGTTTTTAAGCGCGTGTACCACCGTTACCCCGGCCTATAAAGATATTGGTACGCGCAGCGGACAATGCGTGGAAGGCGGCCCGGATACCGTGGCACAGAAGTTTTATAATGACCAGATCCAGCGCCGGACGCAGGACATTACCGCCCTGCGTCCGTATTTCACCGACAGCCTGGCAAAATTGCTTAACGACAGCAGCCAGGACGCCAGCAAACGTTCGCTGATGCAGTCCGGCCTGTTCTCCAGCAGCGCCACCACGCCTGACAGTGCGGATGTTGACAGCGCATCGACCATTCCGAATACCGATGCCCGTAATATCCCGCTGCGCGTGACGTTGAAACAGGGCTCACAGAGCTGGAAAGATGAAGTGTTGATGGTACGCGAAGGCCAATGTTGGGCCGTAGATGACGTGCGTTATCTTGGCAACAACAGCCATGCGCCAGCCGGCACTTTGCGTCAATCTCTCGAGAAACGTTAATATCGTGTTAACAAATTCTGTCTAACCGATTATTCCGGCAAAATGTCTGGCATTCTCTTTAGAATGCCGACATTTGTTCCCCTCGCCCACCCCGCCCGTTATTTTGTGCTAACTTTAAAAGAAAAGCTGGTTTATATTTAAGTTTTAACGCACAAATATTGCATAACTATTCTGTCAAAGGTACTATTTGCGGCCTCAATTGCTGATAATAAATCCATTATGGAGACCTTCAGCGCGAGACGGAATGCGGCAGCAGAGCTAGCACCTGGTCTTTCCAGGACGAAGACAACACATTCGTGACGGGTATCAATGAGCATTAAATTAGACGGCATTAACTGCTTTTATGGCGCACATCAGGCGCTGTTCGACATCACGCTTCAATGCCCAGAGGGTGAAACGCTGGTGCTGCTTGGCCCAAGCGGCGCGGGTAAAAGCTCACTGCTGCGCGTGCTGAATCTGTTAGAGATGCCGAAATCAGGCACCCTGGCGATTGCGGGTAACCATTTCGATTTTGCTAAAACCCCGTCTGACAAAGCGATTCGCGAACTGCGTCAAAACGTGGGAATGGTCTTTCAGCAGTATAATCTCTGGCCTCACCTGACGGTGGCGCAGAATCTTATTGAAGCGCCCTGCCGTGTGCTGGGCCTGAGCAAAGCGCAAGCGATGGCGCGCGCGGAAAAACTGCTGGAGCGTTTACGCTTAAAACCCTATAGCGACCGCTATCCCCTGCACCTCTCAGGAGGCCAGCAGCAGCGCGTGGCGATTGCCCGTGCGCTGATGATGGAGCCACAGGTTCTGTTATTTGATGAACCGACCGCCGCGCTCGACCCGGAAATCACCGCCCAGATCGTAAGCATTATTCATGAGCTGGCAGAAACCAACATTACCCAGGTAATTGTCACCCACGAGGTGGAAGTGGCGCGTAAAACGGCCAGCCGCGTGGTGTACATGGAAAATGGTTATATCGTCGAACAAGGCGATGCAAGCTGCTTTAGCAGCCCACAGACAGACGCATTCAGAAGTTATCTTTCTCACTGAGATTCAGGACAATGACGATGAAAAAATTAGTGATAGCCGCGCTGCTTGCCAGCTTCAGCCTGACCGCTGGGGCCGCTCAAACCATTCGTTTCGCCACGGAAGCCTCTTACCCTCCGTTCGAGTCTATCGATGCTAACAACAAGATTGTCGGCTTTGACGTCGATTTGGCGAACGCGCTGTGTAAAGAGATTGATGCCACCTGTACGTTCAGCAACCAGTCTTTTGACAGCCTGATCCCAAGCCTCAAATTCCGTCGTGTTGATGCGGTGATGGCCGGTATGGACATCACGCCGGAGCGTGAAAAGCAGGTTCTGTTCACCACCCCGTACTATGACAATTCTGCGCTGTTCGTAGGTGTGAAAGGCAAATTCACCACCGTTGACCAGCTTAAAGGCAAAAAAGTCGGCGTGCAGAACGGCACCACGCACCAGAAGTTCATCATGGATAAACACCCGGAAATCACCACCGTTCCTTATGACAGCTACCAGAACGCCAAGCTGGATCTGCAAAACGGTCGTATTGATGGCGTATTTGGTGACACCGCCGTCGTCACCGAGTGGCTTACCGCCAACGACAAGCTGGCCGCCGTTGGCGATAAAGTGACCGATAAAGACTACTTTGGTACCGGCCTCGGCATTGCTCTGCGTCAGGGCAACACCGAGTTGCAGCAGAAATTTAACGCTGCGCTGGAAAAAGTGAAGAAGGATGGCACCTACCAGACCATCTACGCTAAATGGTTCCAGAAGTAAAACTTGATGAATGAAATGCTTCCTTTAGCAAGCGCCGCCGGCATGACCGTCGGCCTTGCCGTTTGTGCACTGTTAATCGGGCTGGCGCTCGCAATGCTGTTTGCGGTGTGGGAGTCAGTGAAGTGGCGGCCTATCGCCTGGATTGGCTCCGCGCTGGTGACCGTGTTGCGCGGTCTGCCGGAAATCCTGGTGGTGCTGTTTATCTACTTCGGCTCCTCCCAGCTGCTGCTGACGCTCTCCGACGGTTTTACCCTTAACCTCGGATTTGCCCAGATTCCGGTGCAGATGCAGATCGAAAACTTCGATGTCAGCCCGTTCCTGTGCGGCGTGATTGCGCTCTCCTTGCTGTACGCGGCGTATGCGTCACAAACGCTGCGTGGCGCGCTGAAGGCAGTGCCTACCGGCCAATGGGAATCTGGCCAGGCATTGGGGATGTCGAAAAGCGCGATCTTCTTCCGCCTGGTGATGCCACAGATGTGGCGTCACGCACTCCCAGGCCTGGGTAACCAGTGGCTGGTACTGCTGAAAGATACCGCGCTGGTGTCGCTGATAAGCGTGAACGACCTGATGCTGCAAACCAAGAGCATTGCGACGCGTACCCAGGAGCCGTTTACCTGGTATATCGTTGCGGCGGCCATTTACCTGGTGATTACCCTGCTGAGTCAGTACATTCTCAAACGCATTGACCTGCATACCACTCGCTTCGAACGGAGACCAGGCTGATGCTCGAGTATTTACCGGAATTGATGAAAGGGCTGCATACCAGCCTGACGCTGACCGTTGCCTCCATCGTGGTGGCGCTGGTGCTGGCGTTGATTTTCACCATTATTCTGACGCTGAAAACGCCGGTGCTAGTGTGGATCGTTCGCGCCTACATCACCTTGTTTACCGGCACCCCGCTGCTGGTGCAGATCTTTTTGATCTACTACGGCCCGGGCCAGTTCCCATCGCTGCAAAACTACCCGGTGGTGTGGCACCTGCTGTCTGAGCCGTGGCTGTGCGCGCTGATTGCGCTATCGCTCAACAGTGCCGCGTATACCACGCAGCTGTTCTTCGGGGCCATTCGCGCTATCCCGGAAGGCCAATGGCAGTCATGCAGTTCGCTTGGCATGAGCAAGAAGGACACGCTGGCAATTTTGCTGCCGTACGCGCTTAAGCGCGCGCTCTCCTCTTACTCTAACGAAGTGGTGCTGGTGTTTAAGAGTACGTCGCTTGCCTACACGATCACGCTGATGGAAGTGATGGGACACGGGCAACTGCTGTACGGGCGCACCTACGATGTGATGGTCTTTGGTGCCGCCGGGCTGGTCTATCTGGTGGTTAACGGTCTGTTGACGCTGATGATGCGTTTAATTGAGCGTAAAGCGCTGGCCTTTGAACGTCGCAACTAAATTCATTGCATAAATAGCAATTATAAAAACGGATAAGTCACTGGCTTATCCGTTTTTTTTGCAACAAACAAAAATACTTACTCATCCATATTGCATACAAATTCACTTGGTGGCATTGTAGATTTATGCCACACGCAGGGCAGCAACCTTAAGCCAGACAGACAGGAGCACATCCATGAAAAAATTAGTATTGGCCGCCTTACTCGCCACCGTTGCCGCAGGCGCTCACGCCGCAGATAAAATCAGCTTTGGCGTTTCCGCGACCTACCCGCCATTTGAATCAATGGATGCAAACAACCAGATTGCTGGCTTTGATATCGATCTCGCCAACGCGTTGTGTAAGCAGATGCAGGCGGAATGTACCTTCACCAACCACGCGTTTGATAGCCTGATCCCAGCGCTGAAATTTAAAAAATATGACGCGGTAATCTCCGGTATGGACATCACCCCAGAGCGGAGCAAGCAGGTTGCCTTTACCGACGCCTACTACGCGAACTCCGCGCTGGTTATCGCTAAAAAAGATACCTACAAAACCTTTGCTGACTTGAAAGGCAAACGTATTGGTATGGAAAACGGCACCACCCACCAGAAATACCTGATGGATAAGCACCCGGAAGTCAAAACCGTGGCCTACGATAGCTACCAGAATGCGATTATCGATCTGAAAAATGGCCGTATCGACGGGGTGTTTGGCGATACCGCGGTGGTCAACGAGTGGCTGAAAACCAACCCACAGCTGGGTGCCGCCACCGAGAAAGTGACCGATCCTCAGTACTTCGGCATTGGTCTGGGGATTGCGGTGCGCCCGGACAACAAAGCGCTGCTGGAAAAGCTTAACGGCGCGCTGAAAGCGATTAAAGCGGACGGCACCTATCAGAAAATCAATGACAAATGGTTTGCTGAATAAATAACGACTCCCCGGTAAGCGCTAACTTACCGGGGATTTGCTTTTATAGCGGGACAAAAAAGCGAAAACATGCGCCCGATTCGGCATCAACTAAACGAATATTGCCCCCGTGCAGTTCCAGCATCCGCCGGACGATAAGCAGCCCCAGCCCACCGCGATTCTCTCTTACGCTCTGCCGACTTAATGCTGAAGGACGATGGAATAACTGTTCACGAAGCGCCTCTTCCACGCCCGGCCCGCTATCAGCCACCTCAACCTGAAGCCGTTCATTTTCCTGCCACACACGCAGGGTAACCGTGCCGCCGGGCGGCGTATGACGCACCGCATTGTCCAGCAGGTTAGTCACCACTCGCTCAATCATCGACACATCGGCATTGAGCAGCGGCAGCGAGCGCGGGATCTCAACCTTCAGCGTTAACTGCCGCGTCTCGATGGACAGATCAAACTTCTGCGCCACATCCTGAATCAGCTCACCAATGGCAAACGGTTCACGCTGCGGCTTCATGCCGCCGTGTTCCAGCTTCGCCAGCTCAAACAGTTGCTGGGAAAGATGGCGCACCTTCTGCCCTTGGCGCAGCGCAATTGACAGATACTGGCGATTATCTTCCGGCGTCAGCGTGTCGGCCTTCAGCGAAAGCGTTTCCAGATAGCCCAGTAATGAGGTCAGCGGTGTCCGCAGGTCGTGGGAAATATTGGCAATAAATTCGCGGCGCTGGCGATCGCTATCGGAGAGTTTCTCCCACTGGCCGGTTATTTTTCTCGCCAGTTCAATAAACGTATTGCGCAGAATGGTCACTTCATTGGAGCTATCGGCAACCAGCGGCTGCTGCGCCAGTTGCCGAATGGCGCTGATGCTGTCCTGATCGAGCCCCGCCACCTGCGAGGTGAGCAATCTTACCGGTCGGGCCACCCAGTACCAGACCAGAACGCCTGCCAGCAGGGCAAACAAGGCGACAAGTAGCAGTGACCAAAGCAGCGTATTCCACAAGGCCTTATGCCATGCGCTATCCGCCAGCGCATTCAAATTTTCGCCTTCAAGGATGATATAGAGATAGCCATGCAGATTGCCGTTCAGCAATACCGGCGCCACGCTGAACACTTTCTCCTTCTCCAGGCTGCGCGGGTCGTCGCCATAAACCGGCCATGCCGCGCCGTTGAGGAAGGCCTTTAACGGTTCAACGTTGATCTGCTTACGTTTTATATGGCCCGGCGGTGCCGCGTCGGCAACGATGTTGCCGTCTTGCGAGACGAGATAGAGCTCCACGCTGGGATTGAGCGTCATCAAGCGGTCAAAAAGCATTTTAAGCGTCTGACGATTCACTTCGCCCTGCTCATCCAGCAGCGGTTCCCGGTTAACAATCTGCTGCGCCAGGCCAGCCGACAGGCGCTGCACCATGGCATTACCGAACTGGCTGCTGTTGTAGAGCTGAATGCTACAGGCGGCGATGGCGCACAGCAGCAAAATAGCGCTAAAGACCAGCGTGAGCTGTTGGCTGAGACTGAAGCGGCGGCTCATGGCACAGGCTCCTGGTGTTCAGTGGCGAATTTATACCCTTTCCCCCACACGGTCAGAATAATCTCCGGTTCGGCGGGATCTTTTTCTATTTTGATGCGCAGACGGTTGATGTGAGTGTTGACGGTATGCTCATACCCTTCATGCTGGTAGCCCCAGACGTTTTCCAGCAGCGCCAGCCGTGAAAAGACCTCGCCGGGGTGACGAGCAAACCAGTACAGCAGTTCAAATTCACGCGGCGTCAGCTCAATGGCGTTTCCATGCAGACGCACTTCGCGGGTCAGCGGATCAATGTTCAGGCCGTGGCTGGCAATGGAACCGCTTTGCAGACGCAAGGTTTGCCCCATCGCCTCCTGGCGGCGGAACAGCGCTTTCACTCGAGCAATTAACTCCAGCACCGAGAAAGGTTTGGCAAGATAGTCATCAGCCCCCATTTCTAAGCCCAGCACCCGGTGGCTTTCGCTGGTTCGGGCACTGATAATAATTACCGGTAGGTAGCGGGTCATGAGACGAATACGGCGGCAAATTTCGAGCCCATCGACGCCCGGAAGCATTAAATCGAGAATCACCGCATCCCAGACCTCTGCTTCAAGCCGCTCCAGCGCCCGTGCGCCATCGGCCTCATGCGCAATCTGATAGCCCTCATCTTGCAAATTAAGCCGCAGCAAAGTGGCGATATCGATATCATCTTCAATCAGTAAGATTTTCTTCGCGCTGTTCATGTCATTTCACCCGTTCTTTTTTAAAAGCTTAACCCAGTCGGGCGCGTCGAGTTATCACATTTAATTTAAACTTTGGCGGAGCAGAGAGGTGCAGGGGTTCCCCTCACCCTAACCCTCTCCCCAAAGGGGCGAGGGGACTGGCCGGAGCTCGGTGTGCTCCCTCTCCCTTTTAGGGAGAGGGCTGGGGTGAGGGTCTAACGCCGCACAAGCAACGTCAGAACTTCATAATGCGCCGTATGCGGGAACATATCGAACAGCTGAACTTTCGCCACCTGATACCCGGTGAGGTGAGAAAAATCCTTCGCCATGCTTTGCGCATTACAGCTGGAATAAACGATAAACTCCGGCGCCATCTCACTTAAATAATCACACAGCGCCTTGCCAATACCGCGACGTGGTGGGTTCACCAGCACCAGCTGCGGTACTTCGCCCTGGGCGGTCGCGAACTGGGTGGAATCGAGCGCCTGAAAGTGCAGTTTTTTAAGGCCTAATTCCCCCGCCGACTGTTTGGCACAGGCAATGGCTTCCGGGGCAATTTCAATCCCGGTAAGGGTCATTTCCGGCGTCGCGCAATGCAGACCAAAGCCGCCCACGCCGCAGAACAGATCCCACATATGGTTGACCGGCAGCGCCCTCACCCAGTCGCGGGCGGTAGCGTACAGCGCGCTGGCAACCGTCGGGTTAGTCTGGAAGAAACTCTGCGGGCGGATCCACAGCGGCACGCCGTTAAAGGTCTCCGCCAGCGCCTGTTGGTCGGTGAAATAGATCTCCTGCTCACCTTCCATAATCGCCATATGTACCGGCTGGATATTCGCGGTGATCACCTTTAATTGCGGCAATTGCGCTTGTAGCCACGGCAGCGCCGCGCGCAGCTGCTCTAGCTTGCTTTGCGAACGCAGCACAAAGCGCAGCATCATACCGCCCTCTTTTTGGCTTTCGGTCAGCAACAAATACTTCAGCTCGCCGCGCTTGCGCGCCACGTTATACGGCGTAAGTCCGGCGCGGGCGATAAAAGGCCTAAGCGCGGCAAATACCGGCGCAAAGGTGTCTGGGTAGAGCGGGCAGTCGGTTAAATCTTCCGGCGTTCCGTCACGGTGCAGCATGCCCAGCAGCGGTTTTTCTACGCTGCCGCTGACCACCATTTTGGCTTTATTGCGAAAGCCTTTTTCTGGGCCGCTTACCGGCGCGCACCACTGGGCCACGGGGAAATCCGCCAACAGCGTCTGGAGATCGGCCATTTTCGCCGCCAGTTGCTGTGGGATTGTCTGTTCAATCCACTGGCATGAACGGCAACGGTCGGCATTAAAAAGTGCGCACTGCATAGAAAAACCTTCAGACAAATCGGGGCGTGGATTGTATCACCGTTATTGAAAGCGGAAAAACCGACGCGAGGAGGCAGGAATAAAAAGCAGGAGCAGGACCAGCAGATCCGGCATTTTTTGCAGCACCAGCGAGCGGAAGATTTCCCGTTTAGACTCCCCGGCAATGCTAAACAGTTCGGGATAGCCGTAGCCAAGCGATGCGGCCCACAGGTAGCTGGCGGCAATGACCTGCGTCAACAGGTAAACCCAGCGCGCCCAGTTGCGCCCTTTCACCAACGAGAATGCGCAGCCAATTTCCACAAAAACCAGCACCAGAGAACTTAAGAATACCAGCGTCAGCGTCCAGGTTTGTACGCTGCGATGGATAAAATCGGCAATACCGGCAAGCCCGAGTAAGTTGAATATCATCAACAGGTCGAGGCAGCGGATTAAAATAATCGCGAGCGCAGCCACCTGCACTAAAGCAGGAACATTCAGACGGGCGTGCGACCGAGGGGTTCGAGTAAACAGTTCCAATGTATTGCCTTCCATGAAAACGATGCCGCGAACGTTCGCGGCATCGACTGCATCCTTATTGATTTTAAGTGGATTATTCGCGTCTTGCACGTTGGATATCGCGCACGCGTTGTTTTTCTGCGCGCGCCATCAGATACCAGGCGATCAATCCGACAATTCCGACCACGCCTAAGATAAGCGATGCCAGGGCATTGATCTCCGGGTTCACCCCCATTCGCACGCTGGAAAAGACCAGCATCGGCAAGGTGGTGGCACCGGGGCCAGAAACGAAGCTGGCGATCACCAGATCATCAAGCGACAAGGTGAAGGCCAACAGCCAGCCGGAAATGACCGCTGGCATAATCATCGGCAGCGTGATGATGAAAAAGACCTTTAGCGGCGTCGCGCCAAGATCCATCGCCGCCTCTTCTATCGAGCGGTCAAGTTCGCGCAAACGCGAGGAGATCACCACCGCTACGTAAGCGGTACAAAACGTCACGTGCGCGAGCCAGATGGTGAGCATGCCACGATCCGCCGGCCAGCCGATAGCGTGCGCCAGCGCCACAAACAGCAGTAGCAGCGACAGCCCGGTTATGACATCCGGCATGACTAATGGCGCGGTGATCATAAAGGCAAAGCCGTTTGCTCCGCGAAAACGACCGAAACGCACCATCACCATCGCCGCCATCGTGCCGAGCACGGCTGCCATAGTGGCGGCCGCAGCGGCAATGGTCAGGCTGAGCCCGACCGCGCTCATCATCGCGTCATCACGGAACAGCTCGCCGTACCAGCGCGTGGACCAGCCCGCCCATACGGTCACCAACTTGGAACTGTTAAACGAGTAAATTACCAGCATGAGCATCGGGGCATACAGGAAGGTAAACCCAATCACCAGAATCAGAATGCGCCACGGCGAGCGCACGACCGGTAAATTATTCATCCGTGATCCCCCATCTGTTTTTGCTGATATTTATGGAACCACATGATCGGCACGATCAGCAGCAGCAACATGATGATCGCCACGGCTGACGCCACCGGCCAGTCGCGATTGTTAAAGAACTCCTGCCACAGCACGCGACCAATCATGATACTGTCCGGGCCGCCAAGCAGTTCCGGGATCACAAACTCGCCGACCGCCGGAATAAAGACCAGCATCGAACCGGCAATAATCCCGCCTTTGGTTAAGGGCACAATCACGCTAAAGAAGGTTTTCAGCGGTCGCGCGCCGAGATCCAGCGACGCTTCCACCAGCGAATAATCAATGCGCGTGAGCGCGGTATAAATCGGAAGCACCATAAACGGCAGGTAGGCGTAAACAATACCGATATAGACCGCGAGATTGGTGTGCAAAATGGTCAGCGGCTGGTCGATAACCCCTAACCACATCAGAACGTTATTCAACACCCCGTTGTTTTTAAGGATCCCCATCCAGGCGTAGACGCGAATCAAAAATGAGGTCCACGACGGTAAAATCACTAGCAGCAGCAGGATGTTGCGCGTCGACGGTTTACTGTGCGCCACCGCCCAGGCCAGCGGATAGCCGAGCAGCAAACAGAAAATCGTCGAGATCGCCGCCACCTGTAGCGACTGTAAATAGGCTTCCAGATAGAGCGGATCGTCGGTCAGTTGCAGGAAGTTGGCAAAATTAAGCGTCAGGGATAACTGGCCATCCGCCCATTCCATTAAGTCAGTGTACGGCGGAATTGCCCGCGCCATTTCGGCGAGACTAATTTTAAAGACAATCAAAAACGGCAACAGGAACAGGAGAATCAGCCACACATACGGCAGCGCAATCACCAGCTTGCGACCGTGCTTCATATTAATGCGCGCAAGCCACAGGGCGATACCGCCCGGTTTGCTCGGACGAGCCGGAGGTTCATAAATACTCATCGCCGCTCCTTAAACCGTCAGTACCACACAGCTGTCGGCTTCCCAGCACAGACGTACTTCATCGCCCCAGGTCGGCAACCCTTTCTGGTAACGGTGCGCATTCTGCAACTGAGCGCTGATCATCTGGCCGCTTTTAAGCCGCACGTGATAAATGGAGAGATCGCCAAGGTAGGCAATATGCACGACTTCGCCGACGGCAAAGTTGTAGCCGTCGGCTGGCGGGTCTTCGCAGAGCATGATTTTTTCCGGGCGTAACGCGACGTATACCGGCACGTTGTCGACCACCGAGGCATCCGGGTCTACTTTCAGCGGATGAACCAGCCCTGGAGAATCAATCACCAGCCCGTCTTCCTGCCGCGCTTTAAGCAGCCCCTCAAAGACGTTAACCGAGCCGATAAATTCGGCGCTGTAACGCGTGGTTGGGTGCTCGTAGATCTCTTCCGGTTCGCCAATCTGCACGAATTTACCGCGGTTCATAATGGCGATGCGCCCGGCCATGGTCATCGCTTCTTCCTGGTCGTGAGTCACCATGACACAGGTGGCGCCAACGCGTTCCAGAATATCCACCACTTCCAGCTGCATCCGGTCGCGCAGTTTTTTATCCAGCGCGCCCATGGGTTCGTCAAGCAGCAGCAGTTTTGGCCGTTTCGCCAGGCTGCGCGCCAGCGCCACGCGTTGACGCTGACCACCGGAAAGCTGATGCGGTTTGCGTTTGGCAAACTCCTGCATATGCACCAGGGTGAGCATTTCGGCCACGCGGGCGCTGATTTCAGCTTTCGGCAGCTTGTCTTGCTTTAAGCCGAAGGCGATGTTCTGTTCAACGGTCATGTGCGGGAAAAGCGCATAGGACTGGAACATCATGTTAATAGGCCGCAGATATGGCGGCACCTGAGCGAGGTCGACGCCATCGAGGATAATTTGTCCGGCGGTTGGCTGTTCAAAACCTGCCAGCATCCGCAGCAGGGTCGATTTCCCGCAGCCGGAGGCGCCTAACAGGGCAAAGATTTCGCCTTTATAAATGGTGAGATTTACGTCATCAACGGCGGGTTTGCCGTCGAAAGATTTGCTCAGGTTACGGATTTCCAGCAGCGGAGTGAGCGCTTTGCGGGTTTTCGCCTGTGGGCGGGGAATAGCGTCGTTCAATCGAGTGCTCTCCGGCAAAAAAAATAGCGATATGATCCGGTTGTCATATCAACCCCTGGCGTTCGGCCAAACGACCGATGTCCAGATTGGGGCAGCTGCACTGCCCCGGTGCATAACCATCACCATTGAGTAGCCTGGCCGAACGGAGTGACGCCGGGGAACTCCCCAGAGTCGGTGCTAACGCACCTCGTCCGGGCTACTGGTGCGCAATCGGCATCATCTTTCGGTTGGTTAATTTATTTGCCGCTTTTGACTTTGGTCCACGCGCGCGTTCTGACGCGGTCGATTTTCGGCTCCTGCACTTTCAGCGTGAACAGTTTGGCGAACACATCGGCCGGTGGGTAAATCGCCGGGTTGTCGCGAACCTCAGCGCTGATAAGCGGCGTGGAGGCCTTATTCCCGTTGGCATAGAACACGTGGTCGCTGATATGGGCTATCACATCTGGACGCATCAGGTAGTTAAGGAACTGATAGGCTTCATCTTTATTTTTCGCATCCGCAGGCATCGCGAACACATCAAAGAACGCCAGCGCCCCCTCTTTTGGAATAAAGTAGGAAACATTGACGCCGTTTTTCGCCTCTTTCGCGCGGTTTGCCGCCTGCCAGACATCGCCTGCCCAACCAATCGCCACGCAGATATCGCCGTTAGCCAGGTCGTTAATGTATTGCGAAGAGTGGAAATAGCGGATATTCGGCCGCAGTTTTAGCAGCAGATCGGTTGCCGGGCCGGTGTAATCATCGGCTTTCATGCTGTTCGGGTCTTTGCCTAAGTAGTTAAGTACGGTGGCAAAGATTTCTTCCGGGGCATCGAGGAACGACACGCCGCAGCTTTTCAGCTTCTCAAGATTCTCCGGCTTCATCACCAGATCCCAGCTGTTGAGCGGCGCATCTTTGCCCAGCACGGCTTTCACTTTATCGACGTTATAGCCGATGCCGGTCGTCGCCCACAGATAAGGGAGAGCGTATTTGTTATCCGGGTCGTGCTTAGCCACCAGCTTTAACACTTCCGGGTCAAGATTTTTCCAGTTCGGTAATTTGCTTTTATCAAGCGGCTGGAAAACGCCCGCGGTAAGCTGACGCTCAAGGAAGCTGGCGGAAGGCACCACCAGGTCAAAGCCAGTGCTGCCTGCCATCAGTTTGCCTTCCAGCACTTCGTTGGAATCAAAGACGTCGTACACCACTTTAATGCCGGTCTCTTTTTCAAAATTTGCGACGGTGTCCGGCGCAATATAATCAGACCAGTTATATACATGCAGCGTTTTTTGTTCCGCAGCGAGCACGCTTGCCGAGGCGGCCATCAGCGCACCTGTTACCAGACCCGTTAACCATTTCTTATTCAAGGCGGCCATCTCTCTTATCCTTCTCGTCGCCCGTTAACAAACGGACTCAATATACGCAATGTTGAGTATGCAGATATCATGCATATTATTTCGGATTACATGAAAGAGAAGAGACCGGGCTCCCCTGCAGTCATTGCTCGCTTTACCGATGCAAGATCCTCGCCAACTACGCTAAATGTTAGCTAATAAAAGAGAGTGCACCGATATGTCGCAAGAATAACTGTAGCCTGTGTCAGAGGCTATAGGTCAGGGTAAAAAACGCCTTTTATCAATTTTTTATGCAAGATCACTCTATCTGATAAGCCAAAAGTGGCAATCAGGTAGTGAAATAATCGCTAAGGACTGGTTAAAAATAGAATAAAAGAATGTAATACGCAGCCACGACGGCAGTGACTGCGCTCTTTTAGCGGTGGGATTAGTGAAGAAAATGGTTCTGAGGTTCTTCTTGCTGCTGCTCTTCGCCTTCCGTTTTATACAACAGATCGTGCGCGGAAGCCTCAAGCACCACCATTGAGACCTGCTCTTCACTCTGCTGCATAAACGACGCGAATTGTTCGAAAGTCAGCCCCACGGCGGCGGATAATGACTGGCAAACCACCAGCTTTGGCAGATTATCATCCTGCATATCAAGGAATGCTTTTACGGTTAGCGAACTGGCGTTAATCGCGGAAAGATCGGCGGCCAGCGCCAGTAATGCAGACGGTTTGACCTCCGCCAGCGCAGAGAACAGCACGACGTTATCAATGAGGTCGACTTTGGCATCAAAGATACCGTCGAAATTTTGCATATGCGGCAGATGGAGCGCCTGACAGGTGTCGCACTCAAAAAAGCTCATGCCCATTTCGTCGAGCCACTGACGTAACGTATCCAGACTCGGGACGACGAGAGAATCCATATTGTCTATGACCTCATGCAGTAAAGTAATGATTCAAAAAAAACAAATTACCGAGCTAAAACCCGGTATAAGTACGATTTTAGCGCACAGTCTACGCAAAAATGCCCACGCATACCACGATAGCCGGGCTAACCGCCGATTTTCAGGCAAAAGCCAGGGCAGGCATGACGCTCGATCCACTCAATCATCTTACCTGCCACATCAACGCCGGTGGTGGATTCCACCCCTTCCAGCCCCGGCGAGGCGTTAACTTCCATCACCAGCGGCCCGCGTTTGGCACGTAAGATATCAACCCCGGCGACATCAAGCCCCAGCGTCTTAGCCGCTTTCACCGCAATCTCACGTTCGGCGGGAGTAATATCGGCCACCGTCGCCACCCCGCCTCGATGCAGATTGGAGCGAAAATCGCCCTCTTTCGCGCGCCGTTCGATGGCAGCCACGACCTCGTCGCCGACCACCAGGCAACGAATATCGCGGCCTTTGGCTTCCTGAATGTATTCCTGCACCAGAATATGCGCGTTTAAGCCGCGAAAGGCATCCACAACGCTCTCTGCGGCCTGCCGCGTTTCAGCCAGCACGACGCCAATGCCCTGGGTGCCTTCGACCAGCTTCACCACCAGCGGCGCGCCGCCGACCATATCAATAAGATCGCTGGTATCATCCGGCGAATGGGCAATCCCGGTCACGGGCAAATCGATACCCTGACGCGCCAGTAGCTGCAGTGAACGCAGTTTGTCGCGTGCGCGAGTGATAGCCACCGACTCGTTTAACGGGTAGCTGCCCAGCATTTCAAACTGCCGCAGCGCCGCCATCCCATAGTAGGTAATCGCCGAGCCAATACGCGGGATAACCGCGTCATAGTGCGGCAGCTTTTGCCCTTTATAGTGGATAGACGACGCCGACGGGTTAATGTTCATATAACAAGAAAGCGGGTCGAGCACTTCGACAATGTGACCACGACGCTTCGCCGCCTCGCGTAGACGCTTGCATGAATAGAGCGTTCCATCCCGGGACAAAATGGCAATTTTCACCCTTTACCTCTCCAAAACCTCAAAAAAGCCGACGTATCATACTGCGCCATCCGAGCCGAATGCATGCGCGTGACCACAGAATTCCGCTTTACCGGTTAGCGTGTTGCCCAGCCTTGCTTATGCAAATAATCCAGAATAAACGGTCGGCTTTCTTTAATCAGCGTACGGCGAATATGATCGCTCCAGGTATCCCGGCGCGCATTGGTGCTGCGCGACAGATAATATTGCGCTAGCTCTTCGTCATAACGATCGAGTTCAGCCTTATCCAGCGGCTGATAGGCGTTTTCATGCACCAGCAGCGTGGCAGGCAAGCGCGGTTTAAGATCCGGCTGGGTGGCAGGCCAACCGAGACACAGACCAAACAGCGGCAACACGTATTTCGGCAGCTTCAGTAAATCGGTTACCGCCTGAATATTATTGCGCAGACCACCAATATACACGCCCCCCAGCCCCAGCGATTCCGCCGCGGTTAGCGCGTTCTGCGCCATCAATGAGGTATCGACGACGCCCAGTAGCAGCTGCTCAGCCAATCCCAGTTGCGCCTCAGGGCAAATCTGCAACAGACGATTAAAGTCTGCACAAAACACCCAGAATTCCGCGGCCTGGGCGACGTGAGCTTGTCCACCGGTCAGTTCAACCAGCTGTGCGCGCAGGTTTTTGTCGGTCACACGAATGATGGAACTACATTGTAAAAAGCTCGAACTCGAGGTCGACTGTGCGCTGGCGATAATGGCATGACGCTGGTCATCAGTGATTGGCTCACCGGTGAACTGGCGAATAGAGCGATGGTTTAGCAGAACCTCAATGGTGGGTGTCATCTTTTTTTTCCTTATCTTGCGGCAGGGTCGAATTCATAAGCTGCGGGGCAACCGCGCGGGCGATACCCCAGAAGAGCACACCCGCAGCAGGTAACATTAGCGCAATACCGACGAAGATCATCACCACCGCAGCCAGCTGGCTGGCAAACGGTGCGGGCAACGTAATGTACTGATTAAGCGACAGCCATGCCGTCGCCAGCACAACCATGCCGATCCCCTCAAGAATTAAAACGCTTTTCGGTAGTGCTCCAAGCGAACGCATGCTTCTCCTCCTGTGAACCCTTAGCGCCGTTTTCATGTATTTAATGACGAGTATAACGGTAAGCTTGCCAAAAATATTTGGCCAAACATAGCCTGAGTTAATCGTAACAACAGGTAGAACCTTCTTTCCCTTGCTCTCCATCGACGGCATCATAAGCGCCATTCGCCGAGAGGCACATTCATTATTCCGCTCGTTTGGAGAGACATTATGTTTGCTGTTATTTTTGGTCGTCCTGGATGCCCTTACTGCGTTCGTGCAAAAGAGCTGGCGGAGAAACTGACCCAGGAACGTGACGACTTTAACTATCGTTACGTCGATATTCATGCTGAAGGGATCAGTAAAGCTGACCTGGAAAAAACGGTGGGTAAACCGGTGGAAACCGTACCTCAGATTTTTGTCGACCAGCAGCACATTGGCGGATGCACAGACTTTGAAGCCTGGGCAAAAGAGAATCTCGGCCTGTTTGCCTGAATGTGATACCCGCGTCCGCTGTTACAGCGGACGTTTTCCATCCCGGCGCTTATCGGAAAGTAGTGAACTGACAAACAGGAAGCACAGCGCACCGAGCGCACACCAGAACACGGCGCTGAACAACCAGGCCAGCTCCTGCCACAATGAACGATCGCTACTGAGAAAAAGACGCGTCAAGAGCAGACACAGCGGCGCGGCCAGAATGGCTCCCAATAAGGGACGCAGCACCCGACGGCGTGAAGAAATAAAGCTTGAAACGACGCCCGGGATGATAAAGAACAGCAGTCCCAACTCAGGATTTCCTGAAGTACGAAAAGCCCCCTTCACCTGCAACACCAGCGAACAAAAAACCACAATAAATAAGATAAAGCAGCAAATTATACCTGCCCAACCGCGTTCAGTTTTCACACGCTTCTCCTGAAAATTCTCTCTATCACAATCCAGACCTCGCCCGTTTGGACGCCCAGTCAGATAAAGTCACTGGCTTTCCCTGCCAAAACAGTTCTGTGTTAAAAGCGATTGTTGCTAGCCGTATCAGTCAGGAACGATTAAACTACTGACCGCTATTTTCTGGTTATTCTTCGGGTACAGGATAGCAGCACTCATGCCATAACCCTTGGTCAACAGTAGACCAAATAGCCATTACTTTCAACACGTTACTGGTAAACAATAAGTTAGACTCCGTGAATATAAACGTCGCAGATTTGTTAAACGGGAATTACATCCTGTTATTATTCGTGGTATTAGCGCTGGGGCTTTGTCTTGGCAAATTGCGCCTGGGCTCCATCCAACTTGGTAATTCCATTGGCGTTTTAGTGGTTTCGCTCTTATTAGGGCAACAGCACTTCAGTATTAACACTGAGGCACTAAACCTTGGATTTATGCTATTTATTTTTTGCGTCGGCGTAGAAGCTGGCCCTAACTTTTTTTCTATTTTCTTTCGCGACGGCAAGAATTATCTGATGCTTGGCCTGGTGATGGTTGGCAGTGCTCTGCTGATCGCCCTGGGTCTGGGAAAGCTGTTTGGCTGGGATATCGGCCTTACGGCCGGTCTGCTCGCCGGGTCAATGACCTCCACCCCGGTGCTGGTTGGCGCAGGCGATACGCTGCGTCACTCTGGAATGGCAGCCAACCTGCTGGCGCAGGCCCAGGATAACCTAAGCCTCGGCTACGCCCTGACCTACCTGATTGGTCTGGTCAGTCTGATTGTCGCGGCCCGTTATCTGCCAAAGTTCCAGCATCAGGACCTGCAAACCAGCGCCCAGCAAATCGCCCGCGAGCGCGGTCTGGATACCGACACCAACCGTAAAGTCTACCTGCCGGTTATCCGCGCCTACCGCGTCGGCCCTGAGCTGGTTGCCTGGGCCGACGGTAAAAATCTGCGCGAGCTGGGTATCTATCGTCAGACCGGCTGCTACATCGAGCGTATTCGTCGAAACGGTATTCTCGCCAATCCTGACGGCGATGCGGTACTGCAAATGGGCGACGAAATCTCGCTTGTGGGCTACCCGGATGCCCATGCGCGTCTCGACCCGAGTTTCCGTAACGGCAAAGAAGTGTTCGACCGTGACCTGCTGGATATGCGCATCGTCACCGAAGAGATTGTGGTCAAAAACCACAATGCCGTCGGCCGCCGTCTGGCGCAGCTGAAGCTCACCGACCACGGCTGTTTCTTAAACCGCGTGATCCGCAGCCAGATTGAGATGCCGATTGACGACAATATCGTGCTCAACAAAGGCGACGTTTTGCAGGTGAGCGGTGACGCCCGCCGAGTTAAAACCGTCGCTGACCGCATCGGCTTCGTCTCAATCCACAGCCAGGTCACCGACCTGCTGGCCTTCTGCGCCTTCTTTATCGTTGGCCTGATGATCGGCATGATCACCTTCCAGTTCAGCAACTTTAATTTCGGCATTGGTAACGCGGCAGGTCTGCTGTTTGCCGGTATCATGCTCGGCTTCCTGCGTGCTAACCATCCAACGTTTGGCTACATCCCGCAAGGGGCGCTGAATATGGTGAAAGAATTTGGCCTGATGGTCTTTATGGCAGGCGTCGGCTTAAGCGCGGGCAGCGGCATTGGTAATGGCCTTGGTGTGGTTGGCGGACAAATGCTGGTGGCCGGTCTTTTCGTAAGCCTGGTCCCGGTAGTGATTTGCTTCCTGTTTGGCGCGTACGTCCTGCGAATGAACCGCGCCCTGCTGTTTGGCGCCATTATGGGCGCCCGTACCTGCGCCCCTGCGATGGAAATTATCAGCGACACCGCGCGCAGTAACATCCCTGCACTCGGCTACGCAGGCACCTACGCCATCGCTAACGTACTGTTAACGCTCGCCGGTACGTTGATTATCATCATCTGGCCGGGGATAGGCGGCTAGCGCCGTTTTGAGGGAAACAAAGAAAAGAAAATTATTTTTGCGCAACGCCGAACTTTTCCAGCAAGCGCGAGTCTTAATTAGTGCCACTGCTTTTCTTTGATGTCCCCATTTTGTGGAGCCCATCAACCCCGCCATCTTTGGTTCAAGGTTGATGGGTTTTTTGTTGTCTGAATTTCATTACCCTGTGCAATCAACGCGTTACCTTCTCTCCCGCTATCCGCCCAACCCTGTCCCGAATCTCATCATGCGTCAGCGGCTGACGATCGGTGACGTAATGCAGCGTCATGCCCTCAATAAAAGCATCCAGGGCGCGGGCGGTCACCGGGTCGAACCACTGCTCCAGCGTCTGCTGGCTGCGGTGCATCCAGTTTTGCATAATCACCTTCATTGCGGGCTTACTGCACGCCAGCGCGTAAAGCTGATACATCAGCGTCATATTTTTTGGCGTTGTTACCTGGCTGCTGAAAATCAGTTTAGCCACCGCATCGCAAGCATCACTCTGTGTCACCACGTCAGTAAAAAACGTGGCGTACTCCTCTGACATCCGGGTGGTAAAGGTGTTAAATGCCTCGCCCAGCAACGCTTCAATACCGTCAAAATAATAGGTCATTGAACCTAACGGCACATCGGCGCAGCTGGCAATTTTGCGGTGCGTTACCGCGCTAATTCCATGGATAGCGATCGTTTCAATTGTCGCATCAATGATACGTTCACGGCGCTGCGGATCGTTCGGTCGGCGAGCCATCATTTTCCCCTTTCACGTTATGTACAAATGTACACAAGCTTGTTAGTGTTGTCTGCACACTTTCCGACCCGACGCGAATGGATGACAACGTTAACCTCCCGTAAAGCCCTGCAACTGCGCATGTGGGCACTCTTTATGTTCTTCTTTTTACCCGGTTTATTAATGGCTTCATGGGCCACGCGTACGCCGGCAATCCGCGATATTTTATCTCTCTCCACGGCAGAAATGGGTATTGTCCTTTTTGGTCTGTCGATTGGTTCGATGAGCGGCATCCTCTGCTCGGCCTTTTTAGTGAAACGATTCGGTACCCGCGCGGTGATACGCACGACGATGTCGTGCGCCCTCATTGGCATGATGATTCTGAGCCTGGCGCTCTACCTCGGTTCAGCCTGGGTATTTGCCATCGGTCTGGCTATTTTCGGCGGCAGCTTCGGGTCCGCGGAAGTGGCGATTAACGTTGAAGGCGCGGCCGTTGAGCGCGAAATGAAAAAGACCGTGCTGCCGATGATGCACGGCTTTTATAGTTTAGGTACGCTGGTTGGCGCAGGCGTCGGCATGGCGGTCACCGCCTTTGGCCTGCCGGCAATGTGGCATATTCTGGTCGCGGCGCTTATCGGTATTGCGCCTATCGCTATTGCCATCAAGGCTATCCCTGACGGCACCGGTCGCAACGAAGCCGAAAATGCGCAGCATCTGGAAAAAGGCGTGCCGTTCTGGCGAGACATGCAGTTGATGCTGATTGGCGTCGTGGTGCTGGCGATGGCGTTTGCTGAAGGTTCAGCCAACGACTGGCTGCCGCTGCTGATGGTTGATGGCCACGGTTTTAGCCCTACCTCAGGTTCACTGATTTACGCAGGTTTCACGCTGGGTATGACCGTCGGGCGTTTCACCGGCGGGTGGTTTATCGACCGCTACAGCCGAGTCACCGTGGTTCGGGCCAGCGCGCTAATGGGCGCGCTGGGCATTGCGTTAATTATTTTTGTCGACAGCACGTGGGTTGCGGGCGTGTCGGTTATCCTGTGGGGACTTGGCGCATCGCTGGGCTTCCCGCTAACCATTTCAGCCGCCAGCGACACCGGCCCGGACGCCCCTACCCGCGTGAGCGTTGTTGCCACGACAGGCTATCTGGCGTTCCTCGTAGGTCCCCCGCTGCTTGGCTTCCTTGGCGAACATTACGGCCTGCGTAGCGCAATGCTCGCCGTACTGGCGCTGGTTCTGATTGCCGCTCTGGTGGCAAAAGCGGTGGCCAAACCGGAGCCCCGTACTGTAATGGAGAGTCACTGATGAGCGTTAAACTGATCGCTGTCGATATGGACGGCACCTTCCTGAACGATAAAAAAACCTATAACCGCGAGCGTTTTCGTCAACAGTACGCACAGATGAAAGCCCAGCAGATCCACTTCGTGGTCGCCAGCGGTAACCAGTATTATCAGCTGGCCTCTTTCTTCCCGGAAATCGTCGATGAGATAGCCTTTGTGGCGGAAAACGGCGGCTGGGTACGAGATGCGGGCGAGGAAGTCTATAACTGTTCTATGCCGCGCGACCACGTCAATCAAATCGTCGACTTCCTGCTGACTCACCCGGATATCGAGATTATTGTCTGCGGCAAAGAAAGCGCCTATACGCTCAAAAGCTACGATAAAAGCTTCCTTGATATTGCAGCGCACTATTACCATCGCATGGAGCTGGTGGAGAGTTTCGCCAATATTGATGACACGATTTTGAAATTCGCGCTCAATATTCCAGACGAAAAAGTGCCAGAAATGCAGGCGATGCTCGATGCGAAGCTCGGTCATATGCTGACGGCGGTCACCACCGGTCACGGCAGTATCGATCTCATCATTCCAGGCGTTCACAAGGCCAACGGTCTGCGCTTATTGCAGGAGCGCTGGGGAGTGAATGATGATGAAGTGGTGGCCTTTGGCGACAGCGGCAACGATATTGAAATGGTGAAGCAGGCCGGATACGGTTTTGCGATGGCTAACGCGTCCGATGCCGTCAAGGCCGTCGCCGGATACCATGCGCCGCATAATAACGAGGAAGGCGTGCTGGAGATGATTGATAAGGCGCTGAAGGGTGAAGCGCCGTTTGCCTGACCAGGCGATCCCGGCGGCGCTGCGCTTGGCCGGGCTACAGAACGACATCGGCCGGTAGCCCGGCCGAACGAAGTGACGCCGGGAATTTCCTGGCGTCACTGGTTTATTCCGGCTGTAAGCCGCTGCCGACTGTTCTGTCACGCAAGAACATCACCATCAGCACCAGCCACAGTAAGCCGCCCGCCAGGTTGAACAGACTAAACAGCCCAATTCCCCCTAGCCCATACATGTGCTTACTAAGTTCAATCCCCACGGTAAAGATCAGCATCTGCAACATCCCCATCGCGGCAGAAACCGTGCCTTTACTCATTTCACTGGCAAACAGCGTCAAACGCACCAGACCGGCGTTGGCAAGGCCAATCCCGAAAGCGTAGAAGCTAAGACCGGCGGTCATCCACAAATAGGCATGTGAGGAGACGACCGTGGCCGCTGCGGCGAGGATCAGGCCGAACATAATCGGATAGCCGCCGGCAATAATCAGCGCGCGCACCGTACGACGGGAGGTCAGCCGCGCCAGCACCAGGTTACCCAGGATCAGCGCGCCAAAAATAGGCACCTGTAACAGGCCATATTCATAGCTGCTGGCATTTTCGCCGCTGATAATAATCACCGGCGATTGGGCAATCCACGCCAGCAAAGGCAGGCTGACAAATCCGGTCGCCAGGGCTCCTGCGACAAAGCGCCCATTTTTGAGCACTTCGCGGTAGTCCTGTCCCAACGCCTTCAGCGACAGTTTTTCACCAAGACGAGTCGCCGTTTCCGGCATCGCTTTAAATAGCCCCAAGTAGGCAATCGTCGCCAGCACCGCGAACAGCACAAACATGCTTTCCCAGCGGGCAAGGTGGATCCACGCGGCCCCGACCAATGGCCCCAGCAAAGGCGCAATCAGCGCTACGTTTGCCATCAGCGCCGTTATCTTGATGCAGGTCGCCTCATCAAACGACTCCTGAATCGCCGCGTACCCGACCGCGCCGATAAAGCACAGGCTCACCCCCTGTAAAAAACGCAGGAAGGTAAACTGCTCAATATTTTGCACCAGCAGCGTGGCAAGGCAGGTCACGATGAACCAGATAACGCCGGTCAGCATAACCGGGCGGCGCCCGATACGATCTGACAGCGGCCCAAGCAGCCATTGCAGAAACATGCCGCCCGCCAGATACGCGGTCATCGAGGTGGGAACCCACTCATCACCGGCATTAAATTCTTTAACGACCGCGAGCATACCCGGCTGAATCATATCGTTAGCGATATAGGTGGAAAATTCATAGAGCACGAGGCAAAGCGGGAACAGAATCGCCTTACGCCCCAGGCGTTTCCGGGAAGAAGTGGAAGTATCCATTTATCTCGCATCCATCATAAAAACGCGCAAGTTTAATCAATGCGCGGTAGTGGTGATAGTTAATTATCACGCAGCTTTACGATTTCGCACAAATTGATGTTGTTAAGATTTGTTTAAGGTTACGCACGTTATACTCAACCCTACCTATTGCGTTGCCTTAATTTCCAGAGACTTACTCGTCGGTACCGGATTCAGACAATACCGCTTTACCGTCCAGCGATGTTTTTTTAAGGTGACTGTCATAAAACCTTCATCTTTGAAGCCGGGACGTTATGCTGGAAAATCTCAATAACACGCTGTTTTTGCTCGTCAACGCCACCCCTTCTTCGGCACAGTGGCAAATTTCACTGGCGACCTTTATAGCAAAGGATCTGATTCTTATCGTCCCACTGCTGGCAGCCGCCATGTGGTTATGGGGGGAACGCCAGCAGGTTCACGCTCAGCGTCATCTGGTGGTCAAAGTGGCGCTGGCTATCGCCGTGAGCCTGGCCCTTTCCTGGACCATGGGTCAACTCTACCCGCATGAACGTCCCTTTGCGGCGAATATCGGCTATAACTTCCTGCACCATGCAGCGGATAACTCTTTCCCAAGCGATCACGGCACGGTCATTTTCACCTTCGCTCTGGCTTTCCTGTTCTGGCATCGCCTGTGGTCGGGACTGGTGCTGATGGCGGTCGGTATCGCCATTGCCTGGTCCCGCGTCTATCTGGGCGTGCACTGGCCGATGGATATGCTCGGCGGTTTCCTGTGTGGCCTGGTGGGATGCATGGTTGCACAGCTGCTGTGGCAGTTTATGGGTGCCGCCGTTTATCCTCGACTGCAACAAATCCACCGTCTGGTTTTCTCCGTGCCAATTCGCAAGGGTTGGGTACGTGACTAGCCTCGCGCTGGCAGGTAAAATACCGCGTTAGCCCCGGAATCCTCTCCGGGGCATTTCCACTAGAGGCACTATGGAAACACGACGCGACGAGCGAATTAGCCAACTGATTCAGGCATTAAAACGCAGCGATAAGCTGCATTTAAAAGAAGCGGCCGCACTGCTCGGCGTTTCCGAAATGACGATTCGTCGCGATCTCAACAGCGAAAGCGGGCCCGTTGTGCTGCTGGGCGGCTACGTGGTGCTGGAGCCGCGCAGCGTTCCTCACTATCTGTTAAGCGATCAAAAAACCCGACTGGTGGAGGAAAAGAAGCTGGCAGCCCGCCATGCGGCTAAGCTTTTAAAAGCGCACCAGATGGCCTTTTTCGATTGTGGCACCACCACGCCGTGGATCATTGACGCCATTGATAACGAGCTGCCGTTCACCGCCGTTTGCTACTCGCTCAATACCTTCCTCGCCCTGCAAGATAAACCCCACTGCCGGCCGATTTTATGCGGCGGTGAGTTCCACGCCAGCAATGCCATTTTCAAACCTATCAGTGAACACGACACCTTGACGCACCTGTGCCCGGACATTGCCTACTACTCCGCGGCCGGTATCGATATTGAGATGGGGGCAACCTGTTTTAATCTTGAGGAACTGCCGGTAAAGCACTGGGCCATGCGCCAATCGCGCTACCACGTGCTGGTGGCCGATCACAGCAAGTTCGGCAAAGTGCGTCCAGCAAGAATGGGCGATTTAACCCGTTTTGATGTGATTGCCAGCGACACCTGCCCGGATGACGAGCTGGTGGCGCTGGCTAAACAGCAGCAAATTTCGCTGCTGTATTAAGAGGTCGTTACGAGAACCAGCTACCGAACCACTGGTGGAACTTCATCAGCACAAAGTCCATCATCCGGCTCACGAACCCGCCCTCTTCGACCGCTTCCATCACAATCAGCGGGCGCTGTTCGATGGTCTTGTCGTTGAGTTTAAAGTCGATGGTGCCCACCACCTGCCCTTTGGTTAGCGGCGCGGTAAGCTGCGGCTGAGTTAAGGTATAGCTGGCCTTCAGGTTCTTCAGCTGCCCTTTCGGGATGGTCACCGAACCCGCTTCCCCGGCGCCCAGCTTCACTTCGCTGGAATCACCGTACCACACGCGCTGGCTGATAAAGGTGGCGTCTGGTTTAATCGGGGTGACGGTTTCATAGAAACGGAAGCCCCAGGTCAGCAATTTTTCCGACTCGTTAAAACGTACCCGGTCGCTTTTCGTGCCCAGCACGACCGCAATCAGGCGCATATCGCCTTGCGTTGCCGATGACACCAGATTGTATCCCGCCCCTGCCGTGGTGCCGGTTTTAACCCCGTCAACATTCAGGTTTGAACTCCACAGCAGACGGTTGCGGTTTGGCTGACGAATATTGTTGAAGGTAAATTCTTTCTCTTTATGGACGGCGTACTCTTCCGGCACATCATGGATCATCGCCTTCGTCAGCAATGCCATATCACGCGCGGTACTGAACTGCCCCGGCGCATCCAGACCGTGAACGGTTTTAAAAGTGGTGTTGGTCAGGCCAATTTTTTGTGCGTAGCCGTTCATCAGGCTGACGAAGGAGTCCTGGCTACCGGCAACGTAATCCGCAATCGCGATACTGGCGTCGTTGCCTGACTGAATAATCACCCCTTTATTGAGGTTTTCAACCGAGACCTGTTCGCCAGGTTTCAGGAACATCACCGATGAACCTCGCAGCGCCGGATTACCGGTGGCCCAGGCATCACGGCCGATAGTGACCATATCAGGTAGCTTAATTTTTCCCGCTTTCAGCGCCTGACCGACCACATAGCTGGTCATGATTTTTGTCAGGCTTGCCGGATCGAGTTTCTCGTCGGCATTGCCTTCAGCCAGGACTTTGCCGCTGGCATAATCCATTAAAATAAATGCCCGTGCATCAATCGCCGGTGCATCAGGGAGTTGTTCCGCCGCTTGCACCGCAGGCGCAACCACAAGTAAAAGCGCTGAGCCTGCTAAAAGGCTCCGAAAGGCGTTTGCATTACACATCATAAAGGCCACCCAAGTATCCATTCCCAAAAACACGCCGCTACAGTAACCGTACTGCGTCAGGCGGTGAGTAATAGCGTAGAAACTCTCTTAAAGAAACAGTGAGTTGGTAAAGTTTTTTAAGTTTACGCAAGATCGCTATGTTGTGCCTAAAACCTGACATTTTTTTTGACAGCGATTGCGTAATTGTTAAGTTTCGCTCACATTTAGAGCCTATCCCAGTAGGCGTAATTGTTGAAGCCAGTTTGGTGCCGGACAGCGCACAGAAACCGGAGCGTACACGTAGTACGTGAGGATTTACTCGCTACGCTCGCCCTTCGGGCCGCCGCAAGCGGCGTTCAAAACGCCATGGCGTTCTGTCGAGCACTGCCCGGTGCCAAACTGGCGAATAAAATAGCCTAATGGGATAGGCTCTTAATCTTCGCTAATAAAACTGGAGTGGTTATGGTTACGCTGTGGGGACGCAATAACTCAACGAACGTGAAGAAAGTACGCTGGACGCTGGCCGAGCTCGGTCTGCCTTATGAGCAGATTATGGCGGGTCAGGGATTCGGGGTGAACCACGATGCGGCCTATCTGGCGCTTAACCCAAACGGTCTGGTTCCGATGCTCAAAGACGGCGACGACGTACTGTGGGAATCGAACTCGATTGTGCGCTATCTGGCGGCGCAATATGGTGCCGACACGCTATGGCAGGCAAGTCCCATCCAGCGCGCTAAAAGCGAGAAATGGATGGATTGGGCCAATGAAACCCTCTCCCCCGCGCATCGTAAAATTTTACTGGGGCTGGTACGCACGCCGGCTGAAAAGCGCAATATGGCGGAAATAGAGGCGGCGATCGTCGCTTGTGAACCCCTGCTCGATATTCTGGATAACACCCTGGGCGCACAGACCTGGCTATCAGGCAGTCAATTCGGCGTCGGCGATATTGCCGTGGCGCCTTTTGTCTATAACCTGCTGGAAACGGTCAAAACCTGGCAGCCGCGTCCGCATCTGGCGCGCTGGTATCAGCAGCTTGCCGAACGCCCGGCCTATCGCGAAGTGGTTATGATCCCGGTAACCTAAGCTCTTCAGGTGCGCTGGCTGCTGCCGCGCACCTGTAATTTCCCCACCATCCGCACATGCGCCGCGGCGTCATCGCCATCACACAGGTAACTGACCGCCATCCGTCCCAGTTCGTTATAGGCCAGCTGCACGCTGGTGAGCGCAGGCGTCAGCTGATGCGCAATGCGCTGATCGTCATAGCCGCACACCAGTACATCTCGCGGAATGGCAATGTTCAGCGTTGCCAGCGCCTGATAACAGCCCAGCGTCATCCAGTCGCTGGCGCAGAAAATGGCCTGCGGCGGCTGCGGCAGACGCATTAACTCAAGCGTGGCATTAAACGTTGCGTCCAAAGACCAGTCGGTCTGTTTAATCAGCGCTTCGTCAATGCCAATTCCCGCCTGCAGGAGCGTTTGTCGATACCCCTCAAGGCGCAGCACGCTGGCATCCATCCACTCGTCCCCCATGATATGGGCAATGCGCGTCACCCCTTGCGCCAGCAAATGATTGACTATCTGGCACGCGTTCGCCCGGTCATCTGGCAGAAAAGTCGGCAGTAAAGGACGGTTGGGATCGTACTGATTGAGCAGCACCACCGGCTTTTTCAACAAGGGCTCAAACACGGAAAAGTCAAACGCGCGCGTGACCGGGCTTGCCAGAATGACACCCGCGCATTGGCGCCGCTCAAGCTGGCGCAGGATCTGCTCCGCCAGCTGCATATCATCGCCGTAATCATAAACGCTAAGCAGCATATCCCGCTGCCAGGCGGTACTGCTGGCTTCACTAATGGCGTCCGTAAAGGGGTCATAGTTCGGCATACCACAAAGTAACAGGGCGATTTCTTCCTGACCTTCCGGGCGATGCGGCACGATAATTTTCTGGTAGCCGAGGGCAGCGGCTGCGGCACAGACCCGCTCACGGGTTGCATCGCTAAGACGAATGGCGCGGCTATTGTTCAGCACCAAAGAGACCGTTGCCTGAGAAACACCGGCTTCCCGGGCGATATCACTCATCGTTATTTTATTTTTTTTCGGCATGTTTGCTCCTTGTCGCCGCCGACTATAGCACAGATATCCCACGTTTTTTTTGTGAACAACCTTGCAGATCGGCTGCATTGGGATTGCGTACGTCTCAGTAGATAATAAATATTAGCTAATAATTATTAGCAGTGGAGACAAGAGATGCACTCACAATGGAGCAATGCGCAAGCGCACGACTGGTATCAACAACACGGTTGGGCCTGTGGCTTTAACTATCTACCACGTAACGCCGTCAACTGGACGGAAATGTGGCAGGCAGAAACGTTCGACGCCGCCACCATTGATCAGGAGCTAGGCTGGGCGCATGACTACGGTTACAACGCCCTGCGCACCAACCTGCCGTTTATTGTCTGGGAAGCGGATCGCGATGGTCTGCTGGCACGTATTGATACGTTCCTTACGCTTGCGGAAAAACACCAGATCCAGGTCATGTTGACGCTGATGGACGACTGCGGTTTCTCCGGCGATGAACCCTATCTGGGGCCGCAAAAAGCGCCGCGCGAAGGGGTGCATAATAGCCAGGCGGCCGCAAGTCCTGGCCGGGCCATAGTTATGGATCCGACGCAGTGGCCGCGTGTTGAAGCCTACGTTCGCGACGTGTTGACTCGCTTTAAGGACGATCCCCGCATCACTATCTGGGATCTCTACAACGAGCCGGGCAACCGCGGGATCAACCTGTCGCCGACGGAATCCACGGAATATGACGAGGCGCTGGAAGCTTTCGCGCTGGAGCTGATGATTGCCACCTTTGGCTGGGCGCGTGAAGTTGGCGTAAGTCAGCCGCTGACCGTCGGTGCCTGGCATATCGACCACCCTCAATATGGCACGTTGGGCCACCCCATTGACGTCGCCGCGCTCGAACTCTCCGACATCATTAGCTACCACAACTACAACAATGCCGCCCGCCAGCTAGGTATTCTGGAGAGCCTCGCCCAGCACAATCGCCCGGTACTGTGCACCGAGTGGCTGGCCCGCCATATGGATTGTCAATTCAGCGAGCAGCTTCCGCTGTTTTGCGCTTTTGATACCGGCTGCTATCAGTGGGGTCTGGTTAAGGGCAAAACGCAGACCTGGATCCCCTGGACCAGCGTTAATAAAGACCATCCCGCTCCGCAGTCTCTGTGGTTCCATGATGTGCTGACTCCCGAGGGTGCGCCGTGGTGCAAGCAGGAAATGCGGCTGGTGAAAAGCCTGACCGACTACCGCCAGCGTCGCCGCTAATTGTTATGACACGGAGGATTCATCCATGAAAAAGTCGATTTTGTTCCTGCTTGCCTGTTGCAGTTTCGGTGCGATGCCTGCCGCGCACAGCGCCGATCAGGTGGAACTCCGTTTTGCCTGGTGGGGCGGTAAAGCGCGCAACCAGGCAACCCTGAAGGCGCTGGAAGCCTTTGAGGCCAAATATCCCAATATCAAAGTGAAGGCTGAGTACACCGGCTGGGACGGGTTTTACTCCCGTCTGACCACGCAGATCAACAGCAACACCGAAGCCGATGTGATGCAGACTAACTGGAACTGGCTGACGCTCCTGTCAAAAACGGGAGACGGTTTTTATGATCTGAATAAGCTCAGCCAACCGATAGGTCTCGATCAGTTCTCACCGTCAGCGCTAGCCAGCACCACGGTAAATGGCAAGATCAACGCCATCCCCGTTTCCGCCAACGTCATGCTGTTTTATTACAACGCGGCAACGTGGAATAAAGCGGGCCTGGCGCTGCCCAAAACGTGGGAGGATTTGTTAAAAGCGGGTCCGGTGTTTAAAGAGAAGTTAGGAGATAACTATTTCCCGATGATTCTTACCGAGCAGGATTCACTGCTGCTGCTCAACTCCTACGTTTATCAGGGCAACCAAAAGCCGATGGTCGACGAGAAAACCCGCAAACTGGGCTGGAGCCATGCGGATCTGGTTGAAGCGTTTACCTTCTATCGCAAAATGGTTGATGCACACACGATACCGGATGCCCGAGCGATGGCGTCGTTTGGTAAGGGCGTGGCCTATGAAATGAAGCCGTGGATCAATGGTGAATGGGGCGGCATTTATAACTGGAACGTGATGTACACCGCCGAGTCGCAAAATCTAAAAAATCCTTCCGATCTGGTGATGGGGGATTACCCGATGCGCGAAGGTGCAAAAGACGCCGGGCAATTTAATAAAACGGCGCTGATGTTCTCAGTCAGTAAAAACACCCGCCATCCGCAGGAAGCGGCAATGCTGATTAACTTCCTGATGAGCGAGAAGGAAGGCGTCGTGCCGGTTGGGCTGGAGCGCGGCGTACCGCTAAGCCGTGCCGGTGAGCAGATTCTGCGTGATGCAGGACAGCTCAAAGATAGCGATCCGGTGCTTGCCGGGCTGATGCAGTCAGCCTCATTACCGAATAAATCCACAACGCTGCCCTATCTCGAGGACCCGCAATTGATCGCGCTGTTTGTTGCTGCATTACAGAATATTGATTACGGTAAAGCGACGATTGACGAGGCGGCGACCACTTTTGAAGAGCGAGCCAACCGTATTTTACGGCGGATTATGCGCTAGCGTGCCGGGGTACTGCAGCGCTTGTCACATTTGGGCGGCCTTCCCTGGTCGCCCTGATTTCAGGCATGCGTTATAGACAACTGCGCATCCAGGTTTTCAATGCTCCGCGTCAACGCTGCCAGGCAGCGCTCAAGCGTCTCTACGTTAACCGCAATATAAGTCGGGCAGTCATAGCGCCCGCTCATCATACAGACCGCGGCCGAGGCAATCGCCTCACCCGCCTGTCTTATCATTTCCAGGTCATGGGGCAGGCAGCTCCGTTTGAGCTGTGCCGCACTCTCCCGTAATTCACTACACAAATCGAGCAGGTTAGTACGCAGATGATCGTTTTCACTGACTGACATATACCCTTTAGCCTTTCTCAACCGCAGATAGGCCTCAAGGTCAATTCGCGCCCCGGTGAGCTGCCCCACTAGCTTGCGTTTCAGTTTGCTTTCCATCATGCATTTACCTCCCTTGCCACCCATTGGCATTTTTATTATGCGATTAATTAACGTACAGGAAGCTGCGCGATATCAATAAATCATCACTGGAAACAAATTTAACATTACAACAACTCTGGACAATGGCGGCGGACGGGCAAAGTAGCAGTAGAGAGTCAGCGTAAAGCCGTGTAGAATCGCCCGGTTTTTCTTTTCTGTTTACTTTGTGAGCGTACTAGCATGCAACAACCGCGAATTGGATTCGTCTCCCTCGGCTGCCCAAAAAACCTGGTGGATTCCGAACGTATCCTGACCGAACTGCGTACCGAAGGTTATGACGTAGTGCCAACTTACGATGATGCCGACATGGTCATCGTCAATACCTGTGGTTTTATCGACAGCGCAGTCCAGGAGTCCCTGGAAGCCATCGGTGAAGCACTAAAAGAAAACGGCAAGGTGATTGTGACCGGTTGCCTGGGTGCCAAAGAAGATCAAATTCGCGAAGTGCACCCAAAGGTACTGGAAATCACCGGCCCGCACAGCTACGAACAGGTACTGGAGCACGTTCACCATTACGCGCCTAAGCCGCAGCACAATCCGTTCCTGAGCCTGGTGCCAGAACAGGGCGTTAAGCTGACGCCACGTCATTACGCTTATCTGAAAATTTCCGAAGGCTGTAACCACCGCTGCGCATTCTGCATCATCCCGTCCATGCGTGGCGATCTGGTGAGCCGTCCTATTGGCGAAGTGCTCGCAGAAGCGAAGCGTCTGGTCGATGCAGGGGTAAAAGAGATCCTGGTGATTTCTCAGGACACCTCCGCCTACGGCGTTGACGTAAAACACCGCACCGGTTTCCACAACGGCGAGCCGGTGAAAACCAGCATGGAAAGCCTGTGTGAACAGCTCGCGAAGCTGGGCGTGTGGGTGCGTCTGCACTACGTTTATCCGTACCCGCACGTGGACAACGTGATCCCGCTGATGGCCGAAGGCAAAATCCTGCCGTATCTCGATATCCCGATGCAGCACGCAAGCCCTCGCATCCTCAAGCTGATGAAGCGTCCGGGTTCCGTCGACCGTCAGCTCGCGCGCATCAAGCAGTGGCGTGAAATCTGCCCAGAGCTGACCTTACGCTCAACCTTTATCGTCGGTTTCCCTGGTGAAACAGAAGAAGACTTCCAGATGCTGCTGGACTTCCTGAAGGAAGCTCGCCTCGACCGCGTTGGTTGCTTCCAGTACAGCCCGGTTGACGGCGCGTCGGCAAACGATCTGCCGGATCAGGTGCCGGACGAGATCAAAGAAGAACGCTGGAACCGCTTCATGCAGCTTCAACAGCAGATCTCTGCTGAACGTCTGCAGGAAAAAGTGGGCCGCGAGATTCTGGTTATGATCGATGAAGTTGACGAAGAAGGCGCGATTGGCCGCAGCATGGCTGATGCCCCAGAAATCGACGGCGCGGTCTATCTGAACGGCGAAACGAAAGTGAAGCCGGGCGACGTGGTGCGTGTGAAAGTTGAAAACGCCGACGAGTATGACCTGTGGGGTAGCCGGGTTTAACGGCAACTCACAAAAGTAGTGCCATCGGGCTGTAAGATACAGATTGCCGGATGGCGGCAAATTGCCTTATCAGGCCTACAACGATTTCTGAGCTGTAGGCCTGATAAGCGTAGCGCCATCAGGAAACATACCCTACCCTTTTAGCTTCGGATCCAGCGCGTCGCGCAGGCCGTCACCCAGCAAATTAAACGCCAGTACCGTCAGAAAAATCGCCAGCGCCGGGAAAAGTGCCACGTGTGGGGCCATCACCATATCCGCGCGGGCTTCGTTAAGCATTGCGCCCCACTCCGGCGTCGGTGGCTGCGCACCTAATCCCAGAAACGACAGGCTGGCGGCTGAAATTATCGACACGCCGATACGCATGGTGAAATAGACCACAATCGATGACACCGTGCCGGGCAAAATATGCTGGAAAATAATAACCCGATCGCTGGCACCGATACTGCGCGCGGATTCGATAAAGGTCTGCTGTTTGAGCACCAGCGTGTTGCCACGAACCAAACGCGCGAACGCCGGGATGGAGAAAATCGCTACAGCGATGATCACGTTGGTCATACCGCTGCCCATGATAGCCACCACCGCAATCGCCAGCAGGATGCCGGGGAAGGCAAACAGCACGTCGCAAATACGCATAATAATGCGATCCCACCAGCCTTCATAATAGCCCGCCAGCAACCCCAGAATCGTCCCGATGACCGAACCTATCAGCACGGCGAACACGCCCGCGGTGAGTGAAATTTGCGCCCCCACCAGCACCCGGCTGAAAATATCCCGGCCCAGTGAATCGACGCCAAACCAGTGCATCAATGACGGCCCTTCGTTCAGGCGGTCATAATCGAAATAGTTTTCCGCATCAAACGGCGCAATCCACGGCGCAACCACCGCCACAATAATCAACAACAGCACAAAAATGCCCGATGCCATGGCGATCGGCTGCTGGCGAAAACGCCGCCAGAACTCGCGCCATGGGGTGCGTTGTTCAGCCGTATTTATCACCGGCATGGCATTCAGGGCTGCCTGTCGGCGCCAATTCAATATTCGCACGTTATTTGTACCTGATAGCCGGATTAATGGCGGCGTAAAGCACATCCACCACTAAATTGATAAGAATAAACTCCAGTGAAAATAGCAGCACCTCAGCCTGAATGACTGGATAATCACGCATCTCCACCGAGTCCACCAGCAGGCGTCCCAGACCCGGCCAGTTAAAGACTTTCTCCACCACAATCGAGCCGCCGAGCAGAAAACCAAACTGTAGCCCCATCATGGTGACCACCGGGATCATGGCGTTTCGCAGACCATGCTTGAGCACCACCCCTTTCTCGCTTACACCTTTGGCGCGTGCGGTGCGCATGTAATCTTCGTTCAACACATCGACAAACGATGCGCGGGTAAAACGCGCCATAACGGACGCTACCGCCGCCCCCAGCGTTATCGAGGGCAGAATGTAGTGCCGCCAGCTATCGGCCCCCACGGTTGGCAGCCAGCCCAGCTCAACGGAGAAAATCTGCATCAGCAACATCCCGAGCGCAAATGCCGGGAAGGAGATACCGGTAACCGCCAGCGCCATTCCCAGCCGATCCGGCCAGCGATTACGCCAGACGGCGGCGGCAATCCCCGCCGCCATACCAAACAGCACCGCCCAGGCCATACTGGCGAGCGTTAACCATAAGGTCGGCAAAAAACGGCTGGCAATTTCTTCTGATACCGGACGGCGTGACACCATTGAAGTGCCAAAATCCCCCTGCACCGCGTGGCTGATGTAATGCCAGAACTGCACGTACAGCGGCTGATCCAGCCCCAGCTGCTGGCGCACCATCGCGATAACCTGCGCGTCAGCTTCCGGCCCGGCAATCAGCCGCGCCGGATCACCGGGCAGCATATGGACAAACAAAAACACCAGCACGGCCACGATAAACAGCGTGGGAATCAGGCCGAGCAGGCGTTTGATAACATAGTTGAGCATGACTCTCCTTGCCGATGCTTTCCCGCGCCAATATGACGCGGGAAAACGCCGCTTACTTCAAATCCGCATCATCGAAGCTAAAACCAGTATCCGGCATAATGTAGAATCCAGACAAGGACTTGCTGTGTGCCGAAACCAGTTTTTCCACTACCAGCGGCACCCACGGTGACTCTTTCCAGAGCGTATCCTGCACCTCTTTGTATAAGCGCGCTTTTTCAGCGTTGTCGGTTGTTTGCAGCGCCGCCGTCAAATCTTTATCAACCTGCGGGTTGCTGTAGAAGGCCGTATTGAACTGAGTTGGCGGCCAGTTCGAGGAGGCAAACAGCGGTGACAACGCCCAGTCCGCTTCGCCGGTCGAGGCCGACCAGCCGGTATAGAACATGCGGACGCCGCTCTCTTTTTGCCCCTTGCCTTCCACTTCCGCCGCGCGCTGCCCGGCATCCATCGCCGTGACCTGCGCCTTAATACCAATTTGCGCCAGCTGCTGCTGGGTAAATTGCAGGACTTTCTGCGCCGTGCTGTGGTTATGTGACGACCACAACGTGGTGCTAAAACCGTTCGGATAACCGGCTTCTTTTAACAGTTCGCGCGCTTTCGCCGGATCATAAGGCCACGGCTGATACTGCTGTGAATATGCGATGGACGGTGGTACAACGCCCGTCGCCGGTGTGGCATAGCCCGCAAAGGCCACTTTAACCAGCGCCTGACGGTTAATCGCATAGTTGATAGCTTCACGCACTTTCGGGTTATCGAACGGTTTTTGCGTGACGTTCATGCTGATGTAGCGCTGCATAATGGACGGGCTGGCAACCAGTTCAAGCTGGCTGTTTTTCGAAAGCAGCGCCGCCTGCTCGTAAGGAATTGGGAAAGCAAACTGCGCTTCGCCGGTTTGCAGCATTGCGGCGCGGGTATTGTTATCCACCACCGGACGCCAGGTAATAGAGTCCAGCTTCGGCAGCCCTTTTTGCCAGTAGTTAGCGTATTTACTGACCTTCACAAAATCCGTCTGATTCCAGGTATCCAGCTGATACGGGCCGGTTCCCACCGGATGGAAACCAATTTCGTTGCCGTATTTTTTCAGGGCCGCAGGCGAAATCATCGCCGTCGCCGGATGGGCAAGAATATTGATAAATGCCGAGAACGGCTGCTTCAGGGTGATTTTCACCGTATTCGCATCCACCACTTCGGTTTTATCGATATTTTTGTACAGGTTGTACCGCTTGAGATGGCTTTCCGGGTTGCTGGCGCGATCGAGGTTGATTTTCACCGCCTCGGCGTTGAAATCGGTGCCATCCTGGAATTTAACGCCCTGGCGCAGCTTAACGGTATACACCTTGCCATCGTCTGAAACGGTGTAGCTTTCCGCCAGCACGTTTTTCAGCTTCATCTCTTTATCAAGGCCAAACAGCCCCTGATAGAAGGATTTCGCCACCGCCTGCGACAGCGTGTCGTTGGCGTCGTATGGGTCGAGCGTGGTGAAGTTAGATCCTACCGCTACCACCACATCTTTTGCGGCGAACACCGGAGAGGCGGCAAGCGCGGAGGCCACCCCCACTGCAACCAGCCATTTACGTGAAATGCGTTGTGTCATGTTGTCCCCTGCCTGTCGTTTGACGTTTTATTATCGATTTACTAGCGCACTACTTACCGGCTCGCGAGCCACAAAATGCCCCGGCGAGATCTGTTGCAAACCTATCGGTTCGACGACTTCCCCCCGTTTGTAGATATTCCCCGGCAGTTCGTCCGAGAGCAGAACCCGCTGCGGACGACGATGCGCCGGATCGGCCACCGGCACTGCCGCCAGAAGCTTGCGGGTATACGGATGCTGAGGATTTTCAAAAATAGCGCGGCGCGGGCCAATTTCCACGATTCGCCCGCGATACATCACCGCCACACGATGGCTAATGCGTTCCACCACCGCCATATCATGGGAAATGAAGAGAAATGCGATGCCCATATCACGCTGCAAAGAGAGCAGCAGGTTGATAATCTGCGCGCGAATCGACACATCCAGCGCCGAGACGGACTCATCGGCGATGACCACTTTCGGCGACAAAGCCAGCGCGCGCGCAATGCAGATACGCTGGCGCTGACCGCCGGAAAATTCATGCGGGTACCGCCACGCGTGCTCCGGCAACAGGCCGACACGCTGCAATAACCACGCGACCCGCTGCTGTAGCGCTTCGCCCGTCAACGCGCCGTGAATACGCAGCGGCTCCATAATCGAGAAACCCACCGTATGGCGCGGATCAAGCGAAGCGTACGGATCCTGGAAGATAAACTGAATATCGCGGCGCAGCGGTTGCAGCTGGCGGGCATTGAGCGTATCAATGCGCTCGCCGTTGAAGGTGATGGTGCCGCTTTGCGATTCGACTAACCGCAGCAACGCGCGCCCGGTGGTGGATTTACCGCAGCCAGACTCGCCCACTAGGGACAATGTCTCACCCGGCCAGAGATCGAAACTGACATTTTCCACCGCATGCACTTCACGGGTCACGCGATTCAAAAGGCCGCCGCGCAGTGGAAAGCGGGTGACCAGATTGCGCACCTGCAAAATGGGTTCGCCCGTCGCCACGGTATTTTGCGGCTGCGGTTCCAGCGTAGGGGCGTTCACATCCGGGAAACTTTTGGGGTAATCGCTACCGCGCATCGCCCCCAACCGCGGTACGGCGGCCAGCAGACGTTTAGTATACGGGTGTTGAGGCGCGTTAAAGATATCGTCTACGCTGCCGGTTTCAACCGCTTCGCCCTGGTGCATAACCAAAACCCGGTCAGCGATTTCCGCCACGACGCCCATATCGTGAGTGATAAATATCACCCCCATCGACATCTCTTTTTGCAGCACGTCGATAAGCTGGAGAATTTGCGCCTGGATGGTGACATCCAGCGCCGTCGTCGGTTCGTCGGCAATCAGCACCGCCGGACGACACGACAGCGCCATCGCGATCATCACGCGCTGACGCATACCGCCAGAAAGCTGATGCGGATAACGCGAAAGCACCGCCTGCGCTTCGGGGATCCGCACCTTATCGAGCATTTTTTTAGCCTCGGCCAGCGCCTCTTCACGCCCCATCCCCTGGTGCAAACGAATCGACTCGGCAATCTGCTCACCAATGGTAAAGACCGGATTCAGCGAGGTCATTGGCTCCTGAAAAATCATCGCCACATCCGCCCCGCGTATGCCGCGCATCTGTGCGGGAGTCTGCTCCAGTAAGTCAACTACCTCACGATTACGTCGCCGCAGCAGCATCTGGTCGCAGGCAATTTGTCCGCGGGACTGTTCCAGCAGGCGCATCAACGCCAGTGCCGTCACCGATTTTCCCGAACCCGACTCGCCGACGATCGCCAGCGTTTCACCACGGTTAAGCGTTAACGAGAGTTGATTAACTACGCGGACGGACTGTTTATCCTGACAAAATGCCACGTTCAGGTTCTGAAGACTCAGTACCTGAGACGCATCAAGTTCAGCGGAATGCGGCACGCTAACTCCTTCTATTCCCGGTAAATACCGATGGTTGGCGTATCCCCGGCGTATGCCCAGGCGCGGTACATGCCTTCACTGTTAAACGGCAGCACTACGTTACCTTCCCGGTCAATGGCGATAAGTCCGCCGCTGCCGCCAAGTGCTGGCAGTTTTTCCATCACCACCCGCTCGCAGGCCTCAAGCAGGCTAAGATTGCCGTACTCCATTAGGGCCGCGATATCGTAGGCCGCCAGCGTGCGGATAAACACCTCACCGGTACCGGTGCAGGAAACCGCCACGCTCGCGTTATTGGCATAGCAACCGGCCCCAACCAGCGGGGTGTCGCCCACTCTGCCGGGCAATTTATTGGTCATTCCGCCGGTGGACGTTGCCGCCGCCAGATTACCGTTAATATCACGCGCCACGGCACCGACGGTGCCCATTTTCTGACGTTCGTCGAGCGGCGAGCCATCATGGTCGAGAATAAATTCGCCGTTGCTACGCGCTTCCAGCAACTGCTGAAAACGGGTATCGGTTGAGAACAGTGAATTGTCCACAAGCTCCATACCCTGCGCTTTGGCGAAGGCTTCAGCGCCCTCACCCATCATCATCACGTGCGGGCTATTCTCTAATACCGCACGAGCCGCCAGAATTGGATTGCGCAGATGTTTCACGCCGGCGACGGCACCCGCTTCAAGCGAATTGCCGTCCATGATGCAGGCATCCAGTTCATGTGTTTCAGCGGCGGTAAAGACCGAGCCGATGCCTGCATTAAACAGCGGACACTCCTCCAGCTGGCGTACCGCTTCGGTCACCGCGTCGAGCGCGCTGGCACCCTCCTCCAGCATTTTTTGTACACTTTCAACAATGTCAGAAAGCGCCGTCACGTATTCGTGCTCTTTTTGCGCTGAAAGTTGATGACGACTTATTGCCCCGGCTCCGCCGTGAATCGCAATGACTGCCTTGCCCATTGATCTGTTATCCCTTACGTCATTTTTTTATATACCCTAAATAATTCGAGTTGCCAGCCAACGCACCTGCAACTTGAAGTATGACGGGTATAAATATCATTATAGTGACTCTGCTCCTATATCAATTTTGAATATAGAAATAGCGGCTGGTGATGTAAAGCTACACCACAGGTGGCATACAGCCTGCGGGGTTTTTCTGCCATAATGGGCGCATTCGAACGTTTCCCGCAGGAGTTTACCCATGGATTTTACCGCCGGATTGATACCGCTTGATACCGCGCTAACGCAGATGCTTTCGCAGATTACCCCACTGCATGACAGCGAATCGGTGCCGTTGTTACAGGCATTTGGCCGGATTACGGCCCGCGATATCATCTCCCCTCTGGATGTACCGGGTTTTGATAACTCGGCGATGGATGGTTACGCGGTGCGTCTGGCCGATGTGGCGGCACAAGCGCCGCTGGCGGTCGCCGGTAAAGCCTTTGCCGGACAGCCGTTCCACGGTGAATGGCCTGCGGGCACCTGCATTCGCATTATGACCGGCGCACCGGTCCCCGCGGGTTGCGAAGCCGTGGTGATGCAAGAGGAAACAGAACAGACCGATGCCGGGGTGCGGTTCACCGCAAACGTCAAGCCGGGGCAGAACATTCGCCGCCGTGGCGAGGATATCGCTAACGGCGCGGTGGTATTCCCGGCGGGTACTCGCCTGACGGTCGCGGAGCTACCGGTACTGGCTTCGCTGGGTATTGCCGAGGTGAACGTGGTGCGCAAAGTTCGCGTCGCGCTATTCTCTACCGGCGATGAACTCCAGCTGCCGGGCCAGCCGCTGGGCGATGGGCAAATCTACGACACCAACCGTCTGGCGGTGCATCTGATGCTCGAGCAGCTCGGCTGTGAGGTGATTAATCTTGGCATTATTCGCGATGATCCCGAGCAACTTCGCCAGACCTTTATCGAGGCGGATAAGCAGGCCGACGTGGTCATTAGCTCCGGCGGCGTTTCGGTGGGCGAAGCCGATTACACCAAAACGATTCTTGATGAGCTGGGCGAAATTGGCTTCTGGAAACTCGCCATCAAGCCGGGCAAACCGTTCGCCTTTGGCAAGCTCAGCAACAGTTGGTTCTGTGGCCTACCGGGCAACCCGGTGTCCGCGGCGTTAACCTTCTATCAACTGGTGCAGCCATTGCTGGCGAAGCTCAGCGCGAGCAGCCAGCCGACTCAGGCACCGCGTCTGCGCGTGCGTACGACCGATACGCTGAAGAAATCGCCGGGTCGTCTTGATTTCCAGCGCGGTCTGCTGACCCGTAATGACAACGGTGAACTGACGGTTTCCACAACCGGCCATCAGGGTTCACATATTTTCAGCTCCTTTAGTCAGGGTAACTGCTTTATCGTGCTGGAGCGCGAACGCGGGCGCGTTGAGGCCGGTGAATGGGTTGAGGTTGAGCCGTTTAACCATCTGCTGGGTGGCTTGTAATGAGCGTAGAACTTAGCGATGCAGAAATGCTGCGCTATAACCGACAAATCATCCTGCGGGATTTCGATTTCGACGGTCAGGAGAAGTTAAAAGCCTCACGGGTACTGGTGGTGGGCCTTGGCGGCCTGGGCTGCGCGGCATCGCAGTACCTGGCGGCAGCAGGTGCGGGATTGCTGACACTGCTCGATTTTGACACCGTATCGCTCTCCAATCTGCAACGCCAGACGCTGCACAGCGATGTCACGCTTGGAGAACCCAAAGTTAACTCCGCACGCGATGCGCTGACGCGCATTAACCCGCACACCACGCTCGTTACCCGTAATGCAATGCTGGAAGAGGATGCGCTGTGGGCGTTGATAGCCGAGCACGATCTGGTACTCGACTGTACCGATAACATCACCATTCGCAACCAGCTTAACGCCGGGTGTTTCCAACATAAAATTCCGCTGGTCTCCGGCGCGGCCATTCGCATGGAAGGCCAGATTTCGGTCTTTACGTATCAGGACGGCGAACCGTGTTACCGCTGCCTGAGCCGGCTGTTCGGTGAAAATGCATTGACCTGCGTGGAAGCAGGCGTGATGGCGCCGCTAGTGGGAGTCATTGGCGCAATGCAGGCGATGGAAGCCATTAAAGTGCTGACTCATTACGGCACGCCCGCAGCAGGAAAAATCGTGATGTATGACGCGATGCGCTGCCAGTTCAGAGAGATGAAACTGATGCGTAGCCCGACGTGTGAGGTCTGTGGCCAGCCAGCGGTGTAGCCTGGCCAAGCGCAGCGACGCCGGGAATATGCGCCGAGCCCCGGGGTCGGCGTGAACGCCTCGCCCGGGCTAAGGATATGCGCAATTGTTAGCCCCGAGTCAGAGGACAGCCAAATGTAGCCCGGCCGAGCGCAGCGACGCCGGGAATGTGCACCGGCCCCGGGGTCGGCGTGAACGCCTTGCCCGGGCTACGGATATGCGCAATTGTTAGCCCCGAGTCAGAGGACAGCCACATGTAGCCCGGCCGAGCGCAGCGACGCCGGGAATATGCACCGGCCCCTGGGTCGGCGTGAACGCCTCGCCCGGGCTACAGATTGGTGTAGGCCGGATAAGGCGTAGCCGCCATCCGGCAATGTGCTCGGCGGCGCCTGATGGCGCGCAGCTTTCAGGCCTACGGTTCCTGCTGGATTACAGCGACGTCCGTCCAAACGCCGTCTGCCAATCCTGCTCAAACTTCGCCACCGCCGCGTCGACCGCCGGGTAGCTAATCATCTGCTGCGCAACATCGAGCGGCAGCGTGATGGACTGGCACCCTGCCAGCAGGCAATCCAGCGCCTGACGCGGAGTTTTAAAACTCGCGGCCAGCACTTTTGACTGCGGCGCATGCAGCGTCAGCAAATCCTGCAATTCCGCCACGGCCTGGATCCCATTACCGCCCTGCGCATCAATGCGATTGACATACGGCGCCACGTATTCTGCGCCAGCTAATGCCGACAACAAACCCTGCGCAGCACCATAAACGGCGGTGCCCAATGTTGGGATCCCTTCGGCTTTCAGCAACTTAATTGCCGCCAGCCCTTCTGCGGTAACCGGCACTTTCACGACCAGATCGGGAATAATTGCCCGCAGCTTATGGGCATCAGCCACCATCCCATCAGCGGTGGTGGCCATCACCTGCGCAAACAAGCGCCCTTTACCGCCCATCGCTTCGTACAATTCCGGCAACAGCACGTCCAGCGGTTTTTTCCCCGCGGCCACAATACTCGGATTGGTGGTCACGCCCGCCAGCGGGAAAACGCGCGCCAGCTTCTTTACTGCAACAACGTCGGAGGTGTCGAGATAGAGTTCCATGATGTTTCCTTAAACCGTGATATTTAGCATGGAATAACACTACCACAGCAAAACCTCAGCTTAAGTTGACGCACATCAAGATAACTTTCATTCGAAAGTAATTTAATCTTTATACGAAAGATGAGGGCAGCATATGATTTTCAATATTCAGCGCTATTCAACCCATGATGGTCCAGGTATTCGCACCGTGGTCTTCCTTAAAGGATGTTCACTCGGCTGCCGTTGGTGTCAAAACCCAGAAAGCCGCGCTCGCGGACAGGATCTGCTGTTTGATCCACGCCTGTGTCTGGACGGCTGCGACCTGTGCCACAAAGCGGCACCCACGGTGATTGAGCGCGCGCTAAGCGGTCTGGTCATTCACCGGGAAAAACTGGATGACACGCACCTTGCCGCATTGACCGACTGCTGCCCCACTCAGGCGCTCACCGTCTGCGGTGAGGAGAAAAGTGCGGACGAAATTATGACTACCGTCCTGCGCGACAAACCGTTTTACGATCGCAGCGGCGGCGGCATGACGCTCTCCGGCGGTGAACCCTTTATGAACCCGGAGCTGGCGCTGACGCTTTTGAAAAGCGCACATGAACAAGGCATCCATACGGCGGTTGAAACCTGCCTGCACGTACCGTGGCGCTATCTGGAACCGGCGCTGCCCTATATCGACCTGTTCCTTGCTGACTTAAAGCACGTCGACGAAGCCCGCTTCAAGCAGTGGACCGACGGCTCGGCTAAACGTGTACTCGATAACCTGAACCGACTGGCCGCCGCCGGTAAAAATATTACCCTGCGAGTACCGCTGATTCAGGGCTTTAACGCCGATAAAGATTCCATCAAAGCCATCACCGATTTCGCCGCCGATATGAATGGAGTGCGCGATATTCATTTTCTGCCTTACCACACGCTGGGCATCAATAAATATAGCCTGCTCGGCCTACCCTACTTTGCACCCGACAAGCCGCTTAACGACCCGGCACTGCTGGAATTTGCCCAACAGTACGCCCATGAGAAAGGGTTAACGGCGACACTACGAGGATAAATCTCATGACAATGCTAAAACTCGATAAATTGACCGACCGTATTCAGGCGCATAAAAATGCGCTGGTGCATATCGTTAAGCCGCCGGTGTGTACGGAACGCGCGCTTCACTATACCCAGGCGTACCAGCAACATCTGGATAAACCGATTCCGGTTCGACGCGCGCTGGCGCTGGCGCATCACCTGGCCGAGCGCACCATCTGGATCAAGCATGACGAGCTTATCGTCGGCAACCAGGCAAGCGAAGTGCGCGCCGCGCCAATCTTCCCGGAATATACCGTCAGCTGGATTGAAAAAGAGATTGATGATCTGGCGGATCGCCCAGGCGCCGGTTTTGCCGTAAGCGAAGAGAACAAACGCGTGCTGCACGAAGTGTGCCCGTGGTGGCGTGGGCAGACCGTACAGGATCGCTGCTACGGAATGTTTACCGACGAGCAAAAAGCGCTGCTGGCGACCGGGATCATTAAAGCGGAAGGCAATATGACCTCCGGCGATGCCCACCTGGCGGTGAACTTCCCGCTGTTGCTGGAAAAAGGCCTCGACGGTATGCGTGCGAAAGTCGCCGAGCGCCGCTCACGCATCAACCTGACCGTACTGGAAGACCTGCACGGCGAACAGTTCCTCAAAGGCATTGATATCGTACTGGAAGCGGTCAGCCAGCACATTACGCGCTTTGCGGAACTCGCGCGCAAAATGGCGGCACAAGAGTCGCGCGAAAACCGCCGCGACGAGCTGCTGACAATGGCCGAGAACTGCGATGTGATTGCCCATGAGCCGCCAAAAACCTTCTGGCAGGCATTGCAGCTGTGCTACTTCATCCAGCTGATTCTGCAAATTGAGTCCAACGGTCACTCGGTGTCGTTTGCCCGTATGGACCAGTATCTGTATCCGTACTATCGCCGCGACGTGGAGCTTGAGCAGTCACTGGATCGTGAACACGCAATCGAGCTGCTGCACAGCTGCTGGCTGAAGCTTCTGGAAGTGAACAAAATCCGATCCGGCTCACACTCCAAAGCCTCTGCCGGTAGCCCGCTGTATCAGAACGTCACCATCGGCGGTCAGAAGCTGGTGAACGGTGAAGCGCAGGACGCGGTCAACCCGCTCTCCTACGCTATTCTGGAGTCCTGCGGTCGTCTGCGCTCGACCCAGCCAAACCTGAGCGTGCGTTACCACGCGGGCATGAGCAATGATTTCCTCGACGCCTGCGTACAGGTGATTCGCTGTGGTTTCGGTATGCCAGCCTTCAACAACGATGAAATCGTGATTCCGGAATTTATCAAGCTGGGTATCGAACCACAGGACGCCTACGACTACGCGGCAATCGGCTGTATCGAAACCGCCGTCGGCGGCAAGTGGGGCTACCGCTGCACCGGCATGAGCTTTATCAACTTCGCCCGCGTGATGCTTGCCGCGATGGAAGGCGGACGCGACGCCACCAGCGGCCAGGTATTCCTGCCGCAGGAGCACGCGCTGTCGAAAGGCAACTTCGCGAACTTCGAACAAATGATGAGCGACTGGGATACGCAGATCCGTTACTACACCCGCAAGTCGATTGAGATTGAATACGTGGTCGATACCATGCTGGAAGAGAACGTGCACGATATTCTGTGCTCGGCGCTGGTTGATGACTGTATTGAACGGGCGAAAAGCATCAAACAGGGCGGCGCGAAATACGACTGGGTTTCCGGTTTGCAGGTCGGTATTGCCAACCTGGGCAACAGCCTGGCAGCGGTGAAAAAGCTGGTCTTCGATCAGGGAGTGATTGGTCAGCAGGAGCTGGCGAAAGCGCTGGCGGAGGACTACGACGGCCTGACTCACGAGCAGCTGCGCCAGCGTTTAATCAACGGCGCGCCGAAATACGGTAACGACGATGATAGCGTCGACACCCTGCTGGCCCGCGCCTATCAGACCTATATCGATGAGCTGAAACAGTATCACAACCCGCGCTATGGCCGCGGCCCGATTGGCGGTAACTACTACGCGGGCACCTCGTCTATCTCCGCCAACGTACCGTTTGGCGCGCAGACGATGGCGACGCCGGACGGACGTAAGGCCAAAACACCGCTTGCTGAAGGCGCAAGCCCGGCTTCCGGTACTGACCATCTCGGCCCAACGGCGGTGATTAGCTCCGTGGGTAAACTGCCGACCTCGGCCATTCTTGGCGGTGTGTTGTTAAACCAGAAGCTGAATCCGGCAACGCTTGAAAACGAAAGCGATAAGCAGAAACTGATGGCGCTGCTGCGTACCTTCTTCGAGGTGCATAAAGGCTGGCATATTCAGTACAACATCGTCTCACGCGAAACGCTGCTGGAGGCGAAGAAACATCCTGATCAGTATCGTGATTTAGTGGTGCGCGTGGCAGGGTATTCGGCGTTCTTCACCGCGCTGTCGCCGGATGCGCAGGACGATATTATTGCGCGTACGGAGCATACGCTGTAAGTCGGTGCATTTCCCCCTCACCCTAACCCTCTCCCCTCAGGGGAGAGGGAACCGATCGGTGTTGTCGATGAGGCAAGCGCCGGTTTTCCCCCTCTCCCTTCCAGGGAGAGGGCCCAGCCCACACAACTTCCCCGCCACTTCTCTTTCAAATGAAATAAATTTGTGCTTTAGCTCACATTATAATTAAATTGCTGCTGGCCGGAGTTACCCCAGGAGCACCTTGCATGACCGTTAAAGCTATCATCACCGATATGGACGGCACCTTTCTTAATGACGCCAAAACCTACGACCGTTCGCGGTTTCTGGCGCAGTTTGACCAGCTTCAACAGCGCGGCATTGAATTCGTCGTCGCCAGCGGCAATCAGTATTATCAGCTCATCACCTTCTTCCCGGAGATCCGCGACCGCATCTCGTATGTCGCCGAAAATGGCGCGCTGGTGTACGAACACGGACAACAGCTTTTCCACGGCGAACTGACTCGCCATGAATATCAAACGGTGATTGGTGAACTGCTTAAAGATTCGCAGCTCCATTTTGTCGCCTGTGGGCTTGAGAGTGCTTACATCAGCGAAAATGCGCCGGAAGAACTGGTGGCGCTGATGTCCAAACACTATTACCGGTTAAAGCGGGTCGCGAACTATCACGACATCGACGATAAGATGTTTAAATTTTCGCTGAATCTCCCCGACAGCCTGATTCCGGCGTTAGTCGAAAAACTGCATCTCTCGCTCGACGGCATTATGAAACCCGTCACCAGCGGTTTTGGCTTTGTTGACCTCATCATTCCCGGACTGCACAAGGCCAACGGTATCAGCCGCTTGTTAAAGCGCTGGCATATTTCACCGCAAGAATGTGTGGCAATTGGCGACAGCGGCAACGATGCAGAAATGCTTAAACTGGTGAAGTACGCCTTCGCGATGGATAACGCAGCCGACAGTATTAAAGCCATTGCCGATTATCATACCGACGATAACAACCACGACGGCGCGCTGAATGTGATTCAGGCCGTGCTGGACGGCACCGCACCTTTCTAATTCTCTCCCTTCGTAGGCCTGATAAGCGCAGCGCCATCAGGCACATTGCCGGATGGCGGCGTTGCCTTATCCGGCCTACGAATTCATCTTTGTTTACCTTCGTGATCGAACGCAAGAATTTAAACTTGCATTAACTTTGTTTTAACTTAAAGTATCACTTGTAATGAATTTTACTTTCGAATGAAAGATTGCGAGGTTGATATGACGGTTACCTTTACCCACGAAACGCTGCCCGCCGATCCTAAAGCGGCCATTCGTCAAATGAAAAAAACGCTGCGCGCGCAGATTGGCGACGTCCAGGCGGCGTTCGACCGCCTGAGCGCCATCATTGAATCCCGCGTCGCGGAAATCAACGCGCTAAAGGCGCAGAATCAGCCGGTATGGCCGGTGATCCCTTTCGCGGATATCGCTTCTGGCAATATCAGTGACGCGACTCGCGCCGAGGTGAAACGACGCGGCTGCGCGGTCATTAAAGGTCACTTCCCACGCGAGCAGGCGCTAGCGTGGGATCGTTCAATGCTCGACTACCTTGACCTCAACCATTTCGATGACGTCTATAAAGGGCCGGGCGACAGCTTCTTCGGTTCCCTGGAGGCTTCACGCCCGGAGATCTATCCGATCTACTGGTCGCAGGCCCAGATGCAGGCTCGCCAGAGCCCGGAAATGGCGCAGGCACAATCATTCCTGAACCGTTTGTGGCAGGTTGAGCACGACGGTAAGCAGTGGTTTAACCCGGATATCAGCGTGATTTATCCCGACCGCATTCGTCGCCGTCCACCGGGCACCACCTCAAAAGGGCTTGGCGCACATACCGACTCCGGGGCGCTGGAACGCTGGCTGCTTCCGGCTTATCAGCAAGTATTTTCCAACGTTTTTAACGGCAATGTGGAGCAATACGATCCGTGGGATGCGGCATATCGCACCGACGTCGAAGAATACACCGTAGATAACACCACCAAATGCTCCGTTTTCCGTACCTTCCAGGGCTGGACGGCGCTGTCGGATATGATCCCCGATCAAGGGTTACTGCATGTGGTGCCGATTCCTGAAGCAATGGCTTATGTGCTGCTGCGACCGCTGCTGGACGATGTGCCTGAGGATGAATTGTGCGGAGTCGCATCGGGTAAAGTACTGCCGATTTCTGAGAAGTGGCATCCGCTGCTGATGAGCGCCCTCACCTCTATTCCCGCTCTGGAGGCCGGTGATTCCGTGTGGTGGCATTGCGATGTCATCCACTCCGTCGCGCCGGTGGAAAACCAGCAGGGTTGGGGGAACGTGATGTATATTCCCGCCGCTCCAATGTGCGCCAAAAACCTCGCCTATGCGCATAAGGTAAAAGCCGCACTTGAGCGTGGGGCGTCACCGGGTGATTTCCCGCGTGAGGATTATGAGGCCAATTGGCAGGGACGGTTTACGCTGGAAGATCTGAATGTTCACGGCAGGCGTGCGTTGGGGATGGAATAGCCCATGAGATAACCCGGCGGCGTTGCGCCTGGCCGGGCGACTCAAATCGGGTTCCCTAGGGAACCCGATTACTTTTTACTCGACGCCTTTAGTGCGCAGGTAATCTTCATAGTTACCGGTGAAGTCCACCACGCGCTCTGGCGTAATTTCAATCACGCGGGTCGCCAGCGAGCTGACGAATTCACGGTCGTGAGAAACGAAGATCAGGGTGCCCTGATACATTTCCAGCGCCATGTTCAGCGATTCGATGGATTCCATATCCAGGTGGTTGGTCGGTTCATCCATAACCAGAATGTTCGGTTTTTGCATCATCAGCTTACCGAACAGCATACGACCCTTTTCACCACCGGACAGGACTTTGGCCGGTTTTTTGATATCGTCCTGGCTGAACAGCAGACGTCCGAGGAAGCCGCGTACTACCTGCTCGTCATCGCCTTCTTGTTTCCACTGGCTCATCCAGTCGAAAACGGTCAGATCGTTATCGAAATCTTCCGCATGATCCTGCGCGTAATAACCAATTTGCGCATTCTCAGACCATTTCACCGTGCCGTGATCCGCAGTCAGTTCACCGACCAGGGTTTTCAGCATCGTGGATTTACCCACGCCGTTAGCCCCCAGAATGGCAAGCTTCTCGCCGACTTCCAGCAGCAGGTTAACGTCTTTAAACAGCGGGCCGTTATCGAAACCTTTGCTGAGCTCTTCAACCGCCAGCGCGTTACGGAACAGTTTCTTATCCTGCTCGAAACGAATGAACGGGTTCTGACGGCTGGAAGCCTTCACTTCATCAAGCTTGATTTTATCAATCTGACGCGCACGAGAAGTTGCCTGACGCGATTTGGAGGCGTTGGCGCTAAAGCGGCTAACAAAGGATTGCAGGTCAGCAATCTGCGCTTTTTTCTTGGCGTTATCGGCCAGCAGACGCTCACGCGCCTGAGTCGCGGCAGTCATGTATTCATCATAGTTACCCGGATAAACGCGCAGCTCGCCGTAATCCAGATCCGCCATATGAGTACAGACCATGTTCAGGAAGTGACGGTCGTGCGAAATGATGATCATGGTGCTGTCGCGTTCGTTTAAAGTCTGCTCCAGCCAGCGGATGGTGTCGATGTCCAGGTTGTTCGTTGGTTCGTCGAGCAGCAGGATATCTGGATTTGAGAACAGCGCCTGTGCTAACAGAACACGCAGTTTCCAGCCTGGCGCAACTTCGCTCATCAGACCCCAATGCTGTTCAACCGGAATACCGACGCCCAGCAGCAGTTCACCGGCGCGGGACTCTGCGGAATAGCCGTCCATTTCGCCGTACAGCACTTCCAGATCGGCCACTTTGTAGCCGTCTTCTTCGCTCATTTCAGCCAGACCGTAGATGCGGTCGCGCTCTTGTTTCACTTCCCACAGTTCAGTATGCCCCATGATCACCGTGTCTAGCACCGTGTACTCTTCAAAAGCAAACTGATCCTGACGCAGCTTACCGATGCGTTCGTTGGGATCGAGTGAAACATTACCCAGCGTCGGTTCTAAATCACCGCCGAGGATTTTCATAAAGGTCGATTTGCCGCTCCCGTTTGCGCCAATCAGGCCGTAACGGTTGCCGCCGCCAAATTTGACGGAGATGTTTTCGAACAGCGGCTTACTGCCGAACTGCATGGTGACGTTGCTGGTAACTAACACGGGAGTATCCTGAAGAATGTGACAAACCGCCTATTGTGCCACAATTGGGAATAAAAAGCGCCCGCCTTCGCCAGAGACTAAAATGTAACCCAAGTGAAAAAAATGTGATTTCGTACACATCCGAATTCCCTGTGACAAGGAATGCACATATAATGCGCTCCTACCAACAGTCTGAATTCCCAAACAACGGCCGTAAGGGCACTGATACCTCGCACAACATGAACATTAAATTAACAACGCTTTTCGCTGCGGCGCTTGCTGTCGTGGGCTTCTGTAATTCGGCATCTGCGGTCACGTACCCGCTGCCGACCAACGGCAGCCGTATTGTCGGTGAGAACCAGGTTATCACTATTCCTGATAACAATAAGCAACCGCTGGAATACTTCGCGGCCCAGTATCAAATGGGCTTGTCTAACATGCTGGAAGCGAACCCTGGCGTGGATACCTTCTTGCCAAAAGGCGGTACGGTGCTGAACATTCCTCAGCAGCTGATCCTGCCGGATACCGTGCATGAAGGGATTGTTATCAACAGCGCAGAAATGCGTCTGTACTACTACCCGAAAGGCACCAACACCGTTATCGTGCTGCCAATCGGTATTGGCCAGTTGGGTAAAGACACGCCTATCAACTGGACGACCAAGGTAGAGCGCAAAAAAGCCGGTCCAACCTGGACACCTACGGCGAAAATGCACGCAGAATACCAAGCCGCCGGCGAACCGCTGCCAGCCGTGGTACCTGCCGGTCCTGACAACCCTATGGGCCTGTACGCGCTGTATATCGGTCGTCTGTACGCTATTCACGGGACTAACGCCAACTTCGGTATTGGTCTGCGCGTGAGCCACGGTTGCGTGCGTCTGCGTAACGAAGACATCAAATTCCTGTTCCAGAACGTGCCGGTAGGTACTCGTGTGCAGTTTATTGATGAGCCCGTGAAGGCCACCACTGAGCCAGACGGCAGCCGCTTCATTGAAGTTCACAACCCGCTGTCGACCACTGAAGCACAGTTCGAAGAAGGTGAAGTCGTGCCGATTACGCTGACCAAAGCGGTGCAGGCTGTCACCAGCCAGTCTGATGTTGATCAGAGCGTTGTCGATCAGGCGGTGAAAAATCGCTCCGGTATGCCGATTCGTCTGAACTGATAGAGCATCCGATGCGGATTGCCGGATGGCGGCTGAAGCCTTATCCGGCCTACATCCGGCAATCCGGCCGAGCGCTGCGACACCGGAGTGACAAAAAAATGGCGGGTTAATCACCCGCCATTTTTCTATCCGTTATTTACGATAACAATGCCGCCGTGATCGTAACGATAGTGGCAGTGCGCGTACTCCAGCGGCGTGCCGTCATCCAGATAAATAACCTGCTCAACTTCCAGAATCGGGTCGCCCGACTCGCAGTGAAGGTGCTCTTTATCAAGCGTCGTCGGCTTTATTGCCCGAACGACACGGTACGATCCCATCATTTTCAGCCCGAGCTTTTCCTGGACATACTGAAACACTGAATCTTCCAGATGCCCTTTACTGAGTCCCGGCACCAATGAGACGGGCATAACGGTAATATCCAATGAGAGCGGCTCACCGTTTAGCATCCGTAGACGCACAAAATCATAGACGGGGGCATCGGCATCAATCAGCAACGAGCTTTGCTCCTTTTCCGAGGGGAAACGCAGCTCGAAGCGAATCACCTGGCTTGCCACTTTGCCGAGGTGTCCCCAGGTCTCCGTCGCGCCCGAATAATCGCTGCCATGAATGTCCCACTGCGAAAGCTGGAGGAAGTTTTTACGCACAAACGTCCCCTGCCCTTGCCGGGTGTAGATTAGCCCTTCCACAATCAACTGCCGCATCGCCTGCTGAATCGTCATGCGGCTGGTGCCAAATTCTGCCGCCAGCGCATGCTGGTCGGGTAATGGCTCAGAAGCGGGATATTGCCGACTTATGATCCGTTTTTTAATTTCCCGCGCTATCGCGAGATACTTCGCTGCCATCACCCGCTCCTGTGGTTACATCTCTTCGCCGTTACTGTGGATGACTTTTTTCAGCCATGCATAACTTTTTTTCGGTACGCGCGCTAAATCTTTTAAATCATGGTTTTCGCGGTTGACGTAGACCACGCCGTAACGCTTACGCATATCACCCTGCGAGCTAAGAATATCAATCAGCCCCCAGCCCAGGTAGCCAATAACCTGCGCGCCGTCTTCAAACATCGCCTCTTTCATGGCGTTGATATGATCGCGGTGGTAAGCAATGCGGTAATCATCAGCAATCTGGTTTTCACCATCCCACGACTCAATCACGCCGATACCGTTTTCAATCGGGAACACAGGCAAACGCCAATCGTTGTAGTAGCGGGTAATGATACTGCGAAAACCGAGCGGGTCTATCTGCCAGTTCCATTCGGTGGCTTTCAGGTGTGGATTCGGTTTGTCGCCGAACAGCATGTAGTTGTTAACCGGCGTATCTTGCGGGATAGGGTCGCTATCCAGCGTGCGGCTGGCGTAATAGCTAAAGGCCATGTAGTCATTCTTCATGGTTGCCAGCACCGCCAGATCGTCGTCAGGGTAAATATCGCGTAAACCCGCTTTATCGACAAAATGCATCACTTCCGGGCTGTACCCCTCGCCTGCGAAAGCACGCAACAGGTTCTGGTTAAAGAACTCATCGAGCTGCTGAGCGCAGAAAACGTCGCGCGGTTTGCAGGTGGCGGGATATACCTGCGCGTGCGCCAGCATACCGCCCATCAGTTTGCCCGGTTTAGTCTCGTGCAGGTAATTGGTCAGGTGCGCGTGCGCCATCATCACGTGATGCTGAATCTGATACAGCTCGCGCAACGTTTTATCGCCACGCATATAGCCGGAAATCAGGAAGGCTTCCGGCATGTGGTACAGGTTTTGCTCGTTAAAGGTCAGCCACCAGGTGACACGGTCGCCGAAGCAGTCGATCATTTTTTTACCGTAGCGAACAAAGGCGTCCAGCACGCGGCGGTCGGTAAAGCCGTTATATTTTTCGGCAAGCGCCAGCGGCATGTCGAAATGGTAAAGGCAGATCATCGGTTCAATGCCGCGCTCAAGCAGCCCGCTGATAAAACGGTCGTAGAAAGCGATACCTTCTTCATTGAATTCACCGTCGCCGGTTGGGCAAACGCGGCTCCAGGCAATCTGGAAACGGTAGCAGTTCATGCCCAAGTCTTTCATTAAATCAAAATCTTCTTCAAAACGATGATAGGAGTCGGTCGCCACCTTCCAGTCGGATGCAAACTCCTTCGGCTCGCGGATATCGTAGACCGACATGCCTTTACCACCTTCATTCCAGGCACCTTCTGTTTGCATGCTGGAGACAGAGTTTCCCCACAGGAAATTGGCGGGCAGTGATGATTTCATGGTACGGCTCCTATATGACTAGTCATTTAAACTTAATGACTAGTCATATAGCCGGAAGATGAAAAAATGCGCAAGCAGGAGGTGCGATTTTTGTGAGTCGGTGAGGGTTTTCCCGGCGTCGCTGGCGCTCGTCCGGGGCATGAAAGATGGGGCCATCAGGCACAGCGGTGCGGATTGCCGGATGGCGGCGTTACCTATCCGGCCTACAACCACGATTGTAGCCCGGACGAGCGCCAGCGACTCCGGGGAAGATCAGCGGAAAAGTAAAAGCAATCCATACCCAACTGCCGCCGCCCACAGCAGCATCGGGATAGAGTAAAGATGGAAGCGCCACCAGATGCGTCGGTCAGCCGCCATGCGCAGCGCAATCAGGTTTGCCAGCGAGCCGGGCAGCAGGCCAAACCCACCCACGTTCACCGCCCATGCCAGCAGCATTGACGACGGGACATAGTTGAGCAACAGGATGGTCGATGGCACGTTGCTGATAACCTGCGACAGGCCAATCGCCGTCAGCCACAGCTGACCTTGTGACAATCCGTTCACCCCTGCCAGCGACTGCTGGAGCACCGGGAGTTCAGTCAGCAAATACACATCGATGAACATCGCCATAAACACCAGCAACAGCGTCCAGTCGACGCTGAATACCACTCGCCGGGCCAACGCTAAGAATCCCACCGCGACGATAACCAGCCCCCATAGCGCCTGCTGCATCTCCAGCGCCGCGAGGAAAATCAGATAAAACGCCAGACAGCTCCATACCAGCAGAGGCTGCCATGAGGGGGTACGGTCGCTGCTTTGAAACGCGAGCTTTTTCGCCGGGAAACAGAACCAGCACAGCACCAGCAGCGTGGCCATCATCGCCAACGCTAGCGGCAGCATTTGCAGCGTGAAGGCCGGAAACGTCAGCCCAGAACGCCCCCACAGCAGGATATTTTGCGGATTACCGATTGGCGTTAACAGCGACCCGGCGTTCACCGCCAACGCCTCGAAGATGATCATCCGATTAATCGGCAGCGCACACCATTTTTTTAGCGTCAGGGTCAGCGGCACGATGATAAACAGCGCCACATCGTTGGTCAGAAACGTCGACAGCAGCGCCGCAGCCAGCACCATAAACAGCGCCAGCTGACGTTCGGTCGCAAAGCGGCGCGCCATTTTACGCCCCAGGACATCGAAATAGCCGCTCTGCTCAACGCCCTTGGTCAACAGCATCAGGCCGCTCAAGGTAATAATGGTGTGCCAGTCAATAACGGCGGGCCAATGTGCGGGCTTAAAGGGGACAAAAAAGCTCAACAGGATGCCGATGATAATCAGCAAGTGCAGGAAACGGTCGCGCATCAGCGACCGGATAAAAGGAACACTCATTCAGCGCTGTGCCCGTGCTTGTCGGTAAACTGGCGGAACATGTCCAGCGTCTCCTCGCTAACATGATGTTCAATACCTTCCGCATCGCGGCGGGCAGTCTCGGCGCTGATCCCCAGCACCAGCAGGAAGTTCTCCACCACCTGATGGCGTTCCCGGCTTTCTTGCGCCAGCTTTTCCCCTTCCGGGGTAAGAAACACGCCGCGCCACGGGATCTGCTCAATCAGGCCAACGCCCGCCAGCCGCTTGAGCATTTTGGCCACGGTCGGCTGCGATACGCCAAGGCGGGCGGCCATATCCACCTGACGCGCTTCTCCCACTTCGCGGATCAAATCTGAAATCAGCTCAACGTAGTCGTCAATCAGCTCCCGACGATGCGCTTCACGAACCTGACGGAACCCTTCAACGTGCTCTTCAACATTTACCAGCTGCGTCACTTTTTTCGTTATTGGCGTACCTGCGCGACGACCCATAGAACTTCCTCATCTGTGTGACGCCTTAACGCGTCATATCAAGTGAGCCCATTGTAATGGATTGTGACCCGAGCACAAAAAATTAACGTTTTAGCCATAGCTATAAAATATAGCCTGTGCTATATCTGTATGTAATACGAACGCTCATCACGGATTGACGAGCTGGAAGCAGGAGGAACCATGAACGAATTCAAGAGGTGTATCAGCGTGTTTAGCCACTCTCCCTTTAAAGTCCGTTTGATGTTGATCGAAATGCTGTGCGATCTCTTCAACGACAAACCACAACAGGACAAACCGTCTCGCTAAGCGGCGTCGCGACGCCGCATCATCTCCTTGTCACATTTCGCTGACATCCTACCCGTTTGACCTAAAAACCCCGGTTATTTTCTGGTTTTGTAAGCGCCATCCCAAAACAATTCACTATCAGTAGTTGACCGCGTTATAAGCTGGCTTTATCTTCTTGCAGCCTTGTCCTTTGCATCCCCTCTTTATGCACGGTCTGGCCACTAAAGAACCTTTGACGCCAGGGGACGCACATGGCGTTTTGATAGTTGCGATTTATGAATCTAACCGTGAAAGACTCCCTCTCCGCGCGTGTGCTTGCCTTTAGCCCGTGGCCAGGACTTTATTTTTTACAATCACTGCTGATTAACCTGTCGCTGGGCTATTCATTTACGCAGCTATCTGGCTATGCCTGGGATTTGATGTATGCCGTCGCATTTGCCTGTGTCCTGCATTTGCTGTGGCGCACCGCGCCCAAAGTACAAAAGATCGTTTTAGGGGCGTACTCACTGGTTGCCGCGCTCTACTTCCCTTTCAGCCAGGCCTACGGCGCACCCAATTTTAATACCTTGCTGGCGATGCACTCGACCAACATGGAAGAGTCGACGGAAATCTTCACCATTTTCCCGTGGTACAGCTATCTGGTCGGTCTGTTTATCTTTGCGCTTGGCGTCATTGCCGTTCGTCGTAAGGCGGTAGAAAAGCCGCGCTGGCGACTGGTGGAAACCCTGTGCCTGCTGTTTAGTATTGGCGTGTTCTTTGTTCAGCCGATTCAAAACCAGCTTTATGGCGGCGTGTTCAAACTCAAAGATACCGGCTATCCGGCCTTTCGCTTTGTGAAAGACATTATTGTTAATAATCGCGAAGTGATCGACGAACAGCAGCGGATGGCCGCGCTTTCCGGTGTGAAAGATACATGGAATGTGGTGGCCGTTAAGCCGAAATATCACACCTATGTGGTGGTGATTGGTGAAAGCGCGCGGCGTGATGCGCTGGGCGCTTTTGGCGGACACTGGGACAACACGCCGTTTGCCAGTTCTGTTAACGGAAATCTGTTTACCAACTACATTGCCGCCAGCGGTTCGACGCAAAAATCGCTGGGGCTGACCTTAAATCGGGTGGTGGATGGCAAGCCGCAGTACCAGGATAACTTTGTTACCCTTGCCAACCGCGCAGGCTTCCAGACCTGGTGGTTCTCAAACCAGGGGCAGATTGGTGAGTACGATACCGCCATCGCCAGTATTGCCAAACGAGCCGATGAAGTGCAGTTTCTCAAAAACGGCGATTTTGAAGCGGATAAAAATACCCGCGACGAGGCGCTGCTGAAAATGACTGCCCAGGTTCTTGCCACCCAGCGGAGCCAGCCGCAGTTGATTGTGCTGCACCTGATGGGTTCGCATCCGCAGGCTTGCGATCGCACTCAGGGTAAGTATGAGCACTTTGTGCAGTCCAAAGAGACCTCGTGCTATCTCTATACCATGACGCAAACCGACAACCTGTTAAGCCAGCTTTACACTCAGCTACGCAGTAATACCGATAGCTTCTCGTTAGTCTATTTCTCTGACCACGGCCTGGCCTTTAAAGAGCGCGGGAAGGCGGTGCAGTATCTGGCGCACGATGATAAGTATCAGCAGAATTTCCAGGTGCCGTTTATGGTGCTCTCAAGCGATGATAAAACGCACAACATCATTAAGGCGCGCCGTTCGGCCAACGATTTCCTGAGCTTCTTCTCTCAGTGGACCGGTATTCAAACCAAAGAGATCGTGCCGAAGTATCGTTTTGTCTCAAAGCAAAAAGCTGGAAAAATCTTTATTACCAACTTCCGCTTACAAAAAGTTGATTACGACACGCTGAAAACGGATCTCTTTGATCCTAAAAGCTAAATCCCACGCCCGCTCTTGCGCTATCCGTTAACATCTTGTGCAGGTTAACGGATAGCACAATCTCTTAACGTTGCATTACTATACTGTCCTCATGCCCCTAATGTAGGTCACACGATGATAGTGCAACGCCTCACGACCGACTGGCGCCTCCCGGTTGCTGGGTTGGTGACCCTCCTGATACTGACTGCCGCCTTCAATTTGCACCTGCACTGGAGTGCTTTTATTCAGTGGTGTCTGGCGACACAGATTACCCTGCATCGCTATCTGGTGATGTATCTGCTTGAGATACACAATCATCAGTACAGCGGTGGTGTATGGTTGCTTGGCGGCGCATTTTTATATGGCGTGTTGCACGCTATCGGGCCTGGGCACGGCAAATTTATCGTTACCACCTACCTCAGCACCAATAAAGAAAGCCTGTTTGCTGCCCGCGCGGTGCCTTTTATCGGCAGCATGATGCAGGGCGTGAGTGCGATTGCGTTCGTGTTTATTCTCGCCATCGGCCTCAATCTGGCTTCCGGCGATCTTAGCGTCAGCCGCTGGTGGATAGAAAAAATCAGCGCCATAATGATTGGCTTATTCGGCGTATTTATTATCTATCAGGCGTATCACAATCTGCGACCGCGCAGACCCGTAATCTCGTCACTTAAACCTCTCCATACGCACAATGCGCAGTGTGGCTGCGGGCATCACGGCGTGGGAATGACGATGGCGAAAAGCGACTGGAAGACGCGTCTTGGCGTTATTCTGGCGATTGGTGCGCGACCTTGCAGCGGTGCCATTATGATTTTGATGTTCGCCAATGCGCTCGGCATGGTAACGTGGGGAATGGTGGCGGTGATGACCATGGCGCTAGGAACAGGCCTATCGATTCTGGGGCTTTCACTCGCAGTACGTTACGCGCGTGAGCGAACGGCCGCCTTTTTTGGCGATGTAGCGCGCCACAATTGGCTGATGCCAGCGGTGAAAATCATCGGGGGAGTGATGCTTATCCTCTTTGCCATCGTGCTGTTCGTGACGGTGATTCCGATAAGCGCCAACGGCGATTATATTGCTGCGGGTTGTTGAAGACGGCGGGAACAAGATTTAAAACAGACATTAAAAAAGGGGCCATAAAGACCCCTTTTATTATCACCGAAGTGATTAGAAGCGGTAACCTGCACCAACAATCCAGGTACCCACGTCAACGCTACGAATGCGAGACTGCTCGTAAGAGAAGTCCAGAGCAACGTTTTCGATTGGGTTGAACTGCAGACCAGCGCCGTAAGAGAAGCCGTAGTCGCTGGTGCTGTTGTTGTCAGGGAAGTTGTTGCCCTGTGCTTTGCCGTAGCCGACACCGACTACACCGTAGATGCTTGCCCAGTCGTTCAGACGGTAAGCAGGACCAGCAGTGATGCCGTAGTACTGACCTTTAGTGTACAGGCCGTTCTGGGTGTCACTTTTTTCGGTGTAAGTGAAGGAGCTGATCACACCAAGTGGGCTGTTGTCAGCTTCGTAGCGATATTTCAGGTTGAAGCCGCCAGCTTTGTTAGCGACGCCCTGCATATCACTCTGAGCGTAACCACCGGTAACGGTGGAGGTTGCAGCTACTGCAGTACCTGCGGAAACAGCCAGAACTGCGGCCAGTGCTGAAAGACATGCAATTTTTTTCATAACCACCTCAAATGTGCTTCTAATAAGTCCTAAGTTTCAAATATATCAAAAAATGTTAAGAAACTCTTTGGGACTAGTGATGTCTAAGGGTAGCAACGTTGTAACAATTATTTTCCATTCGTCGCTACCACATTGATTAAACTCATCTTTTTACCTTCATTTTTGTTGCTAAAACGGTAAAAAATAAATTTAATTTTCCAGACTATTCCTAATTTTTCAGACGATTTTTCCATCGACTAAGGAAATTCTACTCGCTCACCGTCATTTTTTTTTCAACAAACCCTCAACCGTCGTGCACTATTTCAATTACACTGCCGGTTTTACCTCCTTTGACAAAAATTGACAGGAATACAATGCCAGGCATGTCTCGCAAGCTACCGTCATGGTTACCCATACTCGTCATCTTAATTTCGATGATCTCCATTCAGAGCGGCGCATCATTGGCTAAGTCACTGTTCCCGTTAATTGGTGCTCCCGGCGTCACCGCGCTACGTCTGGCACTGGGCACGCTGATTCTGGTGGTGGTATTCAAACCGTGGCGACTGCGCTTCGCTAAAGAACAACGCCTACCTTTATTGTTCTATGGGCTGTCACTCGGGGCGATGAACTATCTGTTCTATCTCTCGCTGCAACGTATTCCATTGGGGATTGCGGTCGCACTCGAATTTACCGGGCCGCTGGCCGTCGCGCTGTTTTCCTCACGCCGACCGGTCGATTTCATCTGGGTCGTTCTGGCGATTACCGGTTTGTGGTTCCTGCTGCCATTGGGCCAGGATGTGGCGCACGTTGATTTAACCGGTGCGCTATTGGCATTAGGTGCCGGCGCAGGCTGGGCCGTCTATATACTTAGCGGTCGTCGCGCAGGTGAAGAGCATGGACCGGCAACGGTGGCGATGGGATCGCTGATTGCCGCCATTGTTTTTGTCCCACTGGGCGCCTTTCAGGCCACAGAGGCACTTTGGCACTGGTCGCTGCTTCCGGTCGGGCTTGCGATTGCGGTTCTGTCGACCGCTCTCCCCTACTCGCTGGAGATGATTGCCTTAACGCGACTGCCAACCCGAACGTTCGGCACCCTGATGAGTATGGAGCCGGCGCTCGCAGCGCTCTCGGGGATGGTTTTTCTTGGCGAAACGCTGACCTTTACTCAGACTCTGGCGCTGGGGGCCATCATCATGGCATCGATGGGTTCAACGCTAACTATGCGTCAGGAACCGAAAATTCAGAAAGTCGAGATAGGTTAAGCGATAATATTATGCATAGTGCGTACCACTATGCATAATATCGAATGAAAATTGCATGTTTATTTATCTTATATCAAAAAATATATTTTCATAAATAGTTCATCGCCCTCAAAAAATCATTAACCCTCTGTTTATAAATACATTTATCACGTCAATCTGCCGTTACTATCGTACTCATAGGCAGAATCAGAAAATACCGTTCCGCTGCGGTGCTATACTTGTTTTCGTTAATTCATGAGGACGCAGATACACCTGCTTTTATATGTGTATCAGATCAAGAGGAAATATGATTATGAGTACTGCAAAACTGGTCAAAAACAAAAACGCCCAACTTCTCTATACGCGTAACGATGTTCCCGAAAGCGAAAAACAGGCTACCGTTGCGTTGCTCAACCGTCAGGTTCTTCAGTTCATCGATCTCTCGCTGATTACCAAACAGGCACACTGGAACATGCGTGGCGCTAACTTTATCGCTGTTCATGAGATGCTTGATGGCTTCCGCACCGCGCTGACCAACCATCTGGATACGATGGCAGAGCGTGCCGTTCAGCTTGGTGGTATTGCATTGGGCACCACTCAGGTTATCAATGCGCAGACTCCGCTGAAAAGCTATCCGCTGGATATCACAAACGTCCAGGATCACCTGAAAGCGCTGGCCGATCGTTATGCCGTCGTCGCTAACGATGTGCGTAAAGCCATTTCTGAAGCCAAAGATGAAGATACGGCTGATATCTTTACCGCGGCATCCCGCGATTTGGATCAGTTCCTGTGGTTCATTGAAGCCAACATTGAATAATCATCATTATTTGTGATGACCGCCCGGCAGCTCTGCCGGGCCTCTTTGCACTATAAAAGTGCAGCCAGATGCTCTCACCTCCCGCCAAAGTAAACAACTTGTAATAGTCACTTCACACAATCGTTAATAAAAGATTGTTTTGCCCCCTGTGTTTGCGCTAAAAAACACCATACTTAACAATGCACTTTTCGCGCACCAGTTTGGTGCCCCAACATGGTGCACACAAACATTTATCTGACCTATATTGTGCATTGAGAAAAGTATTATTTGTTAAGAAACAATGCATTGTGAAGTTGGCACGATTTTTTCATAAGCCGATTGTTCTCGCAGGGGATCGCCCCGTGGATATAAAAGGAAATGCTATGAAGTCAATGTTTAAAGTTTCACTGGCTGCACTCACCCTGGCTTTTGCCGTTTCTTCTCAAGCCGCAGAGAAACAACTGGTTGTCGCAACGGATACCGCATTCGTTCCGTTTGAATTCAAGCAGGGTAATCAATATGTCGGCTTTGATGTTGATCTGTGGGCGGCAATTGCGAAAGAACTGAAGCTGGATTACACCCTGAAGCCAATGGACTTTAGCGGCATCATCCCAGCATTGCAGACCAAAAACGTCGATCTGGCGCTGGCGGGTATTACCATTACCGACGAACGTAAAAAAGCGGTCGACTTCTCTGATGGCTACTACAAAAGCGGCCTGCTGGTGATGGTGAAAGCCAACAATAACGATATCAAGAGCGTTAAAGATCTGGACGGTAAAGTGGTGGCGGTGAAAGGCGGTACGGGTTCCGTGGATTACGCGAAAGCCAATATCAAAACCAAAGACCTGCGTCAGTTCCCGAATATCGATAACGCCTACATGGAACTCGGCACTAACCGCGCTGACGCGGTGCTGCACGATACGCCAAACATTCTGTACTTCATCAAAACTGCCGGTAACGGTCAGTTCAAAGCGGTCGGTGATTCTCTGGAAGCGCAGCAATACGGTATTGCCTTCTCTAAAGGCAACGACGAACTTCGCTTGAAAGTGAACGGCGCGCTGAAAACGCTGCGTGAGAACGGCACATATAACGAAATTTACAAAAAATGGTTCGGTACTGAGCCTAAATAATAAGTCAGACCTGCCAATGACCGCCCGCGGAGCATCCAACGGCGGCTAGCTGGCGATTCCCCAGCCCCGGCTGGGGATTTATTTTTTCACCACGGTAACAGGAACGTATTATGCAGTTTGACTGGAGTGCCATCTGGCCTGCCATTCCGCTACTGATCGAAGGCGCCAAGATGACCTTGTTGATCTCGGTCCTCGGTCTGATTGGCGGCTTAATCATCGGCCTTATCGCGGGTTTCGCCCGCTCTTTCGGCGGTTGGATTGCCAACCATATCGCGCTGGTGTTTATCGAGGTTATTCGCGGAACGCCAATCGTCGTACAGGTGATGTTTATCTACTTCGCCCTGCCGATGGCGTTTAACGATCTGCGCATCGACCCTTTCTCCGCCGCCGTCGTCACCATTATGATCAACTCCGGTGCCTACATTGCGGAGATCACTCGCGGTGCGGTGCTGTCGATTCATAAAGGTTTCCGCGAAGCTGGCCTCGCGCTGGGGCTATCCCGTCGCGAAACCATTCTCCACGTGATTCTGCCGCTGGCGCTGCGTCGTATGCTGCCGCCGTTGGGTAACCAGTGGATCATCAGTATTAAAGATACGTCGCTGTTTATTGTCATCGGCGTGGCAGAGTTGACCCGTCAGGGCCAGGAGATCATCGCCGGTAACTTCCGCGCGCTGGAGATCTGGAGCGCCGTGGCCGTCTTCTATCTGATCATTACGCTCGTCCTGAGCTTTATTCTGCGTCGTCTGGAAAGAAGGATGAAAATCCTGTGATTGAATTTAAAAACGTTTCTAAGCACTTTGGCCAAACCCAGGTGCTGCACAACATCGATCTCGATATTAAACAAGGTGAAGTGGTAGTGATCATCGGGCCGTCAGGCTCTGGCAAATCTACCCTGCTACGCTGCATCAACAAGCTGGAAGATATTACCAGCGGCGATCTGTTCGTTGACGGTCTGAAGGTTAACGACCCGAAAGTCGACGAGCGCCTTATTCGTCAGGAAGCCGGTATGGTATTCCAGCAGTTTTACCTGTTCCCGCATCTGACGGCGCTAGAAAACGTGATGTTCGGCCCCATCCGCGTGCGCGGTCTGAAAAAAGACGCGGCGGAGAAACTGGCAAAAGATCTGCTCGCGAAAGTCGGCCTGGCTGAGCGCGCGCATCACTACCCTTCTGAACTGTCCGGCGGGCAGCAGCAGCGTGTGGCAATCGCCCGCGCGCTGGCGGTGAAGCCAAAAATGATGCTGTTTGATGAGCCAACCTCAGCGCTGGACCCAGAACTGCGTCATGAGGTGCTGAAAGTGATGCAGGATCTGGCAGAAGAAGGCATGACGATGGTTATCGTAACGCACGAAATCGGCTTTGCCGAAAAAGTGGCCTCTCGCCTGATCTTTATTGATAAAGGGCGTATTGCCGAAGATGGCAACCCACAGGAGCTGGTGAAGAATCCACCAAGCCCGCGTCTACAAGAGTTCTTGCAGCACGTTTCGTAATACTACGCCGTTTATTCCGGTCGGGATAAACGGCGTTTTTCTTTTAGCGTTTACGCGCAAGGAAACGACGACGCTGCTCGTCATCCATAAATGACCACGCAATAAAGCGGCTCTGCTTCTGTCCTTGCGCCATCTCTTTTTTCACCACCTTCACCGCGCCGACATCGGTCAACGCACGATACAGCGGCGGCAGGTTTTCGCCTTTTGAAACCAGTGAGGTGAACCACATCACCTGACGACCAAAATCCTTACTCTCAGCAATCATCTGTTTAATAAAGGCCACTTCACCGCCTTCACACCACAGCTCCTGCTGCTGACCGCCGAAGTTCAACGCGCCATCTCGTTCCTGCCCCAGATTACGACGCTTACGCTCACCACCGGCACGCGCGGCGGCAGCAGAGTCGTGGAACGGTGGGTTGCACAAGGTGGCATCGAACTGCTCGTTTTTATGAATAATGCCATTGAACATCGCGCTGAGATCTTTCTGGCGACGCAGACGGATCATCCGATTGAGCGATGGATTGGCGCTAAGGATTGCCTGAGCGCTGGAGAACGCCTGGGCATGCGTTTCGCTGCCGGTAAAGCGCCAGCCGTACTCATGTGCGCCAATCAGCGGATAGATGCAGTTCGCGCCAACGCCGATATCCAGAATGCTGGCACCTTTAACCACGTTGCCGCTGTCATCGCTGAGCAGGTCACCCAAATGGTGAATATAATCGGCGCGGCCCGGCACCGGCGGGCAAAGGAATCCTTCGGGAATATCCCAGTCTTTAACGGCGTAAAAGTGTGCCAGCAGGGCTTTATTGAGCGTTTTCACCGCCTGCGGGTCAGCAAAATTAATGGTTTGCTCGCCAACCGGGTTGAGGGTAATAAAATCGCTTAAAGCCGGGCAGGCTTCACACAACGCGGTCAGATCGTAGCGATTATGGTGACGGTTGCGCGGATGCAACCCCGGTTTTTGGGTAGTCATGACTTTCTCCTGTCGTAATGCCGCGTACGATACCCGTTGACGGCGGTGCGGTAAATAAGGGAGTCTGGTTTCCTGAATTTAAATGACAGGTGCGCTATGTATTTTTATCAGCCTTCAGAAGGACACGGGCTGCCACATGACCCGTTGAATGCCATTGTGGGGCCACGCCCTATCGGTTGGATTGCCTCTGTTGATCCACAAGGGCGACCCAATCTTGCTCCGTATAGCTTTTTTAACTGCTTTAACTATCGGCCACCTATTATCGGTTTCGCCAGCAGCGGCTGGAAAGATAGCGTGCAAAATATTGTCGACACCAAAGAGTTCGTCTGGAATCTGACTACCCGCGATTTAGCCGTGGCGATGAATGAAACGTCTGCCACCTTACCGCATGGTGAAGACGAGTTTATCCGCGCCGGGCTTACTGCCGCTCCGAGCCGTCTGGTGAAAGCCCCGCGCGTGGCGCAAAGCCCGGTGAATTTTGAGTGCCGGTTATCGCAGTGCATCCAGTTAACCAGTGCGGAGGGCGTTGCCATTGATACCTGGCTGGTGCTGGGCGAAGTCATCGGCATTCATATTGATGAATCGTTGCTGGAGAACGGCATCTACCAGACCGCCCGTGCGCAGCCGGTTCTGCGTGCCGGCGGCCCTTCGGCGTATTACACGATTGACGAGAATCACCGCTTTGATTTGATTCGGCCAGACGCACGTTAAGCCGTCAAAACCCCCGGCGGCGCTGCGCTTGGCCGGGCTACATGGCTGCCGGGTAGCCCGGACGAGGCGGCACGCCGACTCCGGGGTGGCTCGATGCATAATCCCGGCGCGCTGCGGTATAAGCCGCCGAAAATTCAACGCCGTTCCCCAACATCTATTGTATCAACATGCCCACCCCAATCAGCTGGATACAACCCACGCCTGACATCCCGATGAAACGAGGAAAATGGCCATTCATTTACCGATTTCACCCAGCCGTGTTTAACCGGATTAAAATAGCAATAATCCACGTGTCGTCGATAATCGACCTCATCGCGGAGGGTATGCTCCCAAAAGCGAGGTTGCCAGATTTCGCGCATCTGTAGCGCCTGCGTAAATCCCCGCTTTATCCTGCGCCAGCGCTGTGAAAAATCGCCATCATCCGGCGGCAGTGTCCAGATACAGTGCATATGCTCGGGGAGCACCACCCAGGCATCGATCATAAACGGCTGTACGTGCTGGGCATCAGATATCGCGCTTCTTAAGGCGGAGAGATGACGCGTCAGCAGGAAACTGCGTCGATTGCGCAGGTTGACGGTGAAAAACCAGCTGCCGCCCGGGATATGGTGGCGACGGTAGTGAACCATTGCGTTAATTCCTGTCTCTACTATTTGTTTCAATAACCTGCTACCTGAAGCCCGCCCTGGCAATTCATCAGTTTCTCTTCTGGAAAGCGCCACGCAAACTTTTCACTGAACGGCCCCGGGGTCGGCATAAATGCCTCGCCCGGGCTACAAATTTGCGCGGATGTAGCCCGGCTAAGCGCAGCGCCGCCCGGAATCCCCCCGCCGAACATGTAACCTTTATGTATAAAAAATGAAGAAACTGTAAAGCTATGTATTTATTTTTCCCCAAATGAGTGATAAAAAGTTACGCGTTTTGATAATGATTATCAAAATCATTATCAAAATCATTTAATAAAAACAAAGCACCTGCTGTGGCAAAGGGAACATGACGTCCCCGATTGTCATCATTTACATCGTTATAAAAAATTATAAGACGCTCATTGATATGGAAAAAAATCGCACTACCCCGTTCAGTAGCTTTAGTTCTCTGACCATCTTCACCGGTCTTTGCATTGGCTTAACCCCCGCCGCTCAGGCGGAAGAAAGCCAGGACAAGAGCGCAAACGACACATTGGTTGTTGAAGCGCAGGCGCCCTCTTTATACGCCCCGGCTAAATCGGCTGACCCGAAATTCAGCCGCCCGATAGCCGATACCACCCGTACCGTGACCGTAATTTCCGAACAGGTGATTAAAGACCAGGGCGCAACCAACCTGACCGACGCGCTGAAAAACGTGCCGGGCGTGGGAGCCTTCTTCGCCGGAGAAAACGGCAACTCATCGACCGGGGATACCATTTATATGCGCGGCGCGGATACGTCTAACAGCATCTATGTTGACGGCGTGCGCGATATCGGTAGCGTGACCCGCGATACGTTCAACACGGGACAGGTCGAAGTGATTAAAGGGGCGTCAGGATCCGACTATGGCCGCAGCGCGCCGACCGGTTCCATCAACATGATCAGCAAACAGCCGCGTCTGGACTCGGGCATCGACGCCTCTGCCAGCGTCGGCAGCGCATGGTATCGCCGCGGAACGCTGGATCTTAATGAAGCTATCGGTGATACCACCGCCGTGCGTTTGAACGTGATGGGCGAAAAGACGCACGATGAAGGTCGTGACAACGTCAAAAACGAACGCTACGGCATTGCCCCTTCCGTCGCGTTCGGTCTCGGCACGCAGAACCGGCTGTACCTTAACTATCTGCATGTTAAGCAAAATAATACGCCGGACGGCGGTATTCCTACGGTGGGGCTGCCTGGCTACTCTGCGCCTAATGCGGCAACTTCAGCGCTAAACTCTTCCGGTAAAGTGAATACGCATAATTTCTACGGTACAAATTCAGATTACGATGACTCGACCACCGATACGGCAACGATGCGTTTCGAGCACGATTTTAACGACACTACGACTATCCGTAATACCACCCGCTGGTCGCAAATTAAGCAGGATTACCTGATGACGGCGATAATGGGTGGCGCAAGCAATATCGGCAGGCCAAATCCTGCCGACGTGAATAGCTGGACATGGTCTCGCCTGACCAACACCAAAGATGTCAGCAATAAGATCCTCACCAACCAGACCAACCTGACATCGAAGTTTTATACCGGCGCTATCGGCCACGACATCAGCACCGGGGTGGAATTTACTCACGAACAGCAGACCAACTACGGCGTTTATCCGTTTACTCCGCCACCGGTGAATTTGTATCACCCGAACAGCAATATCTCACTGGGCGGCCTGCAACGTAGTGGAGCTAACGCCAACGGACAGACCGATACCTTCGGCGTTTACGCTTTTGATACCCTGCAAATTACCCAGGATTTCGAACTCAACGGCGGTATTCGTCTTGATAGCTATCACACCGAGTATGACAGCGCCTCTTTGTGCGGCGGCACCGGTCGCGGTGCGGTGGCGTGTCCTGCGGGAGTGGCCAAAAACTCACCGGTTAACACCGTCGATGCCACTAAGTCTGGCAATCTGGTCAACTGGAAAGCAGGTGCCCTGTATCACCTGACGCAAAACGGCAATATTTACGTCAACTACGCCATCTCCCAGCAGCCTCCGGGCGGCAGCAATTTCGCGCTCGCAGCGGGCGGAACCGGCAGCAGCGCCAACCGTACCGACTTTAAACCGCAGAAGGCGAAAACCAGTGAACTGGGTAGCAAGTGGGAAGTGCTGGATAAGCGCCTGTTGCTGTCAGCCGCCCTCTTCCGCACGGATATTGAAAATGACGTTGAGGCTAACGACGACGGCACCTACTCTCAGTACGGCACGAAACGCGTAGAGGGTTATGAACTGTCGGTCGCCGGCAATATCACCCCTGCCTGGCAGGTGATTGGTGGCTTTACCCAGCAGCGCGCCACGATCCGTGAGGGTGCCAATGCCGCTCAGGACGGTTCCTCTTCCCTGCCGTATACCCCAGAGCACGCCTTTACGCTGTGGAGCCAGTATCAGGCCACCGATGCCCTCTCTGTCGGCGCGGGCGCACGTTACGTCGGTAGCATGCACCGCGGCAAAGATGGCGCCGTTGGCACGCCATCCTCAAGCGAAAGCTACTGGGTTGCCGACGCGAAGCTGGGCTATCGCGTCAACAGTACGCTTGACCTTCAGTTGAACGTTTACAACCTGTTCGATACTGACTACGTATCTTCCATTAACAAAAGCGGTTATCGCTATCATCCGGGCGAGCCGCGCACCTTTGCGTTAACGGCTAACGTTCACTTCTAAGTTTTATCCAGGGGGGCGAAAGCCCCCTGTTTTAAGGAGAGTTCCCATGATGTACCGCATTCCCGGCGTGCTTAACGCGCAGGAGGTTAACTATCTTATTGATGAGCTTAATCAGGCCGAGTGGGTGGACGGCAGAGCAACCGTCGGCGCGCAAGGTGCGCAAGTGAAGAATAATCAGCAGGTGGACACGCGTTCCGAGCGCTACGCGGCACTGCAAGCGAAGGTGCTGGCAGCGGTAAACCGCCATTCGCTCTTTTTTGCCGCAGCGCTACCGAAAACGATATCAACGCCGCTGTTTAACCGCTATCAGCAAGAGGAAACATACGGTTTCCACGTCGACGGAGCTGTTCGTCAGCATCCACAAAGCGGCTGGATGCGTACCGATTTGTCCGCCACGCTGTTTTTATCCGAGCCCGAGAGCTATGACGGCGGAGAGTTGACCATCAATGATACCTTCGGCCAGCACGCGGTGAAGCTTCCGGCAGGGGATTTGGTGCTTTATCCCGCCAGCAGCCTGCACTGCGTCACCCCGGTGACACGAGGCGTGCGCGTGGCGTCATTTATGTGGATCCAATCGATGATCCGCGATGATAAGCGGCGTGCGATGTTATTTGAGCTCGACGGTAATATTCAGTCTTTAAAAAATCGCCACGGTGAATCTCAGGAGGCGCTGTCATTACTGAATCTTTACCACAATCTCCTGCGCGAATGGTCAGAGGTGTAATCGCGTCAATATAGCTCAAATTATGTGAAGAAGATGGACGTCAGGAGAGCGGCGAACCGGGCGTCTCTGCTTCTGATCTTACGCTGTAGACAGAAGCAAGATAAAAGTTTACGGTACAACACAGAGCGAGATTATAATTCTGATTAAGACGCTTAAAACCAGTTTTTATTACAAATCCATACCGTCATATACAGAGCAATTGGTTATCTTTACGAGCATGCTTTTCGACAAATAAAGTGGCAAATTGTGCCCTCGCGCGCCCTCACATGCTTAAACCGTCGCCAAACATATTCATTGTGTGAATATTTTATTAATAATCAATAAATTAATAATCATTCAATATTTTTGATTATGGTAATCAATTCTCTTCGATTTATTCCATCAAATAAAAACGTGATACTTATCACATCGACAGAACATCGTCCCCCGAACAGAATCACCTGCGAGATAAAAGATTATGAAAAATATTAAATATGCTGTTGCTGCTATCGCCCTGTCTACTCTGTCGTTTGGTGCTTTCGCTGCCCAACCGGTCACGTCGACTCAGGCACAATCCATGAATGAAATGGGTACCGTATCCGTTGTTGGGGCTAGCACCCTGGATGGTATGGAAGCTCAGCTGGCGCAGAAAGCTGCCGCAGCCGGAGCTACCGGATACACCATCACTTCTGCTAACACCTACAACAAAGTTAGCGGTACTGCGGTTATCTACAAATAATCGGTTATTAACCCTGTTATACCCCGTAGGCCTGACCTCTTACGGGTGATGCTCCAACCCTCATTGAACTTGTTGATACCCTTTTTCGCCTGGCCGCCACGCCGGGCTTTTTTTTGCGTGGAATTTGAGGTGGGAGTGTTCCCGGCGGCGGGGGGGGGGGGGGGGGGGCCAAAAATACAAAAAAAAATTAGCCCCCCCCCCCCCCCCCCCCGGCCAGGGCCAAAAGCAAAAAAAAAAACCCCCCCCCCGCCCAACCAAAGCCCCCCACCC
>NZ_JBIUZS010000001.1:0-44277 GCF_044745165.1 Kluyvera sp. NPDC087067 | reverse complement strand
CGCGCGGCGTGGTTTTTTTTTTTTTGTGTTTTTTTTGGGGGGGGGGGCGGGGGGGGGGGGCGGGCCTCCCCCCCAAAAAAAAAAATAAAATAATCCCCCCCCCCCCCCCCCCCCCCCGCCGCCGGGAATGCTCAAAGGCTTAATACATCTGCGCGACGCGCGCTAAGCCATCTGCCAGAGAGCTAACTTCACCCGCCGCCAGCAAACAGCAGGCCATCTGAATTTTCAGCGATTGTGGCACCGGCTCTACCCCCGCCACACAGCGTTCAATCCAGTGCGCTGTTGTTTGCGGATCTTTTGCCGTAGGTAACACCACCGCCTCTTCCGTTTGTTCGCTTTGCCTTTCGTAAACCACCCGCGCCCCCTGCGCATCAATCAGGGTCACCTGCGGGCAACGCTGGGGATTGGCGTACACTTCCCCTTCCGTGCCGTGCATCAACAAGCTACGGCCGCCGATATCGCTAAAGAACTTCGCCACTTTGCCCACATACTCAGGATGCGACACGCTCGACAGGCGCAAAGCTGCATCTTCTGCAAACGGCGTGGCGAGTTTCGCCAGCGAGTGGGCGCTGTTGCGCACGCCCAGCTGCCAGCGCATTGCCAGCTGTTTTTCCATCGGTGGGCACAGCGCGCTAATCGGAATATAAACCGGCTGATGACCGTCGAGTTTCGCCTGTGCTTGCCCAGCATGAAGCGTCGGCGCGATACCCATTAATTCAAAAATGGTTTCCGTCAGCACGCGCGTGGGATCTTCACTGACGCCGTGTACGACGACCGGGAAACCCAGCTTGTGCAGCAGCATCGCCAGCAGCGGCGTGAGGTTAGCCTGCTTGCGCGCGCCGTTATAGCTCGGAATAACAATCGGCATCGGCTTGCCTGCCGGTGGCGTCAGACGAAGAGTGTGGTGCTGCATAGCTTCATAGAAGCCCAGCATTTCCGCCTCTCCCTCGCCCTTAATGCGCATGGAAAGCAAGATGGCGCCCATTTCCAGATCCGGCACGTCCCCTGCAAGCATTCGGGTATATAAGCCGCACGCGGTATCCCGATCCAGGTCGCGAGCGTGATTTTTGCCTCGCCCGATCTCTTTGATGATTTTGCGGTAATCCATGTGCGACTCCTTTTGAATACTCATTCGACAGCAGCATTTTCGCGAAAAACCCAAGTGCGCGCTATCAGGCACCCTGAAAAGCTCGCCTGATGGCGGCTTTGCCTTATCAGGCCTACCGGGCTACCGTTTTTTACGGCGCGGCGTTTTGGCTTTCGGTTTTAACGCTTTGACTTCCGGGACTTCCGGGCGTTCGATAGGAAATACCGGTAACGCATTCAGTAAACGCTGACCGTAGTTTTTGGTCAACAACCGTTTATCGTAGATGATCACTTCGCCCCAACAGCTGTGGCTACGGATAAGACGCCCCACCTGCTGAATGAGGTTGAACGAGGCGCTCGGTAAACTCTGCACCTCAAAAGGATAGCGGTTGAGACTTTTCAGCCACTCACCTTCGGTTATCACTACCGGGCTGTCGATAGGCGGGAAGGCGATTTTATGAATATGCACCTGGCTTAGAAGCTCACCTTTAAGATCGAGCCCCTCAGCAAAAGATTGTAGCCCAACCAGCACGCTGTACTCGCCGTTCTCCACCCGCTTACGATGCAGCTCCACCAGCCGATAGCGCGGCTGATCGCCCTGCACCAGCAACATTAAACGCAGGTCGAGAACATGCTCCAGAAAGCGCTGCATAGCGCGACCGCTGGCAAAGAGCACCAGCATGCCATGATGTTTTTTACTCTCAACCTGCTGGCGGAAATAGGCCGCCATCTCGGCAATATGCTGCTCTTCGTTGTCGATAAGCGGTTCATACTGCATCTGCGGGATGATGATCTTGCCTTGTTCAACATGATTAAACGGGGAATCCAGCGCCACAAAGCGGTCGCCCGCTTTCTCTTTCAAGCCGCTCATTTCCTGTAAGCGCGAGAAGCTGTTAAGCGAACGCAGGGTCGCGGAAGTGACAACAATATGCGGTACGCTGCGCCACAGCAGGCGTTCAAGCTGATCGCTGACGCGGATGCCCACGCAGTGGAACCAGACGTGCATCTGCCCGTCGCGCACATCGCGCGTCGCCCATTTGGTCACCGGCGCGCCCGAAGCCTGCGCCAGCGACGCCAGCCGCCACAGTTTGCTCTGGGATTCAAACATCCCTAGCGCGCGGTTCATCTGCAAAATAATCCGATGCAGGCGCACGATATCGTGGCTGCCGGTTTTCTCGCTGAGATCGTTTAAAAATAGCTCGGCCAGCCCGCGCAGCATTTCGGTCAGTTTTGCCAGGCGCTGGCAGATTTCCATCACTTCGTCAGGCAACTCGCCCATCGGGAAGCGATGTTCAGCCTCCTGGGTCGCTGGCAGATAAAGATTGAGGATATTGTTGAGCGAGGCGATAAGCTCGTAAAGCTCTTCGCAGTGTGCGGTCAGCCGCTCCGGCAATGCCAGCGGCGGCGTGGTTTTCGGGCGGAACTGCTCCATGCAGGTTGCCACCAGCTTGCTAAAGAGATCGAGCTGAAGCCGATACCACGGGGCAGTAATTTCCGCGCTCATCTCCAGCGCATCGCGGGCCACATCCGGCAAATGATGGCCTTCATCAAGCACCAGCAGCAGGTTTTTCGGCTCTGGCAGTACCGCTTCACTCTCCATTGCCGCCATCACCAGCGCGTGGTTGGCGACCACCACTTCCGCTTCCTGAATCTCGCGGCGGGCGACAAAAAACGGGCATTCGCGGTAGTAATGGCAGTTACGATTGAGACAGCTGGCTTTATCCGTGCTGAGACGCCGCCACAGGTCGTCATCAATCGCGACGTCGGTGTGATCGCGCAAACCGTCCCATTTATAGCTGTCCAGATCGCCTTTTAGCTTTGCGCAGCGCTTCTGTTCTTCCTGATTATTCGGCGTCAGTTCGTCTTCAAGAAAGGCGAGCAGGTCTTGCTGGGTTGGGTCAGTGCTGGCAAGCGCTGACAGGTTGCGCGTACAGACATAACGGCCGCGACCAAAGGCTGCGGTAAAACGTAAATCGGGAATAATTTTGCGCAGCAGCGGCAGGTCTTTGCTGTAGATCTGATCTTGTAAGGCGACGTTGGCGGTACTCACCACCAGCGTTTTTTGTTCTTCCCGGGCGATAGCGATGCCGGGGATAAGGTAGGACAAGGTTTTCCCGACGCCGGTCGGTGCTTCGATAGCCAGATGCCGCCCCTCTTCCCCGGCCAGCGTTTTTGCGACGTCCGCAATCATCTGCCGCTGCGGCGCACGGGGGATAAAGTCGGGTATCTGTTCCTGGAGCGCCTTGTACCAGGCGGCGATTTGCGCTTTTAGCGCGGCGGTCAAAGCCATGAGAAAACCTGAGATACTGTATAAACAGCCACTATTGTGACATCTTCTGGCGGTTGCCGCAAAAAAGAAAGCCCGGCTTTCGGCCGGGCTCGCAATTTACTGTGCTGGGGTGATTCTACGCGGGCGACGCGGCGGACGCGGCTTATCGCTAGCCGGTTTGCCATCCGCACTGCGCGGCTTGGCTTTCGGTGCCCCGCCGTCGGTACGGCGTGGTGCCTGTTGACCCCGGCCCGCGCCTTGGCCTTGACCCTGACGGCCACGACCGCCGCCGTTGCCACCGCCGCGCTGCTGGCGACCGTTTTGAATCGGCTCAGCCTTGATAGACGGATCCGGCTCATAACCTTCCAGCGCAATACGTGGGATCTCTTTTTTCAGCAGGCGTTCGATATCACGCAGCAGTTTAATTTCATCGACACAGACCAGCGACAGCGCTTCACCCGTCGCCGCCGCGCGGCCGGTACGACCGATACGGTGAACGTAATCTTCCGGCACGTTTGGCAGCTCGAAGTTCACAACGTGCGGCAGTTCTTCGATATCCAGACCACGAGCGGCGATATCGGTCGCCACCAGTACGCGGATGTCGCCGGATTTAAAATCGGCCAGCGCGCGGGTACGCGCACCCTGCGATTTGTTGCCGTGGATAGCCGCGCTGCGGATACCGTCTTTATTGAGCTGTTCAGCCAGGTGGTTCGCACCGTGTTTGGTACGGGTAAACACCAGCACCTGCTGCCAGTTACCTTCCCCAATCATCTGCGACAGCAGTTCGCGTTTACGCTTTTTGTCCACCATGTGAACGTGCTGCGTCACCTGCTCGGAAGCGGTATTCCGGCGCGCCACTTCAATTTCCAGCGGGTTGGTCAGCAGTTTTTCAGCCAGGCCTTTAATGTCGTCGGAGAAGGTTGCAGAGAACAACAGGTTCTGACGCTTCGCGGGCAGTTTGGTCAACACGCGACGGATATCGTGGATAAAGCCCATATCCAGCATGCGGTCGGCTTCATCCAGCACCAGGATCTCTACCTGATCGAGCTTCACGGCATTTTGATGTTCCAGATCCAGCAGGCGGCCCGGTGTCGCCACCAGCACGTCAACGCCGCTGCGCAGCTTCATCATCTGCGGGTTAATGCTCACACCACCGAAAACCACCAGCGAACGAATGTTCAGGTAGCGGCTGTATTCACGCACGTTCTCACCAATCTGCGCAGCCAGTTCACGCGTAGGGGTGAGGATCAGCGCGCGTACCGGGCGACGACCTTTAACGTGCGGCTCACGGGATACCAGGGTTTGCAGCAGCGGCAGAGTAAAGCCTGCCGTTTTACCGGTACCGGTTTGGGCGCTCGCCATCAAGTCACGGCCCTGCAGTACAGCAGGAATCGCCTGCTGCTGAATGGGGGTGGGTTCCTGGTAACCTTGCTCAGCAATGGCACGCAGAATTTCGGGGTTCAATCCGAGGGAATCAAAAGACATACATACTCCACACCCACCCCGACCGCATGCGGTGTAGTTTTCGAGGGGATAAAAAACGAGGGAATGACAAAAACCACAATGTCATGAAGGGGCGGAGTGTAGCAGTTTTTGTGATACACCGCATAAATTATCCCCTTAACGGGGGAAAACAAGATTATTCACCGGACTGGACAAGATTAAAAACGCAGCATAATCTTAATCAATCATTTGATTAATTTTTGGTGGCATGATGAATGTAACGCCAATAACCAGCAAAGGTGAGCAAGCTAAAAACCAGCTCATCGCCGCCGGGCTCGCCCAGTTCGGCGAATATGGCCTGCACGCCACAACTCGCGATATTGCGGCCGAGGCCGGGCAGAACATTGCTGCCATTACCTACTATTTTGGCTCAAAAGAAGATTTATACCAGGCCTGTGCGCAGTGGATTGCTGACTTTATCGGCGAAAATTTTCGCCCGCATGCGGAGGCCGCTGAAAAACTCTTTGCCGAAGCGCAGCCGAACCGGGAAGCAATGCGCAGCTTAATTCTGCAAGCCTGCCGAAACATGATCTTACTGCTGACCCAGGACGACACGCTCAACCTGAGCAAATTTATCTCCCGCGAACAGCTTTCGCCGACGGCCGCCTATCAGCGTATTCACGACCAGGTGATTGCGCCGCTGCACGCGCACCTCACCCGGCTGATTGCAGCCTATACTGGCTGCGATGCCAATAGCACGCAGATGATCCTCCACACCCATGCACTGCTGGGTGAAGTTCTGGCATTCCGCCTCGGGCGGGAAACGATTCTGATGCGCACCGGCTGGTCGCAGTTTGATGGCGAGAAAGCCGAGCAAATCTTTCAGGTTGTGACCTGCCATATCGATTTTATTTTGCAAGGATTAACCCAAAGGAGCCTGAAGTGATGAAAAAACCGGTCGCCCTTATTCTGGCCGTTGCTGTGCTTGTCGCGCTGATTGGCGCGGGGACGTGGTGGTATCAGAGCTTGCAAAATAACGGTCTGACGCTGTATGGAAACGTCGACATTCGCACGGTTAATATGAGCTTCCGCGTCGGCGGTCGTTTGCAATCACTGAACGTCGATGAAGGCGACGCGATAAAGGTTGGGCAAACGCTGGGCCAACTCGACAAAGCGCCGTATGAAAATGCGTTAATGCAGGCCAAAGCCAATGTGGCGACGGCACAAGCGCAGTACGATTTGATGATGGCGGGCTACCGGGCAGAAGAGATCGCTCAGGCCGCAGCCGCCGTGAAACAGGCGCAGGCCGCCTATGATTATGCGCAAAGCTTCTTGCAGCGCCAGCAAGGATTGTGGAACAGCCGCACCATTTCAGCCAACGATCTGGCCAACGCCCGCTCCTCACGCGACCAGGCCTTCGCCACGCTGAAATCAGCGCAGGATAAATTAAGCCAGTATCGCGCCGGTAATCGTCCGCAGGAAATTGCCCAGGCGAAAGCCAATCTGGAACAGGCCCAGGCGCAGTTGGCCCAGTCAACGCTTGATTTACAAGACACGGTATTAACCGCCCCTGCTGATGGCACGATATTAACCCGCGCCGTGGAACCGGGCAGTATGCTTACCGCCGGCAGTACGGTCATGACCCTCTCGCTGACGCATCCGGTTTGGGTACGCGCGTATGTTGATGAGAAGAATTTAAACCAGGCACAGCCGGGGCGTGAAATCCTGCTGTATACCGACGGTCGTCCTGATAAGCCATATCACGGCAAGATTGGCTTTGTTTCACCTACCGCCGAGTTCACGCCGAAAACGGTCGAAACGCCAGACCTGCGTACCGACCTCGTTTATCGTCTGCGCATCATCGTGACCGACGCCGATGCCAGCCTGCGTCAAGGGATGCCGGTGACGCTCAGTTTTGACGATGAGCCGCGTCATGAGTGAACATCAGATCCAGCTTCACGGGCTGGTTAAAGAGTTCGCCGGGATGAAAAAACCGGCGGTAGCCCGGCTGGATTGTACCATTCAATCGGGCTACGTTACCGGTCTGGTTGGGCCTGATGGCGCGGGAAAAACCACGCTAATGCGCATGCTCGCCGGGCTGCTTAAGCCCGATGAAGGCAGTGCTACGGTGCTGGGGCTTGATCCCATTAATGATGATAGCGCCCTGCACGCGGTGATGGGCTACATGCCGCAGAAATTCGGGCTGTATGAAGACCTGACGGTGATGGAGAACCTCAATCTCTACGCCGACCTGCGCAGCGTGACCGGTGAAACCCGGGAGAAAACCTTCGCCCGGCTGCTGGAATTTACCTCGCTTGGCCCGTTTACCTCGCGGCTGGCGGGCAAGCTGTCCGGCGGGATGAAACAGAAACTGGGGCTGGCCTGTACGCTGGTCGGCGAGCCTAAAGTACTGCTGCTGGATGAACCCGGCGTTGGCGTCGATCCTATCTCGCGCCGCGAGCTGTGGCAGATGGTTCATGAGCTGGCGGGCGACGGGATGCTGATTCTGTGGAGTACCTCCTATCTCGACGAGGCCGAGCAGTGTCAGGACGTGCTGCTGATGAACGAAGGCGAGCTGTTATATCAAGGCGAGCCGACCGCCCTCACCCGCACCATGGCTGGGCGCAGCTTCCTGATGCACAGCCCGGCGGAAAATAACCGTAAGCTGCTGCAACGGGCGCTAAAGCAGGAGATCGTCAGCGACGGCATGATTCAGGGCCGGTCAGTGCGCACGATCCTCAAAAAATCCGCCACTGCAGAAGATCTGCAACGCGTGCCGGGCATGCCTGAACTGGAAATTGAGGAGACTACCCCGCGCTTTGAGGATGCGTTTATCGATCTGCTCGGCGGCGCGGGCACCTCAGAATCGCCGCTGGGCGCCATTCTGCATACCGTGGAGGGGACGCCTGACGAAACGGTGATTGAAGCCAAACAGTTGACCAAGAAATTTGGCGATTTTGCTGCCACCGACCATGTTAACTTCGCCGTCAAACGCGGCGAGATATTTGGCCTGCTGGGCCCAAACGGTGCCGGAAAATCGACCACCTTTAAGATGATGTGCGGTCTACTGGTACCCACCTCCGGCAATGCGCTGGTGCTGGGCATGGATTTGAAAACCGGTTCCGGTAAAGCGCGCCAGCATTTAGGCTATATGGCGCAAAAATTCTCCCTTTACGGCAACCTGACCGTTGAGCAAAACCTGCGCTTTTTCTCCGGGGTGTACGGCCTGCGCGGTCGCGCGCAGAATGAAAAAATCCGTAGTATGAGCGAAGCGTTTGGGCTCGATGAGATTGCCCGCCATACTACCGACGCGCTGCCGCTGGGCTTTAAGCAGCGTCTGGCGCTGGCCTGCTCGCTGATGCACGAACCGGATATTCTGTTCCTCGATGAACCGACTTCCGGCGTTGACCCCATCACCCGCCGCGAATTTTGGCTCCATATCAACAGCATGGTGGAGAAAGGCGTCACGGTGATGGTGACCACCCACTTTATGGATGAAGCGGAGTACTGCGATCGCATTGGCCTGGTGTACCGCGGCAAATTAATCGCCAGCGGCACGCCGGACGATTTAAAAGCGCAGGCGGCGGACGAAAAGCAGTCAGACCCGACCATGGAGCAGGCATTTATCACCCTCATAAATGACTGGGATAAGGAGCATGCCGATGAGCGCTAAAGGGCTGTCGTGGCGGCGCGTGCGGGCGCTGTGCGTCAAAGAGACACGGCAGATTATCCGCGATCCCAGTAGCTGGCTGATTGCCGTGGTGATCCCGCTGCTGCTGCTGTTTATCTTTGGCTACGGCATTAACCTCGACTCCAGCAAACTGCGCGTTGGCGTATTGCTGGAACAACAAAGTAAAGAGGCGCTGGATTTTACCCACACGCTCACCGGTTCGCCCTATATTGACGCGACCATTAGCGATAATCACGCGCAGCTGGTTGAGATGATGCAGGCCGGGCGCATTCGTGGGCTGGTGGTGGTGCCGGTTGATTTCGATAAGAAGATGGCGCGGGCTGGCGACGATGCGCCAATTCAGGTGATCACCGACGGCAGCGAGCCGAATACCGCGAACTTTGTACAGGGGTATGTCGAGGGCATCTGGCAAATCTGGCAGCAACAGCGCGCGGAGGATAACGGCCAGACCTTCACGCCGCTGATTGACGTGCAGACGCGCTACTGGTTTAACCCGGCGGCGATAAGTCAGCACTTTATCATTCCTGGGGCTATCACCATTATTATGACGGTGATCGGCGCAATTCTGACCTCGCTGGTGATTGCCCGCGAATGGGAGCGCGGCACCATGGAGGCGCTGCTGTCAACGGAAGTCACGCGCGTCGAACTGCTGTTGTGTAAGCTTATCCCCTACTATTTCCTCGGCATGCTGGCGATGCTGCTGTGTATGCTGGTGTCGGTGTTTATTCTTGGCGTGCCGTATCGCGGGTCGCTGATTATTTTGTTTTTCATCACCAGCCTGTTTTTACTCAGCACGCTGGGGATGGGGCTTTTAATTTCGACCATCACCCGCAACCAGTTTAACGCCGCCCAGGTGGCGCTTAACGCCGCATTTTTGCCGTCGATTATGCTGTCCGGGTTTATTTTCCAGATAGACAGTATGCCGGCGGCGATTCGCGTAGTGACCTATATCATTCCGGCACGGTATTTCGTCAGCACCCTGCAAAGCCTGTTTCTGGCGGGCAATATCCCGGTGGTGCTGATCATTAATACCCTGTTTTTAATCGCTTCGGCGGTGATGTTTATTGGCCTGACGTGGATGAAAACCAAACGTCGGTTGGATTAATGCCCCTCCCGGCGGCGCTGCGCTTGGCCGGGCTACATTTGCGCACAGTTGTAGCCCGGCCGAACGAAGTGACGCCGGGAATGATGGAGAACTCGCATGTTTTACCGTTTATGGACGCTTATCCGCAAAGAGCTACAATCGCTGCTCCGCGAGCCGCAGACCCGTGCGATTTTAATCGCGCCGGTTTTGATTCAGGTGCTGCTGTTCCCCTTTGCCGCCACCCTTGAGGTGACCAACGCCACCATCGCCGTCTATAACGAAGACAACGGCAAGCACGCCGTCGAGTTGACCCAGCGCTTTGCCCGCGCCAAAGCCTTTACCCACGTGCTGCTGCTAAAAAACCCGCAGGAGATTCAGCCGACCATCGACACCCAAAAGGCGCTGCTGCTGGTGCGGTTCCCGGCGGATTTCTCACGTAACCTCGATACTTTCCAGACCGCGCCCATGCAGCTTTTACTCGACGGACGCAACTCCAATAGCGCCCAGATCGCCGCGAACTATCTGCAACAGATCGTCAAAAACTACCAGCAGGAGCTGATGGACGGCAAAGCCAAACCCAACAACAGCGAGCTGGTAGTGCGCAATTGGTATAACCCGAACCTTGATTACAAATGGTTCGTGGTGCCGTCGCTTATCGCCATGATCACCACCATTGGCGTGATGATCGTCACCTCTCTTTCGGTCGCCCGCGAGCGCGAACAAGGCACGCTCGATCAACTGCTGGTCTCCCCGCTCGCCACCTGGCAAATATTCGTCGGTAAAGCGGTTCCTGCGCTGATTGTCGCTACCGCGCAAGCGAGTATTGTTCTGGGGATAGGAATCTGGGCGTATCAAATCCCCTTCGCCGGATCGCTGGCGCTGTTCTATTTCACGATGGTGATTTACGGGCTGTCGCTGGTGGGGTTTGGGCTACTGATCTCCTCGCTGTGCTCCACGCAGCAGCAGGCATTTATCGGCGTGTTTGTGTTTATGATGCCGGCGATTTTACTCTCAGGCTACGTGTCGCCGGTTGAGAATATGCCGCTGTGGCTCCAGCACCTGACGTGGATAAACCCTATCCGCCATTTCACGGATATCACGAAGCAGATCTATTTGAAGGATGCGAGTTTGTCGATTATCTGGGGGAGCTTGTGGCCGCTACTGTTCATAGCGGCCACGACGGGATCAGTGGCGTACGCGATGTTTCGCCGCAAGATCGCCTGAGTTTTTATCTTTAACCAGCAGCGAGAATACGGCTGGCCCGGCAAGGATTGCCAGCCCGGCCAACGCCAGCAGATAGTTATTGTGCAGCACGCGGGACAGCAGCCAAAGGGCAATCATCGCGGCGCCAAAATACCAGGTGGTCGTCAGTTCTTCGAACACATCGGCGACGTCTCGCCAACGTTTGTCGTGGTGGCGCTGCAGCGCCAGCATCAGTAAAACGCTTACGGCGTACAGCACGCAAAGGCCGAGTCCAACGCGCACCAGCGTGCCGCTCATCCAGCCCATAACCAACACGGCGACGACCAGTAAATGCAACATAATCTGCCAGCAACCTAGCCCTGTTGCGACACGAATTCGTTGTTGCCACTTCATGGCTTCTCTCCTGAAGAATTTTATTTGCTTATTCAGAGTACGCAAGTCTACGGAAAATTCCGTAAAGACGCTTCTTTTTGTGACAGTGGTGTCACATTTTCGTTCATATTGTGGAAAAACGTGATTAAACCTTCGCCAAACGAGGGGGAAATACGCAGGTTAACTCCCAGCATCAGGGCGAATGGCCGGGATATTATTCGTCCGGTGTGCCTGATAAGCGTAGCGCCATCAGGCACACCAGAACAGGTTGCCGGATGGCGGCGTCGCCTTATCCGGCCTACGGGTTTAGCGGCGGTTACCGAAGATGCGCAGCAGCATCAGGAACAGGTTGATGAAGTCGAGATACAGCGTCAGCGCGCCGAGAATGGCGTATTTGCGCAGGTTTGATGAATCACGGACATCAATTTGTTCACCGATATTTTTCAGTTTCTGCGTGTCGTAGGCGGTCAGGCCAACAAATACGATAACCCCGATGTAGGTAATCGCCCACATCAGCGCGGTGCTTTTCAGCCAGAAGTTCACAAGCGACGCCAGTACGATACCAATTAGCGCCATAAACAGCATATTGCCAAAGCCGCTGAGATCACGTTTGGTGGTGTAGCCGTAGAGGCTCATGATGCCAAACATACCGCCGGTCACGACGAAGGTGCTGGCGATGGATGAGTAGGTATAGACGATAAAAATGCTGGAGAGCGTCAACCCAGTGAGCGCCGAATACAGCATAAACAGCGTTGTCGCCACACCGGCGCTAAGACGTTGCACCATACCTGAGAGCACGAATACCAACGCCAGTTGCGCAATAATCAGCCCAAAGAAGGTGATTTTGCTGGAGAAAACAAACATCATCACCGCAGGCGTATTAGCCGCATACCACGCGATAAACGCGGTCAGCAAAAGCCCGCAGGTCATCCAGCCGTAAACCTGCGCCATATACGTTTGTAGACCTGAACGGGCCTGCACAATCGAATCAGAGCCAGAGCGAGGGAATCGTTCCATGACGTTCTCCTGAAGTTAAAAGAGCCTAAAGTAAGTGTACTCTACCAGCGTTCGGCTGCTTGCTTATCGCTGTCGCGCGCGTCTACCCAACGTTCCCCTTCCGGCGTGGCTTCGCGTTTCCAGAACGGGGCGCGGGTCTTTAGATAGTCCATGATAAATTCGCCCGCGTCAAAGGCGCTGCTGCGATGCGCGCTGGTGACGCCGACAAATACAATCTCATCACCGGGCCACATCTCACCAATACGATGGATAACGGTCACGCGGCCCAACGGCCAGCGTTCGCGCGCGGCATCGACGATCTCAGCCAGCGCTTTTTCGGTCATACCGGGATAATGTTCGAGGGTCAGCGCTTTGACGCTATCCCCGAGATTATGATTACGCACTTTACCGGTGAAGGTCACCACCGCGCCGTCTTCATCGCGGGCAGCAAGCCAAGGATACTCCTCGCCTACGCTAAACGGCTGGTGACCGACAATAATACGCGTTTCGCTCATCTCAACCTCCAGTAACTGGCGGGAAAAAGGCGACTTCATCACCGTCAGCCACCGGGTGGTCGAAACTCACCAGCGTCTGATTTACCGCCGCCAGCAGTTTGCCCTCTTCCAGCGCCAGCGCCCAACGCCCTTCTTGCGCCACTAAATGCTGGCGCAGCGCTTCTACCGTGGCAAATTCCGCGGCTAACGCTAGCGAATCGGTGCCGACAAGCTCACGAACCTGAGCAAAAAACAGCACATTAATCATGAGTATCCACCTTGAAATCACCGGATTTACCGCCGCTTTTCGCCAACAGGCGAACCGGGCCGATAACCATGTCTTTTTGCACCGCTTTACACATGTCATAAATGGTCAGCGCGGCGACCGACGCGGCGGTCAGGGCTTCCATCTCCACGCCGGTTTTTCCGGTCAGGCGGCACAGCGATTCAATGCGAACGCGGTTGTGTTGCGGTTCAGCCAGCAAATTGACTTCCACTTTGCTCAGCATCAGCGGGTGACACAGCGGGATCAACTCCCAGGTACGTTTCGCGGCCTGAATGCCAGCAATACGCGCGGTGGCAAACACATCGCCTTTGTGGTGGCTACCTTCGATAATCATCGACAGGGTTTCTGGCAGCATGGTGACGAACGCTTCGGCGCGCGCTTCACGAACGGTTTCCGCTTTGGCAGAGACATCCACCATATGAGCTTCACCCGCCGCGTTAATATGGGTCAGTTGCGACATGGTTTTATTTCTTCAGATGAGGGTGGAAGTTACATGGACGCGTACGGGCATCCAGCTGCGGGGCAATAATATTATCCCACGCGGTGCGACAGGCTTTGGTTGAGCCCGGCATGGCAAAAATCAACGTGCGGTTTGCCATCCCCGCCACTGCGCGCGATTGCAGCGTAGCAGTGCCAATTTCTTCAAAGGAGAGCATGCGGAACACTTCGCCAAAGCCTTCAATTTCGCGGTCAAACAGCGGCAGTAACGCTTCAGGGGCCTGGTCGCCATCGGTCAACCCGGTGCCGCCGGTGATAAGCACCACCTGCACGTCATCGCGGGCAATCCACGCGGAGACCTGGGCACGAATCTGGTAACGATTTTCTTTAACGATAGCTTTGTCGACGACCTGATGCCCAGCTTCCAGGGCGGAGTCGCGCAGGAAATGACCGGAAGTGTCATCCTCTTCGCCGCGACGATTTGAAACAGTGAGAATAGCAATGCGTGTCGGGATAAATTCAGCGCTCACCTGACTCATTTGATAGCTCCTTGATGACGAATCATCCACCAATATAGGATAAATTCTGGGTAATTCCGGTATCGCCCTGATGCAGAAAGTGGGTCTGCTTTTTATGGGTTAAGGCTTCAGCAATGCGCTCTTCCAGCGCCTGCTGCTGAGCGTCTTCCGCCAGCAGTTCACGCAGATCAACGCCGCCGTCGCCAAACAGGCACAGGTGCAGCTTCCCAACGGACGATACGCGCAGACGGTTACAGCTCGCGCAGAAGTCTTTTTCGTACGGCATAATTAAACCGATTTCCCCTTCATAATCGGGGTGGCAAAAGACCTGCGCCGGGCCGTCGCTGCGCTGACGGATTTGATGGATCCAGCCACGCTTAAGCAGTTGATCGCGCAGCACCATGCCGGAGATATGGTGTTTGCGGAACAGTTCGCTACTGTCGCCGGTTTCCATCAATTCAATAAAGCGGAGTTGAATGCGGCGCGGTTTGATCCACGCCAGAAAGGTGTCGAGCTGGTGATGGTTTACATCGCGCATCAGCACGGTGTTGACCTTCACTTTATCAAAGCCTGCGCTAAAGGCGGCATCGATGCCGTCCATCACCTGGCGGAATTTATCCTGACCGGTAATCGCGTGAAACTGACGCGCGTCCAGACTGTCCAGGCTGACGTTTAACGCCGTCAGACCAGCATCACGCCAGGCGGCGACATCACGCGCCATTCGGTAACCGTTGGTGGTGACGGCAATCTGACGGATAGCGGCGTTTTCTTTCACGGCGGCAATGACGTCGGTAAAATCACGACGTAAAGATGGCTCACCGCCGGTCAGGCGGACTTTTTCCGTCCCCAGGGCCGAAAAGGCGCGCGTAACCCGGCGAATTTCGTCAAGCGACAGAAATCCTTTGTTGGTCACCCCATTGGGCTGATAGCCATCAGGCAGGCAGTAGGTGCAGCGGAAATTGCAAACGTCGGTAATCGACAAACGCAGATAGAAAAATCTGCGCGCAAACGCATCAGTGAGTTGTGAAGCCATAGACACCTTTCCAAATACGGGAGGCGAGATCATTTCTTCCTTCGCCCTGGCGACAAGAATCTGCCGCGGCCAAAACGCCGTATTTTTCAACTTAGGCGCAGAGGCTAGAGTGTGTTGTTTAGTCTTAAAAACTAAACCAGGTTATGCCGAATAGTAGCGCGAGAAAAACAATTTCGCCATTCTCGCTTACGCTGTATAAAGTTATATATAGCGGTGTTATCCTGCATTTTCCGTACAGAATACGTAAAAATCTCCTTTTTGCATTGATATACGTCATTTTGACCGCGAGAGAGCATCGTCTTTTAGGGGTAGTTAGGCTAATGTAGGCACGTTTTTCACTATAAGGAAGTTGTATGCGCAATCGCACTTTTGCCGATCTTGACCGCGTTGTCGCACTGGGCGGTGGACATGGACTTGGACGCGTCATGTCATCCCTGTCATCACTCGGTTCACGCCTGACCGGCATCGTCACCACCACCGACAATGGCGGCTCTACCGGACGAATTCGTCGTTCGGAAGGGGGCATTGCCTGGGGGGACATGCGCAACTGCCTGAATCAATTAATTACCGAACCCAGCGTTGCTTCGACAATGTTTGAGTATCGTTTTGGCGGTAATGGCGAACTTTCCGGGCATAACCTCGGAAATCTGATGTTAAAGGCCTTAGACAACCTGAGTATCAGACCCTTAGAGGCCATCAATCTCATTAGAAACCTGCTAAAAGTGGAAGCATCCCTGATTCCAATGTCCGAACAGCCGGTAGATTTAATGGCAATCGACAGCGAGGGGCATGAAATCTACGGTGAAGTGAATATCGATCAACTTAAACTGCCGCCGCAAACATTAATGTTAACGCCGCAAGTTTCAGCGACGCGTGAAGCCGTGGAAGCCATCGCCGAGGCCGATTTAATTCTCATCGGCCCGGGCAGTTTCTACACCAGCCTGTTACCGATTCTGCTGCTGCCCGATATTGCCCAGGCAATGCGCCGCACGCCTGCGCCAATGGTCTACATTGATAATCTTGGCCGTGAGCACAGCCCGGCGGGCGATCTCAGCATTGAAACACGCATTGGGCTGCTGGAGCACTATATCGGCAAAGCGGTGATTGACGCGGTGGTTGTCGGGCCGAAAGTCGACGCTAGCCATGTGCAGTGTAAAGTGGTGGTCCAGCAGCCACTGGAAGCTGATGATATTCCCTATCGCCACGACCGCGCTCTTCTGCGTGCGGCGCTTGAGGAAGCACTTCAGGCATTTGGTTGAGCAACCTTAAAATCTTAAGGTTGTCTTAAAAAAGCTCAGGCAGTATAGCGAACATCATCATTACTGAGTCCATCGCTATGCTTCGCCTGTCACGCTATCGCCCGACCGTTAGTCGCTTAACGTACATCGTGTTGTTCGCACTCTATATTGCCCTGGCCCTGAATATCGTTTTCTATCGTCAGGCCTTCACCCTGTTGCCCGTAGATAGCGTGCATAACATGCTGGTGTTTATCAGCATGCCGGTGGTGGCATTTTCAGTGATGGCAATATTTCTGACGCTGGCCTCTTTTATTCGTCTTGAAAAACTCGTCGCCACGCTGTTTATTCTGCTGAGCGCCTGCGCTCAGTATTTCATGATGAATTTCGGCATCATTGTTGACCGATCAATGGTCACCAATATTCTAGATACCACCTCCGCTGAAAGCTATGCCCTACTCTCGGGCCAGATGGTCGTAGTACTGGGATTCACTGCGCTGCTGTTTATTGCGCTGGCGTGGTGGATAAAAATCAAACCGTCAGCAAATCTGTGGCGCGGGACGTTGACTCGCGCAATGACGCTGGTTGTCTCCGCCGTCTTAATTTTGCTGGTCGCTGCATTATTTTATAAAGATTACGCCTCGCTGTTTCGCAATAATAAGGAGCTGGTGAAGTCCTTAAATCCGTCAAACAGTATTGTGGCTATAAACTCCTGGTATTTTCACCATAAGATGGACAATTTACCGTTAGTTAAAATTGGTGAAGACGCGAAACAAAACGCGGCGATGAAAAATGGCCCGCGCAAAAATCTGACGATTTTAATCGTGGGTGAAACTTCACGCGCCGCCAATTTCTCACTGGGGGGTTACGACCGTGAAACTAACCCGTTACTCGCCAAAGATAACGTGGTCTATTTCCCGAAAACAGCCTCCTGCGGTACGGCCACCGCCGTTTCGGTTCCCTGCATGTTCTCGAATATGCCGCGTACCGGCTACGATGAGTCGCTCGCCCACCATCAGGAAGGTTTGCTCGATATTATCCAGCGCGCGGGGATTCAGGTGCAGTGGAATGATAATGACGGCGGCTGTAAAGGGGCCTGTGACCGCGTACCGCATCAGGATGTCACCGATTTAAAACTGCCCGGCGAATGTATTAACGGCGAATGTTACGACGAGGTGCTGTTCCACGGTCTGGAGCAGACCATCGATAATATGCAAGGTGACGGCGTGATTGTTCTGCATACAATTGGCAGCCACGGCCCAACGTATTACAACCGTTATCCACCAGCGTTCCGTCGCTTTACGCCAACCTGTGATACCAGCGAAATACAATCCTGTACTCAGGAACAGCTCAAAAATAGCTACGATAATACGATTTTGTACGTTGACTATATTGTCGATAAAGCCATTAAGCTGCTGCAATCCAAACAAGATAAATTCACCACCAGTCTGGTTTATCTTTCCGACCACGGCGAGTCATTGGGTGAGAACGGGGTTTATTTGCACGGGTTGCCTTATGCCATTGCGCCAGAAACGCAGAAACATGTGCCAATGCTGTTATGGTTATCCGATGATTATCAAAAACGCTATAACGTGAATTACGCCTGTCTGCAAAAAAAGGCCAAAGAAAATGACTACTCGCAGGACAATCTGTTCTCTACAATGCTGGGTATGACCGGCGTAGAAACACAGGAATATCGTGCCGCAGACGATATATTAGCCACGTGTAAATAGAGGCAAACGGATGAAAATATTAGTCGTTGAAGATGACACGCTGCTATTACAGGGGCTGATTCTGGCCATGCAGAGTGAAGGATACGCGTGCGATGGCGTCGAGACGGCGCAGCAGGCGGCGCTGAGTCTGGCTAACGGGCACTACAGTCTGGTCGTGCTGGATTTAGGTTTGCCAGATGAAGACGGATTGCATTTTCTAAACCGCATGCGCCAGGAAAAAATGAGCACGCCAGTGCTTATTCTGACCGCCCGTGACACCCTTGAGGATCGCGTGAGCGGTCTGGATACCGGCGCCGACGATTATCTGGTGAAGCCGTTTGCGTTAGAGGAGCTTAACGCCCGCATTCGCGCGCTGCTGCGTCGTAATCTCAATCAGGGCGATAACGAAGTCACGGTGGAGAATCTGCGTCTTAACGTGACGCGCCGCCAGGTATGGCTGGACGGTGAGATTCTGGAGCTGACGCCCAAAGAATACGCCCTGCTTTCACGCCTGATGCTTAAAGCAGGTAGTCCGGTACACCGTGAGATTCTCTACAACGATATCTACAACTGGGATAACGAACCGGCGACCAATACGCTGGAAGTCCATATTCACAATCTGCGCGATAAAGTGGGGAAAGCCCGTATCCGTACCGTGCGCGGCTTTGGTTATCAGTTGGTTAACTCCTGCAAGGCAGACTAAGCGATGGCATTATTTTCCGTTCGCAAATGGCCGATGCGTCATCAGCTGCTGCTCGCCATCGGCTTGATTCTGGTGTTTTTCCAGCTTATCAGCGTGTTCTGGCTCTGGCATGAAAGCAAAGAGCAGATCGAGCTGGAAGTCGCGATGCTGATAAACAATCACAATAATGCTAAGCATATTCAGCATGAAGTGCGAGAGGCAATTGCCAGCCTGCTGTTGCCAAGCCTGGTGATTATCTCGCTGGCGTTGTATCTGTGCTTGCAGGCGGTAAAAAGCATTACGCGCCCGCTCGCCGACCTGCAAAAAGAGCTCGATACCCGTACGCCGGGAAATTTGCAGCCCATCTTTCTGCAACAGACGACGGTTGAGGTGGAGGCTGTGACCAACGCCATTAACCAGCTGGTGCTGAATCTGACGCAGACCCTCGATCGCGAGCGTCTGTTTACCGCCGATGTCGCCCATGAACTGCGGACGCCGCTGGCGGGTTTAAAACTCCATCTGGAACTGCTGGAAAAGACGCAGCACTTGAATCTGGCGCCGCTGGTACAGCGCATCGATCAGATGACTGAGAGCGTTGCGCAGCTGCTGCTTTTAGCGCGCGTGGGCCAGTCATTTTCGGCAGGTAGCTATCAGCAGGTGAATCTGCTGAGTGATGTCATTGAGCCAATACGCACTGAGCTTGAAACTATGCTGGGTGCGCGAGCGCAAAAGCTGGTTATTCACCATCCGCCGTCGGCATTGACCGTTTCCGGTGATGCGACCTTGCTGCGTCTGCTGGTGCGTAATTTGCTGGAGAATGCGCATCGATACAGCCCGGAGAACTCGACGATTACGCTGTCGCTTGTGTCCGCATCACGACCAATGTTAGTGGTTGAGGATGAGGGGCCGGGGATTGATGAGTCGAAAGTGGGTGAGTTAAGCCAGGCGTTTGTGCGCATGGACAGTCGTTATGGGGGGATTGGTCTCGGGCTCAGCATCGTGACGCGTATCGCCCAGCTTCATGAAGCGGCATTCTTCTTGCAAAATCGCGAGAACGAAAACGGCACCCGGGCATGGGTGGAGTTTCAGTCGCCTAAGCATTAATGCGCGTCAGAACGTCATTATCCACTGGCAGACAAAACCGACGACAATGGCAATGGAGAGAGTGACGGTAAACAGTTGCTGGGTATTGAGAGGGAACATAGCGCGATCCTTATTTATTTTAAGGATAGTATGAGCGCAGTTTATTAAGTGAACATTAAGGCTGGCGTCTCCTGAGAGTGACGCCGTTCGCATTTCTCGCCAATATCCGCGCTAAGCCATCCCGGGGGCGGCTTGCGCCTTGCCCGGGCTACGGGAGGGTAGCCTGGCCGAACGGAGTGACGCCGGGGGTGGCACCGAGCTATCCCGGGGGCGGCTTGCGCCTTGCCCGGGCTACGGGAGGGTAGCCCGGCCGAACGCAGTGACGCCGGGGTGACACCGAGCTATCCCGGGGGCGGCTTGCGCCTTGCCCGGGCTACGGGACGGTAGCCCGGCCGAACGCAGTGACGCCGGGGGTGGCACCGAGCTATCACGGGGGCGGCTTACGCCTTGCCCGTGCTACGGGACGGTAGCCCGGCCGAACGGAGTGACGCCGGGGGTGACACTGAGCTATCCCGGGGGCGGCTTGCGCCTTGGCCGGGCTACAGGACGGTAGCCCGGCCGAACGGAGTGACGCCGGGGGTGGCACCGAGCTATCCCGGGGGCGGCTTGCGCCTTGCCCGGGCTACGGGACGGTAGCCCGGCCGAACGCAGTGACGCCGGGGGTAGCACCGAGCTATCACGGGGGCGGCTTGCGCCTTGCCCGGGCTACAGGACGGTAGCCCGGCCGAACGCAGTGACGCTGGGGGTGGCACCGAGCTATCACGGGGGCGGCTGGCGCCTTGCCCGTGCTACGGGACGGTAGCCCGGCCGAACGTAGTGACGCCGGGGTTAGCGCCGGGTCATACCGAGGGTGCCGTCATTATGACGTGGCGATAAACAACTCGCGGAGCTTGTGCAGCCGGTCGCGGGCTTCTGCCGCTTCTTCAAACTCGAGGTTTTGCGCATGTTTCATCATTTGCGCCTCCACGACCTGGATTTGCTGCTGCAACGCTTTCGGCGTCAGCACCGGTGCATCGGCTTCAACCACCGACGATGCGCCACGTGACTTACCGCGGCCTTTTGCTTTGGTCTTCGCCAGCCCCTCACCCATCGACAGAATATCAACGACGTCTTTGACCAGGCCCTGCGGCACAATGCCGTGCTCGACGTTGTACTGATGCTGCTTCTCACGGCGACGCTCGGTTTCACCGATGGCTTTGGCCATCGACGCGGTGATTTTGTCTCCGTACAGTATCGCCTTGCCGTTAATGTTACGCGCGGCACGACCAATAGTCTGAATCAACGAACGTTCAGAACGCAGGAAGCCCTCTTTGTCGGCGTCAAGAATTGCCACCAGCGAAACTTCCGGCATATCCAACCCTTCACGCAGCAAGTTGATTCCCACCAGCACGTCGAATTCGCCCAGACGCAGATCGCGTATGATCTCCATACGCTCGACGGTGTCGATATCAGAGTGCAGATAACGCACCCGTTCTCCGTGTTCTTCAAGATAATCCGTCAGGTCTTCCGCCATACGTTTGGTGAGCGTGGTGACCAGCACTCGTTCGTTAATCACCGCGCGCTTGCGAATTTCGGATAACAGATCGTCAACCTGCGTGCCGACCGGACGCACTTCGATAATCGGGTCAAGCAACCCGGTAGGGCGAACGACCTGGTCGATTACCTCGCCGCCAGATTTTTCCAGCTCATAGTTGCCCGGCGTCGCGGAGACATAAATCGTCTGCGGTGCCAGCGCTTCAAACTCTTCAAATTTCAGCGGACGGTTATCCAGCGCAGACGGCAGACGGAAACCATACTCGACCAGCGTCTCTTTACGCGCCCGGTCGCCACGGTACATGCCGCCGATTTGAGGGATCGTCACGTGGGATTCGTCCACCACCAGCAGACCGTCAGCCGGCAGGTAGTCAAATAGCGTCGGCGGTGGCTCGCCCGGCCCACGCCCCGAAAGGAAACGCGAGTAGTTTTCAATGCCCGAGCAGTAGCCCAGCTCATTCATCATTTCGAGGTCAAACTGGGTTCGCTGGCTAATGCGTTGCTCTTCGAGCAGCTTATTGTTTGCCAATAACACCTTGCGTCGTTCAGCCAGTTCAACTTTGATTTCTTCCATCGCCTGTACGATACGCTCGCGCGGGGTAACGTAGTGGCTTTTCGGGTAAACCGTATAGCGCTGGAGCGTGGTTTCGACGTGACCGGTTAGCGGGTCGAACAGTGACAGCCGCTCAACCTCTTCGTCAAACAGCTCAACGCGAAGCGCCAGATCGTCCGATTCTGCGGGGAAGATATCAATGACTTCACCGCGCACACGGAATGTCCCGCGCTGAAACGCCTGATCGTTACGGGTGTACTGCAAATCTGCAAGCCTACGCAGAATGGAGCGCTGATCGATAATGGTGCCCACCGTCAGGTGCAGCATCATTTTCAAATACAGGTCAGGGTCGCCCAGACCGTAGATGGCCGATACCGACGCCACCACGATAACGTCGCGCCGCTCAAGCAGCGCTTTAGTGGCGGACAGGCGCATCTGGTCGATGTGCTCATTCACCGCGGAGTCTTTTTCGATAAAGGTATCGGAGCTGGGAACGTAAGCTTCCGGCTGATAATAGTCGTAGTAAGAGACAAAGTACTCCACCGCGTTTTCCGGGAAGAACGCTTTCATTTCACCGTACAACTGCGCCGCCAGCGTTTTATTCGGTGCCAGTACCATGGTGGGACGCTGGAGGTCAGCGATGACGTTAGCCACGGTAAAGGTTTTCCCTGAACCGGTCACGCCAAGCAGGGTCTGATGCGCCAGACCGTCTTCCAGCCCCTCTTTCAGACGTGAAATGGCAACCGGCTGGTCGCCAGAAGGACTAAACGCGGAATGTAACTTAAAGGGTTTACTCATTGACAACGCTACCTGATGACTGATGGCCGGGCTGGAGATTAATTCTACTCGCCCCTCGCATATTTGCCAATAAAAAATACTGGATATAAACACAGTTGTGCATTATCGTATTTCGCCAGGCTGCGCAGATAACCCGCAAGAATCGGTGAAATTTAACGACCGGGCAGATAAAACCGCCACCAGATAAGGTTATCCCCAGAACATTTTCCCTTTTAACATTTGTCAATATAGGTCATGAAAGTTTTATGGCAATCACCTGCACTTTTTATGACGCCATTGCTTTTATTTATCTTATTGATATTTAAAGAAAACAGACAAAAGACGCGTTTCACACCAATTCGGGCGAAAGCCGCATGCTCTCTCGTTCACCGCGAGTTTTCTAACCCTAATACACAGGGTTATCCACAGGAATAGTGGATAACTACCTCCAGCCCGTATCCCCCGCCACCCGGCGATTTGCGCAACATCCTGTCAATGCTGATGCAAAAAAATATTTTACTCTCGATTTTGATATGTATCAGCGAAATGTCGCCTCTTTATCTGGCGATAACAGACATGATTCCCTTACGTTTTTTACGGCGTTTCAGTTACGAATGAAGATAACCCGCTGAGGACTTTCAGCGGGTCATTAAAGAGGGTTACAGGATGCTCAGGTCGAGATATTGACCCAGTGGCTTATCGGTAATCTCATCGCCAAGCCAGGGAATTTCACCGAGCATAGGGGCTGGGATCATCCGTTTTAGCGTAGAGAGATACTCCGCGTGCCGACGTCCTGGCGGGGTGACATCATTGGCAATCCAGCCCGCCAGCCTCAATCCCGCTTGCTGTACGGCCTGAGCCGTCAGCACCGCATGGTTGATGCAGCCAAGTTTCACGCCGACCACCAGAATCACCGGCAGTTGTTCCCCCTTCACCCAGTCCGCCAGCGTCAACGTCGGCGAAAGCGGCGTATACCAGCCACCCGCCCCTTCGACGAGCACCCAGTCAGCCTGAGCCTCCAGCTTGCGCAAGCCCGCTGAGAGGACGCGGGCCTCAATCGGACGCAGTTCATCAGCGCTGACGATATGCGGAGAGGTGGGTTCAGCGAAGGTATACGGGTTCACCGCTGCATAGCCCAGCGGCACCACGCTGTTACGCTGTAGCGCCAGGGCGTCGCTGTTGCGCAACCCGTCCGGGGTCATCTCGCTGCCTGACGCCACCGGCTTGTAGCCTGCGGTACGACGCCCGAGTAAACGCGCTGCCTGTAGCAATGCGGTACTGGCGACGGTTTTCCCTACTTCCGTATCGGTTCCGGTAACATAGTAGCGTTCAATCACGCGCGATCACTCCTGTAAAAAGATGGTAAGTCAAAGGGCATTCTCCCGCCTGCGATGGCCATGCTAGCTGAAGCTGTTGCAGTCTTCCGCGCGTCAGCGTCCGGCTACTGCGCCCTTGATGAAGATGCGTCGCACCAATTCCCTTGAGCGAGCGCATTGCGCTTAAGGCATCGGGAAACGCTAACGTATGGGTAGTGACCGTGGCGCGATGACGATACGGCGCCAGGGCTTCACGCAGCGTCTGTTCGGGCAGAAAACGATTGGCGTGCGGGTGATGATCCACGGCCTGCCAGGCCCGGTTAAGTTCCGGTAAAGACCCTGCGGTAAGCGTGGTAAACGCTAATATCCCGCCGGGGCTAAGCTGCCGATAAAGACCGTCGAGGGCCACGCGGATGTCGCTGCACCACTGCACGGCCAGATTGCTCCACACCAGTTCAAAATCGCTTTCCAGTGGCGGGATATCTTCGATATCGGCCTGCAAATAGCGGTCTGCCGACTGATGTTCCCGCGCGTGTTGCAGCATTTCATGGGAGAGATCCAGCGCCGTCACGTGACTCCCCTGGCTTCGCCAGTAGCGGCTGTAGCTGCCAGGCCCGCAGCCTGCATCCAGCACGCGGGCAAATGTCTGTGCAGGAAGCTGGGCCAGAAGATGCGCGGCGCTTAAGCGTTGCAGCTCATCATGCTGATGATAATGGGCCGCCGCGCGCCCAAATGCGGCGGCGACGGCCTGCTTATCCACGTTCGCCATTCAGCACCTCCAGCAAATGGGCGATATCTTCCGGCTGGTGCGCGGCGGTCAGCGTCAGACGCAAACGTGCAGTCCCGACAGGAACGGTCGGCGGGCGGATGGCGGTGACCCAGCAACCCTGCTCGCGCAGCCGGTCGGCCAGTTGCAGCGTGCGCTGGTTATCACCAATAATCAGCGGCTGAATGGCGCTTTCCGAGTCGGTCAGAGGATAGTCCAGCCCGCGGGCTCCCCGGCGAAAATCAGCCACGTGCTGGGCTAGTATCTCGCGCCGTTGCTGCCCGTCATCGCTTTGAATAACGCCCAGCGCCGCCTGTAATGCCACCGCCTGAGCGGGCGGCATGGCGGTGCTGTAAATCAGATGCCGGGCGAATTGCACCAGGTAGTCGGCAACATCGTGGCTGCATAGCACCGCCGCCCCGCTCAGACCAAAGGCCTTACCAAAGGTAACGATCAGCAGTTCAGGATGTATGCCCTGCTGCTGGCAGCTCCCCCGGCCATTTTCGCCCTCAACGCCAATACCGTGCGCGTCGTCAACCATCAGCCAGCCTTCAGCTTCTCGCGTGACGCGGGCAATATCGGCCAGCGGCGCGCGGTCACCGTCCATGCTGAACACCCCTTCCGTCACCACCAGCTGCTGGCCGCCAACGGGCGCGCCGAGCAGGCGGGCAAGATGCTGGCTGTCATTATGCTGGAAGCGACGTAGCTGGGCCGGGCTCTGCGCTGCCGCTTCCAGTAACGATGCGTGGCTCAGACGGTCGGCAACAATCCGGTCTTCCCTGCCGGCGAGGGCGGCAATCACCGCCTGATTGGCGGCGAAACCCGAGATAAACAGCAAGGCGCGATCGTAGCCTAGCCAGTCGGCAAGCTGCTCCTCCAGACGTTGATGAGCCTGGTGATAGCCGGTGACATGCCCGGAGCCGCCCGCGCCCACACCATACAGCTCGGCCCCCTGCTGCCAGGCGCGCACCACATGCGGATGCTGGCTTAAGCCGAGATAATCATTGCTGGAGAAATTGCGGTATCGGCGTTCACCGCGCACCAGCCAGCGCCCGGCGCCCAGCGTCAGCGGTTGACGCTGGCGAAACGCCTGCGTCTCCCGGCGTTCAGCTACCGCATGTTCAATTCGGCTTTGCCAGCTCATATCGCCGCCGCGTTGTAATATTCCTCGGTGTCCGGGGTTTTGAGAACCTGCTCCAGACGTTGCTGCTGCTCGTTATCGCCGAGACTCACGCTGGTCTGCTGCGGGTTTAGCCCCAGCTTACGGAAGAGTTGTAGATCTTTGTCCTCTTCCGGGTTCGGCGTGGTCAGCAGTTTGCAGCCATAGAACACCGAGTTTGCCCCGGCCATAAAGCACATTGCCTGAGTCTGTTCGTTCATCTGCTCACGACCGGCGGACAAACGCACGTAGGAGGTCGGCATCATGATGCGCGCCACCGCAATGGTGCGAATAAAATCAAACGCATCCACATCGTCGTTATCCGCAAGCGGCGTGCCTTTTACCTTCACCAGCATGTTGATGGGCACGCTTTCCGGCGGCGTCGGCAGGTTAGCTAATTGCAGCAGCAGACCGGCACGATCGGTGACGGTTTCTCCCAATCCGACAATGCCGCCGGAGCAGACTTTAATCCCGGCATCGCGCACTTTCCCCAGCGTATCCAGACGTTCCTGGTAACTGCGGGTGGTGATGATATTGCCGTAGAATTCCGGCGAGGTGTCGAGGTTGTGGTTATAGTAATCAAGCCCCGCCGAGGCCAGACGTTCCGCCTGAGTATCGGACAGCGTACCCAGCGTCATGCAGGCTTCGAGGCCCATCTCTTTCACGCCCTGCACCATTTGCTCAAGGTAGGGCATATCGCGCTCATGCGGGTTTTTCCACGCCGCGCCCATGCAGAATCGGGTTGAACCCGCGAGCTTCGCTTTGCGCGCAGATTCCAGCACCTGCTCCACTTCCATCAGGCGTTCACTCTCAAGCCCGGTTTTGTAGCGCGAGCTTTGCGGGCAGTATTTGCAGTCTTCCGGGCAGGCGCCGGTTTTAATCGACAGCAGCGTACTCACCTGCACCTGCTGAGGGTCAAAATGTTGACGATGAATCTGCTGCGCTTCAAACAGTAAATCGAGCAGCGGTTTTTCGAAAAGAGCGGTGACTTGCGACATTGTCCAACGTAAAGGGTTAGCCATTGGCTTCTCCGGGGGTTTTGTTAATTTTCAGATCGGTTTATACTCGTAAACCTAAAACTTTTCAAAATGGTTTACAAGTCGATTATGAAAATGGACGATCTCACCTTCGATCAGCGCCACATCTGGCACCCTTATACCTCCATGACCGCACCGCTGCCGGTGTATCCAGTGGTTTCCGCTGAAGGTTGCGAGCTTAAGCTTGCTGGCGGCGAACGCCTGGTTGACGGGATGTCGTCCTGGTGGGCCACCATCCACGGTTACAACCACCCTCGCCTCAACGCGGCGATGAAAGCGCAAATCGACCAGATGTCGCACGTGATGTTTGGCGGCATAACCCACCCTTCTGCCGTGGCCTTGTGCCGCAAACTGGTGGCCATGACGCCGGAGCCGCTGGAGTGCGTATTCCTTGCCGATTCCGGGTCCGTGGCGGTGGAAGTGGCGATGAAAATGGCGTTGCAGTACTGGCAGGCCAAAGGCGAGTCCCGTCAGCGTTTTCTGACCTTCCGTAACGGCTACCACGGCGATACTTTTGGCGCGATGTCGGTGTGCGACCCGGACAATTCCATGCACAGTTTGTGGAAGGGCTATTTGCCGGAGAATCTGTTCGCGCCTGCCCCGCACAGCCGCTTTGATGGCGAATTTGATGAGTACGATATGGTGACGTTTGCGCGGCTGATGGCGGCGCATCGCGGGGAAATTGCCGCGGTGATCCTCGAGCCTATCGTGCAGGGTGCAGGCGGAATGCGGATGTATCATCCAGAGTGGTTAAGACGCATCCGCAAAATGTGCGACCGCGAAGGCATTTTGTTGATTGCCGACGAGATTGCCACCGGTTTTGGGCGTACCGGCAAGCTCTTTGCCTGCGATCATGCGGGGATCAGCGCCGATATTCTGTGTCTGGGGAAAGCGTTGACCGGCGGCACCATGACGCTGTCGGCCACCATCACCACCCGGGAAGTGGCAGAAACCATCAGCAACGGCGAAGCGGGCTGCTTTATGCACGGGCCGACGTTTATGGGCAATCCTCTGGCCTGCGCCGTTGCCACCGAAAGCCTCGCTATCCTGGAAAGCGGCGAATGGCAAACCCAGGTCGCGGCGATTGAAAGCCAGTTAAAACGCGAGCTGGCACCGGCGGGGGATTCTCCGCTGGTGGCCGACGTGCGTGTCCTGGGCGCTATCGGCGTGGTTGAAACCCGCTATCCGGTCAACATGGCACAGTTGCAGCGATTCTTCGTCGAACAAGGCGTGTGGGTACGACCGTTTGGCCGCCTGATTTATTTGATGCCACCTTATCTCATTAGCAAAGCCCAGCTTACGCGTTTGACCCGCGCGGTCTGTTTAGCGGTCGAGGAGGAAACATTTTTTATCCAATAAGCAGCAGCCATCGCGCTGAATAAAAGCTACACTCCTTTGTTAATCAGTGGATTAACAAAGGAGGCAGTCGATGAAATTAGTCAGCCACGACCTGCGTGATGGCGAAAAACTCCCCGCGCAGCAGGTTTTCAACGGGATGGGCTATGAGGGCGAAAACCTCTCTCCGCATCTGGCATGGGACGATGTGCCTACCGGCACCAAAAGCTTTGTCGTCACCTGCTTCGATCCCGATGCGCCTACCGGCTCAGGCTGGTGGCATTGGATCGTCGCGAATATTCCCGCCGACACCCGCGAATTGCCTACCGGTAGCGGCTCAGGCGTCGTGAATTTACCGACAGGCGCGCTACAAACCCGCACCGATTTCGGCAAAGCCGGTTACGGCGGCGCGGCACCGCCAAAAGGCGAAACCCACCGTTATATCTTTACCGTGCATGCGCTGGATGTCGACAAAATCGACGTTGATGAGGGTGCAAGCGGCGCGATGGTGGGCTTTAACGTGCACTTCCACTCGCTGGCGAGCGCATCAATTACCGCACTTTTTAGCTAATCCCCTTCTTATCATTAAGCCCTGCAAGGGAAACTTTGCGGGGCTTTTTTGCGTCTGGCGATCGGGTGGTTGTAATTTTATGACGTAAAAAACGCGGCGGACGGCGAAAAAGAGGTGAAGTAAGACGAGGCGAAAAACATCTTGTGAATGGCGTCACAATTTAAAAACAAAGAAGCAAAAAACAAAGGTGATTTACTTCACAAAAAAACCGTCGATGGAGGCGATTTTTTAACTTTGTAGCCAAATTACACCTCTTTATGTGATCAGTATCACTAGAAAGAGTCGAATTCGGGGGTAGGTAGAGTGATCATCATCACAAATCCCCCTCGAGTACGCGAGATGAAAACGGCGTGATAGAGTCGATTTTGCATACAGAACGACTGGATGGTTTTTGGCGAAACCATCACAACTATGACGACGCGTAACGTCTTTACGCGCACCACGAGGGGTGTTTTATGTTATCACCAGATATCAAGGTCAAGGTACAGAATTTTGGCCGTTTTCTCAGCAATATGGTGATGCCCAATATTGGCGCATTCATTGCCTGGGGTTTGATTACCGCATTATTTATTCCAACAGGCTGGCTGCCTAATGAAACGTTAGCCAAGCTGGTTGGCCCGATGATCACCTATTTGCTGCCGCTGCTTATCGGCTACACCGGGGGTCGTCTTATTGGCGGCGAGCGCGGCGGCGTGGTCGGCGCCATCACCACGATGGGCGTTATCGTCGGCGCAGATATGCCGATGTTTATGGGCGCAATGATTGCCGGGCCGCTCGGCGGTTGGGCGATTAAGCGTTTCGACCGCTGGGTAGACGGTAAAATCAAAAGCGGTTTTGAGATGCTGGTGAACAACTTCTCGGCCGGGATTATCGGCATGCTGCTGGCGATGCTCGCCTTTATGGCGATTGGCCCAATGGTTGAGATACTGTCGAAAGTGTTGGCCTCTGGGGTCAACGTGATGGTGCAAAATAACCTGCTGCCGCTGACCTCAGTGTTTGTTGAACCGGCAAAAATCCTGTTCCTCAACAATGCCATTAATCACGGGATCTTCTCGCCGCTGGGCATTCAGCAGGCGACGGAAACCGGCAAGTCAATTTTCTTCCTGATTGAAGCCAACCCGGGCCCGGGTCTGGGCGTGCTGTTAGCGTATATGTTCGTCGGCAAAGGCAGCGCCAAACAGTCTGCGGGCGGTGCGGCGATCATTCACTTCTTCGGCGGTATCCACGAGATCTACTTCCCTTATGTGCTGATGAATCCTCGCTTAATTCTGGCGGTGATTCTGGGTGGCATGACCGGCGTCTTTACCCTGACCCTGTTTAATGCAGGTCTGGTCTCCCCTGCCTCACCGGGTTCCATCTTTGCGGTCCTGTTGATGACGCCGAAAGCTTCATTAATTGGCGTGGCATTATCGATTATGGCCTCTACGCTGGTCTCCTTCCTTACCGCTTCAATGTTGCTTAAACGCGTACGCGTCGGCGACGAGGAGAGCAACGGCCTGTCTGAAGCCACTCGCCGCATGCAGGCAATGAAGCAGCAGTCTAAATCCGCGGGCAAACCGTCCGGCGAGCAGCCGGCACCGGCGCTCGATTTGTCCAAAGATATGCAACATGTACGCAAGATTATTGTTGCCTGTGACGCGGGTATGGGGTCGAGCGCGCTGGGTGCAGGCGTGCTGCGCAAAAAAGTCAAAGATGCCGGTCTGACGCATATTTCAGTGAGCAACTGCGCGATTAACAGCCTGCCTGAAGATGTTGATCTGGTGATTACGCACCAGGACTTAACGGAACGTGCCATGCGTCATGCGCCTCACGCGATGCATATTTCGCTGAGTAATTTCCTCGATAGCGGGCTGTATACCGATTTAACCACCCGCCTGATGGTGGCAAAACTGCCGCCGGCCGCGAACGATAATCGACTGATTAACCAAACGATCATTGCCGCCAACGACGAGGCATTTGACGCCAGTGAGCGTGATGAGAATCTGTTCAAGCTGAGCGCCGACAATATTTTCCTTAACTTAACCGCAGACAACAAAGCGCAGGCCATTCGCTTTGCCGGTGAGATGCTGGTCGCTGGCGGCTACGTTGAACCGGACTACATTGACGCCATGCTGGCGCGAGAAGCGCTAACCACCACCTATCTGGGAGAGTCTATCGCCGTTCCACACGGCACCGTAGAGGCCAAAGACCGCGTACTTCACACCGGGATTGTCATTTGCCAGTACCCGCAGGGCGTGCGATTCGGCGATGAGCCGGATGATATTGCCCGGCTGGTTATCGGCATTGCTGCCCGTAATAACGAGCACGTACAGGTTATCGCCCGCCTCGCCAACGCGCTGGATGATAAAGACGTTATTGAACGTCTGACGCAAACCACCAGCGTCCAGGAAATCCTGCAGATTCTGTCAGGCGAGCAAGCGGCATAAGGGTTGTGCGGGCGACCCGCCCCCGATACGGATAGTCTTTTTTGGAGTGCATTTTATGAAAGCAATACATTTTGGCGCAGGTAATATCGGTCGCGGTTTTATTGGCAAACTGCTGGCGGATGCAAAGGCTGAAGTCACCTTTGCCGATGTCAATCAGCCGTTAATCGATCAGCTGGCCCATCAGCAGCGCTATCTGGTCAACGTGGTAGGGGAAAACGCCCGCGTGGAGCAGGTCAGTCATATCCGAGCCATCAACAGCAATAGCCCTGATGCCATTCAACAGATTGCCGAGGCGGATATGATAACCACCGCCGTCGGCCCTCAGGTCTTGAGCAAAATCGCCAATACGCTGGCCCTCGGGCTGATTGCCCGTCATGCCAGCGGTAACGACCGGCCGATGAATATCATCGCCTGTGAAAATATGGTGCGCGGCACCAGTCAGCTTAAAAATCATGTACTGGAGGCCGTTCCTTCTGAACTTCATGCCTGGGTTGAAGCACATGTAGGCTTTGTCGATTCCGCCGTCGATCGCATTGTTCCACCCAGCCTTGCGGCGAACGACGATCCTCTGGACGTGACGGTGGAAACCTTTAGCGAGTGGATTGTTGACAGCACCCAGTTCAAAGGCCAGTTGCCAGAGATTGCCGGGATGGAGCCCACCTCGAATCTGATGGCCTACATTGAGCGTAAGCTCTTTACGCTTAACACCGGTCATGCCATTACCGCTTATCTTGGACAATTGGCGGGGCATCAAACCATTCGCGATGCCATTCTCGATCCGGCAATTCGTGAAGTGGTACAAGGTGCGATGAGCGAAAGCGGCGAGGTGCTCATTCAGCGCTACGGTTTTGATGCAGCCCAGCATGCGGCGTATATCAACAAAATTCTTACCCGCTTTGAGAATCCGTATTTGCATGACGACGTTGAACGCGTGGGTCGCCAGCCGCTGCGTAAGTTAAGCGAAGGCGATCGCTTAATTAAGCCACTGCGCGGAACGCTTGAGTATGGCCTCCCCCACGCAAATCTGGTGATAGGCATTGCGGCCGCATTACGCTATCGCAGCGAGAATGACCCGCAGGCGCAAGAAATGGCCGCTTTATTGCGCGAACATGGCGTCACGGATACCGTTGTTCAGGTTTGTGGCCTGAACGACCAGCCAAAACTTGTCGCACAGATAGCGAATGTGTATAACGCCATGCAACGCAAGGCATGATGCCACCCATGTGGTTGGCGCTGCCGCTCTCCGGTAGCGCCAGATAGGAATGATGAGATGAAACACAATCGCCTGCGCTTAGCCGCGCAAACAGAGATAAATGAGCATCATCCAAAAGCGCCTGCGCCCGCAAAGCCGCGGGCACCGGAATATGAAGCCACGATGATGACCCCAATGGACGAATCCGATCTTTATAAAAATCAGGCCGTTGAAAATCGAATTTTAGAGCGATTAAACGCGCGGCAAACGCTCACCGGCTTCATTCAGACTGCCGTGGGGTTGCTAGCGGAAGCGGTGGATCTCCTGATTCTGCAAGCCTTTCGTAAAGACGACTATGCCGTGAAATACGCGGTAGAGCCGCTGCTGGAGGGCACGGGGCCGCTGGCAAATTTGTCGGTGCGCCTGAAACTGATTTATGCGCTCGGCGTCATTAGCCGCGATGAATATGAAGACGTCGAGCTTCTGGTGGCGCTCAACGGTGAATTGCTTAATGAAAATAAGATCTACAGCTTTACCGATGATGAAATTCTGGGGCCCATCAGCATGCTGCACTGCATGACGGCGCTGCCACCGCAGCCGACGTTGCATCTGCCTGAGGACGTGGTGGATGAATCACTCATTACCATGCAAGAGCAACGCTATCAGCAGATGGTGCGTTCTACGTTAGTGTTGAGCATCACCGATTTAGTCACGAATTTGACGCATAAAAAAGCGTTTTAAAGGGTAGCAGGATGGCGCACGACCGTAGAGCGGCACAATGATGCTGTCGTTATGATGAGGCTATTCTTACTCAGAAATCCCACCATCGTCTTCCGCACACCTAAGTCGCCAAAAAAACAGGCGATTTTTGTCAGTATATCTTCCCGTTTCGCTCAACATAGTATAAAAAGGCTGCTTTTACAGGATTCACATTCACTTAATTAGCCTGGAGCAACATGAACATTTTATCGGTTTCTCGTCTGGCGCTGGCATTGGCTTTTGGCGTGACACTGACGGCGTGCAGCTCAACGCCTGCGGATCAACGGCCATCTGATCAGGCCGCACCTGGAACATCCTCTCGTCCGGTGTTATCTGCTGATGAAGCGCAGAACTTTACCGCCGCGCGTTACTTCTCATCGCTTGATCCGAACGCTGCTGCCTGGTCTCCATCGCCTATCGCGATTCCAGCCAAAGCTGACTTCGTGGTGGGGCCTGCGGGTACACAGGGCGTGACGCATACCACCCTGCAAGCTGCGGTTGACGCCGCGATTACCCGCCGCAGCAACACGCGCCAGTTCATTGAAGTGTTACCGGGTGAATATCAGGGCACCGTGTATATTCCGGCAGCCTCCGGCAGCATTACCATTTACGGCAGCGGCGAGAAAGCCTCCGACGTGAAAATCGGTCTGGCTATCGACTCCGAAATTGACACCGCGACCTGGCGTCGTCTGGTGAACCCGGGCGGTAAATACATGCCTGGTAAACCAGCGTGGTATATGTTCGACAACTGCCAGAGCAAACGTAGCGCCACCATCGGCATGATGTGTTCCGCGGTCGTTTGGTCACAAAACAACGGTCTGCAAATGCAGAACCTGACCATCGAAAACAACCTCGGCGATAGCGTGGATGCGGGTACGCACCAGGCCGTCGCGCTGCGTACCGATGGCGACAAAACCCAGTTGAACAACGTCAACATTCTGGGCCGTCAGAACACCTTCTTTGTCACCAACAGCGGCGTAGACAACCGTCTGCAGAACAACCGCCAGACCCGTACGCTGGTCAGCAACAGCTATATTGAAGGTGATGTAGATATCGTTTCCGGCCGCGGCGCGGTGGTGTTTGATAACACCGACTTCCGCGTGGTGAACTCCCGTACCCAGCAGGAAGGTTACGTGTTCGCCCCGGCAACACAGTCCAACATCTTCTACGGCTTCCTGGCGACTAACAGCCGCTTCACCGCATCCGGTGACGGCGTGGCGCAGCTGGGCCGTTCTCTGGACGTCGACAGCAATACCAACGGTCAGGTTGTGATCCGCGATAGCGTGATTAACGAAGGCTTCAACGGGGCAAAACCGTGGGCTGACGCCGCCATTTCAAAACGTCCCTTCAGCGGCAACACCGGCGCGAAGGACGACAAAGGCGAGATGAAACGCGATCTGAACGACCGTAACTTCAACCGTATGTGGGAGTACAACAACCGCGGCGTGGGAAGTCATGTGATGGCGGAAGCTAAATAGTCATTTAGCTAAGTGATAAAAGGCTCATGCATCGCATGAGCCTTTTTTTTGGCCTGCTGAATAAGACTGCCGCGTAGGCCTGATAAGCGTAGCGCCATCAGGCAGCCCGACGCCATTGCCGGATGGCGGCGTACGCCTTATCCGGCCTACCTGATTAATGCGCGTTAATCACTACCCACATTGGGCCCTGACCTACCGCATAGCGGCCTTTCTCCTGCAGCAGCCCCTGCACACCGGCAATTTCATACACCGCGATATGGTGCGACTTCTGACCTGCCGCGACGAGGTACTTACCGCTATGGTCGATATTAAAGCCGCGCGGCTGGGTTTCGGTTGGCTGGAAGCCTTCTAATGACAGCACGCTGCCATCTTCCGATACGCTAAAGATGGTAATCAGGCTTGAAGTACGGTCGCAGGCGTAAAGGTGACGGCCATCCGGGGTGATGTGGATGTCTGCCGCCCAGCGGGTGTCAGAGAAATCGGCTGGCATCATATCCAGCGTCTGTACGCACTCAATGTTGCCGTGAGGATCTTTTAGCTCCCAGACGTTAACGGTGCCGTTGAGCTCATTGACGCAGTAGGCGTACTGCTCGTTCGGATGGAACACCAGGTGACGCGGGCCCGCACCTTCAACCGTCGTCACTTCCGCAGGCGTTTGCGCGGATAAGAAGCCATCATCACCAAGCGTAAACAGGCAGATACGATCTTGTTTGAGGGCAGGAACCCACAGCGTGCGGTTATCCGGAGAGATATTGGCGGAGTGGCAGCCATCAAGCCCTTCCTGCACCGTCACCGTGTCGCGCGGCAGACCGTCTTCCAGACGAATCACGCTCACGTTGGCCTGGTTGTAAGAGGCGCTAAAGACGAAGTTGCCTTTGCGGTCGGTAGAGATATGCGTTGGGCTGCCCGGTAACGGTGCCTGGGCCGCAAAGGTCAACGCGCCATCGTCCGGGGCGATACGGTAAGCTAGCACACGAAACTCCGGGCGTACGCCAACATACAAGAAACGTTTATCGGGGCTGACGACCATCGGCTGCACCTGACCTGGAACATCTACCACCTGCACCAGCGTCAGGCTACCGTCGTGATTCAGCGTCCAGACGTGGATCTGCTGACTTTCCGGGCTGGCGGTATAAACGGTCTGTTTCATGACTACTCCTTTTAGGAAAACGTAGAATTGTGGCGATTTATCGCGGCCTGCTTCACATCATTTTGCCGCACAGGTATCTCGGTGTACCATCCTGAACAGCGAATTTTCTCTTTAACTCGAGACATATCTATGACTGCACGTGTAATTGCCCTGGATCTGGACGGAACGCTCCTGACGCCGAAGAAAACCCTGCTCCCCTCTTCTCTGGAAGCGCTCAATCGTGCCCGCGATGCGGGGTATCAATTAATGATTGTGACCGGTCGTCACCACGTTGCGATTCATCCTTTTTATCAGGCACTGGCGTTAGATACACCTGCAATTTGTTGTAATGGTACTTACTTGTATGATTATCAAGCAAAAAAAGTCCTGGATGCCGATCCCATGCCGGTGGAAAAAGCCCAGCAGCTGATTACGTTACTGGATGAGCACAAGATCCATGGCCTGATGTATGTCGACGATACCATGATGTACCAGTACCCCACCGGACATGTTATTCGCACCGGTAACTGGGCGCTGACGCTGCCAGAAGATCAGCGGCCCTCCTTTACTCAGGTGGATTCCCTGGCCCAGGCCGCGCACGACGTCAAAAACGTGTGGAAATTTGCCCTGACCGATGAAGACGGCCAGAAGCTGCAAAACTTCGCCAGACACGTTGAGCAGACGCTGCAACTGGAGTGCGAATGGTCATGGCACGATCAGGTGGATATCGCCCGCCAGGGTAACAGTAAGGGTAAACGCCTGACCCAGTTTGTGACCTCGCAGGGCTGGTCTATGCAGGACGTGATTGCTTTTGGCGATAATTTTAACGATATCAGTATGCTGGAAGCGGCGGGAACCGGTGTGGCGATGGGAAATGCCGACGAGGCAGTCAAAGCCCGCGCCAACGTGGTGATCGGCGAAAACACCACGGATGCTATCGCCGACTTTATCTATAAAAACCTGCTGTAATCAGGCGGTGATCGACACGCTTTTAACCTGCGCATAGAGCCACTGGCCTGGTTTCACCGCCAGGTCATCTCTTGCCCATGGGCTGATGCGCGCCCACAGCGTGCGGCCGCTGACGTCAAGCTGGACTTCTACCTGGCCCTGAGTGTCAAAACATTGCAACACTTTGGCGTGCAGCACGTTACGGATACTGGTGTGGGGTGAAGGCTGGAGCACCAGCGACACATCGGTCGCCTGAATGCGCACTCGCACCGCGCTTTGCAGCGGCTTCTCGAGCTTATTTACCCAGATATGTTGGTCGCCCAACGCCAGCGCGGTCATTGCGTAATGCGGATGATGCTCCATGACCGTCACGCGCAGAATGCTGCTTTGCTGATCCTGCGGCAGCCACGGGTGCATCACGCTGCTGCCCCACACGTCCTCCAGATTGCCAAAGGCTTTGACCTGCCCGCCTTCCAGCACCAGCACTTTATCGGCCAGATGCAGGATTTCGTCCAGCGAATGGCTGACGTAGAGCATCGGAATATTAATCTCCCGCGCTAAGCGTTGCAGGTACGGCAGCAGCTCACGTTTGCGCGGAATATCGAGCGACGCCAGAGGCTCATCAAGCAGCAGCAGTTCCGGCGCGGTTAATAGCGCCCGGCCAATCGCCACGCGCTGTTTCTCCCCGCCGGAGAGACTGCCGGGCAGGCGGTCGAGCAATGATTCAATGCCGAGTAGCTCCACCAGTTTATCAAACTGGTCAGCCATGCTTTTCGCCATTCCGTAGCGCAGATTGCCGCGTACTTTGTAGTGCGGAAAAAGTCGCGCATCCTGGAACACGTAGCCAATGCGCCTTTTTTCAGGCGCGAGGTTGATGCCCTGCTCCGCGTCATTGAGCACTCGTCCATTGAGCACGATGCGCCCCTGCTGCGGCCGGGTCAGCCCGCTAATGGCATTAATCAGCGAGGTTTTACCCGCCCCGGAAACGCCGAATACGGCAGTAATTCCGGAGGCAGGCAGAGATTCGTTAATTTGCAGACAGTGCGTGCCCAGCGTCTGGCTAAAATTGAGCTCCAGCATGCGTTACGCTCCTATCCGTTGACGGCTCAGACGCGCCAGCCATTCTGAAATCATCAGCGAAATCAGCGCCAGGACAATGGAAATCAGGCACAGACGCGCCGCTGCGCTTTCGCCACCGGGGGTCTGAATCAGGGTGTACATCGCGGAAGGAATGGTGCGCGTTTCGCCGGGAATATTCGAGACAAAGGTGATCGTCGCACCAAACTCGCCCAGCGAGCGGGCAAAGGCCAGCACCGTACCGACGATAATGCCGGGCAGCATTAACGGTAACGTAATGGTACAAAACACGCGCCAGCGCCCGGCGCCTAAGGTACGCGCCGCCTGTTCAAGCTTGACGTCAACGCCTTCCAGCGCCAGACGAATCGCTCTGACCATCAGCGGGAACGACATCACCGCCGCCGCTATCACCGCACCGCGCCAGCTAAAGGCAAAGGTCAGACCGAACCAGTCATAAAGCCAGCTACCGAGAAAGCCACGGCGTCCCATCGCGATGAGCAATAGATAACCCACAACCACCGGCGGCAGCACTAGCGGCAGATGGATAAACCCATCGAGCAGCGCTTTACCGGGGAAATTTCTGCGCACCAGCAGCCAGGCAAAAAAGATCCCAAACGGCAGACTAAAAACCACAGCCAGGGATGACACTTTCAGGCTCAGCAGAACCGCTTGCCATTCGGGATCGGACAATATCATTAGCGAGTTGTAAATCCGTAACGTTTAAAGATTTCAGATGCCTGCGACCCTTTCAGATAATCATAAAACGCGGTAACCGTCGCATTTTTATGACCATCGGTAATGGCAATAGGGTATTCAACCTTCTTGTGGGAATCTTCCGGGAAGGTGCCGACAACTTTAACACCTTTGCTGGCCACCGCGTCAGAGCCGTAAACGATACCCAGCGGCGCTTCATTACGTTCTACCAGCGCCAGTGCGCCGCGAACGTCTTCCGCTGGCGCCAGTTTCGGTGACAGGGTTTCCCATGCGCCGAGCTTTTGCAGCGCTTCTTTCGCATAGATGCCTGCCGGGACGTGTTCCGGGTCACCTACCGCCAGACGGCCGTCTTTGAGCAGGCTGGTCCAGTTGGTTTTCGCATCGATAGTGATATCGCCCTGCGCGCTCGCTTTTGGCGCGACCACGACCAGACTATTGCCCAGCAGAGTTTCACGCGTGGCGGTATCAATCGCCTTCTTATCTACCGCGTAGTCCATCCATTTCTGGTCAGCGGAGATAAACAGGTCAGCGGGTGCACCCGCTTCAATCTGGCGAGCCAGCGTCGAGGAAGACGCGAAAGAAGAAACCACGTCAACGTTCTTCTCTTTTTTGTACTCTTTAGCAATATCCTGCATCGCATTGGTCAGCGAGGCGGCAGCAAATACGGTGATTTTAGCGTCATCCGCCAGCGCGTGACCCGCCACGGAGAGCGTCAATGTCGCTCCCGCAAACAAACGTAACCATGAACCTGTCATTTGAAACTCCTGTGAATACCGTTGTATACAAAAAAATACAGCGGTGAGTATAAGGACTTTCCTGGTTTATTGCATTACAGATGCATGAATTATTACTGTATTTACGGGATATTATCGGCAGGAGTGTGAGGAACTTCATAGCAAAACGTCCGGTGAAACCGGACGTTTTTGAGGAAATCAGTGAGTTTTCTGGTCGCGATCTTTGTGACCGACGCCGGAGAAGATGTTAAACACTTCACCCAGACCGTAAATCAACCCCAGGATGATAGCCATCACTACGGGCACCATGATTACGGCAAATACCAGACTTTTCAACAGCTCTAACATGGTTAACTCCAGATATTGTGATGCGGCTATTGTAACCGGATAGCGCAGAAATACACTCCCTTTTGTGCGGTGTGCTTTGCGTGAGCGGCTATTTGGGTCAGAATACCCTTTTTCTTGCCAGGATACTCTTATGCAAGCCGAAATCCTTCTGACCCTTAAGCTCCAGCAGCGCCTGTTTGCCGATCCGCGCCGCATCTCGCTACTCAAACAAATAGCACAGACCGGCTCAATCAGCCAGGGAGCTAAAAATGCGGGAATCAGCTACAAGAGCGCCTGGGACGCCATTAATGAGATGAATCAGCTTAGCGAACAGTCGCTGGTTGACCGCGCGACAGGCGGTAAAGGCGGCGGCGGCGCGGTATTAACCCGCTACGGTCAGCGCCTGATCCAACTCTACGATCTGCTGGCGCAAATCCAGCAAAAAGCCTTCGATGTGTTAAGCGATGACGATGCTCTGCCGCTGGACAGCCTGCTGGCCGCCATCTCCCGCTTCTCGCTGCAAACCAGCGCCCGCAACCAATGGTTTGGTACGGTCACTCAACGCGACCATCAGCAGGTACAGCAGCACGTCGATATCCTTTTAGCGGACGGCACTACCCGCCTGAAAGTGGCCATCACCGCCCAAAGCGGCGAACGGCTGGGGCTGGATGAAGGTAAAGAGGTTCTGGTGCTGTTGAAAGCGCCGTGGGTTAACGTCACGCGAGATCCCGCGGTTGCCGCCCAGGCCGATAATCAGCTGGCCTGCCGTATCAGCCACATTCAGCGCGGTAAAGAACAGTGCGAAGTGCTGATGGCTTTACCGGACGGGCAGACGTTATGCGCCACTCTTGCGCTTGCTGAGGCCCAGACGCTGGAAGAAGGTGCCGAGGTCATCGCATTCTTTAATGCCGACCGTATCATTGTTGCGACGCTATGCTAATGGCATTGACATTATCCGCCTGAACACGTATCCCTGATGTATAACGCTGCAAAAATCGGGATACATCATGTCATCATTGCAAATTACGCAAGGCACGTTTCGTCTTAGCGACACAAAAACATTAAAAATTGAGCATCTGACGCTGCGTGCCGGAGAAAGCTGGGCGTTCGTCGGCAGTAATGGTAGCGGTAAATCGGCACTCGCCCGCGCGCTGGCAGGCGAGCTGCCGCTGCTTTCCGGTAGTCGCCAATGCCAATTTCATCGCATCACCCGCCTCTCTTTTGAACAGCTGCAAAAGCTGGTCAGTGATGAATGGCAACGCAACAACACCGATATGCTCAGCCCCGATGAAGACGATACCGGACGCACTACCGCACAAATTATTCAGGATGAAGTGAACGACCCAGCACGGTGTGCAACGCTCGCTGAACAGTTCGGCATCAGCCATCTGCTGGAGCGCCGCTTTAAGTATCTTTCGACCGGGGAAACGCGCAAAACCTTGTTATGCCAGGCGTTAATGTCGCAGCCGGATCTCTTGATCCTTGATGAACCGTTTGACGGGCTGGACGTTGCCTCCCGCCGCCAGCTTGCCTGTCATCTGGCAACGCTGCACGAAGCCGGTTATACGCTGGTGCTGGTGCTTAACCGTTTTGATGATATCCCAGACTTTGTGCCCTTCGCCGGTGTGCTGGCAGATTGTACGTTAGCGCAAACCGGTGAGACAAAGGCGCTGCTGGCGCAAACGCTCATCGCCCAACTTGCGCACAGTGAAAAACTCTCCGGCATGACATTGCCCGAGCCGGACGCCCCTTCTGCCCGGCTTTCTCTGCCCGACGGCCAGCCGCTTATCGTGCTCAATGACGGCGTGATTTCCTACAACGACCGGCCCATCATTAACCATCTGAGCTGGACGGTCGCCCCTGGCGAACACTGGCAAATTGTCGGGCCAAACGGCGCGGGGAAATCTACGCTATTAAGTCTGGTCACCGGCGATCATCCGCAGGGTTATAGCAACGATTTAACCCTGTTTGGCCGCCGTCGCGGCAGCGGTGAAACCATCTGGGACATTAAAAAGCACATCGGCTACGTCAGCAGCAGCCTGCATCTGGATTACCGCGTCAGCACAAACGTGCGCAACGTCATCCTCTCCGGCTATTTTGATTCGATAGGCATCTATCAGGCCGTCTCCGATAAGCAGCGCAAACTGGTCGATGAGTGGTTAAATATTCTCGGTATGGACGCACGCACCGCCGACGCGCCGTTCCACAGTCTCTCCTGGGGGCAGCAGCGCCTGGCGCTGATCGTTCGCGCGTTGGTGAAACATCCAACGTTATTGATCCTTGATGAGCCATTGCAGGGGTTAGATCCCCTCAATCGTCAGGTAGTCCGACGCTTTATAGACGTGCTGATCGGTGAAGGAAAAACGCAGCTGCTGTTTGTCTCGCACCACGCGGAGGATGCGCCGGAGTGTATTACCCACCGGTTGGAATTTGTGGCCGAGGGGGATGGATATGGCTACAGGGTGGGTGCAATCTGAATCAATGGGATGAGTGTTCTACACTATCTCTTTAGATGCAGATCTATTTTTTTATCATATACAAAAAAGCCACCTCATCATAAAAATTTATTAATTAATTGAAAATACTATGATTTATTTTTTCACCTCCTATAAAAATGAGGTTCTCATCACACATCCATAACTGATTATTGCCTCTAATACTTTTGCACAACGTCTGATGTGCACGGATTAACAGCAAAAGGATTTGAGCGATGAGCGGAAAACCGGCGGCACGCCAGGGGGACATGACCAAATACGGCGGCCCGATAGTGCAGGGCTCGCTGGGTGTGATGATTGGTGCGCCTTCCGGCGTCGCCTGCTCGGTCTGCCCCGGTGGGGTGACTTCCGGTAACCCGGTCAACCCGCTGCTGGGGGCAAAGGTGCAGCCCGGCGAGACGGATATCGCGCTGCCCGGCCCGCTGCCGTTTGTCCTCACCCGCTCGTACAACAGCTACCAGACGAAAACACCGGCACTGGTAGGTTTATTCGGCCCCGGCTGGAAAATGCCCGCCGACCTGCGCTTACAGCTGCGCGATGCAGCGCTGATTCTGAACGACAACGGCGGGCGAAGTATTCACTTTGAACCGCTCTTTCCGGGCGAGTGCTCGTACAGCCGCAGCGAGTCCTTCTGGCTGGCGCGCGGCGGGATTGCTGCCCTGCATGACAGTCATCCGCTGCATGCACTCTGGCAGACGCTGCCGGAAGATATCCGCTTAAGCCCGCATATTTATCTGGCAACGAACAGCTTTCAGGGGCCGTGGTGGATACTCGGCTGGGCAGAGCGGGTGCCGGGCGTGGATGAGGTGCTTCCTGCGCCGCTGCCACCGTACCGGGTACTGACCGGGCTGGCGGACCGCTTCGGTCGTACCCTGCGCTATCACCGCGCGGTAGAGGGTGAGCTGGCCGGCCACATCACCGGCGTCACCGATGGCAACGGCAGACGTTTTCAGCTGGTACTGACCACCCAGGCACAGCGCGCGGAAGCGGCTGAAGTACCTTATCGGGAAACCCTGCCCGCCGCCGGATACGGTCAGGACTGCGGGGTCCGCCTGTCCCAGGTGTGGCTGACGCATGACCCGCTGTTTCCTGACGACCTTCCCGCCGCCCCGCTGGTGCGCTACGCCTACTCCCCGCGCGGTGAACTGCTGGCGGTCTATGACCGTGGCGATGTGCAGGTGCGCCGCTTCTCTTATGACCCGCACCACACCGGCAGAATGGTGGCCCAGCAGTACGCCGGGCGCCCGCCGGTCTCCTACGAATATGATGCTGACGGCTGGGTTATCGCCCAGCATCACCCCGATGGTCTGAGCTACACCTACGCCTATGGCAAAAACACCGTCACCATTACCGACAGCCTGAACCGCCGCGAGGTCTTACACACCGAAGGCGAAGGCGGCCTGAAGCGGGTGGTGAAAAAAGAATTCGCTGACGGCAGCGTCACTCACAGTGAGTTCGACGGTTATGGCAGGTTAAAGGCACAGACGGATGCCGCCGGACGGCGCACGGAATACAGCCGGACGGTCACCACGGGTATCGTCACGGAGGTGATGTGGCCGGACGGCCGGAAAACACGCTACGGCTATAACCGCCAGAGCCAGCTGACCGCCACGACGTACCCGGACGGCCTGCACAGCAGCCGTGACTATGATGAAATGGGCCGGCTGGTGAAGGAGACCTCGCGCAGCGGCGAAACCACGACGTACAGTTATGACAATCCGGCCAGTGAACTGCCCGCATCAACAGAAGATGCGACCGGCAGCCGCAAGGAGATGCACTGGCGGGACGACGGGCTGCTGCTGGCCTTTACCGACTGCTCGGGTTACCAGACGCGCTATGAGTATGACCGCTTCGGCCAGATGACGGCGTTGCACCGCGAGGAAGGGCTGAGCGTTTACCGCAGCTACAACAGCCGTGGCCAGTTAATCGCCGTCCGTGACGGTGAAAATCGTGAAACCCGCTACGACTACAACGCCGCCGGTGACCTGATAACCGTGACCGCCCCGGACGGCAGCCGGACAGAAACCCACTACGACAGCCGGGGCAACATCACCAGCACCACCCAGGGCGGCCTGACGCGGAAAATGGCCTATGATATTGCCGGAAGAGCCATTCGCCTCACCAACGAAAACGCCGCCACCACAACGTTCAGTTATGACGTGATGGACCGCCTGACGGCGCAGACCGGCTTTGACGGCAGATGCCAGCGCTACCACTACGACCTGACCGGGCATCTCACGCAGAGCGCTGATGAAAACCTCATCAC